>OZ244137.1:0-1892740 GCA_965216075.1 Candidatus Nitrosopumilus sp. | reverse complement strand
ATATCGTGGCTTCACGGCGTCTGTCCCGGTGTAACGCTCAAACTGTCTTGAGAGTAGGAATGCTGATCTGCGTGTTTTTTGGCATGCAGATTGTTTGCTCACAAATTTTTGCTAGTCGGCATTGGTGCAGCATTCCGCATTCCCTGTTGGCAAATTTTAGAATGCCAAACTTGAGCCGGAAGCATGATTTTCTTATGATCCCTTATATCCGTTACAGATTGGTAGGAACGTGTTGCAAGCCGCCAATATCCTCGCCTTGGGTTCCACACCGGTTCTGCGAGGATGCGTCTTTTGGATGCACAAAGTCCGTACCGCGCTGTTCCGCAAATATCACCACAAGATGATTATGGGAATCGTGTCTGTCCTCGTGATGCTTGCAGCCATCCTTGCACTCGCGCATCTTGGCGATGCGGAATCGTTCATGGCAAATCTTGGGTCGCCGTTGCCGGCCTTTGGCACGGTTTTGGATCCCCCACCCGAAGTCGAATGCAATGCGCCAGCAATATTGCCCAACCTTACCTTTACAGAATCCGATATTGGGATTACCCCGATCGCGACGATCCGGGATGGAGGCGACTTTGTACTTGTTGCTGCAGATGCCATTGCAGTATATGAGGCCGGCGGCCGCGCGTACGCACTAGTTGTGGTAAATAGTGCTGATGCACTCCAAATCATCAATATCACCGATCCGGCAAACCCGTCGTCGTCGGCAATAATTCTGCACGGTGGCGACTTCGTGCTTCCCAACGTGCAGGATGTTGCAGTCCACGAGGCCGGCGGCCGCGCGTACGCCGTAGTCAAGTCAGACGGGGGCGCTATTCTTCAAATCCTTGACATTACCGATCCGGCAAACCCTGCGGCGGTAAGTACGATCCGGCATGGCGGCGACTTTAAGATTGGTGGCGTGGGGGACATCATAATCCACGAGGCCGACGGCCACGCGTACGCTTTGGTTGCGGCAGACAGTATTGATGGGGTCCAGTTCATTGACATCACAGATCCGGCCAACCCGTCGGCGGTCGCGGCAGTCAGGGACGACATGGCTTTGCCTGGCAGCATATGGGGCATTGCAATCCATAAGGCAGACGGCCGCGCATACGCTCTAGCTACAATATCCAATAGCGACGCCGTCCAGATAATAGACATCACCGATCCGGCCAACCCGTCGGCGGTCGCGATAGCCAAGGATGACTGGGGCTTTGAACTTGGCTTCCCAGTACACATTGCAATCTACGAGGCAGGCGGCCGCGCGTACGCCCTAGTCGCGTCATCCTATGACGACGCCGTCCAGATAATAGACATCACCGATCCTGCCCGCCCCGCGGCGGCCGCGACTATTCGGGACGGCGGTGACTTTGAACTTGACGATCCAGTACACATTGCAATCCACGAGGCAGGCGGCCGCGCGTACGCCATAGTCGCGGCACGCGGCGACGACGCCGTCCAGATAATAGACATCACCGATCCTGCCCGCCCCGCGGCGGCCGTGACTATCCGGGACGGCGGTGACTTTGAACTTGACGATCCAATGGAGATTGCAATCCACGAGGCTGGCGGCCTTACGTACATCCTAGTCTCGTCATATGCCTGCAGTGCAGTCCAGATCATGCAAATTGACGCTGGCCCACCAGTCATGCCCGATGCGGAAAAGCCTGTGGATGCCGGAACTATCCCTCCCCCGCTCGCACATGTGCGCGACGGTATCACTACAGACAAAGTCGCATGCTCCGACAGCCGAGTCCTGATGGCATCTCCGTCAGGGAATCCGGCATGCGTCTTTGCAGAATCGGTGGATGTGCTGGAACGGCGCGGATTCGTACTGCCGTCTGATGTGCCCCGTGAGAATCTTTCGTCAAAGCAACCGGCGTCGGAAAAAGCAGGAGGAACCAACAGTCCGGATGTGTCCAAAACAGGCGACAGGCCATTCGTTACCACTTGGAGGACTACCTCGCCAAACGAATCGATAACCATCCCGGTGGGTAACGCAACCGGCACTTACACCGTATCCTGGGGCGACGGCACCACGTCTCCCAACGTCACGGGGGATCAAATCCACGCGTACGAGGGCACCGGAACCTACACCGTAGCCATCACGGGTAACTTTGAGCGAATCTACCTCAACGGGAACCAGAATAACGCGCCCAAGCTGCAGTCCATAGAACAGTGGGGTGATGCCTCGTGGGCATCCATGAACTCGGCGTTTAACGGTGCAAGCAACATGGCCTACAATGCTGCCGACTCCATCGACCTGTCGGACGTGACGGACATGTCTGGTATGTTCCACGATGCTTCCAGCTTCAACGGTGACGTATCCGAATGGGACGTATCGCACGTTACGGACATGTCAGACATGTTCCACGGCGCCTTCTCCTTCAACAGAGATCTCTCCAAGTGGGACGTATCCAACGTGACGGACATGTCTGGAATGTTCACCGGAGGCTTGGTGGGGGATGCCCCTGGTGGAGGCGGTATCTCGAGTGCACCATCGGTACCTTTCTACTATGCCTCCAGCTTCAACGGCGACATATCAGAGTGGGACGTCTCAAAAGTTAACGATATGTCTGACATGTTCCACTATGCCCACCATTTCAACGGCGACCTCTCCTCTTGGGACGTCTCGGGCGTGACGGACATGTCTGGAATGTTCTACGGTGCTTCCAGCTTCAACGGCAGCATATCCAAGTGGGACGTATCACATGTTACGGACATGTCAGACATGTTCCACGGTGTCTTCCGCTTCAACTCCGACCTCTCCTCTTGGGACGTCTCGGGCGTGACGGACATGTCATATATGTTCCTCAGCTCCCGCTTCAACGGCGACCTCTCCTCTTGGGACGTCTCGGGCGTGACGTACATGTCTCATATGTTCGCCAGGACCTATTCCTTCAGCAGCGATCTTTCTGAATGGGACGTCTCGGGCGTGACGGACATGTCAAAGATGTTTTTCGACACAAATTCCTTCAACAGTAATCTCTCCTCTTGGGACGTCTCGGGCGTGACGGACATGTCAGGCATGTTCCAAGACGCCTCCCGCTTTAACTCCGACCTCTCCTCTTGGGACGTCTCGGGCGTGACGGACATGTCTGGAATGTTTTCCTTTGCAGATTCTTTCAACAGCGACCTCTCCTCTTGGGACGTCTCGGGCGTGACTGACATGTCAGACATGTTCCACGGCTCCCGCTTCAACTCCGACCTCTCCTCTTGGGACGTCTCGTCTGTGACCAGCATGCATCAAATGTTCCACAGCTCCCGCTTCAACTCCGACCTCTCCTCTTGGGACGTCTCGAGCGTGACGGGCATGGGTGGGATGTTCAACGGCGCCTCCCGCTTCAACAGCGACCTCTCCTCTTGGGACGTCTCGGGCGTGACGTACATGGGTGGGATGTTTAATGATGCCCATTCCTTCAACAGCGACCTCTCCTCTTGGGACGTCTCGAGCGTGACGGACATGTTCGCTATGTTCAGTGGCGCTGACTCATTCAATGGAAATATCTCCACGTGGGATGTCTCATCAGTATTCCGTACGCTCCGTATGTTTTACGAGGCAGACTCTTTCAACGGCGACCTCTCCTCTTGGGACGTCTCGGGCATGACAGACATGTTAGCTATGTTCCACGGCGCCTCTTCCTTCAGCCAAAACTTGGGCAACTGGTACATCGTCTTGGACAACGCGTCCATTGACATCGACAGCGGTGCAATGAAGATCGGGAACATCGCCGCGCAGAACCAGATCCTTGACCGTCAGTATCCAGTATACGGCATAGGATCCGGCGCTGATTCCGCCCTCTTTGTAATCGACAGAGATGACCTGATGATAAAGCCATCCGTGGATTACTCCGGCAAGACCGGGTACGCAGTCAACATCACCTCGACAGGTGACTTTGGCAAGAACAATTTCCGGGTGATCAACGTGACGGTGACCGGGGCCGCGTTTTAGGGCTGTCTTTCAACCCAGAGAAGATCCGTATCACTACAACGTTACAGAATCATCCAGGGCTCTGTTTATTAACGCGTCCCACGTGTACGCGACCGTGTCGGGCATCAACGCGGGCATCGAACCGTACCGGAAGGGAGAGCACGAAAAGGCGCCCGGTCATGCAAGCGGCACAAATGCGCGTATTGCAACTCCGCGGTAATTGGGTACAGGGGAGGCTTTCACAACAGGCATTGCAAGAAGCATTCGTGCCTGGTGTGCCTCAACGGCACCACGTCGGCAACTGCGCAGGTTTGCCAAAACCACGCATGCAGGCATCCACGATGCTTTGGCAGGTGCAGGCGCGGCATTGCTGATGACGTCCGCGGGCGTGCAGACCGCGACGGCCGGTGCGCAAACTGTTGGAGCAGGCCGCACCTGTATGGCAATCCGTATTGCCAGCCGTGCCACGAAGATTATTTGAGGCGGCGGGAAGAGAAGGATCGGCAATGGGAGGCAGAAGAAAGGCGACTGGAGTCAGAGGAAAACCCACGACGCCTGGCCGGGATGCAGCAAAAACTCGACGACGTGGAACAAGAGAATGGGTGGCATTGACGCGCCAGCCCGACCCCTTTCAGGCAACCATGCAGGGCGGCGTTGCATGCCGACGTCCCGTGAAGCGCATCCGCAAAGTCCGTGACGGCACATGCGCCAAGCCTGCGGTAAAACGCGCCGCCATGCCTGCAGGCGCCGCCACAAAGAAGTTTATTAGAATGTCGTTTGCATGTATGGCATGGCAAACATAGACAAACTTCGCGAGATTGAAAAGAGAACCACCGATCCAGAAGTGGCCGCCGTCGTGCGTGAAGCCATCGAGGCCATCGAATCCTGACGGATGCTATGCTACACGGCTCAGCCAAGCGAAATGTACTTGATCTAAGTCAAATCTGACAAGAATGCAGGCAGGCCAACAAGGGTACGGCCCCCATGGCGGCTCTGTTCAATTTTGAACAGTGCCCGGATTCAGGCTCTGTTCAATTCGGGTGATCTGACATGCATCGGTTGGATTGAATTTGGTCAGATCCACAATTTTGACCAGAGCCTTTAGGGGATCGCCAACGCCCTGCAAGGCCATGTAGTCAAGAACACCATGGCTTTCCAGGAATCCTCGTCATGGTATGGCCGCGTGCAGGTTCTCACGCCGAGCCGAACGCATGTTTGTGCGTCATTAAATATAATGGCAGGATAATCCATGGTTTGTAAGAACATCATGAACCCAATTGCTATCATAGTTGCCATTGTTGTAATTGCAGGAGTGACAGGAGGGGTGGCGTATTTCGCCGGCCTCGGCTCTGAACCGGACGACGAGCTCCTGAGTACGTGGAAATGGAGCCTAGAACACTGCCAGGGGATCGAATCCATAGGAGGCGTCGGCTCGCAACTGGCACAATACAGACATGATATGGATGAGCTCGAAGATGAATTCGAATACCGGTTTGAGGAAATCCCTGAAGAAATAAGGGATCTTGTAGGGAAAGTGCTAGTATGCATGCATGAAAAGCAGAATCAGTTTGGATTTGGATAAGCAACCCCCAACATACACTGCCTTCTTCCCATTTCAAAAACTCACGCCACCCGCACACATTCAGGCACGCTCCCCGTGCCGATGGCCACGGACCCGGGAATTCCAAGATAACGCTGACCCGTTGTCTGACAGTATGGTGGCAGGGGTTCCAAACTCCTTGATGGCCTGCCTGAGCGCCATGACTGCATTTTCTGACGTGGCTTCCTTGAACAATCTAGCACATGTCACGCACCTGGATGCATCGTCAAGGTAGGTTATGAGGTGCAGGCCTCGAAAGCGCGGATCCTTCATGACGTGCCAGTCAGCGTGGCTCTGTTCAATTCGGGTGATCTGACATGCATCGGTTGGATTGAATTTGGTCAGATCCACAATTTTGAACAGTGCCCGGATTTATCCTGACTGGCGCGTGATCGTTTTGGAATGACACGTGGTTCTGGCAAATGGCAGGCGCCGGTACTGTCAGCCCAACCCAAGTTGGCCATCTAGCCAGCCGGAAAGCACCTTGTGCAGTTCTTTTGTTTCGTGACGTCCGTGCCGCCACACCTGCAGGCGCTGCCGCAAAGAAGTTTATTAGAATGCCGTTTGCATGCATGGCATGGGAAACATAGAAAAACTTCGCGAGATTGAAAAGAGAACCACCAATCCAGAAGTAGCGGCCATCGCGCGTGAAGCCATCGAGGCCATCGAATCCTGACTGGTGTATGTCCACGTGGCCCAGCCAAGCGAAATGTACCTTGATTCAAGTCAAATCTGACAAGAATGCAGGCAGGCCAACAAGGGTACTGCCCCCATGGCGGCTCTGTTCAATTTTGAACAGTGCCCGGATTTATCCTGACTGGCGCGTGATCGTTTTGGAATGACACGTGGTTCTGGCAAATGGCAGGCGCCGGTACTGTCAGCCCAACCCAAGTTGGTCACCTAGCCAGCCGGAAAGCACCTTGTGCAGTTCTTTTGTTTCGTGACGTCCGTGCCGCCACACCTGCAGGCGCTGCCGCAAAGAAGTTTATTAGAATGCCGTTTGCATGCATGGCATGGGAAACATAGAAAAACTTCGCGAGATTGAAAAGAGAACCACCAATCCAGAAGTAGCGGCCATCGCGCGTGAAGCCATCGAGGCCATCGAATCCTGACTGGTGTATGTCCACGTGGCCCAGCCAAGCGAAATGTACCTTGATTCAAGTCAAATCTGACAAGAATGCAGGCAGGCCAACAAGGGTACTGCCCCCATGGCGGCTCTGTTCAATTTTGAACAGTGCCCGGATTTATCCTGACTGGCGCGTGATCGTTTTGGAATGACACGTGGTTCTGGCAAATGGCAGGCGCCGGTACTGTCAGCCCAACCCAAGTTGGTCACCTAGCCAGCCGGAAAGCACCTTGTGCAGTTCTTTTGTTTCGTGACGTCCGTGCCGCCACACCTGCAGGCGCTGCCGCAAAGAAGTTTATTAGAATGCCGTTTGCATGCATGGCATGGGAAACATAGAAAAACTTCGCGAGATTGAAAAGAGAACCACCAATCCAGAAGTAGCGGCCATCGCGCGTGAAGCCATCGAGGCCATCGAATCCTGACTGGTGTATGTCCACGTGGCCCAGCCAAGCGAAATGTACCTTGATTCAAGTCAAATCTGACAAGAATGCAGGCAGGCCAACAAGGGTACTGCCCCCATGGCGGCTCTGTTCAATTTTGAACAGTGCCCGGATTTATCCTGACTGGCGCGTGATCATTCTGGAATGACAGTGGTTCTGGCAAATGGCAAGGCGCCGGCGCTGTCAGCCCAACCCAAGTTGGTCACCTAGCCCGCCGGAAAGCACCTTGTGCAGTTATTTTGTTTCGTGACGTCCGTGCCGCACCGCAGGCACCGCAGACGTACCGCGCGTATCTGGTTGGGCCGGAATATCTTCACCGTGTCGGCATCCATGCGTACAGGCTTTTCTTTGTTCCAGCAGGAATGGCACAGTAGTCGTTCCATGTCCATGTAACTGTGCAATGAGGCATAGTCGCTTTCATGCTCGCACGCCTTGAGTGTTGTGCGACACTTGTGCAACGCCTTTTGGAATTCTTCCAATGACATGAAGTACGTGTGTGTACCGTTTCTTAAAAAGATTAATTCGTATCATCTGAATCTTTAGGCCTGCTTGGCGTTGCTCAAATCTTAGTTCTTTCGGCTTATTTGGTGTCCATTTACACACGCTTTATTGGCTCTGACTCCGTCCATCAGGCGGGATTTTCCTGCGGCCTGAGCATGGAGTGGTGCATTCCGTGTCTAGGCTCGCAGGAATGCATAATATGCGCCAAGCGCATGTCATGCATTTTGCATCATTCCAATGACACCTTGGTGTGGCGATCCGGTTTACGCGAAAGCGCAAAAAGATTTCCCCACAGGCGCTCCTTGGCAAAGCACGCCGGGCATGATGCAGACGGGTTTGCTGGATCACTCTGTTTGGTGTTGGACGATACCATGCAGGACTCATCATGACATACTGCAAATGGCCTTGGTGCGGACCAAGCCAGACGGCCGTCCTTTTGGCGCATGCCACCTCCAGACAGTTAACGCGAAGCACCCATCGCCAAGATGACGGATCCGCCCAGGGCTCTGTTTATTAACCCGTTCCACGTGTACGCGACCGTGTCGGGCATCAACGTGGGCATCAAACTGTACAGGCAGGGAAAGTACGAGAAGGCGCTCCGGATCTTCAGGAGGATGGCCAAGCGCAAATCCGACGACCCGGAAGCGCACGCGCTGGTAGGGATGGCGCTCTACAAGCTCGGCAGGTACGAAAAGACGATTGACGCATGCTACGAGGCACTGGTCCTTGCAGACATGGTAATCCACATGCACTGTACTGGAATGAACGCGGCGCGGGAAATGAAGCGGGACGATCTGGTAGACGCTGCCGCCGCCAAGGCGGTGAACGCGTACGACGCCATGTTCAGGGCGTGCTACGTGAGGGCCAAGGCGCAAGACAAGTTCGGCATGGTCGACGAGCCGCTTATCGATCTCGGCGTCTGCGTGGACATGGACGACGAAGATCCCGAAGAACGCCGCATCCTGGACATGATCCTGTACCGCATAGGCGGCCACGACGACCCGTCCGGCCGCCGCGCCGCGCCGGTCCCCCGGGAACTTGCTGGCACGTGGTCGTCTGGATCCGGAGACAGGCTGGGGCTGCGCGCAAGGAAGCTCATTGAAACGTTCGCATCGGAGAACGCGCACTCGTACTCGTTTCCGAGGAAATCCCGCTGGGATGCCACAATCGGCCCCCGCATGCCCACCATGCTGGAGCAAACGTTGGCATCAATCGATGGCAAGTTGGAACTCGACCCCAAGGACGCGGATGCCTACCGTAGCAGGGCCTACGTGATGCACGACATAGGCCGGATGCATGAGTGCGACGAGGCGCTGGATGCTGCACTGGCAATCGAGCCGGATAATCCGAAATCCATTGCCACCAGGGGGCTGCGCCTGTACGAGGACGGCCGCTTGGAGGAGGGGCGGCGACTGGTGGGGGAGGGATTTACGAAGGATCGCCTCGATGTCACGACACGCTTTTGTGTGGCCTTTTTGATGGGATGCGAGGTCGACAGGGACGAGGCCATAGGGGAGTGCAAGTCGGCCTTGCTGGATTACCCGACTTCGACTAGGCTGCACGTGCTGATGGCGGCCATGCTGGAGGCGTTCGCAGATGTCTGACTGTCCTGTCCAGATACGGTGATCTGGCGCATATGGGTTGAATTGGTTGGCCAAGATCCGCGATTTTGGACAGTACCCTGGCATCCATTCGCCTTGCGCGTGATCCGCCAAATTTGGCCTGCCGCAGGCAAAAAAGATCGGGCCTCCCGGAGGCCTTGCCTTACCGCCCTTTGTCCAGCGAATTTAGGCGCGCCGTGATATCCTCCAGCACCTTCCATAGTTTCTTTATCGCCCTGTTGGCCTGGATTGTCTCCCTGTCCGTGTCATGCAGTTCCTCCGCGCCAGCGCGTGTTTTCTCCCCGCGCTTCATAATTGCAATCTTCTCCATGGCCATTAGCAACTCCCCGTGTATCTTTTCAAGTTCGATGGGCAGGAGCCCTTCGTCGGTCACGGTCAGGCCGGAACGGCGCGCAGGTAGTCGACGGCCAGCTCCATCTGACGTGCATGATAGTAAACTCGGTCCAGCCCACGGTTCCATGATATCCTAACATGTACTCCTTCTTTCAGGAATCTCTCAAGGTACCATCGGTGGGCCTATTCGTCATGACCTTGTTGAACATGCGTCTGAATCCGTTGGATAACGGCACCTTGTACAACTTCCCGTTACCATCCGACCGTCCCTGGACTCCGGCCTTTTTCGCGATCACCCGCACCCTCCTGGCTATCATCTCGTGCCTCAACGGGATCGGCTCGCGCCCCCTCTTCTTGAATACCGGATCTTCCGGCCCGGGCGGCCTGCCGACCTCCTCTTCCCACTCGGACTTGCATTCCATGAGTGCCTTGTACGCCTCCTGTGTTATGAACATGACGTACTCCTCCGGCTCACCCCGGTACACGCATATCATGGCGCATGCAGGCTCACACATCTCCGGCATGTCCTCGCCGGCCACGGACTTGCCATCCTTCAAGTATACCGGGGCAATGTCGCCCCACTTCAATTCAAGGCTGCCCCTGCGCACCCCGGAGCTTGCCAATATGAGTATTGCAGCACGCATCATGGAACTGGTGGTCGATGACAGCATCTTGCGTACGTCCTCGCCCGTCCAGCCAGAGTTGGGGCCGCTGTGGTTCGCCTCTGGATACATTTAGTATGTCACCCTCCACGCCAGTGCCACGTCATTCATGTCCATTAGTTTCTTGATCGGGTTCAAGTTCACCCTGATCGTCCCTGGGCGTACGTATTCTGAATCTGACGGTTCCAGTCTCGCTTGCTCGCGCCACATCATCACGAGATGGAGGATGATGCTGCGTGCCGTGACGGGATCCTCCTTGCCTATTTTCACGAACTCCGCGGCGCGTTCTTCATGTGTGCCGTGCAGAACGTCTTCCAATGCAGTGCACAGCGCGTTCTTGAGGATTGACGTGTACCCACTGAGCGTTTCATCGTCATTTATGCCTCGCCGAAACAGTTCAATTGGGTGCGCGTTATCAATTTCTTCGACATCGTCTGGATTTAACTTCATTACGTAGGCTCCACCGAACTTTGTTAAAAAAGCACTTGTTATTGTCTGTCTGTTAATTTTCTGAACGAGGTTGTCGCATGTCTGGCAAAACCTACCGAGCCTGCCGAATGATGGCACGGCGGAGCAGACTGCCGCACCCAAGCGACGGACAAAAAAATGATAAGGGCACCTTCACGCGCCTTGGTTTTTATCGTAGGCATCCAGAAATTCCCCGAAGACCTTGCCTAGGCACGCTGCCAGCTCCTTGTTGGTGTGGTCATCTGACGGTCTACCGCATCCGGCGCATGATTTGTCGTCCATGCCCCACGTGGAGGCCGTGCTTATAAGGAGCCTGGAAAATCCGTGTCGTCCGCCGCATCAGTCCACTGACGATGTCCCTGCACCTTGCGCGTGATCCTCCAAATTTGACTTACCACAGGCCAAAAATGAATGGGCTTTCCAGAAACTAGGTCTTACTGTCCTCCGCCCTGCGAGTTTAGGCGCATCAGGACGTTTTCCACAATCTTCGATAGCCTGTCAATCTTCTCGTCGGTCGGGGTTGCCGTCCTGTCGGCATCCTGCTGTACAGCCACATTGGCGCGGGCTTCCTCGCGCTTCATCGTTGCGAGCTCTGCTTTGACCTTAAGTATTTTCTCGTTCATCTTCTCGCGCTCGATGGGCAGAAGTCCCTCACCGGTCACGGTCAGGGCCTGAACGGCGCGCAGGTAATGGGCGGCCAGCTCCATTGGGTTTGAATGATAGTAATGTCGGTCTAACCCTACAGATCCGTGGTGTCCCATCATGTACTCCTTCCTTCGAGAAGCCCCCAGGGTGCCATCAGTGGGCGTATCCGTCATGACCTTATTGAACCTGCGCCTGAATCCGTTGGAGATAGGCACCTCGCACAACTTCGCGTTCTTTTTCGACGGTTTCTGGACTCCGGCCTTTTTCACGATCACCTGCAACTTGTTGATTATATCACGGCCCCTCAGCGGGATCGGCTCGCTCCCATCCCTCTTGAATACCGGGTCTTCCGGCCCGGGCGCCCTGCTGACTTCCTCTTCCCAATCTGCCTTGTATTCCATGAGCGCCTTGTATGCCTCCGGGGTCATGAACGTGACGTACTCCTCCGATTCACCCCGGTACACGCGCATCTTGGTGCATGCGGGCTCGGCGGTTCCGCTCGTCTCCGGCGCGTCCCTGCCGGCCACGGGCTTGCCGTCCTTCAGGTATACGGGGTCTATGTCGCCCCACTTCAGTTCGAGGCCGCCCCTGCGCACCCCGGAGCTTACTAGCACGAGTATTGCCGCGCGCATCATGGAGCTGTTGGTTTTTAGCAACATCTTGCGTATGTCCTCTCTCGTCCAGCCGGGGCTGGGACCACCGCGGTTCATCTCCGGACACATTCCGTGTATCATCTTCCACGCCAGTGTCACGTCACTCATGTCCAGCAGCTTCTTGATCGGGCTCAGGTTAGTCATGATCGACCCCGGGGCCATGTACTTCAGATCCAACGGATCCAGTTTTGCCTGCTCGCCCCACTTCGTCACGATCTGGGTGATGATGTTGCGTGCCCTGATGGGATTCTCCTTGCCTATTTTCACGAGTTCTGCGGCGCGTTCTTCGTAGGTGCCGTGTAGCACGTGTTTCAATGCAGTGCACAGTATGCATTTGAGGGTTGATGTGTACGTCTCAAACGTATCATCGGTCTTTATGCCTCGCCGGAACCGCTCAAGGGGGTGGGCGTTGTCAATCTCGTCTATTTCACGTATATTCAACGCCTCCATGCAGTCACTACGGTAAGGTTTTATATTAAATCACTCGTACTTTTAACGTAAAACACTCGGAATACGATGTGTTTGTAACAAAACTATGTTCTTCCACATTATCCGTCAGTCATCCATGGATCCCAACCTCCATCCAGTTTGAATTGTCTACTCTTATAGTTTCATGCGCCGCCTTGTCATGGAACGCCTTGAGCGGCGTCTGGTGGTTGTCTGTCAAGCGACCAATGCAGCCGCCTCTCGTCATAGTACGTGACGAAGTCATCCAAACTGTCGTGTCGCCCCACCTCTGCCTCCAGTGTCCTGTGGAGCCTCTCTGTGGAGCCTCTCAGCTTGCCGTTGGTCTGGGGATGGTACGGCATTGAGTTTATCAGATGCATGCCGCGATCCAGAAGCTTGTCCTCAAAGGCGATAGGCACCCTGTGCCCTTCGGCGTGCCGCTTCACACGTCCACAAAGCAGGATCCGTTGTCCGACAGGATGGATGCCGGTGTGCAGAACGCCAGAATTCCCTGCTTGAGCACATCCACGGCGTTCAGGCCGGTTGCCTCTGAACACGCCGTATCCGGCGACGCATCGCGAGGCATCGTCCAGGTACGTGATCAGGTTCAGATTCCTTATGCGGAAATCCTTCATGACATGCCAGTCCGCATGCCACAATACACGTTGTTCGTTGGTTACACATGAAAAAAGAGCTGAAAATATGAGCTCTTTGCAATCAAATGGATGAGAATCTAGCCTCTTAGCGTACTAAGAGCTCATTTTATGAGCTCTTTTTTTCGCTAGAACGGCCTGCCGCACCGCCTTTCTTCGGCCTTCATGGTGCCAATCCGCACGATTCGTGCCCCGTCTCCAGATGCTACGACCAGACGCATGTGCCGCCGCCGTCCATGCAGGTTGCAGTGCCGCTTGGCAGTCAAGTTCAAAACCATCGCCGTCACTGACGTAGCCGGCTCCGCGTGGGGAATCAGGCAGACCTGACGCGTGACTGCTCCAGTACTCCATGCGGTTGCGGCAAATGCAGGTATCAATTCCACCAGTCTGTCTGTCTAGCCCGCCGGAAAGCACCTTGTGCAGTTCTTTTGTTTCGTGACGTTCGTGCCGCAACGCAGGCACCCCACCCGTGCGGCAGCCTATGCCGCGCACTTGCAGGAATCCATTCCGGAATCGCACGCCAGGCATTTTGCCATGATTATTCCAAGCTGGTTCGGCCTGATCACCTGCACCGAATCCTTGCTTATCCTGTGGAATGTCTCGTCACTCCAGCATCGGCGGCACATCCGGAACCTGAAACCCGCGTGGTCCTTGTACCTTGCCTCGACTTCCGGCCCGTGTCCGCATGATTGGACTGTCTTGAGCCCGTTGAGGATGTCGGCAAGGTCCCTCGTGCATTCCGTTCCTTGCATGCAACCAAGGGCACGATTAGAATAAAAGGCCTAAAACCAGTCGAATAGATCCTCCCAAGATTCGGCAAAATTTTACTCCACAATATACCACACCATATTGGACGAAATTTTACCACACTGTTAATTCTTCAAGTGGTTTCCCCAAATCAAACCAAGTGTTAACTTAGAGTGGTGGTTTTAGTGAATCCGTCGGGTTCTGCCGCACGCCTGCGCCGTAAGGCTGACTGCGAAGACGCCGGAATAACTTAGAGTGGTGGTTTTAGTGAATCCGTCGGGTTCTGCCGCACGCCTGCGCCGTAAGGCTGACTGCGAAGACGCCGGAATGTCTGCAAGCACCATCCGGACGACTATATTCCATTATTGCCTGCTGATCATGCTCGTGGGTCTGAACCGGTCGGACGTATAGGACCGCGCCTGAACCCATGAGAACGCAATCCCTTTCGACTCACTTGAGGCGGATTTTGACGTCTAAAACCCAGCATCAACGAACATCAGACTAGTAGGGATTCACGGGGACATCAAGCAATCCAATTCTTAATTATCTGATTTACCATACCACACTCAGATGAATACCATGGCAATTTTAATCGCAGCGGCATTCCCTGTTTTAGTGCTGGGGTCAATGGACGTGCCAGAGACTGCGTTTGCCCAGTATTTAGGAAATGGTGGAAGCCATGATGACAATCTTACCTTGGAAGAAGCTCTCGCCCATCCGAAAGCGCGTGTGTGCCCTGCTATTGGTTGTGATACATCCCCCCGCAATACTGACATCACGGCAGTCATGATCGCAGGCATCCCATTTGCCGTGGGTAGCATCCTATTAGCCTGGAAAATGGCAGGCAGGTCGATTGCCAAAAACGGGTAGTCAGAACGTGTATCCTCCAGATTCCCACGTGACGTTACAGTTTGGCACATCTATAGCTACGATCATAAGTTCGCGTGGATTAATTCAGTTTTTTTGTTTACGTATTTAATCAATTCCAGATTGAACCGTGCTGTTCTATAATATGTCGAGATGGCCATGCACATGTCAGAAAAAGTCCGGTAGTACTCGGAAACCAACAGCCTGCGTTTTCCCTGACGCCAGCATTCCTCCACGGCGTTCAGGTACGGAGAACCCTTGGGGAAATACATGATCTTGATGTTCTTGTTCTTGCGGAGAAATTCTTTTACGAGTCTTGAACGGTGCTGCGGCGCCCTGTCACATATCAGCACCGCTTTTCCAAAGTGCCTCTGCAACTCTTTGAGGTAGGCAACAAACGTGACGGCATTGAACCGGTCGTACGTCCGAAAGAACTGCCGGCAGTCCGAGGCAAGTGACCCGTATATCGTGACCTTTCTGTGGCTTCCCGTGTATGGAACGCTTATCCGCCTGCCCTTGGGAGACCAATATTTTCTGCCGGACACGGTGTCATGTACGAAAAACGCCTCGTCCTGCATGATCACGGCAAATCCCTCCTTTTCCAGGCACGAAATCCGTCGTTTGAGGTAGTACCTCCAGTTCCAGACTGCCTTCCTGTCTGCCCTGTTGATGTGTATTTTTTGTGCCACCTTGGGGGTCAGGTTGTACAGGCGCATGATCTTTCTGACGTACGTGATGTGGAGGCTCGTGCCGGTCTGCACCCGTATGTACTGCTGCAGACCCATGGGTGTGATACGGCAACCTGCCACCTTTGCAATTATCTCATCCATGACGTTTTGAAGAATTCTTCTGGGCCGCCCATGCCGGGGAAGAACCCGGAGGCCTTCGAGGCCTCCTTCGTCGTAGCGGCGCAACCAGTCGCGGACCCACGTGGGACAGTGTACTTGGAGGTTGGCAGTCTCCTCCACGGATATGTTAAGCACACGCACCATGCAAATGGTGACCACCCGGGTTCGAACCTTGTGATTTTTTTCCTTTTTACACACCTTTTCAAGTTCCTTCTGTTTTGTGTCATCCATGCATCCATGAGATGAGATCTGATCTACAAACTTTTCGATTAATTACACGCGAACTTTGGCGCGTCGCTATAGGCGTGGATCAGAAGTCAGACGGAATCAACGCTTGACTACGACCGGATGTTTTAACATAGGTGTGGATCTAACCAAACTCAATCCAACCGACTCGTGTCAGATCGTCGAAATTGAGCAGAGCCGTGTCTTACAAACCCATTTCATGATTTCATGGAAAATGCCTTGATCTTATCCGGGTATGCCCCGTTCTTTGTTGTTTAAGTTTTGTAGCGTCTTCAGAGTTGGAGATCTCTTGCAAGTCATGTTCCGTTTCATACACGTTTTTCAGCAAAAACATGATAAACTTCAGAGTGCTCTTCGTCCTGTTTAGGTTCGGGGTGCGTATCTCATGCGCCGCATCGTTTCCGTTCTCTTTTATTTTGTCGACCCATGGCTTCATCGTGACCGTGATGTATCCTGCCTGAACCATGTAATCGATGTATCCTGCAAATGATTTTCCTTCTGGAGCCCCCTTGTCCACTGCGACATTCATGAGAATCTTGCGGCATACCATCTCGCAGGCGGTGTAACATTCTGTGGAGATGGACTTTCGTGCCTCAAGATATGCGGGTTGGATCGTTTCTGGAAGTCCTTTGACGTCTTCCCCGAGCAGCCTTCTGGGGTAAATCTTGCTCCCGGTCGATACGGAACCGTGCTTGCAGCTTGGACATGCAAGCCACCATATTTTCAGTTTGGCATGCCGTGCCACCACTATCAATGACACCTCCCTCCCACAAGCGCCGCATTTGTGATCCACGGTTTCGTCCTGAAGCCCCGTAAGGCCGGATTTTATCGGAATATCTTCCCGTTTCATGGAATCGGGAAGAATCTTGATCCCTAAAAATTCTTTGGCATGTAGCCTGCGACTTGTGGTATACGGAAAGTAGTTCCCCCCTCATTCAACACGGTACTCCTCCCTTGTCTGTTCGTCAACCACGATTTCTCCTTTGGGTGGCATCTTGCGTGCAAACGCCTGGGCCGGAGTCTCCTCTTGCCCGTAGTAGCGGCCACTTCAATCCGATCACCTGAAGCCCGAATTACCGGGTTCGACGGTTTCTGCCGTTACAAATAGATCACGGAATTTTACGGTATTTTACATGACCGCGATTCCCGAAAAACGCCCTCCAAAAGCAGGCTGCCACGAAAAATCCACAAAAGAAAAGACGCTCGAATCGGGATCCGGGTTCCTGCCCAACGTGAGCAGGAATCAACTGCTCCAATTGATCCGCGGGGAAAAAGATCCCGTCGCCAGGGATCGGCTGCTGGCGTACCTGCACAGGAAAAAGGGATTTAGCATCAGGTGCATCTACAAAATCATGGTGCCAAGAGGGGCACCTCCAAGGCCGCAGTCGCGACAGCTTCAAAGATGGCACGTATCATGTACCAAATGCTCAAGAACGGGAGGGAGTTCTAAGCATTGGTACAACTCCCCCATTTTTCATTCCGGTCAGGTCTTCAAGCAACGTTTTCTATATGAGGGCTCAGGCGCCTCGGGTCGCTAACTGTTGAACAGATCTGATGAAGGGACGGAGAGTGGAAATGAGGGAAAGCCTCGTATGGATAAGTGTCCGACATCCTTTTCCCTGATGACAGGATAGGAACGCCCCCATCGTTAGATCTGTCCAACGATGTAAAAACACGGGGGTGTGTCCTAGTAATAAAAAAACGCCATCTCCGGTGCCAAGGTGATAAAGGCACGATATGCATCGGAACCTGCCAGTGACAACCCATGCTGCGCCATGTTCCTCCACAACCCATAAAATCCTCCAAATCCAAGACATGGTGCGGAGGCTCCGCTAGGAATGGCGCGGTGTTAAACACGCCGGTTACGCTGCGAGTGTTGCGATTCGGTCCTGTGTGAGCCTGCCGTCTTTTGCCTGCGACCTGGCCACGAGTTCGATGTCGTGGCGCGGATCGAGATCTCCCTTGCCCGGTTGTCCGGCCTGCGGCACCGTGTGCAGTCCCCGTACATCTTCTTGAGCGCGGCGAAGACCTATTCCATGACGCTGCGCTGGTGGTACTCGGAGTCGAACGCCTCCCTGTCGTCCATGTACGAGCCGACCATCCCGCGCCACGGCTGGCTTCCCTTGGCGTCTGCACGGTACCCTGTCGTCAGGCAGTTGTTCGGTTATGTCTCTAGGCCACAGCCAAAAGACATGTCTATTAAAAAAATGTGGTTTATGACAGGTTGTTTACATGTCGAATTTCCAAACCTGAACCGCCTCCGTAGTTGGAGCGCACATTTGAGTTAACTATGTCCTGTGAAATGCATAATACTGTGTCCTGTGAAACACAGGATATCATGGTTTTACAGTTTTCGTTGCGAAGAGCAGGCAGTCTATGTATTCTTACAGTATTGATTTTTATCCTTGTTGCCGTACCCATGCCTTCTGGGGCTCAAGTAAGTGCAGATTCTTTTGTCACTACTTGGCGGACAACGACACCTGGCGAGTTGATAGCCATAACTACAGGTGGCGACACCCCATACGTGTACACAATCGACTGGGGCGATGGAACCACATCTGCTAATGTCACAGGGGATCAGACTCATGTGTATGACGAACCCGGAGATTATCAGGTCAGCATATCAGGCGACTTTATCCGCATCTATCTCAGTGCGCCAAACGCGAAAAAACTGCTTTCCATAGATCAATGGGGTGCGATGCAATGGAGGTCAATGAACGCGGCATTTAGCGGTGCATCAAATATGGTATATCGTGCAACCGATACACCAGATCTCTCGGTTGCGCGCGACATAAGCCTTATGTTTTATGGAGCCTCATCATTCAACGGCGACATCTCCGACTGGGACACCTCGTCGGTGACTAAAATGAACAGCATGTTTAATGTGGCCTCATCATTCAACGGCGACATCTCTGGCTGGGACACCTCGTCGGTGACTGACATGAACAGAATGTTCTATGAAGCCACTTCATTTGACGGCGATCTCTCCGGCTGGGACACCTCGTCGGTGACTAACATGTACAACATGTTCAGTGGGGCCACTTCATTTGACGGCGATCTCTCCGACTGGGACACCTCGTCGGTGACTAACATGAACAACATGTTCAGTAGGGCCACTTCATTCAACGGCGACATCTCCGACTGGGACACCTCGTCGGTGACTGGCATGTCTCAGATGTTCCAAGACGCCACTTCATTTGACGGCGACATCTCCGACTGGGACACCTCGTCGGCGACTGACATGTCTCAGATGTTCCAAGACGCCACTTCATTTGACGGCGACATCTCCGACTGGGACACCTCGTCGGTGACCACCATGCATAGGATGTTCAACCGCGCCTCATCATTTGACGGCGATCTCTCCGGCTGGGACACCTCGTCGGCGACTGACATATCTCAGATGTTTGCAAGGGCCACTTCCTTTAACGGCGATCTCTCCGGCTGGGACACCTCGTCGGCGACTGGCATGAACGACATGTTTTTAGATGCCACTTCCTTTAACGGCGATCTCTCCGGCTGGGACACCTCGTCGGTGACCACCATGTTTAGGATGTTTGCCGGCGCCTCATCATTTGACGGCGATCTCTCCGACTGGGACACCTCGTCTGTAAGCAACATGTATTTTATGTTCTACGGCGCCTCATCATTCAACGGCGACATCTCCGGCTGGGACACCTCGTCGGTGACAGACATGAATTTGATGTTCGACAGGGCCACTTCATTCAACGGCGACATCTCCGGCTGGGACACCTCGTCGGTGACTGGCATGTCTCAGATGTTCAACCGCGCCTCATCATTTGACGGCGACATCTCCGGCTGGGACACCTCGTCGGTGACTGACATGTCAACGATGTTCCAAGGCGCCACTTCCTTTAACGGCGACATCTCCGGCTGGGACACCTCGTCGGTGACCACCATGCTTAGGATGTTTCACAGCGCCTCATCATTCAACGGCGATCCCTCCGGCTGGGACGTATCGTCTGTAACCAACATGGAACAGATGTTCTCTATCGCCCCCGAGTTCAACCAGAACCTGGGGAAATGGTACATCGTACTTGACAGCACCTCGGTGGTGTACGATAGCGCCACGCTGCATGTCACAACCATATCGCCACAGAATGCATGGCTCAGAGATAACCAGGACATCGTATATTCCGTAGGCAGCACAGACGACGGCGGCCAGTTCGAGATTAGCGGTAATGCCCTAAAGTTCAAATCCACTCCAGACGGTACGCAGGACTCGTTCATCCTTACCATACTGTCTTCAGGTGGTTTTGGCGAGTCAAACTCTAGAGACGTGACGATTACCGTCACCGGGATCCAACCAAGCACCCCGCTTAACATCGATGCGGGATCTGACCAGACCGTGCCCGAAGGTGACACGGTAACGCTCAACGGGATCGTCATTGATGCGGGCAGCGGCACCCTGACGTACTCGTGGAGCCACGACTCGACTTCGGACATCCTGCTGGCCAACCCCGCCTCGCCGTCCACCACTTTCACCGCCCCTGAAGTCGACGGGGACACCGCGATAACATTCACGCTGACTGCCGATGACGGCACCGTCACTGCCACCGACTCGCTTGTAGTGACAGTCACTGACGGGCTGGTCGTCAACAGCCCGCCTGTCGCCGATGCCGGCCAGGATCAGGCAGTCCAGAAGGGCCAGACAGTCACGCTCAACGGAGCCGCCACCGATCCCGACGGCGACGACCTGACGTACGCATGGAGCCACGACTCGACCCTGGATGTGACATTCAACGCCTCCCTGCCGGCTGCCACGTTCGTAGCACCACAAGTGGATGCAGACACGGCAGTCACCTTCACGCTGACAGTCAGTGACGGCCTGGCCAATTCCACTGACACCGTTCTTGTCACCGTAAAAGACGCGTCAGGCGATCCGGGCTTTGTCACGACGTGGGAGACTGTCATGCCAGACGAGTCCGTGACGATCCCGGCCAGCGGCACGTACGCGATCGATTGGGGCGACGGGGCGGTAGAAGAAGGCGTCAGGGGTAGCCAGACCCACACGTATGATTCTGCAGGAACCCACACCGTACGCATATCCGGCGACATAACGGGAATCCGCCTCGACAACCATGCCGACGCGCACAGGCTGATGTCGATAGAGCAATGGGGGGACTCCCGGTGGACGTCGATGGACTCCGCGTTCAGGGGCGCATCCAACATGACATACAACGCAGCCGACGTGCCAGACCTTTCGCGCGTGACGGGCATGGGGCATATGTTCGACGGTGCTTCATCTTTTGACGGCGACCTGTCGGCCTGGGACGTCTCCGGCGTGAGGGACATGTCGTACATGTTCAAGGACGCCCAATCATTCAACTCTGACCTGTCCGACTGGGACGTCTCGCGCGTCACCGACATGGACGGAATGTTCTGGAACGCGACCTCGTTTGACTCCGACCTGTCCGACTGGGACGTCTCGCGCGTCACCGACATGTACGGCATGTTTGCAAGCGCCTCCTCCTTTGACTCTGACCTGTCCGACTGGGACGTCTCGCGCGTCACCGACATGCACGCCATGTTCAACCGCGCCTCCTCCTTTGACTCTGACCTGTCCGACTGGGACGTCTCGCGCGTCACCGACATGTACGCCATGTTCGCAATCGCCGGCTCCTTTGCCGGCGACGTCTCAAACTGGGACGTCTCGCGCGTCACCGACATGGCAGACATGTTCAGGTCGACACAATTCTTCAACAGCGACATCTCCGGATGGGACATCTCGGATACGACGCGCATGATTACCATGCTCTACCGCGCCGACGCGTTTGACCAAAACCTGGGCCCGTGGTACATAGTGCTGGACAACGATGCCATCCAAGGCAGCGACGTGCCTGGCGCGGTCGGGAGCATCTCCACACGAAACCCGCACTTGGACAGCCAGAACCCCGTGTATGGCATAGGCCCTGGAGGAGACTCGGACTACTTTGAGATAAGCGACAACGTCCTCAACATGTTATCGGTACCGGACGGGGATGCTGGACCGTACACGGTGGACATAACATCTACGGGAGACTACGGCACGGACAACTCCCGCACCTATGAGATAACCGTGATTTCATCCGACATCGTCTCTCTTAATTCTACAGTTGAACCGGAGCCTGACACTACAGTGGACCGGCAGGTCGAGCCGGAGCCTCGCACTGCCGTAGACACGCAGGTCGAGCCGGAGCCTCGCACTGCCGTAGACACGCAGGTCGAGCCGGAGCCTCGCACTGCCGTAGACACGCAGGTCGAGCCGGAGCCTCGCACTGCCGTAGACACGCAGGTCGATCCGGAGCCAGGCACTGCCGTAGACACGCAGGTTGAGCCGGAGCCGATGCCGGATCCAAACCAGCCGCCGATTTGCGGGACGGGAACCGAATTGGTAGACGGCACATGCAAGCTAATCCAACAAGATCAGGACATATTCGGCATGATTAAGGGATGGTTTGAGTCCTTGTTCGGCGTGTTCGTCTAGTCACGCCATAACTGTGTGATTTTCCAGAGTCATATTCGAATGGTCCAAGGCATGTAATGGGTTGGGTGGTTGAAGAGAAGGTTCCACTGGGAGGGGCAGTCGACAAGATTTCCAGGTTCGCCTCCTTGGACACGGATGACATCCGCAGGATACTGACCGGCGCCGGCTTCTCGGAGGATGAAATCAACGGTACCTTGCCTGCCGACGACATCTCCGGATACGCGCGCCATCGCTGCCGCCAGGCATGCAAACGCGGAGCATGGCATCAAATCCAAATTGCTGGCGGGTTGAAACCGGACTCAAAATAGGTAAAATCCAGATTGAATCAATCGTTAATAGCACACACCATATTTTCGTATTAATGACAAACAAAGCGATCACGTCAGTGTGGTGCCAATCCAAATGAACCCGATGCGAAGAACAATGACGATGGCGCTGATTGGCGTGGCGATCGTGTCTGTCGTGCTTGTTTATGCAATCGCAGCCGAAACGCCCATTATCCCGTCAAGCGGAACCTCGTCAGATGCGTTCCCGATAAGTTCTTCGAATCAGCCATCTGCTCCTGATTCATTTGGGGTGCCCCCAACAATCCGAATGTCCAGCCTGCCCAACATAGGCGAGACGGCGATAGTGGAGATAACGTTCACTAATCCATATCACGGCATTACAGAAGCAAACAGGCCCGTTGGAGATGGTACAGACACAGTTTGGTACGTGACTTCTGGATTCGAGATAGTGGATGCCGGTGGCCAGGAGTACTGGCCTTCATATGATAATGCAGACCAATTAGCGGGATATGAATACGCCGAGTTCACGTCGCTTGCCACTGGTGAGACCAAGACGTATCGCATCGAGGTAAGAGCAGTCGAGGAAGGACAGAATCAAGTGTATGCTCAAGGATATTTTGGAAGCAATGCCTCCATTCTTTTGTATCTTGACGACAAAGAAACCATGCTGTACTCAGACTACTTGGAGCTGCACCCGGAAACGGATGAACGCCCGGCCCGCGGGGGAACAGACGAACGGCAGCGGCCGCCGCCGCTGACCGAAGAGGAGCTTTCGGCATTACAGCAGACCCACGTGGAGCAGACGAAGGAAGACTTGATGGTCTTTATCACCGATTATGTCAGAAATGAGCAGCTCTCGATTGACTGGGTACTGGACAATCTCCTTCCGCCGCACGGCGACTTGAGCATGACAGACATCAGGCAGGTGTTGGCAGGGGCGGGGTATGCTGACAGCGAGATTGACGAAGCCATGCAAGCCAACGTGGCTGCTCGGACGCCCACGTCGATCGAGGCGGGCTGGTGGGCTGGCGAGTGCCTGGGACGTTGCAACGCGGACATGGCCCTGACTTCCGGCACGGTCGTTTATCATGCCGATCCCGGACTGTGCCAGCCAGATTGCACTGAGATAAGCAGGGAACTGCCGCTTTCAGGGCAGGAGTGGGACCGTTTGGTGGGCCTGTTGGATCTGGAAAAATTCAACGCGCTTCCTGACACCATAGGATCTCCCGGAGAAACGGACTCGCCAATATGGCACATTAAGATCTCTTCCGGCGGGGAGTCGAAAAGGGTATCGTTTGAAGTGCCCGAGGATCTGCCGGGGAATGAGGAATTTGGAAAGGCGCTGCGCGACATGCTGGGTGATCTTATGTCAAAGCACGACGTTGGCAGGTGACGGCACTTCACTTTTGGTGATCTGGCTCGTATTGATTATGGGATTCTACTGTGATCCACAATTTTGAACAGTGTCAATGCCCTTGTTGCCGTTAGTGATGGCCGGCATCAGGGAATCCCTGCACGGCACGTCTTCCTGAGAGAAGATCAAGAGTCCGCTTGTCACATATGGTAGGTCGGGGTTACGTGCATTTACCAGAACCAATCAATCCAAATTTTACCAAACTTGGCATGAATGGCGGTTCCAATTGGGACTGCTTGGTGGCGGGGTGGCTGTGGAACCACATGACTGCCATTTTTTCAAAAATCCATGTAGTCTATTTCGTCGGATCCGTTATCTTTCCCATGAAGAGTATGGTGCCGCTCTCGTCGTCCTGTATGAAGAACAGGAACGGGCGGTCCGCAATGAACGTTAGCGGTCCAGAATCAGCAAATACCAGGGCAGTCACGGCAGCGGCCTCCGTCCCTTCCTCGTTTACGTTCACGTACGCGCTTTGGGTGGCCTTGGTTACAAACATGCCCGTGTCTGATATCCCGCTGAAATCACCCCCTTCAAAAATGAGCGTGATGCCGAGATCCTTCAATTTGGGTATGAGATCATAGTGCGTCTTGGTCTCGAATTTGGGGATGGATGCTGTAATCTCCGTGTCATACATGCCCTGCTGCCACTCCTCCAGCATCTCTGCCGTGAGCGACTCCTCCAGGGCCGCCATGCCGTCGCGCCCTGGCGGCAGCACGACTAGCATCGAAAGCCTGTCGCCGACGTAGGGCATGCGGAGGATCTGGGTACCGTCGTATTCGGCGTGGGCAAAGACGGCGTCCACGCGCATCATGTCTGCCTGGATGGTTCCGTTCCCGGTGTCAAAGTCGCGCGGCCGCGTGTCGTCGGGGTCGAACTGCACCTCCCACGTGCCCTTGAAGTATATGGCGTTGAGTATCACGGCGAGGGTGCTGCTATTCACGTCCTCGGGTTGCAGCACCTTGGGGATCTTGTCGCGCGTCTTCTCTGCGGCCCACCCGTTTATGAGGTCTGTGGTCACGGTATTGTCGGCAAAATCAACAGTCTCCATGTCTGCCGCGTACGTGCCCCGCACGATTTCCACGTACCGCGCGTGCGGCGCCAGCCTTTCTGCAAGCCACAGCGAGTTTGCCATCTCCAGGGTGGCGTGCGGGTCGTCACGGTTCAGCGACGACATGGCATCTGAAACAGCCTGGTGCCTTGCGGCATCGTCTTCTGCCATGCCAAACACGCCGCGGACCTGCTCGGCAGTCTCGCCCCGCGCCCCCTCGTACAGCACGGAGAATGCCGCGTGCATGCTGGCAGGCGAGAAGAAGTGGTTGCCCCCCTCGTCTGCAATCTGCCGGTAAAAGTCGAAGGCAAAGGCGTTGTTTGCAGAGGCGATCTCTGCCGGGATCGGCCTTGGTTCTGCTGATTTCGTTCCAGAGTCAGACGCGGGTTCCGTTACGGGGACGATCTGCTCGAATCCCCTGTCAAGCAGCGTCTCTACAGATCCGGCAAACACGCACGCAGGAGAACCGGATGGGGATGACACCAGAGTTTTGCCGTCTGCGCATGCTATTTGATCTGCCGGCACGCCTTCCTTGAGCTGTTGGTATGGGGACAATGCCTCTGCATGCACGATTCCGACGCCGACTGCCAAAACGGCCAACACGGGTAACAGGACGGCAGGATTCATTCATTGTGGTTAAAGTTCGTTCCAGTTAATAGTTGTGACGTTTTGGATGCATTTCTATTGTCCAAATCAGGCTCTGTTCAATTCGGGTGATCTGACATGCATCGGTTGGATTGAATTTGGTCAGATCAACAATTTTGACCAGAGCTGTTGGGGATGTCATGTTTGGTACCATGATGACATGCCCGCACACTTGGTAAGATCTGGAACCGAACCGGTTCAAAAAACCGTCAGAAGCGTTATGAACTACCAAACCCAACACACCCCAAACTCAAGATCACATAAGTATCCACCAACGCAACCATTCCTGATGCTGAAAATCACGATGCTCGGTCTCGCGCTGGCGGCATTCGCGCTGTCAGGTGCCGTGTCTGCAGCAAGCGTCGAAGAGATTCCATCACCGCTCCAGCAGGCGCAAGAAGGCGTGCCATTGAACGAGGTGACATGCGCAGACGATCGAGTCCTGATGGTATCGCCGTCAGGGAATCCGGCATGCGTCTCTGCGGGATCCGTAGAAACGCTGGAACGGCGCGGATTTACACTGCCATCTGATGTGTCCCATGACAGTCTTTCGGCAAAACGGCCAGCACCGGAAAAAGCAGATGAAACCGGCAGTCAGGATGTGTCCAAAACAGGCGACAGGCCGTTTGTAACCACTTGGAAGACCACCTCGCCAAGCGAATCGATAACCATTCCGGTGGGCGGTGCGACAGGCACCTATACCGTATCCTGGGGCGACGGCAGCACGTCTGCCAACGTCATAGGGGATCAAGTCCACGCGTACGAGGACGCCGGAACCTACGCCGTTGCCATCACGGGTAACTTTGAGCGAATCTACCTCAACGGAGACCGGAATAACGCACCCAAGCTGCAGTCCATAGAGCAGTGGGGCAACGTCCAGTGGGTGTCAATGGGCTCAGCGTTTAGCGGTGCAAGCAGCATGGTCTACAATACTGTTGACGTCCCCGACCTGTCCGACGTGACTGACATGTCGTGCATGTTCGCTGGTGCCATCCGTTTTGACGGTGACCTCTCCGACTGGGACGTCTCGAATGCCCAAAACATGTCGTGCATGTTCGCCGTCCTCCCATCCCACCACGGAGAACTCAGCAGTGATTATTTTGCGTATGCAGATCTAACCTCCTTCAACGGTAATATCTCCGCGTGGGATGTGTCGGAAGTGACGGATATGTCTTACATGTTCGCCGGCGCTACATCTTTTGACGGCGACCTCACCGCGTGGGACGTCTCGCAAGTCACAGACATGAGCGGAATGTTCGCCCGTGCCTCCTCCTTCAACGGTGACCTCTCCGACTGGGACGTGTCGAGTCACCAACGTGCACGAAATTCAAATCTGCCACCAGCATTCAACGGCGACCTCTCCGACTGGGACGTGTCGGGAGTGACTGACATGTCGGGAATGTTCGCCCGTGCCTCCTCCTTCAACGGTGACCTTTCCTCTTGGGACGTGTCGGGCGTGACTGACATGTCGGGAATGTTCTATGTGGCCAGATCCTTCAACTCCGACCTTTCCTCTTGGGACGTGTCGGGGGTGACTGACATGTTTGGAATGTTCTATGTGGCCACCTCCTTCAACGGCGACATTTCCGGCTGGGACGTGTCGGGAGTGACTGAAATGGCAGACATGTTCGTCTGGGCCTATTCCTTCAACTCCGACCTCTCCGGCTGGGACGTGTCGGGGGTGACTGACATGTCCAGGATGTTCTACAGTGCAAGTTCCTTCAACTCCGACCTCTCCTACTGGGACGTGTCGGGGGTGACTGACATGTCCAGGATGTTCTACAGTGCAAGTTCCTTCAACTCCGACCTCTCCGGCTGGGACACCTCGTCGGTGACTGACATGAACGGCATGTTTCTCTTCGCCTCATCATTCAACGGCGACATCTCCAGCTGGGACGTGTCGGGAGTGACTGACATGGCAGACATGTTCGTCAATGCTGACTTCTTCAACTCCGACCTCTCCGGCTGGGACGTGTCGGGAGTGACTGACATGGCAGACATGTTCGCCGGGGCCACCTCCTTCAACGGCGACATTTCCGGCTGGGACGTGTCGGGGGTGACTGACATGTCCAGGATGTTCTACCGTGCAAGTTCCTTCAACTCCGACCTCTCCGGCTGGGACGTGTCGGGGGTGACTGACATGTCCAGGATGTTCTACCGTGCAAGTTCCTTCAACTCCGACCTCTCCGGCTGGGACGTGTCGGGGGTGACTGACATGTCCAGGATGTTCTCCGGTGCTGATTCCTTCAACTCCGACCTCTCCGGCTGGGACGTGTCGGGGGTGACTGACATGACCTCGATGTTCTATGGTGCCACCTCCTTCAACGGTGACCTCTCCGGCTGGGACGTGTCGGGGGTGACCTACATGTCATGGATGTTTAATGGGGCCACCTCCTTCAACGGCGACATCTCCGGCTGGGACGTGTCGAGGGTGACCTACATGTCATGGATGTTTAATGGGACCACCTCCTTCAACGGCGACATCTCCGGCTGGGACGTGTCGAACGTGTATGGCATGCATGGAATGCTCTATAATGCCACCTCCTTTGACCAGGATCTCTCCGGCTGGAACACCTCAAGCGTGACTGACATGGAATCGATGTTCGCCGGGGCCACCATTTGATGGCGACATCTCCGGCTGGGACGTATCGGGAGTGACTAGAATGCATGGAATGCTCTATAATGCCACCTCCTTTGACCAGGATCTCTCCGGCTGGAACACCTCAAGCGTGACTGATGGCGACATCTCCGGCTGGGACGTTCGAGCGTGATAATGCCACCTCATTTGATGGCGACGGGGGACGTGTCGACCTGACATGTCCCGGATGTTCGCCGGAGCCGCCTCATTTGATGGCGACATCTCCGGCTGGGACGTGTCGGATGCTACTGACATGTCTGAGATGTTCATGGAAGCCGTCTCCTTTAACTCCGACCTCTCATCGTGGGACGTCTCCGGCGTGACTGACATGTCTGGAATGTTTTCCTATGTCAATTCTTTCAACCAAAACTTGGGCAACTGGTACGTCGTCCTAGACAACACGTCTATCGATATCAGCGGTGATGCAACAAAGATCGGAAGCATTGCCGCACAGAATCCGTTCCTTGACGGCCAGAATCCGACATACGGCATGGGATCCGGCGCAGATTCTGACCTCTTTGTAATCGACGGAAACGCCCTGAAGACAAAGCCGTCTGTAGACTATTCCGGCAAGGCCGAGTACGCCGTCAGCATCACCTCAACGGGCGACTTTGGCAAGAACAATTTCAAGGTGATCAACGTGACGGTGACTGGGGCCGGCAACACTGAACTGCCGTAACCGTGAATGCCTGCCGCAATTTCGCTTACGGTCTTCATGTCTAGTGTATGACGCAAGAAACAAGGGATTCCTGTCCGACAACACTAATCGGTGTGGCACGCTGCTAAATATCTACATTGTTTTGGCGAGATATTTCCCGCTTCCATTGGGGTTATGGTTCCGTATGGTGGCATCGGGGCGCGTTGTGGGGGAGACATCTCTTTGCATCAGACCACCCGGGGAAATGACGTGACCAGCGTTGCCGCCAGGCAACCTAAGTTAACACCAAACTTGATTTGAGAAAACCACTTGAAGAGTTAACAGTGTGTGTTAGGATCACTATCCCTGCTAAAGTTTGCCGAGCCTGTCCCTGATGTTCTTCCGCAGGTCCCCGCCGGGATCGTCTAGCGCGTCGATGATGGCCTTTACTGCTGCGTCAAACTTGGATTCTGCGCCGGCGCTTCTGGCGTCCTTTTTGTCGATCTCAGATTTCAATTCGTTGACGTGCTTTTCCAGCACCTCCACCTTGGCCTTGCTTTCCTTCAGGGCCTTCTCTGCCGCCCCTGTGGGGTCTTCGCAGTCGACGCTGGATGCGGCCTTTGACAGCACGTTGATCTTGTGAGACGCCTTTGCGTATTCTTCCCTCAGCGTTTTTGGGAACAGCTCGGCAGGCCCGGTGTAGGGATCCTTGGCCTTGTGGCCTAGCACGTGGTCTGCGGCCCATTCGGCGCACCCGCATTCCATGAGCAGGCTCTTGAGCAGCCGGCGCGTATTGTGCGAGTGCAGCTTGAGGACTCCACTCTCCAGCCTCCTTTGTGCCCTGGAAGAGTCGGCCAGCCTTCCAAACGCGTTAGAAATCCATTCCCCGCGTATCGGCTCGTTTCGCGTGGTAAGGAACATCGGCCCGGCAGGATCGCGCGGGCCGTGGCGTTCCTCCCTCCATGACAGGTAGGTCTTGATCGCATCCAGCGCGTCGCGGTCTATGAACGTGGTGTACTTGATCCCGGTCTTTACGCGCACCAGGTGCACCGGGATCGGGCACTTGTCCTTTTTCCACGCCTTGTGGTCGTCTGTTCCGCACCATTTGGCAATCTGCGGGTACGCGTAAAAGTTGAACCTGTCAGCAAGCGTGCTTGAGTCCAGCCCTGCCTGGAACTTTACCAGCATCACGGCCCGCACCATCAGATCCACCTTGTTGGCAGTCATCATCTTGTAAAAATCGGCAAGCTCCAGCTCCGGCTTTTCGGTGACTTCGATCTCGTCCCTCTTTTTTCCGTTGAACTTGACGTTGGTGGCCACGTCGTGCGCGTCAAAGTACGACTTTATGGCCGCGCACATGCCTGCCACGGTAGAATGCGCCAGGTTCCCGTGCCGCGGATCCCTCAGGTACTGGCTTATGATCTTCCTTACCTCTTTCTCGTTTCCGGACCCGTCATCTCCGAAACGGAGCAGTTCCTCCACGTTGGCAAACGACTTTTGGGAAGTCTCGCGGACTATCCTGCCGTCTGCCACCGCCTGCACCCGCATGTCAAATATCCGCCCCGGCAGCCACTCGCTGAACGCTGCCAGACGTGTAAGGTAGACCAGCCTTGTGTTGGTTTTGTTGCTTGCGGCGTTTTTGATGCCGCACTCGTTGAGCTGCCCCTGCCAGTACCTCACGGTGGCAAACTCCAGCATGTAATTGACCCGCCTGCCCTTTTTCCGCGCTGTCATGTCCATACGGGCTCAGTTTGCTTAAAAGGATCCGTGAAAATCCAACGGTAACGTCTTATTTTCCCCTCAGCAAGTCCGAGTTGCAGGAGATCCTTGTCGCCGCCGGTTCCAAGCCAGAGATGCGTTCAATATTCACAGACTCCATCAGCGATGAGGAATGGGAGAGGAACAGGACGCGGATCAAAAAAAGGTTCAGCGGCGAACTGATCGGCATCGGGCCGGACGGCAGGCACTGACCTGATTTATTATTGGGGGGGAGTTCCAGTACATTTGCCGGGATAGCCAAGTGGTAAGGCGGCCGTCTCGAAAACGGCTATGCGCGAGCATGCAGGGGTTCGAATCCCTTTCCCGGCGCCATTACGACATATCGGCAAGCTGCGCCTTGGCGGGCCTACGGAATATAAAAGCAGTGGTTCCCGTACAGCATGTAGCAGTTGGTGAACAGCAGGTAGGCCGTTATGACTGACAGCGGCCCGAATACCAGAAACAGCCTGCGGTGGCTCATCTTGTTCAGGTAGTCAAACGCTCCCATTAACCCGCATCCAGCAACAAGCAATAATAACATGACATTCCAAACGCGCAGGGTGCCCGCAAAATCTTTAAAGTCACACGGCATCAAGGCATGCCATGACTGCTGATGTTGAATCGCAGATACTGGCATCCGGAATTCCCGTGGGCAGCCTGATCCTCCACTTTCGGGAGAGGTGCAGGATATGCGGTCACCACAGGATAATGCACGATCAGACAGGCCGGTGCGAGGGGGTCATGAACAAGCCGTGCAACTCAGGATGCGATGGATTTGAGGCAGAGTAAGGGAACGGCCAATTACCCATACCGGCGCGCAAAAGTTTTTGCAGCCAGACTAGCCGGCTCCAACTGATGCCCCTTCTGACGCTCCGGCGGATCCGTCATTGCCGGATCCAAACTGCCTGCCAGGACGCACGCAAAGGGAACCGGAGGCCAAGTCAAGGCATTGACTGGGACAAACTCCGAGGATGACCCTCTGGAAGGGCAGTACAAGAACAGGATAACCAACCTCAGCAATGAGGTCAGGCACCTGTTGGGCATGTTCGATTCCCCACATGATCATTGTGCGGATGGAGCAGGAATTCTGACCAATTCATGTGCGGCCATTGCACGCAGTTGTGGTTTGCGTGCCATATCTGCGAGTTATGCGGGAACGGTGGCGCAATGCCATAATGTGCGGCGCCATAACGTGGCGCATGAATGAGCACCAGGATGCCAAAGATGCCAACGGCCTGCGTTCAGAGCTGGAAGAGACGCGAACTGATCCGCACCTTGGAGGCAGGCGTGCCGACGCTGACAGGCCGATCGGCGAACACGCGGAATGACATGCATGGTGCGCTAATTTGGAGCTGAACCGCCGGTTTTGAGCCGCCGGAAGCAACAATAGTACATTTCCTTTTATGCTACAGCGACAAGGGATGTATGGTCGCATATAATGAACCAAGCATATCTGGACGCAGCGTCAAGATAGCTGCCATCGTGCTTATCGTGCTGGGTATAGCCGGCGTAGCAGCCTACGAGTCAATCAAGATAGTCGACGCGGGCCACAGGGGGGTGCTCCTTCACTGGAGCGCCGTAGACCTCACGCATCCGCCTCTCGACGAGGGACTGCACTTCGTGGTTCCGTTCCAGGATGATGTAGTCAGCATCGAGGTTCGAACCCTCAAGTACGAAAAGGAGACACGCGCCGCCTCCAAGGACTTGCAGACAGTCGCGACCACAGTCACGGTAAACTACCATCCAGACAAGGAGTCTATACATACATTGTACAAGAACCTGGGGCTGGATTACGAGAGCAGGGTGATACAGCCAGCCATCGAAGAGACAGTAAAGCAGGTCACGGCAAACTACAACGCCGCGGAACTCATTGCCAAGAGGCCGCTGGTCAAGCAGGACATCGAGGTTGCCATACGGGAAAGGCTTTCCGTGTTTAACATATTGACGGAAGTGATATCCATCACCGACTTTGAGTTCTCGCCGCTCTTTTCGCGGGCAGTCGAAGCGAAAGTGGAGGCCGAGCAGAAGGCCCTCAAGGCTGAAAACGACCTAAGACGTATCGAAGTCGAGGCCAGGCAGAGGGAGGCAAACGCGGTAGGGCTGGCAAACGCCAACATAGCAGAAGCGAAGGGAGAGGCAGAGGCCATATCCATCATCAACCTAGCATTGGCAAATAACCCGAATTACCTTGAATGGCTGAAGACGCAGGTCTGGGACGGCACGCTCCCGCTGGTAGTAGGCAAGGGCGGCACGCCGCTCATCCAGATTCCGGTAGAGCCGGGCCGATAGGCATAACAAAACGCGCGAAGGCGCCACTTTTTTTCTTTTTGAATGCCACCAGTACAAGTTCACGCGTCATGGTTTGCAAAGGGAATTACATACATTAGTGAACAATTCCACTAATGCCTTTTTCTGACAGCAATGGCGCTTCGGGAGCACGCCGTTCAACGTCTCCACTGCGTGCAGGATAGAAACCCCGAGGCTCCACTTTCCCGCAACGGGCCGGGTTGGCTTTTCCCTTCCAGCGGTCTTCCGTAAAGACTACCGTGCCGTCCTTCTGTCTTTCGACGATCCTCCCGACCGCCGGAAATGGCTCCATCTCCAAGCGTCCCCGATTCAGGACGTTTATCGCGGCGTTTATGTCCGCGTGGAATTCCATTCCGCACGAGATGCAGTGGAACCTTGCTCCGTTCCTTGACTGCCTTGCAGCGAGCCTGCACTCGTGGCAGGCCTGGCTCGTGTATTTTGGATTTATTATGTATAGCGTGATCCCGTTTTTCAAGCAATAATGGGTGATCCAGTCCTTCACCATCCCGAGCGAGGCGTTCTGGACCGCCCTCCTGAGTCCGCGGCTGCCGCGCTTTTTTCCATGTTTGGGAGTTTGTTTGGACTGTCTCTTTTTGGGAACGATCCCGCTTGCCTTTACCTTGGCCAGCATGGAGGCGACGTTCAGGTTCTCAATTACCACCGTCTTGGCGCCTTTTAGTTCTGCAGATACCGTCTGCCGTATGTAGTCCGTCTTGACGTTCTGCTGGTATTGGAGGAGGCGCTTTATCTTTCGCGTGATCTTGGACCACTTCCTACCGTTCCTTTTCAGCCTGGATCGTTTCGAGAGCAGGCGGTTTATGTCATCGTGCTTGTAGCGTTTCGCGTCGTGCGCCATCTTTACGAGTTTCATGGAGTGGCCCTCCAGGGTGGCTGTCGCCAGCATGTTGTGCACGCCTATGTCTATCCCGACGGTGTCGCCTTCCATCTTAAATTCCGGATAGTGCGGGAACTGGACGCGCATCTCGTACGTCCTGTCCTCCGGCCTGGTCCTTTTGGTGAGTTTTTTGGTAGTCTCGATGATTTGGAACGACAGGCATTCCATGCCGTCGAACTCGTTCGTTTTCAGCCGCAATGCATGATCTCCGAACTTCATCGTGCCGTCCAATACTTTCAGTTTCTGGAACGATCTTATCGCCGGCTGTCTGCCGCGTCCTTTTTCCGGAAGAACTGCTTCGGGGATTTTGAGTACTGGATTGTCCTGGCCTTTTTGCCTTCTTTCTGCCTCCGTTTGGCCGCGCGGTTCTTCCTGTCTATCGTGGACTGGTGGAGCCGCACGGCCTTTCTGCCGTCGTCGATGCTTGCGCGCTGCATGTCAGTATATGCCTCGTTCCACCCTGTGTCATTCCGCAGTATGGTGACTACATTGTAAAGGTCGAACTTTGTCAGCTTCCGGTTGTCGAAACTCATCCTCACCCCTTTGTTGAAGTACCACCTGCATTCTTGGGATAATTTCCAGATGAACCGCGAGACCTCCTTTGACTGGTGGAATGGAACGGTCCTCGTGACCGTGTATTTTTCAGGGCTTGGAATTTGCATCTTGACTGTCATTCTGTGGTTGTTTTGATATAAGGGCATCTGGCGCGTTCACTAATGTATGTAAGCCCCGAATGATACATCTTTGTCATCTCCAGGCGTTCGGCGTTGTCCAAATTTTGAACGCCGGATCGACGAAAAGATTAAAGATCACAGATCGTGCGCCGCTTAATGAGCAAAAAACGTGATACAAACACGAGACACGGCAATGACAAGAAACGCTGCAAAAGCAAGAGTACCAACGACAAGAAATGGGAACGCCCTGCCGGATACTACAAGGAATACAGGTGGCAGGAGGGGAGCCCTGAAGAGTTTGAAAGGACGAGGCAAGGAGGGGAGATGCCGCGTAACGCGATTACAGGCAAAGGCCCGAGGGCAGAGATGATCAGGTGGCAGGAGGGGAGCCCTGAAGAGTTTGAAAGGACGTACCGTCAACGTGGCATGGTGGAGTCTGCGTTCTCGCCGTTCAGGTGCAGGTTCGCTGCCGTGGTCCGTGCAAAGACATTGCTGGCCCAAAGGATGCATCTGCTGCTCAGGTGCGCCTGCTGCAACCCGTAAAACTAGGATTTGGGCAACGCCACGTCGTACAACCACTTAATAGGTTACGCCACGCAGGCATGGTGTTGAACCCGGAGGATTCCGAAGAGAGAATATACCCGCTTGGTTACGAGTCCAAAGGAGTTCCCGACCCGAACGAGTCGAACGTCAGAAACAGGCTTCTCAACATCATCCTTGCATCAAACGTTTCGGAGGTAGTGGATACGGACCTGTTCGCCGTGATGGCAAAAAGGCGCTCCACGAGGAAGTTTCTTGACAGGCCAGTCGACGCATCCAAGGTAGACAAGATCATCGCGGCGGCCGACACGGCCCCTACCGCTGGAAACTACCAGGGGTTCGAGGTATTTTATGTCCGGAGTCCCGAAAAGAAGGCGCGCCTGGCAGAGGCGTGCAACAGCCAGCCGTACGTCAATGCGCCGGTGGTGCTTGTCTTTTGCAAGAACCCGGCCAGGGTAAAGTTTGACTTTTCCGAATACGTCCTGAAAAAATTCGCGATCCAAGACGCCACGTTGGCGGCTGGATATTCGCAGCTTGCCGCCCAGGCGCTGGGACTGAGTTCCATCTGGATAGGCATGTTTGACGAGCAGAAGGTGATGGACGTGCTGGAAACGGATCTGGTCCCGTCATCGATCCTGTGCATCGGGCATCCGCGGCAGACAAAGTTCCCAAAATCCAGGCGAAACCTCAAGGATCTGGTGCACGTCGTCTGGTAGCCAGACGCCTGTCCGGGTAACGGGTGGCATGCAGCAGCCCCCCCCCCTCCCTCCCAAGGTCTCAGGCCGCATCCTGGCAGAAATGAATCCTGCAGTCCGGGCTGCACCAGCAAGGGTAGAGCAGGCATCACGGACATTGCAAACGGACTGAATAGTTGCATGCAGGACTCGACACATGGAAAGTCTCAATAACCCGACACTACAACAATATGAAAATGCGCCAAACCGAGGCCAGGATGATTCTCAAGGACGCCCCGATAATGTGGAGGAGGATCAACTCCATAGGGGTGATACTGGACTGCAACTCCACCTATGCGGCCAGCCTTGGGTATGCCAAGTCTGAGATTCTTGGCAGGTCGATATTCAAGCACGTGCCCAAGGAGTCGTGGCATGACATGAACGACTCCCTGAAGACGTGGTTTGAGACCGGAACCGTCAAGGACGTCAGGATCACGTTCCAGAGGCGAGACGGGAGCACGTTTCCGGGATTGCTGCAGGCAACCAGCCTGTATGACGCAAACGACAGGCTTCTCGGCAGCAACACGGCGATATTTGACATGACGCGCATGGCCGAAAGCGACATTGAAAGATACGAGGGGTTCTTTGACGAGGCAAGCCGCAGGCTGGACAGGATCAGGCAAGAGCAGTACGACGAGCTTGACGACTCGTCCAGGTCAGAGTACGACGGGCTCAGGGAGATGTTTGACATGCTTTTGTCCCTGAAACTGGACGGGCTGGAATAGCCCGGAGCTGGGCAAGCACCTTATCCGGAACTACCCACCGCATCTTGCATCTCGGCTACGGCGGTGCGGTCCTCAAGGGTGCTGAGATCTCCTGCGGGGTTGCCGGAGGCGATGGCCTTGATCAGCCTGCGCATTATCTTGCCGCTGCGCGTCTTGGGAAGTTTGGAGACAAAATGTATCCTGCGCGGTACTGCGATGGCGCTGATCTCGTCTCGCACCTTTTGCGCCAAATCCCGCCGCAACGCCTCGCAGTCGGCGGCAAAGCCGGAGGTGGGGACGACAAAGGCAAGGACCGCCTCGCCCCGCACGTCGTCTGGCACGCCGCACACGGCAGACTCTGCCACGTCGGCGTGCGAGACCAGGCAGCTTTCAAGCTCCGCGGTTCCGATCCGGTGGCCTGCGACGTTGAGGACGTCGTCTGCCCTTCCGAGAAGCCAAAGGTACCCGTCGGCGTCCCTCAGGGCGTAATCGCCGGAGTAGTAGCAGCCAGGGTAGCGAGACCAGTATGACTCGAGGTACTTGTCGTCATTCCCCCACAGTGTCAGGAGCATGCCAGGCCAGGGGTTTCTGATGACAAGGTGCCCCCTGGTGTCGGGCGGCACGGACGCGCCGTCCCCATCCACCACGTCGATGTCTACCCCGGGGATGGGAAACGTTCCCGAGCCGGGCTTGAGGGGGATGGTCTCCAGTCCAGGCAGGGCGGAGATCATTATGCCTCCGGTCTCGGTCTGCCACCAGGTGTCTATCACAGGGCACCGGGACTTGCCAATCGTGGAATGGTACCACTTCCAGACCTCGGGGTTGATGGGCTCGCCCACGGTGCCAAGCAGCCTGAGCGACGAGAGATCAAACGAGTCCGGCATGTGGTTGCCAAACCGCATAAACATCCTGAGCGCAGTCGGGGCGGTGTAGAATATCGTGACGCCGTACTTTTGGATTATTCCCCACATGCGCGAGACATCCGGGTAGTCGGGCGCACCCTCGTACAGCACCACCGTCGCGCCGTGAAGCAGCGGGGCGTACACCACGTAGCTGTGCCCGGTGACCCAGCCGATGTCGGCGGTGCAGAAAAATACGTCAGAGTCCCGGATGCCAAAGGCCCAGCCGAACGTGGAGTAAATGTGCGTCAGGTATCCGCCGGTCCCGTGCAGCACGCCCTTGGGTTTTCCCGTGGTTCCAGACGTGTACAGTATGAATAGCGGATGGCAGCTGTCCAGACGCGCCGCGTCGCACTCGTCGGACGCGCCATCCATCAGGTCGCGCCAGGGCACGTCCTTGGGGGTGGCGGAGACGGGGTTTTTTGCCCTCTCCAGCACCACCACGTGCTTCACAAAGTCAAGGCCGCCTACTGCCTCGTCGATTATCCCCTTGAGGTCTATTATCCCGCCACGCCGAAACCCCCCGTCGGCAGTCACCACCACCTTGGATTGGCAGTCCTCGACCCTGTCGCGGACGGAGGCGGCGCTGAACCCGGAGAAGATCACGTTGTGTATGGCTCCGATTCTAGCGCACGCCAGCATGGCTACGACAAGTTCCGGCACCATTGGAAGGTACAGGGTCACGCGGTCGCCGGCCCCCACTCCCAGGGACTTGAGGGCGTTGGAGAATTTTTTTACCAGGACGAGCAGCTCGCGGTACGAGACGGTACGGGACGAACCGTCCTCGCCCTCCCAGAGGATCGCGGGCTTGTCGCTTTGGTGCACGTCCAGCGCGTTGTACGAGGCGTTGATCTTCCCGCCCACGAACCACCGCGCAAACGGAAGCTGCCAGTCAAGCGTCTTGCTCCATGGGGAAAACCAGGACAGCCTCCTTGCCTGGTCGTCCCAGAAGGATACAAAGTCGGATCCGGCCCGGTCACGCAGGCCGTCAGGTACGGTGTCAGTCACGCGGATCAGTCACTGTATAAACCCGAGTGAGTGGTTAAAAAAATTACTGTGCCTCCATTCGGGCAAGCCAGTCATCGTCGTGCTCGTCTTCTGCAGGTTCCAAAGCTGTCTGCTCAGGCGGCTTTGGAAACGCGAATGGAACTGCAGATTGGTCGATGTCCTTGTGAATCACGGGCGCGGTTACGGGCTCCTCCACCTGTTCTGGAACGGGTTCTGTCGGTGCTTCCGGCAGTACGGCCTGAGTCATGTGTGACGACTCTGAGGCCCCCAGATATGTCAGGGCGGATTCCTGTATGGTGGGCTGCGGAGCTTCGAGTTGCTCGGATTCGAGTTCAAGATCGACAATGCGGCTCTTGATGTTTGAGATCTCTGCGGATTCGTGCGTCACGTGCTCGATCACTCCACTGGTGGCCGACTTGACGATCTCAAACGTAGATTCGGAGATCTCGTCGCTCTTGTACTGCACCTTTGCATCAAAGAACAGCATCTTGGCGGAGCTAAGCTGTTCGTTGAGCTCGGAGAGCCTCTCCTCAAGCTTGCTCTTGATTCCAGTTTCTGTCTCGTCCAGGGAGGCAAGTTTTGCCTTGTATTTTTCGTGGATGATCGCGGCATCGTCTTTCATGTCATCGTTTTCGGCAACTATGTCCATCAGGGCCTTGAGGCGGCGCAGCGTAAGCTGCTTTTCACGGATGAGTCTCTGTGAGTCAAGTCTCCATTTCGGGATGAAGATGACCACCTCGTCCTGAACCACCATCTGCTCGTACATGATCTGCTGCAGCCCGTGGGAGCCGTAATCTATGCCGACGAATTGGATGCTGCCGTCGATGTCGGTTACCGTTCCTACAACGCTGCCCATGAACGACCCGTACATGTCCTTGACGTTTTTGCCAATAATCTCGACGTTGTCGTGTGTCATGTGTAGTGTTTCATGGAATTGTATAACCCATGACGTGTAAGAATTGTTTTGAGTTTTTGTGAGATTAATTTTACAACATCTGCGGACCTGGCCGAGGGCGGATTCGTGCAGGCGGCGCAGTCCTGCACGCCAGGATGCCACGCCGGCGGTGCCAGAAGCCAGGCGCCCGTTTGCGTGGTTTGGAAAAGTTTTCTTATTCAGGTGCTGGTTTGGCGTGCCTTGGGCACGTTCCTTGCTTTTCCAGTCACGGTGTGAACATATACGAAATTGGAACGTGCAAATGCAGCCTGCAAGGCATGCACGGGGTGGTTCGGGCTCGCTTGCACGCATCGGCCGGGTTCGCCCTTCAATGCATGGTAATACGAACAGGGATTCGGAAAACTCATCGTGACATCCTGACCGGACGGTTCATCCGGCATGCAGGCTAGTTCACCCCCGCCTTTCGGATCTTTAATCGGAATACTATACTGACGCGCAAAAGTTCCTGCACCTGCAAGGTCGGGTTTTTAAGTAAAGACGTATCTTACGGTATTATGATAATTACCCAGCGTATCCCAATAATACAATCCAGAAGGCTGTCGCGCAAAATAGCAAAATGCGTCCGGGAATGCGACATAGTCTACGACATGTCAATACTGATGAAGATGGCACACCCGGAGCTGTCGCAGTATGATTTGAATTACATGACGCCCGGGTGGCGGGAACGATTCTGCCTGACCGGCGCCAGCCTGATGCACGAGGCAGCCTCCAAGCAGGCCAGGCTGGCAGTCATTGCATTTCTGGATTCCAACCTCTCCAAGCACGACAGGCGGATCCGGCTCAAGAAGAGGCTGAAGGCTGGTAAGATAAAAAAATACAGGCGCAACAGGTGGACTGATCCTTCCAGCCTGTTAAGGGGCGGCAAGACCCCCGCCCTGCTGCATTCGCTGGCATCCCGCGGGACTCCAAAAATGCGGGATCCTTCCACGGCATTCCTGCCGGGTCTTGGCAACGTGCGGCTGAATGAGGGAATCTCCCAAGGCGAGCCTAGATCGTTCCAGATGGTAGACTGCACCAGAAAGGTGACTTGCACGACGACAGACGCAGACCGCCGATTCATCCTGCACGTGCAGCTGGAGATCCCAGATCCCAGACCCGCTGCCGGGAATCGGGCCGGGATGGATCTGGGCGTGAGGTGCCTGGCCGCGATAGCCGACGAATGCGGGAACGAAACCCTCCACAACGTGGCAGGCGGATGCAGGAGGCGCGACGGCGACAAGGTAGACAGGATGAAATCAGAACAAGCCGGCCATAAAAAAGGCTCGAGGGCCTGGAGGAAGGCAGGCCGTCAGATACGGAAAAAACTTCGAAGGATATCCAACCGCCAGCACCACGAAGAGATCAGGGTGGCAAGGCAGGCGGCATCCGGCAAATCCATGATCTTCATGGAGGAGTGGGACTTGACGAAGGCCAGGGCTGCAGGCGGGAGTGCCAAGACAGGCCTGAACCGCGAGATGGCATATTCCAGGATGGGGGCGTTTCGCGACCAGGTAATGTGGCAGATGAAAAAGGCGGGCGGGAGCACCGTGCTCGTTGACAAGAGGAATACCAGCCTGACTTGCGCCCGGTGCGGCAGAATAGACAAAAAATCGCGAAACGGCGAGTCATTCCACTGCACCGCCTGCGGCTGGCACCACCATGCCGACAAGAACGCGGCGAGAAACATTCTGACTAAGGGACGCCTCCACGTGGAGGCTGGCGGCCAATCCCGGCATGCCGGAGGTGCCATTGCGGGCACCGAGGTCGTCATGAGGCGCGAGGATCACAGACCAGGCAGTCCAGTCGTGGACACCTTGGCAGGCCGGCTTGGACCCGGCAATGACGGCAATTACGGATCCGCCGGAGCGTCAGAAAGTGCATCAGTTGGGGCCGGCTAGTCTGGCTGCAAAAACTTTTGCGCGTCGGTATATGCATTCCACCGGTTGACCGCCCCCACCCCCCCTGCGGCGAGTCCGCATGGCCATTGCGCCGGCAAGCCGACTTGAATCCCACTGCAGGCACGCGACATGCGTGCCGGGATGATGCCCATCGGTTTGGCAGCCGTCCGGCAGGCAGGCCTGGGCGTTTTAGCTCCGGCTACTCGCGGTTCAGCACGTATTCCAGCGCCGTCATGAACCCGTCCATGCTGACGTGCCCCTTTGCTGCCAGCGGTCCCAATTCAGTCATCACCCAGCCGGGAATGTCTGTCCCGGGATAGTCGAGCCCCAGCGATGCCAGCAGCTGGGCGTCTGTCATGGACTCCGGCTCGAAGCCTGACCACATGCGTACTACCAGCAGGGAGCGGTCGGTAGACGAATCGGCCCCGGGTTCGGGATCCACCGTGACGAGCGGCGCCGTGGGCTCGGGATCCACCGTTTCCGGCACCGGCGGCGTGACTGCGATGACGCCAAACATCTGCACCTGGGTGACATGGCCGCCCGCATTCCACGCCCGAATCACCATGTTAGTCTTTCCCATGTCTTCTGAGAACGCGGCGGTGAACGTGGCGACTTTCATTGCCGGATCGCTTGGATCCTCCGATACGGTCATGGTGACGTCACGCATGAGGTCGTTGGGGTCGGACACGCTCACGTTCCCCGAATCCCACACCACCTGCGCGTCGCTTTGCAGGTGCGATATGGAATCGCCCTGCAGGCTCAGGTATATGGCAAAGTACGAGATCGGTGCGGGGTCGTACAGTATCACCTGCATGGTGACTGGCTGGCCGGCCGTGACGCTGGTTGGCATGACCATGCTGGAATGGGAGTGCAGAGCGTAGCCGTTCCCGTTTATTACCAGCGGGAACGTGACGTCGGTCGCAAGCGCCGAATCTACCGGTTCTGACATAGCCGTGCCCGGCACCGGGACGGCGGACTGCTGGCGGCCATACGATTCCACGATCACATTCGGGTTGCCAAAGTCCTTGAGCCAGTTATCGAAGGTGGTTTGTGGGTGGTTCTGCGACCCGATGGTTATGGCAGGCGGCGGGGTGGTGACAGAGCGGGACTGGCGCGACACGTCCAGGTCGCCAGAGGACTTGCCCAGTACCGGCGGGGTGTTGGCGCTGTCGGTTATGGTGATTATGACCGTGTCGGTGACTGTGGCCTCGCCGTCAGACACCTCCAGGGTGAACTGGACTGGGGTGATCCCGGCCACGTCGGGCGCGGTAAACGACGGATCCTCGACGCCTGCAATGGGGATGGCCAGGGTGGAGTTGTGCGACCAGGTGTACGTCAGGGTGTCCTCCGTGTCGGGGTCGGTGACCGTGGCGTTCATGGCTACCAGAGAGCCTTCAGCCTTTTCTTGGTCGTCCCCGGCGTCGACTGTCGGGGCGGTGTTTGCAGAATCGGTTATGGTGACTGTGACCGTGTCGGAGACCGTGGCGGTGCCGTCATACACTGCCAGGGTGAACAGGACCGGGGTGTCTTCTGCGACGTTGGGGGCGGTGAACGACGGGTCCTCGATGTCGTCAAGCGTGATGGAGAGCGTCGAGTTGTGCGACCAGGTGTACGTCCAGGGTGTCCTCCGTGTCGGGGTCGGTGACCGTGGCGTTCAGGCTGATGGTGGAGCCTTCTGCGTATTCACGGTCGTCTCCGGCGTCGACTGTCGGGGGGGTGTTTGCAGAATCGGTTATGGTGACTGTGACCGTGTCGGAGACCGTGGCGGTGCCGTCATACACTGCCAGGGTGAACAGGACCGGGGTGTCTTCTGCGACGTTGGGGGCGGTGAACGACGGGTCCTCGATGTCGTCAAGCGTGATGGAGAGCGTCGAGTTGTGCGACCAGGTGTACGTCCAGGGTGTCCTCCGTGTCGGGGTCGGTGACCGTGGCGTTCAGGCTGATGGTGGAGCCTTCTGCGTATTCACGGTAGTCCCCGGCGTCGACTGTCGGGGCGGTGTTTGCAGAATCGGTTATGGTGACTGTGGCCGTGTCGGAGACTGTGGCCGTGCCGTCATACACTGCCAGGGTGAACAGGACCGGGGTGTCTTCTGCGACGTTGGGGGCGGTGAACGACGGGTCCTCGATGTCGTCAAGCGTGATGGAGAGCGTCGAGTTGTGCGACCAGGTGTACGTCCAGGGTGTCCTCCGTGTCGGGGTCGGTGACCGTGGCGTTCAGGCTGATGCTGAGAGCCTTCAGCGTATTCACGGTCGTCCCCGGCGTCGACTGTCGGGGGGTGTTTGCAGAATCGGTTATGGTGACTGTGGCCGTGTCGGAGACTGTGGCGGTGCCGTCATACACTGCCAGGGTGAACAGGACCGGGGTGTCTTCTGCGACGTTGGGGGCGGTGAACGACGGGTCCTCGATGTCGTCAAGCGTGATGGAGAGCGTCGAGTTGTGCGACCAGGTGTACGTCAGGGTGTCCTCCGTGTCGGGGTCGGTGACCGTGGCGTTCAGGCTGATGGGCGTATTCACGGTCTGCCGGGGCGGTGGTTTGGAGAATCGGTTATGGTGACTGTGACCGTGTCGGAGATTGTGGCGGTGCCGTCATACACTGTTTGCAGGGTGAACAGGACCGGGGTGTCTTCTGCGACGTTTGGGGGCGGTGAACGACGGGTCCTCGATGTCGTCAAGCGTGATGGAGAGCGTCGAGTTGTGCGACCAGGTGTACGTCCAGGGTGTCCTCCGTGTCGGGGTCGGTGACCGTGGCGTTCATGGCTATGGTGCCCTCGAGCACTTCTGGTATTCACGGTGTCCCGGCGTCGACTGTCGGGGCTGTGTTTGGAGAATCGGTTATGGTGACTGTGACCGTGTCGGAGACTGTGGCGGTGCCGTCATACACTGCCAGGGTGAACAGGACCGGGGTGTCTTCTGCGACGTTGGGGGCGGTGAACGACGGGATCCTCGATGTCGTCAAGCGTGATGGAGAGCGTCGAGTTGTGCGACCAGGTGTACTCCAGGGAGTCCTCCTGGTCGGTGGCCGTGCCGTTCAGGGTTACCGTGGTGCCCTCGACCACCTTCTGGTCCTGCCCGGCGTCGACTGTCGGGGGGTTGTTGACCTGACCCGATACAGTCACATCCACCATGCGCCAGTAGCCGCCTTCCTCGGTTGCCAAGTATCCTGACGCCGTCACGTTGACCCCGTACAACGACCTTTTCCCGACTGAAGTCATGTTCAGCTCGTTGCCGTTTACGATCTCAAACAGGCCAGAGTCGCCGCCCTCGCCTATGCCATACTCCGGGGAATGGTCGTCAAGGATGCGGTTTTGCGCCGAGAACGACCCGACTATTCCCGGTATGGCCGTCAGGTCTATGCTGGTGGCATTTGCCACTATATACCACTCCCCGAGGTTCTGCACAGATCTGTCGGTGCCGTCAAACATGTTGGACATGTCGGTGACAGACGAGACGTCCCAGTTGTTCAGAGGCTGGCTGAACTCGGTGGCGAAGTAGAACATGAAGGGCATGTCGGTGACAGACGAGACGTTCCAAGAGCCGATCGGCTGGTTGAAGGCAGTGGCGTCTTCAAACATGTAGGACATGTCGGTGACAGACGAGACGTTCCATCCGGAGATGCTGCCGTTGAAGGATGTGGCGTAGTAGAACATGTTGGACATGTCGGTGACAGACGAGACGTTCCAAGTGGAGAGGTTGCCGTTGAAGGATGTGGCGTAGTAGAACATGTTGGACATGTCGGTGACAGACGAGACGTCCCATCCGGAGATGTTGCCGTCAAAGAGGGTGGCCTCGTAGAACATGTCGGACATGTCGGTGACAGACGAGACGTTCCAACCCGAGAGGTTGCCGTTGAAGGATGTGGCGTAGTAGAACATGTTGGACATGTTGGTGACCCGTGTGAGGTCGGGCGTGTCAGTTGCGTTGTAGACCATATCGGAGGTACTTTGAAACGCCCCCTCCATAGTGGTCCATTCTATGCTGCCCCACTGGTCTATCGACAGGAGATTGTACGCGCTCGTATTGTCTGCGGCAAGGGAGAAGGACTTGAGGCCGCCTGATATGGATACGGTGGGGGTGGTAGGGGTGCCGGAATCTTCGTACATGTGCGTCTGTGGGCCGGTGACGTTTTCGTTCGTGGTTCCGTCGCCCCAGTCGATCGTGTACGTGCCGGTTGCCGGAATGGTGATGGAGTCGCCGGAATGCACCCTCCAGGTGGTGGCAAACGAGCCTGGAGACGGCGGTTTGCCTAACATGTACACGTCCACCATGCGCCAGTGGTCGCCGCTACCGAACGTCGCTTCTCCAGAGGCAGTCACGTTGACCCTGTACGACAACTTTTCCCCGACTGAAGTCATGTTCAGCTCGTTGTCGTTTACGATCTTAAACCAGCCAGAGTCGTCGCCCTCGCCGATACTGTACTCCTGGATGTGGGAGTCAAGGATGCTGTTTTGCGCCTGGATCGACCCGACCACGCCGGGTACGTCCGTCCAGATCATGCGGTGTTCGTCTAGTTCCACGTACCACCCCCCTAGATTCTGCGCGAATCTGTCGGTGCCGTTGAACATGTCGTCCATGTATATGACAGACGAGACGTCCCATCCGGAGATGTCGCCGTTGAAGGATGTGGCGCCGTAGAACATGCTGGTCATGTTTGTGACAGACGAGACGTCCCATCTGGAGATGTCGCCGTCAAAGGATGTGGCGTTGCGGAACATGTCGTTCATCTTGGTGACAGACGAGACGTTCCATCCGGAGATGTTGCCGTCAAAGGATGTGGCGTCGCGGAACATGTCGTTCATCTTGGTGACAGACGAGACGTCCCATCCGGAGATGTTGCCGTCAAAGGATGTGGCGCCGTGGAACATTTTGCCCATGGTGGTGGCATGCGAGACGTCCCAAGAGGACAGGTTGCCGTCAAAGGATGCGGCGCGGAGGAACATGGATACCATGTTGGCGACACGCGAGAGGTCGGGCGCGTCGGTGGCGTTGTAGATCATTTTGCTGGCGTCCCGAAATGCCGCCTGCATCTCGTTCCACCTGATGTCGCCCCACTGGTCTATCGATATGAGTTTGGCCGCGCTGTCTTGGGTAGGGCGAATGAATCGGGGGTCGCCGGTTATGGAGACTGTGTAGTTGCCCGGATTGGCGTACTTGTGCGTCTGCGTGTTGGTGACGTTCGCTACGGGGGTTTCATCGCCCCAGTCGATCGTGTACCTGCCAGCGGGTGCTGCCGGAATGGTGATGGATTCGTTGGCACTAGTCGTTTGCCAGGTGGTGACAAACGCGCCTGACTGCAGCTGTGCAAACGCGTATTCTGGAAACGGCACAGACAGGTCAGGAATCTGCCAAGTGCCGGTCAGGCCGTACGGTTCCGGATTCTGTGCAACGGTCCGTTCCGGCTCGCCTGCATTCAGCACGTCCCCGCCCCCACCACCGTAGGCCACGAGTGCCATGGCCAGCGCGGCTGTCAACACGGCTGTCAGTGCGAATGCCCTCGGGGCATGCGTCTTGGAACGGCGCCGACAGGCGGCGCTGGACGTTCGGCTGAAAAAATGCCGAGAAATGGCATCATCGTAGTTATGAATCAATGCTTCAGATCATTATATGAAATCTTTCTACATAATAAATGATTCAGTTGTTAATGGTGTGTCCTAGTAATAAAAAACGCCATCCCGGGTGCCAAGATGCCAAAGACATGATAGGTGTTGGAACCTGTCAATGACAACCCATGTTGCGCCACTATTCCCCCACAACCCATAAAATCTCCCGAACCCAAGACACGGTGCGGCGGCTCCGCTAGGAATGGCGCGTGGTAAGACGCGCCTGTTACGCTGCTAGTGTTGCGATTTGGTCCTGTGTGAGCCTGCCGTCTTTTACCTGAGACCTGGCCACGAGTTCGATGTTGCAGCATGTGGTGCGGATCGAGATCTCCCTTGTCCGGTTGTCCGGCCTGCGGCACCGGGTGGTCCCCGTACATCTTCTTGAGCGCGGCAAAGACCGATTCCATGATGCTGCGCTGGTGGTACTCGGAGTCGAATGTCTCCCTGTCGTCCATGTACAAGTCGACCATCCCGCGCCACGGCTGACTTCCCTTGGCGTTGCGCACTGCTGGGCTTGATGCGCGGCACCATGCCCATGGCAGATATTATGTCGCACATTTCCCTTGCCAGGTATGCAGAATCCAGGCAGAACCTGTCCGTGCCCAGGCCCAGCCGGCCAATCATCGCGTACAGTCAGTTTATGCCGGCTACCACGCTGTCAGTCACCATGTAGTCGATTATCACCCGGGTGCGGATCTCCACGATGGCGTGCATCTTGACCCATCCCTTTTTGGTCCGGAACTTGTCTGCCCTGACGTCAAACCACCTGACGAACCTCAGGTAAGAAAATCCGGTGCTGCCGCATGCCAGCGATCCTGTCTCCACCTCGCAGATGACTGTCTGGTGCACCTGTACCAGGTACCACTCCGGAATCAGCCCGTAGGAACGCGCTATCGTGCTTTTGGATGGGATTTTCTTCAGTCCCATCCGGGCCGCCATGATGTGGTTGTTCCTGAGCATGTCCACCATCTTGCGGTAGGTCGTTTGCTCTGCCTCAAGCATGATGCAGACGGCTGCCATGGCACTCGGCGGGTACGCCGTCATGCCACCCAGGCCGGACTTGGCAACGTATGGGTCGCCAAGCTCCCGGATGATTCCCAGTATCGTGTTCAGGATGAGGCCCGGCAGGTACTGCTGGACCAAGTCGTACTGTCGCTGATCGCGTTTCTTTGTGATCATTGGACGATACCACGATCTGCTGATCCATATCTCTTACAGTATGAAAGTATATGCCTCTAGGACACACCCGAGCTGCGCGGAGTGGGCTTGCCGCCCAACGTTTGGCACCACGATGGGAATACAGGCGATCATAAAGTTCGAATTTTCAACAATGCGGCATTCACATTCCCGCACCCATGGGCATTGCCGCCCACATAACGGGTGGATGGCGCGCATGACCGGCTCCTTGCTTTGCCACAAAATGGCAGGAAAAACATCCCCGGAATTATAGAATTTAAATTGGATGCGATATCAGGGTGCATATGATTCAAAGAGAGGAGCTTGAACAGATCCTGAACTTTGTTGCAACCAGGTGGGTCAAGGAGACAAGGGATCCCAACAGCAAGCCGCTGGAGAGCCTGCCAAGCGACTTTTGGATGAACTCCGTTGGGGGAAAGACCGCAAAGAACGGATTCTGGGTCACGACCCTGTTGTATACTGAAAACGAGGCTGACGCGGCAGCATTCAAGGAGGTGTTGCTGAGGTGGCAGACCAAGGGTCGCGACAGGGATAAAGACAAGGGTCCGGATCTGATACAAATTGGAAAGAAAAAGTAGCCGCAGGCCGAATTCGAGGTGAGATGTTGCCAGAGTTTACGCCAGAAGAGACAGAAATACTGTCCGGACACTTTTCAAACACCGACGGCAACGTCTTTGCCATCACCACGCCGCGGCAGGTCGACCGGGGGGCACTCATGTCACGGTACAGCAGGACCGACAAGAGCATGAGGAGGATATTCCTTGACGAGTTTTTGGGAAACCAGAACCGGGGCGAGGAGTTTTACGACAGGGTCCTGCTCGAGTACGGGGACGATTCGGTCGCGGAGCTCGGCGAGGCGCAGATTGCAATCGAGGGGCTCTCGAACATCGCGGTAAAGAAGATCGAGGACAGGCGGATCGGGCTGTCGTACCTGGAAAAGTCGTCCAGGTACGTCCCGTGGGGCAGAAAGGAGAACGGCAGGTACAGGTTCTACAGGGACCCGGACATCATGGAGTCGAGGCATGCAGACACGTACGAGGAGGCGTGCAACCGCTCCTTTGACGTCTATTCCAGAAACGTAGGACCCATGACAGATTACATCCGGGAGAAGTACGGCATAGAGCGGTATTCGTTCAGGGACTCGGCTGACGGAAAAGACAAGCCGTTTTCAAGACTCGGCGAGGCAGGCGACATAAAATCGGCAGAACGGATATACCGCGGCTCCACACGCGCCAAGGCGCTTGACGTGCTCAGGGGACTGTTGCCGGCATCGGCCCTGACAAACGTAGGCATATGCGGGAACGGCCGGGCGTTTGAGTATTTGCTGGCCGTGCTGGGCGCGTCCGGCCTGGCAGAAGAACGGCAGCTGGCATTGAAGATCAAGGATGAACTGGACACGACGATAAAGTCGTTTGTCAGGAGGGCCGGGGACAAGTACGGGCTGGCGTTGCAGGATTACCTCAGAAAGGTGGGGAGCGAGTCCCGTAATGCCATTCCAGGGAACGTCACTCCAGGGAACGTCACTCCAAGGGATGCCACTCCAAACGAAGCCGGACATGCAGGCGGGGCCATGACCAACCTTGTGGAGTATGAGCCTGAGGAGGTTGCCATAAACAAGGTCGTTGCAAGCATGCTGTACGAGCACTCGGGTGCGTCGTATGGCGAGGCGCTCGAGCGCGTCCGTGGGATTCCAATGGACAAAAAGGAGGATGTCATTGCCGGACTGGCGGGCATACGCGCGAACAGGCGCCAAAAACCCTCAAGGGCGTTTGAGGGCGTATACTATACGTTTGACTTGCGCAGCAACTTTGGGATGTTCAGGGACATTCACCGCCACCGGGCGCTTACCATGCACCGGCAGATGCTCACGACCGACCACGGCTACGCCGTGCCAGACGAGATTGGCAAGCTTGGCATTGGAAGGGACTTTGCAGAATGCATGGCCTCCACCAGGGACGCCTTTGAGAGGATGCGGGAGAGCCACTCCGAACAGGGCCAGTACGTGGTGAATTTTGCATACAACTACCCATACATGATGAGGCTCAACCTCAGGGAGGCGTGCCACCTCATAGAGATAAGGACCATTCCGCAAGGGCATGCAGACTACCGCTCCATGGCGCAGCAGATGTTTGCCCACATAGAGAGGGTCCATCCCAGGCTGAGCAGGATCATCAGGTTTGTGGATCTCAAGAAGTACGATCTGGAGAGGTTCGAGGCAGAAAAACGGACTGCGGCAAAGATGTCGGATACGGCAGGCAGCGCGTCCAGACTGACAGGATAAGACCTGCAACACATGGCAGGAGAGGCGCCGGCAGGTTTGTCCGGATGGCATGGCAGAATACTAATAAAATACGGCGCCACCACACGGCATGGCAAGGATCACAAGGACTCCCGAGGAATGGAAGGAGCAGCTGACGCCGGAACAGTACGATTTGGGCTTGATGCGCGGTTGTGGATCTCAAGAAGTACGATCTGGAGAGGTTCGAGGCAGAAAAACGGACTGCGGCAAAGATGTCGGATACGGCAGGCAGCGCGTCCAGACTGACAGGATAAGACCTGCAACACATGGCAGGAGAGGCGCCGGCAGGTTTGTCCGGATGGCATGGCAGAATACTAATAAAATACGCGCGCCACCACACGGCATGGCAAGGATCACAAGGACTCCCGAGGAATGGAAGGAGCAGCTGACGCCGGAACAGTACGAGATATGCATCAACCACGGCACGGAGCCGCCGTTTTCCGGAAAGTACGTTCGCCTCAGCCCTGACGGGGCGTACAGGTGCGTGTGCTGCGGGCAGGAACTGTTCTCGTCGGATGCAAAGTTTGACTCCGGCTCGGGCTGGCCCAGTTTCTGGAAGCCGGTGAGCGAGGGCAGCGTGGAGTACGTCTCTGACACGTCATACGGGGTGCTGAGGACGGAGGTGAACTGCGGCAAGTGCGGCGCCCACCTGGGCCACGTGTTTGACGACGGGCCGAAACCCACAAACCAGAGGTACTGCATAAACTCAATCTCCCTAAAGCATGACGACCCAGAGGGATAGAAATCCTCACATAATGGTAAGAAAATTAAGAGAGCGTTGATGGATAGACAGGGGAGATACGTTTGAGGATAATACTGTGCGGGTTCGGCGTGGTAGGGCAGAGCCTGATGAAGCTGTTTGAGTCCAGGTCGGAGGATCTGTATGCAAAATACGGCCTGAAGCCGAGGGTTGTAGGCGTGGCAGACAGCCGCGGCAGCGCAGTCGATCCGTCGGGACTCAGGTTTGACAGGCTGGTGGAGGTAAAGGGCAGGACGGGGAGCGTGAAAAACTATTCGCGGCGCAAAAACTCGATGTCCGGAATCAAGATGATAAGGAACGTTGATGCAGACGTGCTCATCGAGACTACGGCCAGCAATTACGCAGACGCCGAACCCGGAATGACCCACATCATGTCTGCCATGAGGAAGGGGATGCACGTTATATCGGTAAACAAGGGCCCGCTGGCGCTGGCATTTCCGTCCCTGACGGAGCTTGCAGCGTACAACCAGGTGATGTTCAAGTTCAGCGGCACGGTCGGGGGAGGGACGCCGATCCTGGATTACGCAAAGAACAGCCTGAAGGGCGAGAGGATTACGTCCTTTGCGGGAATACTCAACGGCACCACGAACTACATCCTCTCAAACATGGCCACGGGGATGTCCTTTGATGAGGCGCTCAAGGACGCAAGACAGAGGGGGTACGTGGAGGCAGACGAGTCGCTGGATCTTGACGGCCTGGATGCGGCAGCAAAGCTCGTAATCCTGGCCAACTGGGTGGCGGACATGAAGGTGACCATGCCGGACATAGACAGGACGGGAATCAGAAACGTCACGACAGAAGAGATCAAAAAGGCGGCATCAAGGAACTGCGCCATAAAGCTGATTGCAGCATGGGACAAGAACCTGACTGTCAGGCCCGTGGAGGTTCCCAACAGGGATCCGCTGTGCGTGAACGGGACGCTGAACGCGATATCGTTTACATCCGAGCACTCCGGCACCCAGACCATCATAGGACGGGGAGCCGGGGGCATCGAGACTGCCAGCTCCATACTGAGGGATCTGCTCGACATCAGGCAGGAGATGACTAGGGCATAAAGTCCAACATGATATCAAAGAGCCAGACAGCCGAGGTTCTCAGGACAGTCTCAGAACAGTGGGGCGTGGAATTTCCCAAGGTGAAGAACCTTACGGTCCACCACATAGCAGACGGCGCCCAGATGATTACGGGCGTGGGGGTGAAGATACTCAAGACCCACAGCGGTTACCTGCCGTTTCTCTCGGAGACTGGGATACTCGAAAAGTTTCCAAGGGTCACAGTCGACATGGGGGCGGTGAGGTTCATGTGCAATGGGGCAAACCTGATGAGGCCGGGGATTACGTCGCTTGCGGAGTTTGAAAAGGGCGCAATAGTCTGCATAGTCGAGGAGTCCAGGCACAAGTTCCTGGCAGTCGGAAGGGCCGTGGTGTCAAGCTCGGAGGCAGAATCGATGGAAAAGGGTGAGGTGCTGGAGAACCTTCACTACATCTCAGACAAGTTCTGGGAGATTGGCAAGACAGTCCAGCACTAATTCATGGGTTCGCTGAACTCTTCAGTGCCCGCATCGGTGATGACCATCACGTCTATGCCGTCGCCGCTTGCAGAATCCCTCAGCGCGGCTGAACGCACGGCGCGCTTTGCCAAGTCGACTGCCTCGTCGCGCGTCATGCCCGGATGAAACTGTGGATCCAACACACCCAGCGCCATCTCGGCTCCGGTTCCCACCGCAGCGTATTGGTCGGGAAGGACTGATCCTAGGGGATCGAGCGTATACAAGGTGGGCTTGTCCACGACTCCGCCGACTATCACCTGGGTGAGCAGCGGAAAGTACCTTCGCTCGTACATCATGTTTGACATCATCTTTGCCACCGTATTGGGCGGAACGTCGCGCCTCAAATCCATCTTTCTGATCTTTGCAAGCGCGGCAATCTGTAGGGTCAGTATCTGCATGTCAGCTACCAAGCCGGCGCATGCAGCACCCACTTTGGCCGTGATGGGGAACGTCTTTTTCGTGGATTTGCTTACGAGAAAGTTCCCAAAGGCTATCCGCTTTTCGCTTGCAAAAACCACGCCGCCGTTAAATGTGATTCCAACGGCAGTAGCGCCTGGCATGTACATTGACATGATTGAGGAAGTCTGTCTGCATAATAAAGGGTTTTCTACATCCATATGCCTGATGCCTCAAGGTCTTCGATGCCAACCACTTGTCCGGTTCCATTTATCACATATCCTATGTATGCAGCGTTGTTCTCGATCAGATCCACATGGTCCACGTCCGTGAGCGCCATTCGCTCAAGATCCTCGCGTGAAAAGATGCCCACATGCTCTTCCATGGTGTTTATCGTGGGGTAGAGGAGTGCCGCTCCGGCTGCGATTATCAGGGCGATTATGATGCCTATTATGATGCATATTATGATGCCAATTTTGGCTGCTAGTCTCATGCGGGCGTCAGATTTGCAGGGAAATATAATGTAATGTTTTTAGAGGTATCGGCGTTGGCCAAACTTTGAGCCCAAAATCGACGAAAAGACCAGGAATCGCGCGTCGGCATAAACAGTTATGTAGCATAACAGGCTAGGTGAATCATGGGAACAGCAGAGATTAAGGGATGGATCCTAAACGACGCTGTATTCATGGGCCTGAGGTCGTCCATAGGAATAATATTCATTCTGCACGGCGTGGGAAAGTTCAATCCAGGGTTTGCAGGATTCCTGGGTAGCCTCGGGATTCCGGTAGAGATGCAGATTCCGATAGCGCTGGCGGAGACAGTTTCTGGAATACTGATGATCTTCGGCGTACTCAACAGGTTTTCAGCGGCAGTGCTGTCGATGGTGATGCTGGGTGCCATATTCCACGTAAAGGGGGCAGGAAGCATAACAGGCGACAGGGGAGTGGAGCTTGACCTGATCCTGCTGGCAGCAGCGCTCGTAATCATGGTTGCAGGACCGGGAAGGATATCGTTGGCACACGCAATCAAGAAGATTCCAAGAATCCTCCACTAGATCTTTTTTCAGGCTATCTGCTGCCAAAATTCTGCATGATGGCACAGATGCATTTTGTAGTCTTGTTTAGCAGATCGATCCGGGCAAATTCGTTTGGCGAGTGTATCCGGGAAAAGATGTACGTGCTGCCTATCGAGATGCACGGCGCGCCCAGTATTCCGGCAAAGGAGTCCATCGGGCCGGTTCCGGCATTGGAGACGTTCAGGACGGATCCCGCAAAGAAAGAGTCCGCCGCGTCCTTGACGTCTTGCACGAACGGATCAGACGGGCTGGTCCTTGCCGCCCCGACGCGGTGAAACACCTTCACCTCGATGTCGCCAAACCCGTTCGACTCCAGATGGCGGACCAGCCGCGCGGCCTGGCGTTGCGGGTCCATGCCGGGGATTAGCCGAAAGTCGATCTTTGCAGTCGCGTGGCTTGGAAGGACAGTCTTTGCGCCGTCTCCCGTATAGCCGGAGACGAGCCCTGCGATGTTGCACGTGGCGCCGCCCACCAGGGCCTTTCTTGCCTCGAATCCCTCCACCCCGCCGACAAAAGAGTCCACGCCGAATTCCTCCTTGAGCGCCTCCTCGTCAAAGGGCTCGTCCCGTATCAGGTCCAATTCCTCCTCGGAAAACGGCACCGCGTCGGCATGCCAGCCGTCTATCAGTATTCTTCCGTCGGCGCTGCGCAGCGTCCCGAGTGCCTCAACCAGGCGCCATGCTGGATTCTTTATCAGCGCTGCCAGGCTGGAATGCGCGTCTTGGGAGGGTTCCTTGGCGTGCAGTTCGACAAACAGCAGGCCCTTCATGCCAAGGCCGATGACTGCCCGGTCGTGCGCGTCAACGTACCCGAACTCCCATATCACGCCGTCGCATGCAAACATGTCCCGGTACTTTTCCAGATACTGGGCGATGTGGTCGCTTCCGGTCTCCTCCTCGCCTTCGACTATGAACTTTATGTTGCAAGGAACGTCGCCTGTCTCGCGCAGGAATGCCTCGACTGCCTTGATTCGGGTGACCAGTTCGCCCTTGTCGTCTGTCGCCCCCCTGCCAAACACCTTATTCCCGCGCCTGACGCCGCCAAACGGCGGGTCGTCCCAGAGGTCAAGCGGCTCGGCAGGCTGGACATCGTAGTGGTTGTAGAACACCAGCGTCCGGCCCGGATTGCACTTGGACTGCACGTGGCCAAACACCAGAGGCGCCACGCCGTCACCCAGACGCAGGATCTCCGAATGTATCCCCGCATCACCCATTATCCTGCCCACCAGTTCGGCGCACTCCGGTATTCCCTCGTTTGTGGCAGAGACGCTTGGCTGCCTGATGAGCGTCTGCAGGTCAGATACGAGCCCGTCCATGCCAGAATCCACGCGTTCCATTACTCCCACTCAAACCACCCTGTCAAACGGCTTCATGGCAGGCGGAATGGCGTCAAGCAGGTCAGTCGATGTCATGTGCAGTCCCAGCCGGCGCTGCACGTCCTCTCCTGCCAGGCCGTTGATGAATGCAGCGGCTGCTGCGGATTCGAGCGGGTTGCGGTTCCGTGCAAGCAGCCCTGCTGCCAGCCCGGACAGCACGTCCCCGGTTCCGCCGACTGTCATGGCAGGCGTCCTTTTGTCATGCAGGTACGTGAGGCTGCCGTCGGATATCACGTCTGTCTGCCCCTTGAGCAGTATCGTGACTCCGTGCCGCCCGGCCGTCTCCTCGACCATCCTGGCCCTGGCGTCGGCTGACTGGGGCACTGCCTGGCCAAAGAGTCTTTCAAACTCGCCTGCATGGGGGGTGAGGACGACGTTTTTTCCACCCACAAGAGGCAGAACTTCTGGGAGAAGCGCCCCGGCATCCAGCACCAGCCGGACGTCCCGGTCGAGCAGCGACTTTACAAGGTGGGTGAGGGCGTTGCGGTCGTGGACGGCAAGGCCCATGCCGACTGCCGCAGAATCCAGCCCCAAAGGAAGCGCGCCGACCAGCTTGACTGCCGTGCCGCGGGTAAGTTTTTGGTCTGCCATGGGAAGGACTATCAGGTCCGGCGAGATTGCCCGGGTAGGGGCGGCATTTAACTTCGGGACCGACGTGTATACCAGGTCCGTGCCGCTGCGCAGGGACGCGATGGATGCCAGTATCGGCGCGCCGTGGTATATGTGACTGCCGCCTACTATCAGGACTGTGCCGTTCTGGCCCTTCCTTGACGCGCCGCTACGCGCAGGAATGAATCGCCTCACTGCAGAGGCGGTAAGTCTTTTCAATATACCATACCGGCGGCATGATCGAATAAGTCTTGTCGTGCAGGGCGCGTCACTCCCGTTCAAAGAAGGCCTTGCGCGCAAAGCACAGGTACGTGGTGTGGCCTATTCCCTGGAACGAGTGCCTGGTCTTTCCCTCCCGGGCATCGATTGTCCTAATTATGTGCTCGGTGGACTCTATGTCGGTAAACTCGTTTTGCACCAGCGAGGCGGTGAGGCGCTCGAGCTGGTTCATCGTGGGGCAGATGGCAAAGACTGCACCACTCCCCTTGAGCATCTGCCGCACCTGCGGAATCACCTCCCACGGATCCCCCAGGTCTATGAGCGCCACGTCCATTCCGGACAGCGGCACGGACTTTGCGGTCTTGAGATCCATGTTGTACTGGGTGACGTACTTTGAGACGCCTGCCTTTTCGATGTTCTTTTCTGCTATCCGGATAAAGTCCTCGTTTATGTCAAACGTGTGCACGTGCCCGTACGACTTTACGATGCTTGCCACGACGGAGGTAAGCGCACCGCTGCCGGTGCCGACTTCCAGTACCTTCTGGCCGCTCTGTATGCCTGCCCGGGCCACGATGTACCCGATGTCCTTGGGATAGACTATCTGGGTGCCGTGCTGGATCTTCATGACGTAGTCGTACGTGGTGGGCTTTAGGAGGTAGACGTACTTGTCCTTGTTGGTGACCACCCGGGATCCGAACTCCTTTCCGATGGCGTCGGCGTGCCTTATCACCCCGATGTGCGTGTGGAGGGAGTCGTTTTTTGATATCCGCACGAGCCACTTCTTGGAGCGGTTAAAGAAGAACAGCACCGGAGTGCCATGCCTTATCTTGTCCACGATGTGCGTCGGGGAATTTTGGATATGAATCTACGGTTCTGGCAGGCACCGGCGGCTGCCAAGGGGCGTGCGGCCAGAAGCAGTCACATCCTGTCAGGGGCGGGAATGCCAAGCAGGTCAAGTGCCCCATCCAGCGTGATCCTGAAGGATGCCACCAGGCAGAGGCGTGCGTCCTCAAGGGGCCTGTCGCCCAGGTCAAGCACCTTCACCTTTTCGTAAAACGAGTTGAAGCTGACTGCCAGGTCATGGCAGTACCGGGCAAGGACCTTCGGTGCAAGGTTGCGCGTCGCATCACCCACGCACATGTCAAACATCCCGATGGCCCGGACGAGATCCAGCTCGGATCTCTCCTTGAGCAGCCCAAAGTCCACGTCCAGGCCTGCCGTCCTGCCGGATCGCTCCATGATTCTTGACGCCCTCGCACCGGTGTACTGGATGTACGATGCAGTGTCGCCTTCCAGGCTGAGGGATTTTGCAAGGTCAAAGGCAATTATCCTATCCAGATCCTGCTTTAGCATCTCGTACCGTATGGTTCCCACCGCGACGTCGTGCGCGATTCTGCCAATGCCGGCCGCGTCCATGTCGGGGTTGCGCCTGCCGGTCTCGCCTGCCGCCCTTTCGTGGATTTTCTCGTATACGGCGTCGGCGCTGATGTACATGCCCTTCCGTCCGGACATCTGCACCTGCCGCCCGTCGGTGCCAAGCCCCAGCAGGCCGGCAGTCTCGGAGCTCAGCGTCACGGACTCGTACCCGAGATGCACGTACGCGTCCGGGACGGACTTGAACCTTCCCATCAGGGAGGACACTATCCGCTGCAGCCCGGCCTGCCTCGAGTCCACTACCGTGATGACCTTCTCGCCTGCAAAGCGCGACGGCCCGGCACCGCCGTCCAGCCTGGTCCGCCACAGGGTGCGCCGCACGCCGCCCGGGCCGGCCGGCTGCTCCGCCTCGTACTCCTCGTACGAGAACGGGTCGTCGAGCAACCCGAGCTTCCACGCCGCGTACGGTATGTCCTTGGCCACGTATGTAGCGGTTCCGTTGCTCCGGACCAGCACCTTGTCGTCTTCGCCACCGCCGCCGCGAATCACCCAGCATCCGGCGTTCTTTCCGGAATCCTCAAGATCGATTAGCGACATATCCTTGAGCCTTGCAAACACCCTCCCCCACAGGCCGGAGCGAATGATGTGGGACTCGAAGTTCAGGCAGTCGTAGTACACGCCGAGGTTCCAGCACGTCATCAGCTGGCTCCTCAGGACTCGGCCGGTGATCTCGTCGGCAAATTTTGCAGTCTCGGACGTCCCGTCCTCAAGATCCTTGAGCGTGTCCCGCCGCACCGCCTCCAGGGCGGGCTCGTCTGCGTACCTCTGCGTGGTCTTGACGTATACGTCGTCGCCGCAGTAGTGGTCAAATTTTTTCCCCTCCGGGGGGTTCAGGCTGAATCCGAGATGCCGAAACCCCACTATCACGTCGGCCACCTGCAGCCCGGAGTCGTCGACATAGTTCAGCACGTTGACGCCGTATCCAGCCTTTCGCAGTATTCTGGATATGGTGTCGCCTATGACGATGTTCCTGATGTGCCCGATGTGAAGCGCCTTGTTGGGGTTGACGCTGGTGTGCTCTACTACGACAGTAGAGCCGTGGCCGATGTCGAGGCAGCCGAATTCGTCGCGACGCGATTCGGACAGCACGAGTCTGGAAAGCAGGGTCCAGTCGGCAAGAAAGTTGAGGTATCCGGACGGGTGGGCGACGGATTCTGAGACCAGGCGGCAGGGGAGTTTGCCGTACCTTTCAGACAGCATGGCTGCGATGTCGCGCGGGCTGCGCTTGAGAACGCGTGCGAGCAGGAATGACACGTTAGTGCTGATGTCGCCAAATCCCGGCTTGGCCGGCTCGACTGCAAACTGGACGTCGACTGAGAGATCTGCCAGTATTGTTTCAAGATTTCCCCGCACCTCGTCGATTATGGATTTGAATGCCATGCTATACACCAGATATGGTAGGCGCCAGCCTGTCCAGTGCCTCGAGCACGCCGTCGCCGGACTTGCCAGAGACGGTCATGCTGGCACTGGACTGCACGTCATCCGGGGCGTTGCCAAGCGCGATGCTCGTTCCGGCCACGTCAAAAAGCGGAATATCCGTGGCGCTGTCCCCCATGGCGATCACGTCATCGCGCCGGATTGAGCGCATGGCCATTATTCTCTTAAATCCGGATCCCTTGTCTATCCCGGGAGAGTTGAGATGGTAAGCGTACAGGCTGTCGGACAGCCGCACGTCAAGGCCGTTCTCCGAGAGGATCTTTTGCCCGTCGGCCATGTCAAACGTCCTCTCCAAGACGACCTCGGTCAGCCTGGGAAAGACCGGCTTTTCTTGCACGCCGTCTGTGCAGGATTTGAGCAGGCCTAGCGCCTTTTGGCATTCTGCGATGTCCCCCAGAAGGACATGGTTGCCGTGTCCAAGCGTGATGCATCCGCCGTTCTCGCCTACCGCGACTCCGGTGGTGCCGCCAAACACCGAAAGCAAAAACCCCTCGACAGACGACCGCCCGGTGACAAATATCACGTCGTGTCCGGTAGATGCCAGGCGCCGTAACGCCCCGAGCGCGTCTAGGTGTATCCTGCCCCCGCCGTTTTCTGTTATGGTGCCGTCAATATCTACTGCAAACGTCTTTTTCACAGTACCCGTCGGGCAGACCGAATAATATTTGCTACGCATGCAGTGCAAGGCAGTCCAGCATGTGGCAGTCCAGCATGCGGCAGCCCAGCACATGCTGCAATGCAGCGGTGCCAGCATCCCACTCCCATCCGGGCGGCAGGAATCACCGACCTTTTGCGTCTCGTTCCACCATCGCTGCCATCATCTCGAGCCTGGAAACGTCCCCCAAACTCCTGTAGGTAAGGCGCTCCAGCGTCTTGACTATGCTCGCAGCCGCCCTGTACTGCGGGATCGCCGGGGAGCGCAGTTCACCGTACATGCCCACCCCTTGGATCTCGTTCATCTTGGCAAATCCCAGGAACAGGCCGTTGAAGCCGGTAATCATGGATCTTCTAGTCACGTGCATGCCAAGATCTTCCATGCGCACCTTCAGATCCTGCGACGTGGACGTGACGTACGTGCGCGGCGACGTGCCAAACGCCCTGTCCGTATGAAGCCCCCCTACCACGTAGATGAATTTTACGGAATGCCTCTTTGCGACTTCGATTGCGTCCTTGCAGAGATCGTTCAGCTCGCTTACGTTGTGCGGCTGCCCGTTCCCGCCCCCAAACAGGATGATGTCTTCAGTGTACCTGTACGCCCATTCCTCTTTGGGAAGATCTATGTATCCCCCCATGTCCACCACGTGCGCAGGCAGGGACGGCCTTGCGGTCCTGAACATTTTGGCACCAAGGCGCTCGGCTATGAAGTCTATAACTATGCTTCCCACGTTTCCCATGTCCTGCATGCCGGCGATCATTATGGGCTTGGCCACGCTCGGCTGCACGTGCTGGAAGAATTCCATGCAGGTGCTTGAATCGCATGAACTTTAAACCTATCAAGGATGGCGCCCGGATTTGAGTTTGGCAGGATCGCCTGCGCAAGTGCCGGCCGCGCCGCAGATAGGCTGCAGTGCCGTACGATTTTATTTGAATGGATCGCACCGGCAGGTGAGTAGTTTTGGGAATTCCTGAAAAGATCAAGTCCATCCAGGACGAGATGGCAAGAACGCAAATCAACAAGGCCACCGAGCACCACATAGGGCTGCTGAAGGCAAAGATTGCAAAGCTCAAAAGGGAGCAGGAGGAAAACACCGCCAAAAAATCAGGCATGAAGTCAGACGGGTTTGACGTCAGGCGGTCAGGCGACGCAACGGTGGTGTTCATCGGGCTGCCAAGCGTCGGAAAATCCACCCTCCTAAACAAGATCACGGGGGCAAAATCAGCCGTGGGGGCGTTTCAGTTCACCACGCTCACCGTGGTGCCGGGGATGATGGAGTACAAGGGCGCAAAGATCCAGGTGCTGGATCTTCCCGGAATCATCAAGGGCGCGTCGACCGGCAAGGGGCTGGGAAAGAGAATCCTGTCAGTTGCAAGGTCGGCGGATCTAGTCCTGCTGATGCTGGATGTGTTCCAGCCGTACCACGAAGACGTGCTGGTAAACGAGCTGAAGAGCATCGGGATAAGGCTAAACCAGCTGCCTCCAAACATCACAGTCGAAAAGGCATCCATGGGGGGCATTGCAGTGGCGCAGCAGGTAAGGATGACGAAGATCACAGAAAAGCACCTCAAGGACATACTCCACCTGTATGGGATTGTCAGCGCGCGCGTGGTCATGCGGGAGGACATAACGTCAGAGCAGCTTGCAGATCATATTGCCGGAAACATCAGCTACTCCAAGGCATTGACGATACTAAACAAGATTGACCTGGTGGACAGGGAGTTTCTGGACAGCCTGAAGGACAGGATAAAATCAGACGTCATCGAGGTTTCGGCAAACTCAGACATCAACATAGACGTTCTCAAGGAGAGGATATACGAGAAACTAAAGTTCATCAGAATATACATGCGGCCAAAGGGAGGGGAGACTGACTTCAAGGAGCCCCTGATTGCAAGGGAAGGGGATACGGTTGAGGACGTATGCAACAAGATCCATCGTAGGATGCGAAGGGAGTTCAGGTACGGGCTGGTGTGGGGGAAGAGTGCAAAATTCGCAGGGCAGAAGGTGGGACTGAGCCATATACTTCAAGACGAAGACGTATTGACAATAATCAAGGCCCGCGGGGCGTGAGGCGGGCGTGGGGGCACTGTTCATTTTTGGCGGTTCCAATTGGGACTGCCTGGTGGCGGGGTGGCTGTGGAACCACATGACTGCCATTTTTTCAAAAATCCATGTAGTCTATTTCGTCGGATCCACTATCTTTCCCATGAAGAGTATGGTGCCGCTTTCGTCGTCCTGTATGAAGAACAGGAACGGGCGATCCGCAATGAACGTTGGCGATTCGCTTTCACCCAGCAGTATGGTAGTCACGGCAGCGGCCTCCGTTCCCTCCTCGTTTACGTTCACGTACGCGTCTTGGATGGCCTTGGTTACAAACATGGCCGTGTCCGATATCCCGCTAAGGTCCCCCCCGCCAAAAATGAGCGTGATGCCGAGATCCTGCAATTCGGGTATGAGATCATAATGCGTCTTGGTCTCGAATTTGGGGATGGACACTGTAATCTCCGTATCATACATGCCCTGCTGCCACCTCTCCAGCACCTCTGCCGTGAGCGACTCCTCCAGGGCCGCCATGCCGTCGCGTCCGGGCGGCAGCACAACTAGCATCGAAAGCCTGTCGCCGACGTATGGCATGCGGAGGATCTGGGTACCGTCGTATTCGGCGTGGGCAAAGGCAGCATCCACGCGCATCATGTCTGCCTGGACGGTTCCGTTCCCGGTGTCAAAGTCGCGCGGCCGCGTGTCGTCAGGGTCGAACTGCACCGCCCACGTGCCCTTGAAGTATATGGCGTTGAGTATCGCGGCGAGGGTGCTACCATCCACGTCTTCAGGTTGCAGCACCTTGGGGATCTTGTCGCGTGTCTTCTCGGCGGCCCACCCGTTTATGAGATCTGTGGTCACGATCCTGTCGGCAAAATCGACGGTCTCTATGTCTGCCGCGTACGTGTTCCTCACGATTTCCACGTACCGCGCATGCGGCACGAGTCTTTCTGCAAGCCACAGCGAGTTTGCCATCTCCAGGGTGGCGTGCGGGTCGTCACGGTTCAGCGACGACATGGCATCTGACACTGCCTGGTGCCTTGCGGCATCGTCTTCTGCCATGCCAAACACGCCGCGGAGCTGCTCGGCAGTCTCGCCCCGCGCCCCCTCGTACAGCACGGAGAACGCCGCGTGCATGCTGGCAGGAGAGAAGAAGTGGTTGCCCTCCTTGGCTGCAATCTGCCGGTAAAAGTCGAAGGCAAAGGCGTTGTTTGCAGAGGCGGTCTCGGCCGGGATCGGCCTTGGTTCTGCCGATTTCGCTCCAGGACTGGACGCAGGTTCCGTTACGGGGCCGGTCTGCTCGAATCCCCTGTCGAGCAGCGTCTCTGCCGATCTGGCAAATACGCATGCAGGAGATCCGGAGGGGGATGACATCAGAATTTTGCCGTCTGCGCATACCACTTGATCCGCCGGAGTGCCTTCCTTGAACTGCTGGTATGGGGACAGGATCTCTGCATGCGCGATCCCAGCACTGAGTGCCAAAACGACCAACACAAACAGCAGGACGGCTAGATTCATTCATTGTGGTAAAGTTTGCTGCAGTTAATAGTTGTGATGTTTTGGATGCATTTCTATTGTCCAAATCAGGCTCTGTTCAATTCGGGTGATCTGACATGCATCGGTTGGATTGAATTTGGTCAGATCCACAATTTGGACCAGAGTCGGCGTGGGTAACGGGCTTGCGGCAGGACGGCAGTTGGCCTAGAGATACGCGCATGCCGTCGTAGACGAACGGTAGGGGAATCAGTAAAAATAGCTCATGAGCTTTATCTGCTCTTCGGTTGTGATTATGTTCTTGTTGGTGAGTATCTCCAAAAGATCCTTGAATACTGCCTTTTGCTCCAAGGGCATTCCGCCGGATGGGCCCTTCTCTCCCGGAGTGCCTGGAGGGCCTCGCGGTCCGGGCGGTCCGACCGGGCCCTGTCCTCCCAGCGGGCCCTGTTCACCTATCGGACCTAGGGGGCCTTTTGGGCCTATCGGCCCGACAGGGCCCTTTTCTCCTATCGGGCCTTGTCCGCCCGGCAGGCCGGAAGGACCGTGTGGGCCGCGTTCTCCCTGCGGGCCTTGGATGCCCTGCGGACCTTGGGGGCCCTTGTCGCCTGCAGGGCCTGGTAATCCCCGTTCACCCTGCGGTCCCTGCGGTCCCGGGGGGCCCTTGTCGCCGGGCACGCCGGCATGACCGGTAAGACCCTTGTCGCCTGACAGGCCCAGGGGACCCTTGTCGCCCTTCTCGCCCTGGGGACCGGGAACGCCCGTAAGCCCTTTGGAGCCTGCCTGACCCTGGGGGCCCTGGGGGCCCTTGTCGCCTGACAGGCCCAGGGGACCCTTGTCGCCTGTCGGGCCCTGCTTGCCCTTGTCACCGACCGGGCCGGTCGGGCCTTGAATTCCCTTCTCGCCCTGGACGCCTGCCGGGCCGGTCGGGCCTTGAATTCCCTTCTCGCCCTGGACGCCTGCCGGGCCGGTCGGGCCTTTCTCCCCCACGGGGCCCTGCTTGCCCTTGTCGCCTAGATGGCCCGTTGGACCGGTAAGTCCCTTGTCGCCCTGGACTCCAACCAAGCCAGCCGGGCCCTTGTTCCCGATTGGACCGGCGGAGCCCTGAACGCCGATTGAACCTTGTCGGCCCTTATCGCCTGTCGAGCCGGTCAAACCCTTGTCGCCTACGAGGCCAGTTTTACCAGTTAATCCTTTGTCTCCGACGGGTCCCTTGTCTCCGGGCGGGCCCTTGTCACCCGTAAAACCATTGTCACCCGTGGATCCCTTGTCTCCGGACGGGCCCGTGAGTCCCTTGTCGCCCTTGTCGCCTGGAGAACCTGTGGAGCCCTTTGCCCCAAGGTCACCAACCGGGCCGGCCAGACCTCTGTTACCGCGGTCGCCTTTGTCACCCTTGTCTCCGGACGGGCCCTTGTCGCCCGTGAGTCCCTTGTCCCCGGGCGGCCCGTATGAACCTCGATCTCCACGATCGCCAGGAGGTCCATGCTCTCCCGCGGGTCCCTTGTCACCGCGCAGGCCGTATGGACCCCGCTCTCCCTTGTCTCCTACGGGTCCCTTATCTCCGGACGGGCCCTTGTCACCCGTGGATCCCTTGACACCAGTGGGTCCCTTGTCTCCGGGCGGGCCCAGATCACCTGCAGAGCCACCGACAGCAACTGCATCCTTTTGGCGTCTAGTAGAACGCCTCTTGCTGCCTTCGGGAGACGTTTTATTATCAGCGGAACTTGCAGTGGCCGGTTCTGAGCGGGACTGCGAATCCGGAGCACCTTCCGGGAGTGATTTCGGTGCAGCCTTTTTGGCGGCCTTGCCCTTTGCGCCCTCGAGAGGAACGTCAAAGGCCGAATATAGCGGGGAAAGCAGATCATTTACAACAATACAAATTTTATCATGGTTCTCGATGGATGCTGGAAGCGGGTTCTCAGGAGTACCGAGGGTTTCGGTAAACGTACCGTCCTTGACCCGGAGGTGAAATGTGCCGGTCCAAATGGGCGAGAATTTATTTGACTCTATGTCATCCTCCGACGGCCGAGATTTGGTGATTGAGATTCGGGTCTCATACACGCCAGACTGCTGAAACGGTGCAGGGCCGTGAACCTGCATCTGCGGCTTGGACGACATGATCGTCTCTGAGCGTTCCATGTATTTTTGTATTTAGATTTTTCGGATGTGGATGATTATTCCGTGATTCTGCGTCGTGATTCTGCGTCGTGATTCCAAAGCCACAAGCACAGGCGCGATAGGCCTGCAGGTCCGGGTGCAGCGTCAAGCATCACGCATACCGGATGCACACGCACATGTCCGAATGTGGTCGCGTGCCAGACTGCAGCCTACTATAATTCTGGTCTGCCGAATCCGTCGGCCGAACGCATTTGCCTTGGCGGGTCGCAGTCTGAAGATGCGTGTAAACAGGCAGAACACGGCTGCATGCAACTGCATGCACTCTGCCACGTCCAGGAAGAATGACACCAACCTGACAGTGACGAATTAAGGAGAGTATTTATCTGGATAATGGTATATTTTGAGCTAGTGAAGAAACTATTCGGGGGGAAATCAGATGACGCAAAGTCGGAAAATCCCACGCCGGAGGAGAAAAAACTAGAAGAGAGTCATGAGGGCGGCAAGCCCGAACCGGTAAAAGAAGGGACCAGCCTGGTTGATCCGGATTATAACCGCAAAAAACTCTTCAAAAAAGGCATCAACCTCATGGCAGACGAGAAGCTTGAGGAAGCAGCGGCAGTGTTTGAGCTGGCGCTGCGCATAGACCCAGGCAGCATCGAGACGCTGCTAAAGCTTGGATATACAAGGTTCCACCTAGACGATCATGACGAGGCGCTAAGGGTCTATGACAGGGTCCTTGACATAGACGTCACGAATCCGGACGCGTGGAACCTCAAGGGTCTGGTGCACTACGAGCAAAAGAAATACTCCAAGGCTCTTGACTCAGTCGAGAAGGCGATCGAGACGGATCCGACCTTCGGGATGGCGTGGTACAACAAGGCCTGCTTTTTGTCCCTGCTAAACCAAGTCCCCGAATCGCTTGAGGCCCTGAAGCGCTCCATCGAGATCGACGTCAAGAACGCAAGAAAATCCATCAGGGACACGGATTTCATCAACGTGAGGATCGAGGAGGGGTTCAAGAGAATCCAAGAGGTGGTCGTTCTGGAATCCATCCGGCAGGGATACCACACGATAGGCGCCATGGTGTGGACCACATTTCTGGACAAGGCGGATGCCGAAAAGGCCCTCAGGAAGCTGCTTGAAAAGGGCCTGATAGTGCAGAACGAGAAACGCGAGGGGTTGAGCAAGATTCCAATTTACGACCTGGCCCCGAATGTCGCAGACAAGATAGGCAAGGAGAAGAAGGGGCTGTTTGGCATCACGAGAAAAACCCTGCCAAAGCCTGTCAAGAACATGAAGAAGCTGAGCCAGGCTATCCAGGCGGCAAGGGAGTCCATAGAGGAGGGGAACGTCGAGAAGACCATCGAGGTGTTCGACGAGTTCATCGACACAGAAAAGTCAGGCATGCACATGATAGAGAACTTCTTTGACGAACACAGGGAGATCAGGCTGTGGAAGATCAGGCTCAAGGACAGGGGAGAGGACTACATTGTAGAGAACAGGGACAAGATGCTGGTGCTTCTTGACAACGTCGAGGTCACCATTACAAAGAAGCTTAGAAGCGAGGTCTCGTAGCTATTCTGCAGACAGATCCCAATAGTTTGCGTCTTCCTGCTTTGCGGTGGGTTTTTGGAGGCGCTTCCATTCTATGAAGGATCGCACGTACAGGCGCGCGTTGTCAAAGCCTGCCGACTTGAGGGCATAATATGCCAAGCCAGACAGCGTTCCCACGCTGCCGCAGTACGTGATGATTTCAGAACCGTCCCCAATCCCGCGGTTGCCAAACAGCCGCCTCATCTCGTCTTTTGGCCGCAGTACGTGATCCCGGGTGCCAAACACGTGGTAGGGCAGGTTTATCGCGCCCGGTATGTGCTGTTCAAGAAAGTTCAGCCTCTCCCGGTTGTCAACCAGCACCACGTCGTCGCGCGCCTGCGCGCCCTCCAGGTAGCCATGCGTGGCAAGTATGTCCGGCTGCAGGTTCATCGAGTGCGTCTTTGGCTGCACCTGCGGGGTGCTCGAGTCGGTATCTAGCCCGAGGGACTTCCAGTTGGTATAGGTGGTGTCAAGCAGCATGACCTCAGAGTGCCCCAGGTATTCCAGCGTCCACGCCACCCTTGAGGCTATGGCGCCGCTCTGGTCATCGTACACCGCCACGCGGGTCTCGTCGTCTATCCCCATGGAGTTTACAAGGGACAGGACCCGTTCGGGACTGTCGTCGGAGAGCAGGCTGGCAAGCGGCAGGTTCACCGAGCCCGGAATGTGATCCGATTCGTACTCGTCTTTCTTCCTGACGTCTACCACCCGGACGCTCCTGTCGGATATCTCAGAGCGTAGCGAGTCCGCATCCAGGGTTACGTTTTCGGATCTCAAGCAGCACATTCACCCTTGCCGGTTTTGGTGTGGTAGCTGGCGTCGCTGCCGTAATCGAGGTAAAAGTCTGGATCGTCTTCCCTTGCAGGAGGCGCGACCATCGGAGCCAGAATCTTTTGGATGTCCTTGACGGAGTTTATCTCCGTGCCGCCGGAGTTGTTGGCGACGCGGTGTATCCACGACTTGAGGCTGTCGTCTGGCTTTTTGTGCTCCTTGAAGAGCTCGATGATTTTGAGAATCACACGGATTACCCGCTTGGCAGGAACGCGCGTGCAGATCAGCCCGAGCATCGTGTCGCCGTCCGAGCGGCCGCCAAGCGACATCTGGTAGTTCGGGTACATGTCTCGCCCAACCCTGGCGCCGCCGCCAAAGAATCCGATCGTCGCTATTCCGTGCTGGCCGCACGAGTTGGGGCAGCCGCTTATCTTGATTGATGAGTCCCGGAGATCGTCGTCAAGGTCAAGGTTTCGCGCAAGGAATTCGCGCTGGATCTCTTTTGCGAGCCGGTGCGAGTTTGTCAGGGCTAGGTTGCACGATGTCGTGCCGGAACACCCGATGGGTGCTGCCATGGTGAGCGCGCCTGACTTTGCAAGCCCGGTGTTCAAAAGCCTGGAGTACAGCATCGGCAGATCGTCGTTGTGCACGTACCGCAGTGCCAGGTTTTGGACAAACCCGCATCTTGCCTTGCCTTCTGCGGAATAATCGCGAATCATCTGTGCCATGGCGTCAAGCTGCCTGGCAGTTATGTCGCCTGCCTCAAGCGTGATGAACACGGAACTGTACTCGGCCTGCCGCTGGGGGATGGTGTTTGTCTTGAGCCACCGCGCGTACCCGTCTGGGGTCTGGGCGCCGCTCTCGTCGTACACTGCAATCGGCCGCCTTATCACGGCAGGCGTGTCGTCCACTTGGAGTTGAGTGACGACTGACTGCGTCGCCCTCACGATGGCCCTCTCCTTGAGAACCAAGTTTTGGAACTTCTCCCATCCCATGTCATTTACCAGGTAGCGCATCCTGTTTCTTGCAAGGTTCTTCCTGTCTCCAATCCTGTCAAAGAGCCTCACGACTGCAATGGACGTGTGCAGCAGATCCTCTTCGGGTGTAAAGTCCTCGAGCTGGTAGCCGACGTAAGACTTGTTTCCCAGTCCGCCGCCAAGAAACACCTTGAATCCCTTCTGCGTCTGGCCGTCTTTTTGCCGCACCGTAGGGATAAGCCCCACGTCGACCATGCGCGCCATGCCGTGCTTTTCACAGCACGTAAAGTTGAACTTGAACTTGCGCGGCAGGTTCTGGGCCATCGGGTTTCTTAGGAAGAATCTTGCAGTGGCAAGGGAGTAGGGCGTTGCGTCAAAGGCCTCTTCTTGGCAGACGCCGGAGAGCGGGCTGCACATGACGTTTCTTACAGTGTTTCCGCAAGCCTCGCGGGATGTCATGCCGACCTGGGCAAGCTCCCGGAATATCTCGGATACGTCCTCAAGTACCACCCAGTGAAGCTGCACGTTCTCCCGGGTGGACAGGTGCGCGCTACCGATGGAGTACTGCTCGCTTAGTTGGGATATCTTTTCAAGCTGTTGGGGATAAATCTCACCTGCGGGAATCTTGATTCTCACCATGGCGTAGTCGCCGGTCATTCGGGTCCCGTATGCGCCATGCTGGAGGCGGAACCGCCGAAAGCTGTTAGCATCGTACCATCCCTGGCGGAACATCTTTACGGTCTTTGCAAAGCTGTCTGCCTCCTCCATTCGGGACCAGTTGATTCTGGACTTGGAGTCGGGCATGACCTGCCTGGGATGCGATTCTGTCAACACAGGACGTCAATTCGTTATGGTTATAAATTTTTGATTATGGGCTATTTTTGTGGGTTTTTTACACCAAGGGGCAATGATACAACAACATCGCATTACGCGACATGTCCCGTAATGCCTGCCGAGCTCGACACGCAACTATTCCATGAACGCCGACCAGGAGTGGCATGGTCAGGGGCACCCTCCGCACCCAAGGCAGATGTTGCCATTCCCGGATGCATGCGGTGCTGCAGGGGCTGTGAATAGTGCGCATAACAACAATCGGCACTATGACGGCGTCGGGGCAACTGTAGGGATATCCGTTCTTGCCCATGCCCTCAAGATCCCCGTCTGAGCCGGAAACCTTCGTCAGGTGCAGCAGATCTCCTGCACCCACATGCCGGGCATCATTGGGGCGTGAGTTGTATTTGGCCGCGATTCTTGCCTGGCAGGATTTGTTCCATTCTTGTCCATGACTGTGAATGTGGGCAATCTCAGTATTTTTCTGACTAAATTGATCCCGTGCATGAATTCTGTTAGGTGGGTTTCCTCGTCGCCGGATGGCTTGTGAGCCGACTAGGGCGGCTCTCAATATTTAAATAATCAGACATGTTTAATAAACTTGTAAATAAATGATAAAAATACGAAATAATTATTTATTATCAGCTGTAAAATTGAAAAACCATGAACGCGTGTAATTCTTTGCCAGAGAGGTTGACAGTGTTGCCAAATGAGTGGCCGGACGGGTCGTTATAGGATATTCGTATTCTGCGGGGGCGGGTAAATGGCAAAAAACAAAAAAAGAATAGTCGTCCTCGGAGGCGGGTTTGCAGGAGCAGGATGCGTCAGAAAGCTGGAATCTTACTTTCGGAACGACGAGGAGATCGAGATCGTCCTGATAAGCGAGGACAACTTTATTCTTTCCACCCCCATGTTGCCGCAAGTGGCCTCTGGCATGGCAGAGGCAAGGCATATCATAACACCTATCAGGGGAATCTGCAAAAAAACGATGTTCTATGAAGGCCAGGTAATGAGCATAGATCCGCACGGAAAGGTTGTAAATCTGCGCAGAACCGGCAGAAAGCGCGGGATCGGTGTCCGTTATGACTTTCTCGTCATTGCGCTGGGAAGCAAGACCAACTTCTTTGGCATGAAAGACGTTGAAAAGCACGCGCGCACTATGAAGACACTCAATGACGCCCTAATACTAAGGAACAAGGCAATGGACATGCTTGAGCAGGCAGAGACCGAGTCCGATCCAATCCACAGAAAAAGCATGCTGACGTTTGTAATTGTAGGCGGCGGGTTTGCCGGAATCGAGACCGCCGGAGAGCTGATGGATCTGCTGCTAGATGTCAAAAAGCATTACCCGCACATCCAAAAGGACCACATAAGCGTCACGGTGATAGAAGCAGGCCCCAGAATAATTCTAGGATTCGACGACAAGATGGCAAAGTTCGCCTATGAGGCGGTAACAAAGCGCGGAATAGACATCAGGCTAAACTGCGCAGTAAGTAGTTTTAACGGGATAGAGGCCACCGTAAAGAAACTGAGCGGGGAAGAAGCTGGGCAGGAGGACATAATCAGGACCAACACGCTGGTGTGGACTGCCGGCATAGCAGCGGCTGACGCGATAAGAAATTCAATACTCAAGACCGAGAAGGGCAAGCTTGCCGTAAACGAGTTTCTAGAACTGCCTGGCTTTCCGGGAGTCTTTGCAGTGGGGGACTGTACGCTGTGCATCAATCCCGAAACGGAGCGGCCATTTCCCCCTACTGCCAGGGTAGCAGAAGCCCAGGCAAAAATCGCGGCCGGCAACCTCTACGCGCTGATAAGAAACAAGCAAAAGAAAAAGTTTGAGTTCAAAACAAAGGGCCACATGGCAATAATTGGAAAACGCGCCGGCATTGCTACGTTCATGGGCAGAAACATTGTGGGTTTTTGGGCATGGGTCCTGTGGAGGAACATGTACCTCTCAAGCATACCAAATACGGAGAAAAAGATCAGAGTGCTCCTGGACTGGACGATTGACCTGTTTTTTGGCAGGGACGTGTCAAGATTGGACACGACGAAAAAACCCCGGAATGTGGGATTCAGGGAAGCCGAAGAGCAGGACATCTGGTAGTCATCCCAAGAGGGGCCGTGCCTCATGCAAGGAATGGAAGAGGACTGCGCGCGCATCTGGGCCTGCGGTTGCACGGTGCCAGCCAGAATCTGGAGAACCTGCAAACCCAAAAGATTTGAGGATCCATCGGGTCGCTCCACAGGGCACGTGTTGGGGAAATTTGTCTTCCTACTTGGAGGCTGCGTGAATGGGCATTGCGGGTTACCGGAGGCTCTCTCATAGTGCGCGGCGACGGGCAGGACCGTCCCCGGGAGGAGCAAACAGCCCAAACGGCGCGGACAGGTAGTGGCTCACGCATCCATCAGTTTGAGGGCCACGGTTCTGCCGACCACCACGCCGTCTTCGTTGAGCTCATCAGTTGCGGTAAGGGTGGTTGGGAATTCTGTTCCGTCCTTTCTAAGCATCCATATCACGGCCGAATCGCGGTATCCCGCCCTCCAGTTCTCCATGTTTGCATGCAGGTTGCCCTTGCTTCTGGGAGCCGTATGCTCATAGAGGCTGATTCCTATCACCTCGTCTTTTGCGTAACCCAGATGGTCCAGATAGGACTCGTTGCAGTCCACTATCGTGCCGATGTAGTCTACGGACCTTCGCAGGATGTAAGGATCCTCGTAGTCATCCCTCGAACCGACATCGTACAGGTCCTGCATTGCCTTGATAATGGCGACATCCCTCATGTCCATGTCCATCCCGATCACTTCGTTGTTTTGATGCCTCTTTCTGACTACCTGCAGCACGTCAATGACATCCCCCTTCTTTGTCATCAGTTTGTTTTTTTTGGAGATGTTTGTAGTTGGCGTATCCCTCCACTTGGCAATCCGTGCCAGCATATCCGGGCGATACCTCTCCGTCGTGTGATCCAAGACCGAGGCGCCGATTACATCCTCCAGAGAGTATCCCATTCTCATGGCATAGTGCATGTTGCAATCCCGTATTATGCCGTCCATGTCTACGGATCGGATGTATCGCAGCTTGTATGTTCATTATGCATGTGTGTGTAGTGGGGCGTAAAAGTTTTTGTAGCCAGATGGCCTGCTGCACGGCACCCTGTTTGCTTAGCATGCACCGGCCTTTTTGAAAACCTGCCTGCCGCAACGGCATGCATGCCCCGGACTTGGCAGGGCAGGGCGAGTCAGCTGCTGGATTCTCCGATGTACTTGTCGACGTCTATTGCAGCCATGCAGCCAAACCCGGCTGCAGTGATTGCCTGCCTGTATTTCCTGTCGTGCACGTCGCCTGCCGCAAACACGCCGTCTATGTTGGTGTGCGTTCCCTTCCCGAGCACCACGTAGCCGTCGGCGTCAAGGTCAATCTGGTTCCGGAACAGATCCGTGTTGGGCTCGTGCCCGATGGCGACAAACAGCGCTCCGGCATCAAGCGTGCTCTCCTGGCCGGTCTTTACGTCTTTTAGGGCCACCTGCCGCACCTTCTGGTCTCCTACGATGTCGGCCACTGACGAGTTCCAGTGGAACTTTATCTTCTCGTTGTCAAAGGCCCGCTGCTGCATCACCTTGCTTGCGCGCAGCTGGTCCCTCCGGTGCACTATGTGGACGGTGGTGGCAAACTTTGTCAGAAACGTGGCCTCCTCTATTGCAGAGTCTCCCCCGCCGGCCACGACTATCTCCTGGTTCCTAAAGAACGGCCCGTCGCAGGTGGCGCAGTACGACACCCCCTTGCCGGCAAACGTCGCCTCGCCTTCCAGCCCGAGCTTTCGCGGGTTTGCGCCGGTTGCGATTATTACCGCCCTGCCCTCGTACTCTTCTGATGCAGTCAGGGCCTTGAGGGGCTTGTGCCTGAAATCAACGTCTGTCACCTGGTCGTCTACTATCGTGGTCCCCATGCGCTGGCACTGCTTTCTCATGTCTATCATCAGGTCGGGGCCCATGATGCCGTTTTCAAACCCAGGATAGTTTTCCACCTCGGTCGTGTTGACCAGCTGGCCGCCGGGGAGAATCCCGGACAGTATGAGCGTGTCGTATCCTGCGCGCGAGCAATAGATGCCCGCCGTGTAGCCTGCAGGGCCTGCGCCGATTATAATCACGTCAAACTTTGTCTTCTTTTTTTCAGGCATTGGGGGGCCGTCGTCCCTGCTTTCCACAAGGGTGGCGCCTGCGTCTGCGGCCATCATGACACAGCCTCATTTTTTCAATAATTTAAGGCTATATGCGCTACTTGCGGGTCCCAGACAGGCGGAGTGCGGCGGCGCTACCCTTGCATCTGCCGGAGAATGCCCTCGTGCCGAGAGCAGAGGTGCTCAGTCTCCAGCTGCAGGCGCAACAGATCCTCCTGCCAGTGCGAGTTGTGCAGCCTGCACTCTGCATCGTGGCAGAACGCGTCCCCGGTCGCGTGATACACCACTGCCTGGAGGAGGTACCCCTCCAGGACTTTCGGAATGCGGGGATCACGGTGTTCGAGGAACCTCCCCCGGTACCGCTCCCGGACGCCGTCTGCGTCCTCCCTTGACAGGCTGGCCATCACGTCCAGATAGTATTGCCTTGGCCTTGCCGGCGCCTCCACCATGCCGGCAGTGGAGATTATTGCAGGGTTGGCGCACACCACCGCCCGGGCGTGGTAGCGAAAGTCGTCTGCGTCAAACGTGCACGTGAGCCTGTCGGTGATGACTATGCAGAGCGTCTCTGCAGACACTGCAGGCATGCATTCCCTCAGCACCCGTTGGAGCTCGAATCCGTCGTACGCCTCAAACCCGGCGGTCCGGTCCTTGACTTGGCCGGCCGCAGGGTGGGGCTGAAACGGCCTCTTCAAATCAAGGATTCTGGTGCGCTCAACGCTTCCAGGCCCCACATGCCCGGATACGTCGCCTCCCCATTCCACCACAACGTCGAACGTGTCTGAGAGGAATTGCACCACCCGGCCAGCGTCAATTCCGGGAGCAGCGTGCTCCTCACATATGACAATCTTGGATATCTTCAACGCGAGTGTGGAACTATCTTTCCAGTTCCCTGATCTTTTCTGCGGTAATCTCGGCTGCCCGCTTGCCTGAAAACAGCATGGATCCGAATGTCGGGCCCATCCTAGATAGCCCGTACGTCTCCGTGACGGACATGCCTGCTGCCACCAGTCCGGGGTAGATTTCACCGGTCTTGTGGACTACGTGCTCCTCGCCTTCGTTTACATACATGGGGTTCATTCCCTTCCAGTCTGCCAGTCCCCGGTCCACCAGCCTCTTTACTGCCACGGAGTCGTGCCCGGAGGCGTCGATGACCATCTTTGCCTCGAGCGCTATGGGATCAACGCAGGTAATGTTTCGCGGCAGCGCAGAGACCGGCATCCAGTTCACGACGATTCCGGCCACCCTGTTGTTCTTCATGACAAGGTCGTCGAACTTTGTAAGGTTGAGAAACTTGACGCCTGCATCGCATGCTCCGGCTATCAGTTTTGATACCGCGTGCGGCCCTGGGGTGAGGTACAGTCCTTCGGAGACCTTTTTGTACGGCACTCCCAGCTCGTCCCAGATCTTCTGCGCAGGCGCCCTGACAGTTACCGGGTTCATCATGTACCCTCCAAGCCAGTAGCCGCCGCCGAGGTAGTTGTTCTGTTCTATCACCAGCACCTTGAATCCGATGTTTGAAAGATCCCGGCTGGCAGTCAGGCCCGCAGGCCCTGCGCCAATGATGATCACGTCAGAGTCGGCCCTGTCTATCAGGACGCGGTGGAACTCGTCTGCGATTGCGCGGGTAATCTCGACCTCGCGGACATCTGCGAATATCTTGGATGACTGCTCGGCTACGGTCGCCTTTTGCATGATGGCCGAAACTGGCACGATTAATTAATATCTTCCCGTTTCACATTCTGTAACGTTGTAGTGATACGGATCTTCTCTGGGTTGAAAGACAGCCCTAAAACGCGGCTCCGATCACTGTCACGTTGATCACCCGAAAATTGTTCTTGCCAAAGTCACCTGTCGAGGTGATATTGACTGCATACTCGGTCTTGCCGGAGTAATCCACGGATGGCTTTATCATCAGGTCATCTCCGTCGATTACAAAGAGAACCGAATCGGCACCGGATCCTATGCCGTATACTGGATACTGCCAGTCAAGGATCGGGTTTTGCGCGGCGATATTTCCGACACTCTTTGTGCCACTGCCGATGTCGATGGACGTGCTGTCCAAGACGATATACCAGCTGCCCAAGTTTTGGTTGAAGGAACTGGCCCTAGCGAACATATCAGACATGTCCATCACGTTTGAGACGTCCCATTCGGAGATGTCGCCGTTGAAGGAATGGGCATTGGAGAACATTCCAGACATGCCAGTCACGCCCGAGACGTCCCAGCCGGAGATGTCGCCGTTGAAGGAACTGGCCCTAGCGAACATATCAGACATGCCAGTCACGCCCGAGACGTCCCAGGAGATGTCGCCGTTGAAATGGGCATTGGAGAACATTCCAGACATGCCAGTCACGCCCGAGACGTCCCAGCCGGAGATGTCGCCGTTGAAGTCAGAGTAGGAAAACATGTCATACATGCCAGTCAGAGACGTCCCATGTCGCCGTTGAATGAGCCGATATCGGTGAACATGTAGGACATGTCAGTGACATTTGAGACGTCCCACTCGGAGATGTCGCCGTTGAAGGAATGGGCATTGGAGAACATTCCAGACATGCCAGTCACGCCCGAGACGTCGCCGTTGAAGGAACTGGCCCTAGAGACGTCCCAGACGTCCCAGGAGATGTCGCCGTTGAAGTGGGCATTGGAGAACATTCCAGACATGCCAGTCACGCCCGAGACGTCCCAGTCGGAGATGTCATACATGCCAGTCACGCCCGAGACGTCCCAGCCGGAGATGTCGCCGTTGAATGAGCCGATATCGGTGAACATGTAGGACATGTCAGTGACATTTGAGACGTCCCACTCGGAGATGTCGCCGTTGAAGGAATCGGCATTGGAGAACATTCCAGACATGCCAGTCACGCCCGAGACGTCCCAGCCGGAGATGTCGCCGTTGAAGGAATCTGCTCCCCAAAACATGTAGGACATGTCAGTGACATTTGAGACGTCCCACTCGGAGATGTCGCCGTTGAAGGAAGTGCCACTAAACATGTAACTTATGTCTTTCACGCCCGAGACGTCCCACTCGGAGATGTCGCCGTTAAAGTCAGAATAGGCAAACATTCTGTGCATGTCTGTCACACTAGAGACATCCCAGTTTGATATATCGCCGTTGAAGGAATGGGTCTCGGCGAACATATCTGACATGTCCGTCACGCCCGAGACGTCCCACTCGGAGATGTCGCCGTTGAAGTTCCAAGCGCTATGGAACATCTGGCTCATGTCAGTGACATTTGAGACGTCCCAGCCGGAGATGTCGCCGTTGAAGGAATTGGTATGCTCGAACATACCACCCATGTCAGTGACATTTGAGACGTCCCAGCCGGAGATGTCGGAGTTGAAGTAACGGACATTGGCGAGCATTCCAGACATGTTCATCACGCCCGAGACGTCCCAGCCGGAGATGTCGCCGTTGAAGGAATTGGTATTCTCGAACATACCACCCATGTCAGTCACGCCCGAGACGTCCCAGCCGGAGATGTCGGAGTTGAAGTTCCAAGTGCCATGGAACATCTGGCTCATGTCAGTGACATTTGAGACGTCCCAGCCGGAGATGTCGCCGTTGAAGTTCCAAGCGCTATGGAACATCTGGCTCATGTCAGTGACATTTGAGACGTCCCAGCCGGAGATGTCGCCGTTGAAGGAATTGGTATTCTTGAGCATACCATCCATGTCAGTCACGCCCGAGACGTCCCAGCCGGAGATGTCGCCGTTGAAGGAATCTGCTCCCCCGAACATGTGGGCCATGTCAGTCACGCCCGAGACGTCCCAAGCAGAGAAATTGCCGTTAAATGAATCCGCCCCGACGAACATCCATGACATGTCAGTAACTCCCGACAGGTCGGGGATGTCGGCAGTGTTGTAGACCATGTTGTGGGCACCGTTAAACGCCGATCCCATGGACACCCACGGTACGTCTCCCCACTGCTCTATGGATTTCAGCCTGGGTGCGTTATTTCGGTCTCCGTTCAAGTATATGCGTTCAAAGTTACCCGTGATGGCAACGGTATAGGCGCCGGCGTCCTCGTACGCGTGGGCTTGGTCCCCCGTAACGTTAGCAGACATGCTGCCGTCGCCCCAGTCCACGGTGTAGGCGCCGGTCGCGTTGCCCACCGGGATGGTTATCGATTCGCTTGGAGAGGTGGTCTTCCAAGTTGTCACGAACGGCCTGTCGCTTGTTTTGGACGCGTCCGGACTGCCAATTCCCCCTGCTTGTTCCGACGCCGGCTGTTTTAACGAAAGATCGTCACGGGGCTCTTCGGATGGCTGCACGTATGGAAACAATATCGCCGCCACTGCAACCGCCACGCCGACTATTGGTATTGCAATCCAGGACTTTTTCAAAACGTATCACCTGCATGTGTGGCGTATTCTTTTCGTTCGTTCCAAATGCCGTCATACGCCTCGGTTCTGTTTAATATTGGTGATCTGACACGCACCGGTTGGATTGAATTTGGCCAGATCCACAATTTCGAACAGTGCCGGCCTGTGATAACCGATCCCAACGAGAAACAAATGACTATGGCATAAATCTGCCACCGCCTGAGGACCTGTTTCAATATAGCCCGTTTGCACTCACGGCATATTTATATCTCAACGGGATATTTTTGACGTTGACGATACGGGCTGCATCCATGTCTGACAAAAGCGAGATCCTGGACTTTTGTCGGGTTCTGTATCCTGAAGGCGACTATTTCGAGGATACCTTTGATTCATGGCTTGCGGAAAAAACCATGTATGCCATGTGGGAAGGCGGCAGGATTGCATGTGCGGGCTGCATATCGGTCGAATCAGGACAAGGGTGGATTGAAGGGGTACGCGTCCATCCCGACTTTGGAGGGCGCGGGCATGCAACAGAGATGATAAAACATGCAGAGCAGTTGGTGCGCAGCGAAGGCGGCAGCGTGGTCCGTACACTTGTAAGCATTGACAACGTTCCATCCCTGAACCTGTCAAGAAAATGCGGGTATGAAATAGGAGACGTCTGGAACTGGTATGAGATGAATGGCACCAAAGGCGGCAGGTACCGCGAGCGCATCGTGGACGTGGATCTGGCGGGAATGCAGTATGTAGACTCGTGGCGCCTTTATGACTTGAAAGACGGCATCCATGTTACATCTCTTGATGGTGGCTCTGTATTTACGGTGATCCCGTCAAAACACTTTCCTGACACCACATTGGTGACGGTGCTGGAGGCGACCGACCTGTCCGGACTTGCATCATACGTTGCCGAAAAGATCATGCCTGTAGCAAGGGCCGGCACGGGGGACGGCTCTGGCACTGAGACTGGAGACACGCATGGATGGAATGCAGGAATCCACATAGTGAGCAGTCTTGACGCGTCCCTCTTTGAGCGCAGCTTCAAAAAAATTGGATCATACCACCTCACACAAAAGAGATTATAGGTAGACTCGCGGACACATTCCGGCTCAAAATTAAGTGCGCGAAGCACATGGTGATCAAGGGGGCGATCCGCTGCCACGACTACTACGAGGATGTTTTTCCATGTGTTCAATATTGAACCGAGCCGAATTTACTTAGCCGCACTGATCTGCATGACATGCTGCCATGTGGACTTCTTTTTCCCCACCCGGTCTGGCAGAATACCGAGGGTGAAACAATCACCCAATCTGGAGAACCCGGTTTTGGGTCACCAAGAGTTACAGAACCCGATTTAACTATTTTATTAACTTTGTATTTACGAATATTTGTAATGGCATGGAACATGAAAACTGCGCTCGCCGTACCCATTCTGGCCGCAGCGGCAATCCTGCTCACCTACGCTTACGCCGCAGACCAAGCGTACGTGGAGACGGCCGCAAAGGAACAACTGCAGGAGACTATCGACAGGCTGAACGATGACATCGCCAAGGAGGGCAACCCTGAAGAGCTTGAACGATTAAACAGGCTGCTGAGCGGAGCAATGGATCTCAAGAACGCCACGCAGATAGCCGGGCAGCTGTCTGCTGCAACCGGCGAGGAGCAAAAAGACCTGCTTGCCAAGCTGCAGGATGTCGAAGAGAGGCTGCGCGTGCACGCAGGCAACAGGACCGCTGAAATCACCATCACAAGGCCGTCACCTGCCGTGGAGGCCGAGACAGTCTACAACCCGGACATGACGCACTGGTGGGCTGACATGATCGAGCACCTCGGCGACGAGTCCAGCGCGGTCTGGACAGAGCCCGGCTGGGGCAACGAGGTCTATGTCGAGATATGGCGCCTGACCGAGGACACCTACCAGATATCGCTGCACGGCATAGCCGCGTCAGGCAACCCCATCACGTACACCATAACGGAGACAGAGGACGGATACGACAAGTACGGACCGGTGCTGGAAGACGGCACCATGGACTCCCGCACCTACGTGAAGGCTGCCGGCGGGGCAGACAGACAATACGTGTACACGCCGTCTGACATAACCAAGGCCAACCCGAACCTGGTAATGGGACAAGGTGACTTTTCCATGCTGACAGACATCGAACAGACAAAGGACAGCGTCCTGTTCACCGTATACGGGGAGATCCTGAAGGTGGGCGATCCCATTCCATGGACAGATGAATCTGGAAACTCACTTGCATCCATCCCGGTACACATGGTGGTCAAAAACGTGTCCAAGGACATAGACCCTGACATGGACCTCAAGCTCGATGGCGAGTTCGTGTTCTACCTTAGCGGGGGCTATGAACACGACATCATATACGTGGACGCGTTCGAACCGCAGTTTGAGATAGGAGAGAGCGTCATATTGCATATTGGAAAGGCAGACGACGCCTACGGTCCAATGAATGACCTGTATTATGTCGAGATAGGCATGTACGGAAAGTACAGGGTTGTTGACGGAAAAGCATACAACGAGAACTATCCAACTGGCAAGTTGTTACACAGCGTGTTTGACGAGGCCAAATGACTTCTTTTTTTATAATTATTCGCGTGGATTAACCCGTACATTGATGCTGCATCTTCCACGACCAGATAAGCGAAATGTATCTCAAATCTGAGATCAGGTAGGATCGTACCCTTACTGATCTGTTTACATTTTTTGTCAGATTTGGCCTAAATCATGGTACATTTCGCTTAGCTGACTACCGCGCAACAATTATAGCGACTCACCCGCACCGGATCGCATCTTGATCATGCTTGTAAAGGCAGGAATAATTACCGGCATAATATTTGCAGGATTCATAATGATTACGATTGGGCTGATCACCCTTCCAAACCTCATCAACAATTATGACCACGACCAAACCTTGACCCAATCCGACGAGGAGCTAGAGAAGCTGTTCATGGAGTCAAGGGAGTATGTGGTGTTTTCAGAAAGGTTCCCGGATCACGTCTCCGAGCTTAACCGCAGGCAGCACGATGCGGAGTTCCAGATGGGCGATCTGAACCCAGATACGGGAAACGCGCTGATCCTGGAGCTGCGCTACGACGAGTACCGGGGCATGGATAAAAACGCCTACTGCGATTACGGCAACCCAGGTCCAGACGTATACAGGGGCCGGGACTCCGCGCACGGCGTCCTGGTGCAGAAATTCATAGCGACCACCAAGTGCCTTGACTGAGACCCCCGTGTTAGCACCCGAGAACGTTACAGGACCATAAGATATCAGTTCCCGAACCCAGCCGGGCATGAAAAATCATCTGATGCCGGATTTATATATTCTACCAAAGATAAAAAAACTCCATGAAAAACCAATACGAAGAGGCCGTTTCAATCCCGTGAATGATAAAGAATTGACAGAATCTGTCAGGATTCACAGCCAGAGGCTTGCAGAGCTGTCAAGGAATCTCCTGGAGATGCATTTCAGCTACAAGGTGAAGGAGAAGCCGTCCAGACAGTACTGGGAGAAGAGAGTCGCAGACTTTGAGCGGTACGCCGGTGCTGGCATGGAGTACTATTCCCAAGCGCACTCGATTATCTGCCTGGTGGACGAAAAGGAATCGCAGATGTTTCTGCTTGGGATGAGCAAGATGCGCCAGCTCAGCGTGTCTCTTGTCAAGACGATGAAGGAGGTGGCGGCAAACCCGTCAATAATGGACTCCCGGGACAGGCAGCAGAGCAGGTGGAGCAAGGACGTAAAGGACCGGCTGGTCCAGCAAAGCGACACGTGCCTGCGCCATGAAAAAGAGATGAATCGGACGTTTAGGGAATTTTACGAAAAGGGCCTGGGCGGAACTGCCAAGGGTTAGTATGCCAGATCCGACATGTGCCGCGCATCCTTTAGCGCGTCGTCAAACTCGGCGTCTGTCATGACGCCAAGGGAGGAGTAAACGCTTTTAAATTTCCTTCCGTCGTCTGCAAATATCCCCACCACGCATGCGCCGTCCGGTATGGGATACTTTTTCATGCACGCGTATACTGCCGCAGACGAGGGGCTGATCAAAAGTCGGTCCTTTTCAAAGACTTCGCGCACTACTGAAAACGCCTCGTCGTTGTCCACGCTGACCCAGTCGTCCACCACGTCCTCGCGCTTGAGGAACAAGTCAGGCTTTGCAGATTCCTCAAAGTTCCTCCATCCCTGGATGAGGTGGTCCTTTTGCGGCTGGCAGCCGATTATCTTGACGTCGGGATTCTTCTCCTTGAGAAACTTGCCGATCCCGGTGATTGTCCCGCCGGTTCCCACTCCCGTGAAGAAGTGCGTCACCATGCCGTCAGTCTGCCCCCATATCTCTGGTCCCGTGCCCAGATAGTGGCCCTTGAAGTTGGCCTCGTTTGCGTACTGGTTTGGCGAGTAGTACGTGTCGGGCCTGGAGGATGCGATGGACGTTGCAAGCGCGACGCTCTGATCGGTTCCCGGCCCCACCTTGGGGCACAAGTCGTCGCTTGTCTCGAAGATCGTGGCGCCAAGGTTCCGTATGATCTCCTTGGTCTCGTTGCTTGCCTTCTCGGGAATGACGATCTCGGTCTTGTAGCCCAGAAGATTCGCGATTCCGGTCAGAGCTATTCCCGTGTTTCCCGACGTGGGCTCAATTATGATGCTCTTGCCGGCAGTCAGAATCCCCCTTTCCTCGCCGTCCCGTATCATCCACAGTGCCGCCCGGTCCTTTACCGACCCGAACGGGTTGTGCCCCTCGAGTTTTGCATGGTAGCTAGTCGTGCCGCCTGATAGGGAGTCGAGTCCGACAAGCGGCGTGTTTCCGACGCGGGTCAAGACGGACGTGTTTACAAGGGTCATGGTGCCGACTATTTCACCTTTTTAATCTGGAACGTTATTACGCTGCCGTCCTTTGACATGTCAAGCAGTTCGTGGCCGTTTCTTGTGACCCAGCGGGAGATGTCCTCCTCTGCTGCCGGGTCGTCGGCAGAAACTGTCAGGACGTTGCCCGCCTGCATCCGCTCTATCGCAATCTTGGTCCTAAAGACTGGTTCGGGGCAGAACAGCCCCGTTGCGTCCAGTTTGGCGGCAGCATCAGACATGATATCAAACACCAAGGGCGTTTTGTCATATTAAAATCTACGCAAGATGAGCTTGCCCTACATACCTACAGCGCCATGCGAAACATCGTGGCCAGGTTTCGCTCTTTCATGAACGCGGGATCCATGGCCTGGTAGTTGACCTTTTTTGAGATCCTCCGCATGAAGTGGAGCGCAATCCTGTAGAACAGCCTCCACAGGTGGCTGTCCTGGTCGGCATCATAAATCCTCAGCATCAGGTTCAAAAGCCACTTTGAGTGCGGATAGTGTTCTGAGATGTACTCCCTTACGTACTCCCGCGAGCTGTTGACCTTGTACCTCAGGTGGTCAAGGACCTCCCCCTGCAGGGCGTATCCTGCCTGCTCTATCCTCACCCTGCCGTGCCCCATGCCATGCAGGACATCATCGAGCGTATCCTCCGAGTCGATTACGTTTACGCATCGCCCCAGGGTTGACAGCACGTGCGAATCGCTTCCGGCCACCTGGATCATGTTGTTGTCCAGCGCAAACTGCGTGGCGCGCGCGTTTGATATGACGTCCACGTTGTTGCTGTTAAAGACCTCGACCATGTCGCATTTTCCTGCATCCTCGCGCAGGGCGTCGAGCAGGCTGAACGGATGGGGCGCAGACGACACCCCGCCCTGCTGCCGCACGCGATCGATTATCTCGTCTATGCCCAGTCCCGCAGGTATGGCCTCGCGTATGCCATACGCGATGACGTGCGCCCCGGTGTCGGTCGTGACCTCCTCGGCCGGAAAGACGCTGATGCCCTTGAACTTTTCATGGTTGTTGCGGTACTCGAGCAGCTGGGAGTATCCGTCAAGCGTGTTGTGGTTGGTTACAAATATCGCGTCAAGGCCGAGTGCGAGGGAGCATTCCAGCTGGTCGCGTATGGATATGTCGCAGTCGTACGGGGGATCGTCGCTGCCAAGGTGAAAGTTCGAGTACGAGTTGTGGCAGTGCAGTTCCGTGCGGATGCTCATTGCAAGTAAATCCCACCCCATCAGATTATAACCTTTATCTAAAAGCGTGTGACTGCGCTTAATTCTATCAGGAGTTCACGGATGCGTCCAATTCCTGCCGGCCGTCTTTGCATGCGCGCCCCTGACGGCGTTTGGGTGCGTTCTCCACGAATTTTTGCATGCCACCATAGTTTTCATGTTTATGTTCAGGTTATTTTACCAGAAACACCTCAATCCAGCCACCAGCAAGCCAAGTATCGAATAAAGCCGTGTTTCAATATTGCATTCATCTTTTAAAACATGTTTCAGGACCAGTTCTGCAAAGTCCTTTATTTTTGACTCCATCACCACGACGCCTATTTCGTCTAAGCCGTGCCGGAAAAAATTTTGTAGAACGGGATAAAATCATGATTGGGGTTCAGCGCTTGGTGCCTTAGAAATTCCAGCTATAATTGCCTTGCATCCTCGATACTCATGGAACCAGGCCGGTGGTATCCGGACAGCATGTTATCCAAATAATGTGGTGCACCACCCCGTTCGTGCAGCGGCATAATGTTTCTAAATTTATCAACTTGAGGCGGGAAGCACAATATCTCCAGAGTTAGGGTGGCCATGATTAAGGGTGGCTGTGTCAGTGGTGACGCTAAAGGCAAAAAATCCCCCATGCCCGGCAACGCCAATGCGCAATAGGTTTGCCGTATGGAATGTGGGTTCGTTTACAACCATGGTGAGGATTGATGTGTGAGTATGATAGTTTCCGAAGGTTATTGTTTTTTTTTTTGCCGCGTTGGTGCGCAACCTTGTGCTTGTCCGGGCTGCCGGTTATCTCGAATCCATCCGAAAGCATTTCCAGTTCTTCGGGAAATTCAACACTCAGAATGGGTGCGTCGCATTCCGGATAATATTCCACCATCGGGCATCTGTATGGGATCATCTCGTGGCCTGCATGTAGGTTGGTTCAGGCACCGGCAAATGCGTGCGGGAGCGGCGACAGGAACCGGCACGGATGATGCCCAGATAACACATGCAGTCACCCAAACAGGTCGTCTGCATGGGGGCGGATCATCGCATCGATGCTGCCCTCATCGGGATCAAACGCATAGCCGCGCACTACTGCGACAGGGCAGCCGGTGGATTTTGCCATGACCAGTTCTGCTGCAGAGGCAATCTCGTCGGATACCGCGATGGCAGTGACGCGCAGGATGTTGCCAAAGGAGTCGCATTTCCCGGCATAGTCGAGTATCGGGCCCATTCCGGATATTCCAATTGCGCAGTTGGTCTGCCCCATTCGAAGCGGGCGGCCAAGCGTGTCAGATACTATCACTGCCACGCGCATGCCTGTCTTCTCCATGATCCCCGCGCGGATCCGCCTTGCCGACCCGTCAGAGTCTGCCGGGAGGAGCGTGGCGTGGTCTGGCTTTACGTTGCTCTGGTCTATGCCGGCGTTTGCACACACAAGTCCCGAGTGGGTCTCGACTATGATGACGCCGTCGCGCATCCTTACGATGCGCCTGGATTCGGAGAGGATCAGCTCAACCAGCCGTGGATCCTTCTGGTACTGCGAGGCTATTCCCTCCGAGAGCAGCGACGGGGTTACAGACGAGAGGGGAACCGTCTGGCCTTCCTGTTTTGAGACGATCTTTTGCGCAACGACTACCACGTCGCCGTCACGCAGGGAGGCGTGGGCGGCAATCAGTGCAGGAAGGTCGTCAGACGGTCCAATCTCCTTTGGAATGTGGACCGGAATTACCTGCATCACATCACCTCAAGGGGTCGGGTAAAAATGAATTATGCGGAATTTTCCGCATCGAGTTTCAGCCCGTAGTGTTTGTTGATTATTTCCAGTATGCCGGACAGATCCTTCTCCTCAAGCGTGGTGGTGGCAAGATCCTTGACCAAGTCCTGCGCCCTGTAGGCGATTCCCAAGCCGCAAATCTCGAAGAGTTTCACGTCGTTGGCACCGTCCACGACACACACTATGTCTTCCTTCTTCTCCTGCCATTCTGCTATCTTTATCTGTGCGGACTTTGACTTGTCAGAGTCCACGTTGATTCTGACCCCGTCAAGCTTTCCGTCCTTGAATATGAGCTCGTTGGAAAATATGTGGTCGATTCCCAGTTCCCGCTGGAGCCTTTCCATCATTATTGTAAAGCCGCCCGAGACTGCCATTATCCTCCACCCCGCGGCCTTGAGTACCTGGCATGCCTTCCGGGCGCCGGTCATTATCGGCAGCGAGTCTGACACGTCCTGACATACCTTCTCGTCAAGCCCATTCAGTGCGGCAATGCGCGTCCGCAGCCCTTCCTCCCAGTTGATCTTTCCCTGGATTCCCTCCTTTGTGATCTTCCAGATTTCGTCCTCCTTGTGCACCTTCTCGGCAAGTATGGGAAGGTATTCCTCGTCATACAACACTCCCTCAACGTCAAAAATTACCAACAACGGATTTCTGATCTGCACAAAATTCCCAAACAATATTAAAGCTGTGCAAGGGCTTTTCGAAAAACTGTCAGAAGCGTTCTGGACGATCTAATCTTTTATTTTGTGCCTTTAAGTTAAACAATTTCATACCATCACAATAGATTACATTTATATTCATTTGAGTTTTATGGGCTGGAATGGACACAGCATTGATAGTCATAGCGGTAATCGCGATTGGAGCAGCCGTGGCGGGGGCAGCAGCCCTTACGCTGTACGCGTCTGACTCGATGGTGATGACCGACTCTGACCAGACATTCAGGTACACCCAAACCATACCTTCCGCGCTCTCTCCCGGAGTGGGACACGAGGCACACCAGATAGCCATGATACTCCCTCCGGTTGACGGGGCCATATACGACGGCACCCTGACGTACACTGCCAGCGTGCCCGTGAACATCGTGGTGCTGCACGAGATGGAGTCAAGCGATTCGCGCGGCCAGCCCATTTGGAAAATGAGCGACGGCACGACGTACGGCTGGACGTTAATCGGTGCCAGTTCGAATGCCGGATCCTTCGAGTACGCCGGAGCCGGACTGATCCTGCATACCGGCGGCGACGAGTTTGTCGCCACGATCAGCGTCGACGGGTCGGTGCGTGGAGGCATGGTTGACCTTCCGTACAGGTAGAATCCTTACGGAATCCCAATCTTTTTTTATTATCACTCCTGTTTCCGAACGTTTTATACGTAAACGATGTCGAACCCGCCGTCGTCCAGGTTAGGGACTTGGACTAGTAAATCGGGAGCAGTTCCAAAGTCTGGTTCGCCTCCGACGAGTCCGTCGATAGCGGTTTGATCAGCGGACGCGGAGGACGTTCCCACGATCAGGACGCATGGTAAAGGGACATTCCTTTTCATGGTGCATGGGCGAAGGTAAGGCAGGCGGCACTGCCTCTCATGGACACTGGGCATGATGGAGGCCTACTGCGGCATGCAGGTATGAGGCGTGTTCATGTTCGGCACCATAACGACATGCCTACTCATACTGGGCATACTGGAATCGAACCGGTTCGAAGAAGCGTCTGGGTGACCTGACCGGTTACCAGAATCCCTAATCAACGTTTAAAGACTTTTGACTGCGTCCTACAGACATAACCAAATGAATCAAACCGACAGGGCCAATTCCAGTTCATATGCGTCCGTAGGACAGCCATCCCTAAAGGAGAGATGCATGTCACAAGCTAGAGGAATATGCGCCCCATGGCAACCGGCGTCGGTTTCCCGCAGCGGCAATACTGGGAAAACTCTCGGCATCGGGGGCATGCCTGCCAGAAGAGAAGAGTGTTACAGAACGATTCCGGGTGCCGTCGCGGTTTTTGCGGTGCTTGCAGCCAGCTTTGCGCTTGCGACCCTTGATGAAACTGAACCATTCCATGTGGAGGTGGAGTGGCCTTTGCTGGTTTTGGGCACCCTTGACGCACAATCCGTTCCTCCGATAAGTGCAGTGGCAGGATGGCCCAACCCGGCTTTTGCGGCATCGGGCGTGGAGATTGCTCCGGTGGCAACGGTACGGAACGGCGATGGCTTTGAACTTGCCGGCCCGTGGGGGATTGCAGTCTATGAAAGCGACAGCAGACTTTACGCCATAGTAGTTGAACGTATTGGCGACGCGGTCCAGATCATTGACATCACGGATCCGGCCAGCCCCGCCGCGGTTGCGACAGTCCGGAACGGCGACGGCTTTGAACTTGACGACCCAACTGTGGTGGCAGTGTATGAGGATGGCAGCAGATCCTATGCCATACTTACGGCACACAACAGCAACCTGATCCAGATCATTGACATCACGGATCCGGCCAGCCCCGCCGCGGTTGCGACAGTCCGGAACGGGGACGGCTTTGAACTTGAGGGCGCATTGGGATTTGCAGTCCACGAGGATGGTGGCAGTTCCTATGCCATAGTCGCGGCACATTTCGGCCACGCGGTCCAGATCATTGACATCACGGATCCGGCCAGCCCCGCCGCGGTTGCGACAGTCCGGAACGGGGACGGCTTTGAACTTGACGGCCCTGGGGACGTTGCAGTCTATGAGAGCGGAGGCAGATCCTATGCCGTAGTGGCAGTATTCGATGGCGATGCGGTCCAGATCATTGACATCACGGATCCGGCCAGCCCCGCCGCGGTTGCGACAGTCCGGAACGGCGAAGACCTTGAGCTTGACGGCCCGTGGGGGATTGCAGTGTACGAGGATGACGAAAGATCCTACGCCATAGTCGCCGTGCGTTCTGACAGCCTGTTACAGATCATTGACATCACGGATCCGGCCAGCCCCGCCGCGGTTGCGACAGTCCGGAACGGCGAAGACCTTGAGCTTGACGGCCCGTGGGGGATTGCAGTGTACGAGGATGACGAAAGATCCTACGTTATAGTCGGGGCACTCAATAGTGGCACGGTCCAGATCATTGACATCACGGATCCGGCCAGCCCCGCCGCGGTTGCGACAGTCCGGAACGGGGACGGCTTTGAACTTGACGGTCCAACAGGCATTGCAGTGTATGAGAGTGGTGGCAGATCCTACGCTGCAGTCTCGGCATTCCAAGGCAACACGGTGCAGATCGTGCGGATTGATGCCAGAATTCTGCCAACAGTTGGAGCGAATTTGGAGCCGGATGGAAAAGAGGGTTCTGGCACGGCAGGGTCGACACCCCAGGATTCGCCAGCAGCCGAGCCCCCAAACGCCGGCGGATGCCTCATCGCCACCGCGGCCTACGGTACGGAGACTGCTCCCCAGGTTCAGGCGCTCAGAGAAGTGCGCGACAACGTCGTCTTGGAGACAGCGGCAGGATCCGCGTTCATGCAGGGGTTCAATCAGGTATACTATTCGTTCTCGCCTGCGATTGCAGACATGCAGAGGCAAAACGATGCATTCAATGCGATAGTAAGGGCGCTTGTCATGCCCATGTTGGCCACGCTCTCGATAATGAGCCTGGCAGATGGCAGCTCTGAGATCGGGGTGGTCGGACTGGGGCTGTCGGTTCTAGTATTGAACATGGGCCTGTATGTTGGATCCCCCACATTCGCAGGATTCTTGATCCACAGATACAGAAAGCATCGATCCGACGCACATCCGGATAACCAGAAATGTACAAATTGAGATGAGGAAAAAATCACCCGCATGAAGAGCGGCTGTATTGTACGAAAATCATGCTGCCCAAAGACGATCAAGCGGACGGTACGAGAATACTCTAGACTGCGCGGATCAAGGACGCAGATGAGGCCCAAACTGGCAAGTCCACCCAGCACGTTATACGGGAGCAGAAGAAAGGTCAGGATACAGGAACCGTGGCAAAGTACGCGTCCCGCTCCCGCCGCGTAAAGGTGATATTCCCCGATGCCCATACACGCGCCTGAGATTGAAGCATGACCCAGCGTGCCGCCTGAATCGGTTGCCAAACATGAAAAACACCATAAACGTCAGGCAAATTAAAGTTGAATTCAGGCGAGGATCGTACTGGATTCCTCACATTGCAGCATGCCGGGCGGTGCAAAACGTTAACAATAAATCACAGGTATCATGATAGCCGGTATGACCGAGTTGGAGCACAAGTTTGAAGTCAAGGTTCATGCTGCCGAGGAGAAACAGCGCATGAATGATGCCCTCAAGGCAGAACTAAAGTCCGCAGGTATAATGGACGAGAAGGGCAAGCTCAAGCTGAAGGGAGTCAGCCCGAAGATGCTCAAAAAGATGAAGCAGGAGTTCGTGTCGTGTCCGGTTCTCGAGGAGGACACGCATTTCGTCAAGTGCTTCGTGTGCCCGAACTTCCAGAGCAGGGTGATGGGTATGGTCCTGTGCAAGGGCGACCCGCTTTAGAGCTACGAAAGGCTCATTAGTTAAATTATTCCCCGGATGGTTGGATTGAACAATGAGGACATGGGCATCACGGTCTCAAAGGATGCGGACTTTAGCGAATGGTACACCCAAGTGGTTCAAAAGGCCGAGCTTGCAGACTATGCGCCGGTCAAGGGACTGATCGTCCTCAGGCCTGACGGGTACTCCATATGGGAGTCGCTGAGGGAGACGTTTGACAAAAAGTTCGCATCGGTGGGGGTGAGAAACGCCTTCCTGCCAACGCTGATTCCAGAATCCCTTCTGGGAAGGGAGAAGGAACATTTTGCGGGATTCAATCCCGAGGTGTTCTGGGTGACGCACTCGGGGGAGAGTCCCATAGGGGACCGGCTGGCGCTCAGGCCGACGTCAGAGACGCTGGCATACACGATGTACGCCAAATGGATCCAGAGTTGGAGGGATCTGCCGCTGAAGATCAACTTTTGGAACACCGCGCTGAGGGCGGAGATCAAGGCTACAAAGCCGTTCCTCAGGACGTCGGAGTTTCTCTGGCAGGAGGGGCATACGGTGCACGCAACACAGGAGGAGGCCGAAAGGGAGGTGGCAAGGATCCTGGACATATACAGGGATACAGTCGAGGAGGAGTTGGCGATTCCGGTCGTTACGGGAAAGAAGAGCGATAACGAAAAGTTCGTCGGCTCCGTATACACCACCACCATGGAGGCGATAATGCCTGACGGGAAGGCGCTCCAGATGGGAACGTCGCATTTCCTTGGACAACACTTCTCCAAGCCGTTTAACGTAAAGTTTTCAGACAGGGACAACGTGGAGCATTTTGCGTGGCAGACGTCATGGGGGGTGTCGTGGAGGCTGATAGGGGCGATGATCATGGTGCACGGAGACGACCAGGGCCTGGTGCTGCCACCCCGGGTGGCTCCGATGCAGGCAGTCATAGTGCCAATCTACAAGACTGGCGACGGAAAGGACACAGTCATGGCCAAGGCCGAAGAGATCAGGGCCGGCCTGGCATCAATCGGCGTCCGCGTCCACCTGGACGACAGGGAGGGGTTTTCGCCAGGATACAAGTTCAACGACTGGGAGATGAAGGGCGTGCCGGTGCGGATCGAGATAGGCCCGCGGGACATCAAGGGGCATGTCATGCAGGTGGTGGAGAGGCACAGCCACGAAAAGTACAGCATAGGCATGACCGAGGCTGAAAAGGTTCCGCAGATACTTGAAAAGATCCAGTCAGAGATGTTCGAAAGGGCCAAGGAGCAGGCCAAGAAAAACACGTTCGAGGCGACCGAATATGAGGGGTTCAAGTCCAAGGCCGGCGACGGTGGGTTCTTTGTGGTTCCATGGTGCGGCAGGAAGGAGTGCGAAAAGCAGATCAAGGACGACACGGGTGCGGAGATTCGGGTCATTCCGTTTGACTCTGCTGGATCAGGCGAAAAGTGCCTGTGCTGCGACAGGTCCGCCGTGTCACGCCCGGTGGTTGCGCGGGGGTATTAGCTGGCGCGCAGGATCATGTATAATAGTGGAATTAATCGGGGAAATGGTGATGGCAGGCGGCATGGTGCTCAAGGACAGGGAGTCCCTTGTGGGCATGTTCAGGAGGACCCGGGAGAGGACGCTCGAGATGGTAAGGACGCTCGAGAAGGACGACTTTGTAGTCCAGACTGCCCCGTTCATGAGCCCGCCGAAATGGCACATCGGCCACGTCAGTTGGATATACGAGGCCATCATGAGCAAAATAGACGCGGGGTACGAGTTTTATTCGGAAGAGTTTTCAGAGTACCTCAACTCGTACTACCAGCAGTTTGGCGTCCCGCATGACAAGGGCCTGAGGGGGGTGGTTTCAAGGCCCACGACGGAGCAGATATTTGAATACTTTGGGATAATCAGCCGCAGGGTGGAGGAGTTCATCCGGACACACCGGATGGATCGGGGCAAGGCCGGGCTGATTACCATGGGATTCCACCACGAATGCCAGCACCAAGAACTGCTGGTGTACGACCTGCAGCACCTGCTGGCAGACCAGTACAGGCCGGCAAGGAAAAACCCCGCCCCCAGGAGGGGGGGTGGCGTGCGGCACGGCTCGGTGCGCATACCGGGAGGAATATACCACGTGGGCTACGGGGGAAGCGACTACTGCTACGACATAGAGCTGCCCGAGCACAAGGTGTACCTGGAGGATTATACAATCGACGTCCTGCCTGTCACGAACGGGCAGTTTTTGGAGTTTATCGAAGACGGCGGGTACGAGACGTACCGGTACTGGCTGTCAGACGGATGGGAGAAGGTAAAGGAGAACGACTGGAAGGCGCCGATGTACTGGGAGGATGCAGGCAGCCGGTGGAGCGTCAGGGATTTTGGCGGAGTCAGGAGGGTCAATCCGGACGAGCCGGTGCGCCACGTCAGCTTTTACGAGGCAGACGCATACTGCAGGTGGGCAGGAAGGAGGCTGCCCACCGAGGCAGAGTGGGAGAAGGCCGCGTGCTGGAGCGAGGAGGTACAGGCAAAGACTGCATACCCATGGGGTAACGAGCCTCCGACGCCGGACAAATGCAACCTGCTCGAGTCGTACGTCTGGGGGTGCGCAGAAGCAGGGGCGTACGAGGGCGGCGCCAGCCATTACGGATGCAGGCAGATGATCGGGGACGTGTGGGAGTGGACGTCGTCAGAGTTTGCCGGATACCCGGGGTTCAAGTCAGGGTTTGACGAGTACAACGACAAGTGGTTTACGGGCCAGAAGGTCCTCAGGGGAGGATCGTTTGGCACTCCCGCGGATTCCATCAGGGCAAGCTACAGGAACTTTTTCAGGCTCGACGAGCGGTGGCTGATATCAGGGTTCAGGTGCGCCGGCTAGCCTGGATGCCAGGGTGACTGAAAAGTACCCGTCCTTGTCAAGCCAGACGCGCCTTGCCTGAAACCCGGCACCCTCGATGAGCCGGTGAATCTGGGGCAGCGTGAACTTGTGGGAGTATTCGGTGTGGATTAATTCGCCCCGTTTAAGATCAATCTTCAGGCCGCACTTTGACACCACTACGGACTGGTTGAGTAGGGACTTGAGATACATCTCGATTCTCTGCTCCCTTTCGTTGTAGAACGAGTGGTGGGCAAAGTTTTCCAAGTCAAAGTCCGCGTCAAGCTCGTTATTTATCCTGGAGAGCATGTTGAGGTTGAACCTTGCAGTCATGCCACGTGAGTCGTCATAGGCTGGTTCTAGCACCTTTTTGTCCTTTACAAGGTCCAATCCAATCATGAAGAGATCCCCGGGACGCATCATCCGGCTCACGTCGCGCAGGAATCTTTCTCCATCCTCGGGGGAGAAGTTCCCAAAGCTGGATCCGAGAAACAGCACGAGGCTCCTCTCGCTGCCATAGTCCCGGAGAAACTCCAACCCGCCCTCGTAGGTGTCGATGATTCCGGCAATGCGCAGGCAGTCGTAGTCGCGTAGCAGATGCTCGGAGCTCTCTGCAAGAATGTCAGACACGTCGATTGGGAGGTATTCCACCGTTTCCTGCACGCCGGCAACGGCATCCAGGATCGTCCTGGTCTTGACAGACATGCCGCTGCCAAGCTCCACTATCCTGACCGGCCCGTCAAGGTACGACGGCAGGTCCTTTTGCACCGCATTCAGTATACCAATCTCCGTCCGGGTGACGTAGTACTCCGGCAGGGTGCATATCTTCTCGAAGAGATCCGAGCCCTTCAGGTCGTAAAAGAACATCGGCGGGATGGACCTGGGCTTATCCTTCAGTCCCGACAAGACCTCCTGGGCAAACGTCTTTGTTATCTTAGTAGAGTGCGGCTTGAAGTATCTGAGCCGCGAATCCACGACGTACTTTTTGTACCTGCCCTTCTGGGTTGTCAGTTTCAAGTATTAAGGCGGTTTTTGTTTGACATAAATTTCTTGCCACGCACGTCAGGCACTAGGTTAGATCTCCTGCATGCAAACCCAATAACTCGTGTTTGGCATGACCCTGCTGCGTCATGGCATGCCAAGAGCACTGTCAGGGCGCCTGCGCGGCAGAGCATTCTCTTGATATACGGGAACGTCAAGACCAGTAGTGTTGGGCGAGATTCTAAGGGTGGAGCATTTGAAAAAATATTTTGTCAAGCGGGGCTTGTTCGGCTCCGGTTCGTCCGAGCTCAGGGCGGTGGACGACGTGTCGTTCAGCCTCGATGGGGGCAAGGTGCTGGTGCTGGCAGGCGAGTCGGGGTCTGGAAAGTCCACCATAGCGCGCCTGATACTGGGATCGCTCCGCCCCGACTCGGGGAAGGTGTTTTTTGACGGCAAGGCAGTGCGGCACACCCGGGACGGGCTGAAGGTGATCAGGATGAGCTGCCAGATGGTCCACCAGGATCCGTACGACTCCATCAACCCCAGGATGAAGGTGGGCAGCATAGTATCCGAGCCCCTGGAGATCCACAACGTGGGCGACAGGGAGGAGAGGCGCAGGAGGGTGGTGCGCGCCCTGCAGGAGGTGAGGATGGAGCCAGTCGAGGACATCATGGCAAAATATCCCCACATGCTCTCAGGCGGGCAGAGGCAGAGGGTGGTGCTGGCAAGGGCGCTGGCGCTAAAGCCCAAGGTAATCATAGCAGACGAGCCGGTATCGATGCTGGACGTCTCCATAAGGATTGAGATGCTCAGCCTGATGCGCGAGCTGCAGGAAAAGCGCGGAATATCCTTCATATACATCACGCACGACCTTGCGACTGCCAGGTATTTTGGGCAGGACATAGGCATACTGTACAGGGGGAGGATCGTGGAGATTGGCCCGATAGAAAAGGTTCTCCTCGCACCCCGGCATCCGTACACGCAGGCGCTCATAGATGCCATATCGGATCCCGACCCGGACAACCGGCACAGGGAGAAGAGGATAAGGATCAACGAACCGGCGGGAGAGGATGCGCCTGGCGGGTGCAGGTTCAGGACAAGGTGTCCGTATGCGATTGAAAAGTGCGCATCAGAGCCGGCGCTTGAGGATGCTGGGGACGGGCATCTGGCTGCCTGCTACGTGGATCTGGATTAGGCGCGGACTGACGGGACGCGCTTGTCCTTGTACGTCACCACGTGGGAGACGCCGTTCTTTGGAAAGACGCCGTAGATCAGCCTCGCCTTCTGCACCACGGAGTCCTTCAGTGACACCATGATGAACTGGCTCTTCTGCGATCGCTCCTCGAGTATCTTTGCAAGCCTCTCGGAGTTGGGCGCATCAAGGTTGGCGTCGACCTCGTCGAGCAGGTAGAACGGGGACGGCTTGAGCCTTTGCAGGGCCAGGACGAACACGATGGCGGCCATCGTCTTTTCGCCGCCGCTGATCGACGTCGACTCCCTCTTTGGCTTGTCCGGGAACTGTATGAGGTACGAGATTCCGGAGTTGAATATGTCGTCCTCGTTTTGCAGTTCCAGCCACGCGTTCCCGTCAGTCATCTTGTTGAAGATCAGCCGTATCTCGCGGTCCACGCGGTCAAAGGCGTCAAGGAACGTCTGGCGCTTGTCCTTTTCGACGTTGTCTATGAATGCGACTATCGAGTTTCTCTCCTCCTCAAGCGAGTTCTTTCTAGCCGACATTGACCGGTACCCGTTGGTGACTGTGAGGTACGTCTCGGGGGCCTTGGCGTTTAGCGCCACCAGGGAGGCAAGTTCTGCCTTGAGTCCGTCAAGTACGGGGACGACGTCAAACACCTCCACGTCCCTGTCCAGGCCAAACGCATTGAGTATCCTTTGCAGGTCCGCCTCGGCGGCGGTCAGATCCTGCACGTCGCGCTCCAGCGCGTCGGAGTGCCGCTCCAGTGTTCCAATTTCACGGGACATCTTGCGTTCCCTGTCTGAAAGGGTTCTGATCTTTTCGTCGTACTCCTTGATGTGGCCTATCGACGAGCCGGACGTGGCGATCAGCTCCTGTTCTTGCTCCCTGAGCTGCACTAGGACGTCATTTTCTGAGGCCATGTCAGCCTCGAGTCTTTGTACCTTCTCGTGCAGATCCCGCCGTTCTGACTCGAGCGACTTTTCCTCGGATTCCAGCACGTCGCGCCGGGATTTTTCCCTGCCTGCCTGCACCTGGAGCGTTGCCATCTTGGTCGAGGCCTCGCGGTGTTGGCCGGATATGCGCGTGTGGAGTTCTTCGGCGGCTATCTTTTTTTGGTTTATCGCGGACAGCTTGTCGGCTATGACTGACTCCTGGCCGCCGGCATACTCTTTTTCAGCCAGGGCAATGTCATGCTTTATCGAGTCGATGCGCGACTTGCAGGCAGATATGTCGGATGCTGCCGGGACGGTGCCGGACTGCATGGCAGAGATCTGGGCCTCGAGCCTCTTTCGGGTCTCGATTGTCGAGGACATGCGGGATTCTAGGTTGGAGTGGTTCTCGCGCGTGGTGGCAAGCGCGGTCCTGGATGCGGCAAGCCTGTCGGTGCTTGACTGGATGGAGTCGTCAAGATCCCCCACATGGCGTCTCTTCCGGTCCAGGTACTCTTTGATCAGCCCGATGGACTCACGCAGGCCGTCGATGTCGCTGCTCATCGAGATCATCCGGGTGAGCTTCGAGATCTTGGAGTTTATCTCTATTACGACTGCCCCGTTTTCGGCCTCGAAATACTCCCCGTCGATGGTGACGGCCTTGTATCCCTCTTGGGACAGGGCGTAGGCGGATTCCCTGCTGTCAGTCAGGATTATGTTCCCGAACAGGAGGGTCTTGAGCGCAGAGTGCGCCCCGTCGCACCTGACATAGTCTGCAAGCACCCCCCGGACGCCGGGCCTGTCGGGAGGGTCAAAGTCAAGCGGCGGTATCGCATCCAGCGGGATTATCTTGAGTTTCGGGAGCCTTCTGCTCTTTGCAACCTCGGCTATTCCGAGCAGCGTTGCAAAGTCTTTTACCACGACGGCCTTGATCCAGTCAGAGCATGCAGCCATGACGGGTCGCTCGTACGTCTTGTCCCAGGTAATCATCTCGTACACCAGGCCCTCTATGCCCAGCTTGGACGCGTCGGCCTTGAGCTTTGCAATCGTGTAGTCCTCGTGCATCAGTTTCCGGATCATCTTGATCTTTGACTCGTACTGTATGGCGGCTTTTTCGGATTTTTCCAGTATTATTCCCAGTTCATCCATGTCCCGGGAGGTTTTTGATCTCTTGCCGCGCAGCTGCGCGGTGCGGGATTCCAAGTCGCGGATTGTCTTTTCGTGTGCAGCTATCAGCGACTCCAGCCGGAGATTGTTTGCAGCCAGGTCGGACATTCCCTGTCCGATGCTGCGCAGTTTTGCACGGTTTGCCTCGATCTTGCTGCCGGATTCGCCATTCTCGTACTCGGCCTTGGAGAGTTTCAGATCCTCGCTGTGCAGCTGCTTTGCCAGTCCCCTGATCTTCTCGTCGGTCTTGGATTTTTTGGCAACGGTGTCTGACTGACGGGTAAGGATCTGGCTTCTTTGGGCGTCTATCTCCTTGAGGCTGTCGTCGGTCTCGCCCATCCGGGCGCTGATCTCGTCGATGGACTTGTTGGCCTGCAATACTTGGGCGTCAAGGTCGGCCATGGCGCGGCCGATATCCTCCACTTCCGCCCTGACCTCAGGGATGCGGGAGTCTATCTGTGCGATCCTCCTTTTCGAGACCTTGGCGGTGCTGCTGTCAGTCGTGTACCGCTCTTGGGCGGCGCTTATCTTGGTGTCAAGGGATGATTTTGCCGCGTTGTAGTTGTCCGCATCGGCCATCATGTCGGCCCTCTGGATCTCGAGGCCGCGTACTTCAGCGTGCACCTTGTCCTGGGTGTCGCGCAGAACCAAGACGTTGTCCTTAATCTCGTCGAGGGATTTGGCCTTGGTGGATTTTTGGTCCGAGATTGTCCTGATCCTGTTGGCCGCGGACACTGCCCCGTAACGGGCAATCTCTTTTTCCAGCATGTCGCGGCGCATCATCTGGTTTCGATCCTCGTCAAGCTCGTCTATCCTCTTTTTGACCTCGTCCATTTGTGCCAGGGCGATCTGAAGCCTTCGGTCTGCCGCGTCAAGCTGATCCACTGCCTCCTTCTTCTTCTCGTCAAAGTACGAGAGTCCTATCAGATCCTCGATTGCCCTTCTCTTCTCGTCAGAGGTGAACTCAGATATTCTGGTGACGGTTCCCTGCTGGATGGCGTTAAGCTGCCCCAGTCCCGCGTCGGCCATGTCCAGCAGGTCAAGTATGTGGCTTCGGTTCGTCTTCTTTTTGTTGAGGTAGTAGGTGTTTTCGCCGTTTACGTCCATCTCTCGCGTTATCGTGACTGAGTCAGAGTCGACTGGGATCTTGCGATCCAAATTGTCAAAATGGACGCTGGACCTTGCCATCTTGGGGCCGTGGCGGTTGCCGTCAATGTCGTGGATTAGGGAGCGCAGCCTGTCAACACGCATTATTCGGGGCTTGTTCTCGCCCATTGCAAATATTATGGCGTCCAGGATGTTGCTCTTGCCAGAACCGTTGGGACCGGATATCGAGACCAGGCCGGGCTCAAACTGCACGGTGGTGTTTCTAAATCCGAACGACTTGAATCCGAAAATCTCCACTTTTTTAATATGAACCAATAGGGATACACTCACGCAGTATGGAATAATTAGGGACTGACAAGTTTAGTTGACTAACATGCAAAGTTATGATCACACAAGCCAGGCACGAGGGCATCCGGGCGCGGCCGTGTTGCATGAGCGGCGGGAAGGAAGGCACCGTGCATGCGCGCATGCACCAGACGTGGCCGCGGCAGATCGCAGGCTTGCTTGGCATACTGTATAGCATGACACCCCAAGACTATTATGGTCTTTCCATGGAAGTGACGGACGGCATTTCAGGCCCTCCCAGGCACGCGCAGTCACGCCTGCCCGGCACAGGAGGGGCCGAATGTACTGGCACACACATAGCATAAACGGCGTGGCTGCTGGCCAGTCTGCAGTCGGGACTGCATGCCGGAATATCTGGTGCATTTTACAGGCAGGGTTTCGCGCATGCGCTGCCTGTCATGCCTGGCTGGAGACGAATCGTTCGCATTCTTCCTTTGCGGCAACGTCAGACGTCTGCTCTATCGGATGCTTCATCAGGTATGCGCTTGCAGACTTTATCGGCCCGCCAATCCCCCTGTCGAGGGCTATCTTGGCCAGTCGGATGGCATCGATCACGATTCCTGCGGAGTTTGCCTTGTCGTCGACTTCCAGACGGACCTCCATGTTGTAGGGGATGTTTGCCCACTGGCGTCCCTCGATTCTCATGAACATGAGCTTTGTGTTCCTAAGGAAGGGGATAAAGTCAGACGGCCCCACGTATATCTGATCATCGTCAAGCCGCGTGTCAAGCTGGCTCTGCACGCTTTCTGTCTTGGAGATCTTTTTTGAGATTAGTCTGTCGTGTTCCTTCATGTTTAGAAAGTCTGTGTTGCCCCCGACGTTGATCTGGTAGGTCTTTTCAATCTTTGTCCCCCGGTCGTTGCACAGTTTGGCCAAGGTCCGGTGTACTATGGTAGCTCCCACCTGGCCCTTGATGTCGTCGCCGATGCAGGGGATGTTTTTTTCCTCGAATTTTTTGGCCCATTCCTTGTCTGACGCGATGAACGACGGAATGCAGTTGACAAACGCAGTGCCGGTGTCGAGGCATATCTGTGCCCAAAATTTAGTCACCTTGTCAGAGCCAACAGGCAGGTAGGACACGATTATCTCGACTCCGGTGTCGGCGATTATCTGCTTGACCTCCCGGGCTATCTGGTCGGTGGTCTTGTTGCTGGAGATTGGATTGACTCGGTTTTGCACCCACAGCCCGACGCCGTCTAGCACAGGGCTTTCGTACACCATGGCGTCTGATGCGGGCATTTGGTCCTTTGGAACCCAGTCAACCATGTTGGGGTATTCGTATATGGCCTCGTTGATTGGCTTTCCGACCTTGTTTTCGCCCACGTCAAATCCGCATACGAAATCAATATCGTAGATTCCATATCCGGCCAGATTATCATGTATAATGCCAATCACTTCTTGGGATGGGTTTTTTCTATAGTACTCTATTCCTTGAATTAGCCCTGAAAAACAGTTTCCTATGCCCACCAAGCCGACTTTTATCTTCTCTACCATTCGAATGGATGTGCCATTAGACGGGTTTAAAGCTTTACTCAGAGGCTAGTTAGTTTCACAACCCTGCCGTCTAGGGCATCGCCGCCTCAGGCAGGCTGCCCCACATGCCATGCTCCCAGAGACCAATGGAATTCAAGTTAGTGGTTGACTGTTTTAATCCGAAAAACACAAGGATCAGATCAGCGGTGTCGCACACATGGACAAAACCGAGGCAGAGCCGACCAAGCAGAAATCGCGACTGAGGATAACCCACGCCCAGAATGATGCCAGGTACGTGGAGGTGGGCAAGCTGCTGCACCTTACAAAGGCTCCAGGTTCGGACGAGGAGCTTGAGGGAATGAACATGAAGAAGAACGGGCGCCCCTACAGTTACCCCGACACCGTCATAATGGCTATCGCTGGAATACGCGCCATTCATGGTCCCCTGTCGTACCGCATGTGCCAGGGAATGGCGATATCTGCCTTGGGCGAGGAGGACGCTCCTGACCACGTCACATTGTGGCGGAGAATAAAGGCCATGAAGGTACTGCAGGAAGGCAGCATAACCACGGTCAGAAACGGCGGTGACGTCCTCTGCCTGATACCGGACGCCACCGGACTGGCGCCGGCCACGCGAAGCGACTGGATACACCACAAGCACGGGAAGGCGCGCGGATTCATCAAGCTGAGTGTCATGATAAACCAAGAGACCCGGGAGATCCTGGCGTTCCGGGTGACAGACGAGCGCAAGGGCGACTCGTCCCAGTTCAATGCCCTGGTGGACGATTCTCTGGAGGCACTCGGCCTGGATCCGGAGGGCCTCAGGGCAGGGGTGCTGGAGAAGAAATCGGCCAAGGCGCAAGGTACCAATGCCTCCGCGGCAGGGAGTCGCACCGATGGTTCCGAAGGATCCGCGGCGGGGGGTGCAATGGCCAATGGCATCGAGGGATCCGCAGAACGGTACGGCATGCTGCCTTTCTGCCATGCAAGTCATGCCGGAGGGCAGTGCGTGATAGAGCTGAAGGCAGACGCCGGATACGACACGAGGCAGATATTCGAATACTGCAAGAATCTGGGAATAGTGCCGCTCATCAGGATAAAGAAGAACGCCAACAGCAGGGCCGGCGGGGTGGGCAGGACGCGCGGCCTGGCCGCCCAGGAACAGATGCGCGGCGACGAACCCAGTCCGAAAAAACTCGCCGCACTGGACGGGTGCGAGCGCGTACAAAACCAGCAGGACTGGAAGAGGCGGGTCGGCTACGGCCGGCGGTGGCTGGTAGAGATCGTGTTCTCGTCACTCAAGCGAATGTTCGGCAGTTCTGTAAACGCGGTAAAGATGGAAAACATCGTCCAAGAGATAGCAATAAGGATCAACACGTACAACAAGCTGCTGGCAGTGGCACGGGAGGCGATTGCAAAAGCATGAGCACAGAATTGCCACAAACGCACGCGCTTGGATCAAGGAGGTGTCATTAAGGCCTAGGTTGCGAAACTAACTATCAGAGGCTGGTAAGGACGGCATCGCGTGTGGGCATGAAAAATCCACTGCAGGGCAGGCGTCTGGGCTAAACGACGGCGTCGGCACAAGAATCGATTCGGCCAATCGTTGGGGTGATTTGATCTTTGGAGGTAGACCGGTCGCGCGACTCTGTTGCATATCAAGACAGAGTTTTATACACGCATCTGAGAGTAGGGGCATGATAGAGCCTGGCAGGCCGGTCAAGGACATCGAGATCAACCCAGATACTCCGATATTGAAGATATTTGAGGAGCTGTCCCAGTCAGGGGGATTTGAATCGGTGAACCTGTCAGACGGGCTGGAGATTCTGGCTGAGATGATTCCACAGGAAAACTGCCTCAAGTTTCTCTCGTTTGTCGCCGCGGTGATGTCGACTGGCCTGAGGGGGATAATCAAGGACATGATAAAAAACGGGTGGTTCGACGTGGTCATGACTACCTGCGGCGCGCTGGATCATGACATTGCAAGGCATTTTTCACACTACAGGGAGGGATCGTTCACGATGGACGACATGGAGCTGGTAGGGCAGGACATGCACAGACTCGGAAACATCCTGGTCCCCATGAGCAGCTACGGGCCGCTCATAGAAGAAAAGATGCAGGCGTTTCTTGAGGAGGAGTACCAGAAGGGAACAAGGGAGATGACCACTTCGGAGATATGCAAGATGATTGGAAAACACACTGGAGAGGATTCTTTTCTTTATTGGGCATACAAAAACAACGTCAACGTGGTGGTGCCTGGAATCATGGACGGCGCGGTCGGAAGCCAGATATGGCTGTTCGCGCAAAAACACAGCGACTTTAGGATAGACATGATAGGGGACGCAAACCTTCTTGCAGGGCTGGTCTTCAAGGCGGAAAAATCCGGAGCCTTCATGATTGGGGGCGGACTGTCAAAGCACCACACGATGTGGTGGAACCAGTACAGGGACGGGATGGATTATGCATTCTACATAACTACTGCGCAGGAATTTGACGGAAGCCTCAGCGGAGCACTGGTCAGGGAGGCAATCTCCTGGGGAAAGGTGACGCAGGGGGCAAGACAGACGACGCTTCACGCGGAGGCAACTACCATACTGCCGTTCATATATGCCGCCCTAGCCGCAAGGCTAAAGTAACTGCGACTTGGCCAGGATGACTCATTCCAGATAATAATGACGCAGTTCCTAGAGTTTTTTGCGCTGATCGTGGTTGTTTCGGTGTCAGGCGTCATGGCTCCGGGGCCGCTTTTTGTGGCAAACGTCTCGTACGGGCTAAGGGGAGGCGTGAAGGCGGGCCTCAAGATGGCAGTCGGACACGCCATTGTAGAGTTGCCCATAATCGTGGTGCTGGGCATCGGGGCAATCTCCCTCGAGTCATTTTTTGGATACAGGGTCGCGCTCTCGGTTATCGGGGCAGTTGCCCTCTTTGCGTTTGCAGGCATTCAAATCAGGGCGGTGTTCAGTAACGGCAAAAATTTCACCGCTCCCGTGGGAAAAAGTCCGCTGATTGCCGGAATGGCCCTTAGTGGATTAAATCCGTTTTTTATAGTCTGGTGGCTTACCATCGGGTTCAAGTTGGTTTCAGATGCGTTACTGATCTGGGGGATTGGCGGCATACTGATTTTGTTTGCGTTGCACATTTGGATGGATTTTGCGTGGCTTGGGGCGGTGGCGCATCTTGCCTCAAAAGGTGCCAAGGTACTTTCAGACAGAAATTTGAAGATAATCATGTTCGGGCTGAGTCTGGCGCTGGTTTATTTTGGAGTAACATTTTTGGCGGAGATTCTGTTTTAGCCGCAGTCCAGGATTTCAACCTCCGGCATGCATCTGTCGTTAAACGCGTCGATCCTGCTCACCAGGGCATCACAGAATTCAGGATCAAGTGTTTCCTCGTACACGGACATATCATTTAAAATTTGAATATGCTGCAATCCACACGAATCGCCAGAAAACGCAAGTACAATCAAAACCATTAAAATTCCAACTGCAATTAAAATTAGACTTTTGAGTTTACCCTTTTGAAATGTCAATTTCCATGGTGGACACGTTACGCAGTTTTCCATCTTGGGATTTAAGGGAGTCAGATGAGATTCGCACATCACGGATGATATATCCAACGGAATTCATTCTCTTGACAATCATTTGAGACACGTCAACTGCCTGTGTAATTTTTTTGCCTCGGGCCTTGATTGTTACCGCAGGCCTGGTGGAAAGCTGTGTTAATGTGGCAGACACATAAGTCATTATTGGCTTTGCGCCAACAAAAATCACGTCGCGCCTTTCAGATGCATTAGTGGAATCTGAAGTTGTGCTCGGAGCAGATTCAGATTGTGATTCAGCTGCTGGCTCGGAAGGTGCCTCAGCTGCTACGGGTTCGGCTGTTGGGGCCGGTGCTGGTTCTGGCTCGGAAGGTGCCTCAGCTGCTACGGGTTCGGCTGTTGGGGCCGGTGCTGGTTCTGGCTCGGAAGGTGCCTCAGCTGCTACGGGTTCGGCTGTTGGGGCCGGTGCTGGTTCTGGCTCGGAAGGTGCCTCAGCTGCTACGGGTTCGGCTGTTGGGGCCGGTGCTGGTTCTGGCTCGGAAGGTGCCTCAGCTGCTACGGGTTCGGCTGTTGGGGCCGGTGCTGGTTCTGGCTCGGAAGGTGCCTCAGCTGCTACGGGTTCGGCTGTTGGGGCCGGTGCTGGTTCTGGCTCGGAAGGTGCCTCAGCTGCTACGGGTTCGGCTGTTGGGGCCGGTGCTGGTTCTGGCTCGGAAGGTGCCTCAGCTGCTACGGGTTCGGCTGTTGGGGCCGGTGCTGGTTCTGGCTCGGAAGGTGCCTCAGCTGCTACGGGTTCGGCTGTTGGGGCCGGTGCTGGTTCTGGCTCGGAAGGTGCCTCAGCTGCTACGGGTTCGGCTGTTGGGGCCGGTGCTGGTTCTGGCTCGGAAGGTGCCTCAGCTGCTACGGGTTCGGCTGTTGGGGCCGGTGCTGGTTCTGGCTCGGAAGGTGCCTCAGCTGCTACGGGTTCGGCTGTTGGGGCCGGTGCTGGTTCTGGCTCGGAAGGTGCCTCAGCTGCTACGGGTTCGGCTGTTGGGGCCGGTGCTGGTTCTGGCTCGGAAGGTGCCTCAGCTGCTACGGGTTCGGCTGTTGGGGCCGGTGCTGGTTCTGGCTCGGAAGGTGCCTCAGCTGCTACGGGTTCGGCTGTTGGGGCCGGTGCTGGTTCTGCTGCGGGTTCTGGCTCGGAAGGTGCCTCAGCTGCTACGGGTTCTGGTTCGGAAGGTGTCTCGGAGACAGATTCTCTGGAACCAAACTCTGACAAAATTTCCTCTGCGTCTTTTGAATTATGAGAGTCGCTCAAGTCAATGCATCACTATAACTCTTCCTTGCGATCCCAGTATTTAATGATTCGTGTGACCCGTAAGATATTCATGAAATATTTCTTCCAAATCGTCGTCAGGGCCGCATTTCCTGATCCTGTCCACCAATTCAGCCTCCTCCACTTCGTAACAGTTCAAGACATCCTGGGAATCCTTGAAGACAAGCATCGCCTTGTCCTTGAATATGCAGTGGTACAGCTTCTCTTGCTCCATCTTTTCGGGCTTGAAGTTCACGCCATCCTTGCTTACTGATATCGGGTATTCCATGATGAGAACTGAAACCTTGCAGTATTTTACAGCTGCGAGCACAAACCCTCCCGGTCGCGCCATTCTGCCCTGAATCGCGTCCGTTCTGACTCCCGGTCAGGCAGATTGGAGCCATCGTTGCCAGAGCTTGGCAGGCGATACCTGCGCACCATGATCCCAAGCAGTACCGGATGGATTCGTGCCCGCACGAACTTTGACTGCGTGACATGGACAAACCCAAAACTGATAGATGATGACAACCCACAATCAGATGAGGAACATTGAAGGGAAGGATAGTCTTTCACATAGACTTTGATTACTTTTATGCGCAATGCGAAGAGATCAGGACTCCGGAACTCAAGCCAAAACCGGTCTGCGTTTGTGTGTTTTCAGGCAGAGGAGGGGACAGCGGCGCCATCGCGACTGCCAACTATACGGCAAGAAAATATGGGGCAAAATCCGGAATGCCGATAACGTTTGCAAAAAGGCGGCTCAAGGACAGGGAAGATGCGGTGTTCCTGCCAGTGGATTTTAGGTACTACTCGGAGGTGTCCGAAAAGGCGATGGACATCATGAGGGGGTATGCGGATATCTTCGAGTACGTGGGGAGGGACGAGGCATACCTGGATGTGACAGACCGGGTTGAGTGCGATTTCAAGAGGGCCGGCCACCTTGCGCAGCAGATCAAAAATGCAGTCAGGCACAGGGCGGGAATCAGCTGCTCTGTCGGGATATCACCCAACAAGATGGTATCCAAGATAGCATCGGACTTTCAAAAGCCCGACGGCATAACGGTGGTGCGTCCGGACGGGATGGACGAGTTTTTGGGACCGTTGAAGATCAGGGCGATTCCGGGTATTGGAAAAAAGACGGAAAAAAGGCTCCTTGAAATGGAGCTGGAGACGGTGCAGGATTTGAGGAAGATGGACATTTTTGCCCTGAACAAGGAGTTTGGCCGAAAGAGCGGGGCGTACATATTCAATGCCGCCAGGGGTGCAGATGAGGCGCCGGTCAAGGAACGGGAGGCAAGCGTGCAGTACAGCAAGATTGCCACACTGAGCATGGATTCCAGTGACTACCAATTTCTCCGGAAAAGCATAGTTGAATTGTGCGGCGAGGTGCACAAGGTGGCCATGGGAAACAACAGGATGTTCAAGTCAGTCGGGGTGCAGCTCATCCATTCTGACCTGTCGGGCAGGACAAAGTCAAAGATGCTAAAAAATCCCACATCCAGCCTGGCCGAGCTTCAAAGGAATGCAGAAAGGCTGCTGGCAGAGGCGCTTGACGGATCGGTGCCCAGCGTCAGAAGACTGGGAGTCAGGGTGTCTGATTTGTCAGAGATGCGGGGCCAGATGGACATTACGGGTTATTTTTGATAATTTTTCAGGCATTTTCCTGTTTTTTGAGGCGCCGGGATTCCACCAATATGACCACCAGTATGAACGCAAAGAGCCACGGCAGGAACATGATCTCCCCTGCAATCTTGTGGTATTCCTCCCACGCGACGGGATCGGTGGTGACCTTCAGGGCGTACCAGGAGAGCGAGAATATTCTGATCAGGTTGACTATGATGGTGCCCAGTATTCCAAGCATGAAGTAAGCTATCTTTCTTGGCCGGGCGATGTTCATCTTGAGCATGAACGCCCCTATCACGAGGGAGAAGATGATTATGCTGTGCACACCTGCAGACGGCCAGAACACCTGCAGCGCCATGGAGCCGTGGTCGCCGCGCAGTAACATGACGTTGTCCCGGGCGATTGCGGTGCCTAGATCAAGCGCTCCTATAACCCAGACGTTTGCCTGGACAAAATACGGCACGATGTACTGCAGCGGGCCCAGCGTGTCGTAGGGGAAGAATGCGTCAAGGGACAGTATTATTGCGGTGCCCGTGAGAAATATCGGGCCCGCGGGGGCGATTCTTATCCACCGCCGTCCGAAGAAGACGGTCAGGGCGGCGACTAGAAATATCGCCATCACTACGAAATCCCACATCCACGTCCATGAATAGATCAGCTGCACGTCAAACTGCTCTGCGGACTCGACGATGTAGTCACGCAGGCCGTATTCCAAGGAGACCAGGTACACGATGGTAAGGACGGCCATCGGGACCACGATGGACAGGCGTTTTTTGGATATGACAGTCTTTAGTCCGATCATCTCGGCCACTACGAATATGAGCGCAAAGAGGTACCCTCCGCGGCCTTCGTTCCAGCTCCACGCTATCGAGTCTGGAAAGACGGCCATTGCAAAGAGTATCGGGCTGGCGATGATGCCGATTCCGATGATCAGGTTCCAGTTCTGCAATATGTTAAGCATGAATATGGCAAATAAATAGTTCGGCGTTGGGTTATTACGTTTTTTAACAAACTGGTACGCTGCAGGTTGGCATCAGGATAGAGGCAATGCCGGGGAAAGAGTAGGGCCAAGACAAGAATTGACGCGGATGTTGAACGTGGCATGCCGGACAGCGTGCAAAAAGATAGTCAGTCAAGGCCACACTCGGTTTTTAGCGACTTTACCGTGGTGACGTACGTCACTGCCAGCACCAGGATGGCCACGATTCGGATTGGAATCTCGTAGTTTGTAAGGAATGCAGTCGCGGTGGCGCCGACGGATCCAAACGTGGAGATGACGGCAAACCCCACCGGTCCGCAGCTGCATGCGCCGGCGGCGGCCCCGATTATGGAGCCGACGGTGCCCCCGCCCATCTTGCGCTTTGAGCTCTTCAGGGCGGCAATTCGAAAGACGTTCATCGGTATGACCAGCGCAGACAGGGCCGAAAGGATCAGAATGAGCGCGAATCCCAGCTCGCTTCCAGAAGGCAGGTGGCTCACAACGTATGGCGCCAAAAATATGTACTCGGACAGTATGAGCAGCGTGACTGTCATGAGGGTGAAAATGACAGATGCCAGAACGGTGTATCGGGCGTTGGAAAATACGATCCGTATCGCCTGCGCCATCTAGATCAGGGAGTCCAATGTTTGCTGGAATACAGAGAACGGCTGGGCCCCGCTAATCTGTACCTGCCGGTCAGAACCCACGATGATGAACCCGGGCGTGGCGGTAAGTCCGTGCGACTTTGCCTGCGAGGTGTTGTACTGGACGCGTTGGGCGTGCTTGCCAGAATCAAGGCAGTCGGTAAACTGGTCCAAGTCCAATCCTATGGAGGAGGCAAACGCATTTAGCCGCTCGGAGTTTGCCCAGCCCCCGTCAATTTGGGATTCCTGGTAGGTGTACAGGATGTCGTGGTACTCCCAGTACATTCCCTGATCATCTGCACAGTATGATGCCTGTGCTGCAGTGGGCGAGTCGCGCCCCAGAAATGCCAGATCGACAAAGACGAGGTTTGCCTTTCCCGTATCGATGTACTGGCTTTCTATTGCGGGTTTTGTGTCATGGAACCATTTGTTGCAGAAGTGGCACTGGTAGTCGCCAAACTCAATAATCGTGATAGGCGCAGACGGGTCGCCAAGAATTGGGGAGCCCATGGTAGTCGAGACCGTCCCATGCGTCCTGTCCTCCATCATGGAGTCGGTTGCACCCGGCTGCGATGACCCGAACGAGGCGGCCGCGACGGCAATGCCGATTACTGCTACGGATATTGCCAGGACAGCCCTCTTGTTCACAAGACAGGGCAGCAAAAAGTGAGTTAAAAGTGCTATTATTGTTGGATTTTCATTTGGTCTTTTAAGCAAAATGTGCCCGTAGGGGCATGACAGCGCGGAAAAAGGGCAGGCGGGTCAATTACATGCTGGAGTTTGCCACCGTGAGGTACTGGCAGGGGCAGCTCAACGAGAGCGGCATCAAAAACTCCGCAAGCAACCTAGCCGACACCAGGACAGTCTACCTTACCCGCCTGGCCGCGTTCAGCGAGTGGCTTCCGGGGCGGATCTTCGACATGCGGGTACAGGCGGTGGCTGACGGCAGGATAGTCCGCGAGACTGCCCAAAAGTCGTTTGCCAACGTGGAAGAGCTGAGACCTGATCCGTTATTATTTTTCAAGCCTGCCCACCCCGCTTTTCAGGCCAATTTTTGTCAGGCTGCCCGTTTTGCCAACCACAGCAACCTTTGATTTACCAGCCCGCAGACGACATCGTTGATCCGGTCGTACTTTTTCAGCGGGTTCCGGTACCTGTCACCCATTATCCGCCACGTCTTGACTTTTCGGATGGCGTGCTCCACGTAGACGCGGATCCGGGATTGCGCCTTGTTGGATGCCTTTTCTGCGTCCGTGAGCTTTTTCCCGGGCTTTTTCCTGATCGGCGCCAGCACTTCCACCCCTTCGTACATCTTCTGCGCTCCCGGGTAACCCCTGTCCACATAGGCCCGCACCCTTGCCTTCTCCCCCTTGCCGCCGGATCCGTCCCGGGACGGCAGGCCGGATGGAAACGTCGGGTGCTTCATCTTGTACACCCTGACATCGTGGACGCGCCCCGGAGAGTGCCTCGTGTTGTGGACGATCAGGCCGTTTGCATTCACGGTGTACTGTACCTTGGCCGTGTGCCTCCCGGCCTTGCCAGAATAGTGGGACTTTTCCATGTCCTTCCGCTTGGGCCTCTGCACCTGCTGCTCGGAGGCGTCAATGAGGCACCGGAGGCCGGGAAGGATCTCCTCAAGATCCTCAAGTGTCGAGGCCTTCTTTGCCCTGTCGTGGATCCTGGCTGGTATCTGGATGCACTGCCTGACAACGGGGGCGATCTGGTCTATGGAGCGCGACACCGTGGCCTGGCCTACTCCGAAGACCTCGGCTGCCACGTCCTGGGTGACATACGTCCGGTAGTAGAACAGGAGGAGCATCACGCGGCCGCGCAGGTCAAGCGCGAACCTGCGCCCGGCCCCAATTGCGCGCTTTCGGGGCCTCTTGGAGAGTCTGTCCTCCTCCGTCTCGGGGTGCGTCTTCTCCACTTTTGCAAGCAACAAATCGAATTCCTGGAGTGACATTCCCATGATGGTCTTGAAACGCCTGGCGTTTCCTGACAGTTTGGTATACGATAGCATGTGACAGACCGGATCGGGCGATATTTTGATCTTACTGTCTTCCCCAGGCTGCCGTCTACGGCGAATGGGCTAATTACGAATCAATTCTCTGCTCCGTTTCGGGGAGGACGGATCCGGAAACGAGAAAGAGATAAGGAAGATCATAAGCCAGTACCTGAGGGATCCGCGGCACGGGAACCTGGTGCATTCGACCATGGCTGGCACGTGCTCGGCCATAAAGTCGTACTTTGACGCGCACGACGTTGCCACCAACGTCAAGTTCAACGGAAAGAAGAGGGACGAGATCGAGGTCACCGAAGAGCCAGAGCTGGAGATTGCCGACTTTTACAAGATGATGACTGCCAACAAGGTGGATCTGATGGTGCGGGCCGTGATGCTGGTAAAGTTCCAAGCGGGGCTGGACTCAAGCACGCTCGCTGACCGGTTCAACTTTTACGCGTACCAGCAGATTGCCAAGTGGTGCGGAACAGACGACCACAAGGCGTGGGGACATGACAAGTGCCCGATCCCGGTGCAACTTGTGCGCGTAAAGACCGGGGTCAAGTACACCACGTTCATAGACCGCGACGCGCTGGACGCGATCAAGGCCTACCTGTCATGGAGGGAGGAACGCCGCGGCCCGCGCGATCCTGCAGGACCAATATTCATTACCACGCGGAACGAGCCGATACACGGGGAATGGATTTCTGACGCGTTTAGAAGGCTGTCCCGCTCTTCCAAGGCGCAAAGGAGGCTGGGGAATGGAGTCCTCAAACTGCGCCCGCACAAGACGCGCCGGCTGCTCAAGAGCCTGCTAATGGAATGCGGATGCGCCGAATGGGCCGCAGACCACGTGCTAGGCCACAAAGCCAAGGATCCCTACACCGGGCCTGCCGAGCTGTTCCCAAGGAGGCTGAGGGAAGAATACGCAAAGGCGTCTCACAAGATCAACGTGCTGTCAAAGGCCGCATCCAGCGTCGACTGCGAAAACCCCGCAGAGACGGCAGAGAAGGCCCTGAAGGAAAGAAATGCCCATGTGGAGGTGCTGGAAAAGCGCATCAACGAGCTGGAAGCCGAGATCGACAAAAAGGACGCCCGGAGCGCCGGCGCGGAATCCAGGTTTGACGCAGCAGTAAAGGCCATCATCGACGCGCTAGACGATCCCGGCGGGGACCTGCGGAAGAACATCAGGGACAGGCTCGGCGGACTTTAGCATGGATAGTGATCCCGGCCAGGCGCCCAATCCACGCAATGCCTGCAGGCCATTCCATGATGGTGTGGTGCCTGCCGGGTGCCACGGAACGCATGCGGGCCGAGTCCCGCACGGACATCCGAAACGGCACAGGAAGCCAATTACGTCCATCCATTTTGAAACACGATAACAGACGCGATTCATGCTAATTGGGGGCATCGACGTGTCAGGGAATAGGCATGAGGTACAAAACAACCACTATTTCATGATGGGAGTTGAGGTATCACACATGACGGTATGCCGTTGGGTTGACCAATACTCCAAGATGACTGCGTCTTATCTGAATGGGATAGTTCTAAGGGTTGGAAACTGGTTCCGTGCAGACGAGGTGTGGGTAAAGATCAGCGGTAAGCAGTGCTATCTCTTTGCAAGCATAGACAATGGCACCCGTTACTGACTGGCATCCGACGTGACCACAACCAAATTCCAGCACAATGCAGACACCTTGCTTAAATTGACCAAGAAGAAAATAGGGAAATTTCCCGTGCACTTCGTGACCGATGGACTGCCAGCGTACGATTCCTCGTCTGTAAAGGTGTTCGGGAAGGATACCAACCACATCAAGCACATACACTTGGCAGGGAAACGTGACAGGGACAATAACAACAAAATGGAACGGCTGAACGGTGAGATAGGGGATCGTGAGAAAATGTTTCGGGGATTGAAGAGGATCGACACTCCCATAATCCCAGGCATGAAGGCGTACTACAATTTCGCCAAGAAACACTCCGGCATCAACGGCATGACTCCGGCAGAAGATTCCCTGATCGAGGTGGACGGTAAGAACAAGTGGTTCACGCTGATTCAGAATGCTAGCCTGCACAGGAATTAGGAACGAGTGTCAGTTTCCATTTTTGAATTTTTCTGAAAGTGCTTCAAAATATTCATAGGGAAGGTTAATGGCTCTTATCTTGTCTCGAATGTATGGACTCGGTAATTCGTAATCTGTTTCTATGATTACGGACCTGCCACTTATCGGATGATAGAAATACTGGAAGATCTGGTCATCAGAGTCACGAAGCTCAAAGCCAATGGATTCTAATGTTTGTCTTACTAAACTAAAAGAAAAGGGCATTGTGTTACCGCCCTTCTATGATTCGCATCGTTCTATCGTTTATAAGGGATTTGTCAACTTTGTATGGAAACAGGTTAATGTATCCCTGTAACGCTTTGTTTATTCTATCGTCGATTTCGTCCCTAGTTTCTGCATAGACCGATACTTCTGGGTTTGCAGCACATTGTGCTATAAACCCCTGATCGAGACTTCTCATTGTGCTATAAACCCCTGATCGAGACTTCTCACTTGATATATTAAGTTATGATTGCATGAGCCCATGTTGGTTCATCAATGTTAGCTTTAATTTATATCTATAGCTGCGATCGGGTGTGTCCTAGTAATAAAAAAACGCCATCCCCGGTGCCAAGGTGATAAAGGCATGACATGCATCGGAACCTGCCAGTGACAACCCATGTTGCGCCATGTTCCTCCACAACCCATAAAATCCTCCAAATCCAAGACATGGTGCGGAGGCTCCGCTAGGAATGGCGCGGTGTTAAACACACCGGTTACGCTGCGAGTGTTGCGATTCGGTCCTGTGTGAGCCTGCCGTCTTTTACCTGTGACCTGGCCACGAGCTCGATGTTGTAGCATGTGGCACGGATCGAGATCTCCCTTGCCCGGTTGTCCGGCCTGCGGCACCGTGTGCAGTCCCCGTACATCTTCTTGAGCGCGGCAAAGACCGACTCTATGACGCTGCGCTGGTGGTACTCGGAGTCGAACGTCTCCCTGTCGTCCATGTACAAGTCGACCATCCCGCGCCACGGCTGGCTTCCCTTGGCGTTGCGCACGGTGTTAGACTTGGGCTTGATGCGCGGCACCATGCCCGTGCCAGGCATGCGATATCCCGTTCGCGCCGTTCCCCCCACAAAAGGTAATAGCCCATGGCATCCATAGGCACCGTGAGAATGAAATACGGACTTGCGTACGACCTGCATGCTGCGAAAAACCTAACAAACCCCATGAAAAACGTCTCCCAAAGGCTCAATCCACCAAGTTCTTTTCTTGGGTTCTTTGCCAAACAAGGTCTTTCACCCTAGACAACCTCAAAGAACCAGCCCCGGACCCCGTTTGGGAAATAATCATAATCAGGCGAGGCAGTAGCCTCAATGAGATACGAGTATTGCCCATCATCTATCGCCAAAATGACATGATTCACTTCTTGTGCGTTGTTAGGATTGTCTAAATCCATGTACACGTACTCGAATGTCCAAGTATCCGTATGGCTTGAGGACATGAGCATATCTGCAACCAAGATCACCAAATCCTCACAATCACCCCCCGTCCTCGTAAACGTTTCCAAGGCGTATCTTTCCTCACTTTCAGCCGATATGTCCTCGTCATAGACGGTCATTTGGGATACGACATACCAAACCTCGTAGATGAAATCTGCATTGTCATGTGAGTTGTCGTAAATTCCGTCAATCACGTCCTCAAAGGATTGTAGCACGAACCCGTCAAGGTTGACAGTCGTTATGGTCTGGCCGTTAAGATCCAGGTATCGTGGGTTGTCGTAAGATTGGTACAGTGACCAGGAACGGCTGTGCTGCACCTGGTCTTCAAACGTGGATACGGGCATGCTTATATGGGCAGGGTGGAGACCCCGTGGCATGGAAATTTTCAAAAGCATTGCCTATGGTACGGGGATTACGATAGCGGCCTCCGTGTTCATATTGTTTCTCATTTCGTTTGTTCCACATCTGATTGACCCGTGGGAAGGCGATGATCCGAACCGTGAGGAAGCCCTGGCACTCTTGCAAGCGGAGCCCGCATATGTGACAATGTACGAGCGGTTCCCCGAGGCAGTCGAGAGATTCACTCACTCGGAGCGCAACAACGGGAATATAGAGGTCGGGGTGAGGAATCCTGACACCAGCATGAATCTTGTCCTGCGCATGCAGGTGCATGGAGATAGTATTTCGCACGCTTCCGTGACCTGCAATGATGGTACCGGCAACCAAGAGGAGTACGTGGACGGCCTGTTTGCGGTGGAATTCATCAAGACTACTGACTGCTTGGAGCGGACCAACTAACCGGGTGCCATCCAAAGATGCGTCTGCAAGACGGGAGGAATCACTTGCACTTAATTCCATGTAATTGCCAGATTGTGGGCACACGTTTGCGTCGTTCCGACTGCATTTACCACAAGAACAGCAGTCCTGACGACAGTCCAGCCACCACTGCCAGCCATGAAAGGTACCAGAACCACGAACCCGTCTTGCGCTCGTCCTGCTTGTTGTAGTGCCAGCGCAGCACGATGCCAGCAAACGGCCCGAATAGTATTGTCAGGAACGCGTGCAGCAGGCTTGGGAAGCGCGGTTCGTTCATCACGGTGTAATGGCCAGACGCCACATATGAGTGGGATTGCTTCATCAGTCTTCGCAAATGTGCTCAGATAGGCGCCGGTGGCGGAGGTTCTGGCAGCATCCTGCAGTCAAAGAGACAGGATGAAAGCATCATGTTCTTGAAGTGCTGCTGGGAGATCAGGGATTCTTTTTCTGCGTGGATCCCGGTAATGTACCCAAGGATCGCGTTTGCCACGACCCATGCGTTGAAGACTGCCACCGAGTACGCAAAGTACAGCAAGCGCACCGCAGGATTCTTGCGGTGCGTCCTGATCCGCGCACCCTCGATCATGCGGTAGGCTCTGTTCAATTCGGGTGACCTGACATGCATCGGTTGGATTGAATTTGATCAGATCCACGATTTTGAACAGTGTCCCCGTCCGAGTCCACCTTGCCCGAGTCCACGTCCTTCTCCCAGTCGGAACTCGGATGCCAGTAGACTATCTCGGCCACCTTGTCGCTTCCACACTCTGGACATTCCGGGATCATCTGTACGTGTGGGGTGCGGCAGATAATAAAGACTCTACCGCGGATCAGCCCCAAATTAGGGGAACAGGATCCAAGCCAAACGCGCTTGACGCAATGGTATGTAGTTTCAATCCCTTCATGTTTAAGAACCCCGAGATGAAAGCATACCTGATGAGCGTGATTGCTTCGGATCCGGCCGCCGAAATTATAAAAGAATCAGTGAAAAACCAACGAAAACAGTGCTTTTCCAAGTACAGGTGAGTTAATTATAGTGTCAGAATCTTGATCGAAAGAGTCGCACGAGTTTTGCTATGGCGGTGTCAATCGGGCATTGCTCGCAGTATGCGTCCGACGAGTGACTGTCAAGATGGTTCTGGAATTTTTTTCTGGACCCGAAGATCATGTCGCATCTAGAGCAGTAAACCTTTGTGGAACTGTTTTTGGGCGGCTCGTCCATGGCGTTGTTTTGTTTCCAGTGCTTATAAAGATCTGGTTTGAAGAATTCAGAACCCGAAGGCATGTCAAGCAGGCAAGGCAGTCCCAAGCCGCGATAAATGTGCCAGATGTACCGTGCAATTACATGCCAACTCTCGTCATGATACTGTGGGTTTTTCCAGGATTGGGGTTTGTGCAGGGTCGGAGTTTGTGTGGTGCAAAATTATGGTATTTTGGAGCCGACGTGGCAACAGGACGGCGCGGTCAGGCGCATAAGGCCGCGGCGGCAGGCCAGAGACCAGATGGCCAAGGATTAGTGGGTTAATTGCAGGAAGTGATGCATGCAAGGCGGTTTAAAAGTAGTGGATTCTCATATGGATGTTCAGTTCTGTCTGGTATCGTGTAATGAACCCGCAATGGGTGCACGAGAACATCTCCTGAGGAGGGGCCGTCTTGTGGTCTATGGTCTTGCCGTACACGGACTTGATGTGTATGATGCCCTCGCTTGGAAGTACGGTGAAATTACGGCCCTCGCCGATCGAATCCAGAAACTCCCGGATGGCAGTGACGACGGTGCTGATGTCTATGTCTGCATCCTCGTCAAATGCAGACAGCGTGAACTGGTTGTGCTTTAAGGTCGGGATGGCCGCAACCTGATCGGATACGTATACCAGCAGTTCGTTCCTAATGGACAGCACGTCCTTGCAGTCAATTGTCAGCACGGTGTGACACCGCGGGATCAATATTTTAGTCTAACAGTGTCATCACGTCATGCGGCCGCCGGCGGCGCGATGCACGCGTCAGAATCCAAATGCCATAGCGGCACTCACGCAATATCTTGGCAGATGCCGCGATTCCCCTATATTCCGCCGCCGGAAATTTCGGCCAGCTCCACCTCGTAGCCGCTTGGGTCCACGATGTAGACTGACCTTGACGTTTCCCAGTCCACCACTCCGCCGTAGAGTATCTCGGCCCCGAACTCCGCGCACCGCTGGATTATTTCGTCAAAATTGGCAATGCCGAATCCAAAATGGGCAATTCCCCCCTCGGGGGACATGTCAGGCACCTCGTACATGCAAAGCTTGATGGAGTCGTTGCCGATGATTTTTGACGGCAGATCCACCTTGTTTGGGTTGGATTCCTGCCTCGTTTCAAAACCAAACAAGCCGGTGTAGAACCTGACGCTCTGCTCCAAGTTTTTGACTTTCATGTTTATGTGATCAATTGACGTTGCCTTGAGGGCATTTTCCATGCCATTCATAGGTGGTTCGGGTATTTGTTTTTTCACAGGCAGCCTGGCGGAATGCTATTTTTTGCCTTTTTTCATTACGGCAAATACCGCGACGGCAGTAGTGACTCCAAGCACGGCCACCAGTATTATGGCGTTGGTGTCTGCAGGCTGTGGCAGCTGATCGGGTTCGGATGTTTCACCCGCTGCATCTGCAGGCAGGATTCTGTAGATTGTGCTTTCGCCGAGGGATACGATGTACAGGAGGCCGTCCGGCCCCCGTTCTATGTCTGTAATGCAATTAAAGCCGGTGCCTAGTATTATCTCGTCCATCGAGTCGCCGTCACCAAGTACCTTATCCTGCAAGCCAGGATCGGCAAATTCGAATCCATCCCGGGCGGGGTTTAGCGTGAATTTGTAAAGGTTTCCAAAGATGCAGTCGCCCACGAAAAGCGAGTCGTCGTGGGTGCGGGTTTCCTTAAAGTTTCCAAAACTCAAGCCGGTAGGGGCAACGACTTGTTTCCAGCTGAATTCCGGATCCTTGTAGACATAGTCTTCGTATGGTACGAGGCTGTCAAGCTCGGATTGTGTAGCAGGCCCCATTATTTTTTGCCACCCGCTGTTGAATTTGTTTGGAACCAGGTTTATCTCATCAAAATCATCATCGCCGTTTTCAGTGGCCCACATGTTTCCTGTCAGCGGATCTATGGCCAGCCCGAAGCTGTTTCGGATCCCCACTGCATGGTACGGTCCCTCAGGATCCACGCGCAAAATCACGCTGGTGTCTAGGTAGTCAGAGATGCCTGGCGGGTGAAGATTCTCAAGAGATTTGTTTTGGAGGGGGCCATACCGCCCGGTATCCCCAATCACCGCATACACTTGGCCGTCTGGGCCTGCAACCATCGCCCCGCCGTCGTGGTAGTCGTTTGAGGGAAGATCCTTGAGCAGAGCAGGGTTGGCCAGCACCTCCCCGTTCCAGTCATACCGGTATATCCTGTTGCCCAGCGGGTTCCCATCCTCGTCGGCTAGAGTAAAATAGACATAGACTGCAGAGCCGACGCTGGTTATTCCCAGCATCCCGCCTTCCTGGGTCGGATCCACGGCAACCTTCAAAACGGGCTGATCATGCAGGATTCCGTCCCGAATCAGATGGACTGTGCCTGTCTTGTGCAGTATCAGTATGTCATCATCGACAAAGGTCATGGTGGTGTGCCCCCAGCCGATTCCGTGCGCGAACTCTTCTAGGATCAGGCTGTCATCGTGCAACACGGGTTGGGCAAACGCTGTAGGCAAGGCACCTATGATGACAATCGCTAGAATGCCAGCATGCAACGAGTTCAATCAACCACAAGTAGGCGTTTAGTGTTAAATAGATTTGTGCTTTTAGGTTTTGCTGATGTTGCAGTTAACGCAATTGTGTTCCGCTGACCACATAGAAAGAGCATAAGATTAGGTTTGTCCCGAATACAATTCTAAATAGAATCTCCCCACATGGGATCAGGAGAGCACAATTGCGTTAACTGTGTTGTTCAAACTTTGAGTTCAGAATCGATGAAAATCTTAAAGATCACAGATCGCACGCCGCGTGATGAACAAAAATGGGATACAGACACGGAATACGACAAACACAAGAAACGCTGCAAAAGCAAGAGCACCAACGACAAGAAATGGGAACGCCCTGCCGGATACTACAAGGAATACGAGACAAGAAGAAAGGGAGAGGGCCGCGTAACGTGATTACGGATCAAGTGGAGCGCTTTCTTGCCATCGAGCACTTCCAGGATTATGCCCATCAGGTTTTCGTATGGTATGTGGATCATGGATTTGACTGCCGCCAGGGATGTAAAGAACGAGTCTGCATACTGGAAAGGAGCCCCGACATTGTGACGGTTGGCTTTTTTGACTTCGATGCATCTCTCCGGGTCATCGTGAATAATTAATGCCTGGCCACGCCTGATGTATTTTTTGTTGTTCGTCTTCAATCCGACATTCTAGGTTCCACTGATCTTTAGCTTTTTCGGTCTAGAACACAGTCAACGTCACTCACTGCAACCGGGCGTAATTATGCAATACTCTACGTGAACACATATCTTTATTTTTTAAAAATGCGGGAATTTGCTGAAAACACAAATCTATTTAATACAAGACGCTTACTTGTGGAGAATTGAACGCATTACATGCGTGTATTCTGGGGCTTATCTTCCTGGGTGTCGTGCCTGCAGTGTTTGGCGAGCCTGCCCTGCACGATGACAGCCTGTTCCTGGAAGAGTTCGCGCACGGAATCGGGTGGGGGCACACCACCATGACCTTTGTCGATGATGACATACTGATACTGCACAAGACAGGCACAGTCCATCTGATTCGGGACGGAATCCTGCATGATCAGCCCATATTGGAAGTCGTCGTGGATCCAACCCGGGAAGGCGGAATGCTGGGAATAACCAGCGTCGGCTCTGCAGTCTATGTCTATTTCACGGCAGCAGACAAGGATGGGAACCAGCTGGGCAACAAGATATACCGGTACGACTGGAACGGGGAGGTGCTGGCCAACCCTGCTCTGCTCAAGGAGCTTCCCTCAAACGAGTACCATGACAGCGGGGCAATGGTTGCAGGTTTGGACGGCCAAGTGTATGCGGTGATTGGGGATACCGGGCGGTATGGCCCCCTCCAAAACAAATCTCTTGAGAATCTTTACCCGCCAGGCATCTCTGACTACCTAGACACCAGCGTGATTTTGCGCGTGGATCCTGAGGGACCTTACCATGCCATGGGAATCCGAAACAGCTTCGGGCTGGCCATAGATCCGCTGACAGGAAACATGTGGGCCACTGAAAACGGCGATGATGATTTTGATGAGATAAACTTGGTTCCAAACAAATTCAACAGCGGGTGGCAAAAAATAATGGGGCCTGCGACACAATCCGAGCTTGACAGCCTCGTACCATACGAAGACTATGTCTACAAGGATCCGGAATTCAGCTGGAAACAAGTCGTTGCCCCTACCGGCTTGAGTTTTGGAAACTTTAAGGAAACCCGCACCCACGACGACTCGCTTTTCGTGGGCGACTGCAACTTTGGAAACCTTTACAAATTCACGTTAAACCCCGCCCGGGATGGATTCGAATTTGCCGATCCTGGCTTGCAGGATAAGGTACTGGGTGACGGCGACTCGATGGACGAGATAATACTAGGCACCGGCTTTAATTGCATTACAGACATAGAACGGGGGCCGGACGGCTTTTTGTACATTGTATCATATGGTGAAAAAACAATCCACAGAATCCTGCCTGCAGACGCCACAGATGAAAAACCTGAACCCGATCAGCTGCCACAACCTGCAGACACCAACGCCATAATACTGGTGGCCGTGCTTGGTGTCTTTACTGCCGTCGCGGTATTTGTCGTAATGAGAAAAAGCAAAAAATAGATCTTATGATAGTATGTTAACCCCCACCTACCCGCCAAGCGCGGCGGGCTGGCCCCTCAACCTTCATGCCCATCGTGGTTCTTTTATGAAATGGGTGACCCAAGATGCCATGATAGTGGACTTCAAGTCCGGATAGGCGATATATCTTTCAGGCCACCAATGCCTTTGAAAAGACATATCTGTTCATGTCGTTTGGGAGAATTTTTTAATTTAAGTATAAATTTAATATGTCCTGAAAATATTTTTTATTTTTCTAGGCACGGCACTAATATGTACCCTCAAATAATTCATCGAAGGTCATGAAAATCAACCCCCACATCTTCAGGCGTATTGCGCAAAACTCCCTCGGCGCGGCATAGCATGACCGGTATTTTGGTTTGGGAAATGCCCGCAAGCTGGGCTTCACTGGGCTTGCTTTGACCGGACTTGGCTTCAACCCACATAAAATCCTCGACTGCGCTTTGCTTGATTTGCCATGGTGGATTGTCTGTGGCTATACCGACGCGCAAAAGTTTTTGCAGCCAGACTAGCCGGCCCCAACTGATGCACTTTCTGACGCTCCGGCGGATCCGTAATTGCCGTCATTGCCGGGTCCAAGCCGGCCTGCCAGGGCGTCCACGACTGGACTGCCTGGTCTGTGATCCTCGCGCCTCATGACGGCCTCGGTGCCCGCAATGGCACCTCCGGCATGCCGGGGTTGGCCGCCAGCCTCCACGTGGAGGCGTCCTTTAGTCAGAATGTTTCTCGCCGCGTTCTTGTCGGCATGGTGGTGCCAGCCGCAGGCGGTGCAGTGGAACGACTCGCCGTTTCGCGATTTTTTGTCGATTCTGCCGCACCGCGCGCAAGTCAGGCTGGTATTTCTCTTGTCAACGAGCAAGGTGCTCCCGCCCGCCTTTTTCATCTGCCACATTACCTGGTCCCTGAATGAGCCCATCCTGGAGTATGCCATTTCGCGGTTCAGGCCTGCCTTGGCACTCCCGCCTGCAGCCCTGGCTTTCGTCAAGTCCCATTCCTCCATGAAGATCATGGATTTGCCGGATGCCACCTGCCTTGCCACCCTGATCTCTTCGTGGTGCTGGCGGTTGGATATCCTTCGAAGTTTTTTCCGTATCTGACGGCCTGCCTTCCTCCAGGCCCCCGAGCCTTTTTTATGGCCGGCTTGTTCTGATTTCATCCTGTCTACCTTGTCGCCGTCGCGCCTCCTGCATCCGCCTGCCACGTTGTGGAGGGTTTCGTTCCCGCATTCGTCGGCTATCGCGGCCAAGTGTCTCACGCCCAGATCCATTCCGGCCTGATTCCCGGCAGCGGGTCTGGGATCTGGGATCTCCAGCTGCACGTAGGGCGAATCGGCGGTCTGCGTCTGCCGTCGTGCAAGTCACCTTTCTGGTGCAGTCTACCATCTGGAACGATCTAGGTTCGCCCTTGGAGATTCCCTCCTTCAGCCGCACGTTGCCAAGACCCGGCAGGAATGCCGTGGAAGGATCCCGCATTTTTGGAGTCCCGCGGGATGCCAGCGAATGCAGCAGGGCGGGGGTCTTGCCGCCCCTTAACAGGCTGGAAGGATCAGTCCACCTGTTGCGCCTGTATTTTTTTATCTTACCGGCCTTCAGCCCATTCTTGAGCCGGATCCGCCTGTCGTGCTTGGAACGGTTGGAATCCCGAAATGCAATGACTGCCAGCCTGGCCTGCTTGGAGGCTGCCTCGTGCATCAGGCTGGCGCCGGTCAGGCAGAATCGTTCCCGCCACCAGGGCGTCATGTAATTCAAATCATACTGCGACAGCCCGGGGTGCGCCATCTTCATCAGTATTGACATGTCGTAGACTATGTCGCATTCCCGGACGCATTTTGCTATTTTGCGCGACAGCCTTCTGGATTGTATTATTGGGATACGCTGGGTAATTATCATAATACCGTAAGATATGTCTTTACTTAAAAACCTGGTCTTGCCGGTGCAGGAACTTTTGCGCGTCAGTATAGTCTGTATGCCAGAAAATCATACAGGTACCGCGGTTTGAATTTTGTGGTTGTCTGTCCCATTTTGTAGACTTGACCTCTTATCGTTTCTGGCACCGTGACTTTGATTCTGTGATTGTTGTAATCAAACATTATTGTGAGCCTTTCCATTACTTCCTTCAAGCTGATGCTTTGCGGACGTGTGCATGCGATGTTCTGCTGGAAAAGAAATTTTTGGCAATATGGGATACGCTCTCACCGAGCATTCCTAGGAATTGATTGTCAAGATCAAGATAGGTTTTCAATTTACCTGAGTTCAGAAATTAATACAATATTTAGATTACCAATGCTTTAGCCTGTTGCATTATTCCTTCCAACACATTACTACAAGTATTCTCACTCCATCCGAGGCCGAAAAAACCAAGGATTAGGTACGGACTGTTAATGACTGACAATGAAAAATACGTCAAGCGTGGCCAAGCGTTGAGTATCCGGGATGATTCGCAAAGGTACACCAGTTGGCCGGTTCGGCCGCATGTCAGGCATGCGATGTCCCATCCGCGCCGTTCCCCCACAAAAGGTAACATCCTATGGCATCCACAGGCACCGTGAGAATGAAATACGGACTGGAATGTTGCGCCAAACGTAAAGAAACCGCCAAAGAAAAAGGGACTCATAATGATTATTATGGTTTGGTACAGAAGATCTTATCAGATGGGGAATTCAGAAACTTTCGGGGTCGAGAAGGGCCATGGAGAAAAAGTCATCGGATGGCTGAATGATCAGACCTCATCCCAGGGAATAAAACTGGAGGCCAGACTGTACGGGTACAGCATCTCGACTAGTAACTTTGGGGACTTTGAGATGTTCTCGTGGATTGGGGACGTGCAGGCGGCAAGAAGGATGATAATCAAGGCAAGCAAGAGATTCAGGGTCAAGGTCATCGAGGGCGGGTACAAGCCCAAAGAAAGGGTGTTTAGGATGAAAAAGTTCGACTTTGCCAAGGTTCGGAGGGGCGACAAGACGATCGGGCAGCTGGAGTTTGTGGCCTCTAGGCTCGGAGGCGGGCAGTGGGAGATCAAAAGCGAGGAGCGGCACTAGATGGTTCCGGATACCAGGATGAGAGTAGGGATAATCGGACTCGGGATGCTTGGGAGCGCAGTGGCCGTGCACCTGCTGGACGTGGGGTTTGACGTGACGGCGTACAACAGGACAGGGGCCAAGGCTGCAGCAGTGGGGGCTGCAGGCGCGCGCGTTGTAGCATCCCCGATGGATGTGGCCCGCGGCTCGGATATCGTGATCACCGTAGTGAGGGACGCAGGCGCCGTGCGGGACGTCTCGTTTGGCAGCAGGGGAATCGCAGAGGGGGTGCACGAGGGGCTTGTCGTGGCAGACATGAGTACCATCGATCCCGCAGAGTCGGCAGACATGGCAGCAAGATTCCGCAAATACGGCATCGAGAAGATTGACATTCCAGTAATGGGCGGCCCGAACGTGGCAGTCTCTGGGGACTTGGTCATGATGGCGTCAGGTAACGCCGAGGCGTTCAGGCGTTGCCGGGGGGTGCTTGACGGGATTGCAAGCAGGGTGTTCTTCCTTGGGGAGAGCGGAGTCGCACACTCTGTCAAGCTTGCCATGAACCTCCAAATCACGATGCTCGCGCTGGCGCTTGCAGAGGGGATCACGTTTGTCAGAAAGTCGGGCGTGGATCCCAAAAAATTCCTCGAGGTCCTGAACTCGACGTACTTTAAGACCGGCATGAGCGAGAAAAAGGCATACAGGATGATAGACGGACTGCAGAATGCAACATTCACCCTTGCCAACCTCAAAAAGGACATCAGCACCATGACACATGCGGCAAAATCCATGGGCGTAAACCTTCCGATGATTGCAAGGGCAGAAGAGGTGTATGGCGATGCCGTCAGGAACGGCCTTGGCGAGATTGACTATACGGGAATCATCAGGCACATAGAAAAACCCGACGGTGCGGATTTGCAGGAGTAGCGTCCGGGCATGGCGCGCCGGCCGTCTCTCATGCAGTCGCATTCACGCCCAGTAAAGATCGGACGGCACGGGCAAGCGTTGCCAGGCGCGGCACGTATACTTTATGCATGGTGCTCCATTGGTATAATGAGCAAAAATCCTATAAGGGCATGGCGCGATGGAATAGTGTGAGACTTGAAGGCAAGGTGGCAGTCGTTACCGGCGCGTCTAGCGACATAGGCAAGGGGATCGTCAGCAGGTTCGTCCAAGAGGGGGCGAGGGTGGTTCTCATTGCAAGAAATCTAAGTGGGCTTGAAAAGGCAAGAAGGGAGATAGGAGACGAGCAGTCAACGGTTTCCATATCGTGCGACCTGCTAGACGAGTCGTACACGGCTCAGGTAATCAGCCAGATAATGGACACGTACGGCAGGATTGACATTCTCGTAAACAACGCAGGTACCATAAACGACCCGGTGCATTTTCACTCCATGCCCACCCATGAGATCAAGAAGATCATTGACGGAAACCTGCTGGGCATGTTCCACATCACAAGGGAGGTGCTTGCAAGGATGTCAGAGGCAAAGAGCGGGGCGATTGTAAACGTCGGATCCATCTCAAGCGAGAGAGCCATACCCAGGGTGCATCTGGCAGTGTATTCTGCCACGAAGGCTGCAGTATCGATGTTCACAAAGTCGATCGCAGTGGAGTATGCAAGGAAGGCTGTCAGGTGCAACTGCGTGAATCCTGGAATCATCAACTCAGGCATGATCAAGCCGTACTTGGACGACCCTAATGCAAGAAAGGTGCTCGAAGACAGGCTGCCGCTTGCCTGCATAGGGGAACCGTCGGACGTGGCAAACGCCGTGCTTTATATGGCATCAGACGAGGCCCGGTGGGTTACAGGCGCCATACTGAACGTGGATGGCGGCAAGACCGCATCGGAAGGATGACTGCATCGGCATCCAGTGGACTAGATTATTTTTGAAGCGCGTCAAGCGCCCTTGCGGCCATTCCCGACACCCGTGCAGGTTCCGGGACTGATCCGTGCAGCGTCAAGGTGTCGAGTACGCGTGCAGCGTCGGCTGCAGTGCATCCTGCCGTCCGGATAAAGACGTAGTGCGCAGTCTTTAGCCTCACCCTTGTCCTGCCGCCCAGTTTTTGGTATGCTGTAATCTTGGGCTCAAAAGAGTCGACAAAACGTCGCCGTATGGAATCTTCTATGCCAGGAGAGTCGCGGTAGGAGAGCCCGATGATCGGGATTTTGAGGGAGTCGTGCAGTTTGGCAATATCCACGATGTTGTACAGTGACAGTACCATGCCGGAGAGTAGGACATAGTTTATGTCAGACCGGCCAAGCCGGGCGTACATGTCAAGTATGGCGTCAGTCGCGTCGTCGCCTGCAAGCGTCGCACATCCAAACACAATGCCGTCGATTACAAGGTCACTTCTCATGACGACGCCTGCAAGAACCGACCTGTTGTCGTTTTGGCCAAAGCTTTCTGCTATTGTCAGTCCGCGCAGTCCGGTCTTGTCAGGATGAAGCGATCTCATCCCTACCCTTCCTCATGTATGCGCGATAGCTGAAGCCGGTGACTAGCATCAGGATTCCCGTAACCAGAGACCACATGGCAAAAGACGAGATGTCAAATTCATCCATGACGGACAACAGTCGCCTGTACATCTAAAGATTTTGGCAGGGTTATGGGTGTGTCCTAGAGACATATACTCTCATACTGTAAGAGATATGGATCGTGGCATCGACCAATGACTAAAAAAAACGCGATCAACGACAGTATGACATGGTCCAGATGTACCTGCAAGGCCCCATCCTGAACACGATACTGGGAATCATGCACGAGATTGGCTACCCATAAGCTACCAAGCTAGGTCCGGGTGCCATGACAGCGTACCCGCAGATGGTCATGGCAGCCGTCTGCATCATGCTTGAGGCAGGGCGAACGACATACCACAAGATGGCGGGTATGCTCAGGAACAACACGCCATGGCGGTCCGGATGGGGCTGAAGAAAATCCCGTCCAAAAGCACGATAGCACGTTCCTACGGGCTGATCCCGTAGTACAGGTGCATCAGACAGTCATCCGTGAAGTGGGGATGGGATCGCTGGCAGGCGACAGCGCCGGATTTTCTTACCCGAGGTTCGTCAGGTGGTTTGACGTCAGGGCAGACAGGTTCCGAACCAAAAAGGGCTGGCTGATGCGTGATTCATCCCAATCGTTCTGTCGTGACACAACGGGTGCAGCCACATCTCCTAGCGTCCGGTCCACGAGGGCTCGTTTAAGAGCGGATCAGGAGGCAGTGGCTGGAACTCTCCCCGGGGAGGCGCCTCGCCGAGCATCAGGGACTCCCAGTATTTGAAGGAAGCCGTGCCCACGACTTCACCTATCTCATCTAGCACCTGCACGGACGGCCAAAAGTGGACTCCGCTCCAGACGCGGCTGGCACCACATATCTCCGCGTATTCACTCCAAGAATCAAAGCCCAAATGGACGTCATCTACCGGCGTCTGTTCCGGTTCCCACGCCGCTGAACCGGCCGGGCGAACTCCCTCGTATGCCCCGACTAGGTCACCATCCATGTTGACATATTTGCCGATCTCGTCTGTGCCGCTGTAAAGCCTCCATACAACCGCATCGGTTGCGCAGAAGGAAGCAGTCGCTGACGGGTACTCAGGATGGTTTGCCGTGTTGACGTAGGTCGTCCACTCGCTGGCTGGAATCTCCACTGGATCCCCTCCAGGTGGGCCACGGGCCTTTATCAACTCGTCGCCGTACACATATGGAATTGATGAGGCAGGGCGCACTGCATCGTGGCGGGCCTTCTCTTGCCATACCACTATGCCGGCGTCATAATTGGCCAGGTTGACCAAAAAGTCCCATTGCACAAAGTCGACCGTGTTTTGGTGGTTGCTGAGAGTGGGTCGGAACAATGATCCGCGGAGCTTGTTGTCGAAGAATTCAATAAACATCTTCTGCTCGTCTGTTATGTTGTGGGATGCCTCGATCACCGCGTCCACCTGTGCCTTGTAGGTCTCCGGATCTGCGTGGTTGCTGTTAGTCGGAGGCGGCACGCGGATAGAACGTGGATCAAAGTCTGAGAATGGCTCTATATTGGCATACTGGGGCGTGACGAACGTTTGCTGGACTAGTTCACCCTGGGAATTGGGTACCAGCAAAGGTTGCCAGCGGGAGGGATCGTTGAGCATGTCATGTGTGTTTACGGAGACGTATCCGGTGGTGTCTCCAAACGCAACTCCGTCAGTCTCAAGCCCGAACTGGTTGAAGCCGTCGTGTCTGTGTGCATCAAGCACGCACTTTGCCGCAAAGTTGCCAATTGCTACCGGCGATGACACATCCTGGGTTACGCTGCAGTCAAGATCCAGACCGCTCTCATCGTCGGGGTCAAAGCCGTGAACTGTCATCATGGATCTCCAATCATCAGTGCGCTGTGGCGCAAACTCGAGCATCATACGGTATTCGGCATACATCACGGCGGTGTTTGGATTCTCGCTTGTCTCATACTCCGAGGACGGGCGGTGTTCCATACGAGAGCTAACGCCGACGGCAGTCTCGTGGTATGGAGCGACGGCGTCAAAGGCGCCGTTGAGTAGCAACGCTACATAACGGAAAAGAAGGGACGGGTCGTTGAGACGTGGGGCCACTTCCTGCTGTATGAAGGGAGCAAGATGCGGGATGAATACGCCTTGGAGGACGTTGCCGTTTACCATGTCAAACTCATGGTCGCGTCCCTCAAATGCCAAGGGCGGGAGGTTGACGACGCTAAAGTCTGCCCACACTTTCGTGGGCTTGTATTCAGAGGAGGCAAACGGGTCGTCTAGTACCGTGTCTTCAGAGTACAAGAGGTACTCATCGTCTGCCGTGTCGAAGATGGAGGGGAATGGTGAATCGCCAACTAGTGCGTCTGGGTGCGCAATAAATGCAGACTGGTAGTAGCCTGCCCCGAAGATATACCCGTCGTGCAGTACGAGATAAGAGAGTTTCTCCTCAGTGTAGTCGGTGCCAGGATATGGATACAGGTACTTTGCCCAAGAGCTGCCATTGGTTTCCAATTCTGCAAGGATCTCGTCAAACGGTCTCTCGGTAATATCATCAAAGAACAGGGAATTGGCACCCACCCTTGCAGGGTTAGAGCCATGGGCTAGAATCTTCTCGGTCGCGGGATCTATTACAAACGGATAGTGTGGATCAAGTGACGCTTTGGAGATGAGCGCAAATGCGTTCTCATTCTCTGCATCGTACATCGCGATGGTCTCGTCTACTATGCTCTTGACCTTGTCCCCGGCCGGATATGTGTACCCGTTTGCCAGAAGGTACTTGTCGTAATCGTCAAACAAGCCAGCCGCCTGAGATGGTTCACCGGTCACGGGATTGATGATTAGTATGTATGCCCAGACGGGCTCATCGGTAGCTCGGAGTATTTTTGCAAAGTCTGTCCATGGTATGGGCACCGGTGGGGCCGGACCACCTACCCTGTGAGGCTGCCTCGAGTTGGCCAGTTCCATCTCTGTAACAGGATCAAAGATCGTTGCGTACTTTCCCCTGTCGCTTGCCGTGTTAATTATCTCAAACGCTCCCTCACCCTCCGACTTGAGCAGATCGATGGAGTTCTGGATTCCGATAACCAGCTTCTCATCTATTGAATAAAAGTACCCCGCACCAAAGATATAGCCGTCGTGCAGTACAAGGAACGTGCGTTTGAGCTGGTCGTCGCTAGTTTCTGGATCCAAGGATGTGTAGTCTTCCCAAATACCATCGCCTGCCTGCAGGCGGTCGATTATCTCGTCTGCCGGATTAGTTGCAAACTCTCCAAAGATCGGAGCCAGTTTGCCTGTTTGTTCGGGATCCAAGCCGTCGGCCACGAGAGCCCTCGACTCCGGATCAATTACAAAAGGAGAGTGTGAAATGCTGGGATCCGACAGTGATCTGATCATGTCAAGCGTGCCTTCCGGATCGATGTCATACATTTGAATTGTCGCCTTTACTATATGCTGGATCTCCTCGGATCCGGCATCCTGTATCGAGTTTATCAGGCCCATAAGTGTTGGAATCTTCAGATCCACGCCACGATCTACGAGGGCGCCGTACGTGGATTGGGTGATGCAGATGGGAGAACCAGAAGCGAGTATGTAAAGATTCTTTGGTTCGTTACACTGGATCGCCTCTGCTGCCACCCCCTCACTTAATTGCACGCGGGGCGTAGGATATTCAGCCGCATATACCAAATCAATCGAGGCGAAACCCGCAAGCAAGACAGATATCGACAACAGTGTGATTACATAGTTCATCAAGCATGTCCCCCCCTCACTCTCAAGCGCCGTAGGTTTCTTTGGTAATGGATTCCATACGGCTTTTTTATTTTAGCGATAGATAGTTGTTCTTTCATATCCGCCATTCTCTAAAATCTATTCAAACACTTTTATAAATATATGTGTAAATTGTTGGGGATTGCTACACATGTTAAGTAAATAATCATAAACTATTAACCAGCACCAGCTAAAGATCATAAAATGTACATCCTAATGAATCACAAAAGAAGGAATGTTTTTTGTTCATTAAGCGGCGCGTGATCTGTGATCTTTAAGCTTTTCGTTGATTTTGAGCTCAAAGTTTGGACAGCGCCAATAGGTACGATAGATTTAATAAATTTAGCACTTGTTTCTTGTGCATGCCAGATGGAGCAAGCATGAGAGAGAATGCATGGATATGTTCGGCATGAGCAAGGACATGGTTCAAGTGCTCAACAGACTCTACTCAAAGGCGCTATCTGAGAGAAGTGAGGATGATGCGGTACCGCCTGATAAGGTGGAGGCCGGGGACATAAAGCCTCACAGTTCGCGCATGTATGCAATAACAGAAGACAGCGCCACATTCCTCAACATACTGATTCGCAGCTCCGGATTCGTCAGCGTGCTTGAGGTAGGCATGTCTGTGGGGTACTCAACCATATGGTTTGCCGAAGCCGCAGGACATAACGGGGGCAAAGTGACTACGATAGAGCGTACACCGTCAAAAATAACCAGGGCGAAAGCAAATTTCGCCGAAGCGGGAGTTTCTAACGTAATCATACTTGAAGGCACGGCACTAGACATCATGCGCGACATGGACGAAGAATTTGATTTTGTGCTTATTGATGCTGACAAGGCTAACGCGCCCAAGTACTTTGATCTTGCCCTAGGCATGCTCAGACCCGGTGGAATAATCGCAGTTGACAATATGACATATCCTGCCCGATATCGGAGCCTAATGGACACACTGGCACGCCATATTCGCTCAATACCACAGGTCCGCACCGTAACTGTTCCCATCGGGAACGGCATTGAGATATCCACAAAGTTGTCTTAGGCAGGCGCCCCTGCCGATACCGCAGCATCCCAAAAATCTGTCGGCGTATCGTTTCATGACATTCGTGCACACGCATTTCTACAGGACTTCTGGTTCTGCCAAACGCGGCATCCTACTACAGGCACGCACGCGAATCGTACCTACAGCGTTCACCGAGACACTGACCTGCGATGGGGGCCTAAAATGAGTCAGACACATGGCCTATTCGCGGCAATTTTCCAACACTGTTGTATCATTTTGCTGTAACCGGACCGCAGTTAATCAAACCACCCGTCAACCCAACGAATGTGCACCAGATTCGTTGCCGGGTGCTGTTTTTGACGACGATTTAAGCCATCTGACGGGAGCGGCCCGGAAGATTTGGACGCGGGGTGTTTATTTTTTGACTTTGTGTGGAGGTATTGGCAGGGATTAAAAACAGGAATTGCAGTGAATTACTGCAGGCCGCAGTATCGCGATGCCTATCATGAATGCCAGATAGATGAGCGCCCCCACCTGGGTGGCGATCAAAATCAGTTTAAGCCTCTTTGGGGACATGGAAGTAGAGAATCTTGAGCCTATTACCCCACCGATCATTCCGGCCGATCCCATGATGCCAAGAAGTATGAAGTTCAGGTTCCCGTGGGCAAGATGCGCCAAAACACCGCATACACCAAGCACGGCAGAAAACGCCAAAGTAGTTCCGATCAATAGCTTTGGATCCGATTTAACCAAGTGAACCAGCGAGCCCAGTATAATGCTGGCAAATATTATGCCGATCAGGCCGCTTAGTGATCCGACAATGAAGCCGGTAATGTATTGCTTTATGTGCAACCCCGTATCGGTCTGCTGGATTGCCTGAGAATCCACCTTTGCGATCCCGCTGCGGCCTATGCGGTAAATGCTCCATGCCATGGATATGGCTATCATTGCCAGCACCAGCAGGCTGGGAAGCAGGACAGTAAAGTATGATGCCATGATGCATCCTGCGACTCCCGTACTTGTCATAGCAAGGAATGCCCTACGGTGTATGTGACCTGCTTTAAGGAATGATAGAACAGCAGTCACGGTGACCACGGCAGTAATGCCGATGGTTGTTCCCACGGCAGTCGGCACCGAGGACTCGACATGGGAAACGACTGTAAAGCGTCCTAGATTGAGACCTGACATGCTGGTGATAGCTCCCATAAAAAAGCTGACAGCACCCACGATTGCGATATCAAGCATTTCTACCATGATTAATAAACAAGGGTTACGTGCTAATTATATCTACACGCAGCGTTGTCCAAATCTTAGTTCTACAGGCCATGCGAGCGGGGTTAACATGCATTCACGGACTTGTGATCTTATCTATATATCTAACCGTGAGCATATGTTACAATGCACAAGACCCAGATGATCATATTGGCAGTGTCCCTGTCTTTCTTGGCTCTTTCGATAATTGCCTCGCAGCCAACCAATCCCACAAACCGTGCCTTGGCATCACTGGCGGATGCAATATTGCCTGCCGACAAAGGTGACTATACCGAAATTCTCGAGGCATTTGATTCGTATGCCGGTGAATCTGTTACTCCCGAGGCCGACCGCTTTGTTATGAAGGTAGTTGAGGACACGATACGTGAGTATGATCTTGACAAAGAGGGTACATTGGAACGCATAACAGCCCTTAAGGCTGATTACAACGAGTATCCGTTTGTGCTTGATACTGAAACTAGAACTGTCATATCCCATGGGTCGCTGCCGGAACGAGTCGGAATGCCATCTCTGTTGTTCTCAGAAGATTCTGATAGGCTGGCTCATGATGTCCTGTCCGAGCTGCTGGAAGGCGGAGAGGGTACCGGCACGTGGGTGGAATACCTGCTATTTGACATCAACCTCGCCAACGATCAGCTCAAGCGCTCCTGGCTGGTCTTGCACGATGGTCTTGTATTTGGTGCCGGACATTACTTTCCAGCCGAGCTTCGGGTCAAGCAGGAGGTAGACAAGGCCATCCTCATATACGATTCCCAAAATGATCTCGCGTTTGACTACATCAACAGTCTGGCAGAAGTTCCATATCCATATTATGTGGTGGTGATAGACATCAAGTCAGCAGAAGTTAGGGCTCACGGTGCATTTCCAGAGGAGACTGTCGGGACCAAGGTCAGCCAGTCACGCGAGGGGCTGACGGATTTGGGGTATGGGGACACATTCTGGCTGTACGTGCAGAACAAGAACCCAATAACCGGCCTGGTAGACCAGAAGCGCGTCTGGGTAGTGTCTCATGACGGGCACTACTTCTCATCCGGATACTATTACTATGCAGAGGACAAGTCCAATTTCACTGTAGATCGAGCGGTGGATCTCTATGTAGATCTGGGCAGGGATGAAGCATTTGCCCAAATCACCTCTCTGGAGTCCAGTGATCCGTACTATCCCTTTATTGTAGATCCGACTACCAGAAAGGTAGTGGCGCACGGAGCATTTCCGGATCTGGTCGGGGTGGACTCTGTACTGATTGCCACGGACGAAAACATAGCCGCTTTGCAAGCAAATATGACTGCATGGACAGATTACGAATTTGAGAATCCCCGCACCGGCGAGATGGAGCACAAAAGGACGTACCTGCGCCTTCATGATGGATATATTTTCGGATCTGGATTCTACTTCACTACGTTTGGCGTCTCAGCGACGGAATGATGCCTCCCCCGCACGGCACCCACTGCGAAGTGAAAAATGCATCTGATGTTGCGGGTTGCACTAGACCTGTCGCTTGAATGTGGCATCAGCAAAACACCGTGAAAAACGTTGTACGGCTAAAGATTTTGTTCCAACTTATTTGAAACATCTAAATATATTCAGTCCAGAGCAGACTCATGCCAGAACTGATATGCCCGGATTGCGGAATACGCATCTTCCACGAAAACCAGACGACTTTGAGCATACAGGGAAAGATTCACTCAAAGTTCTGCAGAAAGAAGAAGGGCGAGACGCACAGCTACATGCACAGGGACGAGGCCCACATGGAGACGTTTGACTCCGAGAGGGAAAACGACACGGCCGGAACCCCGGTGTTGAAAAAGTAGCCGAGACCAGTACCAAATTATATCTGTGGCTGGAATGCCAATCAGTTGCCAGCAGAGTATCATTGTGACGTAATAGTTGTGGGCGGAGGCCCGGCCGGATCGTCGGCTGCATGGGCGGCTGCAAAAGACGGGGCAAGCGTGATCCTGCTCGAAAAGGAGGCTGCCATTGCAGAGAGCGTCAGGACCAGCGGAGTCACGTGGATCCAGGACGTCAGGGAGTTTGGCATTCCCGACGAGTGCTTCAATCCGGTAAAAAACTTCTCCTTCTGCTCCCCGAACAGCCAGGTCACCATCACAGACGCCGTGCCAAGGGCTGCGGTACTGGACGTGAGGAAGACATACAGGTGGCTGGCAGGCGAGGCACGAAAGGCAGGCGCGGAGATCAGGGTCAGGACCAGCGTCACCAGGGTGATCAGGGATGAAGACGATAACATTGCAGGCGTTACCGGCACCGGCCCTGACGGCGAGGCCGCATTTTACGGAAAGGTGGTGATTGACGCAAGCGGGTTTTCGTCGGTAGTGTGCAGAATGATGGATCTTGTCCCCAAGTGGGAGAGGTTTGGCGCAGGGGCAGAATACGAGGCCAGGGTGGAAAACGCCGATCCCGACACGTGGTGGCTGATGGTGGGGCAGGAGTATTCCCCGGCCGGATACGCGTGGATCTTTCCCCTAGGTGGAGACATGGTGAGGATCGGCGTAGGCATTGGAAAGCCAGAGTCCGGCATAGACCCCACGCAGAGGCTCAAGGATCTGATACGGGACCAAACCGGACCGATAAAAAAGCTTGGCAAGGTAACGCCCGTGGAGTTCCACTACGGCATGATCCCAAACGACGGGCTGGTGAGAAGAACCGTCTTTAACCGCCTCATCATGGTGGGGGACTCGGCAGGCCAGGCAAACCCGCTGGTCCTAGAGGGCATCAGGTATGCAATAAGGTACGGCAGGGTGGCAGGAAGGGTGGCCGCCGAGGCGGCAAGGACCGGCAGAACCGGCAGCAGCGACATGCACAAATACGAGGAGGAGTGGAGAGGCGAGATTGAATCGAAGATAAATTCCGCAGCAGGCATCCAGAACAGGTGGATTGGGCTGTCAGACAGGGAGTGGGACGAGGAGCTGAACATAATCAGCGAGCTAAAGCCGGACGAGTTTCTGGATTTCATAAGGGCTGAGTTTGGCCTGTCATACATCATCAGGTTTACCAAGAACCATCCGAGGCTGGCCGCAAGGCAGTTGTTTGGCATGGTAAAAAAGCGCGCCATGCGGCGCTAAGGCAGACAGACGGCAAAACCCGGACATGCCCGATGCAGGGTGCGCCGTTCAGACAGACGAGCGGACCGCCGGCAAACGAAGATTAAGAAGAACATGGCGATACCTGCATGGATACGGCCGAGGAGACATTTACCAGAAATGCGGATCTTGCTGAGTTGGACGAATCATGCGGCGTCTGCCTGGATACGGTTGAGGAGACCTTTGATGCCTGGGCCCTGAACGGAAGGGCCGAACTGATGCAAAGAGAGCACGGCAAGAACGTCGTCAAGTTTCTTCAGGACGTGTCATTTGACAGGCCGTTTACGTTCCTTGACGTCGGGTGCGGGAATGGCTGGGTGGTCAGGATGATTGCAGAAAAGAAAAACTGCAAAAAGGCAGTCGGCATAGACAAGAGCGGCAACATGGTCGCGCAGGCCGGGAAAAAATCCCGGAGTAAAAAGGAGGCGTTCTTACACACCGATATCGAGTCCTGGGAGTACAAGGGAGGTTTTGATTTCGTCTTCTCCATGGAATCACTCTATTATGCAGATTCCATCAAAGTCGCGCTTGAAAAGATATACAGCATGCTGAATCCCGGCGGGGCATGTTTTTGCGGAACAGATTTTTACGCCGAAAACCGCGCCACTGCCAAGTGGGCAGACGCCATGAAGGTAAGGATGCACCTGCACTCAAAAGACGAGTGGGTGGCGCTTTTTGAAGATGCCGGATTTGCGGCCAGCGCAAGACAGGTGACGAACCCGGTGGATGCAAAAAAATGGAAAAGGGACATGGGGACGCTGTTCATTACCGGCACCAAGCCCTAGCGCATGATCCCAAATTCACGCCACGCGCGATGCTCAGGAATGGAATGTGCTACCCCAGGGCGTCAAGTATGGACTTGAAAGTAGAATACGGCTGGTTTCCTGCCACCATCTCCTGCCCGTCAGACGAGATTATCAGGAATGACGGGGTGGTGCGCACGCCGTGGTCACGTGCAGCCTTGGTATTGGCATCTACCCTATCCTGATACTTGCCAGAGTCCAGACATTCGTCAAAGAGTTCCGTGTCAAGTCCCAGATCGGATGCAAATCCCTTGAGGTTCTCCACTGAGGCCCAGCCGTTCTTGTAGCCGGACTGGGACGTGTAAAGCATGTCGTGGTACTGCCAGTACATCCCCTGATCCTCGGCGCAGTACGACGCCTGCGCTGCGCTGTGCGAGTCGGGTCCGATTAATACAATGTCGACAAAGACCAGGTTGGCCTTTCCGGTCTGGATGTAATCTTCTGATATGGAGGGCTTGGTATTGACAAACCAATTTTTACATTTGGGGCACTGGTAGTCGCCAAACTCCACGATCGTGATTCCGGCATCAGGGCTTCCCTGTATGGGAGATTCTGTCGCGGTAAATATGGGATCCTGTGAATTCTCCTCGAGCATGCCGTCTTGCGCCCCGCTTCCTTGCAGCCTGGCGTTCTCCTCCTTTAGCGCGGCATTCTCCTGCTGCAAGTCTTCGACTGTCTGCTCCAGATCGGCGATCCTGCTGGACTGACTGGTCTGTATGACCCCTTGGCCTACCAGAAACTCTATGGCAGATAACAATTCCGTGTCACCTATATCTTCGTCTGTCCAGAGCGTGAACAAATTCCTTATCCATTCCGGTATGGCATCGCTCTGGGAATACACCATTCCGGCCACGCCGCCAAAGGCCAGTATCCCTGCAATTCCAAGGATCAGTACGCCCTTGTAGGCATTGCGCGTTCGCATTACACAAGTACGGCAGACGCATTTTTATATTTGACTGATTGTGCTGTGCTAGACCTGGCAGCAATGGCCATGACCGGTCTGACAGTGCCAGAAAGTGCACATTTCGAGTCATTCCAATTCCGACGGGTGAGCGGGGTTGGCATGCATTCACGAACTTGCTCGCGCAGCCACATTCGCGCAGCCACATAGCAATACTCAAATTCAATCAGCAATATTCCATGGTGTGAGCTGGAGCACGACACGCTGCCACGGCAGAGGAAACTCCTCCCTCCATACAGGAGATGCGATCCGGAGATGGATAGTCAGAGATGGCTGGCAACGGAGCAGAAAACATCCAATATGGCGCACGGTGATGGTAGAACCTGAGGTTTCCATAAACGGAATGAAACAAGCCGACCCGCATGGAGCAAGGCCAAACAGAACCGCAGGTTCCTGTACCAGGTTCAGGTAGGCTGCAAAGCGAAATATCGTGAAAACAGAAGGAGGGTTACTCCCAGCACACACATTATTGATTATCACACCATACGGTCAGTATGTAACTTGTCTCAGATGTCAGGCCACTTCCAGATAGCACTGCCGGCTAGCCCATCATGTCGGCGTTTTCCCTGCAGATGTGGGCGCCGCACTGGCACGTGGCATCGCACAGGCACGCACTCTGCATCTCGCAGTCGCACTCAGATCCCATGTCGGCAGACGCAGAACAGCCGCACGTGGCGTCAGATACCGCGGGCGTCGCAGCAGACGGCGGGGGGGTGTTTTGCGAGACGTTGTCATAGACGTTTCGGGTCTGCTGATAGTCGGTGTCGTCTCTCAGTTGCGCCTCGCCCCGGTTGGTCTTATAGCCTCCGGATGACGTGCTGGTCTGGTATCCCACCAAGCGGGTGGGATCGATTCCCTGCTGCTCCGTGGATTGGTTCTTGAGAGACCTACTGCTTACAAAGAAGAATCCAATTCCGGCAACGGCTGCAAGTCCGGCCATGCCGTATATGATGAATATTGGAAAGTCGCCGGTGGATGTGGTGGTGTAGCCTTCCGGTGGCGTGGGGGTGACGCCTACGATTTCTACGCCGTCAAGTACGTCTAGCGTGCCAAAGCCTACCACCCGGACGACTGCATTGTCTGCAGACTGCAGGCTCCGGATGGTGTATTCCCGGTCAAGTGTTACTGTTGCCTCAAATTCGCGCTCTATCTGGATTCCCTCACGAATGCTGCTCTCTCCCATGGTCCATGCGCTGACTACGTGACCTGCAATCTCGTCACTCAGGCCAAACGTTCCGGCATCGACGTTGATGCCGGTGGGATCAAACAGAAAGTGCCAGTTGGTCATGGGCTGTTCTAGGATAAAGTCGGCGTTAATGAGCTGCCGAAGCAGGACATCGTCTGCGGCGGTTCCTGCAAGGAGTTCGTACGTCTCTGGCGAGTGGGATGCAAGTATGCTGATTGGCGTGTTAAGCTCTACGCCGTCAATGACTACGTCGTCATACGCACTAAACCCCCTCCAGCCCATATCAAGCAGAGCCTTTTGGGAATCCTGTGTGATGAGATAGTTGGATATCGTTCCTTCCAGAACCACCGTGTAGTCGATTGACGTGTGGTCGGCAATCGGCTGCAGGTGTATGTTGTAGGACACCTCAAGATCGGACACCGTCGCCTGGCTTCCTGAGGCAAATATGTTCCGGTTAAGCTCGCCCATCAGGTTCTGGACACCCGGGCTTGATGCATCAGCGGATCCTACAACCTGCCAGTCTTGCCCGCTCAGTTGGTCGTGTATCAGCCCGTCTTCAGGATACTCTATGAAGATGGTTTTTTGGTATCGTATGTGAAACGGTGAGGATTCGGTATCGGGATTGATTAAGACATTCAGCTGGGCTGCCCACGCGGGAGTGGAAGCGCCAACCATGATTAGAATTGCGACAAATGCAGGTATCAGCAACCGACTTGTCATGGTGAATTTGGACAAATTCCGCTAATAAACCTATCCTAAAATAGCTGAGCCGGTATGGCGAAAAGCCTAAATTCAGTTTAAGCCAATTCGGTGGAGGGAAATGCCAACGACTGACATGCTACCTAACAAGTGGAGGCCAGACTGTCCGGACTGCGTCAAGAAGGATCACGCGTGGATGCGGTGCAATGTGGGCAAAAAGTCCAATCCAGGATGGTTTGCCCTGACAGGTAGCGACTATAAGATTTACGAGGAATGCTCCAACTGCGGAATATGCAAGCTCATGGTGGTAAGAAACGACCAAGCCAAATACACATATCGCCGCAGCCTGAAAAATTACTAACCCCGGTGCCAAGGCAGGGCTGCACGTAGTGTGGTGGAAGCCATGTTTGGGACATCATCTTCGTTATGATTATAGACCCCCGTCACGACCCACATGCATGATACAGTCAATCGACGAGATCGATTTTGAAAAGGGCGACGGGCTGGTTCCGGTGATAGTGCAAAACGCCAGCACGCACGAGGTGCTCACCCTTGCATACGCCAACAAGGAATCCCTAGGACTTACCATGAAGACTGCCAAGTCGTGGTTTTACAGCCGCTCAAGGAAGAAGCTGTGGATGAAAGGCGAGGCGTCTGGAAACGTCCAGCATGTCAGGGACGTCTTGGTGGATTGCGACTCTGACGCGTTGATATACCTAGTCGAGCCCACCGGGCCGGCATGCCACAAGGGCGACGCCAGCTGCTTTCACAACAAGCTGTCCTGACATCACGCGCCGTGCGGGGTGGAGTTTTTACAGTAGTCGGAAATTTACCCCTTAGGCAGGTCCCCCGACATCATACGGCTGACCCACAATCCTACATGCCAATGCAGCCATGGCCGCAGCATATGCGACAAGCGCCAGAGTCACCCGATCATAACTCGAATCCGTACTGCTCCACTGCCCACGTGTTGTACATGAAACGCCAGCCCTAAACGACGCATTGCGGCTTGTCGTCCTCGGACGCACCTGCTCTACCTGGTCATGCCCTATCCTGCTCACCCTTGCATACGCCAACAAGGAATCCCTCGTCTATCTTTTTTGGACTTACCATGAAGACTGCCAAGTCGTGGTTTTACAGCCGCTCAAGGAAGAAGCGGTGTGGATGAAAGGCGAGGCGTCTGGAAACGTCCAGCATGTCAGGGACGTCTTGGTGGATTGCGACTCTGACGCGTTGATATACCTAGTCGAGCCCACCGGGCCGGCATGCCACAAGGGCGACGCCAGCTGCTTTCACAAGGGAATCCTAAGCTGTCCTGACATCACGCGCCGTGCGGGGTGGAGTTTTGTCGGCTGGCTTAACACGACATTATATATACTAGTGAATTTTTTCAAAATTGAATTAAGCAATACTATATTTGATATTAGGATATTTTAAGTATAATTTCAGGCAAGTCTGTCTTGAGACATGGACAGATTATTTCTAGAATGCAGAGAGTGCAAGATGCAGTACGAGACTTCCTTCAAGTACATCTGCGACGAGTGCTTCGGGCCGCTTGACGTAAGGTATAATTTTCCCAGCATCTCCAAAGACACTTTTGCAGGAAGGGAGCAGACGTACTGGCGGTACTTTGAGATGCTTCCAATAGAGAACAAGTCCAACATAGTGAATATCGGCGCCGGCATGACCCCGCTCATAAAAGCCGAGCGGCTGGGAGAGGTGCTGGGACTCAAAAACCTTTACATTAAAAACGATTCCGTGAACCCGACATTTTCATTCAAGGACAGGCCCGCAGGAGTGGCAGTATCCAAGGCCGGTGAGCTGGGCATAGAGTCCGTGGGGTGCGCATCGACGGGAAACCTTGCGTCTGCCACTGCGGCGCACGCGGCCAAGGCGGGAGTAGACTGTCACGTATTTGCCCCGGCAGACATCGAGACTGCAAAGATAGCCCAGGCGCTTGCGTACGGGGCAAACTACATCCCGGTGATTGGAACGTACGACGACGCAAACAGGCTGGCAGCCAACATAGGCGAACGCAAGAGGATCGGGATAGTCAACATCAACCTGAGATCGTACTATGTTGAGGGATCCAAGACACTCGCATACGAGGTTGCCGAGCAGCTGGACTGGAAGGTTCCAGACCACTTGGTCGTTCCGGTCGGAAGCGGTGCGATGCTCAATGCCATATGCAAGGGATTTGAGGAACTGCAGCAGGTATCGCTGATCGGCGACGTGGCAGACATGCACATCAACGCCGCACAGCCGCGAGGGTGTGCGCCTGTAGTGGACGCGTTTAACAGCAACAGCACTCACGTCATCCCGGTGGAGCAGCCCGATACGATTGCAAAGAGCCTTGCGATAGGGGATCCTGGAGACGGCAGGTACGTGCTCAAGCGGCTCCGGCAGTACGAGAGCGTGGCAGTGGAGTCAGGGGATGCAGAGATTCTCGAGGGAATCATGCTGCTTGCAAGGACCGAAGGCATATTTACAGAGCCGGCCGGAGGCGTGGCAGTGGCGGCGCTTCAAAAGATGGTCAGGCAGCACGAGATTGACGCGGATCAGACCGTGGTGTGCTATGTGACCGGGAACGGACTCAAGGCAACAGAGACTATAATGCGGGTGCTAAAGAGGCCCACGCCAGTCAGGGCAGACATACAAGAGGTATCGGCGGCGGTCAACTGATGGCAGACATTACTTTTACAATCCCCTCGGTTTTGAACCGCGGAGGAGGGGAGAAAAAGATACAGGTGGCAGCAGACACGCTGGCAGGCGCATTTTCCGGGGCGGCCAAGATCATGGGGGAGGACTTTGGAAGGCGCGTCTTGGAGGCCGACGGAACTCCCAGATCACTCATCAACATATACGTCAACGGCAAGAATGCAAAATTCTCGGATGGCATGGGGACTGCGCTTCAGGACGGCGACGAGGTGTACATACTGCCTGCCGTCGCAGGCGGCTAGGACGTCTCATACGGTCCAGACAGGTTCTCGCGGCAGACGGGTCGCTGGGTGGCAGGAATGGTTTTTTCTGGCAAGTGTGCCGGATTCAACGCCAGGATCAAGAGATTTTTTAGACAGGATGCAGACGTGAATCTATGTCAAAGGATCTCACGCGGCGGGCAGTCAAGATGCTGCTGGGTGGCGCCACGCTGCTTGGCCAGCCGTGTCCGTACTGCAAGGGAGTCAGGGTGATCAAGGACGGGCATGCGTTGTGCACCAGCTGCGGCAGGGAACCGGAGAAGAGGGACGTGCCAGACGACCAAGGCGCGGTGCCGGCACTGGCAGGGATAATCAATGAGAAGATAAAGGCCCTCGCAGCAGAGCTTGAGCAGGCAGACGGTCATGAAAGGCAGCAGGAGATTTTAAAGTCCATCAACATGCACCTGGACACCCTGAAAAAGATCGAGAGCACCCTGACCGGATCCGAATAGTCCTGGACGCGCGGCACTCCGGCGTTCCCGGCCGGATTTGGCGTGTCGTCTGAGTCATGACTGGTTTTGCCGCATGCAGATTCCCCTGGGTGCAGCATCAAGCGGGAAGTATTTTTCTTATCTTTTCTGCAATGTGTGGCTTTTCATCATGCTCTAAAAGAAACCGTAAATCCTCCACGGTATCCACGTCCCACATGATCCTCTTTACGAAGATCATCGCGGTGTTGAGCGTGTGCGCCTTGGCGGTGTTCATGTGAGCCCGGTAGCTGTCATTGTCGTAGTGGGTCTCCATCAGGTTTACCGGCATGCGCATGAGCGCATTTGTCCCGTCAAACATTCTGGACGGAACTATGACTGCAAAGTTCGGCGGCGCCATGTAGTTGAGCATGAAATCAATGTCCGGGGCCTTGATGTACGGGATGTCCTGGGGGAAGACGATTGACGCATCAAAGCCGTTCTCCAGAAGGTAGGCGTCCGCAAGCGCCACTGCCGCATTGACTCCATCTTCATTGTCCCGGATAATGACAGAGTCGAACCGTCCTGCAATGACTGCAGCCTCCGGCTCCATTGTCACTATGACAGTCCTGTCGATCCAGGGCGAGGCAGAAATGGTGCGGATTATCTCCTCAAGCATTATCTTGCACAATTTCCTTATCGTGTGCCTTGGCAGATCCAAGCGCGTCTTTGCGTTGGAGAACGTCTTTACCGGGATTATTGCTGCGGTCTTCAAATCACACGTGTACTTGTTTTAGGATAAAGTTTGCCAGTGCTTCTTCGGCAGGCTTGGTTTTCATGAGGATTCGGGTCTCAAATACCCTCATGTCCAGATTCTGAATCTTTTTGGTAAGCGCCCTGTCTTTGGTGTCAATGATTATGTTTGAGCACACGTCGGAATACATCTTTGCCAGACCGTAGGCGTTGGATTCTATTCCGGCTGCCTGCATGTATTTGGCAGCCGGGCCGCTAATGGACTCGTTTCCGATAAGCGGGCTGACTGCGACGACCTTCTTCTTTATCTTGGAGAGCTCCTTTCTAATCCCCTTTATCTGCAGCATGGGGCCTATCGATGTCAGTGGGTTACCGGGCGCCAGGATTACAATACTTGCGTCGTGGATCGCGTTTACCGCCTCGGGATTCGGGCGCGCCTTGTCTGCCCCGATATACTGGATTCCCTCAACAGGTTCCCTGCCCCTGTGCTTTACCCAGTATTCCTGCAGGTGAAGCTCGCTCTTGTCAGTGATTATTCTCGTCTCGACGGTGTTGTCAGTTACCGGAATGATGTTTGCGCTGACTGCAAACTTTTCACACATCCATTTTGTAATCTCGCTCAGGTTTCTCCCGTTCTTGAGCATGTTGGTCCTGAGCAGATGCGTGGCAGCGTCCCTGTCACCCACGCGAAACCATGTCTCCTCTCCAAACACCTCCATCTGGCGCATAAAGTTGAACGTGTCTTTTTTTACCCCCCAGCCCTTGTCTTGATCAAGCAGGTCTGCCAGGCCGTACACTATGGTGTCGATGTCGGGGCAGATGTAAAGCCCATACAGCCAGTAGTTGTCACCCACGTTGCTGATTACATTGACTTTTGATTCCTGCGAGACTAGACCCCTTACCAGCTTGACTGAGCCTGTCCCCCCTGCAAGTACCGTAATCATACCATTTCCACCTAAAACTACATTGTCATCTACGTCGCTACATATTACTTTTTATCGTCGGTTTTCGCGGGCCTGTTATAACAACTGGAGCCTCATACCATGACCTCGCATTACAAAGTACCGAGGCGCGTGGAACCTGCGGGCTTTGACGCCCAGCCGAGGTTTGTCAAGGTATTAAAGTTGATTCCGCCTGGCGGGTACGTCACCTTCAATCACTTCAAGGGAGTCGGAAAAGACTGCGCGGGCGGGAACCTTTCGCACGCGTGCGCGGGCGTGATACTCAGGAGGGCTTCGCCGCACGAGCACATACTGAAACTCGACACGGTGCGACTCTGGTGCACGCAGATCAACGATCCCGGTTTCAAGAACACGACCGCCCGGCACAGCGTTAGGAGTTGTATCGGGGGCCGCCTCCAAGTCCGACGAATGGCTGCAAGGCCGCTCCTTCCTGCCATCCAAAATGGTGACGCCTGGCAAGAAGAGAACCAGGCAGGACACCACCGGGTCGTTTGCGAGCGTCGAAAAGTTGCTGAAATACTGCGACGAGCCCGATTCGACTCCAAAATTACTCGGCTCCTTCTTCAGCCAGCGCCTGACTTCCTTGAACACTGCTCCGGGTATCTTGCACTTTCGCCGACCCCGCTTCTTGTCGTGCCTGCCGCGGAACCCTCGTTCCCGCATGCGCCACAACCAGTCGCGTACGGTGGAGTAGGGCCGAGCCATCATCTTGCAAATGCGCCTGATGCCCCATCCCTCCTCCAGATAGCAACACGCCAGCAACCTGTCCCTTGCGACGGAATTTCTCGCCTTGCGGATTGACCGGAGCAGTCGCATCATGCCCACGTTGGGCATGAATTTTGATTCGGATCCGAGTGTCTTTTCTTTTGCGAGCCCGTCGGGCCGATGGTTTTTTTGGACGCATCTTTTCTGGAATTACGGCCATGAAAAATACCGGGAATGCTATGATCTATTTGCAACTGTTGAGGCGGGTCGGCACGGGTTCATGATGATCGGATTAGAGTGGCCCCGACTATGCATAGATTCTATTCAAATACTTGGTAGGGCAGTTTTCGTTAGTTATGACTGCATACACAGAAATATTTGCTTTTTGTATGTCATAAATAACTCCGCGTAATTTCTCAATTGCATTGATAAGTGTAACTCCACTAGATTCTAGTCTATATTTTTTACATAGAACTTCGGATTTGTGCAATAAGATTTTATAATTATCAATTATTTTTTTATTCGGATCGTGCTTTGTTGTTCTACGAAGTTTACTTAGTTCCCCAATATTAGTCTCATGTTTTTGAATGTCATGCAGAATATCATTACTTTGTGAATCATTTAGCATGACTAACGTTTCATCATTATTCACTATTAATTTATTGATTTCAGATAACAGATTTTTAATTACTTCACCATCATTATTCGTTTTTTTCTCTTTCAAATAATTTTGTACAGATTCATAAATTGCACAAAACAATAATGTCAAAGTTATTATACGTTGCTGACCATCAACAATATCATAAAGGGAGCCGTTATCTTGTCTGCTAACGATAACAATTGGCCCTAACAAACATTTGTCACTCTTATTATCTAGACTTTCCATGTAATCTTGCATTAAATCTTCCCAAAGTTCTTCGGCTTGTTCTTTTTTCCATTCATACGAAAGCTGATCGTCTGGAACAACATAGCGTACATTACCATTGAGGATTTCAGAAAGCGAAGCGCGATCATTATTATAACTATACACCATGCACAATTGACGACAACTGGGCTCTTATAAGTATTATCAATATGTTTAAATTAACACATAGTACTGTATGAAATCGCTCTTGTGAGGCGATTTTAAACCTAATTCATCTAAATTAATTCGTTTCAAAGATACGTTTGTACGTGCTTCGGCTCAGCGCAAAGATCTGTAAACATTTGGATCGATGAGTCCACATATCCAACCTAGACATTAAACTGCGTGACGAACTGTAGCTAAGATCATAAGCTCGCGTGGATTAATTCAGTTTTTTTGTTTGCATATTTAATCAATTCCAGATTGAACCATCCTGTTTGCAGATGTTTTGCGCATACATCAAGGGTGCGGAAGTTCCGCATATGTCCTGATGCGTAAACTCATGCCCGAGACGGGCGGCGACGCGCTTCACGGAAGAGGATGATTTGGGGAAACAAATGTCGCTCTTCGTGATGGAATTCTGTGGGCCAAACTACCTGCCAAGATCGTTGCTGTCCAATCCGTAAGTAGTCATCGGAAGGTGGGTTATACGTTCGTCAAACCCCCCCCCCGTAATGGCAGATAGTGTAACCGCCAAATCATTCACAATACGACAGAAAGTCATTCAGGATGGCCTTCTCCTAGGCGGGAGTTTCGGCATGAAACTGGCGGAATGAGTCCGATCTGTTCTCGGCCAGAACCGAAATTAGCCATATGTATGCCTGATCTCGGCCCGCCTCCATGTCGGTGAACATGGGCAGTGCTTTGGGTATCTGTAATGTGGGTCATTGCCGCGGGCAAAATGTATGAAACGGCAAAATTTCAGGACAAACAAGGCTTAATAGTACGTACAAATTAATTCATGTAGAACGAATGGCAGTAATCTGTAATACTTGTGGTCTTCCAGAAGATTTGTGTGCTTGTGGCGAACTCGCCAAAGACAATACCAAGATTATAATCAGATTGGAGACTAGGCGGTTTAAGAAGAAGGGCACCATGATAGAGGGCCTGGACCCCAAGCTAAACAGCCTAGAGACTGTCGCCAAGGAGCTCAAGAACAAGTACGCGTGCGGCGGGACTGCAAAGGAGGGATACATATTCCTGCAGGGCGACCACAGGGACACCATCAAGGACACCTTGATCGGCCTGGGGTTTGCCGACGACAGCATAGAGTTGCACTAGGGCAAATTGCAAGCCAAAAACAGACTGATTGCTTTCCTCGGAATTCCCTTCACGACTCTCCTGTCGGTGGTCTTTGGGCTCTTTCTCATATCGTTTCCCATCGGAATCTTCGTCGTCTTTGAAAGCGACATCGGCGAGGAGATCAATTATGAATTTCCTCTGTCCAAGCTGGACGTCTTAAGGGAAACCGTGCTAACCGACATCCCCATAGACGTCAGCATCGGGGATGCATTTGTAGTCATCTGGGCACTGTATGCGGTGGTATTCGTGATTGCCACCATGGGCCCAAAGCAGGGGTTCTTGAAGTCGTTTTCCCCAATAATCCAGCTTGGGAGGCTTGATGCCAGAAAAAACTACATGCTTGGTGCCACGAAATGGTTCTCCGTCCTGGTCTTGGTCTCCGCGCTGATCAACTATGTCCAGGAATCATTCGGCGTCACCACCGTCGCGCCGCTTGTAGAAAACAACCTGGTTCAGTTCCTGTACGTCACGGCCGCTCCGTTGTTCGAAGAGTTCGGGTTCCGCGTCATCCTGATCGGCGTTCCGCTGCTTGCCTTATACTCCTGCAGGGTTTCTGCAGGGAACGTTCTCGGGTGCCTGTGGAATCCCGGCAAGCTGGAGATTGGCAACTACAAAAAGGCGATCGTTTTGATCGTGGCCGTCGGTGTGCTGTTTGGAATCGCCCACGTCGCGCTTGGCCAGTCCTGGTCGGAGGGCAAGTTTGCCCAAGCCACTGCAGGCGGCATAATCTTGGGCTGGGCATACGTCCGGTACGGTTTTGCCGCTGCCCTGCTGATTCACTGGGCCACGAATTATTTCATATACGCATACGCCAACATGGTCGCCCAGCTGAACCTGATCAGCATCCAGGACGCGTTTTCGCATTCCCTGATGCCGTCGCTGGAGCTGCTTCTGTTGGCCTCGGGCATCATGTCGGCTACCATAATACTTGCAGACAGGTTGGTTTCAAGAAGGGAATCAGGTCTAGAGGTTTAGCGCCAGCTTGAGGCCCTTGTAGCGGTTCCTGATCGTCACCTCAGTCACCCCGGCAGCCTCGGCAACGTCCCTCTGGGTCTTGTTCTCCCCGTTGGTGACGCATGCCACATACAACGCGGCTGCTGCCAGCCCCATTGGATCCTTTCCGGCAGATATCTTGATCTCCTCGGCTACCTGGAGAATCTTGGTGGCCCTTCTCTTGGTCTTCTCCGATAGCCCGGCCTTGCTTGCGATTCTTGATATGCACTTGACGGGATCAACGACGGGCATCTTCAAGTTCAGCTCCCTCAGGAGCAGCCGGTAGCACCTTGCGATGTCCTTGCGCTTGATGTTGCTTGCCTGCCCTATGTCCTTTAGCGTCCTTGGTGTCTCGGTGTCCCTGCATGCGGCGTAAAGCGCAGAAGCAATGAGGGCTGAAATGGAACGCCCCCTTACCAGGCCCTTTTCGAGTGCCTTTCGGTATATGTACGCGGCCTTTTCAATCACGGCATCGCCCACCGCAAGCTTGTCCTTGAGCCTGTCAAGCTCGCTAAACGCCTGCCGGAAGTTCCTGTCCACGGGTTCGTGAACCTGGCTCCTGCTGTCCCACGTCTCTCGATGGTGCTCTTCATCGATGCCGTAAGCGGCTTTCCCGTCGCGTCCCTGTTTTGGGGATTGATCACGGTTGCAAGTCCCATGTCATGCATGGCAAGCGACGTAGGCACCCCCGTCCGGCTCTTGTTTTCGCCCTCGTTTGAAAACGATCGCCACTCGGGTCCGGATTCTTCTACCTTGTCGGTTATGACAAAGCCGCATTTTCCGCAAAAGTTCTCGCCTGTATTGGCATCCGTGACCAGGGTGCTCTGACCGCATCGCGGACACCGATCCTTGGGACTCAGCGTGCTTACCATATTATTTATCAAGACCTTTCATTATGATATTTAAGATTTACTAATTTCTTACTTATAAACTTATCTATTTGAAGGATGCATTTTTGAGCCCGCCTGAAGAATTCAAACCGAGTACGGGATTAATCGTCCCCATGACCATGCCTGCAGCAGGCGCAAATATTGAGATTTGCAGGCGTGCCGGATTTTGGGAATCGTTTTTAATTGGGCAGGTCTTGTTGTGCATCATGAGGATCTCTGATGAGTTGAAGCAGGCGCTGGACAACCAAGTCCGGCTTGAATCGGCTGCGTCAAACGCCTACCTTGCAATGGCGTCATGGTCAGAGTCTACAGGGTACGAAGGCACCGCGGCATACTTTTATGCCCAGTCAGACGAGGAACGAACCCACATGATAAAAATAATTCACTACCTGAGCGACGTGGGCGCGACTGCTACAATCCCCGCGATTGGGGAACCGGCCAGATCTTTTGAATCACTCGAAGACGTCATAAAGACATCCTTGGAAAACGAACGGGCAGTCACCAAGGCGGTCCAAAGCATGGTCGCGATTGCCCAAAAGGACGGGGATTATGCCACGCGCACGTTTCTTGAGTGGTTCGTGACCGAGCAGGCGCACGAGGAGACAAAGTTTGAACTGATCCTGCAAAAATTCGATCTGATCGGGCGGGACAAGATAGCGCTTTACGAGATTGATAAGATTTTAAGTACGTCAGCTGTCGCGCCGAATCCAGGATCGGCATAGATTCATCTTGTTTGGCAGACAGTCCATAAGGTTGTCATGCATGCATCCGCCAGATGAGGGTTCGCCGGATGTACTGCAGTTCAGTCCGTCCTGCTCCGCGGCATGTCGTGTATCCGGCCTATGTGCAGCGCCAGATCCATGACATCTGTGCCAAAATCTTTTCCGCAGAATTCACATTCAAACCTGTACTCGTTTGACATGACGTAATAATACCATCGATTGGTATTAAAATTCTTGGTGCGGCTCCGCGTCCGGCGGTGCCTCATGTACGTCCGGACATGAGCAGGTTTTTTGAATCTGGCAAATCCAGCACAGGGGGATCATATCAGGGTTAGCCAAAAATCATGCAGTGCTCGCATTCACAGACGCTCTGCTGCTTTGCCTTCTTTAGGCATTTTTTATGCTGTCCTGCCTGGCATTGGACGCACACCTCGTCGATGTTGTCAACGCTTGTGTATTTTTTTGACTGGTCGAATCCAAAACCTCCGTCCTGCGGGCCTACCATACAACGGCTGGCATTACGTGGTATTTAAAATTGGATGATCCCTGTATGGTTAGGCGAGCGCGCCCCTTATCGCATTCTGCAGTTCCTTTTTGTGCATCTCTATGACCCCTCTGATCTCAAAGGTGTCCACGTAGCCCCCGACGGAGGCGCGTGTTGCCTTGAGCAGGTAATGGAGCGCCCCCGTCCAGCGACCTCCTCAATCTTTCCCACATAGTACCCGTAGATAAAATCCACTTCGCTTTCGCATTTCCAGATCTTCTTTATGGCGGGAAACGTCTGCTTGATCTCGCTTGGGATCTCCAAGATCCGCCTCCTGACGTATGCGTCCAGCGACCTGCGTATAGATGAATCATTAAGCAACTATGACACCTATTGCAGCACGTGCTTTTTAGTCATTCTCATCGTCATTTGGATTGTCCCACATGTGCATGGTGCCCCGGATCATAAATGCGCCTACCACTATGGCCCCAGTCCTCCCGCTATGAAGAGAAAGAATCTGCCAACGCTCCGGATGCCTGCCAATGATGCCAAAAGCGCACTAGTCCTAATTATAACTGCTGAATTTGGGAGCATGATGAGCAGATTATTCTGGTCGCATCTAGGCACGATTCACCCACATTACATCGATAAGTTTAGATCAGACATTCTCGTGTCCTACACCAAACGCCAGACTCGCCTGATCAGATCATGCGCAAGTTTCAACAGGAGAACAAAAATCGTACGTGTTCGCGTCATGCCTAGAAAAATAAGGAATATTCTCAAGGCATGCTGAATTAGTGCCTAAATCAGAAAATTTTCTCAAACAACGTGGACAGCCACAGGAAATAAAAAAACTATGATCTGAGTGCGTGGCTATAAAGGCTTGATGGACACAGTTCTGCCGATTATCGTGCCTTCACTATCGGTTTCGTCAGTGGAGTAAAGCCCAGCTCGAAACTCACTGCCGTCTTTTCTTTTCATCCATATATGGGAGTATGTCTTATATCCTACCCTCCAGTTCTCCATGTTTGCAGCCAAGTTGCCCCTGCTTCTGACGCCAGTGTGCTCGTAAAGACTGGCCCCGACAACTTCGTCCTTTGTGTATCCCAAGCCATCCAGGTATGACTGGTTACAGTCTATTATTACACCAATATAGCTTACAGATCGGCGCATGACAGGGGAATCCTCATAGTCAGGCCTTGCGTGTACATTGTACAAATTCTGAAGAGCTTTGATGTGTGAAACCTCTCGCATGGTTGCATCCCTGCCGGCCAGTTTGCCATCTTCGTATCTGTTCGTTACGGTAAGTATTACGTCAACAGTGTCACCGTTCTTTGCATCGAGTTGGATTCTTTTGGCCGCCGCCGTATTGCCTGTCATCTTCCATTCATCAAACGAGGCTCTCAGATCTTCACGTGCAGATGCCGGAATGTGATCAAAGAATGGTGTCCCGAGTACCTCATCTATGGTGTATCCCAGTTTTGCCGCGTATCTTTCGCCGCAGTCAACAATTACGCCATCCATGTCTACAGAGTTGTACAGTTCGGGTATCCTTGCATTTATTGTAGTCACTGCGAAATCTAAATTAGGCTAAGATTATAAAAGTTCCTTAGGCTCATAAGGGGAATTACATGCAAAAGTTGCACCGTTTCTTGGTGCAACCTTCGTGGTTTTCTAACAGCAGTGGCACTTTGGGCTGACGTTGTTTGACGCCTCCACTATGTGCGGGAACAGAACCCACTGGTTCATCAGTCCCGCAACGGATCGGATTGGCTTTCTCCTTCCAGCGGTCTTTAGTGAATACCGCCGTACCGTCCTTCCTTGACTTGTCACTATAGATTCAATAGTAAGCCTGTAAAATCCCACACAAATGTCCAGAACCAAACAGATTGCGGCGTGGGTTGCAATAATCGGCGGCGGGATTGGGTTCTTCTTCTTCTCCCAGTTTCTGACAGAGGTCATGCGGTAAAAGTCCGGTGGAGTGCATGACAGTGATTACACCCGAGATTAGGGCTTTTCTGGATCTGCAAAATCTCGGATATGTTGCAACCGTCAGCCCGGACCAGAAGCCCAACATCTCCCCCAAGGGAACAATCGTCTGCTGGGACTCAAATACCCTGACGTTTGCAGACATCTGCTCGCCTGACACGGTCAGAAACCTGCAAAGCAACCCCAATGTTGAGATTAACGTGATAGATCCAATTCTGCGCAGGGGCTATCTGTTTCAAGGGAGGGCCAGGATACTCGGTGATGGTGCCGCCAAGGATGCGATAAAGATGTACAGGGATCGCGGCGTGGCAAGTCCAATCAGGGCAGTTGTCATGGTGGATGTCTTGCATGTCGCCCAGGTGCTCTCCCCCCTGTACCACATGGGCATCTCAGAGCAGGAGATCAAATCAAGGTGGATCAAACGCGTTAAGGAAATGTGAGTGATTTGTCATGCCGCGTCTTTGCCGCCTTTTGGCTTGGCCGACTCGGTTGCGTTCTTGAGCGATTTTAGTTCCCGCATGGTCTTTTTGTGCTGCTCCCTTTCTTCTTCCAAAAGGACCTGAACGGAGTCAATCCTGTCCTGTGCCTCCTTGAGCTTTGATTTCAGGGAGCCGACTACTGCGCTGGCAGCCTCGATTATCCTTGCAGATCCTCCATTGCCTGCGCCGCCGCCTTGGATGAACGTCTTTTCCTTGGGGGTGAGGATTCCGGTCTCCTGAGTTTTTGCCTTCCTGCCCAGTTCGCCCTTGGCGTTGTACAGCATGGCGTTGATCTCGTCTAGGCGCTCTTTTGCCATTATCCGTTCCTTTCTTGTCTCGGACAGGCCCTTGCGTTCCTTCTCTGCCTGCCCATTCAGCTCGTCGCGCCGCCGCTCTGCCTGTTTGATCTCGTCTTGGAGCTTGGACAGTGCCGCCCGGGTGTTTGCACCCCCATGTTCTGCTGCCTGCATGATCTTGCCTTGAATGTTGGACTGATCCTCGCGTTTCTTCTCTGTCAGCTTGATCTCGTCTTGGAGCTTGGATAGCGTCGCCTGCTGCTGCTCTGCCTGCCCCTTCAGCTCGTCGCGCCGCTGCTCTGCCTGCTTGATCTCGCCTTGGAGCTTGGACAGCGTCGCCGTGCCGCCATGTTCTGCTGCATGTGCCATCTCGTCTTTGGCCATGGACAGCGTCGCCTGCTGCTGCTCTGCCTGCCCCTTCAGCTCGTCGCGCCGCTGCTCTGCCTGCTTGATCTCGTCTTGGAGCTTGGATAGCGTCGCCTGTTGCTGTTCTGCCTGCCCCTTCAGCTCGTCGCGCTGTTGCATCACCATTCTGGTTTCGTCCCTTGCCCGCAAAAGCGCGTCCTTAGACTTGGCAAGATGCATCTCAACCTCCGCATTTGTCTCATACGCATTGAGCCGGTCTGACACATTCTTGTATTCCCTGTTTATGGCATCAAGTTCCATCCTCTCCTGGTTGAGATCCTTCTTGACTGACATCAGCGTTTCAATCGACGCGTCGTATTCCTCCTTTACCTTCTGAACCCTCTGGGTGATGTCCTGCAGTTCGGTCCTTCCTTCTTTGCATTTTTTCTGAATCTCGTCCAGCTCGCTTTGGCTCTTGTCCGCTTCTGCCTGCTGCACGTCTGAGCCCGCATTGGGTTCTTCTTTTGCGGTGTGCTCGCCACTGGTTTTGGAGACTGTGCTGTCCTTTCTGGGGAAAAATCTCACGCTCTATTATGCCGTCTCTGATTGATGAATCTTTCTTTATGGGGAATTATATACATGGGTACACACAACGCCTGTTGGTGCATTCCTTGTGTTTTTCTAACAGCAATGGCACGACGCGCGGCAAATGCGTTTCAAACACTCCGCCGTAGTGTCCAGAATGCACCACAGTGCCAAACTGGAACCGCCCCGGGTTGGTTCTCTCCTTCTGGAACTTCTTCACCTTTAGGTGGATTCGCCCCATGGCGTCCTTCTGCTTGCAGACGACATTCCCTGCCGCCCCTGAAATGGTCCGGTGAACCAGGTTCTCCGGCGAGTTCAAATCAGCGTGATTTTCATGCCCGCAACCCGTGCAGGCGAATTTTGTACCGTTCCTTGATTCCTTGTCTTCGTGCCCGCACACCGCGCATGTGATGCTAGTGCCGCACGCCGGCACGATGACGACGGCGATGCCGTGCTTTTCGCAAAATTGCAGTATCATGTCCTTGACGTAGCCCATTGCCAAATGGTACATCACGCGGTTCAGCCCACACGCTTGCCGGGCCCCTTCTTGGTCATGCTCGATATCTTGAGCCCCTCGATTATCACGACTGCCACGTCCCTGAGCTGCACGGCCAGCGACTTGCCGACGAAGTCCTTTCGCTTGTTGGCTATCTTTTCGTTTTTTGCCCGGCGCCTGCGCCGGAGGTCCTTGTAGGTGCGGCCGTTCTTCTTTACCTTGTTTTGGCGCGACTGCATCTTGGAGTCCTTGTCGTATTTTCGGTGCTTGGCGCCGTGCGGGAGCTTTGTGATCTGCTGCGAGCCGTTGTCAAATGTCGCCGTCCCCCACATGTTGCGGGCGTTCAGGTCTATTCCCTTGGCGTCTCCCTCGTGGAACCTTGCCGGCTCGTGATGGTATTGGACGTGGATCTTGTATGTGCGGTGTTCGGGCTTGGTCCTCTTGGTAATCTTCTTGGTGGTCTCGACTATCTGGAACGACCTCACCTGTCCTGGAAACGAATCCTTCAATGGAATCTTGCACGTCCCGATATCAAACGTCTTGCCTTTGGTGTTTGGCTTCTGGAAGGAGTGCAGTGCCGGCTGCCTGCCGTCCTGCTTCCTCCTGAACAGCGGTTTTGGCGATGTTAATGGCGGCAGTTTGTTCTCCCTGCGTGCCTTTCTTGCCAGTCTTACAGACTTGCAGCCGTCGATGAAGTTGGCGCGCAGGAATATCCTCCGGTATTTTCCGAGCCATTCGTAATCCTGCCTCATCTGTGTCAGGACTTTCTCGGCGTTCCTAGACGTGGCTTCGGGGTTGTCAAACGCCTGCCTCACCCCCTCGTTGAACACCCACCTTGCCGCGTGGTGCATCTTCCACAATACCAGTGAATTTTCTTTTGATTGCGCGAGCCGCAGGGTCTTGGTAAGTATCATGCCAACACGGGCATTGTTTTTGTTATAAAGGCTACTGCCAGGGTTGACTGTGTACCCATGTATATAATCCCCTGCATGCGCGCGACTTTGGTTTTTAACTATCCCCTTGACCGGCCCCGGATGAATTTCAGGTAGAACCCGATTCCCCCCACCAGTGCGCCGCCCACTAGGGCTGCAGTGCCCAAGGTGGGCATCGTGGGATGTATGTTGGGCGCAAGGAACAGCAGCAGCGCGCCCATGATTATCAGGGCAAATCCGCCGCTCTTCCTTGACCTGTTGTATTCTGAGTGTGCCATGTCAGACGTGCCTGGAGAGCATTGCTGCCACCTTCTTCCTGCCGATGTCAGAGATGAACGGGCCTATTCTGGGTCCTCCGGACGTCCCTAAAATTGCCTGGTAAAGTATCCTGAAAAAATCCCTCGGCCTGACGCCGTTTGACTTTGCGATATGAAAGATCACGTTTTGAATGTCCCCGGGATCCTCGTCTCCCCCCAGGGCGTCTGCCAGCGCGGCCAGCGCGGTTCTTGAGCACTCGTCCAAGTCAATCTCGACTGCATCCTGCGTGTCAAACTCGTCTGAAAAGTTTCCGGCAATCTCGATGAGCGACTCGACCTCCGGCCCCAAACCGTCTATTATCCCATATTCCTGCAGTTTTCTTGCCACCATGCCCTTCCTATCCTCCTTGAATATCCTGGCCAGTTCCACTGCCAGCCGGTAGTTCACGTGCACCCCCGGCTGCTCGGGGGGCTCCAGAAGGTTCACGTACTCGTACAGCCCCCTAGTCCTTGCAAGCTTTGCCTTGTTGTCCATCCGGACACGCCCAAAATAGACGTCCTCAAGCTCGTTGTACTCGTTCATCAGCGACGGAATGTCCTCAAACCCCACCTCCCTGGCGCCGGTGATCCTCTTGTACAGCAGCAACAGTATTGACTCGGGGCTGCCAAACCTTAACCATTTCTGTGCGGTCATGACGTTGCCCAGGGACTTTGAGATCTTTTTTCCGCCCTTGTCCAGAAACATCTCGTACTTTACGTGGTGCGGGTGGGGAAAGCCCAGGACTTCCTGCGCCACCCAGTCGTTTACCATCACTGAATCCATGATGTCCTTCCCGTACGCCTCAAACCGGATGTCAAACGCTGCCCACCTGGCGGCAAACTCCACCTTCCATGCAAGCTTGCCCGGATCCCGCGCAATGTCTGCCTCGCCGCTGTGGCCGCAGCCCCTGACTGCCCTTGAGCCAATCTCCACGTCGTGGCACCTGTAGGCCACCTTCCTCTCGTCCGGGATGTAGCTTGTGGATTCGGCAGTGTATATCCGGCCGCAGCTTGCGCATACCGGAAAGTACGGCAGGTACTTTTTGTACTTCTCCTGCCCCACCATGCTTGAGATCTTCTCCCCTATGCGCGTGCCGTTTTCAAGGATCGTGTGTATCTGGTCCTTTAGCAGCCCCTGCCTGTACGTGTCGACGGCCCTCCGGAACTCATACTTTATGCCTATCCTGTCCAGCCCGTCCAGCAGGATGCTGCTCATGTGCATGCCGTACGAGTCGTGGCATCCAAACGGATCAGGTATCGACGATACGGGTTTTGCCAGGTGTTCCTCAAGCGACGCCGGCATCCCTTCGGGGATCTTCCTGAGCCCGTCCATGTCGTCCGAGTACGCCACGAGCTCCGACTTGTATCCCATATTCTCCAGGGCTAGTTTTACCCCGTACGCCCGGGCAGCATCGCCCAAGCTGCCTATGTGCGGCACGCCGGATGCGCCAAGCCCGCTCTCCACCCTCAGCATGTCCGTGTTTCTGCCAAGCGAGGCCTCGCGCTCAATCATCTCGGATGCCAGCTTGTCAAGCCAGGTTCCCCTTCCGATTATGTCCTGTTCTGGCACCGTATCACCCGTCCAGCCTCTTGGCCATGTATGGCCCATATAACGAGTACCCCAGTTTCCGGTAGTACTCCCTAGTGCCCACCGCGCTTATCACCAAAAGCCTCCTTGCGTCAAACTCCTCCCTTGCTATTCTTTCGGCCTCGCCCATCAGGCTCCTGCCCAGGCCGGAATGCTGGATCTGTCCCTCCTCCCTCTTGCCCAATCCCAGCGACTTGCCATACACGTGCAGTTCCCGCACTATGCACGAGTCCGTACCTACCTCGCCCCTATGGGCGTCTGGGCTGGGGCTTCGCAGCCTTAAAAATCCGTATACCGACTCGTCTTTTCCCTCGTACGAGAGGAACGCCTCCTCCCCGCCAGAGGACTCGTAGTTTATCCTATTCAGCGCCATTCCGCCTGCGTGGGGAGTCTTGGAGAGTCCCGCCTCCCTGCACCGGATGCACCTGCACGAGAACCCCTGCCGCGCAAGGCGCTGGTGCACCAGCTGCCTGAGGTTGCCCGACTTTGGCCCCGCGACTATCTGATCCGAGGAGATCTCCCTCTGGATGCGCATGATCCTCACCCACTTGGGCACGCTCTTCTTCACTTCTGCCAATACACGGATCATGTCCTCGTCAGAGTACGGCGCATACCTTCCCTGCGCGTACTCCTCATACAGCGGGGTGCCGCGGATCACCAGCGCAGGGTATATCTTTAGCATGTCCGGTCGCAGGCAGGGATCCGAAAACAGCCTTTGAAAGTCTTCAATGTCCCCGTCCGGGCTCATCGTGGGCAGGCCGGGCATCATGTGGGCGGCAACCTTGTATCCTGCGTCCTTTGATACCTGGAACGACTCTGTCACGTCGTTATAGTCGTGCCCCCTGTTGACGATGCGGTAGACGCGCTCCTGCAGTGACTGCACGCCGATCTCTATCCTTGTCACCCCGTACCGGAGCATCCGGTCCACATGCTCCCTTTTGCAATAGTCCGGCTTTGTCTCGATTGTGAATCCCACGTTCCGGATTGCCGCGCTTTGGTTGATGGACTTTGCCTCCTCCAGGCTGCCAGAATCGATCCCGTTCAGCGCGTCATAGCACGACTTGATGAACCCCTCCTGGTACTCCAAGGGCATGAACAAAAACGTCCCCCCGACGATCACTATCTCCATCTTTGACGGGTCGTGCCCGAAGGCGACTAGCTTGTCAATCTTGGATTCTATCTGCGACTTTGGGTCGTAGCCGTTCTCGATTGCGTTGATTGTGGCAGGCTCGCTTCCCGTGTAGCTGTTCGGGGTGTTGTATCTGGTACCTCCCGGGCAGTACGTGCACCTGCCGTGCGGGCACGCGTACGGCTTTGGCATCAGCGCCACGACAGACACCCCCGAGGCAGTCTTGGCAGGCTTCTTCATCAGCACGCCCCGGAGGGCCTCAAAATCCAACCCCTCCGCGGTTGCAAGGATCTCGTGGTTTTTTGGGATCCTCTCAAGATCGTACTTGGCGCAGACCCTCTTGATCTCTTGCCTTGCCAGCTTTTTGTCGGCATTGCCGGCAGCCAGCAGGTTCCGGGTAATCTCGCTGCACGCCTTGGAGAATACAGAATCCAGACTGTTCATGACCGTTTATGCCAACCTGTACATAAATTCGTTAAACGGCTGCCGACGCCAGCCCCTGCCAATTCCACGTGCATTCTACTCTGTCTCGTGCGCGGTTTGTAGCCCCGACTGACCGTCGTCCTTCTTTTGTTCCTTTCGGTATTCCAGCTTCAACCAGATCGGCGTGATGATAGTAGTCACTGCCACCATGATCACTATCGTGGAGTACACCTCGGAGGTCATGGCTCCGGTGGTGACCCCCACTCCGGCTACGATAAGGCCCACCTCTCCGCGGGATATCATTCCAATCCCGACTCGCATTCCCTGCGCCTTGCTCTTGAGGAAGAACATTGCCGGCAGCCCGCATCCGAACAGTTTTGTCACGACTGCCACCAGGATTATGATCCCGCTCAGCATCAGTATGTTCAAGTCCACCGCCCTCAAGTCCACTGCGGCCCCGATGATTGCAAAGAACAGCGGCGCAAATATCAGCCCTATCTTGTTTATGAACTCCTCAACCTTGTGGAACACCATGGTGGTGGACAGCGCCATCCCTATGGCAAACGCGCCGACTATGGGCGAAAGCCCGATGGCCCCTGCAAGCGCGGCCGTCCCGAAAAACGCCGCAGTCGCTATCCCCTCTATGCTTCCCTTTGCCTTCCACACCCTCGAGTTGACGACCCTTGGCATGATGAGTATGGCCGCGACCAGAATGATTACAAAGAATCCCAGTACCTGCAGGATGGTCCACACTATCTGGTCGAGCTGGATGTTGTCCACGCCGCCGTCGCTTCCCACGACTGACGTCACCACGGACAGCACCGCTATTGCCAGTATGTCGTCGACTACAGCCGCCCCGATGATGAGCCTTGCCTCGCGCGTCTTGATCTTGCCGAACTCGTTGAGAACCTGGATCGAGATTGCGATGCTTGTTGCGGTAAGCGCCGTGGCAATCAGCATCGACTGCAGGGCGTCAAACCCGAACGCCTGAAAGACTGCAAAGCCTGCAAAGAACGGCACGACCACCCCCAGCGTTCCTACCGTAAACGACGCCTTTCCGCCCTTGATGAACTCCTTGGGGGTCATCTCAAGCCCGGCCATGAACAAAATCACTATCGCCCCCATCTCGCCGAGTATCCTTATCTCGTCGTTTATCTGGATCAGCTGCGTGCCGTCGATGACCAGCACCGACCCGAGCGCAAACGGCCCTATGATCATTCCCGCTAGCAGCTCGCCCAAGACGATTGGAAGCTTCAGCCTGAGGAACAGCTCTGCCATAAGCTTGGCTGCGGCAAGGAGTATTCCTATTTCTATTATCGTCTGGATGAGATGCGCTTCTGCCACGTTTGGTTCATCGGAGGTATAACTTGATTATATAATATTATATCCCTTCGATCGGGACACACCACGCGCTGGCAGCAACGTGATCCTGCGCCATGCCTTGTGTGCCGAATTTGGACTCTTGCAGAATGTGCGTGTCATGCAATTTTTTTAGAGTTGACAAAGACGCCCCTGTTGGACGTGATTTTTCCTATCTCGCTGCTTGCAACCCCGTGGTGCTTGAAGACTGACATGATGCCATCTGCCTGCCCGCGCGGGGCAATGACGCAAAACCCAACCCCCATGTTGAACGTCTTGTACATCTCATCTGCCTCCACTCCCTGTTCGGCTATGAGCCCCATGATCGGGGGCGCGTCAGGCAGCGAGTCTATCTCGTAGCCTGCGTTCTTGAGTCGCAGCAGCTTGGTAAACGACCCTCCCGTGATGTGCGCCAGTCCGTTCACGCGGCATTTTTGGACGATCTCAAGGACAGGCTTGGTGTATATCGCAGTCGGCTCCAAAAGTGCATCCCCCACTCTTCCAACCCCCCGGATGCTGTCTGACAGGGAGTATTTTGGCAGTAGCGCCTTTCTTGCAAGCGAGTAGCCGTTTGAATGGATTCCCGTGCTGGCAGCGCCTATGATCACGTCGCCCGGCTCAATCTTGTCTCCTAGCACCATCTTGTCCTTCTCGGCCAGTCCGACGACCATTCCGGCCAGGTCAAAGGCAAAGCCGTCGCCGTTGATCACGTCGGGCATTATCGCAGTCTCTCCGCCCACGATGGGCACAGACGATCTCTTGGCGCCTTCCACCAGTCCCCTCACTATATCTCCGATGATGCGCTGGTCGTTCCTGTTTGCTGCGATATAGTCCACGAACGAGACCGGCGTTGCGCCGATGCATATCACGTCGTTGACGTTCATTGCAATGCAGTCGATGCCTATCGTGTCATACTTGTCCATCATGCATGCAATCATCACCTTGGTTCCAACGCCGTCTGTGTGCGTGGCCAGGAGCGTGCCGCCTGCGATCTCCACGACTCCGGCATAGTGCCCAAAACCGTGGGCTATCCTGGCCTTCTCTTGGAGATTGTGCGTTGATGATATCATCCTGCCAATCTCCGCCTGGCTCTGCTTGATCTCGGATATGTCCACGCCTGCTTTCTTGTACGTCAGCGTCATGACATGGTGCATGCCTTTTGTGAATAAATACTATCAGCATCGCAGGCACGCGGCCAATCCCGGACACGCCTGGCGCCGGCAGGCGTCTTCGTTGCACGCAGGTGGGTGTCGTAGATTCCCCCCACGGCTGCCGGATGCGGGAACGGGCGGGAACTGTAAAAGATTGACGTGCCAAGCCGGGGCGCCTGCCATAAAATGGAGGCAAATTCGTGAGTGCACGAATGGGAGAATTGGCACCCCTACATGTACATGCCGATTATCTCTGCCCGATGCTTGACATACTTTTCAGACAGCTCGTTGAACTCGGAGTTAATCCTCTCGCCCTCCTCGCGCAGTGAAGCAGTGTCTATGTCCATCTCGTAGAATCTTCCCAGCGCCTCGATGAGCGTTGCGGCTGCAGCAGAATCAGGCCCCAGGCTGTTTGCCTTTGCCAGCAGGGCGATTCCCTGTATCTCCCGTACCAGGCACTCGTTGAGTATCCCCCCGGGCATGCCCGTGATGTACCCCTGGGGTATCATGTTGATGTCCTTGTCTGCCATTATCCTGATCAGGTCTTCCTCTGCTGCACAGTACGCCATGTTGTCATGCTTTTCGCTTGCAACGCCGTCTAGAATCACGATCTCCTTTGATCCCTTCCGTGCCGCCCATTCCAGTATGCTTGAGACCATCGAGTACAGCCCTTCCAACCTCAGCGTCACCTCGCAGATTATCGCGCAGATGGTTCCCTTCCTGTTGGCGTAAAACCTGAACGGATGGCGAAGCCTGCCGCGCATAAAGACCGTGGACGGTGGAAGGTGCTTTGATCTCATCACTCCTATCTCGTGCATCTCCAGCTCCTCAATTATGTGGTTTATTGCCACCGGCCCGACCAAGCCCGCGCCTACAAACCCTGCAAAGATTACAGGATTGTTCAGCTCCGTCTTGACACTACAAACTCGTCCTGCATGAGGGTATGCTTTTCGATCTGTCTAATTACCTTTCTGTACTGGCAGGGTGTGTCCTAGAGACATATACTCTCATCTGTAAGAGATAATTGTCCAGCGTCAACGACAGTACGATTTGGTCCAGCAGATTATCGCGAGCTTGGCGAGGCCTGGGTGGCATGGTTCCCGCCGATGGCCTGTTGGCATGTAAAACCTGAACCACGATGGCGACCAAGATGGGCCAAAAATCCCCTCCAAAAGCCGCGCTACGGGCTGATCCCGGAAGACATGTGCACCAGTGGACGGTGGAACAGTGGATTTTCTTTGATGGTTTGACGTCATCACAAGTTCCTATCTCGTGCATCTCCAGCTCCGACTACCTGGTGACTGACAATTATGGCTGTACGTTTATTGCCACCGGCTGCCTGGATTCGGCAAGGGAAATGTGCAAGCCCATGAGCGGTACCTAAGCCCAAATCAAACCGCTGCAATGGTCGAGACATGGACAGGATTGTTCAGCATAGAGTCGGTTTTTGCCGCACTCAAGAAGATGTACGGGGACTGCACACGGTGCCGCAGGCCGGACAACCTTGGGCAAGGGAGATCTCTCAAAAACCTCTGCCTCCGGTAAACTCGTCCTTGCATAACCGAGGGTATGCTTTTCGATCTGTCTAATTCACCTTTCTGTATTACTAGGACACACCCGTACTGGCATGGAGGGATCGAACAGTAAAGCAGGTCTGGCCATTTTCATGGCAATCTGGCAGATCCGCCGCCTTGCTTTCACGGCTGCCCTTGGCATGACGTAGCACGCCTTTGGCAGGACATGACTGCCTTTGGCATGAAGAATTCCTTGGCACCAAGCCATGGTTGGATCATTTCCGGCTCACGAGGATTTTCCCGCCCCAAGCCTTCGGACTCGGCTTGAGCCAAACCGTGCTGATCATCTCCTTTAAACAATCCATGGTTCAATGTTTTGTATGGATGTCGTCCTGAGCGCAGCGCTGACCGTTGCGGGCTTGGTGATGCTGTGTTTTGGCGGCAGCTGGCTGGTAAGCGGAAGCTCCGCGATTGCGCGAAGGTTTCACATCAGCGACATGGTAATCGGGCTGACCATAGTGGCGTACGGCACCTCGACGCCGGAGCTTGCGGCAAGTATCGCCGCGGCAGGAGAGCACGGATCCATAATACTGGGCAACATAGTGGGCAGCAACATTGCCAACATCGGAATGGTTGTAGGAATCAGCGCGGCCATAGTTCCGCTGGCAGTGGACAGGTCGATACTGAAAAAGGAGGTTCCGATAATGATAGGCGTCTCTGTTTTGTTGGTCCTGGTGTCGGTAGACGGCGAGATCGCCTGGTATGACGGTGCCGTGCTGCTTGCCGGCCTGGTCGTCTTTACTGCATACACCCTCAGGCGAATAACACAGCGGAGGGTAAAAGGCGAGGCCGGGACGGTCAGAGAGAGGATAAACCCGAAATATTTTGGCTTCATCGGAATCGGCATCGTCTTACTGTACGCCGGGGCAGTTCTGACTGTAGACAATGCCGTGATACTGGCAAAGGAGTTTGGCCTGTCCGAGAAGATCATAGGCCTGACAGTCATTGCAGTCGGCACGTCCCTTCCGGAGCTTATCACGTCGGTCATTGCAATCCGAAAGGGGCACACGGACATTGGAATAGGAAACATCATCGGAAGCAACATCTACAACATCCTGATGATCATGGGCGTCGGCGCCGCGCTTGGAGGCGTGGCTGTCGGTGCTGACGTGTACATCGACTATGCAGTGATGATAGCGTTCAGCCTGGCCATCATAATTGCCATGAGGACCGGACTGATCAACAGGGCGATGGGCGTGTGCCTGGCAGCAGGCTATGCCACGTACCTGGCCGTGGTATTCTTCAAATGACTGTCACAGTGCCTCGGCCGGAACGCCGTCCACCCTGACTGACGGCGCGGTTGCCGGACGTGACGCCCACTGTATCACTCCCCTCGAGTCGCTGCCTATCCCGGAGATACCACCAAGCAGGGCGTGCAGGTTGTGTATTATCCGGACCGGCTCGGCAGGCACGACGGAGCCGTTTTTGATTATCCGTATCCCGCTCCTTGCGGTACATGAAAAGTCCCCCCGGATGGGATTTACCGGATACGTGTACCACAGCCGTCCGACTAGCAGCCCGAGTTTCGTATCCTTGATCATCTCCTCCGGCGACATCCCGCCCGGCCCTATTGTCAGGTTGTGGGCAGCCGAGTCCGGCACGGGGTCGGTACCTCTGCCCATCGGCTCGCCCTGCCGCGTGGCGTTTCCCGACGACTTTGCGCCCTCCCGGCAGGCGTCAAATATGTTTGAAAACGTCCCCCTCATCACGCCATTCTCGACGAGCAGCCTCCTCTGCGTCTCCACTCCCTCGTCGTCCACCGGCCTGGTTCCTATTCCACCAGGCACGAGGGGATCGTCGGCCATGTCCAGTCCTTCTGCTGCTATCCTCTCCCCCATGCGGCCCGAAAAACAGCTCCGGCCTTCGGCAAACGTCTTTAGGTTGAAGTTTGGTGCCACCACGAACGAGAGCAGCTCGCCGACTGAGTACGGCTCAAATATTACCGAATACCGGCCAGGCTCGACTTTCTGGGGGTTTATCGACCCGACGCACATCTCCCTTGCATCTTCCCCTACGCGGGTAGGCGAAAAGCCGGACAGCGTCCTTGCGCTGCAGTGTCCCAGGCCAGACACGGGAACAATCCCGCGCTCAGAGTCGGCGTTTATCATGCCCGCGATGTATGTGGCGTCGTCTGCGTGGCGCAGGCCGTGGGAGTTTTCTATCTCAAAGTATTCCGAGACGATGTTAAGCGATCCCGTGACGGCGTCGACTCTCCCATCGGCAGCCGAGTTGATCATCTCCTGCGCGATGTCTGCTGCCCCTCTTGCCGAGATGTCCCGAAGCCTCTTGTCAAACGTCCCATCCAGCCGCGCCGCACGGACCGCATGCGGCAGTCCCGTCCAAAACTCCACGGGCCTGACGTGCCTTGACAGCCCCAGCGCAAAGTCGATGGATCCCCTCGGGTCATCGCCCACAGCCTGGACCGAGGCGATCCTGTTCCTGTGGATCAGCCGAATTCCATACCGGTCGTCCATGCCCTGCTTGACTTCTGCCACCGCAGAGTCAGTTATTCTTATGGTCGTGACGGTCCTGGCTGCGCGCACCAGCTCGCACTCGTCGATGCCCGCATTCCTCGAATGGGCCAGCGCGTCTTCTAGGACTGTCAACTCTTCCGGGGGTTCGTGTAGTTGAACTTGTTGATCTTTATCAGCTCCGCGTATGATCCGAAACGGGACGCGTCCTCCACCACGTCGAGCCCCTGCGGGGTCTCGTCCTCCCCGTCAAACCGCCTGAGTATGTTGTACATGGTGTCCCGCTCGGCCGGGATCCTTCCCACCTCCCTTGCCATGCGCCTTATCTCCATGGGCCGCAACAACTGCCCGTGCCCGGCGCCTGCCGAAGTTGAGATGCTCTCGTTGATCAGCGTCCCGCCAAAGTCGTTTGCCCCCCACATGAGCAGCAACTGGGAGAGCTTCTGCCCCTCCTTCACCCACGACATCTGCAGGTTGTCAATGGAGTTGTTGAGCATGATTCTTGCAATGGCGTGCGTGAGAAGGACGTCGTTGCCGCTTCCGCCTGGCCGTATCCCCTCGTGCAGGCCGCGCGCGTACATGGGCGCCTCGGTGTGGACGAAGTTCAGCGGAACGAACTCCGTAAACCCGCCGGTCTCCTTTTGTATGTCCCTGAGCGTCACGATGTGGTCTATCCTGTCCTTGAGTGTCTCCAAGTGCCCGAACATCATGGTGGACGTGGTGTTTATCCCCATCTTGTGCGCCTCCTTGATCACCTGCACCCAGTCCCGCACGGTGATTCGTCCCGGGGATATCTTGTCCCTCAGGTTCTGGTTGAGTATCTCGGCTGACGTGCCCGGCAGGGTGTCGACCCCGGCATCCTTCATGCGCCTGAGAAACTCCCCCACGGGCACCTGCAGCCTGGTCGCGCCGTAAAGTATCTCCTCAGGGGAGAATCCGTGGATGTGTATATCCGGAATCTCCCGCTTGATCTCCCTGCAGATATTCTCGTACAGGTCGCCTTGCATGTCCGGCGGCAGGCCCGCCTGGATGCAGACCTCCGTCGCGCCCAGCTGTCGCGCCTCCTTTGCCCTCCGGACGATCTCCTCGACGGGCAGCATGTACCCCTCTTCCTCCCTAAAGTCCCTGCTGAACGCGCAAAAGCCGCACTGCTTTATGCAGACGTTTGTAAAGTTGATGTTCCTGTTCACCACGTACGTCACCACGTCCCCGGCTCTTCTCTTCCTGATCTCGTCGGCCACCATGCCGACGAGGTGAAAGTCCGTCCCCTGCGCGCCGTACAGGGCCAGCCCTTCCTTGCCTGAAACCTCCTTGTCTGAAAGCGCCCTGTCCAGCGCGGCTGCAATGACGGGGTCCGCGTTCCTGAGCAGCGCCTCGGGCATCGTCATCTCCAGTAATCCCCCCGCACAAGCCCCCGGTCGTCTTGGATTGCCGAGACCTTCTCCCTTAGTCTGCTGCCGACCATTCCGAGAAACTCTGGATACACCGGGAAGCGGCAGTCGAGACGGAATCCGGCGTCGGCCGACCTCTCCTCCACGATAGCGATCTCCGGCCATGCGAATTCTGGATTTACGTGATCAGGCGTGATCGGTGATATCCCGCCCCAGTCGTTTATCCCCACCGTGAGAAACTCGTGGTACGACTCCGGTGAGAGGTTGGGCGGTATCTGGATGTTCATCTTGGGCATTATGACCCTCGAGAGGGCCACTATTATCTTAAAGTAGTCGTGCCCCGCAGGCGGGCAGCCGCGCATAAGGGTGTCGGGTTTTGGCTGGAAGTTCTGCAGGATTATCTCCTGGACGTTTCCATACCTGTCGTGCAGGTCCCTTATGGCAAGCAGAGAATCTATGGTCTCCTCTGCAGTCTCGCCTATTCCCAGCAGTATTCCAGTCGTCATGGGAATCTGGAGCCTGCCTGCGTCCCTGAGCACCTGCAGCCGGGCCTCGGGGCGCTTGCTTGCCGCCATGTGGTGGGGCATTCCCCTATCCCCCAGCCTGGCGCTGACGCTTTCAAGCATCACGCCCAAGGATACGTTGGTCTTCTTCAGCTCCCTCATGCCTTCCTGGTCCAGGTTTCCGGCGTTGGTGTGCGGGAACATGCCCAACTCCAGCGCCATCTCGGAGGCGTGGACCAGATACTCGGTGGTGGAGGCAAACCCGTTTTTTGCCAACCACTCCCGCGCCTGGCCGTACTTTTGTTCCGGGCTCTCGCCGGTGACAAAGAGCGCCTCGACGCATCGGTACCTCTTTGCAAGGCGCAGCATGTCGCAGGTCTGCTGCCACGACATCATGGATGCCTTGCCCTCGCCTGGCTCGGCCTTGTAAGTGCAGTACGTGCACGTGTCCCGGCAGAGGTTGACTATGTTGAGGAACGCCTTCTTTGAAAACGTCACCCCCTCCTTGAACCTGCTTCGCAGGATCCGCGCCGTCGAGAACAGCTCGCCTGGATCCCGGGTTGCGTCGTGATAAATTTCGATTAGTTCTTGGCGCGTGGCCGTACGGTTTTCCAGCGTGCCGTTTAAACTCTCAGAGCTTAATACAAGCTTGTTCAACAGCATGGATTCCAGACTCGATGTATTAATGCTTGTGCTGATTTTTGGCATGGATGCAGGTCCAAGATTCGCATATGCGCGAACCATTCAATCAGGCACATATTTTGTGCTTGGAAACGTGTGGGAGTGGATTCCATGCAGTTATGGTCTGGCCTGCAAGACGATTGTGACGTTGATTGCATGGCCGTCGCGTAAAATCCCCAGGACCATCTCGTCTCCCACCGTCTTTTCCCTTTGGAGGTGAATCAGGATGTCGTCGATCTTTCTGACCTCGTTTCCGTCTACCGACAGTATTATGTCCCCGCCGACGTGGTAGTCTATCCCGTCGACTTGGATTGTCTCGTCCGAGCCCTGCAGTCCCGCATCGGATGCCGGGCTGCCCTCCACGACTGTCACTATCAGAAACCCGATGGCATCGTCGAGTCCGAGCACGTCTGCCAAGTCAGGATAGATGTCGGTCCCGGATATTCCGACCCACGGGTGCCGGTATTGGCCGGTCTCAACCAGTATGGGGACTATCTTTTTGACGGTCTGGGACGGGATTGCAAACCCCACGCCGGCAAACTCCCCCGTGGCTGACTGGATTGCAGTGTTGATCCCCACAGTCTCGCCCATCATGTTCAAGAGCGGTCCGCCGGAGTTTCCAGGATTGATTGCAGTGTCAGTCTGGATTACGTCCGGTATGGAAAATCCCGTGCCTGACGGAATGAGTCTTCCCAGCTGGCTCACTATCCCGGCAGTCATGGAGCCTGACAGGCCAAATGGGTTTCCTATGGCAGCAACCGAATCCCCGACGCGGAGGATGGACGAGTCACCAAGCACCAAGGGGCGCAGGAGCGACGCGTCTGCGTCAACCCATATCACGGCCACGTCTGCGGATTCGTCTGCCCCTATGATGTCTGCGTTGTACGACCTTCCGTCAAGGAACGTGACGGTCACTTTTTGCGCGTCTCTTACCACGTGGGCGTTGGTAATCACGTGCCCCATCGTGTCAAATACGAATCCAGAACCGATAGTCTGGCCGCTGTTGTTCATCACAACCTTCTGGACATTGACCCTGACCACGCCGGGCTCCGATTTTTCAAATATCTCGGCCAGCGACAGGATTCCGAAGGAATCCTGCATTGCCTCGGGCTGGGCGGCATTTCGCACGCCGTCCAAGTCTGACAAGACCTGCACCGCCTCGGATTCCCGTACATCCCCTGCAGCTGGAATGGCGACATTCGGAGGGCCGGCGTCAGTCACCGTATCCGGCGTCAGGAATGGCACGGACACTATTGCAGCCGCTATTATCGCGCCGACTATCATGATGGATGCCTGGTTCGAGACGCTCATGTGGTCTTGATGTCGGTTTTCCATCTAAAAGGGTTGGGTTCTGTACTGGGGCGCGTTTGGCCACGTGGGACGTGCCGTGGTCGTTCCATGGCCATGCAAATCCCGGTGACGGCGCGCTTGCCTGCGGACCGGCACCACTCCGGATTGTGAATGTATCAAGGCCTGCCACGGCCGCGCGCGTCCCGTGCAGGCTTGGTCAGAGCGGTATTCCTGAATTTGCCTGGCCGTGATCAGTCCTGGAGTAGCTCCTTCCCCTCCACGTTACCGAAGACGACTTGTTTGCCTGAAGCAGTCCGGTCAGGAATCCCAGCGTTACCACCAACCCGCCCAGCGGGGCGAACAGGGCGTAGACGGATCTTATTCCTAGCCCCACCCGTGCCTCGATTAGCGCGCCAATATAGATCAGGAGCGACGCGACGCCGGCTGCTACACACAGGACGTAAGACGAGGCGGCATCCGAGGCAGAGACAAACGATGCGGCAAGCACCGGAAACGGCACGAACAGTAAAAATGCGACTGCCACAAGCACCCCCGCTGCGATCCGGCCGTTCTGAAGGTACAGGGGAATCATCAGCCTCTTCAGGGCGTTCCACAGCGTGCCCCTGTCGCGGGCCCAGACGGCGTCTATCATGTGCTCGCCGCGTACCATCCTTATCTTGTGTCCCATCTCTTTTGCCTTTTTGCCCAACGCGCCGTCTTCGATTATCTCCTGCCTTACGCCCTCGTGGGTTCCGATATTCTCGTAGGTATCCCTTCGCAGTATGAAAAAGCTTCCAAAAAAGTAACCCGTCTTCTTTGCCGGGTTGTTCACGTTCAGCGCAGAGAACCGGGTGTGCAGAAACGTCGAGATCATCGGAAGCGTGATCCTGGTCCAGACGTCCAGCGTCAGCATCCTTGGAATCACGGACAGGGCGTCGAGGTTAAACGAGAGCAGGTGCGCGACTGCAGTCGATATCATTTTTTTGGAATGCCTCGTGTCTGCGTCCGTGAACAGCAAAAGATCCCCGGTCGCCTTGCCGTACCCTTCCATGCACGCCCAGTTCTTGCCCATCCAGCCATCGGGCTTGGGCCTTGCAGACACCGGAACCACGTTGGAATGTCTGCTGGCAAACTCGGAGATTATGCCCCATGTGGCATCGTCAGACGAGTCGTCGATCGCTATGACCTCATAGTCCTCGTAATCCTGGCCGGCCAGGGAATCCAGGCAAGTGCGGATGAACTTTTCCTCGTTTCTTGCAGGAACGATCACAGACACCCGGGGCCTGGACTTTGAGGTATCTGTAAACCTGTCAAGGTATGGTGTCAGCCTGAACGAGTCGGTCATCGATTTTATGAGAAATATCCATGCCCCGCACACGGCCACCAGTATCAGTGCCAGGGAATAGTTGAATATGTCAGCTGCAAGATCCATGAGTCATCTCTCGACTTCAGCCTTGATGCTGAGCATTGCCTGCTCGGTTCCGCCCTTGATGTGGCTTTTGACCATTCCGGTAAACATTGCCATCATGCCTGTCAGCTTTATGTCCCATACGGTGTGAAGCACCGTCATGTCGCCTTTTGGCACCAGGAGCATGGTCTTGGTCCCGTCAATGATCCCCTTGACGAATTTTGCCTCAATCCTCTCCTTGGGATACAGCCGGACTTCCTGCAGGCACTTTTGATCCCTGAACGCTATGACGATCTCCCGGTAGATGAGGTTCCCCTCTTGGGATATGTTCCTGACCTCCTTTGTTCCCTTCCAAAACTTTGGCTCAGAGTCCACGTCGGATACGACTTCCCATACGGCATCGGGTGCAGCGTTGATCTCCACCTTGACGTCGATTGTAGCCATGCCCAGTATGGGGTTCTTCCGCATTAAATATATTAGATTGGCATTCCAATGTATGCGGCTGTGATGGGCAACATGCCTAAAATCCAGGACAGTAACTCCAGTTCTAACGGCATTTGCCACTCTTCCATCACAGTCAAATGATATCTACTGCCTTTGGTTAATGGCCAAGGTGGGGCAGGCTTTGGCGCGCAGGCATGGGATGCATATATTCATTAAACTCTGCCATGGACACACGGCATGACGGAATTTGTCTACAGGCCGTACAAGCGGATTTACGTAAGGGACGTCGTCAGCCTCGGCCTTGACGACTTTATTGGAATGATGGCCTCGATGGAGTCGATAAACGCGTACTGGTCAGACGGGGTCATGTTTGCAAGCTTTGCCATGACAGAGTCCGAGGAGTTGGCCAAAAAAGAGATGCAAGACGAGATGTACCTTGACAGGATAATGTTCACAAGGTACAATGAATATTCCAAGACGGCCAAGTCTTCAACCAACCTAGAGATAGGCATACTGAACGTCCAAAAGAGCCCCATATACAAAAAGATGGTCGCGTGGCTCAAGACCCAGGACGCATGGAACCAGTGACAGTCCATGGCATGCACATTCCCAGAGTCAATGCGGTGCCGAAGGTCGCCTGAATCGTGCAAGGACTGAAAATACGTCAAGATGCATGAGGGATTTTGTAGCATACAGGAAGGTACAAGGAAGGCCTGTGCCGCTTGACTGCAAGACGTGCATGCACGACAGGCATTGCCTGGCGCGGACTTGGCCGCTGCCCTGCAAGGCGCACCGAGGCACTGCACTTACTGCTGCGCGTAGTGCAGGTCGCAGAACAGCGCGTTGCCGTTTGGCATAGTCTTGGCAGTTATGCTAAAGCCTGACTCCAGCCCCCTGCCGCAGACGTAGCACTCTGCGCTTCGGGCCGTGGTCAAAGCGCTCTCGGATCTTTTGAGAAACTGCATGTCATGCACTATTGTTTGGTTTGAACGAAACATGTAGTATTATGCAACAGTTTCCTATTTAAAAGTACCGTACCATACGGTATTTTACATAATGTATCGCGTGAATTCAACGTTCAGATATGCAATTTCACCACTGCGGACATGCCCACGGGACATGCTCAGGCATGATTGTAAACCCATACGCCTTCAGGATACAGCACCGCGGTTCTTATTCTTATATGCCATAATGCGCTCCACATATCATGCCAAGTGGATGGGTGCTGAGATGCGGGATCCTGTTTGCGCTTGCGCTTGTCGGCACGGTAACTACTGTATATGCCGCATGTCCGCCGACTTTTCCGCCGTCTGGGGACACGGTAATGCCAGATGATGACGTCATGGCATTTCTTATGTATTCAGAGACGGACAGAACCGAGACGTTGGTCATACAGCCCGCGTTTTCTGGGACCGCGACTGAGTTTGGAATGGTCATGCCAATCCCAAGCAGGCCCGCAATAAACGAGGCCCCTGACGACATGTTTGATAAGCTTGCAGGGTACACGGGTGGCGAACCCATCTTGAGAATTCAGGGTGCCAGTGAGAGTGCGTCCAAGGACAGCGTCATTGTGGTGGAAGAAAAGGACGTGGGGGACTTTAAGGCAACCGTTCTCACGGCAGACAACGCCGAGGAACTGGTCGCATGGTTAAATGACAACGGTTTTGAATTTCAAGACGAGGATCTGGACAACTTTGAGTACTATGTTGAGAGGGGAGGGTACTACTTTGTAGCGATGAAGGTAAATATGGATGAGGCCAGCATTGGCAGCGACGGAATGGTAAACGGCAAACTCCGGCCAGTCGAGTTCGTGTTTGAGAGTGAGTACCCGATGCTGCCGCTTAGGATAATGGCGCACGACATGGACCCCATGAGCTTTACGCTATATACCTTAGGCGTTTTTCCATACTACATACCCGGCGTCGACGTACTCTTCATGGACGTCATAAACGAGCCGACGGTGCCTGTCCCGTGGTGGAGACCTTCAAGCTTTGAGATTGGATCAGAAGATACGAGATTCATATCTTTAGATCCTGTTCAAGACGTGCAGTACATTAAGCCCAAAGTGCGATCCAATGAGGAGAAGCTTGGCACTGCGTTTTGGGAGAGGTACGATCCGCTGGACAAGTGGCTCGTACGCATGAACGTGGGTTTTGATCCGCGCGGAATAGAAGAGAATGTAATCCTTGAACGCATCGGAACCATGGGTGGAATGATTCCGGAGACAGGCTACCCAATTCAGATCGACGATCAAGACGTCAGACTGCTAGAGCCTGTGATCATAAACGAGAAGATGCTGCCGCCAGGTAGCGGGGTTTTTGCAGAAATTTCCATAAACTGGCAGGACTTTCAAAGCGTTCACGAGATCATGACCCCCCGGCTTCAGTCGGAGTACGGGATTCCTCCTCAAAGTATCGACTGCAAGGCCGGAATGCAGTTGATGCTCAGACCTGACGGGCAGAATACTGCCTGTGTGATGGAGTCAAGCGTCCAGAAGTTGTCCGAACGCAGCTGGCATGCATCCACTGTTAGGGCAGACGAGCTGAGTCGCCTGAGGTAGAATTCCAAAATCCTAAAACGGACACGCCGTGGGATTCACGGCAATCCAGGCTGGATCAGCTTGCATACCTGCCACAAATCCCAGTACCATGGAGCACAAGAAGGCTAGAGGTTATAAATAAAATGACATATACATACACGTAATTGCACGGACAGACGATCATTTTGATACTTGTGCTAGCCACGGTCTTATCCTCTTTCTTTCCCAGCACTCCTGCAGGCGCTGCCAAACATGCCAGTTCTGACAATTTTGCAGAGCCTGTGAATCCAGCTGGATCAGTCTTGGATGCCAGTGTGAGCAATTGTGGCCACGCATGGCCTGCAGGAAAAACGGTAACGGAGAATGTGGGTGGGGGAAGTGCCAGCATCATACAGGACAACACTTCAAGTTTAGATACGGGGAGTTATGCAAGTTTGTTTCCACCCGGCACGCTTTCTGCAATCTCAGTATACGCGGGCATAGACCACCCAAGCCAGGGTGATTTAGTCATACTCCTGATTGCACCTGACGGAACGCATGCGATCCTGCACAACAGGATGGGCGGAGACACGCCGTATGCTCGGCCTACTTACGACACTGCGACGCATCCAAACCTCGCATCATTTACAGGAATGGACGCCGATGGTAAGTGGGTATTGCTGGTTGGAGATTATTCAGCTGGACGAACAGGAACATTTTCAGAACTTGAGATCGCAATAACGTACAGTGGGTGTCCGCCAGATCTCGCTCCGCGGGGTATCGCAAGTGCATACGATGCACATCCTGATCTTGGCATCCCAGACGATACTGACAGTCAGGATAGTTCAAGCGTGATTACCGTTGCCGATGTGGGTACCCTGTCAGGCATAACAGTGTATGCAAACATAACCCACACGTACCGGGGCGATGTCAAGGTGGTGCTGACGTCACCTGACGGGGAGCAGGCGGTCCTGCACAACAGATCTGGAGGCGGCATGGATAATGTATGGATAAAGACCAACGATGACGAAAACGGAAACCTCGCGTCCTTTGTCGGATCTAGCATTACCGGCGACTGGACGCTTTCGGTAGGGGATTATTCTGCAAACCACACAGGAACGCTACACGAATGGGGGATTACAGTGAGTTATGAGAATTTATCATCATATGGTCTAGTCACCGGGCATCCCGGATACTCGGTAACAGTCTCACCTAGTCTTGGCATCCCAGATGATACTGACAGTCAGGATAGGTCAAGCGTGATCACTGTTGCAGACACTGGAACCCTAACTGGAATAGTAGTGTATGTGGACATAACCCATACGTACCGGGGCGATGTCAAGGTGGTGCTGACGTCACCTGACGGGGAACAGGCGGTCCTGCACAACAGATCTGGAGGCGGCATGGATAACATACTGGTAAAGACGCACTCTGGCGAGAGCGAGGATCTTGCGTCCTTTGCAGGGTCTGGCATTACCGGCGACTGGACACTCTCGGTGGGGGATTACTCAGGTGGGGATATAGGGACGCTGGAACAATGGGGCATGATGCTGTTCACGTCTGAACCAGAGTCCCGGGCGTAAGGCTGATTTCCATTTGCAATTGGCAGGATTCTTCCAGAATGAGATCGAGCGAATCCAATGCTTGTTGGTACAGAATGCCTGAGGAATGGCATGATCAAAAGGCGCAACCCGCAAGGCAAGGCGAGAATCGTAATGGGGTTTCTTACCACGAGCATGTCTGCCGCTAACTGTATCGCAAGTGCAATGTATTGCGGCCACATTCCAAGACAAGAAGGACAAGTTCATGCAGAGTGGAAAAAAGGCCGTCCATAATAGAGACGCGGCCAAAAACCATGCAAGCGAAATGGAGAACATCAGGTGTAATGGACTGCGTCACCGTGCTGTCGGACATGCCAGAACACATTCCCTCAATTTAAATATCAAGACGCAATGACTACCGGTATGGGTGGACATCTTTGGAAGAACTCAGGCAAGATTGATACCGCTGGATCTTCCTGAAGACCAATTTCAAATTTATAACAAGATATCACGAAATTATTCGCACTCGTTCCTCTTTGAATCCCTCACCGGACCGGGCAAGCTGGCCGAGACGTCGGTAATGGGCTTTGACCCCAAGGTAATCCTGAAAGGGTACGACGACAGGGTGGAGATAGTCTCAGACGGGCGAACCAAGACTATCCCAAGCGACAACCCGTTTGAGGAGATAAGGCGCCTCCTGAGGGGAATAGATGACCGCAGGTACAGGTACCTTGGAGGGGCGGTGGGGGTAGTAAGCTATGACACGATCAGGACCGTCGAGGACATTCCGGATTCGAACGGCGCGCCGGCGCTGCTGATGGAATTTGGCGTGTACGATGACGGGATACTCTATGACAACCTGCGCAAGAAGCTGTTCTACTTTTACCACGACGAGGACAGGTTTAGCAGGTTTCGAATCAGCGATGGGAGGTTTGGCAGGTTCCGCGCCGGCGAGGTCAGTTCGAACATGAGCGAGTCCGAATTCTCAGGGATCGTGGAGAAGGCAAAGGGATACATTTACGACGGGGACATCTTTCAGGCGGTCCTCTCGCGCAGGTTTACCTTTGATGTCAGCGGGGACAAGCTGGCGCTGTACAAGACGCTTCGCACGCTGAACCCGTCGCCGTATATGTATCACCTAAAGCAGGGCGACAGGACAGTCATTGGCGCGTCGCCGGAGATGTTAGTCAGGGTCACAGGCGACAAGGTGGAGACGTTTCCGATAGCTGGAACGAGAAAGACCGTGCCAGACGAGCAGCAGAACCAGGAGTTGGCAGACGAGCTGCTAGGCGACGAGAAGGAGCTGGCAGAGCACACGATGCTGGTGGATTTGGGAAGGAACGACATCGGCAGGGTGTGCAGGTACGGGACAGTCAAGCCAGAATCGCTGATGAAGGTGAGGCGGTTCAGCCACGTGCAGCACATAGTCACGCACCTGGCAGGCAGGCTGGCGCCGGAAATGGACATGTTTGACGCGTTCCGGTCGGTGTTTCCTGCGGGGACTGTCTCGGGGGCACCGAAGGTAAGGGCGATGGAGATCATCGACGAGCTGGAGGCCGAGGCAAGGGGGCCTTATGCCGGAGCGGTGGGATACTTTTCGCACAACGGGTGCTGCGACTTTGCAATCGGGATCAGGAGCATATTCATCGAAGGCGGCAAGGGATTCGTGCAATCGGGGGCGGGAATCGTCTCGGATTCTATTCCCAAAAACGAGTTTGACGAGACAGAGTACAAGGCCGGGGCGATGCTGCAGGCGCTGAGGGAGGCATCGAGTTGAGGATACTGATAATAGACAACTATGACTCGTTCGTGTACAACATCGCGCAGTACGCGGGGGAGCTTGGCGCAGAGTGCGAGGTGGTAAGGAATGACAGGATTACGCCAGAGCAGGTAAGGCAGGGCGGGTATGACGCCATAATAATCTCGCCGGGTCCTGGAACGCCGGAGGAGAGGAGATACTTTGGCATATGCTTGGACGTCATATCGGATATCGGGCCGGCCGTGCCGATACTGGGCATATGCCTCGGGCACCAGGGGATAATACACGCCTTTGGCGGCAGGGTGACAAACGCAGGATGCGTGCGGCACGGAAAGACAAGCCCCGTCACGCATACGGGCTCGGAACTGTTCCGGGACGTGAGGAGCCCGTTCCGGGCCACCCGGTACCACAGCCTGGTGGGCGACAAGACGGTAATACCGGACTCCCTGGAGGTCACCGCCATGGCAGACGACGACGGGGAGGTCATGGCAGTCAGGCACAGGAGGTACCCCATCCAGGGGGTGCAGTTTCATCCAGAGTCCATAATGACAGAAGACGGGAAGAAGATTATCGGGAATTTTATAAGGCAGGCAGAAGAGATGGTGCGATGATAACAGAGGGTATTGCCAGGCTGCAGCGTGGGCTGGACATGACACGTGACGAGGCCGGGGGAATGGTGGCAGAGATGCTGTCCGGCAGGACAGACGATCGGCAGAATGCCCAATTCATCTCGAGTCTTGCAGTCAAGGGGGAGACAGACGAGGAGCTGTTGGGGATGCTCGAGGCGATGCGAAAGTTCTCCCTTGGAGTGACCCTCAAGGGGGCGGAGACGGCAATAGACATGTGCGGCACCGGCGGGGACGGGTTGGGGACGTTTAACATATCCACTGCGGCGTCGTTCGTGGTGGCCGCTGCCGGGGGAAGGGTGGCAAAGCACGGGAACAGGTCAAACTCGGGGGTGTCGGGCAGCGCCGACGTCTTTGAGTATTTTGGGTATGGCCTTGGCATGGAGCCGGGGCGGGTCTCGGAGATACTTGGCAGGCACGGCATATGCTTCATGTTTGCACAAAAGTTTCACCCCGCGATGAGGCACGTGGCTGCGGCCAGGAAGGCGGTGGGGGGAAGGACTGCGTTTAACCTGCTGGGGCCGCTTTCAAATCCGGCCGGGACGAAAAACCAGCTGGTCGGGGTGTCGACAGCGGACATGCTTGAGAGGATTCCGTCAATACTCAAAAAGAGCGGGGCAGAAAGCGCCATGACCGTGATGGCTGCAAACGGGATGGACGAGTTCTCCACTGCGTCTGGCAACTCGGTGCGGATGCTAAAGGACGGGGAGGTGACCAAAAGCGCCGTGGATCCCGAGGAGGTAGGGCTGCACAGGTCGGAGATACGGGACATCCTGGTGGGCAGCAGGGCAGAGGCGCTGAGGGCGTTCGTGGGGGTTTTGGACGGAACGGCAAACAGGGCGATGATCGAGACGGTGGCGCTCAATGCCGCAGGCGGACTGGTCGTGGCAGGCGTGTCAGGCAGCATGGGTGAGGCAGTGGAGGCGGCTCTGGGCGTCATGGACGGCGGGGAGGCGTTTTCGCTGCTTGAAAGGTTCGTGTCAGACACAGGGGATGTCGCAAGGATAAGGGAGGCGCGGTGATGGCCAGGGACATACTGAAGAGGCTGGTGAACAACTCCCTAATGGCAATCAATGACGGGACGTACGACGTGGAGGTGCAGCTGGACAAGTCAGGCGAGGACCTGCAGGAGATCATCAGGCTCAACTTGCATCCGACGCTGCTGACGGAGATAAAGTTCTCGTCACCGTCGCAGGGAAAGATAAGGACCCCGGCGGATCCTGCATCCATCGCAAGGCAGATGATATCCGGGGGGGCAAGGGCGCTGTCGGTCCTGACCCAACCGCACCTGTTCAACGGAAGCCCGAAATATTTCATGAGGGTAAGGCAGTCAGTGGGGGTGCCGATGCTGATGAAGGACATCATGGTGGACAGGGTGCAGATCGACGCGGCGGCCAGAATCGGGGCAGACTACATCCTGCTCATACAGTCACTGTTCGAGCAGGGCCATCTCAAGGAGATTGACGAGTTTGTCGGGTACGGGCACAAGAGGGGGCTGAAGGTGCTGCTCGAGGTCCACACAAAAAAAGAGTTCGAGGCGGCGCTGGGGACGGAGGCGGATCTGATAGGAATCAACAACAGGAATCTGGACACGTTGGAGATCGACCTCAAGACGACCGAAAGGATCCTGTCCGGGACCGACACGTCAAGGCACGTCATTTCAGAAAGCGGCATCAGCACGCCGGAGGAGATCCGATATCTAAAAAAATGCGGGGCGTCTGCATTCCTTATAGGATCAAGCATAATGGGAAGAGAGGACATAGCAGGCAACGTTAGGGAGTTGGCAGGGGCGTATTGAGGTATCCTAGGGACGGGAGGTTTGGAGAGTTTGGCGGCAGGTACATACCGGAGACGCTGGTCCCCGCAATCGAGGAGCTGGAAAAGAGCTATCTGAGGTTCAAAAACGATCCCGACTTCAAGGCAGAGTTGAGGTACTATTTGAAGTCGTATGCAGGCCGGCCCACGCCGCTGTACTATGCAGAGAACCTCTCAAAGAAGCTGGGAGGGGCAAGGATATACCTCAAGAGGGAGGATTTGCTGCACGGCGGGGCGCACAAGATCAACAACACCCTGGGGCAGGCGCTGCTTGCCAGGAGGATGAAAAAGAAGAGGATAATAGCAGAGACGGGGGCAGGGCAGCACGGGGTCGCGACTGCCATGGCGTGCGCGGCGCTGGGGATGAAGGCAGAGGTGTACATGGGGTACAAGGATACCATAAGGCAGAAGCTCAACGTTTTCAGGATGAACATGCTCGGATCCACGGTCCATCCGGTGGAGTCAGGCTCCAAGACGCTCAAGGACGCCATCAATGAAGCCATTCGGGATTGGATAACAAACGTCAACACCACGTACTACCTGCTGGGCTCGGCTGTCGGGCCGCATCCGTATCCGGTGATGGTAAGGGATTTTCAAAGTGTGATTGGCAGGGAGATAGCATCCCAGATGAAGGAAATTGGCAAGAGGCCGGATACCGTCATTGCCTGCGTCGGCGGCGGGTCCAACGCGATAGGCACGTTTTATCCCCTGGCATCGACTGGCGCAGAGATGATCGGGGTGGAGGCTGCGGGGCTGGGACTCAGGTCAGGCAGGCATTCGGCATCCCTTTCTGCCGGAAGCAAGGGCGTGCTGCACGGCATGATGACGTACCTGCTCCAGGACAAGGAGGGGCAGATCATGGAGACGCACAGCATCTCGGCTGGACTGGACTATCCGGGCGTGGGTCCGGAGCATGCATACTACAAGGATACAGGCAGGGTCAGGTACAGGTCGGCAAGGGATACCGAGGTGGTGGATGCGTTTTTGATGCTGACAAGGACAGAGGGGATAATTCCGGCGCTCGAATCTGCCCATGCGGTGGCCGAGGCCGTCAAGGTGGCAAAAAAGGGCAAAAAGTCAGAGTCTGTGGTGGTGACGCTCTCCGGACGGGGTGACAAGGACGTGGAGGAAGTGCAGAGGTACTTGAATGAAAATGTCAAGAATTAAGGACAGGCTTGCCAGGCTGCAGGCAGACGGCGCCAGGGCCCTGATACCGTACGTGATGGCCGGATTTCCAGACGAGGAGGCCACAGTCGCGGCCGTAAGGGGACTGGTGAATGGGGGAGCGGACATAATCGAGATTGGGTTTCCGTTTTCTGACCCGCTTGCAGACGGCCCGGTAATTCAAAACGCCGGAACCATATCACTGGAGAACGGCACGAACGTTGCGGGGTTTCTAAGGATGGTCAGGAGGATCAGAAAGGAGACTGACATTCCGCTGGTGCTGATGACGTACGCCAACATACTGTACCGCAGGGGGTATGGAAGGTTTGTCTCGGAGGCCGCAGACGCGGGGATAGACGGGCTCATCATACCGGACATGTCAGTGGAGGAGGCAGGAGAGTATCTTGATGCCGCAAGGGGCAAGGTAGACACCATATTTCTGGTATCGCCCAACACGGACAGGGCAAGGGTGCAGAGGATTGCAAAAGAGTCGTCTGGATTCCTGTATCTCGTGGCCGTGTACGGCACGACCGGCGTGGGCAGGACCATCAAGGAGTATACGCTCAAGGCAATCAGGAATGCCAAGGAGTGTACAGGTGGAGGGATTCCCGTCGGGGTAGGCTTTGGGGTGTCCAGCCCGCAGGACGTCAGGGCGTATGTCAAGGCAGGCGCAGACGCGGTGATCGTAGGCAGCGCGTACCTGAAGCTCATCCAAAAGACCCCAAGAGGCGAGATAGAATCCGCCGTGGCGGCGTTTACAAGGGAACTCAAGGAGCAGACAAGGCTGGGCTGATTCGGCGCGCATGCCAGACATTGGCAGGGCTTGGCCGTTCTGGGCAATCTGAAGGCATGGCTGCCTTGAGGCGGCAGGATTGCGCGAATTTTGAATGCGGATTCTCAACTGCCCGGCATGACTCACACTCGTGCAGGCCGTCTATTCCAGAACAAGCGCGAATCCGGAGTCATCCGCGCGCCAGCAGCGGCGAGGGAAGTCTGGAATGCGCCAAGAACAGTGCTGATATGATTCCCACTACAAGCACCAACGGCGCCATGAATCCAAACTCTGGAATTACATGGGAGCCCATTACCTTGATCTCTCGGGCACCCTGCTCAAGCTGGATCGTAAGCGCGGTTTCCCCCTCGTTTGCATCGGCAGTAAAGTCAGCCATCACGCCATCCACCAAGACCGCGCTTGGATCCAGTATGAGGTCGTTGGGAAGGACCAAGGTAATCTTTCCCGCATCTGCCTCGTCCTGGATGGTAAACGTCAGCGCGTTTGATTCGGGATCGATGTGGACTGCGCCGTCCAGGCTGGCGTCAAGGATGTACCTGACTGTAAAGCCCTGCCCCCCAGGGCCATCTCCGAATGCAACGTGGTCTAGCGTCTTGACGCTTCCCGGGTTCTGCACCACGTGAATCACCCCGGTCATCCAAGGGTGGGGGATGCAGTAATAGTAAAAGTCTCCGGCTTCGTTGAACTGCATGAAGTATTTCTCGGCAATTCCCATGTTGCCGCTGTCAAACATGCCGTCTTCCTCGCCTGACGGCGTGACTGAGGTTACCGTGTGGGGTTCGGTGTCGGCGTTATTCCAAAGCACGCTGTCTCCGGAAGGATAGTGATTTCGCCTGTGGGGTTGCCGGTTGATACGTCGTACCAGAAACGCGGACTGTTCGGATCCGCTGCACCCGACGGAATGAGGATCTCGTGTGTGGTCTGTGCGTACGCGGGGGTTGCCAACACCAAGACAAGCGTCATCAGTGGTAGTGCGTAAAGCACGGGATGTATGATTGTAATTAATGCATCTTGTATTTAGAATATAGCAACACGCCAAAGTTCCTGTACTATCAAATATGCCATGCATGCGTAAGATGATTTTAGTCTCAAATTAGGCACGAACAGATCCTGAAATAGTCGATCGTCTGCATCTAGTAAAATTCCTGGCACACAAACTTTGGCGTGTTGCTATAGATCATGTTGGCTGGGGTGTGCTGCCTCGTGCAGTCCTAGAATATGTTATGATAAAAAATGATTTATTCGGTAAATAATCGGGTCTGACTTTGGGTGCTGCATAAGCATGGGCATTTCCCAAACACCCACAAATATAAGTAAGGAATTTGGCATAATAGTATGCCATTAAAGCGTGCCAGCCGGGGTCGCACCAAGGGCGGAAAGGGATCCTCTGGAGTAGTCCAGTGCACGAACTGCGGCCAGACGGTTCCAAAAGACAAGGCAAAGAAGGTCACGTCGAGGTTGAACCTGGTGGAACACACGCTAGCAAAGGAGCTGCGCGCACAGGGGGCGTACATTGCGTCGCCGACGGTTCTGAAGTGGTACTGCATATCCTGCGCGATACACTTCAAGATTCTAAAGATAAGATCCGCAGACAGCAGGCGAAAGCGTGGAAGACTCTAGTCGCGAACCTGTCGGGCAGTGACGACCATGCGCTGGACCAGCGTGATTCCTGCTATTATTGCCACGATTATTACCGCAGGCTCCATGAATCCGATCATCCCGACTATGGCGACTACCAGCAGCCGTTCTGCCCTTTCGCCGATTCCCACCCCTTGGAGCCTTATGCCAAACTGGTCCGACTTTGCCCGGGCGTAGCTGACCAGCAGGGAGAGGGTGATTGCAAGCATCACTAGGATTGGATCGGCGTACCCGCCGACAAGGATTCCCAGGAATATCGCGACCTCGGCAATCTTGTCAAACATGGAATCGAGGTAGGAGCCCTTCTTGGACGTCTTGCCGGTGACCCTGGCTACCTGACCGTCCACCATGTCAAAGAACCCGGAGACGAGCAACAGCACGCCGCCGATTATCAGCCCGTACTGGATTCCCAGGCCGTACGACACGGCAGATGCCAGTGCAAACCCGAGCCCCACGGCGGTCCAGAAGTTAGGGGACAGCCCGGTGGAGGCAAATCCCCGCCCCATCCGCTCAAGCGCGGGTTTCAGCGCGTCGCGCAGGTTGTTGAGCATACAATGGGCTCTTGCGCAATGGTAATAATAAAGTGAGTCGCATCCGGCAAGGAACGCCTACTCCCCGGGACGGGCGTTGTGCTCGGCGAGTGCCACACTTTGCGCAACCAGGACGGAGAGTATCTTGGCTGCAAGGGACGCGGTGGAACCGTTGTCATGGTACGGGTTCAGCTCGACGATGTCTGCCCCGGAGAGTCTTGTCCCGCGCAGGGAATGGATCATCTCGAAGAGTTCCCGCGACGTGACGCCCACCGCCTCGGGGTTGCCCACGCCTGGCGCAAAAGCCGGATCCAGCACGTCGAGATCAAAACTGGCGTACAGCGAACCAAACGATGACGCGTAATCCTGCAGGAGTTGTGGGCCCTGGCCGGCCCGGATCTGGGCATCCGAGATGGTGCGGATGCTGTTCTCGCGCAGGAACTCCAGCTCCTCGCGTACGAACGCCCTGGCGCCAACGTGCAATATCCTGTCGGCCCCCCTCTCCTCCACCACGCGTCTGAGGTAGGAGGCATGGCTCAGCGGCGTGTCGTCAAACTCGTCGCGCAAGTCGTAATGGGCGTCAAAGACCACGTAGCCGACATCCTTTGGAAAGCTCGTGTATGCGCCGTACGTGATGGAGTGCTCGCCGCCTAGCATGATGACCGGGCGCCCCTTGCCGATGAGCTCGGCCGTAACCCGCCGCACCATCTTGATCATCTCGGACGGGACGGCGGTGTGGCGGACGTTTCCCGCGTCACCTATGCACACGGACTCGAGATCCACGCCAAGATCTGGATGGAATATCTCGATGTTGTCAAACGCGCCCCGTATGGCGTCTGGCCCGAAGCGGCATCCGGGCTTGTAGGAGTGTGTGGCGTCAAACGGCACCCCAAAGACGGTCGCGACGGGCTCAGAGCCGTCGTCTGGGGAGGTGATAGACGAGTTCGCGTTGAGGTACAAGTCGGTGTAGCTCATGCCTACACCATCAGCTGCGGCCGCCGGGAAAGGCGCCGCGGCATGTTCAGGCCCGCAATCGGCATGTCGCGCGTCTGAGCGCCGGTCTCTGCAATGAATTCCTCAAACGTCATATTTCTTACCCCGCCAGTCGTCCTGTCGCGCACGCTGAGGGTGTCAGAACCGGACTCCTTGGATCCGACCACCATGATGTACCGTATCCACTCTTTTTCCGCGTCCCGAATCCGCTTCCGGATGCTCTCGTTTCTGTCGTCTATGTCTGCCCTGAGGTTGTAGGTTGCCAGCCGGTCTGCAAGGGACACGCAAAAGCCGTCAAACTCGTCCTGTATGGGGATGATGCGAACCTGCGTCGGCGAGAGCCAGAACGGCAGCTGGGGCTTGACGCCCCGCTTGGAATCGGCACCCGCCTTTTCCAGCAGGACGTAGATTATGCGCTCGATTGCCCCGCTAGGTGAGTTGTGAAGGATTACCGGGTGTAGGGCCTTGTTGTTCTCGTCGATGAACTCTATGCCGTACCGGCGCCCGTTTTCAATGTCTATCTGGTCGGTGGAGAGCGCAGAGGCCTTGCCCATGTCGTCGATAAAGTTGAACTCCCATTTCAGGACAAAGTAAAAGAACCTCTCCTTCCACATCTCGACTAGCACCGGCCTGCCGTGCCGCGCCACCATATCCTCCACAGTCTGCCTGTTCTCGTCGTAGAATGATTCTGTAAACCTGATTGCCATCTCGTAGTCGTCATCGACGATTCCAACGCCGCGCAGTACCCGCTGGGAGAGGTCGAACCTGGCCTTGAGCTCGTCGATTGCCTGCTCCATTCCGGTGCAGAACGCGTGGCAGTCGGGCATGGTAAACGCCCTGAGCCTCCTGAGCCCGACTAGTTCGCCGGACTGCTCTCGCCGGAAGCTGTACCGGGTAAGCTCGTACAGCCGGTACGGCAGGTTCTTGTACGACATCTGGAACTGGTTTGCCATCAGGAACTGCCCGAAGCAGGCGGCAAACCTCAAGAAGAGCCTCTTGCCCTCGGAGTCGATGCTGTACTGCCTGGCAGGGAATCTGTTAAAGTAACTCACCATGCTGGGGTGGTCTGAGTCGTACATGATCGGCGTCTCGACTTCGTATCCGCCGTAGCGCTTTACCATCTTGGTCACGTATCGCTCTATGAGGGATTTTATCAGGCGGCCGTTGGGAAAGAACCTCATGTTTCCCGAGTCAGAAGCCGACTCGTAATCGGCTATTGCAAGCTTCTTCATCAGGGATACGTGCAGCGGTGGCGAGTCCACGTGTCGATCCTTTTTGGATTCGTACTTTGCCAGCATCTCCAGCTTTTTGTGATCTGAAAAGTCAAACTCGCCCACGTCAGTCATCGTGCCGTCGGGGGACATTATCTTCCAATAGGATCGCATGCCGGACTCCTCCTTCAGGGCCACGGAGGTGTCGTCTGGTGCCTGTGGTGCTGCAGAGTCGGCAGTTATCGTCTTGGAGCTTTCTGCCAGCGGGTGGCCCTTTACGTTGACCCGGTAAGACTTTGTCCAGCCAAACGGGGAACGCGACACCTCAAGGCCGGGTGCGGCATCCTCCATTGCGCGCAGTACCGCAAGCGCCACAACCGGCCTTGCCAAGTCGGAGCTCAGGTGCGCGTACGGGTACAGCAGGAGCCGCTTGCACCCGATCTTTGCCATGGAGTCGGCAATCTGGGACATGGCGTTTTTGGCAACGTCGGAATTGTCGCCTGACTCCACTGCGACAAAGGCCACCACCACCTCCTCGATTCTTGTCGTGCCGGAGTAGGATATCTCTTCGGCTGCCTTGATCTCCTTCTTTGTCGGGGTGTACTCTATGCTGTCGCAGTGAAGCTGAAGTATCCGCATAACTTCAAACAAAATGGGTAATTGAAATAAATCTTTGCCGCGCGTTTTTCTTGGGCTTTTATACTACCGTATACTACCGTGGGCATGACGCCGTGTGGGCGCGTATTCCGAGGTGCCGCGTCCCGTGGGCAAGAACAATTCGGGCGGGCCGAGATTGCCGTAGCCCTGCAAGGGCTGCCGCCGGACGACTGCGTTTCGGCATACCCTGGAGGAACAGTGCGGGCATGATGTGGCACGAACGCACTGCCCGGTGCGATTCTCATCGGAAAAGGTGGTCATGCGCATGATATGCCCGGAAAGAAGAAGAGGTTTGCCTACGACACCGCCGTGTTTCCCAAATCATGCAGTAAATCACAAAGTATTCATCAACTGCAGACTCGGCTATGATTGGAACGGCTTCAACTTCTACCGGCGTCGGTCAGAAGCGTTCTGGGCGACCCAACCTGTTGCACCAGAGCAGCAACGGCTAAATCCGAGTGCGTAATCTCGGATTGAAGATGAAAATGTTGTTTTGGCAAGTACTGCTTTTGGTTTCAACTGTTTCTCCGACATTTGCATTATCCCGCGTGCCGCAAGTATTAGATGAAAGTGCATTCATGGTGTCAAAATGAAAACAAGATACAAGGTTGTAATTCTGGTTGCAGTGGCTGCTGCAGTTTTTTCATTTTACATGTTCATGGTTGCAAACGGGTATTCTCCATACTTGGAGGGAATTTCCATGACCTACTACAAAGAGACAGATCCTCAAAAAATCATGCACGACTCGCACATGGAATCAGTGACGGCAATCACTGAAGCAGATCTTGATGGGGTTCCTAGAATTCGAGGAATGTTAGAAGTTGCCCTAAAACAAGAATTTCCGTTGCATGACGATGGTTTTGCGTTATTTGATTCAGGTCTGAATTCGTACTGGATGAATCGGGACGGTGAGAACATCGACGTTAAGATTAGCATGTCGGGGGGTGAAACTGAAAAACATGCAAAGTGGCTACAAGAAAATGTTCCGGGACATTTGATGGAATACAAAGGTAGGTATTTTTCATTCAACGCATGGATTGCATGATAATGGAAAACAAGTACCAAAATTATAGTCATTTGTGGAGGCCCTGCATCCCGATCTTCTAGTCCGCACCAACCCGACCGCTTTGAATAAGATTCTCTGCCGTGTCCTGTCTTGCACACACCATGCTGGCCGGATTTAGTGCTAGATTTTGTGCGGAGTGGACAAAGCAACCTGCCACTGCCTCTTTAAATTACACAATCTTTTGAATTTCATCTGCGCGGAATGCGCGTGCCTGTGACTCCAAACCGATTCGTGCCAGCCTCGCGGCGGCATGCCCATGTGCCATGATTTCGAATCCTTGCCGTGCTTGATTTTTGAAATATTTTTCTTGGAAAATGAGCGGATCCTTATGGTCTTGACTGTGCCTATGTTCGTTCCTACCGACACTGGAACCGAAGGTCCGACATAGACTACTACCGTGAAGCGTCCCAGATTGAGTCCCGATATGCCGGTGATGACCCCCCCCCCCACCACCAGCAGGCGGATGGATCCAACGATTACAATGTCAAGCGGTTCAACCATGGCCCCGCGGGATGCATGCCTTGTTAAATTTGTGGCAACAGTGGATGTGAGATTGCCACGTGCGCCGTGCGAGCCGGCATCATTCTGCCTGGGAGACGCCAAATATCGTATAGTAGAATCCAGAGCCAAAGATATGCCCGTCATAAAGACGCTGGTACGTTCTTTTGTGCTCCAATTCGTCCGTGCGCGGGTTTTCAAATATGTAGTCGACCCATGCAGTAGAATTTGTCAGCAGGTTTGTCACGTTTTCGCTGTCGGTAGTGATTTGTACGGGATCCAATCCGACATAATCTGGGTACGCGCCGTGCGCCCGGGTCTTGTTGTTGGGCAGATCTATGATGAATGGATAAGTGGGATCGTCAGATTCCATGGCGTTGATTTGCGCAAATACGCCCTCCCTGCCCAGTTCCTGATAGAGCTCCACGGTCCTGTCCACGATGAACTTTGCTTTATCCTCTGCGTGGTAATAGTATCCGGACGAGAAATAGTGTCCGTCGTGGGCTATCGTCCAGACGCGCTTTTGGTCAATCAGTCCCGTCATGGGATTCTTGTTTTGCACGAACAGCCAGAAGGCATTGCCGTATTCCAAGTCAGTCAGTCCCTCGCGCGATTGGCTGACTTTGGCCCCAACAGTCTCGTCCGGAAAAGCTCCGTGGGCCCGGACTTCTGCGGATTTGATGTCTATCACGACAACATAGTACGTGTATGGGACCTCGGCCAAGCTGTTGATGTAGTCAAATGCAAGATCCTTCTGGTAGTCGTACATGAAAATGGCCTTGTCCACCTCGTGCTTGACGCGGAGTTCGGCCGAATAGTAGTGCCCTGCACCAAAGACGAGGCCGTCGTGCAGCACCATCCAAGAGCGCTTGAGCTGGTCGGTGTTGAGATTGACATCGAAAAACAGGTATTCCAACCAGACGCCAGTGCCATCCCCGCCTTCCAGCAGATCAGACAAGATGGCGTCTGCGGGCCGGTCAGCGCCTTCAGAAAAGAGCGTGGAGTGATCTCCGACCCGTTCCGGCAGGACCCCGTGGGCCACGACGGTTCTGGTGTGGGGATCAAGAACAAACGGGTATTCGTAATAGTCTGCCTCGAGGGCGTTTATCCGTGCCAAGGTGCCCTCTTTGTCAAGATCGTATGCGTTGATTGTATCCTCGACTACTTTCATGACATACTCGTCAGCCTCAGGTGTGATTGAATCGGCGGCATACGCGTCCAGTGCCTCGAGGAGTTCGCCATAATCATGCTCGGGGGCAGGCAGCACGGCATCTGCCAATGAGGCCAAGGCGCGATTTGCAGGATTGTTTGGCTGCGATGCGATCAAAGAAAGAACCAATATGGATACGGACACGGCTAGGATCAACATCGGCTCCCTGTGCACGGATCTATCTAGCCACGCTAGGATATAGGTTCTTGGGATGCATGCTAACCACGTCCGTCCACACCATGTAACTGGCCGACTCCCAATACTGCATGGTCGTAAAGACTGTTTCTGAATTGGCTATCGGGGTTGCTGCGTTACTGAGTCTGATATACCGACACGCAAAAGTTCGTACAGCCAGACTAGCCGGCCCCAACTGATGCACTTTCTGACGCTCCGGCGGATCCGTGATTACCGTCATTGCCGGGTCCAAGCCGGCCTGCCAGGGTGTCCACGACTGGACTGCCTGGTCTGATCCTCGCGCCTCATGACGACCTCGGTGCCCGCAATGGCACCTCCGGCATGCCGGGATTGGCCGCCAGCCTCCACGTGGAGGCGTCCTTTAGTCAGAATGTTTCTTGCCGCGTTCTTGTCGGCATGGTGGTGCCAGCCGCAGGCGGTGCAGTGGAACGACTCGCCGTTTCGCGATTTTTTGTCTATTCTGCCGCACCGGGCGCAAGTCAGGCTGGTATTCCTCTTGTCAACGAGCACGGTGCTCCCGCCCGCCTTTTTCATCTGCCACCTTACCTGGTCCCGAAACGATCCCATCCTGGAATATGCCATTTCGCGGTTCAGGCCTGTCTTGGCACTCCCGCTACCCGCCCTGGCTTTCGTCAAGTCCCACTCCTCCATGAAGATCATGGATTTGCCGGATGCCACCTGCCTTGCCACCCTGATCTCTTCGTGGTGCTGGCGGTTGGATATCCTTCGAAGTTTTTTCCGTATCTGACGGCCTGTCTTCCTCCAAGCCCCCGAGCCTTTTTTATGGCCGGCTTGTTCCGATTTCATCTTGTCTACCTTGTCGCCGTCGCGCCTCCTGCATCCGCCTGCCACGTTGTGGAGGGTTTCGTTCCCACATTCGTCGGCTATCGCGGCCAAGTGTCTCACGCCCAGATCCATCCCGGCCTGATTCCCGGCAGCTGGTCTGGGATCTGGGATCTCCAGCTGCACGTGCAGGATGAATCGGCGGTCTGCGTCTGCCGTCGTGCAAGTCACCCTTCTGGTGCAGTCTACCATCTGGAACGATCTAGGCTCGCCTTGGGAGATTCCCTCCTTCAACTGCACGTTGCCAAGACCCGGCAGGAATGCCGTGGAAGGATCCCGCATTTTTGGAGTCCCGCGGGATGCCAGCGAATGCAGCAGGGCGGGGGTCTTGCCGCCCCTTAACAGGCTGGAAGGATCAGTCCACCTGTTGCGTCTGTATCTTTCTATCCTGCCGGCCTTCAGCCCCTTCTTGAGCCGGATCCGCCTGTCGTGCTTGGAGAGGTTGGAATCCCGAAATGCAATGACTGCCAGCCTGGCCTGCTTGGAGGCTGCCTCGTGCATCAGGCTGGCACCGGTCAGGCAGAATCGTTCCCGCCACCCGGGCGTCATGTAATTCAAATCATACTGCGACAGCCCGGGGTGCGCCATCTTCATCAGTATTGACATGTCGTAGACTATGTCGCATTCCCGGACGCATTTTGCTATTTTGCGCGACAGCCTTCTGGATTGTATTATTGGGATACGCTGGGTAATTATCATAATGCCGTAAGATACGTCTTTACTTAAAAACCTGGTCTTGCCGGTGCAGGAACTTTTACGCGTCAGTATAGATGATTGCAGATTTCAGGACTTGTCAATGCCTTTGAAAAGACGTACCCGCCGGTGCGGCATGGTGGAGTCGGCATTTAGCCGTTCAGATGCAGGTTCACTGCGGTGATCCGTGCAAAGAGACTGCCGACTCGAAGGCTGCTGCTCAGGTGCGCTTGTTACGCCCCGGCCTCACAACCTGGAACGGATTGCAATGATTGAGCGGAGTATCAGCGGGGACAGGCCCATCTGCGATGCAAGAAATTCGGCAGCACGCGCAAGAGGCCGGCTTCCCCGGTATCCTTCGTCATAAACCATCTCAATCGATCCCCTGTCGGTGTCCACAAACGACGTTATCAGGGAATATTTACCGCGGACCTCGTCGGTCTCGTAAAGGCGCAGCTCGACCCGGTGCACCACAAACCCATCCTGGACAAAGTCGCCTGACGAGAGAAGGGCTTTGACGTCATCAGGGTTTCGATCCACCCTTTGGGCATCCGGAACGTCAATTATTCGCATCAGGTTGCATTGGGAGCCGGGTCACATAAGTATGACAATGGATACTGCGTCAAAGATCAGGCTGCAGCGGGAAGGCATAGTGGCATTTCAATCGCGTTTCAACCTACAACGACCAATTGACGTATACGTGGCAACTAATAATTGACGGGGAAATTAGTCAGGCAGAAAAGAACAGGAGAGTCCGGCATGGACGTGAACGGCGAGGGCGTTTCGTTCTGTTCCCCGGACATCGCAACCGGCAATCGCGCCGGGCTCGTGTTCATGCTTTCGGTATCAGACGGGCAATACAACACTGGCAAAATCGTGTACGTCTGCATAACTGGGCAATAAAGGGTAGACCCTGATTCGGGATTCGTACACAAAAGTACGCGCTCGTGGCAGGGCGTTCAAGAGTGTTTTTATAACAACGGGGAGTTTTGGAGTCATGCAGTACTTTGCTGCCCTGAAGGCCGGACAGAAGCGCGTCGCGGCTGCAAGGGAGTATCTCAACGGGCTTACCGGCGGGAAGGCGATGCCGGCGCTTGCGCTGGCTGACACAAAGTCCGGGGCTTGGAAACCAGTGGGCGAGGAGAACCTGTACGCGTTTGTCGACGAGTCGTCGGGGTTTGTCCTGACAGACAACAGCGGGTACATACTTGCGCTGGTGGACAGGAGCGGCGCGTCAAAGACGATAGTGCAGGGAGTCACGGCGCAGCAGAAAGAGGCCCTTGAAAAGACGTTCCGTTCTGACGGCATTGAAAAGTTTGAAGGCAAGGTAATATTGCCGGTATGAGATGAATCGTAAACCTTTAGATTAATTGCGCATAGCCTCTATTCGAAAAAAGATGCAAAAAAACGGTACTAAACAGGGGATCCAGATCACCTTGCCTCCACTTGATGACCCGGGCCATAACAAGTGACACGCTCATCAGAAAGCATGGCAGGATATGCCTACAGGAGCACCGCCGAGGTATTCCCTGACTTTTATGGAATCGGGGCTGGCCATCACGGCCAAATCATGACACAAAGTCACCACCAACAACATTAATGAATCTCGGCATTTCACATGACGCATTGGATGTGGCAGGCATGATCTCCACGCTGGAATTGGATGGAATTTACACCGACGAGAAGACCATCTGCGGTATCTTGGACATGGGGGAGGAGTCATTCCATCTTTTGGCACGGCTTGCAACAGACGATGAATACTGGGACGATCTGGACGGCGACTGGCAGATCCCGATATGCGCAATACACCTTCTGGCCAAGATGAAGCATTACAGAGCGCATCTGGCCATAAATACGGCCATCATGGGACATTATGAAGAAACCACCGACTGGCTGACCGAGGACATGCCGTACGTGCTGGCGCACATGGGAGTCGGCGCCATACCGACGATGGCTGCCCTCATGCGGTACGGCGGTGCCGACATGTTCGTGCGGGGCAGCGCGGCAGAGGCGTTGATCATGATCGCCAGGGACAATCCGAAGGCAAAACCCGGCATAGTCGCATCGATAAAGGATGCCGCACGGAACGAGGCTGACATTACAATGAGAACCGTGCTTGTCAATGTACTCCTGGACCTGAAGGATCCAGACCTGTACGGATACCTAAAGGACTCGTTGGAGAGGGGCTTTATACTGGATGACCATTTTGATCTTGATTATCTTGATGGCGCATATGCAGGCGTGTATGATCTTTCACGCAGGGATCCGAGGGATCCACTGTACATCTTCTCGTACCACGACGAGAACCCATACAAACATGCAGGCGGAGGTGGGTACCTGGTCAAGCCACACGCAGCCCGGAAAATAGGCCGAAACGAACGCTGTCCTTGCGGCTCGGGAAAGAAATACAAAAAATGCTGCCTGTCCACGGCGTGACGCGGGCAATCGCGGCCGTTTGCCATCCTCCCGCCTGCAGGCGTCTGCACCCATGCGCGGCTTTGGCCGAATTTGGGGTTCTGAACACATGATCACATGATAACCCCGCCACGTGTGGATGGTCCGGCCCTACTCCACGATACGCGACTGGCTGTGGCGCATGCGGGAGACAAGTATTTCCGGTCGACAGATGAGCTGAAGCACGCGACAACGACGATCGTCGAGTGCGGAACGGGCAACCGGCTCAAGGAATACCTAGCAGTCGGATAAATCCCGTAAAAAACTGCAACTCAAAACCAACCACCCAACCACCCACGCCTGCATCACGTTTGGAAAACTGCAAAACGTCAACAATAATGCTACGCGTGGGATGGAATTTGCCGTATTTTTACGTCAAAGCGGATAGTAGTGGCCAGTACTACTGGTAAGAGGAGACTCCGATCCAGGCGTTTGCACGCAAGATGCCACCCAAAGGAGAAATCGTGGTTGACGAACAGACAGGAGAGGAGTACCGTGTTGAATGAGGGGGAAACTACTTTCCGTATACCACAGCGCCAATCGGGACGCCAATTCCGCCATGAAACAAGGGGGACTTGGTACATACATGTACATGGTCCGAAGGGTACAAGTCACCTCTTCGGACTGTAAATGCACTTTAGGAGGCTTGCTCCAAAGCGCCGATGGACCGTGACATTACAAGCCGCTCTGGACATGACATGACATTCCATTCCATCAGTTCTCGCTAAATATCATGGTGTCGGTTTCGTCATCGGACCAGATGTCTGGTTTGGGAGCCGGTTTGGGAATTGGCTTTTTGAGTCCCGCCTTGCCGGAACTGATACCGGAACTGCCACTTGAGCTGCCAACGGAAGCGGACTTGTACGGCTTCTTGTAACCGGCTGAAGGATTGGGCTGCGCGGCGGGCGCGGGTCTGGAAGAGTCGGAGCCCGCAGTGGGTTCAGATACCTTCCAAATGACGGCAGGGAGTGATCGGAATGATTACAATATCCCTACATCTTATTTTTTAAGATCAATGACGGTGGTTAGTTCGTATCAAGATAGTTTGTTATCAGGATTTGCGCTAGGCAGTGCTTCTGTGCATCCAGATTTTCCATTACTTGTCTTTGAGCGAACAAATCGAGCTTTTGTGTATGGTTTGATCTTTCTTTCATCATCATCTGTTTGCAAAATAACACAACTGCAAGCAATTTTAGGCTTGATTTTTCTAGCTAATCCTATTACGTATTGGCATATCCAATATGCAACCTGCCTTCCTCGAAATGACGGGTCAACCCACATTTGTCCTAGCAACATTGCCGGATAGCGCCCGCTCATTTCTTTAACTCGACTCTCTTGTGGAATGATGTCCCACCCCACACTGTTCATGGATGCCGTAAAAAATGCAATTATTTGGCCTTCATGGGTTACCTCCCAGACACTTGTAAGATTGTTTTTTACATAGATCGGCGCAGTGTCTCTAAGAAATTTTCGAACCTGCAACGTATCCACATCGTCACTAACGTCTGGATCGATTACTAAAAGCTCGGACTCGCTTTCAATGATGTCGAATTTTAACAAATTATTATTGATTGGTTCTGGCAAGCAGTTCAGAGTTTGCACTGTCTATTAGTTTGCACTGTCTATTATAAAATTCGTCAGCTTCCTTATAGGATTCATTTTCCTCGGCTGATCTTTCTCGATTCATGTATTCCAGAAAAGACTTGGCATCGCTACCTTTCAAATGCAAAATCTCTTCTTGTTCTGTTGCCATGCTATAACTATGATGTATGGCTATTTTAGAATTGCGGAATAGACAGTTAAGTCAAACGTGCACTCCAACTATGAGTATGATTCAAACTCCGGTCTTACATTGAACATGACTCTCATCAAGATCTCCAAAAACATGACTGCGCAATGACCGGCTAGCCGTCCCATCCGGATTGTGCCAACGCGACGTTTGCGCACACCCAAACCATTTGGTGCACATTTGACTTAACTGATAGAGTTTTGTGAAGGTGGGGATGCAGGTATAAAAACCAAGTTCGGAGGACAGTCTTCGCGAATGTACTTTGAATTGATGCCCTGACCAAAACAGATCAATTAGGACGTCTCAGAAGGTCATTGAACGGTGCCACCAATGAACCAACTGAGACGCAATATGATCAACAACCCGCGCATATATCAAGATGTGTTCGGCTCCATCCAAGGCGGCCTCTCGCAGATTGCGGGCGTCTCAGAAAGGCACAACACGGTGTACGGTGCAGGCGACTTCCACAGACAGATGGTGCAGGCGTGCGCCCACGGCACGCAGGTAGCCGGATGCGCCAAATCCTCAAGGATCCTGGCAGGCACTGGTCCCGGCTCCGGATGCGGAAGGCCGCGCACCCCCACCGGGGAATGGATCCGCGGCGCGGCGGATAATAAAGACTCTCCCGTGGATCAGCCCCAAATTAGGGCAGATCCAAACCAAACGCGCTTGACGGAATGGTATATCGTTTCAATCCCTTCATGTTTAAGAACCTCTGGATGCAAGCATACTTGATGAGCGTGATTGCTTCGGATCCGGCCGCCGAAACTATAAAAGAATCAGTGAAAAACCAAGACAAAACCTTTAGTTAACCTTGCATAAAGGGAATGAGTTGGACGAGTTTTCAGAAGAGGTTGAGGCAAGCGGCCACCTGATCGATTCCATGATACTCACCGGGATTTTCGAGAGGGTAATCAGCCTGCAGGGAAACTTCCATATCCAGGAGATCAACATAGGTAAGAGGAAGACGGACAAGTCATACGTCAGGCTGCTCGTTACCGGCAGAGACAGGAACCACCTGGAGACGATCCTCAAGGAGATTTACAGGGAGGGGGCAGTCTCCAAGATTCGAAAGGAGGCCAAGATGGAGGCGTCCCCGAGGGACTGCGTCATGCCAGACAACTTTTACAGCACGACAAACAACTACACCGAAGTGTTCCACGGCGGCAAGTGGGTTGCGGTGGACAACATGATGATGGACAAGTGCATTAGGGTGCAGGGCGGTTCGGCTGCCTGCGTTCCAGTCAGGGATGTGAGAAAGGGAGACCTGATAGTGGTAGGTGAGGAAGGCGTAAAGATCACCCCGCCGGAGCGCCCAAGAGAGGGGGCCAACATATTTGAATTCATGGGAAGCTCAAGTTCCAGCGAAAGGCCCACGCAGCACATAGCAAAAAAGGTGGCACATGACATATACGACACCAAGAAAAGCGGCGGCAGGGTGGTCATAGTCGGTGGGCCGGCAATCGTTCACACCGGCGCGGCAGACACGGTAGCAGAGTTGATACGGCTGGGATTCATAGACGGGGTACTGGCAGGAAACGCGCTTGCCGTGCACGACATAGAGAACGCCACGCTTGGCACGTCGCTTGGGATGAACGTCCATGACGCCACCCTGGCGCACCACGGACACAGAAACCACATGGATACGGTCAATGCCGTGTTCAAGGCAGGCTCGATTGCAGAGATGGTAAGGACAGGGGTGCTGAAAAAGGGGATAATGTACGAGTGTGTAAAGAATGACGTTCCCTTTGTTTTGGCAGGATCAATCCGCGACGACGGCCCGCTTCCGGACGTGACAGTTGATGTAGTGGAGGCGCAACGCAGATACAAGAAGGTTCTCAAAGGGGTAAGCATGGTAATAATGGTCTCCACGATGCTCCACTCCATAGCCACGGGAAATATGCTGCCTGCCAACGTCAAGGTTATCGCGGTGGACATCAACCAGCCGACTGTCACGAAGCTCATGGACAGGGGAACGTGGCAGGCGCTGGGAATCGTGACCGACGTTGGCGCGTTCCTGCCGATGGTGGCAGAGGGCATCCGAAAAAGGATGGACATGGAACAGACAGGCGCGTGACTGTCCAGAACCTGCAGTAATATTTGTCCAGTTTCCAGGGGTGGAGCGGCGCGTACGGGAATTGTGTGTGAGAATGGTCATGCATGTTTGGTCCAGAGCTAAACTGCCTGCAATGCATAGTCTCAGGCAGAATTGCCGCGCGCCACATCCTTCCAGAGAGGAATCTCGTCTAGCACCTGCGGGTTCTCAACCGGCGACAGGTCGCCTGGATCATCTCCGAGTAGCTTTGCGGATATGGCGCGCCTTACGGTCTTGCCAGTCCGGGTTCGCGGCAGGTCAGATACTTGTATGACCGCGCGGGGTCGGGCAATCCTGCCGATTCTTCCTGCCACCAGGTCTGCGATATCGCCTTCCAGCCCGTCTTCTGCCACGACAAGCACCACTATGGCCTGGCCGGTCAGATCGTCGGGGACTGCGACTGACGCCACGTCAGACACCCCAGGGTGCGACAGCACGGAGTCTTCAATCTCGGCCGTGCTCATCCGGTGGCCGGAGACGTTTATGACGTCGTCTGCCCGGCCGCGCATGTACCACAGCCCGTCTTTGTCTACAAGGACATAGTCCCCATGGAACCAGATTCCCTCAAACCGCGACCAGTAGGTCTCGAGGTATCGGGAGTCGTCGTTGAGCAGTCCGCGGGTCATGGCAGGCCAGGGCGACTTTATCACCAGGTATCCGTCCCTGCCCCGGACGGGGCGACCGTCGTCGTCGACAGCGTCAAGGCTCATTCCGGGTATCGGGGCGCCAACGGTGGAAGGCTTGATGCCCATTCCGGGCAGTACAGACAGCATCGCGCCTCCGATTTCAGTTCCCCCCGACAGGTTGATTACCTGCATGCGCCTGCCGCCCACCTTCTCAAACAGCCACCACCAAGAGTCCTCGTCAAGCGGTTCCCCGGTTGTCACGATGCCCCGCAAATGGTTCAGCCGTGGCGGGCAAGAGTGGGTGCGCCTGATCATGCGGGCGGCAGTGGGCGATGTTCCAAATATTGTGGAATGCGTATCAGAGAGTATCTGCCACGTCCGGCCTGCGTCGGGAAAGTCCAGCGCGCCGTCGTATATGACAGCAGACGCGCCGGTCAGCAAAAGCCCGTAGACGTTCCACACCAGGCCCGTGATCCATCCAATGTCTGCAGGCCAGAACAGGGTGTCAGTCATGCGCATGTCAGTCAGGTACGCTGCCTGGTAGCCGGCAAATACCGAAAACCCCCCGTGGGTGTGAATCACTCCCTTGGGCCTGCCCGTGGTGCCCGACGTGTACATGATGAACAGCGGATCCTCAGAACCCATGCTCACAGTCCGGCACGCATGTTCCTGCGGCATGACCAAGTCGCCATACGGCGTTGCCCCGTCCAAGTCCCCGTACCGGTCAACGCCCATGTACGGCACCACTATTACTTGCTCCACTGCGGTGTTTCTGACAGCCTGCCTGACTGTGGCCTCTGCAGACACCTGCCTTCCCCTCCTTTGAAACCCGTCGCACACGAATAGCACCTTGGCGTTGCAGTCGCAGAGGCGCACGTGCAGGGATTCTGCCCCGTAGCCGGAAAATATGACAGTCTGGATGGCGCCGATCTTGGCAGATGCCAGGATCGCCAGTATTGCCTCCTGGATCATCGGCATGTATATGGCAACCACGTCACCTGGCCCCACGCCGGCACTCATGAGGCCGTTTGCAAGCGCAGAGGCCCTGCGGTCCAGCTCGGCATACGTTATCGTCGATGACGCACCGTTCTCGGAGAGAAACGTGTATGCAATGTTTTGGGGGCCTGACTGCGTGAATCTTTCGACAGAGGATCTGTATATGTTGGTCTTTCCACCCACAAACCACTTGGGCCACATGGCCCCCCTGGAGGAGTCAAGCACCTCAGAGTACGGCCGGTCCCACACTATGCCGATGTCTTCGGATACCGATTCCCAGAACCATTCAGGATCCTTTGCGGCCGCAGCAGACAGCCCGTTTAGGGTCTTTATGCCGTGGCGCTGCATGAACCCGAACATGTTGGATTCGGCGGTCTGCTTGATGGTGGGGGTAAACTCAAATCCAGCCAACTATTCGTTTGGATAAGTAATATAAAAAAAGGTTTTTCGGGGAAGATTGCAGATATCCGGCAGAAGGGGCGTATGTTTTGAGATCTGTTTTGGGTGTTGACTATGATGTATTCTTGTATTCAAGCACTCTTTTAGCAAGTTCTAATTGCATATCTATACTCACACAGGCAATGTCAAATAATTTGCATTGTTTTTCCAATTTTTCGTCATTTGTGACAATAACCAAGTTGTGTTCTTTTGCAAATTTGGCAACTTGAGGATCCGGGGATTCTTTTGGTGGACAATCTTTATCTCCAATTTTTTTGAATTTTACATTGCCATCCAGATATCGGTCAAGGCCCAAGACATTTTCATCCAGCAAAAATTCAGTCATCACTAGCATCCACTACATGTCATATTAGAACATATGCACAATCCGCCAAAAATTGAATTTTGGTAATGAACCGGGCCTGCCACCGTATTAAATCTAAATTTTTGATGAATTAAGCGCAAGGTCTATTAAAAGAAATTATTTGAGGTTTTATCAGCCCAGCAGATGGAAACATGCTTGCAAGTCATGCTATTTACGGTGTAGCTTTGACGTCTATCTGCAGATATGAAAAATGCCCAAGATACAATCAAGTATAATTAGGGAATTATATACGTAAGTTACATGTCGCCGGCCGGTTGTTGCCGGCCGCGACAGCCGTCCCACGTTTTTTTCTGAAGGCAGTGGAACGTTTCGATTGGTTCTCTCGTATCGTGGCAGTCTCCGGCATAGCTGCGCCGGGCACCATGTGCTCCTTCCTCCTGGAGACGACCTTCCCGGCCGCCTTTGCGCCACGCATCGCGATGTTTACGCTCGCGTTGGCGTCTGCGTTGGATTCGTGCCCGCAGTTTACGCATACGAATGCGGACTGCGAGCGCCTGGAATTCCTGTCGGAATGCCCGCACTCGCTGCACGTCGTGCTGGTGTGGTGGGGCGCGACCTTGTGGAACTCACTGTTGTGCTTTAGCGCGAACCATTCAATGTATGACAGGACTTCGCCGACTGCGGCATACATTATGGTGCGGTTCAGGCCAGTCTTACCGCGGCCCTTCCTGGACATCTGCTTGGGGTGGAGATTCTCGACTGCGACCACGCCGGCGTCCTTGAATCCCTCCTTGACTGACTTCCTCATAAAGTCCCTGCGGCAGTTTCGTATTTTACGCACCTTTTTGGCCATTCTTCTCTGTTCCTTCTTCCAAGTGTTGCTTCTTTTCTTGCGCTTGGATTGTACTGATCTTCTCTGGTCTACCTCGTCGCCCTTGTACCTTCTGGCAGAATCCGGCGGGGTCGCGAGTATTATGCTGTCTTGATCGAGGTTGTGTATGGCCATCATGTTGACTGCGCCCACGTCGGCTCCGATTACGTCGCCCCCGGCACGTTCGGGCTTGGCTACATGCACCTGCGCGTGGAGTTCGTACGTGCGGTCCTCCGGTTTGGTGCGCTTGGTGATTTTTTTGGTGGTCTCGACTATCTGGAACGACTTTACGTCCTTGCGCCCAATGTCGGCGGTTTTCGGCATAACGCTGCAGATGCCACCAATATTCCAAGAACCGTCACTGTTGCAGGCCGGTTTCCCATAGCATCCTATTGCGGGCTGCCTTTTGCAGTCGTTTCTTTTTCTGAACAGGCTGTCTGGAGATGTGTATTTTCGCTTATCCTTTGGCATCCATTGCTTGCCTTTGTTGGACTTGCGGAATGCGTCAACTGCCTTGCGGCCGCAGTCGATGGCGTACCTGTGAACGTTCGCGTAAAGATCCAGCCAGTCATGCTCGGCGCGCTTCTTGGTGATGAGTGGGTACAGTCCGTACCGTCCGTTATGCCCGTCCAATTCCTGCCGGACTCCCTCGTTGAAGCACCAGTTGGCCTGCAGCCGGGCATTCCAGATCCGGCGCGACGCCTCCCTGGACTGGTAGAATGGAATAGTGAAAGTCTGAGTGGTGTACGGCAGTGATTTTCTCATGTGTGGTATTGTACGGTACAATGCGTTAAAAAGGTGCGTTTATGCGTGGCGTTCTTCGTTTTAATGGTCGTGCACGGGGCTTGGCGGTATTTCGTCTTGTTGGAAGTGCCGTGCGGGCAACATGTAACTTACGTATATAATTCCTTATAATTACAATCAAAGATTTATCTAGGTTTAAGCGAGTCACTCCTTCAGGGAGCTCAGTGTCAAAAAAGAATCTCATTTTCCCGAGATACGCCAGTGTTATTTTCCCAAAACAACAGTACGCTCCCTTGAAATGCGTGATGAATGCTGAGGCGTTAAAACTGTTATACGAGATGGACGGTTGCCTTTGATTCCCTGTGACGATCTCGCATGCTGCAACCTGCTGCCGAAGCCACCATGCACGTCAGGTCAGCCGGACGGCGCATTGATCTTTCTTCTGAGCAGATCCAGCGTCTTGTCCGGATCCGCCTTGCCCCTTGTCTTTTTCATGACCTTTCCCACCAGGTAGTGGATGGTCCTGGGGTTGGACTCTGCCTGCCTTACCGCTTCTGCCTCTTCTGATATCACCTCGGAGACCACGGCGGCAAGTTCGGACTCGTCTGACACCCCGGCCAGGTCAAGATCCCGGATCACGCCAGACACGTCCTTTCCTGTCCGGACAATCTCGTACAGCGCATTCTTTGCAGATGTCCTGGATATCCTTCCAGACAGGACAGAGTCTGCCAGATCCCGCAGGTGCGCGGCAGTCACCATCGAGGCCTCGCGCCTCTCGCGCGTGTCTGCCAGGCCCATCAGGTCGCTGGTAATCATGTTTGCCACCTCCCTGGCGTTGGAGTCCGTGTGCGCATCCTCGAACAGATCAGAATAGTACCGGTCAGATGACAGTATGTCTGCCACCTGCGCGGCCATGCCGTACCGCGAGACGTACCGTTCCCGCCTGTCGCCGATACTTTCTGGCATCTTGGATCTCAGGGCATCCAGAACGTCCTGCCCCATGCGTACCCACGGGATGTCACCCTCCGGGATATACCGGTAGTCGGATTCTGCCTCCTTGGAGCGCGAGGGAATGGTAATCTTTCTCTGGTTGTCCCAGTGGCGCGTCTCCAGGACTATCTTGATGTCCCGCGAACGCAAACTCTCCTGCCGCGTAATCTCAAAATGGACCGCCTTTTCCAGATCGTGGAACGAGCCGATGTTCTTGATCTCTACCTTGCTCCCGCCCGGGACGGACACGTTGGCATCGGCCCTCATGGCACCCTCGAGGCCAGGATCCGACACGCGGAGGTTTTCAAGCAGCGCAGACAAAATGTTCAAGAATCCCCTGACCTGCCGGGGGGTTTCAAAGTCCGGCTCGGTAACTATCTCGACTAGCGGCGTGCCTGCGCGGTTGTAGTCGACTAGCGTGATCCGGTTCTTGGCCGGCCCCTCGTATACCAGCCGCCCCGGATCCTCCTCGAGCTGCACGCGGGTGATCCGGATCTTCTTGTCCCCCACCATGACGTGGCCCGCGCCCCCGATGCTGGTCTCGCCGTAGATGTTGAGTTGCGTTATCTGGAAGTTTTTTGGCAGGTCGGGGTAAAAGTAGTTCTTCCTAAAGAACGCGATCCTCTCCGGCATCCGGCAGTTGAGCGCCATGGCGATCATGCTTGCCTGCCGCACTGCCTGGGCATTGAGCCTCGGCAGGCTGCCGGGGATTCCGGCGCACACCAGGCATATGTTCTCGTTGATCCCCGACCCGCGGTAGTCTGCCTTGCACGCGCAGAACAGCTTGCTTTGCAGGCTGGTCAGCTGGCAGTGGATCTCCAGGCCTATCATGGTCATGCCGGCACCTCCGGCAACCGCACCGTCTGTTCCAGGGCGCGGGCGGCCTGCAGCAGCTGCCTGTCCTTCATGGAATCTGCCATGAGCTGCATCCCGATGGGAAGCCCGCCGGACACAGCAAACGGCACCGACACGGCAGGCTTGCCGGTAAGGTTTGCAGTCACTGTGTTGATGTCCACTAGAAACATGGAGACCGGATCGTCTATCTTCTCGCCGAACTTGAACGGCAGTATCGGAGCAGTCGGCGCCACCAGGAGGTCGTACTTTTGGAACGCCTCGTCAACCTCCCGGGTAAGCCTGCTCTTGACCTTGAGCGCCTTGAGAAAGTACCTGCCGGCGTGCCCGGCAGACGGGACAAACCCGCCTAGTATCATCCTGCGTATCACCTCCGGGCCGAACCTCTGCCTTGCCTTGGATATGTAGGCGTTGAACTCGTATCCGTCGGTGGGAAACTCGTACCCGTACCGCAGGTTGTCATACCGGGCAAGGTTGCTTCCCGCCTCGGCCGACGTTATGGTATAGTAGGCTGCCACGGAATACTTGACCATGTCCAGCGAGACCTCCTCGCACACTGCCCCGAGGGATTCGAGTCTTGCCACAGCCTCCCACGTTGCAGCCGCCACGGCGGGATCCGTGTCTTCTGAGACCATCTCGCGCACGATGCCTACCTTCCTGCCCTCAATGCCGGCATCGATATCCTTCAGGTATCCTGCATCCTCGTTGGCGACTGTCGTGTCGTCGTTGGCATCCTGGCCGGATATTATGTCCAGCATGAATGCCGCATCGCTCACCGTCCGGGCCAGCGGGCCTATCTGCTCGATGCTGTTGGCGTACGAGACGAGTCCGAACCGGCTGACCAGCCCGTACGTGGGCTTGTACCCCACGACAGAGCAGAAGCTTGCCGGATTCCTGACCGAGCCGCCGGTGTCGGATCCTAGGGACGCGACGCACTCGAATGCTCTCACCGACACGGCGCTGCCCCCCGACGACCCACCTGGGACGAACTCGGCATTCCAGGGATTCCTGCTCGGCCCAAAGGCGCTAAACTCCGTCGTCAGCCCCATGGCAAACTCGTCAAGGTTCGTCTTGCCTATGAATATGGCATCCTCATCCCTCAGGCGCGACACCACGGTGGCGTCGTACGGTGCCACAAAGTCCTCAAGCATCCTCGAGGCGCACGTCGTCCTGCCGTCGCGCACGCATATGTTGTCCTTGATTGACACGGGCATCCCGCAGCATGCGCCGACCCTCTTGCCGGACGCCACACGGCGATCGACCTCCCTTGCCTGATCGACTGCGTCGCCATTGACTGAGAGGAACGCGTGCAGGGTGCCATCAACGCCGGAGATCCTCTCAAGCGTGGCGGCGGCAAAGTCTTCTGCCGATATGGCCCCGTTTCTCACCCCGCGGGAGTATTCCAGGGCGGATATCTTGAGGTCCATCAGGACATCTTTGGCGCCCTGACGTAGGCGTCCTTGTAGTGGTTGAGTCTTTGGATAAGTTTCTGGTCGGGCGCGACATGCCGGTCTTCGCGCAGGCCGGACACTGGAATCTCGCGCACGGCGACGTCCTCGTCATCCACTCCGGCAGAGTCCAGGATGTCAAAGTACCCTATCATGGACTCGACCTTGTCCACGTACTCGTCATAATCCTGGATGTCGATCTTCATCATTCCCGCGACAAGCCGGATCTCGTCTTGCGTCACCATGCCATCCACCTACGGCGTCAGCCGGTCCACGTCCCGGGGGTAGAATGTCGCATCACGTATGTTTTCCGTGCCCGTAAGGGCCATCATTAGCCGCTCAAGGCCGATTCCGCACCCCGCGTGGGGCGGAACGCCATAATCAAAGGCCGTAAGGTGGTACTCGAAGGAGTCCGGGTTCATGCCCTTGTTCTTCATCCTCTCGACGATCTCGTCGCGCTTTTCGATTCTCGTGCTGCCAGAGGACAGCTCCAGGGTGCCAAACATCAAGTCGAATGACTCGGAGATCTCGGGGTTTTTGGCCGCCTTTACATAGAACGGCTTTGGTCCCAGTGGCCAGTCGGTTATGAAGTAGAATCCGTCCAGTCCGATCTTTGCCAGCCCCGACGGGTACAAGTCATCTCCCCACTGGGTCTTGACGCCTGCTTCCTGCATCATGTCGAGCAGCTTGGCGTACGTGTATCGCGGAATCTTGTCTGGAATTGCGGGCACTGCGAATTCCGCGTCGGGGTTTTCGGCTGCGTGTCCGGCTGTCAGGCCGACTGACGCCTGGATTATCGCCTCAATGCGGTCCATGACGTCGTCATAGTCCACGAACGCCTCCTCAAAGTCTATGGATATCGCCTCTGCCAGGTGGCGGTTGGTCCTGGAGGATTCGGCCCTGAATATGGGACCGATCTCAAAGACCTTCTCAAAACTCATGGTCAGCTGCTCCTTGTACAGCTGCGGGCTCTGGGCCAGGAACGCCTCCTTGTCATAGTAGAATATCGGAAACAGCGCCGACCCGCCCTCGGTGGCGCTGGCAATCATCTTGGGCGTGTTGATCTCCGTAAACGCCTCACCTGTCAGGTATGCGCGGACTGAGGCGAGTATCCTGCTCCTGGCCTTGAAGACGTGCTGCAGCGCGGTGCGCCTGAGATCGATTGGCCTAACTTCCAGGCGGGTCTCGATGTTCTTTACGGTTTTTGCCAGGGGATCAAACGGTGGGATCTTTTGGACCTCTGAAAATATCCGCAGTTCTGCAGGGACTATCTCAAACCCGTTTGGCGCCTTGTCAGACGCCTTTATGCTGCCTGTCACTGCCACCGAGGAGTGCGCCTTGAGCGATGAGATCCTCTCCCGGATTTCATCCGGGCATTCTCCCTTCTTTGCCACTATCGAGATGTCGCCGTTCTTGTCCCGCATGGTGGCAAAGCTGATGTTCCCGTGCCGCCGGACAGTCAGGATCCAGCCCATGACAGTGACCGTGCGGCCGTTGTCGGCGCCTGACAGATCATCAGAATAGTGAGTCCTGCGCAATTCCCCTAGTTCGGTATCAATCATAATTTACATACCCCCTATCCAGCGGTGTAATTAATTTTTATACCCGGCCGAGCCGCACCCTGCATGCAAAATCGGGCTGCGAGACGTGCCAGCGCATGGAGCATTTCGGCCAATGTTGTCTTTAGGAGGAGTGCCCCAGCTTTGCAGGCTTGCAGCATCATACCAGTTGTGTTTATTCGCTGTTGCGTACAAGAGAAGAGTGTCATGGAATGTATCATACGGGATTAGCAGTCCAAGGGAATTGCGTGTATTTTTCATGCCCATAATGCTTATAGTGAGCATTATTTGAGTTCAAGGCAAGTTGAACATCCTAATGGGCCTTGTCATAGTAGCCATCATAGCCACTGCAGGCTATATCGGGTATCATGCATCGCAGGAAACGGAGGTAGTCGAGAAACACGACATTGGCGTCATGCCAGAGGTTTTAGAGGACACACCATCCATCCACGTCCTTGAGGAAATAGTGGTTTTGGCAAGGATATAGCCAAGACACATGGCCACCTCGCAAGATAGATTAACCCGGCAGTATCCCCTGAATGCTGATGGCAATACACGAGGTTCACGTGACCATAGAGAACAAGCAAGGCATGAGCGACCCCGAAGGAGACACCATCCTCAACGACTTGGTTCTGAAGGGCAGCCATGAAGAGGTTACAAGGATAAGGACCGCAAAGACGCTCAAGTTTACCATCAATGCTGCAGATTCTGACGACGCGATAGCCAGGGTGCAGAGGATCTGCGACGAACTGAGGATATACAATCCAGTGGCAAGCAGGATTGCACTCAAGGTGCAGCGGTAAGATTGGGCTGCGGATACATCCATGCCGTCATTTGAACCATGTAGCGGTCAAAAAGGCACCATGCCCGGCGAGCCGCATGGACCGAATGATATCCCGGGAATCCAAAACTTGAATTAAATATGTCCGAATCCAAACTATTCCGTGAGCGTAGGCATTGTGGTGTTTCCAGGAAGCAACTGCGATCGAGACATGCACCACGTTCTGAGGGACGTCATCGGATACGACGTGCAGTACCTGTGGCACGAGAGTCCCATGCCTGACGGCGTGGATGCGGTGGTGCTTCCCGGCGGGTTTTCATACGGCGACAGGCTCAGGGCTGGAATAATCGCAGCGCACAGTCCGGTCATACGCGACATCAAAAGGATGGCAGACCGCGGAACCCCGGTGCTCGGGGTATGCAACGGGTTCCAGATTCTGGTGGAATCCGGGATACTGCCGGGCGCGCTGCTCAAAAACGAGTCCCTGAACTACATGTGCGAGTGGTCCTGCATAACGGTGGAAAATAATGCCACCCCGTTTACCAGCAAGCTCCGGCTGAACCAAAAAATTCCAATCCCCATTGCAAACGGCGAGGGAAGGTACTATGCAGACGAGGACACGCTGGAGCGGATGCGCCGAAACAACCAGATTGTATTCCAGTACGAGGAGCCCGTGAACGGCTCCGTATCCAACATCGCAGGAATATGCAACGAGGGTGGAAACGTGGTGGGCATGATGCCCCATCCTGAAAGGGCCGCAGAGCCCGAGATCAACCCTTCCGGCGACACGTCGTCCAGGCTAATACTTGAATCCATGCTTGAGGGAACGGTGCGCAGTTGAGCATGGAGCAGTCAGAGATTGAGGAGCTCGGGGCAAGGATCGGCAGGGAGCCGACCGGCACGGAGCTTGAGATGGTGGCAGCAGAATGGTCTGAGCACTGCTCGTACAAGTCCTCAAAGATGCACCTGAAGATGCTTCCGATGGACGGGCCGCTGGTGATCACAGAAAAGGGGTACGACTCGGGAGTTCTTGACGCAGGGGGCGGGTACGTCATAACCGCCCACATCGAAAGCCACAACCACCCGTCCGCGGTGGAACCGTACGGCGGGGCGGCGACCGGCGTCGGCGGCGTGATAAGGGACATACTGTCTGCAGGAACCAGGCCGGTTGCGATACTTGACGGGCTGCGCTTTGGCGACGTCGGGACGGACGCTCACGCGCGGTGGCTGTTCAGAAACGCAGTAAGCGGCATTGCAGATTATGGAAACTGCTTGGGAATTCCCACCATCGGCGGGGAGGTCGAGTTTGACGCGTGCTACTCCGGATACGCCATGGTGGACGTGGCCGCAGTGGGTTTCGGCAGAAGGGACAGGCTGATACAGAATCGTGCAGACCCTGGTGACGTGGTGATTCTCATGGGAGGCGCGACTGGCCGGGACGGCATAGGGGGGTCGCAGTTTGCCTCCGACACGCTCGAATCCGACGACCGATCTGCAGTCCAGATACCCGACCCGTTCATAGAGAAGCTGATCATCGAGGCCGTGCTGGAGGCAAGGGACGCGGGAGTGATTCACGCCATGAAGGACTTGGGCGGCGGCGGGCTGGCGTGCGCCGTATCCGAGACTGCCAGCGCGCTCGGCGTGGGAATGGACGTGGACGTGGGGCGCGTCCACGCCAGGGAGGAGATGGACCCCTGGGAGATAATGGTGTCAGAGTCGCAGGAGAGGATGCTGCTGGTAACCGACGCCAAAGGGAGCAAGAGACTCGAGGAGATATGCAAAAAGTACCGCATCGGATGCTCTGCCATAGGTACCGTGACCCCAGACGGCGTGGTGCGAGTACGCAAGGACCGGGAGGTCTTTGCCTGCCTGCCTGCAGGGGTCATCACCGACGCCACGCTGCTTGACCTGCCGACAAGAAAGCCGCAATACCTCAGCACCATACACGAGGAGAATCTCAGGGAGGTGCCGGACCTGTCAGGCGTCTTGGCCACGCTGCTTGGCGCGCCCAACATCGCAAGCAAGGCATGGGTGTACGGCCAGTACGACCACGAGGTGGGCATCAGGACGGTCGTAAAGCCCGGCGGCGATGCGGCGGTGCTGCGGCTTGACAACGGCAGGTTCCTGTCGGTGAAGATTGACGGAAACCCCAAGCACTGCTATGTCGATCCCCGCAACGGCGCCATAGGGTGTTTTGAGGAGGCGTGCAGGAACGTCGTTTGCACCGGCGCCAGGCCTGTCGGCATGCTGGACCACCTGCAGTTTGGAAACCCCAAGGATCCCGAGATATTCTGGACGTTCATGGAGTCGCTGAGGGGGATTTCAGACTTTGCAAGGCACATGGGGATACCGTGCGTGGGCGGAAAGGTAAGCTTGTACAACGAGACTGCCTCCGGCCCCATCAAGCCCACCCCGCTGATTGGCGTTCTGGGACTGGCAGACAGGTTTCTGGCACCACAAAAGGTCATGCCCGGAGACCATTTGGTGCTGGTGGGGGAGACCAAGGACGAGCTGGGCGGCTCGGAGTACCTCGAGCACATACACGGGTGTGTGGGCGGAAGGTGCCCGGCAGTGGACTTTTCTGCATCAAAGAAGAACATGGATGCCATGCTTGACTGCATCGCAAGGGGCCTGGCAAGGTCGGTGCACGACTGCTCAAAGGGCGGCCTGGCAGTGGCGGTATCTGAGATGTGCATGGCAGGCAAGATCGGCTGCGATACAGACTTGGGCACGATACCGCACGATCCCATGCCGACGGACAGGATGATGTTCTCCGAGAGTCATTCCAGGTATCTGATGGCAGTAGAGGAGGGCAACCTGAAGGAAGTCACGGAGACGTTGGAGAATGGCGGCGTCAGGTTCGGTCACATGGGAAGGTTCGGCGGAGAGTCCATGCGGTTCAGAAACGGGGATGAGGAGATCAATCTAAGAGTTGATAAGGCGCGAGAGGTATGGCTAAGCTCGTTGAAGGATCTGGTGCTGCATGGATAGGCCGCGTGAGAACTGCGGCGTGGTAGGGATCTACTCGGCCAGCGGGACAAACGTCGTCCCCATGGCAATCGACGCACTCAGGGCGCTGCAGCACAGGGGACAGGAGGCGTGGGGGATTGCAGTACCCAACAAGCAGCCGTACAAGAGGGTCGGGCTGGTCTCGGCAGCATCATCAGAACTAAAATCCATCGCAAAGGAATATTCCTCCCCGGCAGTCATAGGCCACGTCCGGTACTCCACCATGGGAAGAAGTTCCCTGGAGAACGCGCAGCCGCTGAAGGTCAAGGACCTGTGCGTGGCGCACAACGGAACCATCGCAAATGCCCAGGAGCTTTCAAACCTAGTCGGAGGGTGCTCGTTTACGCCGCAAAATGCAAGCGACACGCTTGTAGCAGCCCAGAGGCTGGTCGCGCTGATATCCGAAAACGGCAAGATGGGAAGCGCCCTGTCGGTGCTCAAAGACGAGATAAAGGGATCATACTGCTTTACTTTCATCTCAGACGACGGGTCGGTGTATGCGGCCCGCGACCCCATGGGATTCCGCCCCATGGTGCTCGGGTACAAGGAATCCGACGACACGTACATGGTGGCCTCCGAATCGTCTGCCCTGTCTGCGGTGGGTGCCAAGTTGGAGCGCAGCGTCACGCCCGGGGAGATGATAAGGATCAGCGAGAAGGGGCTGGAGTCCGAGATGTTCTCAAAGAATACAACACGGGCGCACTGCTCCTTCGAGTTTACCTACTTTGCCCACCCGTCAAGCAAGATGGAGGGAGTCAACATCTATGTCACGCGGAAGAACATCGGCAGGTACCTGGCAAGAAAGTTTCCCATCTGGGACGCGGACCTGGTGATACCGGTGCCGGATTCTGCAAGGCCCGCGGCGCTAGGGTACGCGCAGGAGTTGGGGGTCCAATTTGACGAGGGACTGCTAAAGGACAGGTACAGCAAGAAGGGGCCGCTGCGAAGCTTCATCGAGCCGCACCAGAGCGACAGGGTGGAGATAAACAGGTGGATAATTCCAATCCAGGAGATAATCGAAGGCAAGCACGTCGTGGTGATCGATGACAGCCTGGTGAGGGGGACGAGTTCCCGGGCGATAATCAAGGCGCTCAGAAGGGCGGGGGCAAAAAGGATCAGCATGATGATAACCTACCCGCCCATACAGTTCCCGTGCTATGCGGGAATCGACTTTCCATCCCAGAGCGAGCTTGCAACGTTTTCTGACAAGGAGATGGGCATGGAGGAGAGGATCGAGATGGTCAGGCAGAGCATCGGTGCGGACTTTCTTGGGTACAATGATGCAGAAAACCTTGCAGCCGCAGTCGGCATTCCAAAGGACTCCATGTGCTTTACGTGCCATTCCGGCGACTACACCACTTTGGGCATAACCCCGAGGTTCAAGAGCCGCAGCGAGATGAAGGGGCAGCACGAATCAGAAGGCAGGCCTGAAAAATAGTAGACACCATTTGGTATATTCTCTTTAACATGGTGCGTCTAATATAGCGTCGCAGACATTGTGTGATGGAGGGGGCGTAGTGGCCAGGACCAGGCGGGCAAACAGGTATTGCGTGGATTGCGGCGCAAGGCTGGTGTATTATCCAAGGCTGTCAAACCCCAAGGCTCCAAACGAGTACCGGGTGCTGGTGTACGCGTGCCCGGACTGCACGGACGACTTTGAAAGGCCAAAGATGTTTTCGATAAGGAGGAACAAGTCCGACGATCCGCTCGAGACAGTCGAGATAGAGATCACGCAGGTGCACCAAAAGCTTGCGGCAAGATAGTGCCGGTCTGGATAAAAGTGCAGATATACGTTTTGACTCAACAACTTAACCATTCCCATAGAATCTAAGCCATTCCACGATACATGTTGCGCTTGCACCATGTCAGTATGCACGTTGCTGGCATCCAAATTCCCATCATGTCACACAGACTAGTCATGTTCTCATGCGTGAAATCTATAGTAGTTTCATCGAATCACACGCAGCACATCTGTTGTGTGACGCAAGATAGTCTCTAGTTGCCGGAGGGACGCATGGACAGCAGCTTTCGCTGATACGGATACGTGAGGGCAAACGGCTTGCCGTTTTTACCGTCTTGCAACGCGTCTATGCTTTTTAGGTATTCTATCTCGTCTGCAGCCAGTCTTCTGAAGGCCTCTATGCCCCTTCTAGACTCGTCGATGGACGGATCATCATCCACGGCGGCGAACTTTTCGTATACCGATCTTGCAAGCGGGTTATTCTCTTCTTCCCTTATTCCGGCCAGTATGCCAGAGAGGGCGGTGCTGACAGATTGGATCGCCACGTTGTTGTTGGGTTGCACGGACACCTCAAAATTTCTCACCATTATGGGTATGACAAATGGCTGGTGCGACGTCCACATGTAGCTCTTTCCCCTGATCGGTTCGTTGAGTATCTGCGTGATGATATCTCTGGAGTAGTGCGCGTTAGCGTTGGAAAGAGAGACGAGATCCGTCCTGCTGAGCAGATGGAACACGAAGAAGTTGTCCCCTTGGCTCACGATGTCGGTGGGTATGCTTCCGGGCTGCTGCGTTATGAATATGCCGCCAAGGTTGTACTTTCGGCCCTCTTTTGCAAGATCCACGAATGCAGACGGGGCAGAGGATCCGTCCTTTTTGCCAAGCACAGTGTGTGCTTCTTCTAGCACAAAGGTTGCCTTGATTAGGTCCGTTCCACCGTGCTTGATGAAATTTTCCTTGTTCCGGTTGAAGATCCGCGTGACTATCATGGAACTCAACCAACGCGCAGTCTGGGAGTCCAACCTCGATATGTCAAATATCACCACCATGCCACGGTGCAGCGCCTGCTCGATTATCTGTATGGCCTTTGAGTCCGGATCGTGTATGCTGCTTATCGAGGGTACGAGGTTGTTCAGTATGGGTTTGATGTCCACCTCAGACGGTTCCCTCAAGGAGCCGCCCGTAACGATCTCGTTTATCTTGTTGTAGTCTGCCGACCACCCCTCCCTGTGAAGGAGATCCACCAATGCGGGCCATCTCTCCTGTTTCATGCCCATAAGCTTCCCGAAGAAGACCATCTCGTGTTTGGCAGGGCTTATCAGCAGCGGTATTATCATCTTGTGAGGCAGATCTGCCAGGTTTACCTTGTTGCTCTGGTAGACGTTTGCAAGGGATTCGTTCATCTTCTGGTTGGTGATGAGGATGGCCTCCCGTCCGTCCATGATGCCGGGCCTCCCCTCCTTGTCAGTTACGGCGTATTCGCCGTCCTGGTCAAAAACCAGCAGCCCCCCGTTTGCACTGCCCCATTCCTTGCATATTACCTTCATCAGGTTGCTTTTTCCGTACCCGGCCCTTGCAAACACGAACGTCCTCTTTGAGTTGAGCTTGCTTTCATCGAACATTATCGGGATGTTCTCGTCCATGATGTAGTGGCCTATGTGCACGCCATCGCTCTGTTCTTTGAGCGCCTTGCCTATGATGGTCTGCAGGTTACTCCTAGTCGGCAGCCTGACCTTGCTTGTGATCTGGGGTATTCGCTTGAGCCCGGCAGTGAAGGTGTCCCCCTTTATAGAGCCCAGCACCTTTATCCTGACCTTGTAGGTTATCTTGCTCTTCTTTATGTCGTGGCCGATCTCGTCGATGGCCCCCTGGGAAGCGATATCGCTCAGCCACTTCTCGCCCATGGCGGTGGTAAACTCTCCGCTGGGCGAATAGTCCATTATCCTGGCCACTATGTTCTCGTTTATGTTCTGAACCAGCAGGAGCGTCCCAATCTCGAGCTGGAAATCTGGTCTGTATGGCGCGATTATCTTTGCCACATACTCGTACAGCGAGCTCTCAAGGCCGGTGAACACGCCCACTACATTGTCGTCCGTCATGCTCCGCCTCCCAGAGATCCTTTTGAGACTACCTCGTCAAGAATGGCCGAGTCCCGTATGTATTCGGCCAGCGACGGATCGGACCTCTCCACCAGTCCCCGGATTATGTTGTCGTATAATATGGATGCGGAGAGTCCAAGTCCCGCCGCGGACTCGTGTGCCCGCATTATGGTCTGCGGATATCCCATCACAGGGTAGGAGTACATCGCGTCTTTTGCAAGGTAGCTCATTATCTCTGTCACCTCGGATTTGGAATAAATGCGCCGCCCGTCGGCTCCTTGGGGCATCTCCACTGTGACGAACAGGTTCTTGCTGCGTGAGAGCTTTGCTATGTACAAGTCGCCAAGCGCGTAGGCAAGGCGCGTCGGCACTCCTGGTCGGAGCCGGGTTGTCGGGCTCCACTTGTACGCCATGTTCTCCACGCCCAGTGGGATTCTGACGTATCCTGCATGATCCGGAGGGAAGATCCTTTCGCATGCCAGCGCGGCATGCAGCAGGAACACTATCTTTGACGTCTTTGCCACACCCACCACGCGTACATGGTTCCCGTTTCTGCGGAGGCAGTCAATCATGCGCGGAATTAGCTCGTCTCGTATCTTTCTGGTGCGCAAAAGCCCGTCCTTGAGTATTATGGATTTGCTGTCCTTGGGGGCCCTCTCCACCGCGTCAAATATGCACGCGAACTCGGCAATCTCCATCAGGGTTCCTTTGGCAGTCAGGAACCGCGAGACATCCTTGAGTGATCTTGCACCTAGCATGTCAAGGAACCTTCGCATGATGGGGTTCGCTTCCAGATCAGTCAAAATATCGCCGATGTCTTCGTCTTCGAGATCCCCGACGGGTGCAGCAAAATTCATCCTCACATTCCCGTGGGAGTCGGCCACCTTGACCACCTCGAACTCGAAGGGCTCAAAGCGCAGGTTGAACCTCCCCCCGTCAAACGACTTGAACGTCATGGGAATGTACGAGCCGGCAGGCTCTATCGGGACAAACTCCAGATTCCTGACCGTCTCCCGGAGAGTGTTCATCTTTTTTATTTGGTTCTCCTGCAGGCGTTCAAGGTTCACGACACCGTGAGAATCATAATCAAGGTTCAATACAGGCATAATGTAGGTTCATCTTAAAAATTGCACGGTATGTGCGAAACACAATAGGTGTTATGCAGAATTTTCACGGTAACAGATGCAAAAGGGGCCATTCTCACGTGGATGACATGAGTGCGTGACATTGCACCGCCGGAGTACACGACTGTGGCAGTTGTACTCCCATGGGTGGTCGTGATTGTTTTTCAGGTTTGAATGGCGGTAAAGTGCAGGCTCCATTGGAATTTATACCAGCACATTTCACAGACACGTGATGGCAAGGTCAAGGTACTGGAAGATCACACCAGACGAGATGGGCGATTTTGCCTACGACCAGCAGCGGCTGCTTAACTGGGAGATAAAGTGCATCAGGGAGCCAGAAAGTGAGGCGCACTTCATAGGCGTCTTCATGTACAGGGACGGCACGCCGTACGACTACGAATCCCTCAGGGGGATATCCTACTTCCACAACAACATCAGCAGAAAAGAGGTGCCGGAGATCACGGCGTTCCTCCAGGGCAAGTTCGGCGGAAAGGAGATCGAGAAGGGATCCAGAATAATCCTCAAGGGTTCCACCGAGTTATATTCCGGCAGGGACATAGCGGGTCTTGCAAGGGAGCTAGAAGACAGGTTTGACGCAAAGGCCATAATATCGTTGGAGTTTGACGGCCTGACCGCCGAGCAGCTAAAGGAGGCCGGGATGCCGGAGGCAAAACTGCTCCCCATATCCAGCAAATAGATATACCGTGACGGTGCAAGTGATACAATGTCTGAACTGAAGGAGTTCGGTCAGCACCTTGACGAATTGAGGAAAAGGCTACTGAAGGTTGTGATAATCATAGGTGCCATTACAGTATTCATACTGACGTTCCATGCAGAACCCGTCGCGGTGGGGGAGGCGGTGCTGTACTACCCGGTGCCAGAACCGCTTGACAACATCGCAGCCCAGATGACAAACCACATGAGGGAGAGCCTGGTGCCAGAAGACGTGGAGCTGATCCAGACTGCTCCGGGACAGGCGTTCTTTGCCCAGGTGTACATTGCAGCCCTAGTGGGGCTGGTGGCAGGAATGCCAATAATCGTGTGGAACATGGTAGGATTCATCACGCCTGCACTCAAAGAGAGGGAGATAAGCGTCAGCAAGTCCATATCCATTCCTGCAATAGGGCTGTTTGCAGCAGGATGCGTGTTTGCGTACGTCTTGGTGGTGCCGTACATACTGGAGTTCCTGTACAGGTACGGTGAATCTTCCGGGCTCGTGACGTTTCTCAACGTGATCGACTTTGTCGCTTTCGTGCTGCAGTTCCTGCTGGCGTTCGGGCTTTCGTTCCAGCTTCCGCTGGTGATGTACGCGACATCCGTGTCCGGGGCGACGGATGCCGGATTTTGGAGGAGAAACTTAAGGTACGCCATAGTGATCATAGTTATCTTCGGGGCGGTGATAACTCCTGACGGGAGCGGCGTCACCATGTGGTTTATCGCAGGCCCGATGATGGCCCTGTATCTGGCAGGCATGTTCATCATAGAACGCAAGGAAGGCAGGACGCAGACCTAGGCCGTTCGGGCACTCGAGGCTGCATGGATGCCGTTCATTTCTGGCCGGCGTGCGACGGGAATCGGCGTGGCATTGTTGAACACTTAAATTCAATATTAGACAATATTGTACCATGTTCGGATCCATTTTGTCCAACTTCATCGCGGGGCAGGAGTGGATATTCATAATAATCATTGCAGTCGTCTTTATCTTCGGGGCAAAGAAGATACCAGAGCTTGCAAAGACATTTGGCAGGGCCAGGGGCGAGTTTGAGAAGGGCAAGATAGAAGGCGAAGAGGAACTCAAGGACTTTAAGGACAAGTCAAGCTGATTCTGCAGCTGCTGCAAGGTCGCCCAGCATGGCGCCATAGTCACGCTTGTACCGGTCATGGTCAAATACTGATTTCACCCCCATGGCTAGGCCCAGTTTCAGGTTCACGTCAGTCACGACCAGCGTGCCGTCTCCGGCCGCAGAAAACCTCTGCAGCACGATAGTCCCCTTGAGGTCACCGCCAATTACAAACACGTCATGGATTGACGGAGGCCGGGAGACGTGCTTTGCCATGACGACTAGTCGCCGTCCGCCCAGATTCACGTGTTCTTCCACTATGGCCACTTCTCCCCGGACAGAGCGGACGCGGATTGATGGGAAGTGTTGGGGAAACAACTCTGGATACCTTTTGAAATCACACATCGTGTCGTATGTCTTTTGCCGCTCCGCGTGAACCATATTCTCCAACCTGAACCGTGGCAACCACGGTATGGTGTGCCCGTCTTGGGTATAAACCATGATTGAAATGATCAGGCAGCATGCCAGGTAATCGTTATAATTTGATGCTTGCGGTAAATTGCTGCCCGTATGGCAAAGGTATCCTGCCCTACGTGGATTATTTATATTTCGAACAGACAGACACGGTTGAATGATTGACGCGATAGAGGGGGTGACAGTCGTGGTTTCAGACCAGCAGAAGGCAGTGGATTTTTACACGCAGCGTCTCGGGTTCGAAAAAAAGCTGGACACGGACGTGGCAGGATACAGGTGGGTAGTGGTCGGCCCGAAAGGATCAGATACGGTGATCAGCCTAGTAGACCCCGAACAGATGAAGGGCCTTGCGCCAGAACAGGTAGAACGGGCAAGGGCGAGAATCGGGATGAACACCGGAATATGGTTTTACGCCGGCGACATCGATGCCGCATACAGGGAATTAAAATCAAGGCAGGTTGACGTGACCAAGCCGGAAAGGCAGGTCTGGGGAGGGATGATGAGCAACATCCGCGACCAGGACGGAAACGGCATCGGGCTGGTAGGGGATCCCAGGGACTAGCGTGCGCGGTTTTCCAGACATGCCGTGCAAGTGGGTCCAGGCGGCATCGGTAGGATCTTCCAGGCCGCATGCGGCATATTTAGGTGCCGGCATTCGTTCCCCAGCGCCGGTACAGGTCGTGCTTTATCCGGAACTGGTCCAGGCACTTTCCGACCCCGTGGTTTATGATGTCGTCCACGGACCCGGGCTTGGTGTAAAATTCAGTCACCGGCGGCAGTATCACCACCCCCAGCCGGGCAAGCTTTAGCATGTTCTCCAGGTGTATGGCAGACAGCGGCGTCTCCCGGGCCATCAGTACCAGCCGCCTGGATTCCTTTATCGTGACGCCTGCCGCCCTTGCTATCAGGGTGTCGTCGTACCCGGTAGCGATGGCAGCCAGCGTCTTCATGCTGCACGGGGCCACTATCATGCCGTCTGTCAGGTACGTTCCGCTGGATACTCCGGATGCCATGTTTGCCTCGTCGGAGACTTCTGTTGCCAGCGACGTGACGTAATCGACCGTACATTTGGTCTCCATGCCTATGCAGGCCTTGGCCCACTTGGAGAGTATCAGGTGAGTCTCGACGCCGGCATTTTTGAGCACCTCAAGCATTCGTATCCCATAAACCACGCCGGTACTGCCGGTCATGCCCACAATCAGTCTCAACAATACGGGTACGCGCCCAAGCTATTTTATCCCTTTAGATCACGTCAGAACTAGTACTTGGCGCATCCTGCTCGTTTTCGTCTTCCCTGTACCGCCTGCGCTTGATCCACAGCGATATCCCGCCTGCCGCCATGGCAGTCAGCAACACCACCCCCGCCATCTGGAGCTCAAAATGGTACAGCATGAGTCAGGTATGGCAGGATACGAGAAAAGTCTTGTGGTGGAATGAATTGGTGCCAAAATGCGTGCAGGCTTGTAAAATCGCGACCAGGCCTGACTCAAATTCATCCCTCATGACTGTATCTAAATTATATTATATCCCTGCACCCAAGACGAACCATGATTGAGGATTCTGCCATAAGGAACCTGGTGGGCGGTTACTCGAACCCAAGAGTGGGCGTTCTTGGCAGCCACTCGGCACTCGAGATCATGGACGGGGCAAAGGACGAGGGACTGTCGACTGTGGTCTTTTGCCAAAAGGGCAGGGAGCTGCCGTACCAGAGGTTTTCGAGAATCGCAGACGAGATCATAGTGGTGGACAAATTCAATGACATGGCATCGGACAAAAACCAAAAGATGCTGACAGAATCCAGCACCATAGTCGTCCCACACCGCTCCCTTACTGCCTACCTGGGATACAAGACCATAGAGGATGATTTCAGGGTGCCCATATTTGGAAACAGGCGGCTGTTCCAGGCAGAGGAGAGGACGGCAGAGAAGGGCCAGTACTACCTGCTTGAAAAGGCAGGCATCAGGTATCCCAAGGTATTTGCCAATCCAGAGGACATCGACAGGCCGTGCATAGTAAAGGTGCAGGAGAAGGACAGGCCGCTTGAGAGGGCATTCTTCACTGTCTCAGGATATGGGGATTACAGGGAAAAATCAGGTGAGAGAATCAGACAGGGCATGATATCAGAGAAGGATCTGGCAGATGCAAGCATCGAGGAGCTTGTCATCGGAACGTACATGAACTTTAACTTCTTCCACACCCCGATATCGGACCAGGTGGATTTCATAGGGATTGAAAGGAGGCTGCAGACGGACATTCACGACTACAACGCCCTGCCTGCAGAACAGCAGCTGCAGATGGGCATCAGGCCGCAGAACATCGAGGTCGGCCACACCCCTGCAAGCATCAGGGAATCGCTGCTTGAAAAGGTGCTCAAAATGGGCGACAAGTTCGTCGAGGCCGTAAAAAAGGAGTACCCGCCCGGAATCATCGGTCCGTTCTCTCTTCAGAGCGTCATCACCAAGGATCTTGAGCTGGTGGTGTATGACGTCTCCCTGAGGGTTCCTGGAAACCCGATAGTCGCCACGACCAGCCCGTACACGAAATACCAGTACGGGGCGACGTTTGGCATCGGCAGGAGGATCGCCATGGAGATCAGGCGGGCCATAAATGAGGGCAGCCTGGAAAAGATCGTGACATAGCCCCAACCCGCACGGACGTGGCATGTTCCGGCATCATTTTTAACTGAGGCAGACCCACCAAACCACATGAACAAGCGCTTTGTGATGGTGGGCATACTGTTGGGAATACTCGTCACGTTTGCTGTAATCGTCGGCTCGCCTGCGCTGGGCGGATTTGACGCAGCGCGCTGATCAAAAGAACCGCCCGTAGGCGGCCTCAAAGGCTCCAAGGGACTCCTCAATGTCGGCGTCAGTCAGCCACGCGGTGACAGATACGCGCAGCCTTGCCTTGCCTTTTGGAACCGTCGGGTACCGGATAGGTTGGACAAACACGCCCCTTGTGAGAAGAAACTCGGCCATCTTGACTGCCTCGCCCTCGTCACCGACAACCACCGGGATGATGTGGGTCTGGGACTGTATGTCGTATCCAATTCCCCTCAGTCCGTCGGCCATCCTTTTGGCGTTGCCTGCAAGCGTCCGCCGCCTTGCCTCGCGGTCTGATAGGAACCTCTCCAGTGCGTGCTCTGCCATGAATGCCGGCATCGCAGACGTGTAGATGAACGACCTTGACCTGTTTACGCACAGCTGTATTATCCTCTCGTCTGAGGCCACGTATCCGCCAAACGACCCCAGCGCCTTGCTCAGGCTGCTGACGTATATGTCCGTCTTGTCTGCCACCCCAAACATGTCCGGCACTCCCCGGCCGTCCCGGCCGGCCACAAAGTCCCCGTGCGCGTCATCGACTACCGTTATGGCACCCGTCCGGGCCGCAATGTCCGTTATGTGCGGCATGTCAGAATAGTCCCCGTCCATGCTGAATATCCCTTCGGTGACGATGAACCTGTTTTCTGCCTCGCCCCCAAGTCCCCTTTCAAGGCCGTCCATGTCGTTGTGCCCGTACACTGCCACCCGGGCGCCGGACAGCCTGCACGCCTCTATTATGCTTGCGTGGTTGAGCTCGTCGCTCATAATCAAGTCCCCCTTCTGCGCCACTGCCGGAATCACCCCCGTGTTTGCCATGTATCCGGTGGGAAACACCAGGCTGGCCTGCTGGGACTTGTGCCCTGCCAGCGCAGCCTCCAGGTCGCCATACGCGGGGTCGTTCCCAGATACCAGCCGGGAGCTGGACTGGCACTGCCCCGTCCGGACCGGCGTTGCCGGGATTCCAAGATAATCGTTTGAGCACAAGTTGATGAGCATTTGGCCGTCGATGGTGATGTGCTGGCCCTGCACTGCACCGTATTGCAGCCTCCTGTAGAGCCCGTCATCTCGGATGCGGCGCAGCGCAGCGTCGGCAAAATCCAGCCTATGCCCGGAGTCCAATTTTCCTTATCATCCCGGAGTCTGCTTTGGAGTCGTTTCCGCCCATGGTCAGGTACCCTCCGGTTATGATCCCGTTGGCGCCGCTCTGCAGCAGTTCCTCGCCGGAGTCTGCAAGGCGCGTCTCCCTGCCGCCGGATATCTTGATTATGGAATCGGGCAGCAGGAACCGGATTACAGAAAACATCCTCACTATCTCGCTGTTTGGAAGATCCGCCTGCAGTTCAAGCGGCGTGCCCGGAACCGGCACGAGTATGTTTAGCGTGACCTCTTCGGGACGCAGCCCTGCAAGCTCCAGTGCAAGCTCGAGTCTCTGCCTTCGGGTTTCGCCAAGGCCGATTATCCCTCCCGTGCACAGTTCCAGCCCGGCCTTGCGCGCCGTGTGCAGCGTGTCAAGCCGGTCGTCGTACGTGTGGGTGGTGCATATGTCGTGAAACTTTGAACGCGAGGTCTCGAGGTTGTGGTTGTACCTCTTCACGCCAAGCTCCTTCAGAGTCCTTGCCTGGTATTCGGTGAGAAATCCGAGGCTGCACTCTATGCCTATCGGGATGCTCCTGACGGCCTCGATTATCCGGCACACCTTTTCAAAATCCCGCTGCGACGGCTGCCTCCACGCCGCCACCAGGCAGTACGACGACGCCCCCTCGGCGTGCGCCTTTTTGGCCTTTTCGAGTATCTCGTCGGGTTCTGGCAGCTGGTACGTTTCTATTCCGGTATCAAAAAAGGCCGACTGGCCGCAGAACGTGCAGTCCTCGCTGCACGCGTTCTTTTTGATGTTGTTGAGCTGCTCGACGTCCACCCGATCCCCGTTGAATCTTCGCGTGATGGCATCAGCTGCGCGTGCCAGATCCCGCAGATTCCCGTCGGGTACGTAAAACAGCGTCCTTGCCTCCTCGGCCGATATCCCCTCACAGGAGACCACCTTGTTTTGGCAGGCGGTTATGAACTCTGCGTCCATGGGCGTCTTTGGCGTGATTCTACTTATAATTATACTGGAATGGTTAACTATCAAAATCGTTCCGGTTAACCATATCACGGTATCCTGCCAGACGCCGTGCGGATGGTCTTGAGCGCCCGCTCAAGCAGGACGTGCAGCTCGGACTCGGATATTGCCAGCGGCGGCACCAGCAGGAGTATGTTGCCCAACGACCTCAGGTATATGCCGTGCCTCCTTCCCTCCTCGTAGAGTATCTTGTTGAGGGATGTCTTTGATCGTATCGGGGTCTTTTTCTCCTTGTCCGAGACCAGGTCTATCCCCATCAGCATTCCCTTGTGCCTTACGTCTCCGACCATCCCGTGCTCCATGAACCTCTGCCGGTACTCCTCGAATACCTTGGAGGTCCTTTGGATCTTCTCGATCAGGCGCCTCTTGCGGTACATGCGGAGGTTTTTGTCTGCCACTGCGGCAGCGACCGGGTTTCCAGTATACGTGTGGCCGTGGAACAGGTGCCGGGAGTCGTCAAACTCGCCCAGAAACGAGTCATACACCCTTTTGGTTGCCAGCGTTGCTGCCATGGTGAGGTATCCGCCGGTCAGCATCTTGCCGTACGCCACGATGTCAGGCGAGCATTCCTGTTCGGCATACTGGACCATCGAGCCCAGCCTGCCAAACCCGGTGGCAATCTCGTCTAATACCAGCAGCACGCCGTACTTTTTGCACATCCTGCCTATCTCGCGCTGGAATCCTTTTGGGTATATCCTCACCCCTCCGGCGACCTGCGCGCCGCTCTCCATCACGAACGCAGCTGTGTCTTTCCGGGACAGGACTGACTCTATCTTCTCCAGACACAGGTCCTGGTGCTCGGACGGCGTAAGTCCCTTAGGCGTCCGGTACGCGTCCGGCACGGGCAGGCGCGTGGCTTCAAACAGATGATGCCTGAACCTGCCAAAGAACTCGGGCACGTATCCGACTGACATTGCGCCAAACGTGTCCCCGTGGTATCCGTTCTCCAATGTGGCGATCTTGCACCTCCCCTCGCCTTGGTTGTCCCAGTACTGCAGCGCCATCTTGAATGCTACTTCCATGGCAGAAGAGCCGTTGTCAGAATAAAACACCCTGTGCATTCCAGGCGACATCCCTATTAGGCCGGCTGCCAGGTCTTCGGCCGGCCCGTGCGTCAGGTTGAACATCGGGGTGTGCTGCATCTTTTTGGCCTGCGACACCATGGCACCGACTAGTTCTGCGTCCGAATGTCCCCACACGTTGCACCACATGGATGCCACTGCATCGATCATGCGCCTCCTGCGCGAGTCCACAAGCCACACGCCCTTGGCGCTGGTAATCCTGTCAAAGCAGTCCCACTCGCCCATCTGCGTGTTCGGATGCCAGACGAAGCTGGTGTCATTCAAGCAGTACTGGTATGCGGGATTCTTCTTAATCTAGTTTGTCCGATTGGTGTCGCGTCCCAGGCATAACCAGATGGGTCAGATGCCCGATGGCGTGCGGTACTGGCACGCGAATCTTTCGTGCAGCGATTCCCGCGTGTCTGCCATCCGCATGACGGGCCGCAGGCGACATGATTTTTGGATGGCACGCCCCGCTGCCGTCATGCAATAGGTTTAACTGATTACGCAGGCCTTGGGTTTCATGGATTCGCTGTTTGTCACGGGGACAGACACCGGCGTGGGCAAGACGCGTGTTGCCGCAGGCCTCGCCGTCACGCTTAGAATGATGGGCGTGGATGTGGGCGTGATGAAGCCGTTTGCGGCAGGGGATGCGCAAAAGTCCGGCTTCAAGTCGGAGGATGCAGACATGCTGCGCCAGGCGGCGCGATCCCGTGATCCCGAATCCCTGATAAATCCGCAGTTCTTTCCAATCCACGCATCCCCCTATACGGCCCAGGCCAAATTGGGCATCAGTCCCGACGTGGGGGCAGTCATGGACGGCTACCGCAGGCTGTCCGAGATTCACGACATGGTTGTCGTGGAGGGAATTGGCGGCGCGATGACCCCCATATCAAAGGGATACTTTGTCGCAAACCTGATTGCAGGGATGGGAATTCCGGCCGTGGTCGTGGCAGGCAGCAGGGTCGGGACAATAAACCACACCGTCATGACATGCATGATATGCAGGCATTACGGCGTCAGGATCAAGGGGATGGTCATCAACGATTTTGGCGACGGCTACCCAGTGTCCGACCTGGGCAGGGATCTGGAGGATCTGACAGGAATCCGGGTTCTAGGCTCGATTCCGTTCATCAAGGATACAGACGACGAGACCGTGTACGAGGCGTTCAGGAGCGGCCTGGACATGAAGCGTATCGTGCAAGACGGCGTTCCGGACCAAGCCGACGGTGCGTGAGACTGCAGGGAACGGCAGGAATGTCGCGCCAGGCATGTGGCAGATTTCCGAGGCATAACCACGCAGGAAATCATCCGAAGAAATAATAGCCAAAAACATCCATACACGCCATGTACGAGGAGAGAACCAGAAGCAACTGGTGGTATCTGCTGCCGATATTTATCGGGGCGCTGGGCGGAATCATTGCATATTTTGCAGTCAGACGCGACGATCCTAGGAAGGCAAAAAAATGCCTGTATCTGGGCCTTGGCCTTACCGCACTGCAGCTGGTGCTGAACGTGGCGATAGGATTGAGTGCGCCAGGGATCATGTATGATCCGGGCATATCTGCCGGATTCTGAGCGAACGGGATTTTTTGAACATTCATCATTGCCAAACCGGCAGCGCCGTCCTGCCGATGCGGCAAATGCCATGACGGCCTGGATCGCCTGAGGGTGCGCCTTGGAGCGGACCAATCTGCAGCCATTCCTGCCGTGCATGAAGGGCCGCAAGCGCGCCGCGCCTACGCCTGCATAATTCTGAACCTGCCGGTCCCGTTGAGGCTGACAAACCGGGAGATCTCGAATATGATGTCTGAAAACGGCTCATGCCCTCCGGACAGCACGAACCGCCGGTTTTGCACGGGCATGTCACGTGCAAGGACCACCCAGATGTTCTGCCCCACCGGCTGAATCCCATTCAGTACCGATATTCTATCCCGCACGGTTTTAGCGTCAGACGACATCGGGATGCATATGAGCAACGCCTTTTTGGGATCCTTCTCCAGCGTTCGGATGTCGGGTATCACGATGTCCACCCCCACCCCCATGTATTCCACTTTTCTCTGGCTCGGGATGAGCGCGCCGGTAAGCAGGTAGTGCAGCATCCCGGTGGCAAGCGTCCCTGCCGCCTCGTCCCCCATGGACACGACGTGGCCGCATCCGTCCATGATGTTCCTGATGATCAGGTCGAATCTCTTCTCGGAAAGGAGCCGTGGGATGTCAGGCGAGTTCCTTATGTAGTCAAACAGGAGATCCTTGATTGGGCTGGATTCTTCGGGCATTATTCGTTAAAGGTGTAGCGCCTTTCTCCGCGGGATTCGGTGCCGGTGTCGACGCTTACCAGAATGAACTCACCTTTCGTGTCAACAAGGGGTTCGCTGGGAGTCATCTTGTTCTCGTGCAGCATCTCATACTCCTCCAGAGTGAGCCTCTTCCTATCCCCCACCTCGGTCTTGAGATTCATGTTCCGCACTATATCCACATAGCCGGGCTGGACGGTTCCGCTGAACACCATGGCGCTGCATCCGCTCCCGTACGAGCCGAATCCTATCCTCTTTCCCTCCAGATCAATCCCTTTCTTGTACTCAAATTCCAGGCTGCTTCGGAATCCCAAATACAGCGACGCGGTGTAGAGGTTTCCTATCATGCTCGAGGCTATGAGCGAGCTTGCAAGCTTTGACTCGTATATCTCCTGAAACTCTGGCGTGCTGGTAAGCATTCTTGTAAACTCGTGATCCCGCTTCATGAATTCGGCATCGCCCAACACGGACTCGATGGTTCCCCGGGGATCCTTTGGGACCGGCTCAAGCGTGCCCACGTGCTCCAGGATCTTCTCCCACCTCGGAAGCTGGCGCCATTCGTGCCTGACCAAGTATGCCAGGGCCTTCTTTCCCATGTTGCTGTACGGCAGGTGCATGTTGATGTAGTCCATGTGGTCCAGAATGGTCTCGTCCGGGCCGATCTTGATAAGCCCCGTGGAGAGCACCTTCTTTTTGTACGCCTCGAGGGCTTTTCTCACCTGTATCATGTAAAGCAGATTTGAGTACTGCCCGTGTACGATCGGGGTCTCCTTTCCAAACGGCCTGTAAAAATCGTACTCGTCCTTGATTGACGTGGCCGTGACGCGCGGGTCAAATGACAGCAGCCTCGGCTGGTCGTTGAGTAACAGCACCAACGCGCCTGCACCCTGCGTCATCTCGCCGCTTGAGCCCATGTCGTACTTGGCAATGTCAGAGACCACCACCAAGGCGTACTTGCCTTCTGACTCGCCTGCCCGGATCCAGTTGGTGTTGTCATAGAGCGCGTATGAGCCGCTGACGCATGCAAACTTTGTCTCCACGCCGCCGCAGTGCTCAAATGTTTCCGGTCCGTAAATCTGTTCAAGCATCCCCACCACGTACGAGTTCATGGCCTTGGACTCGTCAAAGGAGGACTCGGTCGAGACGTACAGCCTTCCGATATCGTCAGGGGACAGGTCGTTCTTCTGCATTATTCTCAGGCACGCGTTTGCCGCAAGGCATGCAGGATCCTGATTGGCATCAACCATCGCCATCTGGGATATCCCCAGGCCCTTTTGCAGTTTTACCGGATCAAGCCCCCTGGCGGCGGCAAAGTCCGCTGCGTCCATGTACAGACGCGGAATGTACAGGGCGATGTCGTCGATTCCGGCGGCCATAAGCTTCGCATAGATAATTCACTAATAAGGGTATTGAGAAAATGATATCATCGTGCATATTCACGCCTAAACAGGCGCGTAATTGGCCAGGTTGGCGCCTGACGGTCCCAAAAGTTGCGCGTGAGTCCCCAGGCAGGTGCGGGGCCCGCTTGTCTGGTATGGCTGTGCGCCGAAGATGCGCGTGACGCTCCCGTCTGGCCCAATCACAAAGAACGCCGGAGTGCCTCCAAGATCCAGCGTCTTTGCGTCATTGTTGCTTGCAAGAATCGTTTCAGAGTGCGGCCTGTCATTCATGCATCCGGACCACTCGTCCATGTCAAGTCCGACTTGCAATGCAAACCTCTCCAGATTCTCCAACGACGCCCATCCGTTGTTCTCCCCCGTCCAATTGGAGTACAGCGCGTCGTGGTACTCCCAGAACAGCCCCTGATCACCGGCACAGTGGGCACCGTGGGAGGCGTTAATCGAGTCTGGACCGATGATGTTGTAGTCTTTGAATATCAATCTGACCTTTCCCGTATTGACGTATTCTTCAAGGATCTTTCCTTCCGTGGAGTGGAAGAATACGTTGCAGAAATGGCACTGGTAGTCGCCAAACTCCACAAGCGTGACCGGCGCGTCCGGGTCGCCCAGAATCGGGGAGCCGTGCCCCAAAAGCGTCGCGGCTGCAACTTTCGAGCCTTCCTGAATGCCGTCAGGATTAGCCGGCAGGTCTTTTGATTCCCCAGCCGCAAGCAGCGCGACGATCACTCCGGCGGCCACTGCGGCCCCAAGTCCAAATAACAGGCGGATCCTCAACGAACCACGCCCGGAAACAACACATTTAGTTCTTTGCGGGATTGTCCCATAAGAGATTAGGTCACCACCATTTGACTGAGCAAAGTCGGTTCCATTCAGATATTGTTAGCCGTTTCATGGAGATTTAGGCACAAATGATGACAAATACGGCAGAATACGAGGGTTTGACGTATGCCAAATTAAATTCCTCATGGACATGATGTGAATAACCTAACCCATCACCAGGTTACGTCCGAAGCAAATAATTTAAGGAATGAGAGACCATATTGATCTGAAACATCATGGTTAAAAGAAAACGTGGCGATGGAATCGAGAGGGACGATCTGGAACTACTGATACGCAAGACCATTGATAAAAATAAGACCGTCTTTAAAATTTTAGATGAACATTAATGATCAACCTTAACAGCGACGATGTCAAACTCATACATGCAGAACTTGAAAAGAAATTCCCCATGATGTTAAAAGGAATCAGCAAAGAGGGTCTCATTGAATCCGCCATAGAAAAACAATAGAGGCCATGCGCAATTGATTGATAATTCAAATTTAATCGGCAACGGGCGCGGCTTATTCCCAGAATTTAATTTCTGGCGGATTGCGCATATCTTCTAATCTGGAAAATTATACGGAACAGAACGGTACGACAGCGTCTACAAAAAGGCAGCGGCACTGATGGAGGCAATTACACGATGGCACATATTTCATGACGGAAATAAGAGGACGGGGCTGCTTTGCGCATTTCTCTACTTGTATGTAAATCAATACTACCTTGCCACCCCCATTGATGCGGTCAGATTTACGCAAAAAATAGCGTCAAGGGAAGATTTGGAACAAGAAAAGATAGAAGAATTGATTGATGAGATTGCGGCATGGTTGGAAAAATATACTGCACAGAGCAGTAGTGGATTTGTTATAAAAATATTCAGATATAATCTGCTCCCCGAGATTAAACTTTCAATACTTTATAGTATAGGATTTAAAAAATATGTTAAAAGGAAAATTGATGATTTGTTTGCAACAGACGCGCATCCTGAATACATGGAAGAATCAGCCCACATGCTTGTATTTCTAAGAAAATTGATGGTTGAAGCTGGGTGGAAAATCTTAGAAATGGACAAAGCCAGCCCAAAAGATTTGGAATTGCCGACGCTGGATGTAATGAGATGTGCAGTATCGGAACATGAAGTGTTGTTGGAAGAGGAGGATAGATTGTTCGAATCGGAACCGGATGATCGAGGAATAAGGCATTGTGACTCCACGTGTTTTCATTGCGGAAAGAAGATACATTTGGAAACAGATCAGAGCGATGAGGACGCATATATGATGACAGAATATGATGAGTGAATCTGCTGGCAGAAATTCATGTAAACAACTGCCCTCCAATTGTCATACTTTGGCCGTTCCAAGTTGAACCTGACTGTCATGCAATCCATGGACAGGGCGGCTGACATCTTGAACAGTTTTTCTAGCGACCTGCGGCAATACAGTATGGTATCCCATCTCCGAGCAATTTTGTCTGCAGGCCAGCAGATCGTGTCGAAGGTAAGGTTCTATTCAGATCAAAGACCTGTTGCCGGGTATGCATCACAGCCAAGGAGGAGAAATGGGAAGCGATGGCTGTGCTTCGGACACGATCATGCAACGGAGCTAAATATTGATAAATATGGGAAGCGATTCCAACATGTAGGAAAATGAAGGTGGCGATTTGTTTCGGGCTCTTGTGTATTTTGGCATTGGTGACAGTCGTGCCGGGCATGGAATCGTCCGTGCACGCAACAGTACAGGAGAACCAACCATACGTCCCTGTGGCATACGCAGAATCAGATACAATGGAACCAGGCCAGTATCCATCCCCGTTACAGCAGCACAATGACGGAATTCCACTGCACGATATACAGTGCAATACGCCAAGAGAGCTCTACGTAACAGCCTCCCAGATGCCTGTCTGCCTATACCCAGACACGTACCAGACGTTGCTGGACCGCGGCGTAAGCCTTTCACAACCGCCCACGCCAGAGTCGGCAGTCAGGGGAGTGGTGGATGAGGCGATCGCCCTGTACGACTCAGATCCTGACGGTGCCTTTGCGACTATTACCGCAATGATGTCAACTGATCCCTCGTATCCGTTTGTAGCAGACTCAACCGGTCACCTTGTTGCACACGGTGCAAACCCAGATCTGCTTGGAGGAGACTTCATGATGCTTACCCAATCTGACGGATCTTTTGATATGTTACTATCCGAGATTCAAGAGGGCGAGGTATGGCTAGAGTACACGTTCCAAAACCCCGCGACCGGAGCAGAACAGCACAAGCGCTCCCTGATCGTATTGCATGACGGATACATCTTTGGCTCCGGGTACTATGCCGCGTCAGATGACAAGATGGCTGATGAGGGCATGTCGGATGCGATGTCTTCGCTGGGACTGACTGCAGAAGAGACGGCATGGTTGGAGGAGAACGGCACCATACGGGTGACATACAATTCAGGATGGTCTCCGCTGGAATACGCTGACGAATCAGGAAACCTTGCAGGCGTCATGCTCGAGTATGCCAGAGAGTTTTCCAGTCAGACCGGGGCAGAATTTGTCGGATCCCAGTCCGCTTCAATCTGGGGCGACGTAGCTGAAATGGTACGCGACGGCAAGGCAGACGTCATGTTTTCAGTAATCCACGTCCCCGAAAGGCTCGAATACATGGACTTTACCTCCACCCACCACTCCATAGAGGCGAGGATGGTGACAGTTGACGACAGGCAGATCAGCGTGGATGAGGCAGGCCTGAAACTTCTCACCATAGAGGGCTACGACATAGCATCGTGGCTTGACGAGAACCATCCCGATCTTGAATATGTGCTGGTAGGCAGCTTTGGCGAGGCCTTTGAGATGCTGGGTGCAGGAGACGGCGACGCGCTTGTGGCCACGTGGCCGGTCGCGTCATACCACGCAGCACAGGCCGGAATCGACGACATACACGATGCAGGCCCGACAGGGTACCAGTACGACCTGAAAGTCGGATACAGCAACCAGAACCCGATACTCGGCTCCATACTGCAAAAGGTAGTGGACAACATACCGGCATCACAGATAGAGCAGTGGTACGCGGACGCAGCACCCTGACAGCCAACAGGTGGGATAGGCGCGCCAAAATAATCTAAATAAATGGGGCAGGCCCCATCCCAGGTGTGAAAAAGATCTTTGTCAACGGGTACGGTTCCATCGGAAGCAGGATTGCCTCATTCCTGTTGGACGACCCCGAGGTGTCAGTCATCGGGGTCGGAAAGTATTCGCCCGGCGGTGCAGTGGAGCAGGCCATATCCAACGGGCTTGCAGTCTACGTCCCCAAGGACAGAATGGAGCGCTTCTCTGGACATGCAGTTTCAGGAACCATCGAGTCGGCCCTCGACGAGTGCGACCTGGTGATTGATGCATCGCCCGGAGGGCATGGCGCGGCAAACAAGAGGAACCTCTACGAACCCAGGGGCGTCCGGGCCATATACCAGGGAGGGGAGTCCGTAACGGGACCGGACGCAGTATCGGAACTGCTGTTCAACTCCAGATCAAACTACAACCAGGCAGTCGGGGAAAGGCACGTCATGCAGGGAAGCTGCAACGTGACAGGCATGGGAAGGGTGCTTGAGCCGCTCCGGGACAGGTACGCCGACCGGCTGTCCAGGTTTGACGTCACCCTGGTGAGACGGTGGGCAGACATCGAACAGACGGACAAGGACGTTCCCGACACCATAGAGATGACAGAGGCGCCGCATCACGGCGACGACGTCAAGGCATACTTTGGAAGGGACGCGCCGCTCTTTGTCAGGGCAGTAAAGGTTCCCACAAGACAGATGCACCTGCACATCATGGATGTCCGGTTTGACGGCACCGCACCGAAGCCCTCAGAGATACACGGCATATTTGCAGACGAGCCGGGCGTTGCAGTGCTCTGGACCGCAAAGGGCACCGGGGACGTGAGGAAGTATGCCAGGACCATGGGGTTCCACTTTACAGACACCAACATGATTCACCTGCACGCCAACATGACAGTCTCTGTCGGGGACACAGTCCAGATGATGTATTCTGACGACCAGACCGGGATAGTCATTCCGGAAAACCACATGCTGATGCAGGCCATGCTGTTTGGAAGGCAGTACCGGGATGCGGCAGCGCACACAGAATCGGTGTTTCACATGGCAGAAAAAAAGCGCCAGCTCGAAGAGCACTTCAAGAAGCCCTATAGCTACGAGCAAAAGTTTCTGCACCCGGACTAGCCGGCTACGACAAACTGAGCTCTTTTGGGCGTTCTGTCAGGCCTGACAATGTCAGCATTGCCGGGTTCAAGCCGGCCTGTCAGAAGATCCGGTTCCGGATCTTCTGCTCCGTGGCCCTCTCGCCTTGCGACGGCATCACTGTCCGTAATGACAGTCCCACCTTGGTGGACTCGGCCGCCGGCCTCCGCGTGGAGGCAGATTAATTTTATGTTGCATCCTCCGTTCTTGTCGGCATGGTTGTACCAGCCGCACATGATGCAGTTGTAATCCTCACCGTCGCGCGACTCCTTGCACGCAGATAAGCACCGGGGGCACCTCGTGCTGGTGTTGCGAGGGTCTACCGGGAATGCCCTGCCGCCGCGTTCCTCCATCTTTTTGAACGCCTTGGCCCTCAGTGCGCCGGGCCTAGAGTGCGACATGGTTCGGTTCATGCCTTTTTTCCTGTTTCCGCCTTTTGCCCTCATTGTGGCAAAATTCAGGCGATTGGGGTCTTCTATTGCCAGGCATGCGGTGTTGGCCGTGATGGAACAGGCAATCCTCCACTCGTCATTGTCCTGCTTGTTGGATATGCGCCTTGACTCTCTGGACAGGACGCGTTTTGCCGCCTTGTAGTTGCGGGAACCTTTCACGTACCTGGACAGTTCCTGCCTCAGGCAGTCTATCTTGTCGCCTTTTTCCCTGGCGCACCCGCCCGAATGCCTGTAAAGCCGCTCGTTCCCATATTCGTCGGACGTGGCGGCCGGGATTGTTCCGCCGTAATCCACCCCCACGATCTTTCCAACCACGGGATCGGGATCCGGAACCTTGACCTGCACCAAGAGCAGAAATTTCCTGTTGCCATCCTTGGTGCGACCGATGAATTTTTTCGTCACGTCTTTCAGTTGAAACGATGTCATCCTGCCTTCCGGAAACACGCCTTTTACGCGGACGATTCCTAACTTGACAAGTTGGATGGAATCATCCCCTTTTATCACCGGCTCCTTCCTGCAGGAAAGCGTCTTGAGCCTTTCCGACTTGTCATGGCGTCGCATGAGGCTGGAAGGATCCGTCCACCTGTTGTGTTTGTACCGGCCTCTTTTGCCCGCACGTATCTCGTTCTTGTGCCTTACGCGCCGGGCGTGCTTGCGCCTATTGGACTTCCAAAATGCAATTACAGCCCTCCTGGCCTGCAAGGCTGCCTGCTCGTGCATCCTTGTGGCGCCTTTCAGGCCGAACTCGCGCCTCCAACCTGGGATCAAGTTTATCATGTCGTACGTGCTGGTTTTGGGGTGCGCAAGTTTCACCATTATTGCCATGTCGTAGACGTTATCGCACTCCCGCGCGTATCCGGATATCTTTTGGGACAATATTTTGGACTGGTGGATCTTTACCTGATGCGTGCGAAACATGCAATTGCATGGATTCGATTTTATTTAAGCCTCAAAAGTGCATTTACTTTGGCGTGTCACTATAGTCTCGGATTCTCTGTATCCTGACGCGCCGCGGGACGTTCTTTGAGACAGACTCGACGATTATCCTCAGGTTGCCGACTTCAATCTTGTCCCCCTCCTGAGGTATGTCGTGGAGTTGCTCGTGCAAAAGCCCGCTGAGGGAGGCATAGTCGTAGCCGTCTTGGATCCGGGTGCCGAAGATCTCGTTGATGGTGTCAATCTCTATCTCCCCGTCGACTATTATCGTGTCCCCGTCGAGCCTCTCGTATCTGGCCGACCTGACTGCGTCGGTCTCGTCTTCAATCTCCCCCACTATCTCCTCGAGCAGATCCTCAAGCGTCACGAGTCCCTCGGTGCCGCCGTGTTCGTCTATCACTATTGCCATGTGCGTCTTTCTTCCCTTCATCTCCTTGAGCAGGGAGCTGACAGTCTTTTCCTGCGACACAAAGACAGGTTCCCTTGCTATCTGCTCGAGGCGGATCATCTTGATGTCCCCTTCAAGCGCCTTGAGGACGTCTCGGGCGTGGACGAACCCGACTATCTCGTCTATGGAATTTTCAAATATCGGAACCCTCGAATGCCCGCTTTGGTTGATCTGCGGCAGCGCCTCGAAGAGCAGCATCCGGGACGGGAGGGCAAACATCTTCGTGCGCGGCATCATGACGGTGCGTATCACCGTGTCGTCAAAGTTCAGCGCCCCTGCTGCCATCTCCATCTCGTCCCTCTCTATGGCATTCTCCTCCAACCCCTGGGCAATCACCCCGTGGATCTCGTCCTCTGTGATAGGCGGAGGGGCGTAGCTGCTTCCTGTCAGCTTCACCACCCCCCGGGTGACGATCTCAAAAAACTTCACCACCGGGTAGAACGCATAGCTGAACGCAAGCAACACCGGCGCGTACCTGAGTGCTATCTTGGTAGAGTTTGCGTTGCAGTACGTCTTTGGGGTGATCTCCCCGAATATCAGGATCAGAAACGTCATGATGCCGACTGCAATCCCCAGGCCTTCGTCTCCAAACAGCCTTATGGACACGCTAGTCGCAATCGCAGACGCGCCCACGTTGACCATGTTGTTTCCGAGGTTTACGCTCGACATCATCCAGCTTGGGTTTGTCTTGAGCCTGTGCAGCGCCTTGGCGCCCTTCTTCTTCTCGTTTAGCATCTGGACCACCGTGGACTTTCTGACCCCCACTAGTGCCACCTCCAGCCCGCTGAAGAATCCCGACAGCCCGATCAGCGCGGACAGTACGAGTAGCTCAACCCATAAATCTACCATGATTCACTCCGAATGAATTGCTTGGAACAATTGTGCCGTTATTCATTTAGTTCTTGTACACCATCTCTTGGTTGCAGTGAATACACCAGACAGGGATTTAATCTTTTCATCCCCCGTTTGTTCGGGTCTGATTCCAATGGCATGCCTCGGATTCCAATGGCATGTCTCTGCGCAGGCCAAACATTGTCGCCAGTCTGCAGCCAGGCGGGATCAGGTTAATTCTTGGGCGGCCTTGCAAACACGTTTCCGGGATTGTTGTGATACTCCACGGGCAGCATGGCGTCCTTTTGCCTGCCGGTAAGGATGCCGACCACGGTGTCGTCCTTTTTTATCACTCCCCGGCCGATCAGTTTTTTGACTCCCACGACCGATGCGCCGGAGGCCATCTCGCAGTCAAACCCGTTCAATCCCACTACGGACATGCCGTCAAGCATCTCAGAGTCAGAGACAGTCGTCACCACGCCGTCGGTAAACTCCAAGGCCCTCAGGCCCTTGAGAATGTTTGCGGGCCGGCCTATCTGGACCGCAGTGGCGTGGGTCTTCGGGCGCAGTCCCTTTCGGTCCAAATCATCATAGTATCTGGAAATCAGCTCGGTGTTTGGCTTTCCCCCGTTCCACCGCAGCTCCTCGCCTTCAAACTCCCCGTTGTACAAGTCAGAGAGGGTACTGGCTCCGCGTGCGTTGATTACGGCAATCCTGGGTATCTTCTTGATCCATCCCCATTCGTACAGCTCCATAAGGGCCTTGCCGCAGCTTGAGGTGTTTCCCAACGCCCCTCCGGGATACACAATCCAGTCTGGCACCTCCCAGTCCAGGTACTCCAGCGCCCGGAACGGGATCGTCTTTTGCCCCTCTATCCTAAACGGGTTGACCGAGTTGACCGTGTATCCGCCGTGCTTCCGGGCGTCGTCCAGGGACTGGCTCAGGGCGTCGTCAAAGTTTCCGTCAACCTCCACTATCTGGGCCCCGAACTGGTACGCCTGGCTCAGTTTTCCGGGGGCAATTTGTCCTGCAGGTATGTAGACGTCGCAGTCTATCCCCTCGTTGGCTGCGAACATCCCGGCAGAGGCAGACGTGTTTCCCGTGGATGCGCAGACTATCTTTTGTGCGCCCACCATCTTTGCGTGAGTTACGGCAGTCGCCATTCCGTTATCCTTGAACGAGCCGCTTGGGTTGTACCCCTCAGGCTGCAGCCAGAGGTTCTCGCCTGAAATTCCGATAAACTCTGCGACTTTGGACATCTGGTACGGCTTTGACTGCCGGCCTTCGGCCCCGTCCAGGGAGACTAGGCTCCTCGAGCACTCCTCTGCATCCTCGGTGTCTATCTGGCAGAAGTCCAGCAGTTCCCTGAACCTCCACACGCCGCTCTCGTTGAATATGCTTCCCTGCGGATTCCGCCTCATGGAGAACGTCTCCTTCAGGTTCTCAGACGGCCGGTCCCGGTATATCACGTCAAGCAAGTGCCCCCTTGCGCACTGCACGTCGGCGTATTCCACCGGATATTCCAGACCGCATCCGGGATCGATGCACTTGAGATACGCGCCGGCCCTCATCTTCATTACAATCGGATTGTGATAATTTAAAGTGCGTGCAGCCCGGGCGTGCGCAATCTCCAACCTGCACGTCCGGCGCCGGATCGCACGCCAGATTACGGCATTCCAAAAATTTTGAAAAGCATTATAAACAAAAGAATTTGAAAAAATGCATGAGTTCCAGGGAGTTCATAGTCAACGGAAACAATTACGCAGTCGTCTTGACAGACCACGTGATAGGACATGTCAACAGCCTCAAGAACCTGTACAACGCGGCCTACGAGGATCCCGAGAGTTTTGAGGACGTGAGTGCGGACATATCGTCCACGATTAACGCGATTGCAGAAAACGTCGACCCCAGGGCAGATGACAGCGATCTTGACGGGCTGATACAGGAGATTATCCGTGCAGTCGACAACAAGAAGGAGGCCATTGAGAAGGAACTCGGGAGAAGGGACAAGCCGTCCAGGTCAAAAAGATAATTTCTTCAAACTCATAAATAATCTGCAAATGGAATATACTCCAGTATGGGAACCAAGGCCATGTCCAAGAGTTGCGAGTGCGGAATATGCGATCATTACTACGAGCCGGAGTGTCTGGAGAAGGAATGCCCGTGCTGCCTCAACTTTCACCAAAGATCAGGTCCCAAGCGCGGTCACCTGTAACATGAGCACTTCTTTAGGACGTGTTTCGAGCATCCGATCAACCTGTGATCCCTGCAGCCGCACAGGGCGCATCTCTTGTCGGTCATAACTCGTCTGCCAGTTCTGCCGTATCGTTCATCATCTTTCTGTCCTCAAGTGCACCTAGTATCATTAGCCGTATATTCTTAATCCTGTGCGTGTCGGTGGGGTATATCTCCAGTATGGTGTCAATCTCCTGTTCAAAGTAATAGTTTTCCAGGTAGTGCAGGAATTTTTTCTTCAGCGGGCCGAATTCGGACACCTGTATCTTTTCCTCCTTGACGTTGTTTACCACCACGCGCAAAAATCCGTTTATCCTCAACAGCTCCATCTTGATCGAGTCAAGATCTCCCGGCCGGTCTTGGATTGCGCGCAGCACGTCATGGGAGGCGAGAATCTGGCAGAGTATCGACTTCAGGTGTCCGCCGTATGTGGTCATGAGGGTTTTTTGAATGCGCCTTACCTAAATTTTAAGACATGCAATGCCGCCTGCATGACGCAGCACCGCCAGGATGGGTAAGATAAATACCGTACGCCCCCACACCCGTCATGGCGCTGTCCGAGAGGGAGAAGATGGTCGCAATCATCTCGAACGGAATTGCAGTGTATTCGCTGCTGCAGGAAAGGGACGGCCTGCCGGAGGAAACGACGCTGTACGAGTTTGTCCTGCGGGTGGTTCCAGAGGATGCCAGACAGGAACTGAGCGCAGGACTCATCGACGAGGTGTACGAGTACGTCTCAAGAAATTACATGCAGGAGTAGGGCACGGCTCTGCGAGTCTCTGACTTGGCGCATTCTGCCCTGCACATAATTCATAAGACGCAGAATCCAACGCTGATTACAATTCATGACCTCCATTGCAACGCTGGGATCGCACTGTTCGCTGCAGGTACTGAAGGGAGCCAAGGACGAGGGATTCAAGACGATACTCGTCTGCGAGAAGCGGCGCCGGAACCTGTACGGGAGGTTTCCGTTCATCGACGAGATGGTGATAGTCGACTCGTTCAAGGAGATTCTCGAGGACAGGTGCCAGTCTGTCCTGGAGAGAAACGATGCGGTTCTGATTCCGCACGGAACGCTTGTATCCCAGATGAGTCCAGAAGAGATCGAATCCATAAGGACGCCCGTATTTGGAAACAAGTGGATCCTGCGCTGGGAGTCGGACAGGACCATGAAGGAGGAGCTCATGCGGGCAGCAAGCCTTCCGATGCCAAGGCCGGTCACGTCCCCCAAGGACATAGACAGGATGGTGATAGTGAAAAGGCAGGGCGCCGCAGGCGGAAAAGGGTACTTCATAGCAGCCAGCGCACAGGACTATGACTCCAAAAGGGAGCGGCTCGTCTCGGACGGAATCATATCAGAAGACGAGACCCTGTACATCCAGGAGTATGCCGCAGGAGTGCTTGCGTACCTGCAGTTCTTTTATTCGCCGGTAAGGAACGAGCTGGAGTTCTTCGGGGCAGACCAGAGACACGAGTCAGACATAGAGGGATTGGCAAGGATCCCCTCAGAGCAGCAGATGAAGAGCAGCAAGGTTCCCTCGTTTAACGTGATCGGCAACAGCCCCCTGGTTCTAAGGGAGTCGCTGCTAGAAGACGTGTACCGCATGGGCGAGAGCTTCGTTAGCGCCGCAAAAAGGCTTGTCCCGCCCGGGATGAACGGGCCGTTTTGCATCGAAGGCGTGTATGACGAGAATGCGGCGTTTACGTCATTCGAGTTCTCTGCCAGGATTGTTGCAGGAACCAACATCTACATGGACGGTTCCCCCTACTACTCCCTGCTGTTTGACGAGCCCATGAGCATGGGCAGGCGCATTGCAAGGGAGATAAGGGAGGCTGCAGAATCCAACAGCCTGGACAGCGTCACCACGTAGTGCCGACGGACATTTTCATGCAGTGCCACGGCAGGCCCGGATGGCAGGGATTGGCAATGCCACAGGCGGCAGCATTCAATCTTGGCACCGGTGCGGCGAGTCCGCCGTCAGTTGTCCGGCTTGATGTGGGAGATGTTTGGGTACAGGTTAAGGATGGGCGTCAAGTTCTCCATGGTGATCTCCACCCTGCCCACCCGGCTTTTGTACTGCTTTATCTTCTTGCCGTCATCTGAAAAGACGTACCTGTCCACCTCCACCAGGGCAAGATCCTCCAGCGTGGACAGCGTCTTGTATACGGTAGAAAGCGAGATCTGCAGCTCGTCTGCAATCTGGGTTGCGTCCTTGGGGCAATCCTTTACACAAAACAGCACCGCCCTTGTGCACACGTTGCTAAGCGATCCTATTATCTTCTGGGTAACGTCCACTTCGGATAGCTGAATGATGTTTGATTTGGCCATATCCATCTAGTTTGGTATCAAAGTAAGCACCGGTTCGGATTTTTTGATAAAGATTTCGGCCCTCCGTACTCTGCTTCGATAAATCTTGTATTTCCTTCCGCTGTCAGAGAGCATCCATTTTTCCACGTGTATCAGCGTAAGATCCTCAAGTTCGGTCAGTTTTTTGTATACCGAACTGAGCGGGATCTTCAGCCCGTCAGACAGGTCAGCTGCCGTCCGTCCCTCCGTGACAATCGCAAACAAAATGGCACGGGATTCGGTATTGGCCAGTGCCTCAATAACCTTCTGGGTGATATCGTATCTTTTCAGCTGTGGAAGTGTGAGCCGTCTCGACATACGGAAGCAAAAGCGGTTGCCGTATATTTAAACGAAATGTTTTCATTCTCATTCCATGTTCTGGGAACGACTACTTGTATTGCCGGGCCTCTCGGATGTCGGGCCGGAGCCAGATCCAAAGCAGCCCCATAATCACGCCAACAGACGCCCAGAAGGCAGTCATGGTAAGGAATGCTGCTGCCCTGAAGGCGTTGAGAAGATCCGAGGGAGTGCCGGCATCGTCAGGATTCCCAGGCATTGCAAGAAACGCCGCAGCAACCAGTGCCGCATAGCCTGCAAGCGCAACTGCCTTCCTGCGGCCTTCAAGCCGCCTTGAAAGCCGGTGGAAGCCAAGCGCGCCGAATCCCGAGACTGCCACCAAGGACAGGTACAGGGCGGATCGGACAACCAGCGTCTCGCCGTCTCCTGTACCGGGAAGGCTTGCCGGGTATTTTAGGAACGGAACCACGTACAGCACCGCCCACATCATGCCTGCAAGGATGACGGATCTCACCAGGTCGTTTCTTCCCGGAAGGGACTGCCTGGACAGGACAAACACGATTCCAAACAGCGCGCTGACTGCGGTTCCATGAATCACCGCTGCAAGCACCTGGCCGCCCTTCTGCCACATCCGGTAGGTTTCGTACTCTATCTGGAACTGGCTTGAATCGGACTCCTGGCCGGATGCAAACAGGGCCTGGTTTTCAATCTCGGTTGCCCTGTCAAGGAATGGCTCCACGACTGCAAGGTTTGCCGTCCCCTGGACAAGCCCGGCAAACGTCCCTGATGCTAGAACGATCAGAATAAAAATGGATGTCCTCATGGCAGCGTGTTCCTAGTGACAGGGAAAGCCAGCTATGTGTCTCATGTCGTGGGTAAGTTCATGGATGTAAAGATCAACAAATGCCTGTTCACCGTAAACCAGACTGAATATGTGTCCCTGATCAAATCCCACAACGAACATTCCTGCCGCAAAGACTGCCGCAAGTACGATGATTGCCATTTTTGGGACCGCCAAGAATGCATGAACTTGTCTTGTTGTAGACATGAAGGTTAACGTTTGACGAATCTATTTAAGCTCTTGGATAATTTATCCAATTTATAAGCGCGTCTTGCAGCATCGTGCAGGATCGTGCTGGTGCGCACCATCCCACGGCGTTTCGTGCTGCACGTGAGGCCGGCTTTGGTGGCGCAAACGCGGCCCAAGACATCTATCGGACGGCAAACGGCATGCGGTAGTCCTTCATGGTGATCTCCTCTCGCGAGCTGCCCGTGCCTGCAAACGTCCTGCCGTCATAGTTGCACGTGCAGGACGTAACATCCCGGGACATATCCCACACCTTGTAAAACTCCCGCAGCTCCCTGCCTTCGTATCTTCCAAGTCCCACCCGCTTCTTGGATAGGAACTTGAATGCAAGCACAACGCCCCTTTTCCTGTATATCTCAAAGATGTTCATCCACTCCATGCACCGGGTTATCTGCTCGCCCGGTACGGGGAGGGAGGTGGTGGTTCCGGATTTTGCCTCTATCACGAGCATGGTCTTTTTGGCGGTATTGACTGCCAGCACGTCAGGCAACCTGATGCTAGGCGATCCCAGCCGGAACGCCCGCCACCCTGGCGTGTTGTTGAACCTCTTGACCAGCGTGTCTTCCCACGCATACCCGCGTTGCCTGCGAATCCGCGACGCGCCGGCGGACATATCCGTTGACATGCCTGCCGTACTCTCCATCACAATGGCATCCCAGACGTACGATATATGTTAAGGTAATCGCGCATAATCTGCCGGCGCAGGATGCATTCTTGGCAGCAGTATAACTCCAGGGCGTGCCGGAACATGCGCACAGTGAGTTTATCAAACCCGCAAACCCCACATGGTCATGCTTGAGGCCATGGTAGGGGGCATATCCGAGATAAAGAAAGAGTTTGCAAGGGCGTATGACGGAAGGGCGCACATACAGGAGGTGATACCAGCATCGGCATCAGGCAGGTTTCAGGCAGACGAGGGGCACGTAAAGGCCCTGCACGGATTTGCCCAGAAGAATCCCATATACACGGACTCGTACGAGCAGGCCGTTGCAGGCGTCAGGTGCGTCGTCTACGAGGGAGACATCAACGAGTACTGGCTGAACAGCATAAAGCACGGCTCAAGCTGCCAGCCGTTCTACCCCACGTGGATGGTCTCGGCGTACGTGATTGCGCTGATTGCGCAGCGCATGGGGTACACGCATCTGGTGGACATAGGATCCGGCGACGGCAGGATAGCCTTCTGCGGCAGGATGCTGGGACTCGGGGCGCACAGCATCGAGATAGACCCGACGCTGGTGGATCTGCAAAAGACGGTCGCAGGCGCCACGCGCGTGGACTTTAATCCAGAGTGCGCAGACGCGCTGGAGTACGACTATTCAGGACTAGACATGGAGCGCCCGGTGTTTGTCATCGGCGGACTTCCCCAGATGGGCGGAGACGTCCTGGCATCGGGCATAATCGAGAGGATTGCGGCCATGCCGCACGTCAGGGACAACGCCGGACTGGTCCTTGCAGGAACGCATTCCAAGAGGCAGCTGTCAGGGAGCGACAAGGAAGGGGGCTGGAGCGCGCTGCTTGACAGGTACGGCCTTGGCGTGGTGGATATGGTGTCCCTGCCCACGGTGTGGACGTTTGACCAGGACGCCGACACACCATACATGTACGCCAGGTTTTCCCGAGGAACGCCCTATGAGACGTAAAACATCCACACCCCTTCTGACACGCCGCACCTGCGCATCCTGACTGCCTGCCCTATTTTTGGCTCTTCGGGGATCTCGGCCATGACCCTCACGGCACCCTCAAACTCCACCAGGCAAAAGTGCCTGCCTCCCTGTCCGGAGCATTCAAGGACGCGCCCATCAAAGTCGCCACTCCGGAGCGACACCTTGCCTAGGCACATGCTGCAGATGTCGGATGCAGGCCACACCACCCTCCTGCATGCGGCACACTCCGGGATGCAGAACCTACCCCGTGCAAGCTCTGTTATGAACCTCATGCCTCCAGCACCAGCACGGTGGACGATGTTGCCGCAGCGGACATGTTGTGGACCAGTCCAGTGCGGGCGCAGTCTACCTGCCTCGGCCCGGCTTTGGACTGCAGTTGTTGGGCTATCTCTATGGCCTGGGCCACTCCGGTGGCACCCAGCGGATGCCCCGCACCGATAAGCCCTCCGCGGGGGTTGAACATGAAACTGCCTGTGCCGTACGCTTCCTTGATCATCCCGATTCCCTCCCCCATGGCGGCAAGCCCGACGGATTCAAGCGCCATGGGTTCGCAGACGGAGAACGCGTCATGCACCTCTGCGACGTCAATGTCTTGTATCTTGCATCCTGCCATGTCAAGGGCGTGCCGGGCGGCGTGGCGTGCAGACTCTAGGGAGTCAAGGGACTCGCTCCCCCCAAATCCCGCAGATACCGTCTTTTGTCCTATTCCAGTTATCCATACAGGTTCGTCGCACATACCACCCATGGCGTCCTCGGATGCAAGTAGCACGGAGGCGCCGCCGCTGCACGGCCGCGAACAGTCCAGCATCCTAAGATCGTCAGTCAGCCGTTTGGATGATTCCACGTCATGCACGGTGTACGCCCGTTTGGAGAGTGCGTTGGGATTGCTGCCCGCCTGGCGGTGGTTCTTTGCAGGCACGACTGCCAGATCCTCGTCAGATGCCCCAAACCGTCTCTTGTACGCCCTGGTGAGTATGCTGCCCCAGAATATCGGATGCTTGAACTCCCCGCGCGGACTGTCCCACTCCAGCACCCTGCCGGGACTGTCGTGCCTTTCTGCCCCGGAGACCAGGACTGCATCTGCCAAGCCGGATGCCACGTACGCGTACCCGGAGACTATCGAGTTGGCACCAGAGTTGCACAGATTCTCCACGGAATGCGCGGGTCCTGGCCGGATTCCCATGGATTCTGCCAGTATCGGGGCAAGGTACTTTGAGTTGCTGTTAGTGGAGACCAGCACGGCGTCCACGTCATTCCTGTCTATTCCCGGATGATCCACGAACAGATTTGCAGCAGACTCTTGCAGGAGCGCCTCGATCGGCTGGTCCTCCATGGTAAACTGCGTCATGCCGTATGCGGCTATCCCCACCCTACCGGCCAAGGAACGTCTCCACCACGAGGTTTAGCGACTCTGCCACGTCCCCGACGGGGTTGAACTGGATTATGGGCAGATCCATCCCGGTATTTTGGAACGCCGCAAGCTGCACCCTGCATTCCCGCGGGGTTCCGCAGATGGCCAGCTCGCCGAGCATGGAGTCTGACACGAGCCGGTGGTTCGTCTTGAATCCTGTCCTTTTGAACTCGTCAAATATCTCGGCAGTCTCGCGTCCAAACCCGTTGCGGGCCAGAAACTCGCGGTACACCTGCCCCACGGAGACGTAAAAGGCCAGGGTCTTTCTTGCCCTGTTTAGTGCGGCATCCGAATCCTCCGAGACGCACGTGATTATCTGGCATGACACGTCAATCTTCCCCTTTGCGCCCATCCGGCGTATCGTGTCCCTCATCTCGCCTAGCGGCCGGAGGTAGAATATTACTCCGTCGCCGATCTCCCAGGCCAGATTCACCATGCCCTGGTTGACTGCGGCCAGGTAGATGGGAATCCTTCTTTCGGGGCGGACGAGCAGTTCAAAATTCTTCAGGGAGAATGCAGGCCCCGAGTGGTTTATCGGGCCGCCTGACAGTGCCTGTCTTATCACCCCGACGTACTCCCTCATGCGCTCCAGCGGGTGCCTGAACCTGTACCCGTGGAGATCCTCCACTATGGGCATGCTGCTTGTCCCCAAGCCAAGAACCAGCCTCTGCCCGGACAGCGCGTCTGCAGTCGCCGCCCCCATGGCAATCAGTGCCGGGCTCCTAGAGTATATGTTGATTATCGACGAGCCGATCCTCTGCGACGTCGTGACGCCCGACACGGCCCCGAGCATTGCAAAGTTCTCCATCCCCCACGTCTCGGGAATCCAGATGGTGTCGACCTGCGTGCCGGACAGTACGCGGGAGCACTCCATTACCTGGTCTACTGTCAGCAGGGAGCCAAGGCTGCATGCGATGCGCATGTGGGTTGTACGGGCATGTTATATTCTAGTGTATCCCATTCCGTCAGATGCGGCCTGGCCTCCAGCTACAGGACACAGCCACCAAGGATGTTCAGTTGTTTTAGTAACAGGTAAATTTTGATTGAGGCACAGTATTATCAGACACTAGGTAGAGTAGAGGCATGAGCGAGCAGACCATCAGCGAGGGCTTGTACGGCTCGGCATTCTGGCACGACGTCACGGTGTATGCCTCAAGCATCACCGATAAGAGGTTCGTAGACGAGATGGCCTACATGATAGTCACGCTGTACCGCACAGGCGCGTAGACCTACGCATCCATCCTCTGCACGCACTCCTCGATATCCTTGAAGGAGTCTATCGAGTACCACCAGACGTCGCTGAATTTTACCACCCCCAGCCTGCCCGTTTTGGCATATTCTGGAAAGAGCGTCCTTTCTATGTCGCCGGTGACCGGCAGATCCCCCACGATGTCTGTTTGCAGGTGGTATATCCCGGCATTCATCCACACCCCCCTGACCTGCCCCTTCTCCCTGAATCCGGTGATGGTGCCGCCGTCAGCCTCCAGTATGCCAAAGCCGGTCCTCAGCTCCACTGCGGCCACGGCGTTTGGCGCTGTGGCAACGCTGTTCAGGTCTATATTGGTCAGGACGTCGCCGTTGAGCACTAGGAACGATTTGCCCGTGACCAGTTTGGCTGCATTCCTGATCGCCCCGCCGGTGCCCAGCGGGGACCCTTCGACTGAAAACTTTACGCCGATGCCCATGTCCTTGGCGCGCACGTAGTTTTCTATCATGTCGGACTTGTACCCCGTGCAGACTATCGCGTTTCGTATCCCGTGCCTTTTGAGATACCGCATCTGCCACTCTATCAGTGGCACGTTCCCGACAGGCACGAGCGGCTTTGGGACATAGTCCGTGACGGGTCTGAGCCTCTTGCCACGCCCTCCGGCCAGTATTATCGCATCCAACTGGAACTATACCGCTCCGAGGCTATATCAAAATTTCATGTCGCTGCAGCGATCCTGGGCTGCCGGCGTCACTGCTCTGTCAGGTAGTAGTGCAGTTCGGTGTAGCACTCCACGCAATAGTCCTCAAAGTCCGTGTGGTCGCAGTCATAGACCTTTGGCACGTCTGCGCTGCACTTGGCACACGTGGGCATGGGGACTCAGCCTGCCGTGCGGGACTTTCTTATCTTCAGCCCGCCAAGTACCATAATTATGCCGCCTACCGCAAGCAGTGCACCGCCTTCGCCTGCCACCCGTGCTGCATTCCCCGACTCCCCGGCAATAGCTATGGAGATTCCTCCCCCCACGATTATCAGGGCTCCGGTTATCACGAGCATTATGCCAAGCCCCAAGAACGGAGGCTTCTTGGACATGAAGAATGCGATGAAGGACAGGATTATCGGCGGCATGCCGAATCCTATTCCGCGCGTCACCCCGTCAAAGGGCAGAAATCCGTCCCCTCCCTCGCCTCCGCCAACTATGACGTCGACACCATACACTACCAGTAACACGATGGATATTCCGGACAGTACGTGTGGGACAGATACCATACCTGAATTTTCCACCGTGAATTAATAAACCTATTAGAGATGGCGGCGTGAGAGGTCAAGTCGCCCAGAACGCTTCTGACGGTTTTTCAAACCGGTTCAGTCCCATAGCGACGCGCAAAAGTTCGCAGGCAATTAATCGAAAAGTTTGTAGAGCAGATCTCATCTTATGATTGCATGGATGGCATAAAACGGGAAGAACTCGAAAAGGCGTGCAAAAAGAAGGATCACAAGTTTCGGGCCAAGATGGCTGCCGCCCGCATGGTGCGGGTGCTAAACATGTCAGTAGAGGAGACTGCCAGCCTTCAGGTACGTTGTCCCACGTGGGTCCGAAGAACCTCAAGTCGGTTTGGTCCGGTCTAGATTCTCGTAATAGAGACTTATGACCCTGTCTACTACTGTGTTTGTGTCACAGTCCTTTTCGGTGCTTACGAGAAGCAGGCGGTCATCTCCCAGATAGAATGAAAAGCGCTTGATCTTGTCATATTCTGCCATGGCGTATTTTGTTTTGCCAAGCCATTTTGCCACGTTCTTGCGGGACTTCCAATCAATGGTGGCTAGGTTGACCAGCTCGTTTTCTGCGTGCTCCGAAAGTAGATTTTCCACGCCGTCCCTCATGCCGCCACCCAAGCGAGCAGCCCACTCGTCACACACGGCGGCAAACCGAATCTTGGGTTCCGCATCAAGAATTTGCGAGCAGAATTTCTCGTAATCCAATGAGAGCATTACGTACCAGAAGTATTAGAGTTTTAAAATTTGGATAAACGGATCAGCCTGTTATGGTAGAATGGCAGCAGGGTCTCGGCCGTCACGGCGCAGGCTTGGTCTCAAGTTTCCTGCTAATCTCCGGCAGCCTCTCAAGCAGGTGGCTTAAAGTCTCGCCGTTTTGAGCCACCAGGTTGACGTGCCCGAGTTTGCGCAGCGGCCTTGACAACTCCTTTCCGTACATCTTCAGGTGCGCTCCGGGCTCAGAGATTGACATGGGCTGGTACCTGCCCTCGAAGGATTCCGATCCCAGTATGTTGTGCATCACTGTCGGACGGACCAGTCCGGTATCACCAAGCCCGAGGCCGAGTATCGCCCGCAGGTGCTGCTCGAACTGCGATGTCTTGCTTGACTGCAGTGTGTGGTGGCCCGAGTTGTGCACTCTGGGGGCGATCTCGTTGATTATCACTTTATCGTCGCGCGTGAGAAACATCTCTATTCCAAACACCCCGGCTCCCTTGAGCACCCTCATCACGTTCTGGGCAATCTCCTCGGCCCTTTGCGCGACCTGCGCCGGCACCCTGGCAGGCGCTATCGTCTCGCGCAGTATGTTGTGTTCGTGTATGTTTTCGACTAGAGGGTATGTCATGATCTCACCCCTGGTGCTCCTGGATGCAATTACTGACACCTCCATCCGGAACGGCACGAACCTCTCCAGCATCAGCCCCCTTCCGCCCAGGTGCCCAAACGCATTCTCCATCTGGTCCGGGGAGTCAATTTTGAAGTTTCCGCGTCCGTCGTACGCATCCCTCCTGGCCTTGAGCAGTGCAGGGTAGCCAAATATGTCCAATCCGTCCCGGAGATCCCCAAGTCCGTCCACCCGGACAAACTCCGGTACCGGTATGCCGTGCTCGGCCAAAAACGACTTTTGCAGCAGTTTATCTTGGATTATTCTCAGCGTGTCCGGCGACGGGTTTATCTCTACATCCCCCTCGACTGACTTGAGAACGTCGCTGTCGCCCGACTCGATCTCGTACGTGACGATGTCGGATTTTTTTGCCAGCGCGACTATCGCATCGCGGTTCTTAAAGTCGGCGACGATCTGCTCTGCCCCGGCCTGGGACGCCGGGCAGTCCGGCGTGGGATCAAGCACTATTATTTTGGACACGTGGTCGGGCATCATCCTTGCAGCCTCGGTAATCATCATCCCAAGCTGGCCGCCGCCAATAATGCCAAGCACCCGTCCCATGACTACCCGACGCCGTACGGCTAAAAATAGATACTGCATCGGGCTCAAACGCCGGCATCACGCATGCCGGCGCCATCATTCAGGCACCTGCGGGCTGCCGGAAAGCCACATCCTGCGGTGGTTGCCATTAAATACTATTTACTACGTGTAATAACCATGGCGTACTCTGACGGACCGCTGGTGGGAATCATCATGGGATCGGCTTCAGACAGCAGGATCATGAAGGGCGCAGCCGAAATTCTGGACATGTTCGGGATAAGGCACGAGGATCAGATTGTATCTGCCCACAGAACCCCTTCTAGGCTATCCGAGTACGCAAGGCATGCAGAAAAGGCCGGATTCAGGGCGATAATTGCAGGCGCCGGAGGCGCGGCGCACCTGCCTGGAATGATCGCGGCGCACACGGTCATTCCAGTCATAGGGGTTCCGATACTAGTCTACAACGACAAGCGTCCGGACAGTTCCGGCTTCTCCGCGTTTGGCGGACTGGATTCGCTACTGTCAATCACTGAGATGCCGTCCGGATCCCCCGTCGTGTCAGTCGGCATCAACAAGGCCGGCAATGCCGGAATATACGCTGCCAAGATCCTTGCAAACGAGTTTCCCGCACTGCAGGAGGCGGTAAAGCGGCACAAGGCAGAACAGCACGATTCCGTGGTACGGCTGTCAGAGCAAATGAGAAGCGCCGGCCTGTCTGAGTTTGCACGAAACCAAGAGCCTAGCTGAGTATTGTAAACTGGACGCCCTTGTCCTTGAGCCTTTTGATCAGCGTGTCTGTCTGTTCCATGCCCTGCGTCTCAAGACTCAGCGTCACTCCCGCGGATCCCACTCCGATGTTCGAGCTTAGGCGGTCATGCATGACCTCCACTATGTTTACGTTTGCCGCGGCTATCTCGTCTACTATATACTTGAATGCACTCGGCCTGTCTGGAAGTATTACTGATATCTTGAGCAGCCGTCCTGTTGCCGCCAGCCCCTTGTCCACTACCTGACCCAGTAGGTACATGTCTACGTTGCCTCCGGCCATCACGGCCACCACCTTCTTCCCAGGGGCGGGTTTTTTTGCCAGCAGGTATGCCAGGCTTGCCGCCCCTGCAGGCTCCACTACAAACTTTGCCCGCTCCAATAGAAGGAACATGGTGCTTGTGATATCGGCGTCGTCTACCAGGACCATCTCGTCGATAAGCTCGTTGATTACAGAAAACGTAATCTTGCCAGGTACCTTGACTGCGATGCCGTCTGCAATCGTTCTTGAACTTTGAGGGACAGTCAGGGATCCGTTTTTTACCGACTGGTACATCGATGGGAATGCGCGCGTCTGCACGCCAATTATCCGGACGTTCGGGTTCTTCTCCTTTACCGCAATAAGCACGCCGGCCGCAAGCCCCCCTCCGCCCACGGGAAGGTAAATCTCGTCGACGTCCGGCAGATCCTCTAGGATCTCAAGCCCTATCACCCCCTGGGCGGCGATGATGTGGGGATCGTCAAAGGCATGAATTATGGCCGCGCCCGTCTCGCGGGCGATCCTCTCGGCCCGGGCAAAGGATTCCTCATAGTTTGTCCCGTCCAGAATCACGTTTGCCCCGTACGACTTGGTGGCAGCCACCTTTGCCGGCGAGGCGTTTTTTGGCATCACGATGGTGCACGCGATGCCTTCCAGGGACGAGGCAAATGCCACCCCCTGGGCGTGGTTTCCGGCCGACGCTGCAACCACCCCGTGGAGCTTCTCCTCGTCGGACATCGATCTGATCTTGTGATACGCGCCGCGGATCTTAAACGAGCCTGTCTTTTGATGGAATTCCGCCTTCAGGTATACGTCAGACTGCACCATACGGCTCAGCATCGACGAGTGGATGAGCGGGGTCTTTTTTATCGCATCGCCCCTCATCGAGTCTGCCCGCAATATTTCACCATACAATGGATTCACAGGTGGTGTTGGCATGCAGGTTATTTATTTGGCTTCATTTCCTGCTTGGGCATTCAGGACATAAGGTGTTTGCACGTCGTGCCGGCAGCCTTGCCGCGCAGCCAGCCTATCCCAAGGCGGCGGCCAGTTCGTCCAGACGCGTCGTGATGGTGTGCCGGACAGAATCGGGAATCTTTCTCGGATCAAACAGCCCCTCGCGGTTTTTGTTCTTGACGAACTCCAGGTCAATCATGCACAGGCATCCCTCCTCGCCTGTCACCAGCCTGGTCTCGTCGATCAGCACCGGGGCTGTCTGACACGTCTCGACTAGCAGCGAGTCCAGCTCGCCAAAGAGCGCGGTCTTTCTGTCTGCCAGTCCCTTCAGGTCGGTATCGGTGCTTTTTTCGACCTCGGCGTGAATCTGCTCCCGCAGCTCGTCGTTTTCATACAGCGCCTCAAAGAGGCCCTGGTGGTCAAGGTCCTTGCGTCCTGCCTCCCTTAGCCTGTCCAGCACGAGCTGGTCGCAGCTGTCTGCCATCTGCTGCTCACGGTTCTGGGTCAGGTCCACTATCTCGGAGAGCTCCTTCTGGCAGTCAATGACGTGCTGGACGGGCTTGTAGTGGAGCAGCACGTGGAACTGCACCGACATGTGCAGGGACAGGAGGTAGTTGCCTGCCATCACGCCGGACTTTGTGAAGATCCTGCGGATGTCTTCGTTGTTTGACACCGAGACGTCCTGAACGGACCATCCCGGCAGGGCGGCGTTGACCTGCTTGAAATATTTCGTCACCCCGGATGGATCGAATGTCATCTGCTTGACTATGGTAGAATCCCCCATCATTACCGTCGCCTCAGACATTCTTGTCAAGCCTGTCATGCGGTCAAGGAATGCCTTCTGGATGAGATCATTCCTCTGGTTGAGTCCCCGAATGAACTCGTTGGGGGAGCGGTTTCCAAGCCTCACAAATTATGCTTGGCGCGGCCTTCCTTAAACCTTCATGAATGCCTAAATAGATCTGTCCCAAATATCATCATGGATAAGTATGCCGCATTCCAGAGTTCTACAGGGATGATCACTGCGTTTTGTGACGCCCGGGACAGACGCCGGCAGTACAGCGTGAATCATCCACCGGGGTAGAAGATGAGCAGGGACGAGTCTGGACACGAAGACAGAGATGGTACTGAAGAGCAGAGCGCCAATGTAGTGGACATGCTTCTTGGCAAGAGCCGGGCAGGGACACTGGACTCGGATACCATGATTTTTGAGACGCAAAAACGCGTCTGGGCCGCGCTCAAAAAGGGCTACGAATACACCGCGGTAGTCGACGAGTCCGAAGAGTTTCTGCGGCAAAACGTCTTTGAAAAGCTGGACATGGTGGTGCTGTACGTGGATTTGGTTGGGTCGACTAACATGGCACTCGAGATGCCGTCAGAGAAGATCGCAATTATTGTCAGCTCGTTCGCCCAAGAGATGGCGTCAGTCATCAGGCAACACCACGGATATGTGCTAAAGTTTGTCGGCGATGCCGTCATCGGGTACTTTATTGCAAAGAAGAGCGGGCTGCTTGCAAACGACCACGCTGCCACGTGCGCAATGTCCATGATATCTGTGATCCGAGACGGGATCAACCCCATACTGGACCAGTATGATTATCCGGACCTGAAGGTGAAGATCGGGGTGGACTTTGGCCAGAACATCGTGGTTCGGTACGGTGCGGATGCCAAGCACTCTCAAGTGGACTTGATGGGGCCGGCCATGAACATTGCAGCCAAGATTCAGGGCATGGCGCATCCAAACCAGATCCTGATCGGCAACGACGTCTACGAAAGAATCCATCCGACATTCCAGAACAGATTCAGGCAGATTGTCTGGAGGAATGACGAGTGGAAGTACCGTTCCAGAATAACCGGAGACATTTACAAGGTTTACGGGTTCAAAGAATGACAGGGGTTACGTCGATTCAGACATTCTCCGGCAGTGTCGGAACGGACTGCAGTGCGGGATTGTCCTTCATGACTGGCAGATTGTAGCGAGAATTCGTTTCTGTCCACGCGGTTAGAACGGAATGCTTGGGCCACCTGCAGGAGGCTCTTTTTTGAGCATCTTCTTCAGCCTTGCGTTCTCCTTTTGCAGCTTGTCGTTTTCAGTCTGGAGCGTCTCGAATGAATTCTTGCCGCCGTATAACGGATGGCCAGGGGGAATTATTGGAGAGCCCGTGGCCAGCAGGCCGGCTGCGTGCTGCTGAAACATATGATGAAACCCGTAAAGCTTGTGACTGAGGGACGCTGCGTTCTGCATGAGCTGTCCCTTGACAGGATCCACGTAGGTTCCAAACATGGCCTTTCCCATCGGGGGAAGCCTTGGAAACTGCAGTGCCATGTGCGGTGCGTCGGGATTCAGCCCGTACAGGTTCTGCAGATGGGAGTTTACAATATCATCCAACGCATCCCCATCGACGTCTGCCTTATTTGTGCCTTGCGAGATCCTGCTGATGGCACGCGCGTGCCAACTGCAGACACAATAATTTTCAAAAAAACCCTTATTAATTTCGTACAACGTCCACCATTATTGGCACGCACCAACGATAAGGAGTGGGTTCAGACGATAACGCGGTACCGGGAACAGTGCAAGTCCATCCTGAGCATATCAAACAGCATACGGTATGTGGGAGTCATGAACATGTACGGCAGAACCCTGACGGGAATCATCAAGCCGGAACTCAAGCCGCTGCTAAAACCGGATCGCGCAAAAGACGAGTTCTTTTTGGTCTCAACGTTTGCCGCATTGAGGAGAAACACCACCGGGGGCATAGGGGCACTCAACCATGCCGTGTTCCACCACAGCAGGGTCACGATCCTTGCCATACCGCAAAAGGAAGTCACATTCTATGTCACGATAGACAAAAATGAAAAGGAACTGGAAAAGATTGTCTCCCTAATCAAGCAACAGACTAAACGGGGGTGAATCCGTGGTATCCGCCCGTCTGCTGGGCTTCGTCTTCAAAGGTTGGCTCGAACAACGATATCAGGTAGCCGTCCGGATCCATGACGATTGCATTCTTTTGGTTGCTGTTCCCAACGATGTCCCTTTGAACCGCGACACCCTTTGCCTTCAGTTCGTCTAATGCAGACTTTACGTCGCCCACTAGAAAACCAATCGCAATCCCGTCTTCAATGGATTTGTTTGCAGGCTGCACTGTTTTTGATACAAGGTGCAGGCTCAGCAACGGTCCCGACGTGCCAAGATCAGCCCATGCTTTTCCCTGGTTTTTAATCGGAAGCCCCACAAGATCATGATAAAACTGCAGGGATCGATTCAGATCCTGAACGGCCAACATCACGTTTCCGATCTTTTTAATGTTCACATGGATTCTAGTTCAAAGCTCCTTAAATCCATTTTCATTGGACTTCGACCATCGTCTCGGTCCGCATCACGCCGTTAATGTTTTGGATCTGATTGGCCACGTCCTTTATTTGGACCAGTTCCTCGACGCTGATGACGGCGACTGCGTCAAACTGCCCGCTGGTGGGAAACGATTCCGTGACGAACTGCACCTTGCGAAGCCTAGCTGCCATGAGCTTTTTCGGGGATTTAATCAGCATTATGGCCCTTACCATCCCAGATTCACCTCCACTTCGATCAGCGTCTCGGTAGTTTCAATGTCCTTGACCCTTTTAAAGTCAATTACCATGCTGTTAATCTCATTGATGTTGCCCTGCATGAGCACGCCAATGTCCGCCTTGCCGGTAACTATCATGATCTGCTTGATCACCTTGCGCTTCTTTCTCAGTATTTGCACCACAGAGTCGGCCTTGCCAGGCTGGACGGTTATCAGGCACAATGCACGCATACAGGTTGTTTGCACTTGACACGGATAAGTATTTCTTAGAGGCCGGTTCGCTTTCGAATGTCTGCTGCCGGGGTACCTGCAAGACACGGAGGCATCGTGTAACCCATACATGCGTTGGGAATTCGAGTGTGGCAAGCGGGGGCGGTTAGTTAGTCGCACAACCTCCATCAATTACTCATTCGGCGCAGGCTTCTTGCCAACCGACTTGGATCACTACGCCTTTAGGATCGCCTCCCGCGCCATGTACAGCAGCCTGTTATACACTGCAATCTTCAATTTTATCTCATGGATGATGTTTTTCATCTTGACGGCGCTTACCGAATTGCTAAAAATCCTCTTGAATGCAGAAAAAACGATCTCGACGTTCCATCTCTCCCCGTACCCTACGGTCTTTTTCCATTCCTTCCTGTTCTCCTCGCGTTGCTTCTCGTCTAGCGCGGCAAACTCCCTTGGATTGGTAATGCCCCCTCCCAACTGCTCAAGGACGCGCCGTGGACGCGCCCTGTCCACGCCCCTTGCCCTGCATCCTGCGTTTGTGCGTATTCGGATGTACGGGGTTATGCCAACCGAATCACAATATGAAAAGGCCTCCCTGGAGTCATAGCCTCCGTCTGCCCTCATCTCGACGTCCGGCGGGGCGGCAGCTGGCTTCCTGTCTGAATCGGATGCAGGTGCCTGCCCGTCCCGCGGTGGCAGGGACCGCAGGGATGAATCGTGCTTTTTTGCCTTGAGATTCTCGGGATCGATTCCCAGATTCTCAAGCGTGTCGTCTATCAGGCCCTTCAGTTGCGGCATGTCGCCGGTCTTCTCGTCGCTGATCCTGAATGCGAGAATCTCCCGCGTATCCTGGTCTATCATGACGCTCAGCCGGATGAATCCGCGCCTCAATTTGTGCGTCTTGCGGATCCATTCGCCCCTGTTTCCCGGGGTCATGCCGGTGCCGTCGGGAATCACGCGCACAGTCGAGGTCTTGCTCCTGGCAATTCCGGAATGCCCGTTTACAAGCGTCGTGTCCACCTTGCTTATCCTTTTTTGCAGCGTGGTAAAGTCAGGCGCGTTCTCCCTGCCAAGCGCCTCCTGCGCAAGCCCCTCGCACATGCGGTAGGAGAGGCCGCAGACGGCCCGTATTATTGCGATGGATATGATCAGTGTTTCCGAGTACGCGAACGGGTGGCCGTTTTCCTCCTGTTCATCTTGGCAAGTTCTGCAGCAGCATTCTTGTCAGGATGCAGGACCAGCACGGTTCCCCGATCCACGTACCTTGCGTCATTTTGGGCGCAGGTCATGTGCAGTCGGGATTTCTGCTTTTCCTTGGCTGTCATCGTCCTTCTGTGAATGTTTGGGATGTGCTGATCTTTACATATTTTGAGAAAATAATACTGATCTTTTAGACTAAATTTGTAAACGCGATTCATTCCGCGCTGTTGGCACAGGCCAGTTTGGCAGTTGGGATGATTTGGCTAGGCAGGGTTGTGCGACTAACTAGGGGCGGTGCAACCCTCATACGCCTACTCGATTTGTACACACACCATACAGACATGGCAGAAAGGGAGACGCATGCCATCTCCGGTGCAGGGCATGCGCTCCTAATCGAATGCCTCTTGGGATCTTGCTTCTTCCAGATACGCCCTTCTCTCTTCGTTTATTCTCTCCTGATCAATCTGTATGTCGTCATCAACATGACTATTCCCATGTCATCGGCCTGCGTCATCTTGGCATACTTTGGGGCTTGCAGGAAGTTTGCTGCATCATCCTCGGGGGCGGCCTTTGCGTTCGAATCGTTTTCGATCTCAGGCGCGGCCTCTTCGGATTCTGTCTGATCCATGTCTGCAACAGTCTCTGTTGGGGGGGTTTTTTGAGTCATTAATGTTGAAAATTAGGAGCTAGGCTTATTCTTAAACATTGTGTATGGGGTGAGGTTGTTGCGTAATTCTCCCCCAACTACACTACATCTAATCTGATACGTTTTTTGATCACGATCTCGCGTACGCGGTAATGATCAAGCACAAGCGACGATCCTGACTATTGGGTATGCTACCACTTGGGACATTGCACCGAGACTGCGTTCCTGATTGACATGATAACTAATCTTGTGCGGGAGAATCCATGCCCGCACCAAGAGAAGAGCAACAGGGGCCGACCCCCCGTACACTCCAGAGCCAAACTAGACTTCATCTGCATCTTGATGGTTGCATGGCACAAGACCTCCCGCGATATGGAAAGCGACCTGTCCGTGATAAAGATACCGTGGGCCAGCGAGCCAGTCCCCGACCACACTACCCTGGCCAGGCACCTCCAGACCATCCCGCAGGACTGGTTGGATACGATCCTGACCAAGACTGCCGCACTGTGCGTGGCCGAGGCAGGCAGCACGACCGGCCCGCTAGGGGCAGACAGCAGTGGCGTGGAGACCACCCGATACGAGACCGTCACGAGACCCCTCAGAAGAGAGAAGGATTTCGTCGAGATGATTAGGAAGGCGTACCTGAAATACCACATAATTGCCATCCTGGGCCTGCAGATCATACTGGAGTCGGAGATCACGACCAGCAGCATAAGCGATACCACGATGCTACCGGTCATGTTGGGCGGGATGAAACGGCATGGACTATCCCCCGGTCCGACTATCTTTAACGCGGACCGGGGATACGACTCTGATTACAACTGCGGCATGCTCTTCGAGATGGGGATGACTCCCAACATCAAGCAGAGAATGACTGCCGTCAACCGCGGCAGGCCCAACCGAAGCAGGGCGGCAAAGATCTTTGACAAGGACGAGTACGGACAGCGCGGCATGATCGAAGGCATCTTCGGGGGTGAGGAGTCCAAGCGCCACCAACTGCACTGCAGGTTCATCCGTTGGGACAACCGTTGCCGCTTCGGCAAGATCCGGGCCATCGCTTGGAATCTCAAGGTTCTGAACCGTCTCAGGTACGCCCGCATGCTGGGGATAGAGATACCCTCCTACGGTGGAACGGTATGCCAGTAACCATGCCGATCCAGACGCCCTGTCAATAAGGACACGGCAGGGTATGTGCGAAAGTGAGATCAGGCGGAATTACGCAACAACCTCGTATGGGGTACGGTATAGGCATGAGTTCAAGATTTATCTAGACATGAATCGTCTAATCCGACACATATTTCATGCCTACAATGCGGGGCCGGACTCCATGCGAATTTGGCACGCGGGGCAATCGCACCTACGGCATGACAGTACATTGACCAGCAGGCAATCCTGGCAAACTGTTTTTAATGGTAGAGACGGATTTAAGGCATGAATGAGAATGAACCCGGTCCCGACAGTCCCGAGGCAGATTCAAAGTCTCTGCTGGACACAATATCGGATGCAGAGGTAAACTCTAGGATCAGTTTTGAGGAGTTTACAGACGAAAAGACACTAGTCAGCCACGACGCGTTTGGAAAGAAACAGATGAAGATTAAGGTTCTGGAAGTCTCCGACGAGGTGACATCGTCAAGGTGGAAGTTTGGAGACAGGGTAAAGGTTACCAAGATTCTAGTCACGATAAAGCACCTTACCACCCAGGAGGTCGAGGAGGGGGAGTTTGACATAGAGGCCATAGAGCACGAGCTTGCAGAAAAGAGGCACTACACGTCCACGAACAGATGGATTCCCGTGACGGATATAAAAAACGGCTACGTCCTAGGCATCAGGCACACAAGGCTGATCAGCGACGCGTCTGCCATGGATTATATCGTGTTTTGAATCCTGCAGTTGCCTGAAACGCCAAGTGCAGGCATGTTCTGGCGCCAGTCAAGGTAGCAGACTGGTACAGGCAGGCTGCCACGCGCAGTCGTACCCGCAAGTATTATTACAGTACTGGATATTTTTCATGTGTGAATCCACACGAGTTTCATGGAAGGGACATACCGCACATCAGACTCGAGCCCGGAATGGGCATAGGGGATCTGGTGGATGTCTTTGAGGGTTCCGGATTCAACGGACGGAAGCTTGGCGAGGCTGCAAAGCTGTACGCCCAGATGATCCAGGAGGACGCGACCATATGCCTCACAGTGTCGGGGGCCATGACGCCGGTCGGGTTTGGGGGGATAATAAAGACGCTCATTGAAAGGGGGTTTGTGGACTGGATAATCACCACAGGTGCCAACGTGTATCACGAGGATCATTTTGCCTGGGGACTGCCGGTCAAGCAGGGGAGCTTCCATGTAGACGACATGAAGCTGTATGAAAACGAGATCGTCAGGATCAGGGACGTGTTCATCAAGTTTTACGAGACGCTGGAGGCAGAAGATCAGATAATCCAAAAGATCGGGGCGGGCATGGCAGACAAGCCGTTCACCACAGCAGAATTCTGCAACATGATGGGAAAGATCAGTGCGGAGAATGCAAAGCATCCGGAGAGGAGCTTTGTCGCGGCCGCATACAAGTACGACGTCCCGGTGTACATATCCACCATGAAGGATTCGTCCTTGGCGCTCAACCTGGCAGTCCACCGGCTCAGGGGCAAGGGGTACAACCTGGATTTTGTAAGGGAGATAATCGAGCAGGCGGCGATACTTTACGACTCCAAAAAATCAGGCATCCTGGAGCTTGGCGGCGGGGTGCCAAAGAACACGGCCCAGCAGACAGGGCCGCTGCTTGACCAGATACTCAGAAGGGGGGACGGCGGCCAGGATTACATCATTCAGATTACAGACGCCCGGCCGGACACCGGGGGACTGTCAGGGGCCACCCTGCAGGAGGGAAAGAGCTGGGGCAAGGTCCAGAACGCACACCAGGGAATGGTGACGGTGTATGCAGACGCGACGATCGCCTTTCCCATCCTGGCACTGTACGTGCTCAGCTGCCAGAAGTCCAGGAAGCCAAAAAGGCTGTACAAAAGGATAGGCGACATGTATGACAGGCTGAGCAGGGACTACTTTGACAACCCGGTCCACAAAAAGCCTCCCGGCAGGCAGCCTGACAAATCATAGCGCCCCAAATGGAGCCAGGCCGGAAACGATGCCTGCAATTCGGATATGCCCAGAGGCAGCCTCGGCATGCTCATGCCAGGACATAGCAGGTTAGAGGCTAAAACCTGTCAAACCTGGCCCGCTCAAGGTCGCGATCGCCTTTTGACTCCTTCTTCCACTCCTTGTAGTGCTCTTTGCACAAGACGGCCTTTTTTCCGGCAGAGCTTACTGGAAGGCCCGCATTCTGCACCCGCAGCGTGTTGATGGACCGCGCACCATCCATGTCACAACCGTCCACGTTGCACTTTGCACCCTTGGCTATAACTCCCATGGCATGGCATGGAATCGACGCTATTTATACTTGAAAGTGTGGCGCTGCCGGGCAGTCGCATCCACGTACAATGCCACCAACCCGGCTGCATCTTTTAATCAGGTGTACTGCAGGCATTGGTGAGATGCAATGCAGGGTCCGTGCCATGAATGTTTACAGTCGGGGATGGATTTGATGGTGACAAAGGGACAGATACTCTGCAGGGAATATTTTGAAAAAATCAATGCAAAAAACTAAATCCAATGCGCAGAATGTATAGGGAATGAGGCTGGCCATATTTTCCCACTGCGCGGTGGATGCCATCACCATCGGCAGTGACAGGTATGACCAGATTGGCGGCTCTGCGTGTTATTGCAGCATCATGGCCAGGCAGTTCAAGTTTGACGTGGACCTGCACACGAGGTTCGGCGCGGATTTTCCAAGCCAGTACCTTGCAGAGAACGGAATAGACACGACAGGATGCAAGTCTGGCAGCGGCACGACTAGGTTTGCCATCGCAGTTGATGGATCGGGCAGGACTCTCGTGCTGGAACACCAGTGCGAGCCGGTGCCGTACGCAAAGGCAGACGCAGACGGGCACATGGTGAGCCCGATATTTCAAGAGATATCCGGCGACGTCCTTGAGAGCATCAAGGGCGATTCCAGATTTCTTCTTGTCGATCCGCAGGGATTTCTAAGACGGACGGATCCGCAAAACCGCATAGTGCTGGAGCGCACCGACCTTGACTTGTCCGGGGTCGATGCCATAAAGGTCAGTCCCGGGGAGGCCAAATGCCTCGCTGACGGGACTGGCACTGAAATGATGAAAGCCATCCAGAAGATGGGAGTCAAGTACGTCCTGCTGACAGACAAGACCAACGTCTCGCTTCTGGTAGGCGACAAGGTGTACTCCATCACCATACCAAGCAAGCGGATTCACGACACCACTGGGATAGGCGACATCTTTGGTACGGCGTTTTGCTGCACCATGCTCAAGGAGAAAGACTTTTTGTGGGCACTCTGCTTTGCCGGAGGCGCGGCCCAGGCAGCGCTCGACTCGAAGAACGTCGGACTGCAAAAGATCCCCCGCAGGGGGGCGGTGCAGACAAACGCATCATACTTTTACAACACGGTAAAGTTCCGGGATCTGTAATGAATTTTAACGGGTTTTTTGTGGCGTTTTTTATTTTTGATGCCGCGCGCAGGCGGTAAGGTGATCTGTGGATCATGTCAGGTATGGATATGGATGCCAGAGCAGATGCCTCGATTACATCACACACAATCAATCAATCGATTCGACGCTGATACGAATTTTGGATGTCACACGGCGCCCAATTCTGTGCGCGTTTCCACCTACCGGGCAAACAAAAAATGATTATAGTGATGCTGGCAGCAAAGAATCAGACTTGTCATCTAGTACATCGCCAAGCCCAAAACTGTTCTTTGACAGGGGCACCATCCGCATCGAGAACAGCGGACTGGTCAGAATTCCCGGTACAAAATACGACGAACGGACCAATTCCCTTAGATCCCACGGCCTGAATTATCCGGAAATTGTCGAGTATCTGAAAAAGAGTGAGTTGGATTTTGCCGACAACGTGCCTGATTTCATCCCGTCACCCGTGTTTCAAATCACGGGCCTAGAGCTGCGGGATTATCAACGGCAGGCCATGCAAAACTGGGAGAAGGCATCCATGAAGGGATGCGTCATCCTGCCCACGGGTGCGGGAAAGACCGTCTTGGGAATTAAGGCGATTCAGAGTGTGAACGCGTCGGCGCTGGTGGTGGTCCCGACGATTGACTTGATGGAGCAGTGGGCGGAGAACATCTCCAGACACGTCTTGGCTGATGGTGGTGGTGGTGGCGACCAAAACCCTCAAAGGATCCCAGTAGGCAGACTGGGAGGCGGAGAACACGACCTTCAGGCAATCACCATAGCAACGTATGACTCTGCGTACATTTGGGCACCGACAATTGGAAACCGGTTCAAATTGATAATATTTGATGAGGTGCACCATCTTCCCGCACCGGGATACCGCTCCATTGCAGAGCAGTTCATTGCTCCATGCAGGATGGGCCTGACTGCAACGATGGAAAGGGAGGACGGACTGCACGAGATGATCCCGCATCTTACAGGAGGCGTCGTGTTTCGCCTTGGACCCCAAGAGCTCTCAAGGCAAAAACATCTGGCAGGGTATACCGTAGACCGAATCCAAGTCAACCTGACCCCGGACGAGCAAAAGGAATACGAGGCTACTCACAAAAGATTTCTGACAAACCTCAGGCAGCTGGGATTCCAAACCCCCACGATGTACAATCTTAAGCGAGTAATCATGATGTCAAACAAAAATAGGATTGCAAGGGAGGCGATGCTTGCAAAAAACAGGGCAAACGAGATTGCGCTAAACAGCCAGACAAAGGTAGACGAGCTGCAAAAGATACTACAGCAGTACGGCGGCGCAAAGACGATAATCTTCACACAAAATAACAAAATGGTCTACCGTCTATCCGACAGGTTCCTAATACCACACATCACACACAAGACAGCTATGGATGAAAGGCGGGATGTCTTGGAAGGGTTCAAATCCGGCAGGTATAACGTGGTGGTCACGTCAAGGGTTCTAGACGAGGGAGTGGATGTTCCTGATGCGGAATTGGGCATAATTATGAGCGGTACGGGTAGCGGCAGAGAACTGATACAGAGGCTGGGCAGGATCCTAAGACCAAAACGGAATGGCAAGCAGGCAAGATTGATTGAACTGGTATCAAGACATACTCGGGAGACAAGTACCAGCGCGAAAAGAATAACCGCACTGAAAAAAAATTTGCTTTCCCCGGGGCATGGTTCGGCATCGCAATGGAACAGACATGACTCCCCACAGGACAGCAAGAACGACGGAGGCCATGCCTGATGCTCCCATATGATCTTCTGCGTGCCAGGATCAGTCGAGGCAGGATAACGCCGCTGTTTTGTGTTGCGGTCCCTGGCAGCGGCACTGACTATGACCTTGCCAGCAGGGTTGTGGCGTTTTTTGCAGACGCCCAAGAAGGCAGGCAGTGCAAGGGTGACCTGCTGCAAAAAATAGGATCGCTTGAATCCGAACACGACTACAAGCTGGTAAGGGGACTGTCTGCACTGCTAGAGCGGCGCTGCGTCTTCGGGAGATCAAATACGTCGTCGTCTGTTGCAACGCCCATGCTCATAAGGAGGAAACTGTTTGAAGAATCTGCAAGGCGGGGCCTGGCCCTGTCCGGCCTGCAAAGACAGGACATCATACGGCAGACTGCGGCACAGATGCATGCCTCGCCAGACGACGTTGAATCCATAATGTGGAGTGACAAGGATGAGAATCTGGCACTGTCCAGGTTTGATGCCATAGGTGCAAAAGATCTGATTTGGTGGTACAACCTATCCCTGTTTCAGACGCTCCTCTTCAGATGTGCCCAATTGGAATTTTACGTGAAAGGCGGGGTTTACTGGAAGCAGGTCTTACGCAACGTCAAAAAATACGGGCTGATGTATACCCTGGAGTACCATCGAGGCAATGGCTCGGACGGGGACGACTCCATCAAGTGTGTTTTGGAAGGACCGCTCAGCCTTTTCAGGATGACTGACAGATACGGTACGTCCATGGCCAAACTGCTACCGTCAATCGTACGCACACCAGTCTGGAAGATCACAGGATCCATAGTCAAAAAAACAGACGATGGACAAAAAATCTACTCGTTTGAACTGTCCAGTAAGGGCACCGGTGAATTTCTTCGCCCAACGATAGATTCCGCACGTCGGGACGGTGGCAATGCTAAGAACGGCGGTGGTGGTGGCGACAGCGTCTATGACAGTTCTACAGAGGCGGCATTTGCCAAGAAATTCTACCAGCACTTTGATCAAGACTGCAAGCTTGGATGGAGGATCTCCAGAGAGCCTGACCCGCTGGTCGCAGGCGGCAAGGCCATGATTCCAGATTTTCTTTTTGAGAGGTTCGGGAGAAAGGTGTATTTTGAAATTGTAGGGTTTTGGACAAAGGAATACCTTGAGAGAAAGGGGGACAAGATTCAGGCACTGCTTGACGGCAGCGGCAAGAACGGCAAGGGGACCGATCTGTTGGTGGCGATAAATTCCGAACTTGCATGCTCCCGGATAGAGACAATCTCCAAGGAGAGAATCTTTACTTTTCAAAAGGACGTTTCAATCAAACCTGTTTTGGAGCACCTAAGGAAGATCGATGCAGAAATTGTTGAGGAAAAAAGCCACACCAAGATAAGACTTGGCAAGGACCATCGGGATTTAATCTCCATAAGACAGATCGCCCTTGAAAATTCCATTCCGGAGGATGCAGTATTGAAGATCATTCTTGCCGATCATCCCGGGGATTACATTGCAGTCGGCTCGTACCTGATTTCAAGGGAGAAGATCAAAGCCATGGACGGCCACCTTGGAGGGGTTTCCCGATTCGCCGATGTCTGCAGGATACTGGCATCGCAGAAAATCCCAGACTCGTGCCATGCTGCTTTGCTATCCAAAATGGGTTATGACGTGGTCTGGGAGGATCTGGATCCAGACAACGCCAGAGTGTCAAAAGGCGGGACGTGAGTCGGTTGTCCCAACAAAGTTATCCATGCATTCAAATGTCACGGTCTCGATGGAATATCCTGGCGATACGCCGTGCGTGGTACTGAGAAATGTGATTAAGATGTCCAAGAGACAGATCTCACAGAACACCCCGCCTCTGATAATGGATTTATTACCCTGACGACCTCGCTTAGGGGTGCAGATAGGAATCTACGGTTCCGGCAGTACCGAGCAGTCGGCAAGGGCAATCAAGCAGGTTCTGGATGATCTCGAGATCAAGTCGTTTGTTATCACAAGATCCAAGATACAAAACGCAGACTGCATCATAGTCCTCGGAGGCGACCGGGGGGTCAGGAACTATTTCCACCAGACTTTTGACGCCACCCTGCCCGTGCTGGGAATCAGCGAAGGCGAGGCAGACGGGATTCTTGCCCAGATTGATCTTCGGGAGTTTGCATCCTATGCAGGCGTGCTAAAGACGCAAAAGTATGTCGTCGACAAGGTTCCCCGCCTGGGTGTTAAGATAGACGGCAGGAGCGTGTATCCGGTGCTAAACGACGTTGCAGTCTTTTCTGCAAAGAGCGCCATACTCATGGAGCACACGCTGCACGTCAACGGCGAGGAGGTATGGCATGACAACAGCGACGGGATAATAGTCTCCACTCCCCTGGGATCCTCGGCATACTCCATGTCCGCCGGAGGTCCCATACTGTTCCAAGACTCTGCAGTCTTTGAGATAATCTCTGTCAACTCCATTGACGTAACCAGGAGGCCGATAATAGTTTCAAACAGCAGCTCGATTGAGATAGACGACGTCTCTGCAAGGCACCACTGCGAGGTCGTTCTTGATGGCAGGGATCGCTACAAGGTAAGCAAGACTGTCGAGTGCACCCAGTTCTTTCCGCCTGCCAGCATAATCCGGCTCAAAAACGATACCACTGCTATCTCGGCCCTTGCAAAGAAGGTCCACCTTGCAAAGGATCTGCTCAGCATGCCGCCAAGCGCCAAGCTTCTTCTAAAGACCCTCGAGTACGAAGGCGCCCTGACGCAGAAGAACCTGGCAAGCAAGACGCTCCTGCCGGAAAGGACCATAAGGCTTGCCCTGAGCCACCTGCTCAAGAAGGGCTACGTCAAGAAGAAGGTGTCCACCAGGGATGCAAGGCAGAGGATCTACGTCATATCAGGGATAAGGTAGGATGGATCCGAATCAGTTATTCCCAGACGCTGCCAGGACAAATGCTGCAAACGACTCTTCCGGAAATCCAGGCCTGCTGCTGAATTCTGGATGGAACTGCACCCCCAGGTAGAACCTGTGGTCGGGTATCTCCAGTATCTCCATCCTCCTCCCGCCGTCGCTTTCAGCTGAGAATATCATGCCGTTCCTCTCAAATTCTTGGATGTACTCCGGGTTGATCTCATACCTGTGCCGGTGCCTTCTGTGTATGGTGCCGGTATCGTAGACTTTCCGTGCAAACGTGCTGTTCCTTATCGAGATGGCGTTTGCCCCCAGTCTCAGCGACCCTCCCATGTCGGTGACATTCTTCTGCTCAGGAAGCAAGTCCACCACGGGATCCCCTGTTTGCTGATCTATCTCAGTGGAGGCCGCGCCGGGAAGGTTCATCACATGCCGCCCAAACGCGACTGCAGCCATCTGGAACCCAAAGCATATTCCAAGGTACGGGACGCTGTTCCTGCGCGCATAGTCTGCAGTCCCAATTATTCCCTGCGATCCCCGCGTGCCGAACCCGCCGGGAACCAGAATGCCATCGTATCCGGCAAGCGCCTTGTCCGTGACGGACTCGGAGTCCAGCCAGCTGATGTCTACAGATCTCTTGATCGCCGCTGCCGCGTGACTGAGGGCGTGGTTTACGCTCACGTAGCTGTCAGAGAGTGTGACATACTTTCCGACCATCGCTATTCTTATCTTTTGGTCCTCATACCCTACCATGTCACGCACTATCCCGTTCCACCTGTCCCAGTTGGCCGATGTGTTCACCATCCCCACGCGGCCAAATTTTGTAAACAGTGAATCCATGATGCCCTGATCGTGGAGGATCTGTGGCACCTTGAGAACCGAATCCACGTCATGGCACGACAGCACGTCTGCTGCAGTCACGTTTGTAAACATGGCAATCTTTCTCTTTGTATATTCCTGCAGCGGCGACGTGCACCTTACTGCAAGAAAGTCAGGCTGAATGCCTATTCTCCTCAGCTCCTGGGCGCTGTGTTGCGTGGGCTTTGTCTTCTGCTCGCCCACCACAGCAAGCTCGGGCGCCAGCGTGACATGGACAAATATCACCCCCCGGGATCCTTCCTCTACTCGCATCTGCCGGAGTGCCTCCAGAAACGGCAGCGACTCTATGTCGCCCACAGTTCCGCCGCATTCGACAATTAGAAAATCCAGATTCTCGTCTTTGGCAATTCCCCTAATCCGATCCTTGATTTTGTCAGTCACGTGGGGTATTATCTGGACGCACGCCCCCAGGTATTCGCCGCTTCGCTCAGCCTCGATTACCGCAGAGTACACCTGGGCCGTCGTGATGTTGTGGCTCTTGGGGATGTTCTGGTTGAGGAATCTCTCATAGTTTCCAACATCCATGTCGCACTCGCCGCCGTCCTCGGTTACGAAGACCTCACCGTGCGCGACCGGGTTCATGGTTCCGGCGTCGTAGTTCAAGTACGGGTCTATCTTGACGCACGATACCTTCTGGTCCGCAAGCTGCAGCAATTTTGCGATAGAAGAAGTGGTTATGCCCTTGCCAAGGCCGGACATTACGCCTCCGGTGACAAAAATAAATCTCGTCTGCACATTCGTGTAACATATGTCTGGTTTTTGTATGTTTTGCAGAATTCATCCCGGCCCGTGCGCCCGGCGGCTTCGCGCGGGCAGTCCTGCCTGGACTACCTGCAGACGTTCCCGCAGTCCTTGCGCATGCCATTAATGTGCCATCACCCCTGGCAAGCCACCTGTCCTCATGACGCAAGTCCGGATGACGCGCACCTGAAACATGGTTTATCGTTTATAAGAGGAATATCCGCTCGAGTCGACATGGGCGGAGCAAAAAAACCCACCGTAGCATCCAGGGATAAGGCATCATCTAGGGATTCAAAGAAGGGAAAGAAGGACAAGGACAGCGGTCCAAAAAAGGCTGAAATCACAGTCAGGATCAACGAGCAGCAGGCGATGAGAATAATCCAGAATGCCAAGGTGGTCACGGTTCAGGAACTTGCCAGACAGACCGGAATCAAGATATCCACTGCAAACGCCTTTCTAAGAGAACAGGCAGGCAAGGGAACCGTGAAGATTGTAGGCGGGTATTCCGGACACAGGCTGTATCAGGCAGCATCGTCATAGATGCGCAGGACGTCGCCGGACTTGGCGCACGACAGCACACCAACGTCATCAAGCCTGCCAAGCGGAGTCATGGTTTTGGAGGACGTCACGTCATTGGTAAAGAAGCACATGCTTCCAGTAGAGGGAAGAAACGCAATGTCCCCCTTCTTGAACTCGGATCGCGCCCTCTCTATTCCAGAGTCGATGCTGGTTTCCACGTACATGATGTCTTTTCCCAGCATGTGGATGTAGCCCTCCAGGGGAAGGGATCGGGTTATGATGCCGACGGTCCTCGGAGACAGGTGCCGCTTGAGACTGCATGTGTTCTTTGCCTTACCAACAACCTCCAAAGTCAGCTGCATTCTGGATACGGACTGGGCGGTCAACCCGTTGGTTCAAATGATTGGATTATATAACGTTTTAAAGGAAAAAGGTCACTTGTCGGATATAAAAAGAGCCGAGCTGTTAGATCCGGAAATTGCGGATGTGGAGCCTGAAAATAATGCTGGACTGAACAAAGCCCTTGACACATATAGAAGACTGATAGAAAAAGATGACAAGCATCCGCTGACAGAAGAGGAGCAGGAGATGCTGGAGAAGAAGATAAAGGAGATCGAGAACAGGGAGGTGGTAGAAAGGATTGACGACCGCGAGCCAGTCGAGATACCCTGCGACGGCACCATACTGATTGGTCCTCCGACGCTGACCAGGTTTGAGAAGGCAAGAATCATGGGGGCAAGGGCGCTACAGCTGTCGCTGGGTGCGCCGCCATTCATACCAATTCCAAAGACTGCAAGAATTTCGCTGGACATAGCCATGGAGGAGCTCGAACAGAGAGTCATACCAATCACAATAAGAAGGGTCCTTCCAAACGGCGACTATCAAAACATCCCAATCACATACTTTGAAAAATGAACCAATTGTCGATAAAACTTAAAAGAATAGAAAATTTCTGATTGTTAAATAATGTCAGTAAGAGAGGCAAGTGAAGTGACGCAAGACAACATAACCATAGAAGGAGAACCGGTCATGACGTCGGTGGGGTATGCCCTGACCAGGATGGAAAGCAGCTCTAGGTTGGCAATAAGATCAAAGGGCAACGCCATCCCAAACGCGGTGGCGGTGGCAAACATCATCAGGGATATGAAAGGCGGGATCAGGATTCAAAAAATCACCCTAGACACTGATGCTGCCCCGGGTATAGGAAGAATGACATCAACAGTTGAGATAATACTGGAAAGATCCTAGTAGACGCTTCCCGGACCCTTGAGAAGCATATTCTCGCACTCTTTGCACACCTGCTCGTCTATGTTGGACTCTAGGTTGTGGTGTATCTCGCATATGAACAGGCTGGATTTTATGTAATTGCAAAGCCCGATGAATTTTGAGAGGCTGGATGGAGTGTAGGCCATGTCAGAGGAGAGGCTGTCGCTGAGCTCGTCTATCATTATCGCAACCTGCTCTTCGGCCAGGAGCTTCATTATCAGGGATGGATCCCCCCGAGTGCCAGCCTGGGTGACGCCGAGCATCTTTGAGATCTCGTCTTCCCGTATGTTGTGCTCTTCTGCGAGCTTTTTTGCGAGGATTGCCCTCAGTGCGGGAATCAGCGTCTTGGATTCAATCTCGGCGGGTAGCAGCATCAACACTCAGCTGGTCACAGGGGATTTAAATCTTGCAACACAAAGTGTTATGCAGGCATGCTACCAGTTATGACGCAGTCTGCACGGTCTGGCAGTGGGCAGGCCACAATGCTAAAGCCGCGCTGGGAGTTCAATGAGAGATTCAAAACCATGCAAGACCAGAGAGGCGATCCCGCAGACCAGCCAGCAGTGACGCGGCTGCAGAATCATGCCGCTGCAGTAAGTGAAGGATTCGAGCACGGACGCATGTCTGCAAAACATCACAAGGAAGCAGAAGGGCGTTGTGGCAAGACGCAGGAGACGCTTTGCGTACTACAGAGCGCCTGCAGGCATCAGTATTTTGCAGCATCTCAAAATATTTCCAATCCATATACTACGGGTCCGCTTGGTTGAGATCCGAAAAATAAATTAAAATAATAAAAAATAATTTATCTAAAAAATATTTTAAAAATCAAAAATTTTAATCATTCACGGCATGTGAGATAGCGTGCACCATCAAATGTTGCTGGATCATGCAAGTGAATCTACGTCCCAAAATTTGCACAAGCAGGCCGGCGACCAAGACCATGACAATGGAGCTGCCATTACGGGCACCGAGGTCGCCACGAGACGCAGGGATCACAGACCAAGCAGTCCGGTCATGGACAGACTGCAAACCGGCTTGGGTCTAGCAATGGCTGGAATTATGGATCTTTTGGAGTGCAGGAAAGATCTTTGGCTGCCGGTGTCGGCAAGTCCGACTGTAGGGATTTTTGCCCGTCGTTACAAAAGAATATGGATGGCTGCCACACACATCCATGCACATGCCAGACATCTCTGGAGTACCAGGAGAAATATCAGGTAGGCTTTACAGGGCACTTGAAGAGTCATGCACATCCTGCGAGTCTAGCCTGATCGCACTGTCAGGAGGTTTGGACAGCACCATCATCGCATACCTGTCAAGAAAACGAGAGCCGCGGGGCGTGGCAGTCATTGCAGAAGACTTTGTTTCGACTGACCTGACATACTGCCAGATGGCCGCAGGCAGTATGGGGATCCCCCTGTCAATATACACTGCAGGCACGGCAGAGATACTTGAGGCCGCGGAGGAGACGATCCGGATCTTGGGAAATTTCAATGACATTGAGATTCGAAACAACGTCGTCATGTACATGGCGGCAAGGTGGGCAAGGGACAACGGGGAGAGATCCATCATTACAGGCGACGGTGCCGACGAGCTGTTTGCCGGGTACAGATTCCTTGTCAACAAGTCCAAGGAGGAGCTGGAAGGGGAGATCAGGAGGGTCTGCTCCGTGATGCATTTCCCCGCGCAGGAGATTGGAAAGGCCCTCGGGGTGGAAGTGGAATCGCCGTTCCTGTCCAGTCCGGTGCAGGATATTGCGCGGGAGATTCCTGCCGACTTGAAGGTCAGGGGCGAAGGCAAGGAGAGGCATGGGAAGTGGATACTGCGCAAGATGTTTGAGGAGCGCATTCCACTCAGGATCGCGTGGAGGCCCAAGTCTCCGATGCAGGACGGTGCAGGAACCGCCGGCCTGACCGGCCTGTTCGAGTCAGTCATCGATCAGGACAAGTTTGCCAAAAGGAGAAAGGCCATACAAGAGGAGGACGGCGTTACAGTTAGGAACAGAGAGTCGATGTACTACTATGACGCGTTTAGGAGGCATTTTGGCCCACCCGAGCAGGCTAGGAACGGCGCGTGCCCTTATTGCAGATGTGCCACAAAGGGGTCGAGGTTCTGCAGGATGTGCGGCGCATTTCCAATTTAGGCGTTGTTTTTGTACTTGCGCGGCTTTTTGATGAATATCCGCCTACACCCGTTGCAGCAAAAGTAGAACTTTGCCCCGTTATGCTCGTGCAAAAGGGCAAGATCCTCGTCCAGTTCGATTCCACACACGGGATCCACGGGCATAATTTACCCATTCTGAAATTCCTTATATTTGGTGTGTAATTTCGGCATGTCTGAAACTGTTCTGCGCCACGTGTCAGGGATGCGACAGGCCCGCACGGCAAGCCGGATCAGGAATTGATTATCTTGAGGATCTTGTTTGGGATGACGCTGTAATCGGTGTCAGGCTCAAATACAGCATAGAGGATGTCGTCGTTGATCGGCACGCTGATTGCAAGGATTCGTTCGCGCAGCGCAAGGGCGAACTTTACCGATCCCAGCTGTCCGTCAAACTCCTTTCTCATCTTTACGCGCAACGCAAGCTCCATGAAGATCATCTCGTCATCCCTTTCGTCCTCGAGCGACTTGATGCTATCCTTCATGCCTCCGGCCACAAGCCTGCCCCTCTCGTTGATCACGCCGGCAAAACGGATCTTGGGATCAATTGACATGACAGAATTGCAGATCCTGACATAGTCGTAAATCTTTTCAGCCAACTTCAAGACTGTTAGAGAAATGCAGCTTATTATCTTTATACGATGTGGTGTCCACGTCTATAGTCCCAAAAGTAGCATGTTACTTTCAGGATCATGCAAGATTGGAATCTACGACGTGAGTTTTTTGACGATGTCAAGGAACTTGTCTTCGGCAAGCGGGGGGATGTTCATGATCTCAATGTTTTCTGAGACGTGCTCTGGAAGTTTCTGGCCGGCCAGCGGGGCCAAGACACCGGGGGAGGAGCGTATAAACTGGAGTGCGCGCAGCGCGGGTTTGAGTTCGTCAAAATCCGGCATCACGCCAGGCTGAAGCAGGCGGCCTTGCATGAACGGCACGCTGGTAAAGACTCCCACCCCCAAGGCCCTTGCGGCCTCCAGGGCAGACATTTCCAATCCCCCGACATGCTGGCTCTTGGTAAGAAGTGCCTGGTCATAATACATGTTGAATGGCATCTGGATGAACCTGAACCCGTGGTTTTCTCCCCCCGCCCTGACTGCCATTGCCAGAACGTCTTCAAGATAAAGATGTTGTAGGTTGGTTGGAGATGCCCGGAAGCACTCCCACGTGGCCATCCCGTAATAGGCCAGCTTGCCCTCGTCGCGCTTTTGCTCGTACAGTTCGAATATGGACTCGAGGTTCTTCAGGAACTGCTCCCGCGGGACATCCTTTATCTGCCCCTCTGCGGCGTTGTGGATGTACATCAGGTCAACGCACTCCAGTCCAAGGTTCTTCAGGCTCCGGTCTAGCTGATCAGACATGTATGCCGGAGTCATGCAGTGGTATCCGGATGTGATGTCGCCCCTTCCCACCACGCCGCTTTGGACGTACTCCCGTTGGACGTACTCCCAGAAGCCAAGCTCCACGTCGGCGTCGTGTGTGACGTAGCCATTCTTGGTGGAGATAAATATCTGATCGCGTGATACCACCCCGTCTTGGACAAGTCCCGACACTGCCCGTCGGACAGAACGCTCGGCCTTTTGGGATCTGTAGTTGATTGCGGTGTCTATCACGTTGATTCCCGACATGACAGACTGCCGGACTGCCTCGGAGACGAGATCGTCTGTCTTGGAGTCAGCATCGCCAAGATATGTCCCGATTCCCACGTTTGAAAGGGTGAGGTCCTCAAACACCTTAAAGTTGGCCCGGTTCGCGCCGGAGTCGATTGCAAACTGCTTTGTCCCTTCGGGGGTTGCAGAACCGGAGATCATACAACACGTCACAGCTGGTTAAATTTATGTCTAGAGCCCGATCAGTATCCCTGCGACAAGCAATGCCCCCGTGATTCGGCTGGCCAGCAGGGTGGACGACATCGACGGCAGCAGTTCCTCCACTGTGTCGTGCCTCCTCATCAGTCCGATTCCTGACCGCACCATCAGGGGCAACGCGAGGAGGCTTGCAAGGGACGAGGTGGGAAGCATGCCGGCAGACACGCCGGCGACTATGGCGCCGCACGAGACTGCCGGAAATATCCAAAAAAGCGCAGGCGCCCTGTCCCGGCCTGCCATTATCACCAGGGTCTTTCGTCCCTTGGCCTTGTCGGCGTCGTGATCGGCAAAGGATGCAACAAACAACACCAGCGAGGACAGGGAGCCCACGGCAGCGCCGGCAAGAACTGACTCGGCAGTAATCTGTCCGGACTGGATGTAGAAGGCTCCGATGGTAATAAGCGAACCCTTGAGGGCGACAAAAAACTCGCCCATGCCGGAGTCGACTATCCTTGTGGAGTAAAAGTAGATTGACAGGACGGCAAACCCCAGTATAGCGGCAATTACCACGCCGTCTGTGAAGACAAAGTATCCCCCGATGGCGGTGCCAATAACCAGGAACGCGACGCCTGCGCGGTACACCGAGGATGGCGCAAGCAGGCCGTCGGGCAGGACGCCGGTGCCACCACTCATGGAGGTGCGCTTGGTGCTGGTGTCGATGCCCCGCTTAAAGTCCCAGTAGTCGTTGAACAGATCCACGCTGGCGTGAAGCGCCATGACGCCGGCAAACGTCAGGGCCGCGTCAAGCGGGCTTATGGCAGAGTTCTGCCACCAGTTGAGCGCCAGCCCGACGGACACTGCGATCACAGACGCCAGTAGGAAACGGACGCGTATGACGCGGAACCAGACAGACAACATGTGAACCAACTTTTGTCTTTGGACATAATATTCATGAGTTTTGGATCCCGGGTGCCGGGTATCAGGGGGCGGCGTTTATAACATGACGGGTGTAAGCCGGAGCGTGATCTTTGGAACCGTGTCAGGCGACGAGCCGGTGGTGAGGCTGAACTTGGAGATTCATTGCAGCAGCTGCAAAAAAACCGTCCCTGGCGGCGTGACAATCTCAAAGCGGCACTATGGCAGCGACGGGTTTGACGCCGAGCTGCAGGCATTCATGAGAGGATACTTGTGTGGCATATGCAGGGACAAGAAGAGGGTCGGCAGAAGGAACAGCAGCCAGACGCATGCGGGCAGGGCAGGTATGGAATGAACGCATGCGGGTTGCCAGACGCCTGCATGTAGCGGCCAGCACCTACACTAGGGACTCGTCGCTGACCTCAAGCGGCTTTCTTCCCATAAAGCCAGAATCCTTCTCGTGCCAGAACCTTATCTCGGTCTCCCCGTACTTCCAGCACAGCCACACCTCCTCGTCGAACCGGTTTGCAGGAAAGTCGAGAAGGCCCTGATCGATGCTCTTGACTACGACACCTGTCTTCTCCAGAATCTCTACTGACTCGTAGAACCGGGTTACCGCCGTGTTCAGTTTCTGCTTGATGTCGACATACTCTTCGAGTGAATTGGTAGTTGAAAGGCTGACCTGCAGTTGCTGCTCGTACTTTGCAACCTCCTGCTTCTTTGACAGGGCGTACTCGAATTTTTTTATGACGTCTGGCAGGGCGGCGTTAGCTTCGTTTATGGTAAAGAGGGATGACATGCAGGGAGTTGGATAGTTGCGGATTAAAAAGATTATTCGGCTGTACGGAGTGCAAAATGTTATGGACTGCCAAAATGCACTATAACGTTAGGGAAGCGCATACGCGCAGATTGCCAGAGGCAGCATCGCTGTCAGCCGCATCATTTAAAGCATTTAGTGTCACTAATGATACCATGACATGCGGCGGTATGGCAGGGAGTACGTACGCCGGCCAGCGTGAGATGAATGAGTGCTGGAACGGCTCCGCCGGGGAATCGGGTGCGCGGGAATGACTTCATGCGCAGGCTGCAACACCCCGCTGGGATGGAAAAAGTACAACTTTCAAAAACAGTGGCACATCCGAGGATACTTTTGCAGGGAGTGCATGAAGAAGATGGGCCAAGACTTTGACGATCACGGAAAGGTCACCATACCGACAAGAACCTGCGATTCGTGCCGGCAGGAGTTTTACTTTTTGGAGTCGGTATGGCATGGAAAGAAGCAAAAACACTGCTGCAGTGTCTGCAGGGAGTCAGGATTTGTCGAGGGGTCTGCCAACGTGCTCCCCCCAATCCCGCCCAGGATTCCAATGATGATGGCGATCTTTGCGGCCTTTGGGGTCTTGCTGATGATTGTCGGTTTTGCGTACGTGATGCTCGTGGCGCCCCAGCAGGAATCCGGCGTGCTGCACGTCATAATAGGAAGCTGCATGTCGGGCGGGGGATTTATGCTTGCAAGAAAGATGGTAAAGGTGCGCAACGTCATACTGGGAAAGAACAAGAAGTGATCCTGCAGGTCCGCACGGGATTGGCGTGAGCAGATTCGCGCCGACACATGCCGTCAAAAACAATTAAGGTAAGGGCAGGAGTAATACCGCATGTCAAACAAGATAAAGTGTTCGCACATTCTTGTCGCAAAACAAAGCGAGGCCGTGGCGGCCTTGGAGAGGATCAAGGGCGGCGAAAAGTTTGGAAAGGTGGCAAAACAGGTGTCGATTGATTCGGGAAGTGCCAAGAGAGACGGCAGCCTGGGCTATTTTGCTAGGGGCAGGATGGTAAAGCCGTTTGAGGAGGTCGCATTCAAGATGCGCGTCGGCGAGGTATCAGAGCCGGTCAAGACAGAGTTCGGGTACCACATAATCAAGAGGCTTGCGTAGATATGGGTCGTGCCAGCGCGGCCGGCAGCATGGCATGGCCGATCGGCACAACATTTTTTGCCGTTACGGCCGGATGCACGCCATGGTGCTAAGCGAGGATGACGTGGAGGAGATCCTGTCATACCTGGAAAGGTCCATCACGCGCCTTGCCGGCGAGGCGTCTGAAAATCTCGGGATGAAGGGCAGCGGCCTTGAGGGTTTTCTTCAGGGGCAGTTTGATTTAAGGTTGGATCGCATGCTGGAAGCAAAAAACAGCAACATACACCACCTCGAGACGGGGATGAAAAACAAGGTGATACGGAGAAGGCGGGACATACTAGACGGCATCATGAGGGGCTAGACAAACGCGTCAAGCCCCGCCGGAGGATCCTCGGGCAGGTCGGCATCGTTTTGGTTCTTGGCAAGCATTGTCGTCATCCTGCCGCCCATGAATTTTGCTGCAGTCATCTTCCTCTGCCCTATCCAGTAGTACGTCTCGTCGATGGTATTCTTTGCTATCAGGACCACCAGGTTTCCGGCGTCCTTCCTGCCCGTCCTGCCCCTTCTTTGGACGTACCGTATGGAGCTTGGAACGTTGTCGTAGAATATCACCTGGTTTACCTCTGCTATGTCCAATCCCTCCTCGCCCACTCGGGTGGCAATCAGCACGCGAAACTCGCCGTCCCTGAACTTCCGGACAGCCTGGATCTGCTCCTTCTGCTTCAGGCCGGTCTCGCCTGCCTTGCCTATCAGGATTCCGGACGGTATTCCCGCTGCGTTCAGGTTGCGGGATATCATGTCGACAGAATCACGATAGCTGGTAAAGATGAGCACCTTTCCCGGAACGGATCCGACTATCTCCATTAGCTTGGGAATCTTGGAGTGCTCCACGCCGCGCGACTGCGCCTCCATGGCAAGATGGACTGCCCGGGTGAAGTTGGGATCCACCTCGAAGAGTTCCTTGACCCCCGCCCCCTTCCTAGTACGTGCGCGCTTGCAGAACTCCAGAAACGGCGTGATCCCGTGCGCCTCAAGTATGTTCAGCGCGTAGTGGATTCGGATCGCCGTGAACAGCGGCTTGGCGGAGCGCCGGTTCTGGCTCAGCACGTAGCCTCGGACCCGAAGCAGTGCTGACAGCGACTGCTGCCCGGACAGGCCTATGCCATTTCTTCCCAGGGTGTCATACCTTTGCTTCAGGGCCAGCTTCAACAGCGTCTGGATTGCCTGGAGTTCCGGCGGCAAATCCACCTTTACCCATTCGGTGTGCGTCTGCTGCGTGTACGGCTTGACGTCAGGACTCTCCTCGGTCCTCTCTGCGACGCTGGATATCCGAAGTTTCATGAGAATCTCGGTGGCCTTGTCTGCCTCGCTTGGAAGCGTTGCAGTCATGCCAAGTATCCTGGCCCGCGCGTGGACGAGGCGCTCGGCTATGCCGGAATACGCATAGTCCCCCACAGTCCGGTGCACCTCGTCAAACACCACGAGGCTGAACTGCTCGGGCGACACTATCTGCCGGTCAAGGTCGTTTCTTGCTATCTCCGGCGTCGCGCACACCACGCTATTCGACCACAGCCCTTTGCGCTTCTTGACTGCGTCGGCGCCGGTGACAAGCGAGATGTCGTCAAGCGTCAGGTGCTTGTGCAGGAAATCATAATGCTGGTTTACCAGCACCCTTGTGGGAGCCAGGAACAGCACTCCCCCGTCGCCGCGCGACAGGTACTCTGCCATCACCTGGAGTGCTATTGCGGTCTTTCCAAGCCCGGTGGGGAGGACTACGATGCAGTTCTCCGAGGCTGCCTGCCGGGCTAGGTTCACCTGATACAGTCTCTTCTCTATGGAGTCCTTTTGCACGTACTTTTGTTCAATGTACTCTGTCAATGCATGGATTCGGGAATTGCTGATTTTATGTCTTCGTAGCTGCGGTGCGGCGTGCGGCAGTGCTGCGCAGCCTATCACTCAAATATGGAGCGTGCCACAAGTCCGCATGGGTGCTGGGTTTGCAAGACCAAGCTGGGACGAGTATTTCATACTGCAGGCAGAGCTGGTAAAGCTGCGCTCCAACTGCTTGACAAGGAAGGTGGGGGCGGTAATAGTCAGGGATCACATACAGCTGGCTGCAGGATACAACGGCACGCCGCCTGGAATCAAAAACTGCTTCGAAGGCGGGTGTGAAAGGTGCACACAGAGGATGGAAGGAAAGATAGGATCCGGCGCGTCGCTTGAGCGATGCCTGTGCAGCCATGCAGAATCCAACGCAATAGTCCACTGCGCCACGCTGGGCGTGGCAGTGGGGGGATCCACCATGTATACGACGTACGTGCCGTGTTTGGAGTGCACAAAGATGTCAATTACTGCAGGAATCAAGAGGTTTGTCTGCTTGGAGCCGTATCCGGAGGAGGACGGCGGGCTGATAAGTCAGGCAGGCGTCGAGTGCGTCATGCTTGACAGGGAGCCGGTAGCAAGATGGGTAAGGGAGCTGGCAGGGAAATACGAGGGGGCGTAGATGCAAGCGGTCCAAAGTGCAGAGTCAGTGCCCCCGTCCATGCTGGTCTCGGCCACGTACGACAGCAAGTTGAACTTGGCAGTCCTCAAGTTTTATGATCCAAAATCCAAGAGGCTGTTCCTGTGGAATGACAACACCGGGCACAAGCCGTACTGCTACGCCAAGCTGGCACCGGACGAACTGGGATTCCTGCACGACAGGGACGACGTGCTGGACATAAGGACGGTGCAGCTGCACGACCTGGCAAGGGACGAGTCAGTCGGCATGTCAAAGATAACCGTCGCAGACCCGCTTGCAATCGGGGGGACTGCCAGCGACAAGAGCATCAGGAACCTGATCGAGACGTGGGAATCGGACATCAAGTACTATGAGAACTACCTTTATGACAAAAAGCTCGTGGTGGGAAGGTACTACAGAGTCGAAAACGGAAACATAATCTCCCACAACATGGAGATATCCGACGAGGTCAAGCTTGCACTCAAGAGCCTGCTGTGGGACAAGGTGGACAGTGGGAGCATGGTGGACGCAGAGGGGTTCAAGGGGTTCATCTCGGAGTGGGCGGATCTGCTCAACCAGCCGATTCCAAGAATCAGGAGGCTTGCAGTCGACATAGAGGTGGAGGCAGAAAAGGACAGGATTCCGGATCCCAAGATTGCAGAAAAAAAGATCACCGCGGTGGGCTTCAAGGGATCAGACGATTTTGACAAGATCTTCGTGCTCAGAACCGACGGCACGCCGGAGGGGACAAACGATCTTGCAGACACAGTCAAGGTCGTCTTTTATGATGACGAAAAGGAGATGATACGCGACGCGTTTGAAGTGATTGATTCGTTTCCGTTTGTGATAACGTACAACGGGGACGATTTTGACCTGCCGTACCTCTACCACAGGGCCAAAAGACTGGGCATCGGGGAGGAGCAAAACCCGGTCCGCATGATGAGGAACTCTGCGACGCTAAAGGACGGTGTGCACCTGGACTTGTACAGGACCTTGTCCAACCGCTCGTTTCAGATATACGCCTTCAGCCAGGCGTATACGGATTTTTCGCTCAACAGCGTCTCAAAGGCCCTGCTGGGAAAGGAGAAGATCAACTACGGGCTGGATCTTGACCAGCTGACGCTTTACCAGACTGCCAACTACTGCTACAACGACTCCCTCCTCACGTACCAGCTGACAAGCTTCAACGGCGATCTCCTCATGAACCTGCTTGTGATAATTGCAAGGATAGGAAGGATGCCGGTTGACGACATCGCAAGACTGGGCGTGTCGCAGTGGATCAGGAGCCTGCTGTACTACGAACACCGTACCAGGGGGTGTCTCATTCCAAACAGGGCTGAGCTGGAGCAGAGATCAAAGGACGTCATGTCTGACGCCGTGATCAAGGACAAAAAGTACAAGGGCGGATTGGTAGTCAGCCCCAAGGAGGGAATACATTTCAATGTAGTCGTGATGGACTTTGCCAGCCTGTACCCGAGCATCATAAAGGTCAGAAACCTGTCATACGAGACAGTCAGGTGCCCGCATGAGGAATGCAAGAAAAACACCATCCCGCAGACCAACCACTGGACGTGCTCGAAGAGAGACGGGCTGACGTCAATGATCATCGGATCCCTTAGGGACCTGAGGGTGAACTACTACAAGAACCTCTCAAGGAAGAAGACCCTGACAGACGAGCAGAGGCAGCAGTATACGGTGGTTAGCCAGGCGCTCAAGGTGATCCTCAACGCCAGCTATGGCGTAATGGGGGCAGAGATATTCCCGCTGTACTTTCTTCCGGCAGCAGAGGCGACCACGGCAATCGGCAGGCACACCATCCAGCAGACCATCAACAAGTGCGAGGCTGCAGGCATCAACGTGCTTTATGGCGACACGGATTCGCTGTTCATCAAGAAGCCCACGCCAGAGCAGATCCAGGTCGTGATAGACCAGGCAAAGAGGGATCACGGAGTCGATCTCGAGATTGACAAGGAGTACAGGTACTGCGTGTTGAGCAACAGGAAGAAGAACTACTTTGGCGTCACGAAGTCCGGAAAGGTAGACGTCAAGGGGCTGACTGGCAAAAAATCGCACACGCCGCCATTCATCAAGAGGCTGTTTGGCGAGATACTCGAGGTGCTCGCAAGGATACAGACTGAGGGTGACTTTGAGGAGGCAAAAAAGGAGATATCGGGAAAGATTGCAGACTATGGCATGAGGGTGGAGGCAAGGGAGATACCGCTGAAGGACCTCACATTTACAGTCATGCTCAGCAAGGCGCCGTCAGAGTACGTAAAGGCCACCCCGCAGCACATAAAGGCTGCAAGGCAGCTGGAGGATACAAGGACGATAAAGAGGGGTGACAGGATATCCTACGTCAAGGTCATAGGCAGGATAGGGGTAAAGCCCATCGAGAAGGCAAGAATGGACGAGATCGATTCCAAAAAATACATGGAGTTCATGGAATCCACCCTGGAGCAGATTACGTCATCGATGAGCTTGGACTTTGACAAGATTCTCAAAAAACCAAAGCAGTCAGGGCTGGACGAGTTCTTCTGGAACTAGGCCGGGCAAGACCGCGCGTCACTGTAGGAATGGAATCATACCGGCATGGCAATCAAGGATTAAATAGAAAATCAGGCATCCAAGTAGAGATGCTGGTCATTAATTGCAAGAACTACATGGAGGTCGCAGGGGAGAGGATTGTCGAGTTTGTAAGGGCTGCAGAAAAGGTCTCAAAAAGGTATGGAGTCGAGATCGCCGTCGCGCCGCCACAGCACCTGATTGGTACAGTCGCAGGCAGCAGCATACCCATCCTCGCACAGCACGTGGATGAGGCAGGCGTCGGCAGCACGACTGGCTTTGTGGTGCCGGAGATGCTAAGGGAATCAGGCGTGAGGGGATCCTTGATCAACCACAGCGAGCACAGGGTTTCTGCTGCCGTGGTGGAAAGACTGGTGCATAGGATGAGAGAGCTTGGAATGATCTCCATAGTGTGCGTAAGGGATGAGGAGGAGGCCGGAAGGTACGCAGGGTTCAATCCAGACTACATAGCGATAGAACCGCCTGAGCTGATCGGTTCGGGCAGGGCGATTTCAAAGGAGAGGCCGGATCTCATCACAGGTGCGGGCAGGGCAATAGGCGCAGGCGGGCAGACGGGGCTGCTCTGCGGGGCGGGGATAATCTCAGGCGCAGACGTTGCAAAGGCAGTGGAGCTTGGAGCCAGGGGCGTTCTGGTGGCAAGCGGGATAGTCAAGGCCACGGACTGGTATGGGATAATCTCAGAGTTTGCCAGATCAATGAGATAGGTTCTGTCAGGGATGCATGTACTGGTAGCTAAGCAGGACAAAGCCACGCTTAATCTAAACCATGCCAAGACAGTACCATCAAGACTGCGCAGACACCATTCTTGAATCAGGAAGAACCATCCGGCCCACGGCCATGGCCGGCCAGGCAAACCCGTCTGATTTCACATAGAGGAATGTGACGGTGCATGCCCCAAGAGTTGCGCATGCAAGAATGTCTTTGGATGCTTCAGGATTATTTGATCCTTTCGTGGCATGCCTGCCGGGATGCATCCGTAATTGGCCAGATCGATGCACGTCGGTTCCAAAATCCACGTACAACCGTAAGCATCGACGATCGAATACTGGTAAAATATAAAGCATCATAATCTAATAATACGGTATGCATAAGGTAGCGGCATCTGCATTTGTTGCATTGCTGGCAGTTGCGATGCTAATTCACGTCCCGCCTGCGCATTCCCAAGAGGAGAATATCGGCCCATGCTCCCTGACGAGCTTTGATCCACACTGCAGCCCATCAGGATGGGTGTCATTTATCATTGGGGATTTGACCTTGGCAGTCGTAATTGCAGTAATGATATACTACCTGCAGAAGCGCACCAGTAAAAAGTTGTCCGAATCCATCGAGTTTACCCAAAGGGTTCTCAGGCAAGAAGAGGAGTCAAAAAGAAGGCAGCTGGTCTTTGTAACCCAGTCCCTGAAGAACTACTTTAGCGGGATTCTGATGATCGCCGGACTAATGAACCACTACCTGGTGGATGCAAAGACATACGAGGATGTCCCGCATACCATCAGTAGCAAGCAGGATTATATGGTCCAGATGGCAAACCACTCCAACGACACGTTAAACTTGGCCACGCACATACTGGACCCAGTACTTACAGAGCAGATACGGAGGTTCATTAGCACGATAGAGAGGACAAGACCCGAGTCTGGAGTTGGGAAGGGATTTCCCAAGTACGACGCGATCAAAAAGGAGATTGCCAGCATCACTGCAAAACTTGACGCCTGTGTGGGCACGGAAAATGAGATACTGAGGTGAGCAGATCCCCAAGGCTTTGGCATGGCTCACGCGAAACGGTTGAGCAGACGACATGCAATGCACCATGGCGCTCCACGGCAATGGATGCGCGGCCATAGCGCTGCAGCACCAGATTGCAGTTACAATGTTGATTCTATTTCGTTTATCTTGCCTATAATCTGGTCTATATCAGCCGGCTTTGGGAGTACCGAATGAACGCCCTTTTTTTGCAGATCCTTTTCCAGATCGCTCATTCCAAGATAAGAGGCGGTAAACAGCACGATATTGTTCTGTTTTATCACGCCGTCCTTGATCAAGTCATCTATCACGTCCAGTCCCGTAAAGTCAGGCATCGAGAGATCCAAAAATACGAGATCAAATTTTTCATTGCGGATCCTTTCAAGGCCTTCCTGACCGCCCAATGCGGAATCAAACTCGTGTCCCAAGGATTCGACAGTCATCTCCAGCAGCTGTATTATGTCAGGGTTGTCGTCCACTCCAAGCACTTTCATTTTTCATCATGACTCCCGGGTAGAATTGTAAAGTAAAAAGTGCTTCCTTGGCCCTCGGTGCTTTTTACTCCTATTGTGCCGCCCATGCCACCTACGAGTCCCTTGCAGATGGACAGTCCCAGTCCCGTGCCGCCGTGCCGGCGGGTTACGGACGAATCTACTTGGTAGAACTTGTTGAACAGTTTTGCCTGCTTTTTCTTGGGGATGCCCATGCCGTTGTCTGCCACGCCAAACCAGAGGAATTTGCCATCCCGCTTGACAGTCACAGTTATTTGGCCGGTGTCTGACGGCGTAAAGTCTACTGCGTTGTATATCAGATTGTTTATGATCTCCTCTATTCTGGATCTGTCCCCCATCAGCCTTCCCTTCTCCAACATTCGCACGTTCAGCTTGATTCGCTTCTCGTCTACAGCGTAGGCCATGGTCGTCTTGATGCTCTCCATCATTTCCCCTATGTCAAACTCCTTAAAGTCAAACTTCATCCTGCCCAGCTCCAGCTTGTGTATGCTCAACAGATCCGTGACCAGATGGCGGAGGTGGACTGCGTTGTTGAGGATTGTCTTGACAGCCCTGATCTGCTTTTCGTTCATGTCCCCCAGCATTCCGGGCTTTGCCAGCGCCTGTGAGAATCCGATTATTGGCGTGAGCGGGGTCTTGAGCTCGTGCGTTATGCCGGTAAGAAACTCGTCTTTCATCTTGTCAATATGCTTGCGCTGATCAAGCATGTCTTTGGTTTCTTTCATCTTGGTGAGGTCCTGTATGACTACGTTTCGGCCCAGCAGGGCGCCATCCTCATCAAACAGGTTCGTGGGAGATATCAGGACGGGAAATTCGGTATTGTCCTTCTTTTTCATCCACGACTCGACTGGCTTGCATGCCCCGCTGACTCGCCATTGCGCCATGTTTATCAGCATGTCCGAGATGGATCTGTCGGCTGTATGGTCTGTCAGGTTCCTGCCAATGATCTCAGGCTTTGTGTACCCAAGCTTTACCTCGTATGCCCGGTTGCAGTCAACTATTATCCCATCGACGTTGACAGTCCGGTACATATCAGGAGAGTTTTCATAGAGGCTTTCGTACTTGCTTAGCCTTACCAGTTCTTGTAATTGGTGGACTTCCTCGTAGTCCAGCAGGGTCGTGCGGCTCCGAACCGGCTTGCCATCGGCTCCAATCACGTCCTCCACGGTGATCAGCACCTCGAAGACCTTGCCATCCTTTGTAAGGAGTGGAAACTTGCGGTTGTTTACAGGTATGCGTTTCTTCCAGTTTGCAAAGATGTTCCGGATGACGTTGCGGTGTTCGACGGGGGTGTGATCGAATATCGACATGCCTATGACCTCGTCCCTGGTGTACCCTAGCACATGCGCGTATTTGTCATTGCAGCCAATTATTACTCCCTCAAGATCCACCGTCCGATACATTGGCTTCAAGGTGGTGCGTACAGTTAGGTGATTTTCAAAATTACTATCTGCCACCTTGTTTTCCACACTGCGGTAACGAGTAACAGGCATGTTCATTTTTCGTATAATGATATAAGTAAATATCTGTATTGTGTGTGTCTAGGATCGTACCATTATACGAAGATTGGATTTATCCGAGATTGGGCGCCTGCAGACCTCCCCGTGTGGATAGCCGGATGTGTATGAAGGCACGACTGCTTGATGTGCTACGCAGAGTCCGACAGGAGCTTTCTTTGGTTCCAGTGAATATCATGCCAACCCCGACAGGAGGATTCACGCCGCGATCTCGGCACGCATAGTCCTGCCTTGGCGGTGCGAACCAAATCACCATGCAGGCAGGCCCTCATGATTAAAGTTTATTGGAATGATTCGGAATCATCAACGCATGCAAGGCAGGAATAGTCTGGACGCACCAACGCATGCTGCAATGCCACATGCAGGCAATCAGCGGGGATTCGCCATTTTGGCCACTTCCAGGGACGGTGCGACAGCATGAACAAATCCGTCACAGAGGAGATGAGGTCGGCCGTCCGCGGAGAAGTGATTGTTCAGGAGGAGATTAGGCAGTTATACTCGCTGGATGCAAGCGCATACCAGGTTGTCCCGGACGTGGTCGTGGTTCCGGCAGACGAGGACGACGTTGTCAGCGCCATCAAGATAGCCGGAAGAACCAGAACCCCGATCACCCCGCGCGGGGCGGGAACTGGACTGGTTGGAGGCGCGTTGAACACTGGGATCATACTTGACATGAAGAACCTCGACAGGGTGAGCGTCGACGGGAACCGGGTAGTTGCAGGAGTGGGCGTGCGCAAGGGACGACTCGATCAGGTGCTTGGCAAGTATGGGAAGATATTTGCCCCCAATCCGTCGGTGGGCGCGTTTTGCTCGATCGGGGGCATGCTGGGAAACAACTCTGGTGGAAGCAGGAGCGTCAAATACGGCAGCGTGATAGACAACGTCGCAAGGGTCACGTTCGTGGACGGGACTGGCAAAACGATCACCCTGCCAGATGACAGGCTGGTCGGGGAGAAGATCCTGGGGGTTGCCGGCTCGGCCCAAATGGAGAGGTTTCCGCAGGTGACAAAGAACTCCTCCGGGTACCGGCTGGATCGAGTGAGAACCATCGAGGAGACGCACAGAATCCTTGTCGGTTCTGAAGGAACCCTCGGCGTGATTCTGTCAGCAGAGCTCTGCGTGATGGACGAGCCAGAACACAAGCGACTCTTCGTGCTGGGGTATGACTCCCTGACAAAAGCCATGTCGGATTGCATCAGGATGGCCAAGACTGGCCCGTCGGCACTTGAGTTCGTGGACAGCCACGTGATTGAGCAGATGGATGTCGGGCTTGACCAAGATATCGAATGCGTCCTCCTAGTAGAGTATGACGAGGAAGCGCTGGATGGCGCAGGAATTCTTGGAACAGTCACCGGCAGAATCATAGCCGACTCGAAGGACGATGCAGAGATGGATTGGTGGTGGAACCACAGGAACGCCGCGCTGCACCACAGCATAAGTACCGTACCGCCGAGAATGCGGACGCCCCACATGATAGACGACGCGGCCGTGCCGCTGGATAGAGTCCACGACCTGTTCGGCATACTGGACAGCATAAACAGAAGGTACAAGACCAGCACCATCACGTTTGGACATGCAGGCAATGGAAACATCCATGCCCGCCTCATCTTGGACAACATGGATACCAAGACCATCAAGAGGATAGCAGGCGAGTACTGCAGTGGAATCAACAGCCTCGGCGGCACCATTACTGCAGAACACGGGGACGGATTCGCATCCTCGGAATTCATCAGGAGTCAGTACGGGAATCGAAACTATGAGGCGTTCAAGGCTGTAAAGAAGATCCTTGATCCGTACGGGATACTGAATCCCGACAAGAAGATAACCAGCAAGAGCACCATAGTGGAGAACCTGTCATCGCAGCGAACCTTTCAGGGCAGCAGACGGGCCGCGTCCATGGAGATTGGGTGACATCACGCCGGAATGGCTACATTCCGACAGGGATTATTCACTGGAAGAAATTTTGCAGGCTAGGAAGGGCAAAGGTTTACGCATCAAGCGGCTTGAGGGATACTGTCCTGCCCACGATTATACCGTCCCTGTCGGTTTCATCGGTAGCTACTAAGCGCGTCGGGAATTCGCTTCCGTCCTTTCGCTTCATCCATATTTTGGCCGCATCGCTGTGCCCGACCCTCCAGTTGTGCATGTTCACGTGCAGGTTGCCCTGGCTTCTGGGTGCCGTGTGTTCGTAGAGGCTGATTCCGATAACCTCATCTCTTTCATACCCCATGTTGTCCAAGTACGACTGGCTACAGTCGATGATCGTGCCGCGGTAATCCACAGATCTGCGCATGACTGCTACATCCTCGTAGCCTTCCCTGTTACTGACGTCGTACAAGTCCTGCATCTTCTTGATTGCAGAAAATTCCATTATTGATGAGTCTATGCCCACCACGTGATCCCCTTCGTACCTGTTTCTGAAGGTCCGTATCGCGTCTATGCGTTCGCCGTCTTTTGTTACCAGATGGATCCTTACAGAGATGTTTGGTGCATGCAACTTCGTCCACACCACGAACGCAGTCTTTATCTCCTCGCGGCTATCTGCAGAGGAATGATCAAACAGGGACGTGCCGATTACCTCATCTACGGAATATCCCATCCTTTCAGCGTATGCCAGATTGCAGTCCACAATAATGCCGTCCATGTCTACTGAACGATACATGATAGGTATTGTTGCCTGTATGATTCGCACGATAATTCCTGGGAATCCATGCATAAGAATATTGCATGGTCGGTCGTGGCATGGAGCCAGGCTGAGGCTGTCCAATCTTGGCACACCGGCAGGACATCTGGCCACACAGCACGACCACAACAGACTCCAGAATCTTCCGGTACGAGTCAGGGGGCTCGAGCATGTCTAATAGTTTAATACCTCCTTGCAGGGGCTGTATAGTTAAAAATGAGACAAATTTACTTTTACGACGAGGGAGACGGGAATGCCAAGAAGCTTCTCGGAGGAAAGGGCGCGGGCCTGTGCGAGATGACGAGGCTGGAACTGCCGGTTCCCCCAGGATTCACAATAACCACCCAGGTTTGCAAGAAATATTATGAGAACAAGAAAAACCTTCCAAAGACGCTCATGGGAGAAGTAAGGAAAAACATCGCAAAGATTGAAGCAAGGACTGGAAAGGAATGGAACTCCAAGTCAAACCCCCTGTTGGTGTCGGTCCGATCCGGGGCGGCAATATCCATGCCGGGCATGATGGATACGATCTTAAACCTGGGACTCAACGACGCAACCGTCGCAGGACTTGCAGAAAAGAGCGGCAACCCGAGGTTTGCATGGGACTCGTACAGGAGGTTCGTCCAGCTGTTTGGAAAGGTGGTGTTTGGCGTCGACGACAAAAAGTTTGACGACGTGCTTGACGCTGCCAAGAAAAAACAGGGTACAAAAGCCGACAGCGGCCTGAACGAAAAGTCGCTAAGGGATGTGGTGCGGCAGTACAAGAAGATATGCGAAAAACATACCGGCAAGGCATTCCCCACGGACCCCACAGAACAGGTAGAGCTTGCAATCAAGGCAGTCTTTGGAAGCTGGATGGGCCACAGGGCAGTCGTGTACAGGGAGAAGAACAACATCACAAGGGACATTGCAGACGGGACGGCAGTCAATGTCGTGGCCATGGTGTTTGGCAACATGGGAGACGACAGTGCCACGGGAGTGGTATTTACAAGGAATCCGGAGAACGGCACCCGCCACATATACGGGGAGTATCTGACCAACGCCCAGGGGGAGGATGTCGTTGCCGGAGTGAGGACCGGAAAGCAGGTCGACGAGATGAAAAGGGAGTTTCCAGAGTCTTACAAGCAGCTGGCAAGGACGTGCGAGACGCTTGAAAGGCACTACAAGGAACCCCAGGACATAGAGTTTACCATAGAGCAGGGGAGGTTCTACCTGTTGCAGACCCGAAGCGCCAAGATGAACGCGGTGTCGATGGTAAAGACGTCAGTGGACATGGCCAAGGAGAGGCTCATAAGCAGGAACAGGGCCTTGGGCAGGCTTCATGCAGAGCAGCTCGAGCAGATGCTGCACAAGAGAATGGATCCGGCCGACGTGGCAAAGTACGCGCGCCTGATAGTGGGGATTGCAGCATCACCGGGGGCTGCCAGCGGGATTGCAGTGTTTGACGTCGCAAGAGCCACCGCCATGGGAACAGGGGGAAAGAGTGTGATTCTCATCAGGGAGGAGACAAAGCCAGAAGACGTGCCTGCGTTCTTCGAGTCAGTCGGAATACTGACTAGCAGGGGAGGCAAGACGTCCCATGCCGCGGTGGTTGCAAGGGGAATGGGCAAGCCCTGTATCGTGGGGTGCTCAGACCTGAAGATAGACTACGAAGGCAACCAGTGCAGCGCAAACGGCAAGACAGTACGCGAAGGCGATTCCATTACGATTGACGGAAACTCCGGCACAGTGTATATCGGCCAGGTGCAGATGATAGAGCCCGAGATTACTGCGGATTTCAGGCAGATCCTGAAATGGGCCCAAAAGGCAAAAAAGATCGGAGTCAGGGCAAACGCCGACACCCCCGAGGGGGCAAGGCTGGCAAGGGAGCTTGGCGGCCAGGGCATAGGATTGTGCAGGACAGAGAGGATGTTTAACGCAAGCGATAGGATAGGGCTGTTCGTGGATATGATCATGGCAAGGAACACCAAGGAGAGGGGTAAGGTGCTCAAGAAGCTCGGGCGCCTGCAGAAGAGCGACTTTGTCAAGATACTCAGTGCCATGGAGGGATACAAGGTCACAATCAGGCTGCTGGATCCGCCGTTGCACGAGTTCCTTCCAAACCCCGAAGAGCTTGCAGAGAAGATCCGAAAGATGGAATCGCAAGAAGAGATTGTCAAGGCAAAGGAGGTCCTGAGAAGGGCAAGGGATCTTGCAGAGATCAACCCCATGATGGGCCACAGGGGAGTGAGGGTGGGGATCACGTATCCCGAGATTTACGAGATGCAGATTCGTGCAGTGTTTGAGGCGCTAGCCGAGCTGATGCGCAAAAAAATCAAGGCACGTCCACAGATTATGATTCCCCAGATCAGCAGCATCTCGGAACTGAACCACGTCAAGGCGATATACGATTCGGTCAAAGCCGAAATGGAGGGCAAGTACAAGACCAAGCTGACAGTCAACTTCGGGACCATGATCGAGGTGGTGCGCGCAGCACTCACCGCAGATGAGCTTGCAGGCACGGCAGAGTTCTTTAGTTTCGGCACAAACGACCTCACACAGGGGACGTTCAGCTTCAGTAGGGAGGACGTGGAGGGCAAGTTCCTCCCGGAGTACATGGAAAAGGAGCTGCTGGAGAGAAACCCGTTCCAGTCCATCGACGTGAACGGTGTGGGCAGCCTGATCAGGATGTGCGTTGCCAGCGGACGCGGCGTCAGTCCGGACATGGAGATCGGAATATGCGGAGAGCATGGGGGGGATCCGAGATCGATCAAGTTCTGCCACGGCCAGGGCCTCAGCTACGTCAGCGCATCTCCCCACAGAATCCCGATTGCCATCGTGGCAGCCGCCCAGGCCGCAATCGAACAATCTGAAAAGTCCCCATAACCGAAAGCATGTGGGATTTTATATCGACATGCTTGGTTTGGAACGCGCAGGATTTAACAGATGGCATACCGGCCATGCAAAATACACTTTTGTGCAAAGATACCTTACTAAAAAAGAAATTTTAGAAATCATAGATAAACTACTAACCGAAGATTCTAATAAAATGTATAGACCCAGATTTCATTTTTATCAAAAATATGAAGGTAGAGAGTTTAATGATTATAGTATTTCTGAAACTGAATGTGCAACCGATGATCCGAAATACATGCCGATGCAAAAGAAATGCTTGTATATGGAACCACAATTCAAGATAAACAAATTAAACGATGATGATTTTATTACAACTCTGAAAATAAATCACAGAGGATTAATTTATAGTTCACAAAGAATGCAAATTGATGCGTGGATTGCGTTTATTAAACAATACATTCCTTGGTGCCTGTAATTGATTTTAAAAGACTTTTTTAGGTTCATAAGGGTATTGAAAATATGAACGAAATTTTTTGGGGTTTCTCAATATTTGCATTTAGCATCACAGTCATAAAACTCGTTTATGACTCTCAAAAAAACAAGCAAATTAAAAAAGATTTGATAGAAGAAACTAACATTATATGCAAAGAGATTAAGGCAATTCTTAATGATGTAAATATGAACATTGACGACGAAGAGATTTATGAAGTAGATGCATCGCTTAGATCATACTTCGAAGACAAAAGACAACAAATAAACCAAGTTATAATCCGACTACAAGATGTTAGAATTGGTTTCCTCTCAAAAAAAGATAAAAAAATGACTGAATGGGGTACTTTTTTAGACTGGATACTGAATGAATTGTACCATTATGATGAAGATGAAAATGAACGTATACGCCTATTGTTAAAAAGTATTCCAGAATTTCATGCAAAAATAACTAAAATATTATCTACAGATTTAGTATGAGTTCACGTCGTGCCTAATTCCGTTCACTCAAGGGTAAATTTTGCGCAAACCACAGATCCAAATATGATGGTAATTCAAACCTGATGTGAAAAGTCAGGCTGAACTCAAAAAGATGTACAAGGATCTCAAGACTGAGAGCATCAAGCTCAAGCAGACGATTGAGATGCAGGGACAGACTATCGAGATGCAGGGACAGACTATCGAGATGCAGGGACAGACGATTGAGGAATTGAAACGGTCGGTCACCGATCTAAAGCGCAGGCTGGTGCGGCACGACAACTACAACACCCCGCCGTCGCAAAAAAGGGGGCCTGGATGGCCCGACGCAAAGGGGAAGGATGACAAAAAGAATGCCGACGATAAATCCACAAAAACCCGCCGGGATCAAAAAGGCCGTGGGGACGCGACCGGCAACAATAAACCGCGCGGGGGACAAAAGGGCCACGAGGGCCGCACCCACAAGCCAAAACCCACAGAATTCAAGGAGCACACCCCGGATGCCTGCCCCCAGTGCGGTTCGGACAACCTTTCCATAACCAAAACCGAAGAGCGCGACATCACCAAGGTGGTGCGCACGGTAAGGTCCATCACCACGCGCCACACCATAAACACGTGCCGCTGCCCCTGCGGCCAGAAGGGCATCGAACCCGAGACCGGCCTTCCAGACAAGGGCAGCTACGATTCAAGCATAATTGCCGAGGTGGCAGACGACTATGTTTGCCGCATGCCGTTCAGGATGATCGCAGACTGGATGACGCGGCACGGAATTCAGCTCTCCACAGGCACGGCGCACAACATAATGCACAGGCTGGGGATGTCGCTGGGCGCCCCGGCGGCAGCCATTGCCGCCATGATACGCAAGGCCAGGATACTGCACGCCGACGAGACGTCGATTCACCTCAACGGCCGCAACGTCTGGGTGTGGATACTGCACGATCCGCTGACAGGACACGCGCTGTACGTGATACAAGACAGCAGGGGGGCAAAGGTCCTGAAAGAAGCGCTGGGAGACTGGGACGGCGTAATAGTGAGCGACGGCTGGACGGCGTACGGGAGATACCGCGTCCAGCGCTGCTGGTCTCACATAATACGCGAGGCCAGGGACATCTGGAACCGCAATCCGGACTGTGCCGGCGCGCGCAACGTCCTGAAGCACCTGCGCACAATCTACGACTATGCCACGAAGGCAAGCAAGAAGCGCTCGCGCTCCCTCAGGGACAACGCGTCTGCCCTGCTGCTCACCTGTATCGACAGGATCGTTGCAAGGTACGCCGATGATCCGATCCTGGAAAAGTTCATGGTCAAGCTTCGCAATGCGGGCAGCGACCTGTTCCGGTTCGTGCTGAACCCAAAGATCCCTCCGACAAACAATGCTGCCGAACGCGGGCTGCGCGAGATAGTCGTGCACAGAAAAATACGGGGCAGCATAAGGGCAGAAGAGACGATGACGTGGATGGCAAATTTCTTTTCGTGCGTGATGACGTGGAAAAACAAGAAATTGGATTACCTGGCAGAGATTGTAAAATATGCCTAAAAATGGGTCAAACCACGTGAACACTTACCAATTTTGGTTATTAGCTGTCCCCAGATCATCATATTTGAACAAAGTCGGCCGCATTATAGATCCCATTGGAATCAATACGTCGAATCTTCAAACCACTTTGCCAGCCACTCAATATGATTTGTGTCAGGCTTGGCAGCCACCTTCAGTGCGACGTCTGCGGCATCCGGCTGCAAGTCTATCCTGATGCCGTTGAGCGCCAACAGCACGCACGCGGCCAGCAGGCCTGTCCGTTTGTTGCCGTCATGGAACGGGTGGAGCCGGATCAACTCCTGCATGAGTGACGCGGCGGCTTTGAACGGGGTATCGTGCACTTCGGTTCCAACCACCTTGCCAAACGGCACGGCCACCGCCATGCCTAGCAGGTCATCCTTGTGACCTTCCGGCACGCGCCTCGGGGATTCCGTAGACACCACGGAGTGTATGGCCGCAAGGTCTGCCGACGTAACCGGTATCATGTGCGTGCCAACCTGTCGAATATCTCCTTGTGTGATTTCAATATGCGGCGCGCGATTTCCCTGACATCATTTTCCATGGATCGGGTGTGTTTCGTTTTGTAATAAATATGCGTGTCGGCTGCTTGCCCGTGCAGTGCGAGGTGTTTCGGAGGCACGACGGTGATTGACGGCCTTCTTTTTACGAACGTCTCATGGGCGTCCGACGTGCCCGGCATGACAAACAGGAGTGAATGAGCCTTTGGGAGAGGTTATTCATAGTGTTTGTTAGGTTTTTCGCAGCATGCAGATCGTACGCAAGTCCGTATTTCATTCTCACGGTGCCTATGGGTACCATAGAATATCTACTTTACTGGAAAATGGCGCGAACGGGACATCGTATGCCTGGCATGCGGCCGAACCGGTCAACTGACGTACATCTGCCATCACAAGTTCATCCTGAAGTATTCCCGTTAGCATGGCATGACGCGTAGTACTGACCACTGCTATCCGCTCACTTTGACATAAAAATACGGCAAAAATCCAACCCCTGCGTGGCATTATTGCTGGTGTTTTGCGGTTTTTCCAAACGCGACGCAGGAGTGGGTGGCTAATGTGTGGTGGTTGGTTTTGAATTGCAGTTTTTTTGCAGAATTTATCAGGCTACCAGGTATCCCTTGAGCCTGTTGCCCATCTCGCACTCGACGATCGTAGTTATCGCGCGTTTCAACTCGTCAGTAGACCGGAAATGTCTGCCGGCCAGCCGTCTCTTGAGATCCCTCCACGCGGTCTCAATCGGGTTGAGCTGCGGCGTGTACGGGGGGAGAAACTCAAGGGCGATGTCGTCTCCTGCAGATTCCACGTACTCCCGAATCGCTTTTGATTTGTGGCAGGACGCGTTGTCCAGTACCATGTAGAATTTTGGATGATCCCGGCGGATCTCTTCTAAGAATTCTTGGAACGTCTCCGAGTTTGCAGAGTCGACTGCCTTGATGATGAGCCGGTCTTTTGACATTGCGCCAAACATCCGGATCGATCTTGTTGAAAACGTGGTCTTGCTCGTCTCCCGCCCGCCCGTGGGCCTCCAGCCATAATTTGGGTTCTGCTGCGTCTGGATTGCAGCCTCGTCTTCTGTAAACACGGCGTATCCTTCCGCGCGCATCTGGCACGCCTGCTCTCCTGCCTTTTGCTTGAACTCCATTTGCACGCTTTTGGAGGCTGTCTTGTACGGTACGTGCCTGGATTTTCTCCACAAGAGCCTGTTTCTGCGCAACCACCTGCGAAGCGTGCGCGCGTTGCATTCCAGCCCGAAACGCTCCCTGATCATCTCAAGCAACAGGTTCAGCTGTCACGAGCCCGACTCGAATTTGAAATCGCTCGGCTCCTTCTTCACCCAGCGCCTGACTGCCCTGAATACCTTCTTGGGTATCTTGCACCCTCGTCGGCCCCGTTCCTTGTCGTGCCTGCAGCGGATACCGCCCTCCTGCATGCGCCATAGCCAGTCTCGCATGGTGGAGTAGGGCCGGACCATGATTTTGCAGATGCGCCTGATGCTCCATCCCTCTTTTCTGTGCAGGCACGCCCGCAGCCGATCCCCTGCGACGGTGTTCTTCTCCTTGCGGATCGACTGGAGCAGTCGCTTCCTGCTCACGTTGGGCATGAATTCAGATCCTGAATCAAGTGTTTTTTCTTTTGATTTCTCGGGTCGACTATTTTCTTTTGGAGGTTGTTTTTCTGTAATCGCGGCCATGTAAAATATCGTAAAATTCCGTGATCTGTTTGTATCGGTCGGGAACGTCAAATTTGGCCGATGCGGGCTTTAGGTGATCGGATTGAAGTGGCCTCTACTACGCGTCGTCCAACTCTTCGTTCGGCCTATTTGATGTCCCTGTAAGTCTGAGAAATGTACACATCCATGAAGACTCGAAATCTAGTCACATACCAGCTTAGATCGCTCCATTCAACAGTAGATGAAAATGTTGTTTCCCAGCGACTTGACGACGTGCCAATCCAACGGAATTAGCCAGAATCGGGATAATTCTAGGCACGGGTGATTAAAAGCGGCGAGTGCAAGCTTTCATTGCTTAGATGAAAAACAAACAACTGCGCCAACATACCTCCGCCAAATCCGCATTTAAGGCCATCGGCCCGATACTGTGCACCGTCCTGCAGATAGAATTCTCCACCCGGTGCAATGCCATGTACGGCCCTGTCGAGTTCTTTGGCCGCCTCTTTGAGATGTGCAAGAACAGGGAGTACGCCGAGACTGCGCATTCGAGTGCCACTGGAGCTGAGAAAAAAACGCCCACCTCCCAGTGGATACTCGGCAAGATGAAGACTGTCAGGCGCGACTACATGCTCAAGCGGTGCCAGAAGGTGACGGATCGAACAGTGCGCCAGATGAGAAGGCGCGGGATGTTCAGGAAACCCGTGGACGTGGCCATCGACAAGCACCTGGTATGCAGGTACGACAGGTTCGACAGGATAGTAAACACCATCAAGTCAAAGTACAAGAGGGGAACGTGCAATTTCAACTGCCTGGCGACTGTAAACTGCATAGTCGAGGATTTTTTGGGCGCGGGCGTTTTTGGGCGCGGTTCCTGAGGGGCCAATCCAACTCCCAGACCATATCCGAACTGATTGAAGGGTGCAGGAGAAAAGGCATCGCTATCCGATCCCTCAAGATGGACAGGGAATTCTTCGCAGTGGATATAATGAACATGCTTGACGAGGCGGGGATCGCGTTTACCATACCTGCCATCAAGACTCAGGGGATCAAGAAAGCCATAAACGAGTTCAAGCAAGGCGTTAGGGATGTGGTGTCACGCCACTCCATAACGTCTGCAGACGGCAACGCCGCCGATTTTACCCTGATCATACTTGACCGGGGCGACGGGAAATTCTTCACGTTTGCGACCAACGCATCTATCGGGGAAGTGCTTGCGTACAACTCGGGCGCCATGAAGGGGGCCGAGGGGTTTGCAGAAGAGTATCGCTCCCGCTGGGGCGTGGAGACGGCATACAAGGACTACGAATCTGCAAGGCCGAGGACCACGAGCAGGAACGAGTCCGTGCGGATCCTGCTGCTGTTCATGCCCATATTCATGTACAACGCGTGGTGCCTGGCAAAGCATCTTGCGCAGGCATCGTGCCACGCCGCGCGCGTGACGCTCAAGGGGCTGCTCAAACTGTTCTGCAGGTTCATACTGGATCCTTGCCAGACGGCATTTCCCACCTGACTTGCATCCTGCACCGCATCGGCATGGATTCAGGCCAGCCCAAAGGCTGCCGGCGCACACGGAACACAGGATTCGATGCCGTGATGGCCGGGCGCCATTTTACGTAGATTGGGAATAATGCCGGCATCACATAACTCTGAATCCAACCCAAAGGAAAATTCACGGTTCTTGGCACCTCTCACGCCGGGAACATTTTCATCTACTGTTCAAAGTCCAACCCTTAAGGGGTATGCGTAGTAATCCCACTAATGATCCGAAAAACTGGAGTGGGCGGACCTGCCTGTTGGATGAACCGTTCGGCCAGGATGTCACGATGAGTTTTCCGAATCATTAGTAGGATTACTATGCGTATTGATGGGTTAGCCCGCCACGCTTGGTGGGCGGGCGGGGGTTGACATACTATCAACTAACTAGCGTTAACTGCTGATGCAGTTCATCCTAATTAGCACTGAATGTGTATGTTTCATCAATCCCGGTGGTAGGACTGGTGCTAGTAAGGGGATTGCTTGTGGTATCGACAATGCCATGTCCCGACGAGACTAGATCAATGTTGTATGTTCCATAAGTGATTGCAACGATTGTCACATGGTACACGCTGTCAGAACCGGTAATGCCGATTATGTGGTAAGTGTAATCTGCTGCACTATCAGGGGACAGGGTAAAGTCGTCCCTGTCCACACCAGATACGTCCTCGCTGAAGGTCACCTCGTAGATCAGCACTTGGCTGTCAGTCGTCGCGCTTGACGGGTTATACCGCTCGATTGAGGATATTGTGGGTGCGGTGGTGTCCGTGGCGGCGGTGCTGACCGTGTAGGTGTGGTCTGCCCCGGTGGGGGCGGTGTCAGTCAGCGGGTTGCTTGATTCATCGGCAATGCCGTGCCCTGACGAGACCAGATCAAGGTTGTACGTCCCGTCAGTAGTGGCAGAGACTGTCGCATAGTACGTGTCGCCGGAGCCTGAAATTGAGGTGACGGGACTCCCGTTACCGGTTCCTCCCGTACTGCTCGAGGACAGCGCAAAGTCACTCGTGTCCACACCAGATACGTCCTCGCTGAAGGTCACCTCGTAGATCAGCACTTGGCTGTCAGTCGTCGCGCTTGACGGGTTATACCGCTCGATTGAGGATATTGTGGGTGCGGTGGTGTCCGTGGCGGCGGTGCTGACCGTGTAGGTGTGGTCTGCCCCGGTGGGGGTGGTGTCAGTCAGCGGGTTGCTTGATTCATCGGCAATGCCGTGCCCTGACGAGACCAGATCAAGGTTGTACGTCCCGTCAGTAGTGGCAGAGACTGTCGCATAGTACGTGTCGCCGGAGCCTGAAATTGAGGTGACGGGACTCCCGTTACCGGTTCCTCCCGTACTGCTCGAGGACAGCGCAAAGTCACTCGTGTCCACACCAGATACGTCCTCGCTGAAGGTCACCTCGTAGATCAGCACTTGGCTGTCAGTCGTCGCGCTTGACGGGTTGTACCGTTCAATTGAAGAGACGGTGGGGGCGGTGGTGTCCGTGGCGGCGGTGCTGACCGTGTAGGTGTGGTCTGCCCCGGTGGGGGTGGTGTCAGTCAGCGGGTTGCTTGATTCATCGGCAATGCCGTGCCCTGACGAGACCAGATCAAGGTTGTACGTCCCGTCAGTAGTGGCAGAGACTGTCGCATAGTACGTGTCGCCGGAGCCTGAAATTGAGGTGACGGGACTCCCGTTACCGGTTCCTCCCGTACTGCTCGAGGACAGCGCAAAGTCACTCGTGTCCACACCAGATACGTCCTCGCTGAAGGTCACCTCGTAGATCAGCACTTGGCTGTCAGTCGTCGCGCTTGACGGGTTGTACCGTTCAATTGAAGAGACGGTGGGGGCGGTGGTGTCCGTGGCGGCGGTGCTGACCGTGTAGGTGTGGTCTGCCCCGGTGGGGGTGGTGTCAGTCAGCGGGTTGCTTGATTCATCGGCAATGCCGTGCCCTGACGAGACCAGATCAAGGTTGTACGTCCCGTCAGTAGTGGCAGAGACTGTCGCATAGTACGTGTCGCCGGAGCCTGAAATTGAGGTGACGGGACTCCCGTTACCGGTTCCTCCCGTACTGCTCGAGGACAGCGCAAAGTCACTCGTGTCCACACCAGATACGTCCTCGCTGAAGGTCACCTCGTAGATCAGCACTTGGCTGTCAGTCGTCGCGCTTGACGGGTTGTACCGTTCAATTGAAGAGACGGTGGGGGCGGTGGTGTCCGTGGCGGCGGTGCTGACCGTGTAGGTGTGGTCTGCCCCGGTGGGGGTGGTGTCAGTCAGCGGGTTGCTTGATTCATCGGCAATGCCGTGCCCTGACGAGACCAGATCAAGGTTGTACGTCCCGTCAGTAGTGGCAGAGACTGTCGCATAGTACGTGTCGCCGGAGCCTGAAATTGAGGTGACGGGGCTGGCCGTGCCACTGCCGCTGCCGTGGTTGATAGTAAGCGTCCAGCTGTTCAGGGTGCCGTCGTCAGCGGCGGCATAGTTGTCGTTTATCCTCAGGGTCCACATGCCTGCGATTGATTCGCCTTCAAAGTCCGGCGTGTACGTCTGGTCTATGTCGTCGGTGGCACCGCCCGAACGGCTGTGAACAGTCTTGGTCGTGCCGTCAGGGGCGACGAGGTCAATCTTGAGGTCGCCTATGTACGTGTGGGTGACGTCCACCGCGACAGACACTGACGTGGCGGTGCCCGAGTCCGACACCGTGATGGTGTCAGATATGGTATTGGATTGTGTTATGGCAAGTGCGGGCGAGCGCGTCTGCGTGAACTGCTCGGATGTGCCTCCACCACCGGTTCCTCCCGTACTGCCAGACGACAGCGCAAAGTCACTCGTGTCCACACCAGATACGTCCTCGCTGAAGGTCACCTTGTAGGTCAGCGTCTGGCTGTCAGTCGTCGCGCTTGACGGGCTGTACCGCTCGATTGAGGATATTGTGGGGGCGGTGGTGTCCGTGGCGGTGGTGCTGACGGTGTACGTCTCGTCTGATCCCGTGGGAGAGGTGTCAGTCAGAGGATTGCTTGATTCATCTGCGATGCCGTGCCCTGACGAGACCAGATCAAGGTTGTACGTCCCGTCAGTAGTGGCAAAGACTGTCGCATAGTACGTGTCGCCGGAGCCTGAAATTGAGGTGACGGGACTCCCGTTACCGGTTCCTCCCGTACTGCCAGACGACAGCGCAAAGTCACTCGTGTCCACACCAGATACGTCCTCGCTGAATGTCACCTCGTAGACCAGCGTCTGGCTGTCAGTCGTCGCGCTTGACGGGCTGTACCGCTCGATTGAGGATATTGTGGGGGCGGTGGTGTCCGTGATTGTGGTGCTGACCGTGTAGGTGTGGTCTGCCCCGGTGGGGGTGGTGTTGGCCAGGGGATTGCTTGATTCATCTGCGATGCCGTGCCCTGACGAGACCAGATCAAGGTTGTAGGTACCGTCCTGCGTGGAAGAGACAGTCACATAGTACGTGTCGCCGGAGCCTGAGACTGAGGTGACTGGATTGGTGGTAGTGCCACTGCCGTGGTTGATAGTAAGCGTCCAGCTGTTCAGGGTGCCGTCATCGGCGGCGGCATAGTTGTCGTTTATCCTCAGGGTCCACGTGCCTGCGATTGATTCGCCTTCAAAGTCCGGCGTGTACGTCTGGTCTATGTCGTCGGTGGCACCGCCCGAACGGCTGTGAACAGTCTTGGTCGTGCCGTCGGGGGCGACGAGGTCTATCTTGAGGTCGCCTATGTACGTGTGGGTGACGTCCACCGCGACAGACACTGACGTGGCGGTGCCCGAGTCCGACACCGTGATGGTGTCAGATATGGTGTTGGCTTGTGTTATGGCAAGTGCAGGCGAGCGCGTCTGCGTGAACTGCCCGGATGTGCCTCCCCCACCGGTTCCTCCCGTACTGCTCGAGGACAGCGCAAAGTCACTCTTGTCCACTCCGGTCACGTCCTCGCTGAATGTCACCTCGTAGACCAGCGTCTGGCTGTCAGTCGTCGCGCTTGACGGGCTGTACCGCTCGATTGAGGATATTGTGGGGGCGGTGGTGTCCGTGATTGTGGTGCTGACCGTGTAGGTGTGGTCTGCCCCGGTGGGGGTGGTGTTGGCCAGGGGATTGCTTGATTCATCTGCGATGCCGTGCCCTGACGAGACCAGATCAAGGTTGTACGTCCCGTCAGTAGTGGCAAAGACTGTCGCATAGTACGTGTCGCCGGAGCCTGAAATTGAGGTGACGGGGCTGGCCGTGCCACTGCCGCTGCCGTGGTTGATAGTAAGCGTCCAGCTGTTCAGGGTGCCGTCATCGGCGGCGGCATAGTTGTCGTTTATCCTCAGGGTCCACGTGCCTGCGATTGATTCGCCTTCAAAGTCCGGCGTGTACGTCTGGTCTATGTCGTCGGTGGCACCGCCCGAACGGCTGTGAACAGTCTTGGTCGTGCCGTCGGGGGCGACGAGGTCTATCTTGAGGTCGCCTATGTACGTGTGGGTGACGTCCACCGCGACAGACACTGACGTGGCGGTGCCCGAGTCCGACACCGTGATGGTGTCAGATATGGTGTTGGCTTGTGTTATGGCAAGTGCAGGCGAGCGCGTCTGCGTGAACTGCCCGGATGTGCCTCCCCCACCGGTTCCTCCCGTACTGCTCGAGGACAGCGCAAAGTCACTCTTGTCCACTCCGGTCACGTCCTCGCTGAATGTCACCTCGTAGACCAGCGTCTGGCTGTCAGTCGTCGCGCTTGACGGGCTGTACCGCTCGATTGAGGATATTGTGGGGGCGGTGGTGTCCGTGATTGTGGTGCTGACGGTGTACGTCTCGTCTGCCCCGGTGGGGGTGGTGTTGGCCAGGGGATTGCTTGATTCATCTGCGATGCCGTGCCCTGACGAGACCAGATCAAGGTTGTAGGTACCGTCCTGCGTGGAAGAGACAGTCACATAGTACGTGTCGCCGGAGCCTGAGACTGAGGTGACTGGATTGGTGGTAGTGCCACTGCCGTGGTTGATAGTAAGCGTCCAGCTGTTCAGGGTGCCGTCATCGGCGGCGGCATAGTTGTCGTTTATCCTCAGGGTCCACGTGCCTGCGATTGATTCGCCTTCAAAGTCCGGCGTGTACGTCTGGTCTATGTCGTCGGTGGCACCGCCCGAACGGCTGTGAACAGTCTTGGTCGTGCCGTCGGGGGCGACGAGGTCTATCTTGAGGTCGCCTATGTACGTGTGGGTGACGTCCACCGCGACAGACACTGACGTGGCGGTGCCCGAGTCCGACACCGTGATGGTGTCAGATATGGTGTTGGCTTGTGTTATGGCAAGTGCAGGCGAGCGCGTCTGCGTGAACTGCCCGGATGTGCCTCCTCCACCGGTTCCTCCCGTACTGCTCGAGGACAGCGCAAAGTCACTCTTGTCCACACCAGATACGTCCTCGCTGAATGTCACCTCGTAGACCAGCGTCTGGCTGCCAGTCGTCGCGCTTGACGGGCTGTACCGCTCGATTGAGGATATTGTGGGGGCGGTGGTGTCCGTGATTGTGGTGCTGACGGTGTACGTCTCGTCTGCCCCGGTGGGAGTAGTGTTGGCCAGCGGGTTGCTTGATTCATCTGCGATGCCGTGCCCTGACGAGACCAGATCAAGGTTGTAGGTACCGTCCTGCGTGGAAGAGACAGTCACATAGTACGTGTCGCCGGAGCCTGAGATCGAGGTGACTGGATTGGTGGTAGTGCCACTGCCGTGGTTGATAGTAAGCGTCCAGCTGTTCAGGGTGCCGTCATCGGCGGCGGCATAGTTGTCGTTTATCCTCAGGGTCCACGTGCCTGCGATTGATTCGCCTTCAAAGTCCGGCGTGTACGTCTGGTCTATGTCATCGGTGCCGCCGCCCGAACGGCTGTGAACCGTCTTGGTCGTGCCGTCGGGGGCGACGAGGTCTATCTTGAGGTCGCCTATGTACGTGTGGGTGACGTCCACCGCGACAGACACTGACGTGGCAGTTCCCGAGTCCGACACCGTGATGGTGTCCGATATGGTGTTGGCCTGTGTTATGGCAAGGGACGGCGAGCGCGTCTGCGTGAACTGCCCGGAGCCGGTGCTGGTCCCGCCCGTGCTGCCGGGGGACAGGGCAAAGTCGGCCGTGCCCACCCCGGTCACGTCCTCGCTGAATGTCACCTCGTAGACCAGCGTCTGGCTGTCAGTCGTCGCGCTTGACGGGCTGTACCGCTCGATTGAGGATATTGTGGGGGCGGTGGTGTCCGTGATTGTGGTGCTGACGGTGTACGTCTCGTCTGCCCCGGTGGGGGTGGTGTTGGCCAGGGGATTGCTTGATTCATCTGCGATGCCGTGCCCTGACGAGACCAGATCAAGGTTGTAGGTACCGTCCTGCGTGGAAGAGACAGTCACATAGTACGTGTCGCCGGAGCCTGAGACTGAGGTGACTGGATTGGTGGTAGTGCCACTGCCGTGGTTGATAGTAAGCGTCCAGCTGTTCAGGGTGCCGTCATCGGCGGCGGCATAGTTGTCGTTTATCCTCAGGGTCCACGTGCCTGCGATTGATTCGCCTTCAAAGTCCGGCGTGTACGTCTGGTCTATGTCGTCGGTGCCGCCGCCCGAACGGCTGTGAACAGTCTTGGTCGTGCCGTCGGGGGCGACGAGGTCTATCTTGAGGTCGCCTATGTACGTGTGGGTGACGTCCACCGCGACAGACACTGACGTGGCGGTGCCCGAGTCCGACACCGTGATGGTGTCAGATATGGTGTTGGCTTGTGTTATGGCAAGGGACGGCGAGCGCGTCTGCGTGAACTGCCCGGAGCCGGTGCTGGTCCCGCCCGTGCTGCCGGGGGACAGCGCAAAGTCGGCCTCGTCCACATCTGTCACGTCCTCGCTGAAGGTAATCCGGTAGACCAGCGTCTGGCTGTCAGTAGTCGCGCTTGACGGGCTGTATCTCTCGATTGAGGAGACGGTGGGGGCGGTGGTGTCCGTGATTGTGGTGCTGACGGTGTACGTCTCGTCTGCCCCGGTGGGAACGGTGTTGGCCAGGGGATTGCTTGCCGTGTCGGCAATGCCGTGCCCTGACGAGACCAGATCAAGGTTGTAGGTACCGTCCTGCGTGGAAGAGACAGTCACATAGTACGTGTCGCCGGAGCCTGAGATCGAGGTGACTGGATTGGTGGTAGTGCCACTGCCGTGGTTGATAGTAAGCGTCCAGCTGTTCAGGATGCCGTCATCGGCGGCAGCATAGTTGTCGTTTATCCTCAGAGTCCACGTGCCTGCGATTGATTCGCCTTCAAAGTCCGGCGTGTACGTCTGGTCTATGTCGTCGGTGCCGCCGCCCGAACGGCTGTGAACCGTCTTGGTCGTGCCGTCGGGGGCGACGAGGTCTATCTTGAGGTCGCCTATGTACGTGTGGGTGACGTCCACCGCGACAGACACTGACGTGGCAGTTCCCGAGTCCGACACCGTGATGGTGTCCGATATGGTGTTGGCCTGTGTTATGGCAAGGGACGGCGAGCGCGTCTGCGTGAACTGCCCGGATGTGCCTCCCCCACCGGTTCCTCCCGTACTGCTCGAGGACAGCGCAAAGTCACTCTTGTCCACACCAGATACGTCCTCGCTGAATGTCACCTCGTAGACCAGCGTCTGGCTGTCAGTCGTCGCGCTTGACGGGCTGTACCGCTCGATTGAGGAGACGGTGGGGGCGGTGGTGTCCGCGACGGTGGTGACGACTATGTCTCGGGCAGCACTAAGTGAGCCTGCCTCCCCGGGAGCTGGAAGGACGGGTCTGACAGGAATGCCTGTTTGTGCGTCGGTCAGGTTGCCACCATCTGGCACTACAAGTGCATCCGTGCTGGCATATGACAGATCTGTCGTGGCATCATCATCTTGCACGACATACTCAAATGACAGCACCGTTCCGTTCGCGCTTATGCCGGTGTAGACAGCATGTCTGGCAGTGGGAGCCACGTCCAGCTCCAAGTATGGTTTGGATGTGCCTTCCACCTTGACTGCCCTTGGAAATTCTGCCGTTATGACTATCGTCTCGTTTAATGTGTAGGTGCCGTCCTCGGCCGAGACCACGATGTCCGATTCGACGAATTCTGATGGGGGCGGTCCCAGGGGATGCGTGCTTGCAAGGGTAAAGTCCTGCGAGCCCGTTTTGGCGACGACTTGCACGGCGCATACTCCTGCCTCGGCGGGCTCAAAGACGGCAAACTCGACTGTCTGGTGGTCGGATTCGGCGCGTATTGTGTCGAGTCCAGGACACGTTATAGTAAAGTCAAAATTGGCGTCGTTGTGATTGAAAATAAACGGCACCAGCCACGTCAGCAGGACTTTGGTTTGGGCCATGGGCTCGGTCACATTGAGTCCGTACAATACAGATCGCGTACTTGAATCAAAATTGTCCGATACGATGTGGGACGAAGAGTTCACGGCATATCCGAGGGACTTGGCCACATTCAGCATACCGAACCCCGCATGATTCAGAGTCTCAAGCGTGGTAGTTGCAGTAGGGCTCCGCCGTGCGGCATGGGAGCAGTGATCCGAGGAGTCAGTCGTCTCATATTGCGTTGATGTGCATGGGACAGGTCCTGTCCAGGTGGCCCCCAGAAGTAGAAGCGACTTTGTCCCGGCGGGATCGAGATCAGGATTCAGCTGCAGCACCATTGCAGCTGCGGCACTTACCATGGGGGCAGCAAAGCTTGTGCCGGAGAATGTATTGAAACTGCTATTAGAAACACTGGATGACCACAGGTTTATGGCGACAGCCGGAGCCACCAGATGGGGAACAAGGCGTGGAATTGTATCAGATACAGGTCCCAGAGAAGAGGCATGATACATGATGGGAGGGGTAGATCTGCCGCTTATGCCCCCCACAGATATGGCGTTTTGTGCACAGCTCGGCTCCCTTACCGTGTGGTACTCAAACGCTCCTTCGGAACTGCCATCGTTTCCGGCCGCAGACACCACGACCATCCCCTCGCTGACCGCTTGGTTTATTGCTTTGTTGAGTATATATCCGGAAATGCATGTGGGTTCGTTAAAAACAAGGCTGATTTGAGCTATGTCTGCCCCATTGGTAAGCGCCCAGTCCAAGGCAATCACCATGGCGCCTCTTGTCAGACTCTGCCCGTCGAGCAGGCGCACACCCGGGGATATTCCGTTGTGGGCGGACAAGCCTGATGCTGCAACAACACTCGATACCAATGTGCCGTGGGTGGAATTATGCGAGAGCAGTGCATTAAGATGATCGTCAGACAGTGTGGAGGTGTTGTTCCCGCCATCGATTTCACATGATCCGGTAGGGCAGTAGACACGGGCGTCGACCTTGGAGTTCAGGCTTATGTGGTTTATCCCAAAATCTATGATGGCCATGGTAACGCCGCTGCCGTCTATGACATTGTCTGACAGTCCTGCCAGATCCGCCGTGGTGGCCCTGATCGCCCGGCGAGAAATGTCCATCTGTGAGACCGGAGGGATCCCTCCATCACCCAGCCCGTACACTTCTCCAAAAAGCGACAGTCCGGGTATCTCCATGACAGGCACCGACGCGGTGACAAAGGACAACACGTTTGCAGGCACTATGTCACGGGCTCCCACCGCCTTGAGTATATCCACCACAGATGCCTTGTTTAGGCGGAGCTCCTCGCGGTCATCCCCGTTTACCTGTATTATGACGTGGTAGTATGTGGCAGAAACATCCGCAGCGGCGCGCTTTTGATTCCTGTCCGGATTCCCTCTCAAGTTCGTGGCGGCGGGACTTGCGTCCTCGTTTATGAGTCCCTGTATCTTGTTGTAAAAGCCGGCCTCGAACTTGTCTGGCGCGCCAGCCAGCGGTACGTCATCCTCTTCTTCTCCGCCTCCTGCATGCTGTACCAAAGCTGTCGAGGCGGCAAGGACGATCGCCGCCACTAATATGATCATAGCGGACATGATATGGCTCCTATGCTTGCGGGCAGATCTTCAGTCACATATTCTGTAGTGACGCGACGATTCGTAGTCCAAATAGTTCGCATCCAGTAGGAAGGCGCAAGGCGTCTGAAAAGCAACATACCCGTCCCTCTCATCAGGAACGAAGACATTCGGACCTGACCAGGACACGCAAAGCCGCGAAGACAAATAGGCAGTCGAATGGTTCGGATAATAAAAAAACCACATGGATTCAGGACAAGGCGAATCACAACCCAGAAGCAAAGGGAAGCCACCGCCAACAATGCTGCCCAGGCCACGGATGTGTTTGCCGCAGTCATGTCAGGCGCCTGCGTTACAAACTGTGCAAACGCATATCCTGACAGCAGTCCGGCAGATATGCCGGCGTCAAACGAGAACCACGCGTCTGGAGCGGCGGCCCCGCCGTCCCCGGAGAACGTGCCGGTCCAATCCCCCGGCTGCGCGGCCAAGGGCCAGACTGCCACCATAACCCCCACGGTAGCCAGCCCAGCAATTGTTGGGAGTTTGCCGCTCCTTCCATCCCCTAGACAGCCTGGAACATCCTGCCGCCTGCCCCTGCCAAATGATGCGCATTTGGGCGCTGGATCCGATCTGTTTCTATAACATTTACTTGAATTGCGCACAATTATTTTATTATAAAATATTTTATAAATTTGACGTTGTCCGGATCCTGAGAACTGATTCGTAATTAGCCCATTCGCCGTAGGCGGCAGCCTGGGGAAGGCAGCAAGATCAAAATATCGTCCGATCCGGTCTGTCACATGCTATCGTATGCCAAACTGTCAGGAAACGCCAGGCGTTTCAGGACCATTATGGGAATGTCTCTTCAGGAATTCGATTTGTTGTTCGCAGAGGTGGAGAATGCCTACCATAAGGCGGAGGGTGAGAGGCTCTCCAAGAGGCCCCGAAAGCGCGCAATCGGGGCCGGGCGCAGGTTCGCGCTTGACCTGCGCAACCGCGTGATGCTCCTCCTGTTCTACTACCGGACGTACGCCACCCAGGACGTGGCAGCCGAGGTCTTCGGGGTGGGCCAGGCCACGGTGTCGCGCTCCATAGACCAGATCGCTCCAGTGGTCAGGCAGTGCATCCAGATACCAGCAAAGATCCACGACAGGGCAAAGAGGGCCTCGACTATTGAGGAGCTTGAGGAGATCCTTCCAGGCCTCCGGTGCCTCATTGACGCCTCCGGGCAGCAGGTGCAGAGGCCCAAGCGGAAGGACATGGAAAAGTCCCACTATTCTGGCAAGGCCGGGAGGCACACGGCCAAGGTACAGTATACAGTGAACGCAAACGGCCTGATCGTCCACAACACGAGGCACTCTCCGGGGGGCGCCCACGACGTCAGGGTGTACAGGATGAAGCACCCGACGTTTCCATCCGGCCTGCCGTGCCGGGACGGGCCTGACGGCAAGGGGGAGAAGGCAGGGGTGCGGGCCTATGTGGACAGGGGTTACCCCGGGGCGCAGAAGATGTACGAAGGGGTGGAAGTGCTGGCGCCGATCAGGAAAAAGCCCGGAAAAAAGCTCACGGACGCAGAAAAGGCATCCAACAAGGCGCACTCCCAGATCCGCGTCTACGTGGAGCACGCCATCCGCAAAGTCAAGGCGTGGCGGATAATGGGTGACAGGTACCGGAACCCGCTGGAAAAGTACGACCGGATCAACGATGTCATCTGCGGGCTGGTAAACCACCTATGTTAAAACATCCGGTCATCATCACGCCGCTTCGGGAGGATCCGATGCCGTTTGGCAAGTGACCGAATCCATGCGAGATTCCTCCACCTAGGAAGAAGCCAGGATCCGCATCTGGGTCGACTGGGGCTACCAGGGAATCGGCATGGGCCACAGAAGGGCGACAAACAGGAGCACATGAAGACCCATAAACAGGAATGGGATCCACCTCTCTATGTCGGTTACGTTGGTGTATGACTTGCTGTCCCCTTCTCCCAGCATACGCCACTCTTGCGTGAATAGCGATGCAGGCAGGTGCTGCTCAAGCTCATGGATTATTTTGAATTTTACGCCGTTCAGGTCGCGGTGCGACTTGATGATCCTATACCAAAGCAGCGATACTGCCACCCCAGTAGTCGGGATAAGCAAGGTCAAGTACCATTGATTGGGGATTGACGATTGGAATCCATATACTGCTACCAAGGCGGCACTCAACGTCAAGAGATAGCGGCTGGTGGCAACTCTTCTGGCACTGACATTATCTGCCGTCTGGACGTACATCTTGTATTGCTCAAGAAGGGCTGTGGTGCAGGGGTCATCACATGTTTCTTTGCGGATCAGGTCTTTGTTATGCTGGCTCTCCATGCGCTACCTTGCTCCTGCAATAAGTGACTTTAGGTTATCCCATGTCCATTTGTAAATCTTGTCCGTGTTTAACGCCGTGATGGGCTTTTTGCAACACTTGTCCGGTCGGCCCCACAGTAAAAAGTATGTATTGTTCTCCTCGCGAGTAATCGCCAACTCTGCTGCTACGCCACTCGCTTTATCCGTGTACTCCCCGCATATGACTATTGTTAGGTCTGTCATGCGTATGCGCTTCCGAACCTTTTCCTTCCAGTCCTCCTCCATTGGTTCCTTTACCGAAAAATCCGCAATCTCAAACGGCGAGTCTGACATCCTTGCTTGACCGACAAGTGCATTTCGCAGATCTTCGTCATTGTCAAAGTCAAAGCTGATAAACGCACGCTTCATCGATTATTCCCCCAAAATGTCTGCTATTTCGTCTGTATTCCAATAAGTGATCTCATCATACATGTCCTTGCCGAGTGGGATCTTGTGTGTTTTGCTGCGGTGGAGCCTAACTCCAATCACCAACTTATCTTGATTGCAAGCTTCCTCTACCTCCCACTTGACCGCCTTGCTCTTGTGCGTGTTTCTTCCGATCGCCACAATTACCGCGCTTGACAAATCTATCAAGTTTCTGACTTCCTTCTTCCACCCCCGTTCAAACGGTTCTTTCACCGAATAGTCTCTGAATCTGAACGGAAACCGCTCATTTTTCGCCTGCATTCTAAGCAAGTCGACCATACATTCATCATCTGCATCAAAACTAATGAAAACATTCCTCATTTTCTGTTAGGTATCCTATGTCTAACCGGTTTTTAAATTGAATGATGAACAGGACGTTGTCCAAATTTTGAGTTACAAATCGACGAAAAGATTAAAGATCACAGATCGCGCGCCGATCTAGGCGGTATCGCACATTCCGCCGCGTAAAGGTAATAAGCCCTGACATTCCGTACGTATCCAAGGATGGAGCACGAAACGATCTCCCGCACACATGGCACGCTAAACCTAACAAACCTTATGAATAACCTCTCCCAAAGGCTCATTTGAAGAGCCGCCAGAACACGAGCTCCGCGACAGCTAGTCCAGACCTTTCGCCTCTCCCCATTCGTGGTCGCAGGACTGGCATTGCCAACTGTGCGGATCCGGAGGAATGCAGCACCCGCCCAAGACCACCTTGCCCGAGTCCACGTCCTTCTCCCAATCGGAACTCGGATGCCCGTAGACTATCTCGGCCACCTTGGCGCTTCCGCACTCTGGACATTTCTGGGGCATCGGTACGTGTTCGGCGCGGCGGATAATGAATACTCCACCGCGGATCAGTCCCAAATCAGGAACAGGGGTCAAGCCAAACGCGCTTGACGGAATGGTATTCCGTTTCAATCCCTTCATGTTTAAGAACCCCGGGATGCAAGCATGCTTGATGAACGTGATTGCTTCGGATCCGGCCGCCGAAACGATAAAAGAATCAGTGAAAAACCAAACCAAAAATACACTTTATAGTCGGTCAGCCCCACTGCATGCATGCTTCCCAGGATAGAGTCCATCAGGCAGATAAGGCAGAAGATAGGGGTCACGCAAAAGAGGCTGGCAGACATGACCGGCGTCAGCACCTCGATGATAAACCAGGTAGAGTCCGGCAGGAGCAGGCCAAGCTACGACACGGCAAGAAAGATCTTCGACAGTCTTGCGACGCTCGAGGGGACGTCGTCGTCCCACACGGTCGGGGATTTTTGCAGCAGCAACATCATAAGGCTAAAGCCCTCAGACACGCTCCATGACGCAATCAGGAAGATGCACGAGATGTCAATAAGCCAGATTCCCGTGTTTGACGGAATCGACGTGGTGGGACTGATATCAGAAGACGGGATTGTAAGACACATCACTGAGATGGGAGAAGCAGGGATAAAGGATGCAAGGCTCTCAGACACCATGGAGCCGGTTCCACCAATCGTGGATCACAAGACGCCTGCAAACGTCCTGGTGCCGCTGATAAGGTACTCAAAGTGCATACTGGTCTCGAAAAACTCAAGAATCGTGGGGATAATTACCGCCTCGGACACTCTCAAGATGATGGAGTGACTTGCGGGTGGGAGCACAGTTCTGCAAGCACGCCGCTGAGGGATTTGGGATGGATGAACGTCACCTTGGTTCCAGCAGAACCAGGCCGTACCTGGCCTAGGAATCGGATTCCGCACCCTTCCATCCTATCCACCTCGCCGTGTATGTCGTCAGTCTCCAGCGCGATATGGTGAAGTCCCTGGCCCTTGCGGTCAAGGAACTTCCTTATCGGGCTGTCCTGGCCCGTCGGCTGCATCAGCTCGATCCGGCCGTTTTCAAGGTGGAGTATCGCGACGCGAACGCCCTCGGTCTCGACTGTCTCAAACTCGACGTCTTCGACTCCCAGGGCTTCTTGGTACACCCTTGCGGACTCTTCTACATCGTTTACGGCAATCGCGACATGATCAATCTTCATCTAGAATACCTCCCGCGGGCGGTACTGGCCAAACACATCCCGGAACGCGTTGCTGATCTCGCCTGTAGTGGCATAGGTCCTTGCAGATTTCACTATGTAGGGCATGAGGTTCTCGTCTGTCTCGGCAGCCGACTTCATCGCGTGCAGCGCGTCCTGGCACTTTTTTTCGTCCCTGGATGCGCGCAGCTTCTTGAGGGCCCGCTTTTGCTGGATCTCGATCTTGCCGCCTATCCTGAGCAGCTTGGGCTGTTCTTCCTCCTCGTGGTACTTGTTGACCCCGACCAGTATCCGCTGGCCGTCGTCTGCCTCCTTCTTGAGCCGGTAGGCGTTCTGCCTGATCTCGGACTGGAAGAACCCCTTCTCGATTGCCCGGACAGAGCCGCCCATTCGTTCAATCTTATTGAGGTACCGCCACACGCCGGCCTCTATTTCATCGCACAGATCCTCCAGGTAGTGCGAGCCTGCCATGGGGTCGACGGTCTTTGTGATGCCGCTCTCGTGTGCCGCTATCTGCTGCGTCCGGAGCGCGATCTTGGCAGATTCCTGCGTCGGGAGCGCAAGCGCCTCGTCCCGGGAGTTTGTGTGCAGCGACTGCGTTCCGCCCATGACTGCTGCCATCGTCTGGATTGCGACGCGGACGATGTTGTTGTCAGGCTGCTGCGCCGTGAGGGACTCGCCGCTGGTCTGGGTGTGAAACTTTAGCTGCATGGAACGCGGGTTCTTGGCGTGGAACTTTTCCTTGAGGATCTTGGCATAGACCTTTCTTGCCACCCTGAACTTGGCCACCTCCTCGAAGAACTCTATGGTACAGCAGAAGAAGAACGACAGCCGGGGGGCAAAGTCGTCAATCTTGAGGCGCCGGTCGAGGCACGTCTGGATGTACGCGATGGCGTTGGCCAGCGTGAACGCCACCTCCTGGGTTGCCGTGCAGCCTGCCTCCCTCATGTGGTATCCCGATATCGATACCGGATACCACGACGGGACGTTCTCTGCACAGTACCCTATCATGTCGCCTATCAGGCGCATCGAGGGCTTTGGCGGATAGATGTACGTGTTTCGTGCTATGTACTCCTTTAGGATGTCGTTTTGGGTAGTGCCGCGCAGCTGTGTACTCTGGAACCCCTGGGACTGGCCCACTGCGATATAGTACGCAAGTAGTGTGGACGCAGTGGAGTTGATGGTCATCGACGTGCTGACCTTGCCGAGCGGAATGCCGTCAAACGCAGTCATCATGTCCTTGATGGACGTGATGGACACGCCGACCTTGCCCACTTCGCCTTCGGCCTGCGGGGAGTCGGAGTCGTAGCCTATCTGGGTGGGCAGGTCAAATGCCATGCTCAGGCCTGTCTGGCCCTTCTCAAGCATGAACTTGAAGCGCTCGTTGGTAAGCCTGGCATCGCCAAACCCAGAGTACTGCCTCATGGTCCACAGCCTGTCCCGGTACATGCCGGGATGAATCCCCCGGGTGAACGGGTATCTGCCTGAATCCTCGGACGGTCTCTTTTTGGATGACTTGCGGTATATCCGCTTTACTGGAATGTTTGAATCGGTAAAGATCTTGGCTTCAGTCTTCGTGCTCACATGGCATCACTTCATTATGGATTTGGTTATCTCCTCGCCTGCCTCAAAGGGATCCATGCTGCCTGCCTGCATCTTGAGGAGGCACTCTGTGATTTCCTTGTCAGAACGCATCATACCGTCGATTCTGCCGCGAATGTTACTTAAAATGATATCTTTCAATTCTGCCTCCAGCCTGGCCCGGCGGCTATCCTTTTTTGACCCCTTTTTGGACTCCATCATGTCCTTGAGCGTCCTGGCAAATTCGCCTATTCCCGTGTTGCGCTTTGCAGACGTCTTGAGGATTACGGGATTTTTCTCCGAGTCCCCGATAAAGTCCCGCACCGCGTCAAGAAGCCGGCTTGAACCGGCAAGATCGCTCTTGTTTACCAGGTAGACGTCGCCAATCTCGGTCAGCCCGGCCTTGATGGTCTGGATGCTGTCGCCGGTGTTGGGATTGAACACCACCACGGTTATGTCGGCAATCTTGGATATCTCGACTTCTGTCTGCCCCGCCCCGACGCTTTCGATTATGATTGGGTCGAATCCCGCGTACTCCAGCACGCGGATGCTGTTTCTCAGGGAACCGGACACCGCGCCTGTCGCGCCCCTTGAGGCGATGCTTCTGATATAGGTGCCAGAGTCGGTGGACTCGTTCATCCTGACCCGGTCTCCAAGTATAGCCCCCCCGGTGAGGTGGCTGGTAGGATCGACTGCCAGCACGGCCGGCTTGGTGCCCAGTTTCTTCAGTTCCATGACAGTCAGGTTGATAAGCGAGCTCTTGCCTGCGCCTGCCGGACCGGTTATGCCAATTATGACAGAATTCCCGGTCTCTCCAAATATCTCCTTTAGAAGTCTCCTGGTCCCGTCGGGATCGTTTTCCACCATGGTTATGGCCCTTGCTATGGCGCCACGCCTTCCCTTCTTTAGATCCTGTATCAGGTCCAATACGGTCATGACTTCGAGGGACAATAAAACCCTGTTTCTCCACGTCTTTTCCCGGAGTTTTTTTCGATTCCGGCAGTTGGATCCGGCGCGGTCGCGGTCATTGCGTGTCACGACGGCTCGGCGATTCTTAAACGTTGGGCGGCAAGGTTCTGTAACTTTATGGAGTGGAATAATGGATCCTCTTCAGGTTGAAAACACACATACCAAGACGGATACGATGAAGGACACCAAGATGGGTATGATGCGCCATCCAGGGCGGCAGATTCGTGCATCCCTACAGCTCCCTTCAAGCCGAACCCGCGCCCCCACCCGGGAATTAAATTTATCATGTCGTAAGTGCTGGTGCGCGGGTTTCACCATTATTGCCATGCCGTAAATATCGTCGCATTCGCGCACGTACTCGACAATCTTTTGGGACAGTTTTTTTGATTGGCGGATTTTTACCTAACAAGTGCGAAACATGCACCGGAACATGCGGGATTTTTATTTAAGCCTTAAACGTGCACAACCTTTGGCGTGTCACTATGGCAAAATCGATGACAATTTTATTTATATATTATCAAGGGTAAATTACCCCATGGATCTTAACGGGATGTACATGCTAAAAACTTCAGGATATAGCGAAGAAAAAATTTACGAGGCGCTTGAAATGTTATACAAAGACAGAAAAAACGAATTCCGTGAGATAGCCCAGGCGTTCATGGGGGGAAAATAAGCAAAATACCAAACTAGAGAGAGTTTGTTTTGAATTTTTGTCTGGACGTCGGCGATTCCTTCAAGACATGGACGAGCATGAAGCAGCCATCCGCGACGTCTCCGCAAAAGGCCCTGACCATTTTAAGGCAGATTGGGAATGGCAAGGCGTCCATGAACCAATTGACCAACGCGTTAGACATCGCGTATACCATTTCTGCCGAATTCAAGGAGATCTGCAATCGCATAAAATGAAATTTTTCCGGAATTTTTTTTCGATTCCGGCGGCCGGATCCGGCGTGGCAGAAGTTTCAGGGGCGCAACGCTGGTGCTCGTTATTGCTTAGCGTATATTATCGGCGCCGCCGGATCCCCGTCCGGACGGATCTCAGTCTTCACCTGCACATGCCCGAACTCGCTGTGTTCGACTTCCAGCACCACCGGATGCACCGCCCATCCGTGCTTTGGCACCCCGTCAAATGGCACAGTCTCGGTAAATTCTGAGCCCTCAAACACCCTTTGGAACGACTCGGGCATCCCAAGGATCTCCAAGACGACAGAGTCGGTCCCGCCGGAATCATCCACATACCTGATCTCCACGTCGCCAGAGTCATAGTACGTGGCGCTGACGTGGAGGGTCTCGCGAAGGTTCTGCTCGTCTTCCCCACCGCTGGTAAGGAGCACCAGGGCCAGCACCGTTACCACTCCGAGGAGTATCGGGGCGCCGAGCCTAGCCATTCTCGAATTCCTCCTTCATCCTTCTGAGCAATGCAGAGTGTATGCGCACCCTCTCGAGCATCTGCGCCTGCGTCCTTTCTGTTCCCGGTGCGGGGTTTTTTCTGAAGAATCCTGTAATTTCGGCCTCCATGGAGTCGTCTGCCACGGACGCTATGCTGGCCACTATTCGGTTGAGCAGCGGGTTTCCGGATCCGACCTTTTTGTTGAGCCGCTTCCAGTTCTTTTTCAGCCAGGGCCACAGGATTTTTTTGCCGCGGGGGTTGGCAGCCACCTTTATTATTGGCAGCTGCATGTTCTGGGAGCGCACCTCGGCAGTCTGGGAGAAGTTGAGCGTCCTGACCAGGAGACGCGTGTTTTGAAACCCGCACATGGCGCCCAGAAACCTCAGCCTCTCCTCTGCCGTGCCGGCATTCCTGTACAGGTTGAGCAGATCGGCATGGGTCTTGGCGTCTCCGTTCCAGGCCGCAATTGAGCAGACCGGCTCTACCAAGTCTGGCGGAAGGGAGTCCGGAGACTCCAGGAACTTGGCGTACCGGGCGTGCGCCTCGGCAGTGACGTCAGGGTCGTTCATCCGGCCCAGTGCCGATATGACAAAAGCCCGCAGCATGGCGTCGGTGTGGCTGTCAGTCTTCTTGGCATCCCATCCCAGGCGCAGCAGCACCGTCCTGAGGTGGCTCCGGGCGTGCCTTCCAATCACCTCTGAGAACTTTTCGTCAAAGGCGCCAAAGTACAACGCGGCCAGGTTGTGCGCAACGTTGAGCGAGGCCATGTAGCTCTCCTCGTCGGCGTACGCATCCGAAAAATCAAGATAGTCCCTCACGGCCTTGCCGCCGGAGACGCAAAGCGAGAAGAGATCGTTTTGGATCGCCCACCGGTCAATTGACTGGAGCTCCTTTTTTTCCACCAGGGGCTTCAGGCCAGACAGCATCGCGTCGTCATACCTGACGCGGTAGAATCCTGTCCGTCCGGGATTCACCACTAACCCCTTGGAGGTTTTGGGAATCCGCAAGGATGCTGACTCCTTTTTCAGCAGCTTGGAGGGCAGGCCGTTTTGCGGTCCCAGGGAGAGCGGGATGTGCCACAGTCCGTCCGAGTGCCCGTCGTCATGCTCCAGCAGGTACCGCTTTTGCCTGATTTTCAGCGTGTTGCCGTTCCGGCTTGCGTAAACGAGCGGGAATCCGGGCTGCCTGAGCCACGTGTCCACCATGGATGCCACTGGCATCTTCGATGCCTTGCCTATGGCGTTCCACAAATCTCGGCCTTCGGCGTTTCCGTACTTGAAGTCAGACAGGTATTTCTTGAGTCCCTTTTGGAAGTTCGGCTCCCCGACGTAGTGCTCAAGCATCCGCAGTATGCACCCGCCCTTGTCGTATGATATCGCGTCAAATATCTCCCGGACCTCCGCAGGCGACTTTACCGTAACGTCTATCGGATGGGTGGTCTTGAGGGAGTCTATGCCCATCGCAGTCACCATGGCGTCGTCGACAAACTGGCTCCACAGATCCCATTGGGGATAGAACAGGTCAACGAACTTGGTGGCCATAAACGTGGCAAAGCTCTCGTTGAGCCACAGATCGTTCCACCATTTCATCGTGACCAGGTTGCCAAACCACTGGTGGGCGATCTCGTGCGATATGACCTCCGCGATGAACTGCTTGGTCCGGGTGGAGGACGTCTTGGGGTCGTAGAGCAGTATCGTCTCCCTGAACGTTATGGCCCCCCAGTTCTCCATGGCGCCTGCGGCAAAGTCCGGCATGGCAATCAAGTCAAGTTTTGGCAGCGGGTATTCTATTCCAAAGTACTCCTCGTACGAGGACAGCAGTTTCTTGCCCAGATTTAGGGAGTACCGCCCGCGGGACTTGTTCCCCTTGGTGGTCACTACCCGGATTCTGGTCTTGCCTGCCCTGCCGGTGAGGTACTCGAACTCGCCCACGCCAAGATACACGAGGTAGGTGGACATCACCGGAGTCTTGGCAAACCGGTGCATCGTCCTGTCCCCGAGATTCTTCTTGGAGGTAACAGGCATGTTGGATATTGCAGAGAGCCTTTTATCGGCCACTATGGATATCTCGAAGGTGGCCTTTGCCATGGGCTCGTCCCAGCAAGGAAACGCGCGCCTTGCGTCTGCAGCCTCAAACTGGGTCGTGGCAAGGTACCTGGTCGTGCCGTCCTGCTCGTACCGGCTCCGGTAGAATCCAAGGAGTCTGTCGTTTAGCGTCCCCCGAAACCCTATGGATATCGTCACTGGCCCCTTGATCTTCTCGTCTAGGGATATTGTCAGATCCTCTTGCGGGTCGTCAGTCGCATGGGTGCAGCCTACCGGCCTGCCTTCGGACTCGACGCGGCAGGACAGTATGTCCAGCTCGGCGCAGTTCATGGTTATTTTGCCGGTACGCGCCGTGCAGACGGCAGTTATGACTTCTGTTCCGTCAAAGACGAACTTTTCCAAGTCGGGCTCAAATGTCAGGCTATAATTAATTGGTTTTACTTTCACTCCCCTTGCTTTTCTGTCACGCCATAAGAATATTTTCTAACATGCACGACACGGGATTGGATCTCAGCCAAGGCATCCTGCTATCTTGCGGTATTTTCCGTACTGCATGCAGTCAGACACGGACGGCTCTGTGCAGGTGTGGCATGGCCAGACTGCGGCGTGGCGGCTTGAAAATCTAAATTTCATAGTTAATATTTGTGTCATTTCCATCACAACCACATGGCAAGGACATGGAAGGACGAGGATATCAGCCTTGAGAAGATCAGCGGCCAGACAGTCGCGGTGATCGGGTACGGCATCCAAGGGGATGCGCAGGCCAACAACATGAAGGACTCCGGACTTGATGTCATAGTCGGGCTCAGGGAAGGGGGCAGCGCCGAGAAGGCACGCTCAGACGGCCACAAGGTCATGCCGGTTGCAGACGCAGTCAGGCAGGCCGACATCATCCACATTCTGGTTCCAGACATGATTCAGGGAGAGATGTACAAGAATGACATAGCACCGAACCTCTCCGAAGGCAACGCGTTGTCGTTTTCCCATGCGGCTGCCATATATTGGAAGTGGATCGAGGCCCCGGACAACGTGGATCTTATCATGATCGCGCCCAAGGGACCCGGCTCGAAGGTAAGGGAGACGTATCTGGATGGATTCGGCACGCCGTCCATAGTGGCAGTAGAACGGGACTTTACCGGAACCGCCTGGGACAGGACGCTTGGAATCGCCAAGGCCATAGGAAGCGCACGGGCAGGACTCATCAAGACCACGTTCAAAGAAGAGGTGGAGACTGACTGGTTTGGCGAGCAGGCCGACTTGTGCGGCGGTGCGGCATCCATGGTGACAAACTCCTTTGAGACGCTAGTCGAGGCAGGATATCAGCCGGAGATTGCGTACTTTGAGGTACTGCACGAGCTCAAACTCATAGTGGACATGATTCAGCGGTACGGCATCAACGGCATGTGGAGGCGCGTCAGCGAGACTGCAAGGTACGGCGGACTGACACGCGGACCGATGGTGATGGACAAGGCAAGCAAGGAGAGGATGAGAAACGTCCTGACCATGATCCAGGACGGGACGTTCAACGACGAATGGGTATCCGAGTACCAAAAGAGTGGCAAGGACGCGTTTGCCAAGTACATGAAACAGTACGACGAGCACCAGATAGAACAAGTCGGCAAGAAGATGCGCAAGATGATGTGGCCCGACTCCACCGAATAATCATGCATTTTTGGGCATATTTTACAATCTCTGCCAGGTAATCCAATTTCTTGTTTTTCCACGTCATCACGCACGAAAAGAAATTTGCCATCCACGTCATCGTCTCTTCTGTTACTGCCCCGTATTTTTCTGTGCACGACTATCTCGCGCAGCCCGCGTAGCTTGTTTGTCGGACTTTGGGTTCAGCACGAACCGGAACAGGTCATTGCGAAGCTTGACCATAGGATCGGATCATCGGCGTATTGCAACGATCCTGTCGATACAGGTGAGCATCCCTGAGGGAGCGCGAGCATAGTCGTAGATTGTGCGCAGGTCTTCAGGACGTTGCGCGCGCCGGCACAGTCCGGATTGCGGTTCCAGATGTCATTATGTGAGACCAGCAGCGCTGGACGCGGTATCTCCCGTACGCCGTCCAGCCGTCGCTCACTATTACGCCGTCCCAGTCTCCCACGCTTCTTTCAGGACCTGCCCCCCTGCTGTCTTGTATCACGTACAGCGCGTGTCCTGTCAGCGCAGTATCCACACCCAGACGTTGCGGCCGTTGAGGTGAATCGACGTCTCGTCGGCGTGCAGTATCCTGGCCTTGCGTATCATGGCGGCAGAAATCCCCAGCCTGTGCATTATGTTGTGCGCCGTGCCTGTGGAGAGCCATCCAGTCTGCGATCCAACGGCATGCGGCAAACATAGTCGTCTGCCACCTCGGCAATTATGCAATCGTAGCTGCCCTTGTCTGGAAGGCCGGTCTCGGGTTCGATCCCTTCTGGCCGCAGGGGCAGCGGCACGTGTTTATGGTGTGGCGCGTGGTGATGGACCTTACCGTGCGCACCACCTTGGTGATGTGCGCTCTTCGGTTTTGGTTATGGAAAGGTTGTCCGAACCGCGTTTGCTCCTTGAATTCTGTATTGCACGGCCTTTTTGATCCCGGCGGGTTTTTGTGGATTTATCGTCGGCATTCTTTTTGTCCTTCCCCTTTGCGTCGGGCCATCGGCCCCCTTTTTTGCGACGGCGGGGTGTTGTAGCGTGCCGCACCAGCCTGCGCTTTAGATCGGTGACCGACCGTTTCAATTCCTCAATCGTCGGCATCTCGATAGTCTGTCCCTGCATCTCGATAGTCTGTCCCTGCATCTCGCGCAAGATGATCCTTGTACATCTTTTTGAGTTCAGCCGACTTTTCACACCGGATCTGTGGTTTGCGCAAAATTTACCCTTGAGTGAACAATTAGGCACGACGTGAACTCATACCATTTTTGCAAATAGTGTTTTAATTCTTTTACGTTATTCTGGCATTTCCGCAGGCGGGCATTATTTTCTCAACAGATCGATTGCAGGTGATTTTCTTGAATCGTCCTAGGTATTGATTTTACGTTTTTCGAACAAAACAATCGCGCCGATAATGCATGACGGAGCGACTACCATCATGGCAAGGAACGAGACGTTTTGCGAGATAAAATTTTCAAATTTCGGATCTTCTATTCCCTGGGCGGTTCCAGCATATTCAATGATTGCATTGCCAGGAACTACCAATCTGGTGCTTATCACCAGTTCTGTTAGAAAGGTGCAGTTATTGGCAGGATCGACACAGGCGACTCCGATGGGGTAATGCCCACATAAAATACGGCAAAGCAGGCAATTACCACGGATGCCTTGTACCGAAGCCTCATGGTTTCATTGTAATTTTTTTTATTTTTAACGCTATATCCTGCCCAGCTTGAAGACGCCGGTATTGATGTGTTCTATGATTACTGACAACGGCGTTCCCGGGCCAAACACGTGATCCACTCCCGCCTTTATCAGCGCCTTGTGATCCACGTCGGGGATCACCCCGCCTCCGACTATCAGCACGTTATCGACTTCCTTTTTTTTCAGCTCCTTTATCACCCTTGGAAACAGCGTCCCGTGGGCGCCGTTAAGCAGGCTCATCGCGATGGCGTCCACGTCCTCGTCCTGGGCGATCTGCGCCACCCGCTCGGGCGTCGCAAACAGCCCCGAATAGATTACCTCCATGCCGGCGTCCCGAAAGGCCCTGCACAGCACGAGCGCCCCCCGGTCGTGGCCGTCAAGGCCAAGCTTGGCGACCAAGATCTTGATGCTTCTTGATGCCGTCTGTTGCTCCATGTGTCTAACTGGATTAATGATCTTTTAAAATCCTTCTGCCGCATGGTGCGCGACTGCCTCAAATCTCGATTATCCGGCCGCACGATCTGCACTGCACCGCAACCCCGTCGCGGGCAAGGCGGACGAACCTCTTTGAACCGCATTCGGGGCATATGGGACAGGCACGGACGGGTTTCATCAGTGTCTTGTGGGAACCGTGTCGGATTTAGATATTACCGCAAGCCGGTTTTGGGCGTCGATCCGCTCCAGAATCGTGCGCACGGCTTCTGGCACGAGTCCATCCAGACTCTCCCCCGAAGCTATCATGGAGCGGATCCGCGTGGCGTTGTATGTGGCGGCGTCGAGAAACTCGGGCACCACCACCTCCACTCCAGAGTCAGACAGCAGCATGGAGACGTAGTCGTTTCCGCTGTATACGCGCCCGAAGCTTGGCAGCGCGGCCTTGAGGTAGGAGTGCCACGTGGCGACGTTGAACTGGTTTTCAATGGAGAGTATTAGGCAGCGTGACAAGTCGAGATCCGAGTCCCGGATGGATTCGTGAATCATCTCGATGCGCTCGCCTGCCGTAAACGGATCCTTTTCCAGATAGTTGAACTGGGAGCTCGTGACTGCTATGATCGCCTCGTCGCACTCGCCAAGGATACGCCTTGCCAGATGCATGTGGCCTAGGTGGAATGGCTGGAACCTTCCCATCATTAATCCGCGCACGCCATTGGATGGTCTTGGATTCAATTAAAGTTTACACAGCTTTTTTTTGCCTCATATAGAAACGAGCATATGACATTATGACCACGTATTACGAGCTGCCTCTTGTGGAGGGATGGAAGGCCATGGGCGAGCTGGCAGGCGAGTTTTACTCCATGAGGCCTAGCCTGTGCCACGAGCTCTTCGACATCCTGCACCGCGCCTTCGGGGACTCCCCGTTTCTCGGCCATCCACTAGGATGGCTGACTTTGAGGTGATGGGGCGCTCCATTGCAAGACATGCCGGGTACGACGCGGACGGGTTTGCTGGATCGCTCCGTTCTGCGTTGGACTATACCATGCCGGGCGCGTCCTGACTGGCGGCAACCATTCCGGTATGAGCATTGTGGCAATTTTTGCACGCCTTTTCGAGTTTTTCAGATTTATGTCGTCCATGAGATGGGATCTGATCTGCGAACTTTTCAATTAATTGCACGCGAACTTTTGCACGTCGCCATATGTGTAGTAAAAGATCGAAAAAGGTCAATATCACGCCCTAAACCAACCTTGAAGACTATTTGGCAGGCACGGGGGCTTCAAACGCCTTGCCCATTGCGTGGTTGCACAGCGCGCGGTCCAGATCCTTGAACTTCTGGAGGATCGGATTCTCGTCGTCCAGTGAGTACAGCTGCGCCTTGCCGTATCTTCTCGTGGGTTTCAGAATTCCGAACTGCATGAAATCGTCCCAGATCTTGTAAAGTGTGGACTTTGAGACACCGGCGTACTCTATGATCTCCTTCTTGGAGTAGTCGCTCCCCTTGTTGTCCAAGAAAAAGTCCACGATCCGGAGCTGTGGCGTGCTCCCCAAGTGTTTGAGGAATAACGACATGTCTTTGCTCATAGGTTTATATCAGCAATAAAGGTATTTAAATTATATCCTACAAAGGTATCATAAATGGACATCTTGACTGATGAACAAATCGCGGCTAGGATCCTACAAAAGATTCACAGGCGAGGCAACTGGGGTGCGAGCCACACGTCATTTGAGAACATCAAGAAAGGGTTCACGCAAAGAGACGTCGGAGAGCGGGGCGCCAAAAGGGTAGACAAGATCGCGATGGATCTTATCAAGAAGGGCCTGGTCGTGTCGAAACCCACCGGATATGGATTGGAGGTCAGCCTCAACCCAGGCATGAGGGAGAACATACTGAAATACGTAGAATGACATTCCGCCTCTCGAACGCATCCATGCTGTGCTTCCAGTCCCCGAACCGCGGTTTCGACAGCGTCGCAACGATCTGCGTAGTCAAGAACATCACGGTGGGTGGTTTTTCCGGCACTGGGTGTCTCGCGCCCGGACCGGCGGGCCCGGACAACATACGCACGCTTGAGATTGAAACATGCCCCGACGTGCCACCTGAATTGGTCTCCCAATATGCAAAACGCCATGAAAAATGTGATACAATTAAAGTATAATGCCGCTCCCGAGTATCCTGACTGTGGGGGATTCGGGTTTAAGGATCACCACTGTCTCGCCGGTCCGGCAGACCAGGGGCTTTTCAAATTCCAGCACCACCGGGTCGATCGAGGAGAATTTTGCCGCCTTGACCTGCAGTCCTGCGCTCACCAGGCATCCCTGGTTCTGCGTGATGCCACCCTTGTAGAACTTGTTGGGGGTAAAGTCGAGATTGATACTAGTCACGGCATCCACTGCCCCTTCTGCGCACAGCACGTCCCCGCGTCCAATCTCGTCGGGCCGCACTCCCTTTACTGCAAGTCCCACCCGGGCAGGGGATGCTGACTCTCCTGTGGGATCGTCGTGCATCTGGATTGACTTTACCAGAACGTCGTGCCCACCAGGATAGTGCCGGAGCGTGTCATACTGCTTGATCCTTCCGGATGTCACCTTGCCCAACACCACCGTCCCCACGCCTCGAACGTCAAAGCAATGATCCACTGTCACCACGGGCGGGCCGTCGCACGATACCGGGGGCAGTTTCATCATGCCGTCTTTTATCATATCCTGCTCGACTCTTGTGTACCCTTCCACCACCGTGCCCTTGATCATGGCCTCAAGCCTCGAGTCGTCCACATCAAACGTGTGCGACAATATGCCGTTGGTCTTTTTCAGGGTGTCAAGGGCGATTATCTGCTCCCCGGTGAACCGGTCCAGCACATCTACGTGAAATATGACATACTCTGCCAGGTTGATTGCCTGGAACAGCGGCTGTATCTTGTCTGGGAACCCGCTGGGAGTAACCCACGTCCTGATGATGCCGGACTCCTTCCGGTCATACAGGGAGAGATCCGTGACCGTACCTTTCTTGCCAAACTCGGATGCAGTGGCTTGCCTGCCCAGCACTACAAAGTTTACCGACTCCACAGGGGACGTGCCGGTGCACGACCTTATGAAGTTTTGACTCGGCACTCGCTAGCAGGCTGCTGCGCGGCCGGCCTACCACAGTACCATGTTGCGTAGCCGCGTTGCCACCACGTCGGCGTCATCGCCTGGTACGGATACCACGCACGGCGTGTCAGCAGGACTGCTCCCAGATACTGCAAATATGTCACCACTCCTCCACAGGTACGCCACGCCTCCATGCCGGACTGCAAACGCGGCGGCCTCGCCTGCGTCGTCAAACCGGGTGCCGGACTCTGACGTGCCAGAATCATTCCGGGACAGAAACAACCGGACTGCCCGCGTGTACGTCTGATGCTCGTGCAGTATGATGCGGTCAGACAGCGTGTCTTCGGTGTCGTCTGGCATGACGGGTACCGCATCCTGCAGTATTATCCTCCCAGTGTCCACTCCGGCGTCTGCCATGTGGACGGTGCATCCGGAGTATGCAACGCCGGCCTGGACTGCCTGCCTCTGGGCGTGCAGTCCTGGAAACAACGGCAGTAGCGAAGGGTGAATGTTCATGACTTTATGCCGCTCTATCACGTCCGGGGGGAGAATTCTCATGAACCCTGCCATGCACACCAGATCGGGCTCGAGCGAGTCCAGCGCGGAGACGACACCATCCATAGCAGGTTCCACGATGCACTCGATTCCCATCTTGCGTGCCATTCCTACTCCGGTCGCGTCAGGTACGTTGCATATTACTGCACGCACGTTGATGTTCCTTGCCAGGGCCTCCATGTTGGAGCCGCGCCCGGATATCAGCACAACGATTCTGCTCAATCCGATCCTCCCGTACCCGTGCGGGCATGACACGCCACATTGTCTGCATGTTTGCGGCGTTCCCAGCCATGCTCGATGCGGGGGTGCAGGGATGCAGAAAACGCACCATCATGACGCACGATATGACCTGTCTTGGTTGCGCACGGCATGGGCAGCCCCATAAACCAGCAATCCATGCCCGGCTAAAAGACTCTTTGCTTGACGGCCGGACGCGTGTTTGGCACCACGCGTCTCCTACGGAAATGCTTCCAACACTGCAGCATAGCTTACGAATCGGTGGTTTTCCGGCCGGACTAGTACCTGCCGGTATTTGGATACGGGCCTGCCCGAGGTGCCGTAAAGGCCGAGCGGGCCGTGCACGTATCCTGCATTATCCGCGTGGCCAAGTACCTCGTCGGTGGGCGCATAGTAGTTGACTATTTCTTCGGATACCGTGTCATTTAGAATCCTGCCATACCGCTCTGACGACGGGACGTCGGCTTGGATTGAGGCGCCAAACAGGTGGACGCTTTGCACCGAGGGATTGCCTGCCGCACCGGCCAGGTGCTCAAGTGTGCCGAGTATAACCTGTGAGCCCAGCGAATGCCCCATCAGCCTCACCTGGGTGTCGGGGCTTGCGCGCTTGAAATCCTCGATGAACCGTCCCAGGTGGTGCCCGTTCATGCAGGCGATCCTCTGCGCCACTTCGAGTGCGGATTTTTCGCGCCTTGCCAGGTGGGCGCCTGCGGTGTTGGAGTCGTAGCTGAACCCCACCACGGGATGGTCGTACCCAAGATGTTGCAGCCGTTCTTTGGCAATCGCCACCTTTTGGATCGCCCCGCTGTTGTTGTTTCGCATGCCGTGAACCATTATTGTGACTTCTGCGGAGCCTGCAATCTCTTCAAAGTAGCGCCGCGGGTACAGGCGGTATTCGCCGTCTTTGATCCTCTGTCCGGTGGACAGGTCGTAGTGCCCACGGGTGGAGATGCGTGGGATTCTCCTCATGGGTGCGATCCCAGGTTCCTCTTGTGTTCTGCGACGTCTGATTCCTCGACCTTGGCAAATATGGGCGAGACGGTGCCCAGCTCGTGTCCCGGCCGGACCGCCAGATCAGACATGCCCTCCCATGCAGAATCCTCCACATTCCCGTCCAGGCCAAGCTGATCCCAGATCTTTTGGGCGCTCTCCGGGATGAACGGCATGGCAGCTATTGCCAGGCTCCGCACGGCGTTGACAGACAGGAACACACAGTTGCCCGTTCCGGGGCCGCGCTTCCACGGCTCCTTGTGCTGGAAGTACTGGTTGAAGAACGAGGAGAACTCCATTATCTTCTTCAGTGCCCGATCCAGGTGGTTCTGCCTCATGAGGGTGCCTGCCTCTGCTGCAAGGCTCCGTATACGTCGTTCTGCCTCCCTGTCCATCTCGTCAAAGGGGTCTGGCGCCGGAATTGTGCCGTCAAAAGTTTTTCTGGCGAACCCGAGCGCCCGGTTGACAAAGTTGCCCAAATTGCCGATAAGCTCCGAGTTGATCCTGACTGTAAAGTCGTCCCAGTCAAAGTTCAAGTCGTCTTGCGAGTACGGATTGATTGATACCAGGTAGAACCGCAAATAATCCGCGGGATAATGCTGGAGAAAATCCTTCAGCCCTATGTACCAGTTCCGGCTCTTGGAGATCTTCTTTCCCTGGAGTGTCAGGTGGCCGCGGGTCGGTATGTAGTCGGGCAGCTTGTATTCGCTGTTCATGCCCAGCCTCATCGCGGGCAGGAACAGGTAGTGGTGGTATGAGATATCCTTGCCGATAAAGTGGTAAATGTCCGCAGAATTCCAGAATTCCTTTCCGTCAATGCCCCGGTCGTTGAGGAACTTTATCGCAGTGGAGATGTACGCCAGGTGGTTGTCAAACCAGCCGTAAAACACCTTCCCTCCGGCAGAATCAAGCGGAACCGGGACGCCCCACGGGATGTCGCGCGTTATGTCCCAGTCGATGAGCCCGGACTTTATCCAGTTCTGGACGTATTTCTTGACGTCCTTTTGGAGGTGCTTGTTTCCCTCAAGCCATTCGGAGAGCGAGTCGCCAAAGTTTCGGAGCCTGAAGAAGTAGTGGACGGTCTTTCTTTTTGTGGGAGGCTGGCCGCATATGGAGCACCGGGGGTCGAGTATCTCGTCCGGGACGCGCCCGCAGCTCTCGCAGAGATCAGAGTACTGCTCGACTGCGCTGCAGTACGGGCACGACCCCTGGACGTACCGGTCTGGGAGGAACTTTTTGTCGTGCTCGCAGTAGAACTGGATTATCTCCTGCTCGTAGATGTGCCCGGCGTCGTTGAGCTTGCGAAACACGTCCTGGACGAACGCAATGTTCTCAGGCGAGCTGGTCTTGTAAAAGTAGTCAAATTTTATGTTTAACGCGGCAAAGTCCTCGTAGTCGCGCTTGTTCCAGTGGGAGACGTACTCGGCAGGCGTTTTTCCCTCCTTTTCGGATTGTATCAGGATCGGGGTTCCAAAGTCGTCAGACGCGCAGATGTAGTACGCCTCCGTGCCGTTGAGCTTGAGAAACCGCGTGGTGACGTCGGCGGGAAGGTAAGTGGAGGCTACATGCCCAAGGTGTATCTCGCCGTTGGAATACGGCAGCGCGCTTGTGATGATTGCCTTGTTTGCCAATACACCGGATAATGCGGGCCAATGTTAATACTGTGCGGTTATCGGATGCATGGCTTCCTTTGAGGCAGGTACAATCCCAGATGGGCTGGTGCTGTAATTTTGCAAGGCACCGGGAGTCAGAGGGCGTCACGGGAGTCAGGAAAGGCGCGCGTACGAGCCTGCCGGTGCCTCAATGTCTGGAAAGTGATCCGGCCGGATTATCCTGGCAAGTATCTCCAGGCCGTCAACGGTCCTTATTCCGGACTTGCTGAAGAACGAGTCTGCATCTACTGCAAACACCCTGCCTTCCCTTACCGCACGGAGCGCGCACCACTCCCCATTCTCCTTCAGGGCGGCGTACTCTGTGACAGTCCTTTTGGTGCCAAAGCCGCACGGCATCATAATGATTATGTCGGGGTCTGCCCGGACTGCCTCGCTGACATCCATCTGGCGGGAGTACTCCCCGGGAGTGCTTATCATGTTCTCCCCTCCTGCAATGCCGACCATCTCGGGAATCCAGTGGCCGGCAGTAAAGAGCGGCTCTATCCACTCGACGGCAAGGACTCTTGGCCTTTTCTGGGTTGGCACGCCGGCGATCCGGTCTATCCGGGTCCTGAGGGCGCGCGTGATCTCGTCTGCCCTTGCTGCAGATCCCATGATGTTTCCGAGTTCCGTCACGGAATCAAGTATGTCTGAAAGCGTGTGGGGATCCATGGAATAGACTTTCGGCCTTTTGGGCAGGATGTTAAGCGCGGTCTCCAGATTTCCCGCATGCGCCGCGCATGCCTCGCACGTCTCCTGGGATATGATGAGATCCGGCCGCGCCGCCTTGAGTATCTCCTCGTCGAGTCTGAAGATCTCCTGGTGCTGATTTAGAAGCTTGTATGTGGCAGCGTTGATCTGGCTGCTGGTCATGCTGGCAGTGTCGATTACGGATTGTATCACCTGCGGTTTTGCAGCCGCCTCGGGAGGGTGGTTGCACTCGTGCGTGACCCCGAAGATCCGATCCCCGAGACCCAGCTCGTAGAGGATCTCGGTGGCGCTTGGCAGCAGGGAGACTACCCGTTGCATGCCTTTGCTGTCTGCTGTCTCCTTAAAAACGCCATCCATTCCAAGAATGATTCGGCAGGTTAATACGCACAATTCAGGCATGTATTGCGATGCATACGGACTCCCAAAGGATACGCCGCGCAATTTTGGCAGAATGGCACAAGAGCATGTCAGACAAGATGGATCTCTTTTCGTCTGACTCCATCAGTGGGGCAAGTCCGCCGTCGGTCTTTGTGGGATCCTACAACTATCCCAAGGTGTTCGTGGGCCCCATGGTACCCCCGGAACACGGGGACACGAGCCTTCTGGATAGCCCGGAGCGATGGAAGGGAAAGACGTTAGAAGAGATTGTCAACTTTAGGCTGAGCCTGGTTCGAGGAATAAAGCCGGTTCCGGTGCAGCAGACCGAAGGCCGCTACATCGAGAGCCTTCAGGAGGTCGCGATGGCATCCCGGCCAGCCGACTCTGACCTATCCTTTAGCAGGCCGGTCTCGACAAGAGTGTCCGTCGACGGCGAGAGTGCGCCGTTTGGTCCTGTGGGCAGCATAGAGTCTGCAAGATTTTCAGCCGCCTCTCCTGTCAGGCAGATTGAAAAGACGTTCTATGACGGCGACCTCAAGGCGCAGGATGCAGTCATGGAACTGTACGACTCCGGGGTTGAGGTATCTAGGATTCAGAGGTGCTTTAGCATCGGGATGCTGGGAAGGGAGAGAAGACTTGTCCCCACCAAGTGGAGCATCACAGCAACTGACGACATAATCTCGTCTGCGCTTGTCAGGGACGTGCTGGAGTATCCCATGATTGACTCATGCAGGGTGTTTGCCTTTGAGCACCTGGGAAATGTCTTTGCCGTGGTATTGTTCCCCCACAGGTGGGTGTACGAGATGATCGAGGCATGGTACTCTGGCAAGACCCTGGGGTTCGGCTCGGATTGCGAGGATGCGCGCGGAATAAACCATCCGCCTGCCATAGCAGGGGCGTATTTTGCTGCAAAACTGGGGGTTGCAGAATACCTGCACCGGAACGGAATACAGGCAGGCGCAGTGATCCTAAGGGAGATCAGGCCAGAGTATGCAATCCCCGTGGGCGTGTGGCAGGTCAGGGAGGGTATACGGCAGGCCATGAGGCAGGAGCCTGTAATGTCAGACAATCTTGATCACGGGCTGCAGCTTGCATCCGAAAGAACCAGCATCAGCAGGACCGAGTGGCTGCTGCACGGCAAAATCCCCGGACTGGCCGGGCAGAAGATCATGTCGGACTTTTTATAATGCGCGCCGCTTGGCAGATGACGCGCCGGCCATGCTGGCAGGGCACATCGGCGCTGCCAGGCGACGCTGCCGCATTAAAATGCAAGCGCCTTGGTGCTGTACTGTAGGAGTTTTTTATTCTGTCACAATCTTGTTTACAGTATCATGCCTCTTCTTGAGCAGGCTGTACATTATCATCCCGACATTTATGATGGAGACGATCTCGATCAAGTCCACTCCGTACAGGAGCCAGTCTAGAACAGGATGTATCCTTGAGACGAACCCAGTCTCCAGCATTAGGTCCGCGTTCCACACCATGTGCGGAATCTGAATGAATTGTATTATGGCAATTATGATTATGCTTCCCAGAATCTTGTCCTCGTACCATTTCCAGAATTTGCTCCATGTGTTCATGCATTATCCTAGTTTTTGATTCTATTAAACGACGTGAAAATTAGATTGTCCTAATTTGGCAGCGCGTCGCGGCTCAATCGGGGCCAAGGGCAAGGGCGCCGCGCCTCTTGTGCATGCTGCCCTCGTTTAGTGCTTGGATATTTTTGATCGTTGGTTCTGAAATTCCGGTTGCCTCGTGCGTCTGTACAGCCGACATGCCCTTTTCAAGCATGCAGTACAGGATGGAGTCGATCTCCTCGTATGTCGCGCCCAGTTCGTCTTCTGCCTCGTGCCCCTTCCACAGGTGCGGACTGCTCTTCTTTTCGATTATCTCTGACGGGACGCCCAGGTATCTTGCCATCTGGCGTACCTGGAGCTTGTACAGGGAGATGATCGGCGTAATGTCCGAGGCGCCGTCGCCGAACTTTGTAAAGTAGCCCAGGTGGTATTCGCTTTTGTCGCTTGCCCCCAGAACCAGGTAGTTCTTTGCGTTTGCATAGTAGTAGAGTATGTTTGCCCGTATCCTTGCGCGCAGGTTTCCCTGAGCCGCGGCGCTTGGTTCAATGTACATCGAGTACTCGTGCAGGATGGGCCGGATGTCGATTAGCTTGTACCCGATTCCAAGCAGCGAGATCATCTTCATGGCGTCGCTTGTCTCGGATTCCGGGGTTACCGAAGTGTCTGGCATGACGACTGCAGTTGTTTTGTCCCTGAGGCTCCGGCCGCACAGGTATGCCAGGACGGCAGAGTCCACTCCGCCGCTGAGTCCCAGTATCACCCCTTTTGCACCACTCTTTTCAACCTGCTCTGTGAGCATTCTTCCGATGTCTTGGGCAATCTCAGGATAGTCTTGATCCTCGATCTCTTTTAGGATGTCTGGATTCAACAAGTATGCTGGACTGCATGTGAGGATAAATCTTGTGTCGCGCCGGACAGACTGCCGGATGCAGCGCGCAAAAATCCGGACCCGTCAGATGTCTACGTATATGCCGTCGTCTCGTACCTCGACTGGGTACGTCTGCAGCTTGACGTCCTTGAGATAGTCCACAAGCTCCCCGGTCTTGATGTTGTAGTGCCAAAAATGCAGCGGGCATTCCACGATGTCGCCGTCAAGCTTGCCGGTCGCAATTGATCCGTCTTGGTGTACGCACACGTTGTCTATTGCATGATACCCGTCTTGGTTGAATATTGCAATCTTTTTTCCGTTTATGCTAAATGATCTGCCGCTTCCAGGATTCACGTTGCCCTTGAGTGCGATCTTCTTCCATGCCAATGGTTTTAGGGTTTTATGGTCATTTATTTAGATTCGTATGCCCTGCCCTACCAGGTGCTTGCGTACTTTTTCTGCTCGGGTGTAAGCCTGTCAATTCTTACGTCCATGGCGTTGAGCGCGTCGACTGCCACCTGGTGGTCGATTTGGTCCGGGACGTTGATTATCTTCTTCTCCAGAGTTGCGTGGTTTTCAAGTATGTACATTATGGAGAGGATCTGGTTTGAGAAGGACTGCGCCATGACCTCCGGCGGGTGGCCTTCGGCGGCAACCAGGTTTGCCAAGCGCCCCTGCCCTATGAGGTACACGCGTTTTCCGTCATCTAGCGTGCACTCGTCAAGATTGGGCCGCACCTCGCGGACAGATTTGGACTCGTTTAAGAGAAACTTGCAGTCAATTTCTACGTCAAAGTGGCCCACGTTGCCCAGAATCGCGCCGTCGCGCATCTTGAGGATGTGCTCCTTGCGTATCACGCTGGTCATTCCGGTACAGGTTATGAAGATGTCCCCGATTCGCGCCGCCTTGGCCATCGGCATCACCTCAAATCCCTCCATGTGCGCCTCCAGGGCCTTGACGGGATCAACTTCGGTGACTATCATCTTGCATCCCATTCCCTTGCACCTTGCAGCGACGCCCTTGCCTACCCAACCGTACCCCACGACGACTGCGCGTTTTGAGGCAAACAACAGGTTCATGGCACGCAGGTAGCCGTCAATCGTGCTCTGCCCGGTGCCGTACCGGTTGTCAAACATGTTCTTGGTGTGGGCTTCGTTTACCAGTATCACAGGATACCGGAGCATGCCCTTGTCCTGCACTGCCCTGATCCTAGTCACCCCGGCGGTGGTCTCTTCGGTCGCGCCGAGAATCTTCAGGTTGCTGAACCGCTTGTCAAAGTGCGCCTTGACGTTCATGTCGGCACCGTCGTCAGTCAGTATGGACGGCTTGTGTTTTAGCACCTGATCGATGCACCAGTCGTACTCCTTGGTAGACTGACCGTTCCATGCATACACGTTGATTCCCTGGGAGGCCAGAAACGCGGCAATGTCATCCTGCGTCGTCAACGGGTTCCCGCCGCAGCAGGCGACAGTGGCTCCAAGATCCTTGGCGCCCATGAGAAGAACCGAGGTTTCCTTGGTTATGTGCAGGCAAAACCCGACGGTTACGCCCTGAAGTGGTTTTGACGGCTTGAGCCGCTCGAGGGTGTTGTTTAGAATCTGCATGTGAGACTTGGCCCATTCGTATGACCGCCGTCCGTCATCAATCATCTTCTTACTGGTCTTTACCTTGCTCAACGACGAAATCTCCGGCGCGGAATATAAAATCCTATCAAAAAGCATGCGGTGCCGGACGCAGTAGGCCCATAGTCTCGTGTGTCTGGCGTGCAGGCAGCCAAAATGCCCCGCGTCAGGAAGGTCATTTTTTTGCCGCGCTGACCAGAGATATGACGTCCCGGTCACGCAGCTGGTAGTCGGTGGGCAGCCGCAGGTTGTACCTGAGATCGTTTGCGTACAGCAACCCCTTGGTCAGGTCTGTGTGGATCTCCCTTGCAAGATCCCGGACAGTCGAGCCGTCCTTGAGCAGTATCAGGTCTGGCAGGACGCGGCCTTTCCGGTCGGACAGGTTCTTGGCGTCTGCCACAGGGTATATCGAGTTCATCTTGAGCAGCTTGAAGACGGCCACGTTTATCGCAAACTGGACTCCCGTCTGCATGTACTCTCCCATGATTCCCCCTTTGATGAGGTTCAGGGCGTTGATCTGCTTCTCGGTCAGATCGTTGGGCTTGATTATCTCAAACTGTTCCGAGCCTGGCGAGTACCTTATCATGCCCTTTTGCTCTGCGCGCCGGAGGCTGAACTCGCTGTCGCCGCTTACAGGGATCACTATGGAGTCCACATACCTTTCCCTGAGCCGGACAAAATTCTTGTCTGCGCCTGCAACGTCGATCTTGTTTGCAACGATCAACGTGGGTTTTGAGATCTTTCTGAGAACCGCCACAAACCTCTTGTTTTCTGCCATGCCAAAGTCATCAAAGTGTCTTGCATCTAGTTCGGCCTCGGACAGCGCCGCCAAGACGTGCGTCCTGTTGACCCCTATGCCGCGATACAGGTCTGTTATGGCGCCGGCAGCGTCAGAGCCGTCGCCGATCAGTTTTGAGACCTTGTCCCTGTTTCCCTCCAGAATCTTGTGGTACCACATGAGCAATTCCTCTTCGATGTCCGCATAGTCGGAGATTGGATCGCCTGTGCCGGTGTTGGTTATTCTTCCGGCAGAGTCTATTCCGCCCGAGGCGTCAACCACGTGAAGCAGGGCATCAGACTGCGCCGCAATGGACAGGAAGCGGTTCCCGAGTCCCTTTCCCCTCCAGGCGCCCTTGATCAGGCCCGGCAGGTCTATGAGTTCGATAGGAATGTACCGCCACCCGTCGACGCACCTTGAGTTGTTCGGGTTGTCTTGGACGCGGAACTCCGGATGCACGCACAGCGCCACTGCGTGTCCCGTCCCCGACACTGGAGACTTGGTAGTGAACGGGTAGGACGAGATCTCCTCAGAGGAGATGGTGGCAGAGTTGAAGAACGTCGTCTTGCCGGTGTTTGTCTTGCCGATAAGACCGAGTCTGATGGTCATGCAGTGGTTGGGGCATGAGAATATTTATAACCTTAGAGTCAGGTTGGGCGGCCTTCAGGCCGGGAGTCTGGGATGGCAGAGTCGTCCCGGATTCTGTCCATGGCGGCGTTGAGGTTTCTCAGCGCCCAGTCGATCTCGGAGATGTCCTCAGCCGACAGGGAGTCGTTCCACCGCTCCAAGATCGGGTCGGCTATGTCCGAGCACCCAGACAGTGCCTGCCAGTACGGGTGGTGCTCTGCTGTCGCGTGCGCAAGCTCTGCCACGTCGCGCAATCCGGCCCGGGCCCTTGCAAGCGGGGTGATTCTCTGATCACAGACCTTGATGATGCCCGAATCGGCACCACCCTCAATCTTCAGCGCCAAACCCCGCTGCCCGTACCTTTGCACCAAGTCAGACAAATCCCTGTAAAAATCCTCAATGCTTCCGGTCATGACATCCTCCGGTGTTCGGCAAGCATACATCTGTTAAAGACCATCCGGACCCCCGCCTTGGCGGCCAGGTCCTCGGCGCCTTGGTCGTGAATTCCCTCCTGCAGCCAGATTACCTTGGGCCTCTTTTGTATGGCCTCCCTGACAAACGGCAGCACCTCCTCAGACGGGCGGAATATCTCTATGACATCGACATCCCCAGGTATGTCCAAGACAGAGTCGTAGGCCTTGCGCCCCATGATTTCATCGGCTGCTGGGTTGACAGGAATCACCTCGTAGCCGTTATCTGACAGGTATCTTGGGACGTAGTGCGCAGCTTTTGCGCTGTCCCTGGACATGCCGATGACGGCAACGCGCTTTAGCGAAAGGACGTCTTGGATCTGCTCGTCGGTATGCAAGTCCACCTTCATGATATACGTTCAGGCACGGAGAATATAATTTTTGAATCGCCAAGGTTGCTGTGCGGCACGTCAGTCAGGAGCGCCCCGCCACGCGGTGGCGGTTCTTGATGCTGCACGGCCGTATCCGGATGCATGACGCGCGGGATTGGGTGACACGAATTCTTCAAGGCGGGTGTTTTTTCATTGCCAAGCGGGGCACACACCTTTGAGGCCAGATGGGACTGCTGCACAACTCACATCATTCGGTCAAGGCTGTCGATGTTTGGTTGGCATTGCATCTGAGGAGGATGAAATGGCAACGTATGGTTTTAAAATGGATTATGCGACAAGCCAATGGCTGCAAAGGATTTTTTAATCACCAGTATTTTGTCTAACCATGGAAGAGGGGGAATCAAAGGACGTCATGGTTCTTGGCGCCATAATGCGGGGAGTGAAAAAGTTTGACAAGATACAAAAGGCCACAAAGGTAGATCCCGAGGAGCTTAACTCGATTCTGGAAAAGCTAGAAAAACGCGGATCCATCCAGGTCGTGGAGAAGAAGGGATGGCTTGGAAGAAAGATCGACATATTCATCACCGAAGACGGGGCAAAGGAGGTCGACGAGCAGATCCACGAGCTTCAGGCAAAATGGGGCAAGATGGCATCCGTATACAAGACTGGAAACAAGGGCAAGATGAGGCAGTGCATGGACGACAACAGATCGTTTCTGCCCATGATGATGTTCTTTGGAATCATGGACATCATGATGTTCAGCATGATGTTTAACATGATGGGCATGGCAATGACAGACTACGTTCCGGCAGAAAGCATTCCGGAAGGCGTTGACGGCGGCATGGATGACGCAGGAGCCGATGCAGGAGCGGATGGAGACATAGGCGGTGGATTTGACTTTGATGTCGGGTTTTAGCCGGTATTTTACGGAGTCAAAGATCAGCCATAATTGAAATACAACTCCTTTGACGAATCCGGGCTGGTAAGAGTTCTAAGGTTCCTCCAAGCGCATGACGACGAATACCTGTCAGGGCAGGACCTGAGCGACGTGTTGAGGATCAGCAGGGTGGCAGTATGGAAACACATCAGGAAGATCCGGGAGCTTGGGTATTCGGTGGAGTCAAGGCAGAAGCTTGGATACAGGCTGCTGTCGGATTCTGACGAGCTGCTGCCGTGGGAGGTTACGTCAGGACTGAAGACCGAGGTGATTGGGCAGAGGGCGTATTATTTTGGCTCCACAGAATCCACCCAGAAGGAGGCGCAGGCAATGGCAGCGGATCCGGCAAACAACGGAGCCGTGGTGGCCGCGGCCAAACAAACTCACGGAAGGGGGAGGGGAGGAAAGAGGTGGATCTCGCAGGACGGCGGAATCTGGTTTTCAGTCATAATCCACCCGGGATTCGAGATCTCAGTCGCCACGCTATTTCCGGTTGCCGCGTCGGTGGCGCTTGCAGTCGCAGTGGAGCAGACACTTGGAATTACTCCAGAGTTGAAATGGCCAAACGATCTGACCCTTGACGGTAAAAAGGCCGCAGGGATACTGGTCGACGCGGCGCTGGAGTCAAACAGGATTCAAAACATGATCGTCGGAGTCGGAATAAACTTTGATGTGGACGCAGGCAGGATAGGCGATGCGTTAAAGGACAGCCCGGGATTCTACGGGGCAGCGTCGCTGGGCCGTGGGGGCGGGATGGTCAGGCCGGTGCGGCTGGTGCAGGCGTTTCTGACAGAGCTGGAAAAAATCTGCAACGAGTTGAATTCAGGGCGGGTGAAAAAGACAGTTTCGGAATGGACAAGGAGATCATCGACGATTGGAAGGTACGTGGAAGTGGACGTGTCAGATGGAACCGTCAGCGGAAAGGCAGTAAGGATTGATGATGACGGCGCCCTGGTGGTTTTGGGAGACGGCAAGACGCACAGGATTGTGGCAGGAAGCATAACAAGCCTGTCCTGATGATAGTGCATGGGCTCATGCCGGTGACGTTTCAGGCACAAAATCCACCCCGCCCTACAAAATCACGCCAGTCATAGGCCGAACTTGAGCGCATACTGGATTGATGGCACGTCCTGAACGGGTACGATACCGCACATTCCCAGATTGGGAATTTTGCACCTCGATCGATTTATTATAAACGTACTCAAATGGTGCTTGTGCAACCAGATTCGGAAAAAGACCCTACAAGCCAATACAAGCATCTATCGCTTTTTTGGACAGACCTCCTACATTTGATGTCAGGGAAGCCGCATGCGCTTGCGTCTGTGGGTCCGATGAGGGCGTTTATGACAAACTCGAAAAAGATCTCCACGGAGATGATCGAGATCAACGAGAACCTGATGGAGTTTAACAAGTATCTTGCAGAATATTATGAGCAGCTCATGGAGACGTGGAATGCCGCCCAGAAGAAGGTCAACTCGAAGGCGCTGAAGATCCCCCAGGATACAGAGCAGACAGAGGCCCTCAAGAGGTCATGGATAGGCACATTTGACAACGACTTTACCGAACTATTTGATTCTGCAAAGTTCGGGGAAAACTACGGGAAGCTGATCTCCAAGGAGCTTGCGCTGACCAAACACTGGAATGCCATTGTCAGCACCATCCTGAAATCGGCAAACATACCAAGCAAGGAGGAGATGGACGAGGTATACAAGGAGATCCACACACTCAAGAAACGAGTCGGCAGGCTGGAGCTGGAGTTGAAGAAAGCGGGGATGGAAAAAAATGCAAAGTAAACCAAGGATGGATTCCAGAATAATAGAAGAGATGATCAAATTCGGCGAGAATGTCGTCAGGGCACCAAGGATGGTTGCAGCACCCGATGAGATCAGCATGGAGGTGACCCCGCATGACATAGTGCAGAACGTGGACAAGACGCGCCTGCTGCACTACAAGCCCATGACAGACAGGCAGCACAGGACGCCGCTTCTCATATCGTACGCCCTAATCAACAGGTACCACATACTGGACATCCATCCCGAAAAGAGCTGGATACGGAACCTTCTGCAGCAGGGGTTTGACGTGTACGTGCTGGACTGGGGGACGCCGACCAGCATGGACAAGTATCTTGATTTCGACGACTATGTGAACGGGTACCTGGACTATTACGTGGAGTACATCAAAAACGAGTCGTCGGTTGAAAAGATCTCCCTTCAGGGGTATTGTACAGGCGCCACCATCACCACCATTTACACGGCGCAGCACCCGGAGAACGTAAAGAACTACATATCCACGGCACCGGTCATTGACGGCTGGCACGACACCACCGTGATCAGCAACCTTGCAAAGCACGTAAACGTGGACAAGATGGTGGATACCATCGGAAACATGCCACCGGAATTCATGTACTACTGCTTTTCGGTACTCAAGCCGTTTGAGCAGGGGCTGGAAAAATACGTCAACTTTTTCAAAAACATAGACAACAAAAAGTTCGTCGACGGTTTTCTCAGGATCGAAAAATGGCTCAGCGACACGCCGCCCATTCCAGGAGAGCTGTTCAGGCAGTGGATCAAAAACATCTACCAAGACAATTTGCTAATCCAGAACAAGATGTACGTGGGCGGGAACCACGTAAACCTGAAGAATATAGACATGCCTGCATTTACCCAGATAGCAGTCGGGGATCATTTGGTGTCACCCGAGTGCAGCATGCCGCTGCATTATGCCATCGGAAGCCAGGACAAGACGATGAAGATATATCCGTCTGGCCACGTGGGAATGATCGCAAGCTCCCTGTCGCAGAAAAGGGTTCTGCCCGAACTGGGGCAGTGGCTAGTCGAGAGATCGTAGGTGCATGCCAAGGCATTCAGATGCTGATTGCGCCCCCGTGGTGGCATCGACAGATATATTATCTGAGTGGCAAAGAATAAGATATGAAGGACGTTTCCAAATTACTGGTCCCGCTTGACGGCTCGAAGAATTCCATGAGAGGATTGGATATGGCAATCATCTTGGCCAAGCAGTGCAACGCATCCATCACGTCGGTGCACTCTGTTCACATTCAATCACACTCGTCATTTAGGAGCGCAAATGAGGACGAGGAGCGTACAGACGAGTACATAAAGGGAGTCATGGAGGAGGCCGGGCAGAAGGTGACAAAATACGGCATCGAATTTGACTACAAAGTAATGAATGGCGATATCGGATACAACATCATCAAGTACGCCAAGGAGAACGAATTTGACATGATCATAATGGGCTCGCGCGGGAGAAATGCCATAAAAAACATGCTGTTTGGGAGTGTGACAAACTCTGTTTTGCAGTCCTCAAAGATTCCGGTACTTGTCGTAAAATAATCCTACGACAACCCGTGTTTTTTAAAGTATTTTTGGTGATATTCCTCTGCGCGATAAAAGGAAGTCGCAGGAACGATCGCAGTTACGATCGGGCGGCTGTATCGGTTCGATCCTTCCAGTCGGCGTTTTGACGCCTCGGCTGCCTCCTGTTGCTCCGGGTTGTGATAGAATACTGCCGAACGGTACTGTGTGCCCCTGTCAGGTCCCTGACGATTCAGGGTGGTCGGATTGTGGTTTTGCCAGAATATGTCAAGCAGATCCTCAAAGGAGACTGCCTCAGGGTCATAGTCCACCTCCACTGCCTCAGCATGCCCGGTCCTGTCGGTGCACACATTCTCGTAAGTTGGGTGCGGTATGCTGCCACCTGTATACCCGACAGCAGTAGACTTTACTCCAAGGGTTTTACTGAACAGATCCTCCACATGCCAGAAGCATCCGGCACCAAATGTAGCCTTCAAGTTGACTGGCGTGGGCGTGTGTCAAATTAAAACCATTGGGTCGTGTTTTTCATCGCGTTTTGTATGCTTGGCGATCCATGCAGGCGACATATCGGTTCGTGGTTCATGCTCACATGTATGCGGATGTTGTGGGTTATTACATTTGTGGTCATTGGTTCTGTAACAAGTTGGTGACCCAGAAATGCCGATTCTGTGAAGTTATCGGGAGCTGGCGGGGGTGGGATTGATACTGCCGAATCCCTGACAAAATAGTTAATTAGTTAACCAATATATACTCTATAATATGGTGTATGGGAATGGATGAAGCAAAGATTCATGGTATGTTCAGCGAGTTGCAAAAAGACATAAGAAATATCGGTGCACGCATGACTAGTCTTGAAACCAAGGTTGACGGCATGGCCGGGCAACTCAAGCTTAACTGTTCCAAACTTGACAAGATGCAGGAAGACATAGACAGTTTGAAAGATTCGGGTCAGGCATAACGACACTACCGCAGACTCCACAATTCAATTTTTTGTGCAGAATTATCTGTGCAGGCTCGCGTTCTGGAATCCCAGTGCCTTGCCTACCCAAACAGCAATCCTTCGAGGAACCCAATAGAGGCTATGCGCAATTCTCCTAAATTCACCCAATAAGTTTAGATCAGGCACGATCACGCTACACACCAAATGCAGGATTCGTTTGAACAAACCACACGCAAGATGCAAGAAGAAATTAAAAAATTAAAGGAAATTCTAGCGCAGAAAGACAAGGAATTAAACCAAAAAGACAAGGAGCTGGACATTGAGCGTCGCCTGTGGAAGAACAGGGAGGCGGATTGGGACCCGGGGAACAGCACGGACCTGCACAGGATCGAGGTGTTTGATGGAGTCATATCAGACGAATCCAGCCTGCACTCTGCGACCCTGTACGGCAGGGAAAAGTTCCAACATGTTTTGGAACGGGCAGGCGCGTACGCGACTGCATCAGGCGACATGCCGCTGTTCCGCGACGACGAAACCCGGGCGTCTGATCCCGGGAACAGGTGCAAGCTGCGCCTCCGGCACGCCCTGCTCATGTCGCTCATCCACAAAAAAGACAACCCCACGCAGGGCACGCTGCAGGCAATCTTCGGGGTTGACCAGACCAGCGTGTGCAGGTATACTGAAGATCAAAAGTTCGTGCACAGCGTCTCATATTTTCTGCTGGCAAATTTAATGAGATCCAGATTGAACCTGACGGTTCGATAATACAACGAAACTGCCTGGCGCATGTCTTGGAACGTTTTGTAATACTCGGAGACAAGAAGGACACGTTTTCCCTGATGCCAGCATTCTTCCATCGCGTTGAGGTACGGCGAACCCTTGGGCAAATAGATCATCTTGACGTCCTTGTTATTGCGCAGAAATTCCCTTACCAGTTTTGAGCGGTGTTGCGGCGCCCTGTCTGCAGTCACCGCCACCTTGCCAAAATGGCGGTGCAGATCCTTGAGGTATTGGACAAACGTGGGCCCGTTGAATTTCTCATACGTCCTAAAGAACTGCCTTCCGTCCCTGGTAATAGAACCGTACGCCACGATCCTCCTGTGGCTGCCGGTGTACGGCACGCTTATGGAATGACCCACCGGCGACCAATATTTGCGGCCAACTATCACGTCGTGTATGAAAATCGCCTCATCCTCCATTAGCACGGTAAATCCGTCCTTTTCCAGGCGTGAAACGCGCCTGTTGAAGCGGTATTTCCAGTTCTGTACGGCTTTTTTGTCGGCTCGGTTGACGTGGATTTTTCGCGGTGCCTTTGGGGACAAGTTGTGCCGGTGCATGATCTTCCTGACGTACGTGATGTGAAGCTTTACACCCGTGTCCTTGCGTATGCTCTGCTGCAACTCCAGTGGCGTGATTCTACGGCTGGATACCTTTGCGATTATTCCGTCAATGATATCTAGTGGAATTCTTCTGGGCCGGCCGCATCGGGGAAGGTCCCGGAGGCCTTTTAGGCCTCCGTCGTCGAAGCGGCGCAACCAGTTGCGGACCCAGTTTGGGCTGCGTCCTTGGATGTCGGCAGTCTCGTTCACGGACATGTTGCGCACGCGAACCATGCGTACCGTGACCATCCTGATTCTGATCTTGTAGTCTTTTTCTTTTTTGTATGCCTTTTCGAGTCCTTCCAGTTTGGTGTCGTCCATGACTTACTGAAAGGGGGCCTGATCTAGAAACTTTGCGGCTGGTTGGTGTATCTGCTCAAAAACTTTGGCGCGTCAGTATACAAGCATAGTTTCAGGACCACATACTATTTCGAAAGCAGGATTACACTTTCCATCTACAAGTATTGTTCCAGGACCACATACTATTTCATCACCTGACAAGTTTTCAGTAAATTCTTCTTGAGCAGCAGTCAAAGGCATCGTAATTATTGTTAATATCAATAAGAATGTGATTAATTTGGTTATTGTAAAGGATTTTTCATGGTATTTTATTTGTTTGATGACCAATACAGGCTTGAATGTTAGACGGAATTTCATACTTGGGTATGTATGAAAATAAATAGTTTATTACTTTTTCGTAGATAATATCTTGTTGATCGTATGTTACCCCCCCGTCCACCCACCAAGCGTGGCGGGCTGACCCTTCATCGTGCATGGCCTTCGAAGGTTCGTATTTGAATGGGAAGGATCCAAACTACTGCGTGACTGAGTTTGGTTGTTGTTTGCAGCCTCCAGCCACTGCTGGTATCTACACTGCAGCCAGTCATCGATTTTACAACCGCCAAAGTAGCAAACCACTACTTGGCATACTGGAACGGCGCGTCCACCTTGTTCATGTTTGCGGCATCCTCGTGCCTTTGCGGATCATCTTGGATGACCAACGCTTGGCCGCGCTTGACGCATTTCTCGTTGTCAGTCATCCACAATCTGTGTCTGATCCTTGACTATTTCGGTTTCAGACAGAGGGGATACTCACGGTAATGTGCTAGGCGGAATAATGCAACAGACTAATATCCTATATGGGTTATTATGACTACAACTTGGAGGAATTCGAGTCTCTTACGCCATTTGAAAACTTTCTGAGCGGGGTCAGGGATAGGGCGACGCTCAAAAGATACGGGGGACAGCTTGAGATGTTCCTTGACCCCAAATATGGCTGGAGTGCATCCCCACAGAAGAGAAGGCTGACGTCTGATGACGAGCTTGCCGTGCTTGTAAATAATTTTGCAGACCTGATAAAGGGCGACCCTGCAAGGGGAAGGGAAAAGATCAAAAAATACGTCATGTACGTCAGAAAGCGGATTGGGGGCAAGGATCTGAATCCAAATACCTCACGAAACGGGCTGAAACCGATAATGACACCCATACGCAGGCGTAACAATGCCTGCTCACGGCACAAAAATAACCATAGTGGCGTTTTCAGTTCTTTTCTTGCTGGCAGCAAAATAAAATACAGGATGCCTCATAAATGAAAAAGATTCCAATAATTGCAGCACTATCTGCCCTTCTCCTCGCTGCGGTGATCCTCGCGCCCTTACTGGGCGCAACGTGGCCCCTGTCTTCTCGGCCCACTGGAGACCCGTCCCAGTGCTATGTACAAAAAGAAGACGGGGAGTTTGAACCCTGTAAGGGAGACATCGGTTTAGAATCCATGTGGCCGTGGCCTGATGCGGTTCAAGGCAGTGACCGCCATTACCAAGAACCATCCCAAACAGATCAGATGGCATTTACAGACGGAGTGACCGGGATCATAAACCCAAGCTACAAGCCGCTGACATATCACAAAACAGCAAAAATAATCGATGACACATATCTTGGAAAAGACGTCAGCCAATGGCAGAATTCGGGGGATCTTGAGCTGGAGTCATTCCACAACCAGTACGGCGACGAGTTTTATTCTAACGTTGGCACGCTGTTGATTAAAAACGAGATGCAATACCAGATGGACAGCCTCGGTATTGTCAATGCAGAAGGTGACTTTGAGGTAGCAGGCGGATGGGCATTGACATCACTACCCCCACACCTTGGATTCAGCACCATCATATATGCAACAGATGGCCACTACTACTGGCTCCAGGGAGGTGCTAATTCAAACAGGGTAAGCTACTACAAGACGACACAATTGCAGTATCCAGACGAGACAAAATATCCCAAGATTGACTCGATAGCATCTAAGGGCCTTCCCAGAGTCTCAGTTACTGAGGACGATAATGACCTGATTGCAAGTCCGAACTATGTTGTTTTAGCCGAGCCTGGTGAGGCAGAGTTTTTCAATCATGCCACAGAAGAGCTTACTGTACGTTTGTACCAAGAGAGCATCTCTTATGACATATTATCAGAACGCTCCACAAGAAGCAATTCCGGCATGACTATCCACTTTGACAGTCCGGGAGTCTACTCATTTAACGCAGAAGTTCCAAAAAATACCGACGGCAAACAGTATGTCCTAGACACCGGCGGAGCCATAGTTGTGCTTTCCGAAGACATGGGAGATCTGCCAATGCCTGTTAAAATGGAGATTGCAGCGATGCTGCTAACAGCAAGCGAACTGCCAATTGTGAGTACGAGTAGGGATGATGAAAACAACGCCCTTTACATCGGATTGGATCCCACAATTGACGCATTCTTGCCTGAATCAAGACAATATTATTTGGATGCGGCCCAGAGCCTGATCCCATTTGATGCTAGGATTGCATTGGATTGGGAGAGATGAGCAGAAGCTGTATCGACGTGCAAAAGCTCTCAAGTAATTAATCGAAAAGTTTGTAGATCATATCTCATGGATGGGGGTGGACAAAACAATCCGCCCACCGCCTCTTTAAATTATGTAATTTTTCTGAATTTCATCTGCACGGGGCTGTTGCTGGGCAGGATGCGGACGAATTAACGCACAGATAAGATTCACCATGCCACTCAGGAGGGATCCGACACGCGCCCCATGAACAGTATGGTGCCGCTCTTGTCATCCTGGATCAGAAACATGAATGGATGATCCGCCACGAACTGCAGCCGCGATTGAAGCTTCGCCGTCGTTACGGCCGCAGCCTCAGTTCCTTCCTCGTTTACTTGGATGTACGCGTCCTGCGTGATTTGGTCCACGTGCAGGTTTCTCTCAAGGTCGGCCATCCCGGATAGATCCGCTGCATGCCTGTCAAAAAGGTGCGTCACTCCGAGGCTCCCAAGATGCGGCGTCAGTTCGTAATGGGTCCTTACCTCGAACTTTGGCATTACGACGACGAGATCGGCATCATTCAGACTCTGCCTCCACCGTCCTATCTGCTCTGGCGTGACAGTCTCCTCCAGGTGGTCTATCCCATCCCTGTCCTGCGGCAGCATCACCAGCATGGACAACCTGTCACCCCTGTAGGGCATCTTGAGTATCTGCACCCCGTCGGACTGCGCATAGTCAAACCGTTTTTCAATGCTCATGAAATCGGCCTTGACCACGGTCATGCCGGTCCAAAAGTCCGCCTCGCGGGTGTCCCCCATCGGGAACTGCTCCGCCCACATGCCCTTGAAGTATATGGCGTTCAGTACCACGGCCGCCGTCAGTCCGTCCACCGCATCCCTCTTGAGCACATCCTGTATCTTGCCTTGGGTCTTTTCTGCCGCCCACTCGTTTATTTGGTCAACCCCGTCGCCCAAAAAATCGACGCTGCCGATATCGGCCTGATAGGCGTCTTGGATGATACCCACGTACGAGTCGTACGGCTCAAACCACTCGGCCAGCCACAGCGAGTTTGCCATCGTCAGCGTTGCATGCGGATCCGGCCAGTTCAACGACGACATCAACCCTGCAGTCTGACGGTGGCGCGTCTGCGCGTCGGGCTCAAAACCGAACGCGTCCTGTATCTGGCTGGCAGTCTCTCCCTTTGCACCCTCGCCCACCACGGATAATGCCACATACACGCTGAGGGGCGAGAAGAATACGTTGCCGTCGTCGTCGGAGATCTGCCGATAAAGGTCCATGGCAAAATCGTTGCTTGCAGCCGTGATCTCCGGCGGAATTGTATCGGGCGGGCCTGCAGGCGTGGCCCCGGTGGCGTGGCCCCGGTCGTATCCCCCCAAAAACGCAACCAGCACGCTCACGCCTGCTATTGCCAGCACCATACTCAGCCTTGAACCCAATTCCACCATTCCATTCCGGCGTGATCTTGGCGGTTTGGCGCAATTAAATATTGGTATCTGTTCGCGCTGTTGGAAAAAATTTTCTGATTTAGGCACGGATTTAACATGTTTTGAAATTATCTCTTATTTTTCTAGGCACGACGTGAACACGTACCTTATTTGTATTGCACTCTTCGGGGGTGTGCCCTAGAGACGTATACTCTCATGTCCCTGCACGTTCCAAAACATACCTGAACTCCTCCCTGCTGCACAGGGTCACAGAGCGCAGGCTGGACTCGTCTGATATGACGCCGTCGAACACCTCGATCCTGTGCAGGTCAGTACTGTCCCATAGATCCCAATTCGCCTCCCTGCTCTTTCACAGGCGGCGCTCAATGTCCAGCTCCTTGTCTTCTCGCACCAGATCCCTGTCTTTCTGGTTTAGTTCCTTGCCTTTCTGTGCCAGAATTTCTTTTAGTTTTTTAATTTCCTGTTGCAGCTTGCGCATGGCTTGGTCAGACGAATCCAGCATTTGGTGTGTAGCGTGATCGTGCCGGATCTAAACTTATTGGGCTGATTTGGGGGATTGCGCATAGGCTCTAATAGAACCGCCTAACTTTTGGGTCAACTGATGAATATCTGGATCCTCGTGTTTTCAATAATAGGTGTGGGAATTTTACTAATCGGGATGAACTTTGGGCCAATCTATGACTATGCCACATACACGGTCCCCCTAAAAAACGCAAAATTTGACGTCAACGATGGGCACCATGATTACTTTCCAATAAACGCTGCAAGGGGGATGGACCCTATGGAGCGCTTGGAACTGCTGCCTGACGGGGACATGCTGATCACCTTTGGCAGCAACAAGGAATACTACAATGTGTTGGGAGGGGGAAAACTCCCCGACTTTAGTTACTTCCAGACCTTTAAAATCAACGACACCTTTGTACACCTTTGCGGCAGCACAATTACAAATGGCACTCATGCACAAGGAATACAGGCCGTAAAGTACCTAGGGCCGATGGAAATCGATGGCCAGACAAGGCTAGCGTTCTGGCACCAGTCTGCAACGCTGCAACAAGAGATCCCATGCAGCTATCCTGAAATCATCCAGTCGTCGCTGAATCTCTGGGAATTGCAAGCGATCCAGTACAAATACAAAGAAGATGGCTTACTGGAGCATTTTGTAAATTTGAGGATCAACGAACTGGACGCAAAAAAGACCCCGAGCCCCACAGACAGTTACCAGTTAGAAAAACTCAACCTCGTCAAAAAATGGAGCCAGGCAGAAGGGGATGGCGATGAGGATATGATGAGGGAACTCGTGGCAGAAATCATGCGGGACTTTCCACCTCTCGAGGAATACGCCAAAGTAAGAGATGCAATGGTTACAGGAACCGAAACGCGGTTTACCCATGAAAAAACATACAGCTATGAAAACGCAAGCCACCCCCCGCTAGGTCCCCTTAGCGCGTATTCGGACTATTTTGTGGGAAGCGTACTGGAGGCATCGGGGATTGTCGGGTATGTGGTTTCTGAGCCGATCCTTCCGGAAGGGACCACGCTGCAGCTCATAGGGATACACGGAGACGGGGTTGTCCAGTTGTATGCATCACCGCACCAGATCAGCGAAGAAACTCTGGACAAGGATTTCACATACGAGTTGCAAGGAATTTTAATTCTCTATGAAAGGCTTCCAGACAGGCTTTCGCATCTGGACACAAACACCCTGATCGAGCGGTGGGCCACAGGACAAAACATACAGACATCATTGAAGTCAAATGACAGGGTAGAAGCCGTAAAGGAAATCAGCATAGGCCACGGTCCGGGAGGAGGGCCGTTTGACATTCCCGCAAGAGTCCTCACGTCAATCAGCGACGACGTGCAAGTGGACATCAGCGGCTTCTATGATGGAGGCACGCTAAAATCCATGCTGGCAGATTGACATCGGCGGTGTCTTGTAACTGGTGGCTATCCTGTAGATCTATAACTAAGATCATAAGTTCGTGTGCAAATAATCGAAAAGTTTGCAGGTCAGATCCCATCCCATGGATGCATGGGCGACATAAAACGGGAAGATCTCGAAAAGGCGTGCAAAAAAGAGCAAGCAAAATCCTGCACAGCATTATGTTTATGGCAATGATCCGCCACTGAAGATCAGAACAACTGGGGTGGCAGAAACAATCCGTGCAGGGTTGCAAGTGCCGCCCCAAACGCATATGCGGCAGCTGCCGTCAACGCCACGACGCCAACCGCCTTGCCTGTTCCAAACCCGTGTGATACCTTCATTGCCTTTACGAACAACACGAAGGCCCATATCATAAAAAATGCCGTAAAGGCATTTTGAATTAGAATGGCGGTTCCAATACCGGCAAAGTCAAGCGCAAATGACGGCGACAGATCCGGATCTTGGTCCAGCGAACCGCCTCCCAGGTAGTAGCCGCCATGCATGTACCCCGGTGGGACGAGCAGCTGCATTCCTAGAAAAGCGACGACAAGGAAGGCCATGGGAATCAGGCAGTACGACAGCACCGGAAACATGTCTTTGAATTTGCGGTTCTCCCCAAACCGGCCTCCGATCCAGACCATTGCGGCAATAAACACAAGATTCTGCAGGATGGCATTGCCAAGCGATCTTGCATATGACGATGCGCCGTTGCCCAAACCGTCGAGTGTGTCACTATCCGATGTGAACCACGGGATGGAAGATGCCAAGGCCGATACTAGACACAGAATCGCAAATATTGCCACCGATGACGCAAGGTATCTTCCTGGATTGTGGGATATCGCCCCGAACGTGGCATTTGGCCTTCTTATGGTGCCTATAACGGCCCAAAGCATGCCGCCGCGTCCGGCGTCTACCCCGTAATCCACGTTCGCATGGTGCCCCGCCACCTTATATGTCGTCATCGCTCCAAGAGTACTATCCGCATGCGAGCCGGCCGTGTACGTTCCGGGCTCTCCGCGCGTGCAGGCAAGACTTGGCCGGCACGCGTCAGCAGGAGGTCAGGCGCGCATCCTGCGCGCCCCGCTCGACCAACGCGACGTAGTCTTCCGGCAGGGAGCCGAACTCGTCGCAATAGTCTTGCACGACCTTATGGATTGCCTCGTATTCGAAGCTGTCTGAGGCCACCATTAACGACACCGCCATCAATCTCACCAGGCCCCATGTCTCTTGTGCGAACTCGTACACGGACTCGTAGTCGCCGCTCGCCCGCGGATCGTCGGCCAGCAGCATCAACGCGTCTGTCAGCCCGTCGGCGTAGTCGTAGACGGACTGCCGCCACGGATCCGTTATTGGTATGAAGCAGAACTCTTCGAGGCCCAAGCTCGCCGTTATGTCGCCGCGGTCTGACGAGAGGAAGTTGTACCCGTATTCATCGCCCATGCACACCAACAGGTGCTCGTTCAGGGCAGCCGTCTGACCGGTACAGGGATCTGCCTGAAAGTACGTGATCGCGCGCGTCCCGTCCCCGGATTCGGCGACGAACCCGTAGGACGTGCCCCCGTCAGGCGACTCACTCATGGCCATCTTGATCCCGTATTGCGAGTACTTTCCGGAAAACTCCCCGAACCATTCCGACCCGCGTATCTCCGCGAGGTGGGCCGGCACGCCTCCTGCAGGGTCGCAACTGGCAGAAATTCCGCGTCCGAAAGTCGATTTGTACATGAAGATCATATCATCAGGCAGTACGAACTCCACCCCGAGGTATTCCCGCGTCACATCCCCGATCTTCTGGCGCTCCAGTTCCTCCTCCCGCTCGGCCTCCTCGTGAAACCCGTCTTTCCTGTAGAGGTCTGCCCGCATGCTCATTCCAAGCAACTCGTCCCAGTCCTCCTTGACTTTGGTTTCCGGGATAGCAGGCACGACTGGTTCTGTCACAGGCAAGCTTGTATCGGCAGGCTCCCCGCCAAGCTGCTCGACGTTCACTTCGGCGTCGTACGCGAGGAACGCGGCCAAGGTGCACAGGGCCGCGGCCGCACCAATTCCCAGAGCAGACGGGACGTTTATTGACAATTGTCACCACGCACGTGCCGCCACATTAAAACCATGAACGCTCCTGCCTGACGCGCCGGACTTGGACTGCCATGAGCGGCATGGTACCGCAGGCATCACCGAGGGTAGAAGCGGCCTTCATGGGGCATACGGCGCTACGCAAAGTACCGGTAAACTGGCTTTCCGCCCATCTTTCCGGTTTTCCCGCCGTCCCTGCGCGGTTCGGCAGGAACCGCGATTCGGTCGCTTGGGAAGTACCATGTGGATGAGTCAGGATGGGTTGAACTTTGACGATGCGGACAAGGCTGCGACTGGCGCGATCATTTTAATGGAACGAATGCTTGCGGGGTTTCATGGACGGAAGGGCTGCGGGGTTTTTTTGGAGCAGGAAGGGATTCATTATAATCTTCATCCTGGCGGCCATCGGATTGGCGTCCGTCATTTCCCAAGCGGTATCTTCGACACTCAACCTGTTCCGCTAGCCCAGATTGCCCGGAAATGAACGGCGCGCGCCACCAAAGTTTACCGGCAAGGATCCGTCGGCGCATCCATGCCGGGAAAGACGATCAATTCGGGGCTCAAGAATGGTCTCTACTGCTGGGCTGGTTTTGCGTGCGAGACGAAGGGACCGTCTGGCAGGCGAACCCAGACCGGAATGGCATGCTACTTGGCGCCTTGCCGGAATCCAGACCGCGGTACCCGGGCAACCAAATGAGCCGCGCTTCAAACACGGCTGGGAGTCGTTTGTCGTTTGGTTCTGGATCGCTTTAGGTGCAGGCGCTGCGCGCACGCTCACGTCCCCCCGCACGCGCGGTCCCTGATGTAGTCCGCCACTGCTTCCTGCGGCACGTCGAACGCAAAGGTGCCGGTTCCGTAGTCGCAGCCGGCCGATATCTTCACGCCCGGGTGCAGGACGTTCTTCTGCACGTGCAAGGCCGCGGTGGGATCCCCGTCGGACCGGTACATGATCACCTTCCATCCCAGGAAATCGCCGGTGTGGCTAGTGGAATAGCCGGGGTATTCTGCTGCGAAGATTCCCACCTCCGGGATCTCCATGAACTCGTCCTCGAATGCCGAATCCGGGGTCATGCCGATGACGAGGCTGGCGTAGGAACCCAGCACCACCATGGCCAGCACCGGCCCGAAAATAACTGCAACAAACGCGCCTGCGACGGCCACGCAGGCAGCCAACGAAATCTTGAGCAGTCTGTTCATTGTTACGCCACCTCGGGTGCGGGCCGATCTTATTTTAATCGTCTGCTACATATTTTGTGCAAGGTGGGCATCCCTCTGAGATCTATATCGCCCCGACAACATCCTATGCGACTGACATGCCACAAGCCCCCAGCGCAAAGACACGCGTGGCGAAGCAGGGCATGCGCGTAATGCCTTGAAAGCCTCTTTTGATCCGCCTGCCTGCCCCGCGCGTCGCCGCCGCGCGGCATACTAGTGCAAAACGCGTATCTGTTGGCAGCTGATATTGGGCCATCAGACTGCGTGGGAGATCGCGACGGCCGCGCCAAGCGGCGCTGCCACCCATGACCCGGGGGAGTACCTCTCAGCCGGCCCCGGTCACGCAGTCGGTGCCCCTGATGAAGTCTTCTGCGAACAAGCCGTCGATTAATTGTCGCGAATCCGGGGACTCTCCAGGCACTCCACGTGACATCAACACTGTCGTCGTATCCATCGTAGTGCAGGTGCAGCACCAGCTGGTTGCCGACATCAAAGTCCATGACGCCCACATTCAAGGAAGCCCTGTTCGTGCGTTCCACGAATTCCTCGGCGGCGTCAGGGAACCGTTCGTACATGGCCACGTACGCCGGATGTTCTTGGAGTTTTGCCAGCACCACTTCTTTCGATACGCGATCATAGAGTCCCAGCCGATGGGTCGTCTCGTCAATGGCGATTGGGACAAATGCGAGCATGAATATGGTGAAAACCGAGACGGCCATTCCGATCCCTACCAAATACGCAGTCTTTCTCAACTTCTCCATGGGTGACAGGCTTGACGGGCTGTTGCATGAGTCCTTTTGTCAAAATGATGTTAGGGAGACGCCGCGTACCTGTCCTGTCCCGCAGACTTGCCAGCCAGACACGCAGAACCGTTTATCAATGCCCCGTGACACAGTACGCCGTAACCATGACAGATGAGGACGGCGGTGGCCAGATTGAATTCAGGGTGGTGTACAAAAGACGACGCGGGACGGGGACCCATGAAGACGATTCTCGGCGGTGCAGGGCCATCGTGAAAGTCGAACCCAGGCACATGCGGGAGTTCGGGATACGGGATGGCGAGGTAGTCAGGATAACCGGCGGTGCCAGGAGTACCGCGGCAATATGCCTGCCCATGTCCGAATCGGACATGCAAGATACCGACGAGCCCGAGGTGGAGATAGAGTTCCTCAACGATCCTGGAAGGAAAGCGCGCCGTCATCCGAGGATCATGCTCCACGGACATGTATCCTGCAACGTGGACGTCGCGAGAGAATGGCTGCAAACGGTATTCCTGAGCAGGTTTCCAAAACCCGAGGTTGGATCGGAGGGTGGCCCGGAGGCCGAGGTGGTGACTCTGGGCACCGTTGGCGTGGCAGAGAAGATGATGCCCGGATACAGGTCAAACCTCGATTATTCCAAGGCCGCGGGCCTTGTCGTGACAGAAAATGACCGAATTGACGTGCCGTTCCAGAAGGAATGGATCGAAAAAATGCTGGAGGCGCGGAAATGGCAGGAAACGGACGCGCCTGCAGACGCGCGCCGCCTAGGACGAACCCGCTCACGCGCGCCGCCGTTTCCGGAATCGTTCCAGTCGGTGGTAACTGACGTGAAACCCGAGGGAATGCCGTTCTGGCTCGTCACCGAAAAGACGAGGTTCGAGTTCAAGGACGGGGGCCTCGAAAGGGTCATTGCCAGACACGTCCCGGCGTCAAGGAACCTTGTCGGCGTGATCCCCATATCCCGACAGATCTCCATGGGTGACACGGTGATCACGGTGGCCTCGCTGGAGGTCTATCCAGATACGATGAAGATGATCTGGTACTCGCACCAGCACGCCAAGATCCCCGAGTCAGACTTTACGGACGCGCGCGTGATGAGCAGCATGGGCCGAAGGATGCGCGGCGGTGAACCAAGGCCGGTTTTTTCACTGGAGGACGATCTGGGCAACAGGTACGCCAGCGCAATCGGGGAAGGCGGGGGAGGTTCCAGCGGGCCGGATCCCGCGACGATGGAGATGGTCTCGAATTTCTCATGGAGTAACATCTTTTCACCCGGCCTGGACGCCCGCGCAAGGGAGATCGTTCTGACAGTCAAGGAGGTGCAGTGGATGAAGCAGGAGATGACGGCCACCGAATGGCTGCCTCCGCCGACTGAACGCCCGCACGTGGAACCGGCGGAGTGCTTGCCGACCCCGAAGGTAGTCATTGCGGAAGGGCCGTGGAGGTTCTCCATCCCAGTCAGCTGGCAGGGCGGGCAATTGTCCGGCAGGCATTAGGAAAAAAATGGGGCAATAACAATTCCGATTAGACGGCACGCGTAGTTAGCCAAGATGCCTGCAGTGAAGTGGGAAGTTATCGAGGGGCGGTTTTTGACTGACAAGTCCGTAGGCGATCCGTGCCAACAGTCCGCGCCAGGTTCAGGGTCTTCGGGAGGGGCCGGACGGCGTGCAACCGCGAGGTGCGTTGCTTTTGGTTTAACTGGAACCCTGTCCCAAATTAAAGACATAATATTCTAGCAGGGCGATTCTGACCATGAGCGGGAACACACTCTCATTGAAGGTGATCGAGGCGTACACCCGGGATGTCGGCAGGGGGGTGGCCAGGATCGGCTACGACTCCATGGACGCACTCAACGCCTCGACCGGCGACGTCATCGAGATAAAGGGCAAGAAGAGGACTGTCGCAAAGTGCCTCCCGCTGTACGCACTCAACGCCTCGACCGGCGACGTCATCGAGATAAAGGGCAAGAAGAGGACGTGCCTCCCGCTGTACCCGTCTGACGAGGGCAAGGGGATCATCAGGATAGACGGCTTGGGCCGCAACAACTCTGGCATGGCGATAGGCGACACGATCACGGTCAGGAAGGTAGATGCCGTGGCCGCAGAGAAGGTGGTGGTTGCCCCGCTGAAGCCGATCCCACCGATCGACGAGAGATACCTGACAGACGCGCTGGAGGCCGTTTCGCTGATCAAGGGAGACAACGTGATGGTGCCATACTTTGGGGGGCGCCTCACGTTCCAAGTGATAGGCGTCACGCCGAAAGCAGACGCCGTGCTGGTTACGCATACAACGATCTTTCACATAGTAGAGGTAGCCAAGACGGAGACGAACCAACTCCAGCCAGTAGTCGACCTCCGGGAGATTTTGAAGGACTTGGAAACGGCAAAGAATATTCTGGAAAGCCGAGCCGATCCTGACGAAGAAAAGATCAAAGAGCTGGTAGATTCCACATACTGGCGGCTCCAAGACGTGGAAGGCGAGATCCATGTAATGCTGGGTCTCAACCATGCCGACATCACACAAATACTCAGACGTTCCGAGGCCGGGACGGGGCCGATGCCAAAAGACTCGGTCAGGTCCGGCTGGACCCTGACGCGCGGCCACTGCCGGCCGGTGCCTTTAAGACTGATACCAAAAGATCAGCCGGTCTACATGCTCAGTTCGTCGTCTGCAGAAGAGATCGCTTTCGTCTTGGACGTCCTCAAATCAAATGACGCCCCGAGCCACGTCAAGGTAATAAAAGAAAGCGAGCAAGAGCCGGGGAACCTGTTGGCGCTGCTCCTTGAGGAAGGCGGATCCAAGACGGTGACGTTAGCGGTAGTCAAAAGCGTGACGCGGCCAGGATACATAACGTTCTGGGAATTAGCTGGAAACCTACGACGAAACAACCCAGCCAGTGGGAATCAGTGAGATCTCAAAACCAGACTCCCATGATCTGATTAATGCTGCCGCCCATAGTCGCGCGCAAATGATTTCCGGTAGCCAGCCACCTCTTGAAATATTTGAAGATGGCGGACACGAATCTGGAAGAGATGTACCGGGTCAAAGTGCGGCAGTGATAAGCGGCAGGCCCAAACGGTCCCCATATGTGTTGAGCTGCAACGACAATTATGGCTACTGGAGGGGCGCTTCAAGCGAGGAGTCATACGTTACCTAGGGCACGAACTTTCAAGCGAGTCGTTTGCAGGAGTCAAGGCAGACTGATTCCCTGACCGGTTCGATTATCGCGACACCGTGTTCGAAGACGACAGCTTGGAGGATATCGGCGACATATATGAAAATGAGACTGGCAGGATATTAAGGTGCTAGAACGCATGAACTTGGCTGCAATGAATATCAACACGAAGCATCCACGTGAATCAAAATAAAACTCAGTCATCGTCTCGACCTTCAAGCAGATTCAGAAAGTCGTCCGGGAGGACACCGTAGGCATCACGGTACCCTTGGATCTTTTCTTGGATTATATTATCGGCAAAACTGTCTGACGCTACAGTATATGCCAAATCCGTCAACGCGTCCAGCCGTTCCCCCTCGTGCCAAAATGCCACATAGTCATCGTAATTATCCACAGGTCCTTCTACCTCAAAATGGCGGTGACTTTTCTCGGATACCTCCTTGGCATAGTCATAGAGTGACTGGCGCCACTGGCCTATCGGTATCACACAAAAGTCCTCCAGTTTTAGGCTCGCGTTGATGTCGTCTTGGTTTGTCGTGCTGAAAACATGGCCGCTTCTCTCGTCGCGGCATGTCAGCAGGTAGCCTGCCGAGTCGGTCACCACGTCCGTACATGGGTCCACGTGGAAGAATGCGGAGGCATACCGCCCATCCCCCGACATCGCCACGAATCCGTAATGAAATCCAAATGGCCGCTCGTCGTTCAGGTGCATCTCGATCGGGTATGCAGAGTATTTTTCCATGAACGCCACGTACCACGCTGCGTCGCGCACCTTCGCGAGGTGGACCGGTATGTCGCCTGCAGAGCCGCAGATCTGTCCCGGCCGATCCTGGGGCCCAGGAAAGAAGAGTTCGGCGTAGACTGACGATATCTCCACGCCGAGCATGCCGCGCGCCACCTCAGCCAACTTGTTTTGGAACATCTCTTCTTGTTCCTCTGCCCTTGCGTCCTGCCCGCCGTTCCTGTACATTTTTGCCGTCTCATCCAGGGCGCGCAGTATCTCCCCGTCCTTGACAGACGGGTCTTTCAAGGGGGCGGGATCCGCGGTACCTCCTGGATCGTACGCAAGAGCCGCCGCAAAAATGCACAGCACCGCGGCCGCCGTGATGCCCAAGGCGGTAGGAAAATCGATCCCCATTCATGGGGGCGGGATCCGCGGTACCTCCTGGATCGTACGCAAGAGCCGCCGCAAAAATGCACAGCACCGCGGCCGCCGTGATGCCCAAGGCGGTAGGAAAATCGATCCCCATTCATGCGCCAATTGCGCATCTCCTCATAAAAAGATAGCATGACTTCCAATGCTAGATTGCCTCTCGCCCTGCGGCGTGCGTGAAAATGCCATGCGGGCGCGGAACATGCTCCGGGATCAAAATCTCTCGATTCGATAAAAATATCCAAAAAATTCAAGTAGCAAGTAATCGGATCTTTATGACTCCGACTACACATAGATTTTAATGGTAGTGTGATGGAATCTATGGTAGGTACAGAGGATGATTTTAAGGGACTGCACTTATATAACATTTCAGTAATTCAAGAAAATACTGAAAATAAACCGTAAAAAATTAGTATCCATTCCAGCCATTGGAGTTTCGCTAACGACTCTATTGGTTTTTAGTGTTGTAACGATGGGATATCTGCCTCATGAGAGTAAAACACATGGGCTTCTGCTTGAAGGCACAGCAGAGGAAATGGCAGAAAAAGCTGATATTGCTGTTAAAGGTGTTGTAAATAATTCGAGGACATATCTTACCTACTTTAATGTAGGCGAATTAATCTTCCCCAAAGTCTTTACACTAACTGATCTTCGCGTAACCGATGTATTTTTGGGCGATCCTATGCTAGAAGATGCTCTTATCACAATAAGGACTGTGGGTGGAACACACAATCAAGTCACAACCGAATTTGAACCGGTTCCAACATTCGAGAAACACACTCAAGTCTTGGTTTACCTGGATAATCCGGTGGATGATCTAGTACATGGAACATACTATGATTCACAGGGGGTTCAATCTACATTTGTTCTACGTGAAAATGGTAAATACTATGAACAATGGGATGACAAAGTTCTAGACCTAGAAAAGATAAAAGAACTCCTAGGAACAGACAGACAAGACGCATAGATGTGGACAAAACAATTTGCTCATTGTTTCTTTAAAGTAGACAATTTTTTTAAATTTTATCTGCACGGGGTGCGTGACGGCGTAATTTTAAACGGAAAACATTGCCTTGCTGGCAGTTATCCCTAAAATACTGACTAAATCTGGAGAAAGCACGCACCAATCCCACGCGAGATGTCGGCATCAGGGCACCCGCCGCGTCCGAACCGGAACGGGACTCATCCGTCGTCCCGATCCTCAAGCAGCTTCAGAAATTCGTCCGGGAGGGTGCCGTAGGCATTGCGGTACCCTTGGATCTTTTCTTGGATGGCATCATCTGCAAAGTTGTCGGACGCTGCCGCGTACGCCAAATCCGTTAACGCGTCCAGCCGTTCCCCCTCGTGCCAGAATGCCCTAAATGCCTCGGAATCATCCACTGGTCCTCCCCCCATAAAGTGCCGGCGCGTCTCTTCGGATGCTTCCTTGGCATAGTCATAGAATGCCTGGCGCCACGGGCTTATGGGTATGACACAAAATTCATCAAGCGCCATGCTTGCGGCAGTATCGTCAGGGTTTCCCGAACTAAAGGAATAGTCCAGTTGCGTGTCACGACAGAACAGGCGGTGGCCGTGCAGGTCGATTATCTCCTCGGCGCAGGTGTCTGCGTGGAATTGTATTGACGCAAACTTTCCGTCGCCGGATGCCGCGCTGAACTCGTAGTGAAACCACGACTGCTTTGCCTGTCGCTCGTCTAACATGAACAGCGTGATGGGATACTCTGAGTATTTTTCAATGAATGCCTGGAGTAGCCACACTTCGCGGAGGTCATATAGGTGGGCAGGTATGTCGCCTACCGCGCCGCAAACAGGAAACGATTTCCCGCCTATGATAGATTCGGTCTTGTTTTCCAGCGGAAAGGACGGTGCGTCGACCGTGGTTATCCTCACCCCCAGCGCATAGCCTGCGACATCCTTTAACTTTTGGCGCATCGCAGCCTCCTGCCCTTCAAGTTTCGTCTGCTCGCCGGCCTCCAAGTAGACGACGGCCCGCGCGTTCATCTCGGACAGCGCATCCCCGTCCCTCTGCAGCATCTCTTCGACGGACGCGGGATCTGGATTTTGCGCCGCACCGCCAATGGCAAGGAACGCGGCGGTGACGCACAGAAATAATGCTGCTGTTATGCCCAAAGCGGTAGGAAAATCGATTCCCATTCATGCGCCAATTGCGCCTCTCCGCATAAAAAGATAGCATGGCTTCCGATGCAAGACGATCCCTGCCCTGCGGCGTGCGTGAAAATTCCATGCGGGTGCGAGACACGTGCCCGGATCAAAATCTTTCGGCTCGATGCAAATATCCAAAAACTCAGGCAGCAAGTGAGCGAATCTTTTTGGCCTCAACTATGGATTATCCCATACCAAATCGTCCCTTGTCCTATGGGTCGGGCCGGCTATGCGACATGGACGCAAACGCCATCTTTTTATCATGTATTGGGCTCGTGGTCGCAATGGTAGCAAGAAGTTTGAAAATTTTATTATTTGTATCCTTAACTGCTACGCTAGTCCTTCCCGGAATGTATTTTGGCGGAATCATACCCATCACCGTAGTCACCCAAGCGTGGTCTCCGGTTTACAGCAACGAGAAACTGGTAGAGTACAGCGAGATGGTCATGCATGGGACACTCGTAGACAGCAGTTCTTACGTGGAATGGCACGTTAGCGGAAACATGGCTGTTCCATCGGTGTATACCGTTTGGAGCCTGCAGCAAAGTGAATCGATCAAGGGCCAGGATTTCAAGACGGTTGATTTCGTGGTGAACGGCGGGACCTACAGCAATATTGTCCACAAGTCAATGCACGACACGGAACTGAACAAGGGGGACGTTGTGATCGTCTTTTTGACCAAGGATACGGACAGCATCTACAGGGATCATTACTACCTCACTGGAATCGAGTCGGGCATCTACAAGATTAGCGATGGTGTTGCGACAAATAGTTATGTGAAATCATCCTATGACGTAGATTCGCTCAAATCATCCCTCCGATCATTTGATTAACTTTTTTTATATTGTGTTCGATTTTGTGCATAGTCAAGGCCATGCAGACCCGCTCATTTCCAAGAGAAACATTCCAAGAGTCAAACATAATGAGGATCCGAAATTATGGCACGTGTGAATGCCAGTCAACCCTGCCCACCCATGCCATGTGGGCATTAACACTAACTGGATTGCCACTGCATGTTTTCATTGCTGGTTGTGCCTCGCTTCGTACGTCATAGCATTGGCACGTTGAACTTGGGGCGTTTGGATTTCCCAAACTGGAATGCAGGCACTTGTGCGCCACAGTCTGCAGCCCCCGTAATTCCGGGGACCGGCGACCAACCAGATGCCACAATCATCTGCAGGTTGCTGGCGATTGGTGCCCGAACCGGGACGGGACTCATCCGTCGTCCCGATCCTCGAGCAACTTCAGAAATTCGTCCGGGAGGGTGCCATAGATATCACGGTAGTCTTGGATCTTTTCTTGGATGGCATTGTCTGTAAAATTCCTAGACGCGGCAGCATCCGTCAAATCCCCTTGATACGGATATATGAATATATGAGTACGTGCAGTAAAATTGTCCGACGCGACAGCATGCGCCAAATCCACTAATGCATTCAGCCTGTCCATCTCGTGCCAAGCCGCAATGTCATCCTCGCGGTTGTCTATAGATTGCATTTTTTCCATAATTCTGTATCGTTCCCCGTTTACATTGATGGCGTAGACGTAGAATGCTTGGCGCCACTGACTTATCGGTATGGGGCAAAAATCATTCTGTTTCAGACTCGCAGTCGTGTCATTGCGGTTTGACGTGTTGATAGCAAGACCGATTTCCCCGTCAAAGCATCTCAGCAAGTAGCTTTCCGGATCCGTTACCTTGCTGGCGCAGGTGTCCACATGGAAGTATGTGATGGCATGCGATCCATCTCCGGATTCCGCCACGAACCCGTAATGAAATCCAAATGGCCGCTCGTCGTTCAGGTGCATCTCGATCGGGTATGCTGAATATTTTTCCATGAACGCCACGTACCACTCCGCGTCGCGCACCTTGGCAAGGTGGGCCGGTATGTCTCCCGCAGAGCCGCAAACCTGTCCCGGATTCCATGTCGGATCCATGGGGCCAGGAAAGAATAGTTCGGCGTAGACTGACGATATCTCCACGCCGAGCATGCCGCGCGTCACCTCGGCCAACTTGTTTTGGAACATCTCTTCTTGTTCCTCTGCCTTTGCGTCTTGCCCGCCGTTCCTGTACATTTTTGCCGTCTCATCCAGGGCGCGCAGTATCTCCCCGTCCTTGACAGACGGGTCTTTCAAGGGAGCGGGATCCGCGGTACCTCCTGGATCGTACGCAAGAGCCGCCGCGAAAATGCACAGCACCGCGGCCGCCGCGATGCCCATAGCGGTAGGAAAATCGATCCCCATTCATGCGCCAATTGCGCCTCTCCTCATAAAAAGATAGCATGGCTTCCGATGCCAAACTCTCCTTCATTCTGCGGCACGCCTTTGCCTGTGTCGCGTGCCAGATTCATATCCCCCACACATCCAATTCGAAAGTTAGGGGTGTGTTAACTTAACGCTGCTACATTCTTCATGTTTACTTTCGTAGTTTAGGGCGGATCTGTAACATCTTAGGGATGGATATGGAGTATATTTCAGCACGCGTCAAGTTGATGAAAGCAGGGGCGCATTTGCGTACGGTTCCTCCAAAGGATTTGAGCAGGCGATGCGCGACCGCATCACTGTTCCGACTCAGTTGAGATCCGCGTGAATGTTGCATATCTTCCGTTCACGCAATGTGCGCCCGATCATTATAATTGAACAGAGTCATTTTTGAACATATTGATCTTTTAGAGGTCAAATCAACCCAAGATTGAACAACATAAAAATAAAAAAGAGGTTTAGAGGGTAGACGCTATTTGTATCAAGTCTGATAAGGTATAGGCGGCTGTAACCAACTGTATTTGGGTCCTGCCATCATGGAAGATCAGTTTTGATATCTTTCCCCGCGCGGGGTCCCCATCCACGCCAATGGCGTTGGAATCATTCACAATGACGCTTTGCGTGTTTGATCGTTCAGTAAGGATGTCCCTGTACCATTGCTCAATGTTGAAATTATCACGTTCTTTATTGTATAGTACAACGACCCCATGAGAATCCATCACATCTGCAAATGTCTCAAGTTGGTCATAATCTATAGAACTTGGTGCATAAATCACTGTGGCCAGCCTTGCCTTTTCCGATGGTGTTCCTTTAGTCAGTAGCGCTTTGACTTCTAAGCCAGCTGGGAGCGATGTAGATTTTGCTATATTATGATCCGTCATTGCGGATAACGCCTCAATGCTTTGGTATGGCGCACCGTACATTTTTTCCAGACTGAAAGAGCTTGGCACTTTTGAGGTAGCAAGTGATTCCGAGTATGCCCCCAAGTAGGGCAGATTCTGCGTTTGTGCGATATTGTCTTGCATCCAGGCAAGACCGATACCGGCAATTCCAATCGAAAACACTATCGCAATAACCAGACTCGGTTGTTTTTTTAGCAAGCCTCAGATCCTCCTACGTCCCCGTTCCTTCGCAGCATCTCTTCGACGGACGTGGGATCTTGCGCCATATCGCCAATGACAAAAGATGCGGCGGTGACGCACAGAAATAATGCCGTCGTGATGCCCAAGGCGGTAGGAAAATCGATCCCCATTCATGCGCCAATTGCGCTTCTCCGCATAAAAAGATAGCATGGTTTCCGATGCTAGACGATCCCCCACCCTGCGGTGCGCCGTTATACCATTCAATTCGCCCCATGTTGCATCTTGGTTGCAACAATCGCAAAGGCCGGAATAATCACAGGCATGATATTTGCAGGATTCATGATGATCATGCTCGGAATCGTAATACTCCCAAGCGCCATCAATAATTATGACCGTGAGGAAGTTTTGAACCAATCCGACGAAGAATTAGAGAAACTGTTCACCGAGTCAAAGGAATACGCGGCGTTTGCGGAAAGGTTCCCGGATTACGTGGCCGAGTTTAATCGTGGGACGTATGAGGTACAATTTCAGATGGCCGCATTAAACCCGGAAACTGGAAATGCATTGGTGATGGAGATGTATTATCACGAGTATGACGGCCCCAACATGGACAAAAACATTCGTTGCGATTTTGTGGTTACCGGTGGAAGCGACCGCAACGATTCTGGGGTCACTTGTGAAAGCGGCCCCAACGATTATGTGGTTACCTGTGAAAGCGACCGCAACGATTATCAAGATCATGCAAGCGGCGTTTTAGTAAAGCTGTACATCGAGAGTACGAAATGCCTTGACTGAAGCACTGAAAGGGGAATGGGTCCAATCATCACGTTCTGTTATATTCGTCATCATTCGTGTCCAATCGGCATGAAATGACCAAAAACGTCCGAGTGGAACCACCCCAATCAAATGGTGGTGACTCGGTACCTTCCATTCAAGCATAAAACTCTGTTTCCTAATTATTGCCGGCCATGCCTGACGGTTCCCAAATAAGCTTAAACTAGGCATGCCAGATGAATTTGAACACCATATCAAACATCTTCAATAGAAACCCGCGTTGATCAGAGGAGCGTGCAGACTGTCAGGCTAGCAACCATGACCGAGAACACAACCTCTCCAGACAAAACAGGCGTACAGTTACTCCCACGCGGGCCGCCGGCGATTGGCACCCGCCGTGTCCGAACCGGGACTCATCCGTCGTCTCGATCCTCAAGCAGCTTCAGAAATTCGTCCGGGAGGGCGCCGTAGGCATCGCGGTACTCTTGGATCTTTTCTTGGATGATATCATCTGCAAAGTTGTCGGATGCGACGGCGTACGCCAAACCCGTCAACGCGTCCAGCCTTACTACTTCGTGCGAAAACACCATGATGGCTTCGTGATCATCCGCGGGCCCTTCCATTAAATGCCGGCGTAACTCTTCGGATACTTCCTTGGCATAGTCATAGAATGCCTGGCGCCACGGGCTTATGGGTATGACACAAAATTCATCAAGTGACATGCTTGCGGCAGTATCGTCAGGGTTTCCCGAACTAAAGGAATAGTCCAGTTGCGCGTCGCGGCAGAACAGGAGGTAGCCGTGCAGGTTGATTATCTCCCCGGTGCAGGTGTCTGCGTGGAAGTGTATTGACGCGGACTTCCCGTCGCCGGATGCCGCGCTGAACCCGTAGTGAAACCACGGCTGCCTTGCCTGTCGCTCGTCTAACATGAACAGCGTGATGGGATACTTTGAGTACTTTTCAATGAACGCCTGGAGCAGCCCCGCTTCGCGGAGGTCATATAGGTGGGCAGGTATGTCGTCTACCGCGCCGCAAACAGGAAACGATTCCCCGCCCACGATAAATTCGGTCTTGCTCTCCAGCGGAAAGCTCGGTGCGTCGACCGTGGTTATTCTCACCCCCAGCGCATAGCCTGCGACATCCTTTAACTTTTGGCGCATCGCAGCCTCCTGCCCTTCAAGTTTCACCTGCTCGCCGGCCTCCAAGTAAGCGACGGCCTGCGCGTTCATCTCGGACAGCGCATCCCCGTCCATTTGCAGCATCTCTTCGATGGACACGGGATCTTGCTCCGTACCGCCAATGGCAAGGAACGCGGCGGTGACGCACAGAAATAATGCCGCCGCGATGCCCAAGGCGGTAGGAAAATCGATCCCCATTCATGCGCCAATTGCGCTTCTCCGCATAAAAAGATAGCATGGCTTCCGATGCCGGGGGATTCCCCCCGGTGGCACCATTTGCCTGCGTCGCGTGCCAGACTCGCATCATTCATACATCCGGTCTGAAAGTTAATAACAATTATAACGCCTAATTCACACCGCGGTGCATCTTGGCTGCGACAATCGCGAAGGTGGGGATAATCACCGGCATGATATTTGCAGGATTCGTGATGATCATGCTCGGAATCGCAATACTCCCAGACGCCATCAATAATTATAACCATGTTCAAGTTTTGAACAAGTCTGACGAGGAATTGGAGAATATGTTCGCCAAGTCAGAGGAATACGCAGCATTTGCAGAGAGGTTCCCGGATTACGTGACAGAGTTTATCCACGAGACGGACAACACACGATTCCACATGGGTGCGTTAAACCCGGAAACTGGAAACGCGCTGGTAATGACGATGCATTATCACGAGTATGGGGGCCCCCACACGTACAAAAGCATTCGTTGCGAATACGTTGTTACAGATGAAAGTGACGGTTTCGAATATCAGGATCGTGCAGATGGCGTTTTGGTAAAACCGTACATAGAGAATACAAAATGCTTGGACTGACGCACTGAAGGGGGCGCTTGTCCCGATCTCAGTCTGGACGGGCGTCGCAATGGCTCTGCTCAGGCATGGCGGCCTCACACGCGTTAGTTGGATTGAATTTGACCGGATCCACGATTTTGAACGGAGCCTGTACAACATCCGTTTATGGCAATGATCCAATCATGCAGATTAGGGAGATAGCTTGTCTTTCCTTTGTCCCACCCATCCATCCGCAGTTCGGACACGCCATTCCCCGGGCTTATATTGGTGGAATGACAACACGACGGCATGGATATTGTCAAAAACGTCGCATACGGCACGGGGATTGTGATATCCATATCCGTGTTCATATTGTTTCTCATCTCATTCGTTCCACATCTGGGGAATGAATGGGATCGTGGCAATTTGGATCGAGAAGAAGCCTTGGCACTACTGCAGGCACAGCCGGCATACGTGGCAATGTACGAGCGGTTCCCCGAAGCAGTCGAGCGATTTACCCATTCGGAACACAACAGCGGGGAGATGGAAGTCACAGCCGGCATACGTGGCAATGTACGAGCGGTTCCCCGAAGCAGTCGAGCGATTTACCCATTCGGAACACAACAGCGGGGAGATGGAAGTCGGGATACGAAACCCGGACACTGCCATGAGCCTCATCTTGCGCATGTACGCGTATGGGGACGGCATATCGCACATGGCAGTGACTTGTGAGAATCGTACCACCGATCATGAGGAATTCGTGGACGGCCTGTTCGCCGTGGAGTTCATCAAGACTACTGACTGCCTGGAACGGAATGGTTGAAAGCGGCATGCGGAGGCTGTGGGAGCCATACCAATGAGGCTCAAGATCGTCTAGTTGGCAGCGGCAGTCGCAGTCGCAGTTCTGTTGTACGCGCTCCTGGTCGCGTCGGGTTTCTCTGTCTATTCTGAGGGCGTTGCCTTGACATGTCATCTTGATCCGGACGCTGCAACGGAGGAGGCCGGGGGCCACATAATGCGCGTCACGGACGACGACTTGGCCGGACTCCCCAAGGCAAAGCGCATGCTGGATTTGGCGTTGGGACACGGGCCTGTCATGTATGGGGACGGCATCATTGTTTTGGATGCCTATCTGAACTCATACCGGGTGTCGGGCCATCCAATCGACGGCTCCATCAGAGTTCACACCAGCATGTCACCTTCAGAGATGAACCGGTATACGGAGTGGATCGACGCTGCAGGGTCTTCTTATTTTGAATACGAGGGCAAGATATTCTCATTCGGGATGTGGGCTTCATGACGCTGGCGTAGCGTCAGTCCAAGCTTGCGCCCCTCATGACTGCATTAATTTGCCGGCCACCGCTTCGTTGTGGTGCGGGAAGTACGGTGCCATGGGGCCAGCTCCGTTACTTTTCCAGATATCGCCCGCACTTGGCACATACCGGCAACGGCGTGACCCCAACGTCTGATTTTAAACGCGCGTGCGGGGCTTCTAAAACCGTTGGGTTCAAAAAAGACAACTATGAAGTTAGCAGACGTGCAAGACTTCTCTGTTAACTCTTCAAGTGGTTTCCCCAAAATGGGTTGAGTGCTAACTTAGAGTGGTGGAGTGTTAACTTGGGGTGGCGGGCCTTAGGCACACCGTCGGGTTCTGCCGCATGCCCGCACAGCAAGGCTGACCGCGAAAACGCAGGAGTATCCGCAAGCACCCGCCGGACGGTCCTATTCAATTATTGCCTGCTGATCATGTTCGCGGGCTTAAAACTGCCAGATACATTGCCACTGCTATGACAAGAATGTTTTTCATGTGTTCAAATTTGAACAGAACCGTTTCAGGCCACAAGGATGCTGCTATTCCCAGAGTGGCAAAACGAGACAAAGATACGGCGTCATCCATTTCCCATGGCAGCATGCCTGCCGGATCGCCCCTTGATGAAGAAGGCTACGGCGATGCCACTGGCCACGATTCCTAGGATCAGAAATGTGATGAACGGGATAGGCGAAAGAATCGCCCCGCTATAGGGCTGCGGAGAACCAAACACATGACCTTCAAGATCGTCCACACTCACTTGGTCTTCGCCGCCAAGGTACTGGGCTGACGCGCTCGCGGGCGCGCCGGCCGCCACCAGCGCGAACGTCAGGAGCACTGCCACAGTTAAGACCAGAGTATTCACCGTGTTCACCTGATGTAATTGGCAGGGCGTTGTCCAAACTCTGAACTCAAAATCGACGAAAAGCTTAAAGATCAAAGATCGCACGCCGCTTAATGAACAAAAAACGTGATGGAATCACGAAACATGGCAAAAGCAAGAAACGCTGCAAAAGCAAGATCATCAACGACAAGAAATGGGAACGTCCTGCAGGATACTACAAGGAATACGAGACAAGGAGAAGGGGTGAAGGCCGGGTTACAAGATTACGAATCAAGGCCCTCACCGCCCTGCTGTCTGAAATCTACCCATCTGCCACTCCTGGCAAGGTGCGTATGATCCCATACGTGGTATGCCTTGCAGACCGGGAGTTCCGCTGCCATTCATACCGCCAACATGTCTCATACCTGCAGACACATCAGGGAACGCTACGCATGTATGGATTAAAAACCGTTCCGTCAAAATCCTGCCTGCACCACATAGCAACCGTAATCGCAGATTATGACTGGTTGCATGAAATAATAGAAATGCAGGCAGGATCCCATGCGCGCGGTTCCCTCCTGGGCGACTCCACCGGGGTCGCCATAAACCAGTACGCTGACTGGGAGGACGCCAAGAGGGGACTCATCTCCAGGCGTGAATTCGTCAAACTGCACGTGATGGTTGACGCCCGGGGAAGAAAGATCGTCTCCTGCGCAGTCACCATAGGACGCGCGCACGACTCGCCGGTGTTCCGGAGGATGTTCGGGAATGTTCCGGACGGCACGGGGTGCGTGATGCTTGATGCAGGATATGACGCAGTCAAGAACTACAAGATGATCCGCGATGCAGGCAGAAGGCCGGTCATCTGCACCCGCAAGAACCACGTCGCACGGGGATTCGGTCCGAGGGCAGAGATGATCAGGTGGCAGGAGAAGAACCCCAAAGAGTTTGAAACGACGTACCACCAGCGCAGCATAGTGGAATCGGTGTTCTCGTCGTTCAAGTGCAGGTTCACTGCCGTGGTCCGGGCAAAAACGCTGCCAACCCAAAGGCTGCAGCTGCTGCTCAGGTGCGTCTGCTACAACCTGTTGTCATAAAGATAATGCAAGAAATGCATGACACGTGTCTAGCGTATGCCATGCACCTCTGCACGATTCTGGCACGAGATGCGCCGCATCATGCTCCTGCCACAGGAAAATCCCGTCAGATGGACTGAATCACAACCAATAAAGCGCGTGTAAAGGAACACCAAATAGGCCGGAAGAACTAGGATTTGGACAACGCCAATTGGCAGCAATGCTAGTTAAGGGATTGCGGATTGCCCTTGCCTGTGTCGGGCAAAAAGGCAGCAAATCTAAAACTGGCAAGATCGATGCAGTCCGTTTGTTTGTCGAAGCACCGTTCAAAATTGCGTGTAATGGATTGTACTGCACGTTCCCCATTTCTTTTTATCCGGAGCTGATCATGGCAAGCCATGTCATCCAGAATATTCAAGTACACGACTGTCATGCTGGCAGCGATTGTTGCGTTATTCGTGGTGTGGGATATCCCTCCGTTGTGGACGTCGCCGGCAGAGGAGACGCCGTACCAGAAATATATCGTGCTTCCAGACCAGTGGGATTCCAAGACTTGGGAGGATGGCGTCACGGAGACTAGATACGACGCGTCATACGACAGGTGCAGGATGGAAATAGACAAGCAAGAAAAGAACAGAACGATGATCTTCACGTCGTTGGTGTGCGACACGGAATCCTACAGCATAAAGGATGCGTCCCGTTCTGGAGAGAAGCACGCGTTCGTGACTGAGCCGTTTGATTTTGGTTTCATCCAAGAGGGTCTTGACAGATGCAGCGTGGGCATCGAGCATTTAGACAGGGTCGAGCACCTGTACGGTGCCTACCAGAACGTGAATATTGACATCAGTTGCAGGATAAATTCGCCAGAGTAGGATCGTCAGGCGCGGCCCCTTTCTGGCCAGCATCGTCTACTGTGAAAATGCCGCCTCATGCGACTGCGACTCCAAAGACCAAAAGTACGCAGGCGATCTTCTGGTCAAATCATTCATAGAGGCCACAGACTGCCTTGACTGACATGATACCGTACTTTTACAATAAAATCACGAGCGCCTACGGCCTCGCGCTGTCAGCGTCGGCCTTTGCGTTCGCGTTCTTCCTTGGGTTTTACGTGCGCGCGGCGTACGCGAACAAATCCATTCTGCCTGACGCCCAAATAGAGCTGGCGTCTGTGGTCCTCCTCTACATGTTTATCCTAGTCTCCGGCGCCGTGGCACTCCTTCTCCTGCGCAGGATGCAGAAGCGCCGGGGAGTCACCAGGAAATATCTGGGGGTCATCCTGATTTATGGAATTGCCAGCGGTGGCGCGTTCAACATCGTGTCCGCCTAGGACAAATTCCCAAAAGGATCAATTCGAATTTAGCAATTTTTGTACCGTGCCCTCATGGCTTTGTTTATGGTGAACTCGTACACGATTCCCGCCGTAGTGGCGATCGCACTGTCAATTACCATCCCCAAGGAACCGACCCGCGAAGAGACTGTGGAGTTGTTCACCAATTACCTCATAACCTCGGGGAACAGTGCGGACTGGGCAGTCGCGAGCCTTTGACATTCGGGAATCCTGAACTCGACTGAAATTCGGACTGCCCTTGCAGGCGCCGGATTTACAGACGACGAGATCGACGAGGCCATGGCAGGAAGCGCGGCGGCGCAGTCAGCCACGCCATGAGATGCGCCACGCGACAGGCTACATCCATAAAGAGCTCATAAAATGGATTGTTTGTCTTGGTTTTTCACTTGGTCTTTTAAGCACATGAGTGTTGGATTTTTGCCGTATTTTTACGTCAAAGTGAGCGGATAGCAGTGGCAGGTACTACGAGTTTGCCGCAGGCAGGCGCGACAGAATATCCGAATCCAGCATAACAAATGTGGATGGCGTGTCTGTCACGTACACGATGATCAAACAAGACGCAAAAAGAATTCCAAAGACGAGCCCAAAGACAGATACATCGGATTTGCCACCAACGCTCAGGACATCGATGTTGCCATGTACGGCCAGAGATGGGGAATCGAGACGGGCTACAAGATGCTGGAGGCGATGAGGCCCAGGACACGCAGCTGAAACATCGCGGCAAGGAATTTCTGTTTTCTGTACGCGGTGGTGATGTTCAATGCATGGGTGCTGGCAAACGCGATGCTTGCCGATTGCAGTGATCATACAAAGACCGCAATTACCCAAACCCATTTCAAATTCATGATGGAAATCATGCTACTCTCGTTGATCATCATACCGCCCGAACCGCCGCCGGATCCTGTCGCACCGTGATTACATCTGGGTTATCTGCATACTGAAATTCTTTTAAATACGGTCACCAGCATTGAATGTAGTGCAAAAGACGTTGGCACTTGGTCTGTTTCTGTTATCATTCATGCTGTTTGGGGTAGTGCATGTAGCAAATGCCGATGTGCCATCGCCGCTCCTAACCGACTCAATTGATGCCCAGACAATGTTTTTCGAGACAACTGCACTTGATGCCTTCAATGTTGTTGAAGAGCCCAACATGATTTACAAATGCAGGGGATGTGCTGTCCCGGACACAGTTCTTGTGGGTCCTACTCAGAATCGTGACGATTCTGACACGCTTTATGGTGCAGTTTTCATTGAGACAGTCCAGATTGGTGGCAGCCATTACGCGCTGGTTGGATTTTATTATGATCATGACATCCAGATAATTAACGTAACAGACCCTGCCCGCCCTGTCACGACTGCCTATGTGACTGAGCGTGACGAGGGGTTTACCGAGCTTGGCGCAGTAGATTCCATTGCGACAGCCCAGATTGGTGGCAGCCATTACGCGCTGGTTACAAGTAAGTATGATGGCGGCCTCCAGATAATCGACATAACCGACCCTGCCAGCCCCACGGCAGTTGCTGGCGTAAACGGATATTGGATTGGTGGGGCATCACCTGTCACGACAGTCCAGATTGGTGGCAGCCATTACGCACTGGTTGCAAGTTATCGCGGCCAGATAATCGACATAACCGACCCTGCCAGCCCCACGGCAGTTGTCAGAGTAACTGGTGGTAAAGACAGTTTTACCACGCCGGGCGGGGCAACATCGATCACGACGACGCAGATTGGTGGCAGCCATTACGCGCTGGTTACAAGTCGTAGTGATGTCAGTATGAAGATAATCGACATAACCGACCCTGCCAGCCCCAGGATAACTGCCAGTATATCTGATGGCAAAGACGGTTTCACCGAACTTTTCAGGGCAGAATCCATCACGACGACGCAGATTAAAGACGGCCATTACGCGCTGGTTGCAAGCTTCCTTGATGACGGCGTCCAGATAATCGACATAACCGACCCTGCCAGCCCCAGGGTAACTGCCAGTATATCTGATGGCAAAGACGGTTTCACCGAACTTGTCAGGGTAACATCGATCACGACGACGCAGATTGGTGGCAGCCATTACGCGCTGGTTACAAGTCGTGATGATGCCAGTATGCAGATAATCGACATAACCGACCCTGCCAGCCCCACGGCAGTTGCCAGCGTAACTGATGGCAAAGATGGTTTCACCAAACTTGGCGGGGCGCGCTCCGTCACGACAGCCCAGATTGGCGGCAGCCATTACGCGCTGGTTGCAAGCCTCCATGATGACGGCATCCAGATAATCGATATTACAAATCCCATAAATCCACTTTTACCGCTCACTGCATCGGCTACTGACCCGGCAGAAGGTACTGTTGCGGCGACGATCCGCATGTGGTCCGGATTTGAACCCGGATCTGTAACTGATGCCCAGCTGCTCGATGCACTAAATCTGGGACATGGGAGAGAGATCCCTGACTGGATGATGACGCATCTGGGAATCCTGTTCTCCGAAGACCGGATCACCCTTGAAGAGTTCACCACTGCACTCTCATACGTGCTTGAAAAAACGTAGTCCACCCAACCACGTTTTGGGGGATTGGATATGATGCATTACAGTGTTGCGTTCAAGGGATAAAAAAATATCTGACGGCCAAGGCACTAAAACGCCCGACCGCAAGATTATAAAAAAATCAGCTTATTACTACTTTATTCTTGGTGTGAATAGAGAAACCCATGACTGGAAGATGTTCTTGTTTAGATCAACGAATGATTTGGTGTTGTCGTTGAAGGTCTTGATGTTTCTCTGTGCTGCATCGATGGTTGCAAGTGCAACCTGGTTCTGGGTTGTTGAAGTCTTGATTATCTCGTGGGTAACGCTCTGGATTGTCTTGACCGTGATTTCTGGAACGGTGGCTGCAAATCCTATCTTTGCTGCGTATGTCTTCTGAAGTGCAAGTGCTGAACCGGTAATACTCTCATATGCCTGAATGTATTCCTGCTGCATGTTGGTAATTGCCTGATGATACTGTGGCACGGCTTGTCTGATGCTAGTGAAGATCTTGTCTGTATTCTGCTGGTACATTGTAAATAGATCCTTTGGGTTTTCTGTATGTTCTATCTTACTCATTTTTTCACCTCCTCATTATTTGATTTTTTTGCTATTGGCAGTACAATTACTTGAACCAAGTCACCGTCCGAAAGGCCAAGCGCATTGCGCTCTGCTTCCGGAATTGATATCCTCCCGTTGCTGCTAATGGTCGTCTTGTATGCGCCCCAGTTCATAAAGCACGAAAACATCTGTCCGATGTTAAACATCGTATCCATGCCTTTGTTCTGCATCGAGTACATATTCTGCATCAGGTTTGACTGGGCCTGTCTGGCATTCTCGGATACCTTATTTAGCGTTTCCAGGGGGTTGAATGTCTGGTCGCTCTGATTTGGCATCAGGGAGCCAAAGTTCTTCATGAACTCGGCCTGTGCGTTGCCGCTCTTTTGGATCCAGTCTTGGAACATCTTGGTGGGATTGTATTGGTTCTCATTACCGCTCATTGGTTACATGTGGAATCAAGTGATATATAAACTAAGCTTTATTGAAAATTTCAAATCATTGCGTTGTCAGATGGCATGAATGAGCAACCGGATCAGTTCAAGAAGGCGTGACAGTGCTGGCCATGCATGCACCGTTTGCCATCACGTGTACGGCAGTGCATCCCAACATCACAAAGTCTACCATGCAGAGTAGTCGTCAGGTTGACTGCCATGTTGCCGTTAGGGGGAAGATCATAATTTGGTGCCGCCATTAAAAAATCCAAGAACAGATTTTGTAAAGGCTTGGGGGTGGTGCACATACGGGGTGTGGCCGGATCCCTCCATAGAAAGAAACCGGCAATTTGGAATCGTAGAGGCAAAATTGTCTGCAAGCCTGAACGGGATTACCGGGTCATTGGAGCCCCAGATTAGCATAGTAGGAGTGGAGATTGTCTTGAGTTCTGATCTTGTTAGTTTTGAATTCTGCAGTCCCAGCAGGGTAGACATGAAGGCGAATTTGGCGTTGGGCAGCCTCATTCGAGTGACAAAGTCGTCTACGATTGTTTGGTCAGCCTGGATGCCGGAGCTTTCCATCATGTTGAACGCCTTTGTAGCCATATCCTTGTTGGGGTATAGCGCAGCCATCACGTAGGCATCCAACGCGGCAGTGGACTTTACCATAAAGCCTGCAGGCGACACGAGGACGAGCTTTTCAATCTTTTGGGGGTTGGATATGGCGTACGCTGCAGCAATTTGCCCACCCAATGAGGAGCCGATCAAGAACGGATTAGAGATGCCGGTGTGCGTGAAAAAATCTTTCAAAAAATCTAAAAGAAATTCAAGCGTGTAATCCACGGACGGCTTGTCGCTGTATCCGAATCCGAGTAGATCAAGCGCCACCACGCGAAAGGTCTTTGCAAAGAGAGGGATGACGCGGTTCCACCTGTCGGCAGACGCGCCCAATCCATGCACCAAGACCAGGGTTTTTTTGGAGCGGCCTGACTCCAGATAGCGAATCTTGTTCCCGCCAACCGTGACAAATTTTTCCTCCACTAGTTGTACCATCATAGTTCGTAACTAGATAAGTCTTAACCTACGTTTAATATATGAGGATGTGTTTTTCAGATTTGCTCAGTCCTGCCGCATTTCCCAATGATTACCAAACGTTCGTTATTAAATCTTGTGTTTAATTTATCAATAATTTAGATTTGGTACTATAGCAGGTACGGTCTATCACCAAAATTCAATTCTTAGTCAATTATGCATATGGCCTATTTGGACACCAGATGTTAAAAATGGAGGGCGCAGGTTGGGGTTGTTACCCGATCCATCCATATTCCACGAGGACGGGGGATACGACTTCGACTACAACTGCGGCATACTCCTCAAGATGGGGATGATTCCCAACATCAAACAGAGAATGACTGCCGTCAACCGCGGCAAACCCAACCGAAGCAGGGCGGCCAAGTTCTTTGACAAGGATGAGTGCAAACAACGTGGCATGATCGAGGGCATCTTCTGGGGTGGAGTCCAAGCGCCACCAACTATACTGCGGGCTCATCCGTTGGGACAACCGCTGCCGTTTCGGCAGGATCCGGGCCATCGCCTGGATCCCAAGGTGCTGAACCATCTCAGGTACGCCCGCATGTTAGGGATAGAGATACCCTCCTGCAGCGGAATGGTTTGCCGGTGCAGGAACGTTTGCGCGTCAGTATAGAAGGGCAGAGATTAATAACCATCACGCTTATGCCAAGTTGAAGGTATTTTTGGTCTCAATAAACCCTCTAGATGTCCTTCGATGGACTTTTCGCAGGAATGAAAGGGATGTCATAAGACTCTATGACGCGTTGTCTCCCATAATGCAGATTGCCGCCGGGGGGAGCATGCTGAACTTTGGATATTGGGATGATGCGCACCAGGATCCTGTCTCGGCGCAGAAAAACCTGTGCAGGCGTGCAGCCGTGATGGCAGAGATGGGGCGTTCCAAGATCGTCGTTGATGTTGGAAGCGGGTTGTCCGCCCCGGCGTCGTACTGGAAGGAAGCATATGGGGACGTGCAGGTGTGCTGCGTGAACATCAATTACTCCCAGCTGCGCCAGGGAGTGCGCAAGGATCTTGCGCACGTCAACGCATCAGCTGTCAGGCTTCCCTTCAGGAAGAGATCCGTAGACAGAATCATAGCCCTGGAGTCGGCACAGCATTTCAGGCCGCTTGAGGATTTTATAGAACATGCAGAAAGGATTCTGTCGGATTCCGGACTTATGGTGCTGGCGATTCCCGTTACGGCCGGCAGGCAACCGGACATGAAGATGGGAATCCTGAAATTTACGTGGTCCTCAGAGCATTATTCTCTGGAGCATATCAAGGAGTGCGTTGGAGACGGGGGGTTTGCAGTAGATGAGGAGATTTTGGTGGGCAGGTCCGTGTATGACCCGCTTGCAGAATATTACACCAAAAACCGCGGCATGTTAAGGGAGAAAATACTGCAGCAGTATCCACCATATGTCGAGACGATTCTCTTCAAATCCATACAAAAGATGAAAAAGGCGTCAGAGAATGGAGTGATTGATTACGCCCTGTTGAAGTGCAGTTTGCAAAATGCGCGATGACAGCCGGTCCTGCCACAGCCCAGACAGGACGGTGTTGGGATCAGCCAAGCATCTTTCTGAGCCCGGCACACCTGTTTCTTATCGTGACTTCCGTGACTCCGGATGCAATCGATATGTCCTTTTGGGATTTGGGCTCACCGGCGCTGTTGCATGCCAGGTATAGCGCAGCGGCCGCTATCCCCATGGGGTCCTTGCCTGCAACCATGCCTATTTTTTTTGCCTCGTTTAGAATCAAGATTGCCTTGCGTTTGCTCTTCTCGGTCAGTTCTGCGAGGCTTGCAATCCTTGCGACGCCCTTGACTGGATCGACTACGGGCATCTTCAGATCAAGCTCCCGGAAGATCAGGCGGTAGCATCTTGCGACATCCTTTCTCCTGATGTTGATTCCGTTTGCGATATCGTCAAGCGTTCTTGGCGTCTCGGTGTTTCGGCACGAGGCGTAAATGCATGCTGCAACGAGTCCCTGGATGGAGCGGCCGCGGACCAGCTTTTTTTCCATGGATTTTCTGTAAATGTATGCGGCTTTTTCTACGACCGCGTCGGTTAGCGCAAGTTTGTCCTTTAGCTTGTCCATTTCGTTGAGGGCCTGCCGGAGGTTTCGATCCGCGGACGTATGCGCCTGTGTCCTGCTGTCCCAAGTTCGCAGCCTCTCAATGGTAGTCTTTACGTTGGCAGCCAGGGGCTTGCCGGTGGAGTCCTTGTTGGCTACACCTATGATAGTAGACAGGCCCATGTCATGCATCTTTAATGACGAGCCAGCACCAACGCGGGTTCTGCTGGCATCATCGCTTGAAAACGAGCGCCATTCGGCACCGGTATCGGCTATCTTGTCGGTGACGACAGTCCCGCACCGTCCGCAAAATATCTCCCCGGTGTTGTCGTCAGTGACGATCCCCCTATTGCCGCATGCAGGACATTTGGGTCCTGAGAGCATAGAGTTTACAAGCATGGCATTATGAACTAGTATCCCTTATTATCAGTTTTACCTAGTTTCTACAGGTTAACTGTGTGTAAGTTAAGCTAAGTAATCGCATCCACGGCATGCCCGCAAATGCAGCTGCAGGCACATACAGGAACAGGCATCAGAACCAAACAGACGGGTATTTTATCATGGAGTGCTCTATGTAAAACATTCAGGTCTTGCAGGTGTCACATGTGATGTCGTTAAGGCACCGGCCGCAAAATACTCTGCCGCAATCCGGGCATTTCAGGCCGTCATGGTGGATTCCGCACCAGTCGCACCACATGTTGCCGCATCCACTGCATTTGCCGAAATTCTCTCCCGTCAGTACATGGCCACAAGTATGACATTCCATAGAATGACAACGTGGTTTTCCTAAAAAAAGTTATTCATGCCCTTGTTACGTAATCCATTTTCGAGCCACGGGTTACCATTTCATCCTCATCAGAGGCAACGCCAACCAAATACAGACAGACCTGGCCGAATGATGGGAGTCATGTAACAAACCATCATGGAAAGTGGTAGTCGATCTCCGCTACTCCTCGAGGCCCATCTTTATGAGCACAACCGCATCCCCGATGTACGCCCACACGTACCGCCTCCGACCGCCGATTCTGATCGGGGTTTCGCCCATCTTGATGTGCGGTGATTTTGAAAGGGACACGTGCATTTCGCCTGCCGTGTGCTGCAGCCTGCATGATGGTGCTGCCTGCGCGTGCTTTACGGCAGTCTTGCACATGCCTGTACCGAACGTGCCGTTGAGGAGCGCGATGGTGCTGCCTGCGCTTACCGCTTTTCCCCACACGCTTGTCAGGAATGTCGGCAGGCTGGGCCCCAGGGGCGTCCCCTTGATTCCAGGCGGTTTCGTGGCGGTGACAGCATCGCAGTCAGAGCAGACGCACTCGCAGCACATGTGGGTCACGGTCACGGCTTTTGGCATCAGTTCTATGTCGGTTGTCTGCTTGGATGCGGTGCGCGCATCCGAGATGCCGGTGCTCCTGCACCGGCCGCATCTGTCCTGCCTGTGGTGTATTGTTTCTCTGGATCTGCGGTAGTGGGACACTCCAGCGTGGCCCGGCTTGCGGCCCGGCGACCCATCGGCCTTTCCTTCGACTCATTCGGGCGGCTTGGCCATTTCTGCAGAACGCACCTCCTTCTGCTGCGCAGGCACGCTGCCGTGTGACGGTAGGGCGGAGGGGTTTTCATAGATCTTCAGGTGTCTTTTGAGGGAATCATTCTCCATCATTATCTCCGTTATTATCCGATTTCTTCCCCCCAACGCACGAGTCAGTTTCTCGTTTAACACACGCATCTTTTGGATCTCTGGGATTACCTTGGATAATTCATCTCGCAATATTTTGATCTCGGGATTTGGCAACGGAATGATTCAGGCATGGTGTGATTTAGATCGCCATGGTTTCGGCAAATTAACTCCGTGCTGAATGTAACCTCTTACTAACTTCCCTACGCAACATTTAGTAAATCGACATCTCAAAAAAATTTAATTGAATTCAGAACAAGTACTAGAAGCAATCCAAAATGAGAAGATTGCATTCATCGATTTCTGGTTTGTAGACATCTTTGGTGAACTACACAACGTTGGAATGCCAAACTATGTGATTGATAAAGACAGCTTTGATTTCGGACTGGAGAAATTAGACGCAAGTTCCATAGTCGGATTTAAATCCATCAACGACTCTGATATGATACTAAAACCTGATCCAGAAACATTCAGAATCCTTCCACCCGACTATGATCCAGGTAATAGAAAGAACGCGAGAATCTTCTGTGACCTGTATGAGGGAAACACCAGCAAAGCATTGCGTTACAACCGGGACTCGCGCGGCATTGCACACAAGTCATCGAAAAAACTCCGAGAGTTCGGGTTTACCCACACATACTGGGGCCCTGAAATAGAATTTTTTGTCTTTGATACAATCACAGTATATCCATCCCCACACGCCGCAACCCAGCCGTATGCCGGCTCTGGTTATTCCATAGAATCAAAAGAATCCCCCTGGGCCAAAGGAAATGCCAGCACCGCAATTGATATCAAAGAAGGGTACTACCCATCCCAACCAAAAGACACGCTAGAAGGCTTTAGAAAAGATGTCTGCGAGGACCTTTATCATTATTTTGGAATACGGGTTGAAGCAGAGCACCACGAGGTTGCAACATCTGGCCAATGCGAGATTAACTTGGTGTACAATGACATGATCACCATGGCAGACAATGTAATTGCTGTAAAAAACCTAGTCAAGGTCAAGGCAAAAAGAAAGAGCAAGGTTGCAACCTTTATGCCAAAGCCGATTTTTGGCGATAACGCATCTGCAATGCATACACATCAGAGTATATGGAATGACAAAACCAATGTCATGTATGATCCTAATGACAAAGTAGCCCAACTAAGCCAAACCGGAAGGTACTATATTGGCGGAATCTTGAATCACGCATCTGCACTGTGTGCCATATCCAACCCGACCACCAACTCCTACAAACGATTGGTTCCTGGCTTTGAGGCGCCAGTCAATGTTTGCTGGGGGCTGGGCAACAGATCTGCTGCAGTTAGGGTGCCCATGTATAGCAGAAATGGGGAGAAAAGCAAACGGATGGAATACCGCGTATCTGATCCTACTTCTAACATCTATCTTTTAGAATCTGCACTACTACTTGCCGGACTAGACGGAATAAAAAACAAGACAGACCCCGGCGATCCGGTTGAAGAGAACGTCTACAAGCTGACCCCTGAAAAGAAGAGAGAATACAACATTGGCGCCCTTCCCTTTTCTCTGAAAGGGGCTCTTGACTCCCTTACCAGCGACTGTAAATTTCTAGAAGAAGTATTCACCAAGGACTTTCTTGACAGATACGTTGAGCTAAAGTACAAGGAATACAGGGCGTTTGCACAGACTCCTACTGCCTGGGAGATCTCGATGTATGTAGACGCCTGAGAGTTTCTTCTGGCGTAGACCTTAAAACATCACAAATCAATGGAACCATTTTAAAACTATAGATAAGATCATAAGTTCGCGTGGATTAATTCAGGTTTTTTGTTTACGTATTTAATCAATCCCTGGTTGGGGATGCGGCAACCGGCCACGTTTCCAATTATACCACCCATGACGTTTCGCGGAATTCTTCTGAGCCGGCCGGCCAATATTGCCACATGCCGCATCACAGGGGCACAAGCACATTGCTGCATTCTGCGAAATACTTAATTTGTTTGAAGTAGATAATTTCGTATTGGTGCAAACGAAGACAATACGAGCAAGACAATCTATGAGTTGCGGCAAAAGATTCGACGGATTCAAGATGAGCTGGGCCAAATGAACGGTCCGGTATCGGACATTCCCGAACTGATAAACTCGACAAACATACTGCGTGCAAACGAGCAGCTCACAAGGGTCGACAATAAGAAGACGGAGTTACTGGAAGTTTATGGACAGTACACACAGATCCTGACAGATGCAATCATGACAATCATCAGGACGCAGAATAAAATAGCAGAAATACGAAAAAAGCAGGCATCGGCTGTGCGAACGAAAAGGACGGGATCAAAAAGCAAGCGCCGCAGAAGTACCACCTCAAAAAAACTAATTTTCAACAGAGGCGGTTAGTCGTTGTAATGCCACATAAAGCAGGGAGGAATGATCCATTGCAAGTGCGGCCGGGCTGAAATACCGCTGAACACAAATTCCACCTATCTTGTCAGAAAAAGGCAACGCACAGTCTCCAGTGCATGTTTTGAATAAATAATAATGCATATTTTTCACATTTAAAACATGCTTTCCACACACCACAAGCATCAGAACGCGCACCGGGCGGCAAGAAATAAACATAATTTTATTAGCAGGATCGTGCAATAGTTAGCATGCCAGAGCCAGACAATGCCGACAGGCCCGCCATCGTACTTGCAAGGTGGTCAGACAGGTTTATCGCGTGGCTGATTGACGCCGTGATTCTAACAATCCTCGCATCAGCGCTGTTAATAGGATTGTCAGGGGTGCAGAATTTGAGTGTAGTTGACAACGGAACAGCAGACATAGCGGGCTACACCGTCTCGGGTGGCGTCTTTTTTGCGTACTTTATAGCCATGGAATACAGATCAGGCCAGACCATAGGAAAAAAAATTCTCAACATAAGGCTGGTCGGAATGGACGGCGGGAGGCCAAGTCTGGCCGGAGTCGCAGTCAGCAGCCTGGGAAAGGCGTTCATCCTGCCGCTCGACGTCGTCATTGGGTGGATTGCCACCAACGACAAAAGACAGAGGATATGCAACAAGCTTGGAGACACCATTGTCGTGAAAATCAAGGAAACAGAATATTCTGATTTAAAATACGTAAAAGACTAGAAAATCCACACCCGCAGGCGGGCATGTTGAATCAAACCCCGCAGGCGCATGCAAAAATATTTCCTGCGGCAGTCGCGTGCAGGACGCACATCTGCCAGGTTGCAGGCACGAATGCATAGCATCCGCTAGCCTGTGATTTAAAAATAAAATCATCGTACAAGTCGTGTATATGTTTCCACTTGATGAATCGAAGATGATTCATCGTGCATAGTCTCTATGTAAGTGGCTGAACCGGTGTGTTGGTCTATTAGTAAAGGCTGGCTCACCACTCGCCGAAGCTTGTGATCTACACCACCTTCCTATCAACGCAGTCTTCTGCTGCCGACCTTCATCTTATGAAAGAATAACTTGTCTCGGGATAGGATTCGTGCTTAGATGCTTTCAGCACTTAGCCTAAATGGCTTAGCTGCCCGGCCTGCCTTGTCAGACAACCGGTAGACCAGTGGCCACGCTGCTCTGTTCCTCTCGTACTAGGAGCAACTTCCCCTCAGTTATTCACGCTTCCATCAGGCAGAGACCGACCTGTCTCACGACGGTCTAAACCCAGCTCATGTTCCCTTTTAATAGGCGAGCAGCCTCACCCTTGGCCCCTGCTGCAGGACCAGGATAGGAAAAGCCGACATCGAGGTACCAAACCGCGGGGTCGATAGGAGCTCTCGCCCGCGACGAGCCTGTTATCCCTGGGGTAATTTTTCTGTCACCTCCGGGCCCCAATAGTGGGCACACGAAGGATCGCTAAGCCAGACTTTCGTCTATGGATTCCGTGCGTTTGGAAACCCATTCAGTCGAGTTTTTGGCTTTGCCCTCTTCAACGGATTTCTGCCCCGTTTGAACTCAACTTTGGGCCCCTTTGATATCTTTTCAAAGGGGTGCCGCCCCAGCCGAACTGCCCACAAGCACGTGTCTCCAGTCTTCACTGGATAAGCGGTACTGCAAAAAGAGTCTGGTGTTACATCGTTGCTTCTCAACGTCCCGGAGAACGTTAAGCATGGCTCCCAGATACCCTGTGCAATTCTTACTATACCACAAGCACAAGCTGCAGTAAAACTCCACGGGGTCTTCTCTCCCCGATGGAAGTTGATGGACTGTTCGTCCACCTTATGTGGCTTCACCGGGTTGTAGGCGGGGACAGTGGGGCTCTCGTTGTTCCATTCATGCGCGTCGGAACTTACCCGACAAGGCATTTGGCTACCTTAAGAGAGTCAGAGTTACTCCCGGCGTTAACCGGTCCTTAGCTCGGTTGAACCCAAGTTTTAGATACCGGCACCGGCCAGGATTCAGCGACTATACAAATCCTTTCGGACTAGCAGTCACCTGTGTTTTTATTAAACAGTCGGAACCCCCTTGTCATTGCAACCTGCGATCCCCATTCCTCATGAAGATTGCAGGCATCCCTTATACCTAAGCTACAGGACTAATTTGCCGAATTCCCTCGCCATACGGTATACCCGTAGCACCTTAGCTTTCTAAGCCAGCGCACCTGTGTCGGTTCTGGGTACGAACATGTACGGTCCTAACTACACGGTCTTTCATGGTCTCCTGGACTCGAGAAAACTCCGCTAACGCGAAGCCATTCCTGCCTCGGGCGGGTTCTCGTCATTACGACACTCCCCCGCCCTCGAACAGTTAGATACAACGACGGTTGTACAACCCCTATCCGGAAGCGAACCATATAGCTCAAACGCACCGTACAAGGTACTAGAATATTAACTAGTTTCCCATTCGATTTACTCTGTTGAGGTAAACCTTAGGATCGACTACCTCCAGGCTGATAACGCATTGCCTGGAAACCCTTACGCTTGCGGTGGCATGGATTCTCACCATGCTATGCTGTTACTGCCGCCAGGATCTGCAATAGAAACCGGTCCACAGGACGTCACCGCCCTGCTTCGACCCAATCACTACGCCAACCTACCATGAATCATCCCTTGATGATTATCTAAAGTATCGGTATTTTGCTTTAGCCCCGTCCGTTTTTGAGGCATTTTCCCTCGGCAGGTAAGTTGTTACACACTTTTTAAAGGATAGCTGCTTCTGAGCTTACCTCCCTGCTGTCTTGGCGAAAACACGCTCTTTAGCTTGACACTTAGCAAAAATTTGGGGACCTTAACTTCAGTCTGGGTTAAACCCCTTTCGGTCGTGAGCCTTACGCCACACGAACCCGTGTCCTTGCTTCTACGATGTATATCCGTTCGGAGTTTGAATGAACGGTGAGGGATCTCTCCCCCGCGCCGCTCTATCAGTGCTCTACCGGAAACACTATCTCCACAAAGCACGCCCTGCGAGACGCTTCGGTTGGAACTAGCGAGCGCCAGTCTAGATTGGTTTTTGACCCCTATTCCCAAGTCACAACAACGATTTGCACGTCAGTACGTCTTAAGACCTCCAGCGGGCTTTCGCCCGCCTTCATCTAGCTCAGGAATAGATCGACTGGCTTCTAGCCTAGCCGCCATGACTCTACGCACTTTCACACGCTTCTCCTCACAATGCTGCGAGAACTCGGTTTCCCTTCGCCTTCACCTTTTCAGGTTTAAGCTTGCCATGACAGTTAGCTCCCTGGCCCGTGTTTCGAGACGGAACGCGTGACACTGACGATCTGATTATCAGGGCTTCAACTCTATTACTAGAATCTCCATCCTGAAAAAATCACCTTTCATGCCACGCACGTCTGTAAGCAGTAGGTTTCATGCACTTTTCGCCCCCCTTCCGGGGTACTTTTCAGCTTTCCCTCACGGTACTAGTCCACTATCGGTCTTGAGAGATATTTAGCCTCGGATGCTACTTTCACCCATATTCATTGCCCACTACCAAGGACAACTACTCTGGTACAGCTAGGACCATTCACACTTCACTTACGGGGGTATCACCCTCTATACCAGAACTTTCCAGATCACTTCAGCTGTGATCCAGGATTCCATATTGCTGTACCAAACACCACATCTCCCGGAGGATTCAGTTTGGGCTAATTCCTTTTCGATCGCCTCTACTTGGGAAATCTCTATTGATTTCTTTTCCACGTGGTACTAAGATGCTTCAATTCCCACGGTTCGACTTCCAGTACTAAAGTCTGGAATACACAAATGTGTAAGATTCTCATTCGGACATCTCGGGATCATAGGATGCGTGCGCCTACCCCGAGCTTATCGCAGCTTGCCACGTCCTTCGTCTCTCCTCAAGCCTAGCAATCCACCTACTGCCGTCTTTACACCGGCAAATTCAGCCACATATTACACGACTATGCACGATGATCATCGCATGCCTCCCGGTGGAGGCCTGCTACATCCTTCATACACCACTTTCATGATGCATTGCATCTGATGCTTCGATGTGAAGATTTGTGCATCCGGACATATTCCTTGTCTAAGGAGGTGATCCGACCGCAGGTTCCCCTACGGTCACCTTGTTACGACTTTTCCCTTGTCACGAACCTCAAGTTCGATAACGCCAATTAGACGTCACCTCGCTAAAAGCTCACTTCAATGAAACGACGGGCGGTGTGTGCAAGGAGCAGGGACGTATTCACCGCGCGATAATGACACGCAGTTACTAGGGATTCCATATTCGTGAGGGCGAGTTGCAGCCCTCAGTCATAACTGTGGTAATGTTTGAGGATTGCCTCCTCCTTTCGGATTCGGAACCCATTGTCATTACCATTGCAGCCCGCGTGTGGCCCCAGAGTTTCGGGGCATACTGACCTGCCGTGGCCCCTTCCTTCCTCCGTATTAACTACGGCGGTCCCGCTAATTCGCCCCACTACTCCTGAGAGTAATGGTGGCAACTAGAGGCAGGGATCTCGCTCGTTACCTGACTTAACAGGACATCTCACGGCACGAGCTGGCGACGGCCATGCACCACCTCTCAGCTTGTCTGGTAAGGTCTTCAGCCTGACCTTCATTCTGCTGTCTCTCCGGGTAAGATTTCTGGCGTTGACTCCAATTGAACCGCAGGCTTCACCCCTTGTGGTGCTCCCCCGCCAATTCCTTTAAGTTTCATACTTGCGTACGTACTTCCCAGGCGGCAAACTTAACGGCTTCCCTGCAGCACTGCATTGGCCACAAGCCAATGCATCACTGAGTTTGCATAGTTTACAGCTGGGACTACCCGGGTATCTAATCCGGTTTGCTCCCCCAGCTTTCATCCCTCACCGTCGGACGTGTTCTGGTAGACCGCCTTCGCCACAGGTGGTCATCAATAGATCAAAGGATTTTACCCCTTCCTACCGAGTACCGTCTACCTCTCCCACTCCCTAGCTCTGCAGTATTTCCGGCAGCCTGTACGTTGAGCGTACAGATTTAACCGAAAACTAACAGAGCCGGCTACGGATGCTTTAGGCCCAATAATCATCCTGACCACTTGAGGTGCTGGTTTTACCGCGGCGGCTGACACCAGAACTTGCCCACCCCTTATTCAACAGTGTTTTTAGGACTGTCAAAAGGTTCCTTTAGCAGAAACCACTCGGATTAACCTTGTCGTGCTTTCGCACATTGCAAAGTTTTCTCGCCTGCTGCGCCCCATAGGGCCTGGGTCCGTGTCTCAGTACCCATCTCCGGGCTACTCCTCTCAGAGCCCGTACCTGTAATAGTCTTGGTGGGCCATTACCTCACCAACAAACTGATAGGCCGCAGTCCCATCCTACGGCGATAAATCGTTTGGAACACAAACCTTTCCAGGCATAGTGTTCTATCGGGCATTATACTCAGTTTCCCGAGGTTATTCCCGTCCATAGGGTAGGTTGACTACGCGTTACTGAGCCGTCTGCCTTGTATTGCTACAATGACTCGCATGGCTTAGTATCAATCCGATAGCAGTCAGGTCCGGCAGGATCAACCGGATTCTGAATATTTTTGTTGTACAAATGTATTATTGGAATTGTCGGATGCACATAATCTTCACTTCTCAGATATTGATCGCTTGATCAAATCCTCATTTCTGTATGCGTAACTGGAGGCCCACGAATCACAAATTGGCATAATACCAAACTTCATCACAAGCGCCGCCTATTGCGTTACGTATGCAGAGTAAGGGAAACCCAGAATCCATATAAACCATGCGTAGAAATCCGGATTTGCGCATAACTGTGCCTGAAACACCTGCCTTATCGAGCAGCAAGATGGAGTCATGCGCCAAAAACCAGAATTTCAGCAGCAGATCGGCTGAAAATGACTGCAAATGTCAGGCCGATGTTGCAATATCTCATGGAAACATGAATGTGGATGGAATGGTGCATGGCGATCTGACAGATCACTGGGTGTCACGGAATGGCAAGCGATCAGATGCCCGATCGGCGTAAACCCTGAAAAACAACGCACGCGTTTGACGGGTGCTGCGGCACATGTAGTAATAATTATTAAAATGAGGATGCATTTGCAGGTATATTGTTGCCGGATTATATCTCAGAGTACAAGAACAAGACAAAAAAATCCGCAAGGCTGTTTTCAAAATCCGCAAGGCTGCACGTGAATGGCGTATCCCACAATATCAGGTATTATGATCCGTATCCGTTTGTCGTCAGATCGTCTGCAGATGCAAGACTCGAGGACGTGGACGGCAACACGTACACGGACTACTGGATGGGCCACTGGAGTCTGATTCTTGGGCATGCGCAGAAGAGGATTGCCGAGGCATTAGGCGAGCAGATTTCCCAAAGCTGGATGTATGGCACGGTAAACGAGCAGACCATAAGATTGTCGGAGCTGATCGCAAAGGCGGTTCCCGTAGCCGAGAAGACTCGCTATGTGACATCGGGGACAGAAGCTGCCATGTATGCAGTCAGGCTTGCACGTTCGGCCACGGGAAGAAGAATAATTGCAAAAGTCGACGGCGGGTGGCATGGCTACACGTCGGATCTGCTCAAGAGCGTGAATTGGCCGTTTTCCAAATCCGAGAGTACCGGACTGGTAGGCGAGACAGAGATTGTATCCATCCCGTACAATAATCTTGGAAAATCGCTCGATGTCCTAAAGGAGTGTGCAGGGGATCTGGCAGGAGTCATAATCGAGCCGGTGCTTGGCGGGGGAGGGTGCATTCCAGGAACCAGGGATTATCTTGCAGGAATCGAGGAGTTTGTCCACACAAACGGATCGCTGTTCATGCTAGACGAGATTGTCACCGGTTTCAGGTTCAGGTATGGATGCCTGTATCCTACGATGGGGCTTGATCCGGACATCGTAGTGCTGGGAAAGATCGTCGGCGGGGGGATGCCGATAGGCGTGATTTGCGGCAAGGACGAGATCATGATGCATGCAGACACCACGGGGAAGAAGAAATCCGAGAGGAGTTACGTGGGGGGAGGGACGTTTTCTGCAAACCCCATGTCCATGACGGCAGGGTATGAGGCGCTGAACATCCTGAGAACAAGAAAGTCGACATACACAAAAATCAACACCCTCGGCGAGACTGCCAGGGCGAAACTTGCAGGGGCATTTGACGGCAGGGTGGTGGTGACAGGAAAGGGATCCATGTTCATGACACATTTCCCAACTGACGGTACAGCCGAGATTACAGACGGGCGGCAGGCTGCCAGATGCGACGGGCAGATGCTCCAAAGGTATCACTTCAAGATGATTGCGCACGACGGGATATTTTTCCTGCCAGGAAAGCTCGGCGCAATATCGGATGCACACACCAAGGGGGACATAGAGAGAATGGTTCTTGCGACAGAGGACTTTGCAGGCAGCATGCCTTCGAATTGACCGTTATCCGCATTTATGACAGTCGTGCGGAATTTGCATGAAGGACCAGACAGTTTAGATTATTCCCGATACTATGCTTTCAAAGTCAGACTCATACCACTCGGTCTCATACTTGGCATCCTTCTCGGGCAAAATGTTTATGGCAATATGGGAGAACGCCTCTTTGGGATTAGTCGAGCCGTGCGTATGAAGTGTCTGTTTTGGGATTCGTACTATATCACCCTCCCGGAGTGCTATTCTCTGGATTCGCTCTATTCCAAAGCTGTCCGTGCCAACTCCGGTGCGTCGAAAGATCTCAAGACTGCCGCTGCCCCTGGTTGCAATCAGCACCTGGTGCCCGTTGTGCACATGGAGTTTTGTCTTCGAGCCATCCTCAAAATGCACGTGGTAGATGTCCTGTTCTTTGGATTCTATCTTTTCGGACAGAATTTTCATCCAAGTCCTAGCGGTAAACCAGTCAGGGTTTACAATCCGCTTATCCTCGTCTCCGTGGATGCTTGATTTGTTCATATTCGATCTAGGATTTCTTTCTTTTTTTCGTCGAATTCGTCGTCGGTGATTATTCCAGAATCCCGCAGGCTGGCCAGTTTTTCAAGCAGCGCCAGATCCTCTGCGGTGTCGGATTTCATATCCTTTACGCGTGAAATGCCGTCGTTAATCGTTTTCATTCCCTTCTTTTGCAATTTGGGGCCCTCTTCTTTTACCTTGCCGTGAATCTCCTTGCCGGTCTTGGCGGCCTGCTTTGCAGCCACTCCTCCCAATTCAACTGCGTCGTCAAGGACCTTGTCGGCACTCTTGACGCCGTCTTGCAGTGTGGAATCGGCCTTTTTCAGAAACTTTCCAATGTACCCACCTTTTTTTGTAGACATATGCCTATTATCCCCCTTTGTGCTATTATCTCTTTCTGGAAATCGACGGGTACGAGGTCAGATCATGCGGTAAAACATGTTTAATAGATATGGCGTGCTATTCTGCTTGACGTGGAAGAATCTCGTGACGTAAAGACAGTCGTGCTGAAGGTGAACATTGACGAGGCAGATGCGATGGAGATGGTCGAGAGAAAAAAGACCGACCAGTTTGGGTCAATCTTTTCAAGAGTCAAAAAAGAGGATATCCATGTCAGTCCGCTGGAACTATACTACGAATGCATGCTGAGGGTTTCAGGCAAGTATGCGGCCAACTATTACAGAACCAGAACCCACACCATCACGGTGCCGTCAAATGTAATGGAGGTGGTGCTGGGAGACAGGATATTCATGGTCAACACTAAATCCAAGTTTAAAAAGATCGTCCCGGGAAAACACGGAAAAAACAAAGTGGCCATGGAACTGGAAGAGCACGTCTTCATAGAGGAGGAGGGCGAACTGACATTTGATCACCACGGAGTGGAGGCCGAGTTTCCGTACAAGATAGACTCCAAGACAGTCGAGAGTTACTCAGGCATCATACTTGAAAGCGACAAGACTGCAGTCAGGGATATCGAGATGCCGCATGATTCGGCGGTGCAAAAGCTTGAGCAGTCGCTCAAGAGCAGCATGAACGATGGCGTCCGGGACGTCCAGGAGGAGTTTGTCCTGCATGGGATTACCAAGGTGTACGTACCAATCTTCGAGGCCAGGTTGAACGGACCGGAAAAGGAGGGAATAATCCGTATTGACGCCGTGCGAAAAAAGGCAGTATGACAAGCATCACATCTTTACGAGTTTTCTGAACTGCTCATTGTCGTGGAATCTTTGAAAGAATCTTTCCTCCTTTGCCCAAGAGCGGATCGTCTTGGGGTTTTTTGACACGGCCTGCCTCAACAGAGTTATAGATTCGGAATACCTGCCTAGCTCGGCCAAGCTTCTGGATTTTGCATAGATGATGTTTACGTTATCCCCATGTCTGGAGAGTAGGCGATCAAAGATGCCTACTGCCTTTGCATGTTTTCCAAGCTCCGCAAGCTCGATGCCCACATGGAAGAACGCGTCCATGTGTGACGGATTCTTCTTGTGAACCCTCTCAAAGCAGTTCATGGCCTCCTCGTGCCTCTTGAGCTTTCCCAGTATTATCCCCTTGTAGAAGAGCGCATTTGGCTTTCTGGGTGCTATGGAGATTGCCTTTTCCAGTGCCGCTATTGCATCCTCATGCAGCTGCAGCTTGTCAAGCAACACGCCCTTGTTAAAGTACGACGCAGCATGCCGGGGATCGGCAGCGATTGCCAGATCATAATGCTCGACCGCGCCCTGGGTGTCACCTAGTTCTGCAAGCGCGATTCCCTTGTTGTTTAGGGCCTGGGCATCGCGAGAGTTGATCTTTAGAAGCACATCAAAGCAGGTAACTGCGTCGCTGTATTTCCTAATCTGGTTTAGCGCAAGGCCCTTGTTGTACAGCGCCTCGACGCTGCCGGAATCCTGCTTTAGAACCTTGTTGAAGATTGCGATGGCGCCTTTTGGCTGGTTCTGATCCATCAAGGACATTGCAGTATGCATCAGGTCGTCAGGATGTTCCCTTGATCCAAACAGTCCCATAATGTAACACCACCACGCAATGGGTAATCAAAGTTTGGTTTATTGCAGGGACTTGAATCTCTTGATTGCCTCTTTTGCCAGCGTCTCCTGCTCCTCTGCGGTCGTGTCAGTCGGATCGGCAGTCGCGTATGCCTCGTTGTCTTCCATGAAGGGAATTACGGCATGCGGGTTAAAAATGTGCTTCTTGGATACCCGAATGGTACGGCGCTACAGCGTGCTGCTGCACCGTTCCTGGCACCCACAAATGCCAGATGTGGCAATCTAGCAGGCAGGCTGCACGGATATAGATAATTATTTTTAACGTAGGGCAGGGTTATATTGGTAGTGAACACGTATCAGGCACTCAAACTGTTGAACGTCGATGAGAATTCCTCAGACGAGGAGATCAAGTCGGCGTACAGAAAGATGGCACTGGAACTTCACCCGGACAGAAACAAGAACAACAACGAGGATACCGAATTCAAAAAGATTACAGAAGCGTACAACTTTTTGAAAAAGAACCACCATGCAAGCAGCAGGCCGCGCAACACGAAGACAAGGACGAATGTCGCAAAAACCCGCTGGGGAGCGGGTCCGGAGGATCAGAAGATTCCCGAACAGGACTGGGGCAAGCACACCCGAGGGGTTGAGGAGTCCGAACCGAACTTTTGGAAGGAGTATGAGAAGAATTTTTGGAATGAGTACAACGCCCGGGTGCGGCCGGACGGCAGAAACGGGGAATACGAGAAGGCAAGGGAGCCGGATGCACAGCCGAATCTTTACGTAGACGTAGACAAGAGCAAATGCATAGGCTGCTGCAGCTGCGAGACCATAGCGCCCAGCGTCTTTGAGATAAACAAGGAGAGCATGATGAACCCCAAGTCGCGGGTAATCAACCAACGCGGAGCCGGGGTAAACAAGATAATGAGTGCCGCCCAGACGTGTCCGACAAAGGCAATCATCGTGGAAAATTGCGACACCAGAGAAAGAATGTTCCCCTATTGAGAGCCGTCGCGCTTTAGCATGGAGCATATGCCGTCGGATTCCTCGTCGGAAAGATTCAACGGCGGACCAAACATGCTATGTATGGCGCCTGCAGAGTCGTCAGCACTTCTTGGAACCAAGTGGACATGTACATGCGGCACTTCCTGTCCGGCATCAGGGCCGTTGTGTATCGCGACTAGCGTGGAGCCGGATATGGAATCAACTCTGGATGCCATCTTGCGCACCAGCAGGAACAGGTCGGTGGCTTCCTTGATGCCCATGTCCTGAATCCTCTGGCTGTGCGCCTTTGGCATCACAAGCACATGCCCCCGGACAAGCGGGAACGCATCTAGCATCGACACAGAGTCGGCAGTCTCGCAGATCACGCGTGCCGGAATCTCACCGGATATGATCCTACAAAAGATGCAGTCCATCAAGCCACGTATGAGTAGTGAAGATATTAAACCACCGGTCACGGCGCCGCTATGGCAGCCCATGCAAGGCCCTTGCCGTACTTTATAAGCACTGCATCCCCGGGCATGAGCGTGCAGTCCTCAATGGTCTTGGGAATGTCATCTAGTGTCTCGACATAACATACTCCCCCGTCATTTGCCAGTATCGTGACTTCCTCGTACACGTCTTCGCGGATTAGGTTCCAGAAGGGAAATACTACCGTGGCAAGTACTAGCCCGGCGGCAACAAGCGCACCGCCAAATATAATGCCGCCCTTCTGTCCCGAGGTCAGATCCATCCTACCAAGTACCGCCGTCGCCCAGGTTGGAGTCCATCTTCTTTGCAGGGACGTTTCCATGCGCCTTCTTCATGTGCCTCTTTAGGCGCTCTACATTGTAAAGCTCCGTGCCGCACGTACTGCACTTTGTCTGACTCGGATCCTTGTCGCGTTTGAACAGACCCATCAGATTGTAAATGTCTAGGATACATTATAAAGGATGCCCTAGGATTTTCCTGTCGCATAATCATGCCCATCATATTGCAGCGAGAAATTCCATTCAGCATGACGCTCTGTACCAGTTCAGCTGCATCCAGCAGACCACATGAGGGAATTATATACGTAAGTTACATGTCGCCGGCCGGTTGTTGCCGGCCGCGACAGCCGTCCCACGTTTTTTTCTGAAGGCAGTGGAGCGTTTCGATTGGTTCTCTCGTATCGTGGCAGTCTCCGGCATAGCTGCGCCGGGCACCATGTGCTCCTTCCTCCTGAAGACGACCTTCCCGGCCGCCTTTGCGCCACGCATCGCGATGTTTACGCTCGCGTTGGCGTCTGCGTTGGATTCGTGCCCGCAGTTTACGCATACGAATGCGGACTGCGAGCGCCTGGAATTCCTGTCGGAATGCCCGCACTCGCTGCACGTCGTGCTGGTGTGGTGGGGCGCGACCTTGTGGAACTCACTGTTGTGCTTTAGCGCGAACCATTCAATGTATGACAGGACTTCGCCGACTGCGGCATACATTATGGTGCGGTTCAGGCCAGTCTTACCGCGGCCCTTCCTGGACATCTGCTTGGGGTGGAGATTCTCGACTGCGACCACGCCGGCGTCCTTGAATCCCTCCTTGACTGACTTCCTCATAAAGTCCCTGCGGCAGTTTCGTATTTTACGCACCTTTTTGGCCATTCTTCTCTGTTCCTTCTTCCAAGTGTTGCTTCTTTTCTTGCGCTTGGATTGTACTGATCTTCTCTGGTCTACCTCGTCGCCCTTGTACCTTCTGGCAGAATCCGGCGGGGTCGCGAGTATTATGCTGTCTTGATCGAGGTTGTGTATGGCCATCATGTTGACTGCGCCCACGTCGGCTCCGATTACGTCGCCCCCGGCACGTTCGGGCTTGGCTACATGCACCTGCGCGTGGAGTTCGTACGTGCGGTCCTCCGGTTTGGTGCGCTTGGTGATTTTTTTGGTGGTCTCGACTATCTGGAACGACTTTACGTCCTTGCGCCCAATGTCGGCGGTTTTCGGCATAACGCTGCAGATGCCACCAATATTCCAAGAACCGTCACTGTTGCAGGCCGGTTTCCCATAGCATCCTATTGCGGGCTGCCTTTTGCAGTCGTTTCTTTTTCTGAACAGGCTGTCTGGAGATGTGTATTTTCGCTTATCCTTTGGCATCCATTGCTTGCCTTTGTTGGACTTGCGGAATGCGTCAACTGCCTTGCGGCCGCAGTCGATGGCGTACCTGTGAACGTTCGCGTAAAGATCCAGCCAGTCATGCTCGGCGCGCTTCTTGGTGATGAGTGGGTACAGTCCGTACCGTCCGTTATGCCCGTCCAATTCCTGCCGGACTCCCTCGTTGAAGCACCAGTTGGCCTGCAGCCGGGCATTCCAGATCCGGCGCGACGCCTCCCTGGACTGGTAGAATGGAATAGTGAAAGTCTGAGTGGTGTACGGCAGTGATTTTCTCATGTATGGTATTGTACGGTACAATGCGTTAAAAAGGTGTGTTTATGCGTGGCGTTCTTCGTTTTAATGGTCGTGCACGGGGCTTGGCGGTATTTCGTCTTGTTGGAGGTGCCGTGCAGGCAACATGTAACTTACGTATATAATTCCCCCACATGACAATGATCAGTTTTATGTAATGAATACGTATAGGGTATAACGAAAATCATATATGCACTTCCTGCAATGTTATTATTCGTTCCAAGTTTGGCCGACGCGTGGATCGACAAACTTTATGAATATGAGGAAGCTGGCCTTATTGACGAGACTGAAGTTGGGGCAGCACTGGAATACATGCGAAGTGCCGGCCTTCTGGCGCATGACCAGACAGTGAGTTATTCTGTGAGTGGGTGGTTGGGTATGATCCCGGATGATGAAATCCCGATTACGGCGCTTGAAGACGCGCTGGATACGTGGGAGATAGCGAATCCCGGGTTAAGGTTCGTTGAAAGCGATGACGCCGAGATCGACATAATATGGACGCATAAACTGCTAAACGGGCGGGCCGGCGAGGCCAACTGTTTGCTCAACGTCTCTCACATCGACTGCGATGTAATCATCGGGCTGGGCGACTATGACTGTAATGGAAAATTCATCCAGAGGGATTACGAATACGTCAGAAACATCATAATGCACGAAATAGGCCACGCGCTCGGACTAGGCCACACCGATGATGCGTCGCACTTGATGTACGGAGCAAACGGCGTGCCTACCATGGACTGGAACGGCTACGTCGTGCCGGAAAAGCATCCTGAATGGTTCGTGGGGCAGGAGACGACATACAATGACATAAACGAAATTATCGGCAAAATTGCCGAACACGACCAGAAACTGAAGGCGTTTGACTTTACGTTTGCCGAGCTTGACGCCGAGCTTGCCAAACTCGACGCAGACTTGTATGATATGAACGCAGATCTTGACCGCATTGAGGTGGAGATGACAGTTGTTAGTGGTGTAAAGTACAACAAAATGGCAGAAGAGTACGACAGGATAGCAGCGGAGTACGACAGGACAGTTGAGCAGTATGAATGGAATGTCAACAAGTACAACGAACTGGTTGAAAGGCATGCACCCACAGCAGAGTGGCACAACATGCTGGTGGAGCGGCAGCAGGAATTGATGGATGAGTATGTCTGTTATCCAAACGTCAGGGGATGACAGAAGCCATTTGATGTGGACAAACAAGGGTTGCATGTCATCGTCTTCCAGTAGTGGTCATTTTCTTGCATTTCATTGGATCCCTTAGAACTTGCTACCTGCAGCCTGCACGGCATGCAGATTATCCACGGGCGGTGCAGATTGATTGGCATGCGGCTTCAATGGCGCATTGGAATCTATTGACAGGCCGAACGCCATGGGCAGGCACGCGATATTATAGACTGCGTTTCCTCCTCGGCATTCGATGCCACTTTTCTGCGGATCCCAAAGATTTTCATGTCAAGATCCTGTTTATTAAAAAAGAAATTACCAAAATACACTCATAAAGGATGCCTTGCAGGCAGGATTACATGGGAATTAGGAATATTACGGTTCTCGGATCAGGAGTCATGGGGCACGGCATTGCCCAGGTCTCGGCAGCCGCAGGATACAACGTCGTGCTGCGAGACATCAAAAAAGAGTTTCTGGACAAGGCCATGGGAAAGATAAAGTGGAGTCTGGACAAGATGGTCTCCAAGGAAAGGATATCAAGGGAGGAAGGCGATGCCATACTTGGCCGCATCACCCCTGTAGTGGATCTGAACGAGGCAGTAGGGAATGCGGAGATGGTAATCGAGGTGGTTCCAGAGATTATGGATTTAAAAAAGAAAGTCTACGCGGAACTCGATCGGGCAGCCGCGCCGGAAGTGATCTTTGCATCAAACACAAGCACGCTGCCAATCACGGAGATTGCAGCTGTCACGTCCAGGCCGGACAGGTTCATAGGCATCCACTTCTTCAACCCGCCGCAGCTGATGAAGCTGGTAGAGGTGATTCCTGGCGAAAAGACGTCTAGCGCAATCACCGACATGACCTTGGAGTACGTAAAGTCCGTAAACAAGCAGTCCGTGCTGTGCAGGAGGGACGTGCCGGGATTCATAGTCAACAGGCTGTTCATCCCCATGGTTCACGAGGCGTGCTACCTGATGGACAGGACGGGGGCGACGCTTGAGGAGATAGACTCGGCAGTCAAGTTCAGGATGGGATTCCCGATGGGAATATTCGAGCTTGCCGACTTTACTGGAATGGACGTGATCCACAAGGCGACCACCGAGATGCACATGCGCGACAGGAAGGTGATCAACCCGCATCCGCAGGTCGGCAGGATGTTTGAGGAGGGAAAACTGGGACAAAAATCCGGCGAAGGATACTATAGGTACTCGGATGACAATTATGAGCGCGTCGCGCTCTCAGAGGAGCTGGCAGGCAGGTGCAACCCAATCCAGCTTGTGGCAAACATCATAAACAATGCCGCATGGCTTGTCACTAATGGCGCAAGCGACATTGACGAGATTGAAAAGGCCGCGCGGCTTGGGCTGGGACTGAAAAAACCTCTCTTCGAGACTGCAAAGGAGATCGGCATCGGTGCCATCGTTGACGAGCTAAACAGGCTTGCAGGCAAACATGGGGAGTTTTACAGACCGGATCCCATGCTTGTGTCTATGACGTAATCATGCCAATGAGCAGTCGTACTGCCTCCTCGGGAGTGTCGGCACCTGCAATCCGGACGCGCTTTCTGTGATCCAAAAATTTGCCAATGTACGGTTCTGCAGAGCCTCCAAGATTCCGGATCGCCACCATCGGCTTGTTGTGCATGTCTGCGGCACACATCTCAGACAGCGTTCCGGAACCCCCGCCGACTATGACAATGCCGTCGGCAGACAGGGCAGTCAGAAAGTCCCGGGACATTCCCATGCCACTTGGAACCACAATGTCACAAAACTCGTTGGCGCATGAAAAATCATCTTGGGGAATTATGCCGACTGTAATGCCGCCTGCATCCTTTGCCCCATGCGAGGCGGCGTTCATTACCCCATCCAGGCCGCCGGTAACCAGTACGGAACCGGATCGGGCAACCTCGGCGCCCACGCCGTATGCGATCTTTTCATGCTCGGGGGTACAACCGTTCTTTCCATGCCCTATGACAGTTATCTGACGCATTCTTGCCATGACAGGAATTACGCGCATTCTTTTAAATATTTTTTAAATGCCAAGGTGATTCCGTTGCACGAATGCCAAGCCGTCCTGAGATTAAACCGGGTACAGAAACATGCATGACGCGAGATGGGAAGAGCCCTGCAGAATACAGGGTGTCACCATGGCCGCACGTGCAGGAGACGTGCCGGGGTAACACATACTGTCGCAGGTCAGCGCAGATGCAGGCCATGAGGGTTCTTCTCCAAATTCGGGTCAGCCTATGCCTGCCGGCCTGATCACAATTTGAATTACCTGCCGACGCACGCTACCATTCTGTGCAACATGCCTCTTGCCATGCCATCCTACGCAACTGTTAGCCGGCGTTTCCCGGGATCCTACCTGCACGCGCCTGTCGGTGTTGAGGCATGACTGGAAACATGCACTACGTGCAGAACAACGCCGCATGTCCTATGATGGTGCGCCATTTGTCAGGGCCTGTTATCGTGATCCCGGCTGCCTCTGCCGGAGTCCTGCCGCCCAAGCCTCCGTGCGGGCGCATGAAGTTGTGGTATGTGACCAGCAGGCCAAGCAGCGCGGGATCCTCGGACTTGAACCCGCGTATGCGGGCTATCCTGTCCCGAATCTCCCCGTTGAAGCGCTCGTACGTGTTGTTTGCCGGATGCCTGTCCCGTATGCCGGTGTCTGCCATGTGGATGGTTCTGGGCATGGCCCGGGTGTACATTGCCTTTCGGTATCCAGTCTTGAACCCGGCTAGGCCGTCAGTTATCAGCACGTCAGGACGCCTTCCGGCAGCCTTTATCGCGGCCTCGAACAGTCTGGTGGCGTCGTACCCGATCTTGTGCTGTACGATCTCGTGTGCCATTATGAGCTTGGTCTCTGCATCCATCACGCCAAACATCCACATGGGCCTCTCCCGCACCTTGAAGTAGATCTCGTCGGCATGCCACGTGTATCCTGCTGCCATGCACGTCTTTTGGAATCTTTCCAAGAGTTTGCCATAATCGCGCGCCCACCGCCAGACGGTGGAGGCACTCACGCCGGTTCCATTCTTTGCCAGGCAGTCTGAGATCCTGTTCGTAGACAGTCCTGCCGCGTATTCCTGCAGCGCGTCGGTAATCACTTCCGGTGGATGGTGCCGTCCAACAAAACCGGGGTTGTGTGTGAACCTGCGTCTGCAGCCGCCGCACCCGTACCGGAACACCGTGCCGTTCTTGTTCTTGCGCGTCCCGCGCCTCGTGCAGTCCGTAGAATGGCAGAACCTGCACGTTACGCGGGGCTCTGCGACTGCCATCCCTTCACGCCTTTCGTCTGCAAGCCTTCTCTCGCACATGATCGTGCCGTACACTGCCCGGATGTGCTTGCATCGCCTGGCACCGTGCAGGTGGTACTGGCATGTGCACCTCCATCCGTCAGGCCCAAACGAGACGTCGTAAAAGGCGTCGGCCACCGACTGGGAAGACACCTTGTACTTGGCAGAGCCGATGTCCAGGATGGTGCCACTCCGGACAATCTCCTTGCCGCGTGCGTCCAGCACCTGCTGGGATGATCCTCCATGACGCCTTGCCATGTGTCGCGCATATTGCCAATTGGCAGAATATAGATCTTCCGATTGGTTAAAAACACGGGCTGCCCATACTGACATGATGACAGCCTGGCCAAAAGATGCCAAGGAGTTTGCCGTGTCGGTGATACGCAACAAGGACAGGAGGACCAGTTACAGCTACATACCAAAACCTATCCTGCAGACATTGGGCAATCCCGATCATCTCAAGTTTATCATCCGTGACGGATACGTCGAAGTCAGAGGGTCAGACTCCAAGTCCCGAATTTGGAGAAGAACCGGCCATGAGTAAAGGATATAGCGATCATCTCAAGTTTATCATCCGTGACGGATACGTCGAAGTCAGAGGGTCAGACTAGTAATTTTATCATCAAGTCCCGAATTTGGAGAAGAACCGGCCATGAGTAAAGGATATAGATGATACCACAATATACACACCATGGAACGTTCAATGCCGGTGTGTTTTACCAAGAAACAGCACCAGATGATCGAAGAGTTTGCCAGAAGGAACGGAATGCTCAATACAAGCCAAGCCCTTGAGAAGATCCTCGACGCATAGGCCCGGGGGGTACACCATTATTTTATTTACATTTATAGAATATACGTCACCAGAATAGCGTATGGGACTATTCAGCAAGACGCCGTCGTTTTGTACCGTATGCGGCAAGCAGTTGACCCACAAGCACAAGCCGAAGAGGGAATGGAACATCAAGGGACCGCTGTGCGGCGACTGCCACTTTGAAAAATCAAAAGAGTACTACGAGGGAAAGATGAGGCAGGCCTGCGTCACGTGCAAGACGACAAGAAGGATTACCGACTTGTGGGAGCCCAGGTGGCAGTGGGACATGGAGGGCCTGCTGTGCAAGGAGTGCTTTGACAAAAAGGAAAAGGCGTTCGGGACAAAGAAGAACTTTTGTTCCCTGTGCGGTGCTAAGATGGGCCTCATACGGTACAACCCCAAACAGAAGTGGAAGGTTGACGGCCAGTTGTGCCGACTGTGCTGGGACAAGAAGAAGGCAGAGATGGGATAATGGGGCTTTTCAAGAGGATCAGATGCGATTCCTGCGATGAAAAGTTCTCAAGGGAAGAAGATCTGATGAACCACAAGCAGGTTGTGCACGGGAGTTCAGAATACGACTGCAAGGAATGCAACAGGTTTTTTCCAAGCATGGAGGACATGAGGACGCACCTCCAGAGGGAACACAGTTACAAGAAAGACAGATGATTATACGGCCTTTATGGTCTTGACCACCGGCGGCCTTACCTTTACAAACACCCTGAACCCGCAGATGCACTTGATCTCAGGCAATCTGGAGAGTTCTGTGTTTGAGACGTTAGTGCCGCACCGGAGGCACGAATAGCTCACGTCGAACATTTCAGATGGCGCCGGGTCTGCAACAATATCGTCGGCAATGATATCTCCTGAAATGGCATCTCCTGAAATGGCATCTCCTGAAATGGCATCTCCTGAAATGGCATCTCCTGAAATGGCATCTCCTGAAATGGCATCTCCTGAAATGGTATCTTCTGCCATGTTGGTCATCACCGCATCCATAATTTAAGGATAGCCGGTCACGTAAGGGACATCTCGATGTAGACGTCGTCGGGTATCTTGAGCCTCATCAGCTGCCTGATCGCCTTGTCGTCTGCATTGATGTTGATGATTCTACGGTGTATCCTCATCTCCCATTTCTCATAGGTTTCAGTGCCGTTCCCGCAGGGGGACTTGCGCGTAGCAACGTGGAGTCTCTTTACCGGAAGCGGTGTGGGACCCTTGACTTTCACGCCGGTCTTCTTGCTGATCCCCATAATCTCACCACAGACACCGTCTAGCTTGATCAGATTGGTCGATGTGAGTTTAACGCGGGCAGTCTGTGGCATGAGAATCCGCCTATGGTGTGTACTCTTCGGTAATTTCCTTTACAATTCCTGCAGCAATGGTTGCACCCATGTCCCTGAGAGCAAACCTGCCCATTTCAGGGAAGTCCTTGAATGTTTCAATGCAGGTAGGTCTTACCGGCCTGATCTTGACGATCGCAGAGTCGCCGACCTTGAGGAACTTGGGGTTCTCCTCATCTACTGCACCTGTTGCAGGGTTGATCTTTTGGAGGAATTCTGTGACGGTCGCGGCCACCTGTGAGGTGTGTGCGTGCATTACCGGAGTGTAGCCGGGTGCGATTGCCGTCGGGTGATGAATGACGATTATCTGCGCCTTGAATTCCTTTGCGACTTTTGGCGGTGCGTCAGGAGTTCCAAGCACGTCACCCCTCTTGATGTCCTTCTTTTCAATGCCACGCAGATTGAATCCGATGTTATCGCCTGATTCTGCAGTCTGCATCACTTGGTGGTGGGTCTCGATGGATTTGATCTCACCTACCGAGCCTGAGGGCATGACAATAATCTTGCCGCCAGTCTTCATGGTGCCGGTCTCGACCCTGCCGACTGGGACGGTGCCTACGCCGGTAATCGTATAAACATCCTGAATTGGAACGCGCAACGGCTTGCCTATCGGTTTTTCAGCCACTGTAAAGCCGTCAAATGCCTCAAGGAGTGTCTTGCCCTTGTACCAAGGCATGTTCGTGGATTTCGTTACCAAGTTGTCGCCCTTCCATCCGGATACCGGGATGAACGGCACGTTTTCCAGTTTGTAGCCCACAGAACGGACAAGCTTTGCACCTTTTTCCTTGGCTGCGTTGTAAGATTCCTCGGAGTAGTTGTTGCTGTCCATCTTGTTGATGGCCACAATCAGCTGGCTTACTCCCAGGGTTTTGAGCAAGAACGCATGTTCCCTTGCCTGGCCGCCTGCTGCGATTGCAGTGTCTGTCTCACCCTCCTTTGCGGAGAGTACCAGAACTGCCGCGTCAGCCTCTGAGGCTCCGGTAATCATGTTCTTGATGAAGTCCCGGTGACCGGGTGCGTCAATCAAAGTGAAGAAATACTTTGGTGATTCAAATTTCTGGAAGGCAAGATCGATGGTGATTCCTCTCTCTCGCTCGTCCTTGATATTATCCATAACCCATGCATACTTGAAGGTGTCACCCTTTCCGGTCTTCTCTGACTCGGTTGCATGTGCTGCAATGGTTCTCTCATCTACAACTCCAAGATCCATCAAGAAATGACCCATTGTTGTGGATTTTCCGTTATCAATATGACCTGTAATAATCAGATTCAGGTGGGGTTTGTCTGCCATGTAGACAGCCACTCTGAAGGGATTTATTACTGTTATGGATTGGGAATGCACGTGCCTGGGTTCCGTTTTATTTTAGGCGCGGATTTTCAGGCAGCATTGTATTTTCACACCTGCCCGACGGTGCATGCGATGCCAGCGGCATTTCAAGTGTGTTAAGACGCCAAGACACACATCTAAGACGCACCGCCGTCGGTTCGGCATGCCTTCAATCATGCATAAGATCGCTCATGCCAGCACAGCAGCATGTTAAAAGCACATAAATCAAAGGTGTAAAAATGATGATTATGAAGATTACAGTCTCGGCCATCAAGGCAGACGTTGGAGGAATCGGTGGACACACCAGGCCCAGCGACGGCCTGATAGACGCAGTCAGAAAGACCATCGCGGATTCAGGCGACCTGCTGATCGACTATTACATAGGATACTGCGGAGACGACGTACATATTGTAATGTCCCACACGCGCGGAACGGACAACCAGGAAATTCACAAGCTTGCATGGGATGCATTCATGGCAGGCACCGCGGTTGCCAGAGAGGAGGGGCTTTATGGCGCCGGCCAGGATCTGCTCAAGGACTCCTTTTCTGGAAACGTAAAGGGAATGGGTCCAGGCGTGGCGGAGATGGAGTTTGAGGAGAGGCAAAACGAGGCATTTACCGTCTTTGCAGCCGACAAGACAGAGCCCGGTGCATTCAACTATCCCATTTACAGGATGTTTGTAGACGCGCTAAGCAACACGGGACTGATCGTAAACAAGAGCCTTGCAGGTGGGGTGGTGATAAACGTCATGGATGTCGAGAAGGGTAGGATTGCAAAACTCGAGCTGTGGCAGGACAAGCCAACCGTAGAGGCCGCGCTCATGTATCCTGGCAGGTACGTAGTCGATTCTGTAACCACCAAGGACGGCGAGCCCATACTTGCAGCGTCCACCGATAGGCTGCACAACATTGCCGGAACCTACGTGGGAAAGGACGACCCCATCTGCATGGTAAGGACGCAAAAGATGTTCCCTGCCACGGAGGAGGTCGGAAGTGTCTTTAACAACCCGCACTATGTGGCCGGAAACACCCGGGGAAGTCACAACATGCCGCTCATGCCGGTTAAGCTCAACTCTGCTGCCACGATCAACTTTTGCATTCCGATAGTCGAGGCACTGGTGTTTAGCATGCACAACGGAAGGTTTACCGGCCCGTTTGACGGGTTCTCGACTCCCGACTGGGATTTAATCAGGGAGAATGCAACTAAGAAGGCAATGGCAATCAGAAGCCAGGGGTTCATCCATCCGGCCACCCTTGTCCCGTCTGAGCTGGAGTATGCCGAAGGATACAGGGCGAGAATGGACGTCTTGGAAGAAAAGATGGTCCAGATGAAAACTGCCACTCCTGACGGCAAGAAGAAAGGATACGAAGACCCGGACTAGCCGCACGCGCCAAGATATCCATTTGCACTCCCCACATGGAGGAAAAACAGATTAACATATTCCCCAAGAGCAGGTTATGAACCTGCTGTCAATCGGAGGCACTGATCCCTCGTCGGGCGCGGGAATACAAAGCGACATCAAGACGTTTTTGGTGTTAGGCGCGTACGGGCTGACTGCAGTCACGGCAGTCACTGCCCAGAACACGTCAGACTTTGGGGCAGTCATGCCGGTTCCTGCCAAGATCGTAAGGGATCAGATGGATGCGGTCATGTCGGATTTTAGGATTGACGGGATAAAGATCGGCATGGTGTACGACACGGAGATCATAATGACCCTGCACCGCAGGCTGGAAGGGCTGGAGGTTCCCATAGTGGTGGATCCGGTCATCACGTCAACCACCGGCGGAAGGCTGTTGAAGGAGTCGGCTGTGGAGGACTTTCGGAGGCTGATCGTCCCCCTCGCCACGGTGATCACGCCAAACGTCGCAGAGGCAGAGGCCCTGGCAGGAGTCAGTATCGGCCGGGATGTCACGCCAGAGAAGGCAGCAGGAATCATCCGCGCGATGGGTTCAGGCGCGGTGGTGATTACGGGAATAACTTCAGGGGATACAGTATCGGACCTCGTAATGGACGGCCTTGGGTGCCGGCTCATTCCTGGCCAAATGATCCCTGGGGAAAACCACGGCAGCGGGTGCAACTATTCTGCTGCCATGCTAGTCTCGCTTGCAGAGGGCAGCGGTATTGCAGAATCGGCAAGACGCGCAAAGGAGTTTGCCACAGAATCCATCAAGAATGCAATGCGCACGCATGGCGCCATGCCAGTGACGGTTCAGGCAGAGGATGCGATGCGAAGCAGCCTGTCAGGGGCGATCGGCAGGTTTGTCCGGATCAAGGACATCGGCAAAAGCATCCCGGAGTGCCAGACAAACTTTGTCTACTCCAGGGCGAACCCAAGCACCATAGAAGACATACTGGGCATATCCGGAAGGATCGTCAGGACCGGAGAGGGAGCGATTCTTGCAGGACACCTCAAGTACGGCGGGTCAAGACATGTTGCAACGGCGCTGCACACGGCAGGCAAAAAGTTTCCGCACATCCGCTCTGCGGTAAACCTCAGGTACGGGGATTCGGCCATAACCAAAGCCAGAGATGCAGGCATGGCGGTGTCAGGATACGACAGGAGTCTGGAACCCGATGACGTAAGGGCCTCAGGATCCAGCATAGCGTGGGGAGTCGGGCGCGCCATCAGGGATGCTGACAACCCCCCGGACATGGTCTTTCACACGGGCGACTACGGAAAGGAGCCCATGATTATAGTATTTGGAAAGGATCCAGATGACGTGCTGGAGAAGGTTCGCGCAATCGCCTAAACGCCGTCCCGAACCACCTTTGAACATAAATACACTTCTTGCCGAAATAGTATCCGTGAAAGCAGTAATTTTGGCAGGCGGCCTTGGCACCAGACTGCAGCCATACACCACGTTTCTTCCAAAGCCGATGCTTCCGCTGGGAGAAAAACCCATCTTGGAGCACATGATAGACTGGGTCTCAGGGAATGGCATAAAATCAATCGTGCTGTGCGTAAGCTATCTCAAGAAAACCATACAGGACTACTTTGAGGACGGCGAGAGGTTCGGGGTGGAGATCACGTACGCGGCGTCAAACAAGCCGCTTGCAACCGCAGGACAGCTAAAGACTGCCGAGGATCTTGTGGATGGCACGTTTGTGTGCCTGTATGGTGATTCGATATTTGACTTTGATCTGGGCGGCATGATATCTGATCATGCCAGAAGAAAGGCGTTTGTGACCATGGGGTTAAGCGAATTTAGGACCAACCTGCCGTACGGGGTCATCAGGACGTCGGATTCAGGAAAGGTGCTGGGGTGGGATGAAAAACCCGAGATCAGCGCAACGGTAAACATGGGATGCTACGTGATGGAACCCGGGGTGTTTGGCATGATACCAGACGACGGGCCGCAGGGAATGGACGATGTCATAAGGAGGGCCATACAGGAGGACATGCTGGTAAGCAGCTTCATGACCAAGGACGGGTTCAGGGATATAGGCGACAGGGCATCATACAAGAAGGCGCACCAGGAGTACGTTGCAAGGCTTGGCAGAATCTGACAACATACGCATCAGGGAGCTGGAAGCAGGCGACATGACGCGCGGATTCCTTGCCACGCTAGATTCCCTGAGACCGGCAAGCGGCATCGATCCGGGCAGGGCCAGGGAAATCTTCAAGGGCGTCGAGTCAAACCAGAATCACATAATAGTCGTCGCAGAAGCCGGCGGGCAGGTAGTTGGCACTGCCACGCTTTTAATCGAGCAAAAGTTCATCCACTACGGCGGGATGGCAGGACATATCGAAGATGTCGCAGTGCGGGACGGGTTTCGGGGATGTGGGATTGGCAGGAAGGTCGTTGAGCATCTTCTCAGGATTGCAGCCGACAGGGGATGCTACAAGACAGTCCTAGACTGCAACGAGGACGTCCGGCCGTTCTACGAGAGGCTGGGGTTCAAGCGCGCGGCAGGCCAGCTGAGGGTGGATCATTCCTAAAAGTACTCTTTTTTGGGACGCACCACCTTGTGCCTCATCAGGTAGGCGCCAAAGAGGATCACGAGTGGCGACAGCACCATGAAAAACACCGGAGTGTAGACGACAGCGTCGGTTTTGTACACGTCATCAATTCTGCCAGTTAGCGTAGTGCACACGTACATTGCCACAAGCAGCACGGCCCCTCCGGCGATGATCAACGTGCCTACCTGCTTTGAGCCGTAATGCCTAGACATGATGAATGACACTGCGGCCAGAATGCCGGCAGGGGCGGCGCCGATGGATGCAAACTGGATAAGCTTCGGATCGGCCTCAAAGAACTGCACGAGCTCAAGATCCTGCGGAATGTCTGTCATAAAGTTGTAGATTGAGAGCATCTCGCCGGCAAACATTCCAAACAGTGCGAGGCTGCCCACGGCAAGCCACTTCTCAAGAGCCATGACAGTCAGATGTCGTGATTGATAAATAAACCATTCAAGTCATCGTTGCAGCATTCACGGCTGTCCGGACACGGGGCGGGATTATTCCCTCAGGATATGCCCACCAGGATGGAAAACGCCTCCCTGCATGCAGCACCAAGACGCATTGCCGCATCCTCAGGCGTAATGTCGTTTAGGAAGATGCCGTATCCGCGTTCCAGCCCAGACCACTGCCGGGTGACCGGATACACCTCTATGTGCCAGTGGATCTGCCTGGTGTTCTTCTTCTCTGGCGAAAGGTGGAATACCATGTTGAACGAGACGTCCTTAATCACCTTGGTCAGTCCACCCAGGGTGGATCGGATCATCAGCGAGAGGTCGTTGATCTCCTTTTGCGTAATCTTGGAGAACAGCGTGGTGTGCTTTTTGGGGGATATCCAAAACTCGTACGGGTATGACGACGACCACGGGCAGTGCGCGATGAACCCGCCTGTCTGCAGCACCTGGCGTGGGCCGCCGACCTCGTCGTTTATCGTCTTGCACATCGGACAGATGCCGTTTTCATTTTGGATCTTGTGATATGCCTCAGTCTCGGCACCAATCACAGGAGGGATGGTGGAGAATGTGAGCATGTTCAAGTGTGGGTGGGGGTTGTGGTTTCCAGATAGCTGGCCGTGGTCTGCATATATTGCAACATACCTCACGCCCTTCTGGGCGTATAGCCACTTCAGTCTGTCCTGCACCACTACCAGAATGTTTGACCACTGATCCACGTCGATGGTTGCAAACGTATCGTCGGGGTTCGGGGATGCAACTACGATGTAGTGGTATCCGTACGCGGGTTCGCTGTAAAATACCCCGTCGCCGTATAGGTTCCGTATAGGTTCTCAGCATCCACGGACATGATCGGGTTGCTGCTCTCAAAGACTCGGACGGACCAGCCTATGATGTGTTCGTCCTCACTGTCCTGAAGGCGTCGCAGCATTCCATCCTTTGCGACAAGAGACAGGACGGACGGATTTGTAGCAGCCTCGTTTCCGGGCGCGTATGCCGAGCCGTTTTTGTCCGACTTGGCAGGTTTAGATATTATCATAAAGCGCTCAGACACATAATCCTTGCGCATATTTCCCATGATAGTATTGTCATCTGAAACAGTTAAAATGTTTGCTAAGTTGGGTGCGTCAACTTATCATGAGCTACTGCATGGCAGGCGACGCCATATCCAGCGCGTGCTGGAAGATTTAAAGTAGAGAGCCAATCCGGGACAAAAGGGCATCATGGGCAATTCGGACGTTCATATGATATACATTCTGCTAGACGGCGTAGGGGATCTGCCGCACCCGGATTTGGACGGAAGAACTCCGCTGGAGGCTGCACACACTCCGACATTGGACAGGATCGCATCCAACGGCGCAATAGGCCAGGTCATATCGGTGGGAAGGGGAATCGCCCCCGAGTCAGACATTGCCGTCTTTAACATGCTCGGATACAAGTTCAACCATTCAGACTACGTCGGGCGTGGGGTGATTGAGGCGATAGGAATCGGGATCAACTTCAAGGACGGGGATTTGGCGCTGCGTGGAAACTTCTCCACGCTGGATGAAGACGGCGTAATCACAGACAGAAGGGCAGGAAGGCACATAGACAGGAAGGATGCAGACGGAATCGCAAGGGAGATTGAAGACGGGGTGGGGTTTTCGGATCCCGGAGTCTCGGCGGTAGTGGCCCCTACGATAGGACACAGGGTAACAGTCAGGATCAGAAGGGAGTCACAGCTGCTGTCTTCAAGGATTACCAACACCGATCCCGCATACAGCAACATCGGAGGCATGGGGGTGGCAAAGGCCGTCGGCGACTTTTTGAAGGTTGAAAGATGCCTGCCCCTGGACGGGACAGACTCGGCCATGTCGACTGCGGAGATTGTAAACGAGTTTTCAGAAAAATCGATTGGGATCATGATGAGGAGCCGGATAAACACAGACAGGCATGCACGAGACAAGAAGAGACTCAGCTGCATTCTGCTCAGGGACGCGGGAAACAGATACCCCAACGTGATGCCCATCAACGAAAAATACGGCATGAACTTCTCATGCATAGTGGACATGCCAGTGGAGATTGGGATCTCCAAGGTCCTCAAAATGAAGGCCTTTGAGGCAGGAGGGCTGGCGGATTATGAGGAGAAGGCAAGGGTTGCAGCAGAGGCCATGAAGACCCAAAATGCAATCTATGTCCACCTAAAAGGACCCGACGAGTTTGGACATGACGGGGACGCGATAGGCAAGACCAAAAACATCGAGGAGATTGATCGGCGGTTCTTCAGGACTCTCTTGGAGGCAATAGACACAGACAAGGTTGCCATAGTCATATCCGCGGACCACTCAACGCCGTGCATCAATAAGGGGCACAGCGACGATCCGGTTCCGATCCTCGTGTCAGGGGATCGTATCAGAAACGATGGAACCACGAGAATGACTGAAAAACAGGCCAAAATGGGCAGCATCGGCCTTCTCCAGGGATCCAGCGTGCTCAGAGCGGCCTTGGAACTTGTCAAATCTCAAAGAGCGTGAGGCAGTTTGCGTGCTGCATGTTAGACGCGTTTCTTCGCATGCGGTCGATGTCTATCTCGTGGTAGGTTGACGGGGAGGTTCCAAGCTTCTCCAACACCCTGCGCAGCATGCCAATCCCGATGCGGTGCTCGTTTTTCTGGCCGTGGGCAAACGCGACAGCCATGAGTATTATGCCCTGCACCAGCTCCTTCTCCCGGCCAAAGCACTTCTTCCAGACGCCCTCAAAGGCCTCATGGCTCTCCCAGAATCGCTCGCTGTTAAAGTAGAATATTCCGTCGGCGATTCCCTGCTCCTTGTCAATCTCTTCCTCAAAGACGTGTCGGATGTTGTCCACAGGTCCAATCGGGGCCAGCTTGCCGACGATGGCATCAAGATTCTCCTCATCGACTGAAACGTCGAGTTCCACGAAGCTGCTGGCAATTCTTGCAACCCGCACGGACGCGTTCATGTCAGATGCCAAATTCCTGGCCAGATGCACCACCTTGCGAGAATCTTTCGGTACGTATTTGGTGTTCATTAGGTGAATCATGTAGCGCTCCATGGATACTGTGGCACGGCAATTTCTTAAATTTCTTACCAAAGAGAAGAGATATCAGGGTATTTGAAGAACTCCAAGTCAAAGCTGCGTTATGAATCAAAACCAAGACAAGTCTTGACTGGGTGGCTTTATGCCAGATTGGACTTACAAGATGCATACATGCCGGCAAAACCAGTCTCAACGCCACGTCCGGTTTCGCGTCGCCGTCCGGTCTTGGGCCCCGAAGGTTTGCAACGGCCCCGGGCTTGCCACCAAATCCCACAGGAGCCTCCAATCAAGGTTTATATGAAATAGGAAGCGACCTTGGATACATGTCCGTTGTGGAGTCTGTCGCAGATGTTGACAACACGTTCCTGTCCAGAAGGGAGATTACGTGTAATTTTACAGGTCTGGCCGGTAGGCTCAGAAAGGTCGAGGCAGTAGAGATGGTTGCCAAAAAGTTCAACCTGGACGGAAAGGTTGTGATTCCGATAAGGCTAAAGACCCAGATAGGAAAACCCACCATCACAGGAGTCTTTCACGTATATGACGATGAGAAACTTGCAAAGAGATACATCAATCCAAAGATTCTTGCCAGGTTCGAGAAGGCCAAGGCAGGGAAACCCGAGGCGTCAGAATAATGGCCGGAAAGAAAGGCGTCAGTCCCAAGGTGCCATCATACTACACGATAGACAACGGCAAGATATCAAGGACTAGAAAAAACTGCTCCAGGTGTGGAAGGGGCACATTCATGTCAGAGCACAAGGACAGGCATACGTGCGGAAAGTGCGGCCTGACCGAATTCAAGCAATAGTCAGTACAGCCTCTTTGTGCGTATTTTGGATCTCTTCTCCTCGAGCTGCTGGATCTGTGCAAGGAACTCGGGATCGAGGCTCAGGCTGGAGAGAGACTCGGCAGACAGTTTTACGTTGTTCGTGTCCAGGGATATGTTGAACTTGGGAAGATCCTTGTTGATCCAAAACTTGGCCACCTTGTCTTCAAGCTTGTAATCACGAAATCCCGCAGGAAACTTTTTTGTGATATGATTCAGTAGCGTTCTGTCGCCAAAGACCACCCGGGGCTCGATTAGTCGGGTCTCGTCGCCGTAGACGTTTTCAAACAGGTTTCCAGAGATCTCGTCGGAGAGCAGCTGCATCTTGGAGATCCTCTGCATCAGTTCCAGATAGTGCAGGAACTCGTGTGCCAAGACTGCATGAATGGTTCCCCGCAGACCGTATGCAACAAGTGGGGCGGAAATTTGAATGACCACCTCAAACCTTCCCTTGTGCATTATTGGAATTGTTCTTGCAAACAAAATCCCGTACTCGAACTGGTTCGAGCCAGGCGACGAGACCACCAGGGACGGCTCCACGTATGCAATCGGATACTTTATCCCGGATGATTTTTCAATGCGGTTTATTCCTGCAACAACTATGGGAAAGCGCTCAACGACCAACCGAAATACCTTGTACGGAATGACCCCCTTGGAATGTGCATCTTTTAAGCGTATTAGCGGATCCAATATTCATCACTTAGCAATCACGGGTTGTGGGAATTCCATCCTCTCAGGATTTGGGTTTTCCCGTTTTCTTCTTCCTGCGGGTATCGGCGCGCTGATCAGCATGTCTTTGGTGCTTGTTTTTTTTTCTCAGTGGCATACATTGGGGGCACACATGGCGTTAGTTAATTGTTATCATTGTGTCCGGCGCGCATCCCCAAGTCCAGGTCGGATCCAGGCACAAATGCGCCCCGTTTTTGCGTATATTTATGCCTGATTTTGATGCGAGTCCTAGCGCATACGTGTCTGGATGTCAAGAAAGTCAAACGTGTCGCACCTGCACGGAATGCCCAGCGTCTGGGAGATTCCAGGGGATACGTCATCACCTAGGACGAACCGCTTGACAGGCAGCCCCCCTTCGGCCCGGACAGTCACGGTAAAGTGGCTGGAGGAATTCTTCCGGTACTGCAATGATATGATTCTCTTCTCGGAGCGCCGTCCGGATTTGTCATATACCACCACGGGAGATTTTGGGATTGCCTTGAGCCTTCTGAGGGATTCCGAGTCAACGCAGTCTGCCAGCACCCGTATCCGGATTATTGACTCAAACGCAACCGGTTTTCCAGGTGGCCTGGCGACTGCCTTGAGCCCGTCGACGAGTACAGAATCAGACTGTATGGTGACCAGTTCCGGATCCCGCCTGAGGGGGTTTTTTACTTGAATGAAAAACGGCCTTCCTCCCCCCAGCACCAGGCTGGACTTGTCTTCCCCCCCGATCCACGTAAACTTGGCAGTGGTTCCCCCGATGCCTGCAAACGCCCCTTGGGATATCATCCCCTCCACGCTGTCAAACCCGGATATTCCGTGAAGGCCGCATGCCAGGCACCCATGGCCGGAACAGTTCTCGCATGGTTTCTGCTTTTGGGGAATCCCCCTGGCGTTCTTGATATACCGGCCATACATCGTCACTGACTTTGAGCGTATGCTGCACGACTGGTCCTTCAGGTTTAGCGTAATGGTGACGTCGGGGTTCAGGCAATCGGATCTCTTCTGCACCCTTTTGGAGAAGGCCTTTGAGAGATTCCTGGTGATGCCGGTCTTAATGCCGTCTGCACCCTTCAGCTTGTACTTGGACCGGATGTGATCGTCGCGGTCCATCATGGATGGCCTGAGAATAGCCCCCACACAGAATGTCGAAAACGAGTAGCGCGACGAGATGTCAGTCATCATGCCCAGCAGGTTGCTCACATGCTCAAACAATCCACGACAGATATGGCATCCGTGACTGGAGTCCTGTTTTAGCCTCCTTCCAAGAAGCCGGTCAGACGCCAAGCGCATCTGTTTTGAGAAGAGCCGGCCCAAGCAGTAATCACACAGGTCGTACTCCTTTAGTATCATGCCGGCTGTGACGGCGGCCTGTTGGTAGTCAGACATGTCATGGTGTCTTTGGGCTATCCCAGTCCCATCCGCCTCAGCGTACCCTGCATCTGTCGCCCCCTGGAGGCCTTCATCAGATTCTTGGAGAGGTTGTAATTTTTGAGGAGATTGTTGACATCCACTTCAGGCCATCCAGAGCCGCGGGAAATCCTCTTGACCCGGGATCGTTTGATCAGATCCGGATTCGCCTTCTCCTGTTCAGTCATGCTTTGGATTATGTAGCGCCATTTTACAACATTGGTCTCCATCTGGCTTACACGATCACCCTTTGCCATGTCTGCAAATCCCGGCATGTTTTCAATGAGTCCCTTCAGGGAACCAGCCTTGGTAACCTCCTCCAGCTGATAAAAAAAGTCATCCATGTTCATCTTTCCGCTGGTAATCCTCTTCATCCTCACATCGTCCCCTTCAGACTCCAGCCTCTTGGCAAAGTCCAAGATGGCCTTGATATCCCCCATTCCAAGAAGGCGTCCGATAAATCTAGTGGGAGAGAACTTTTGCAGATCGTCTATCTTTTCTCCGGTGCCAATGTACATCACGCGCGCGCCTGTTGCCGAGGATGCCGAAAGTGCCCCTCCACCCTTGGTGGAACTGTCCAGTTTCGTGACTACCACCCCGCCTACGGGAATCGTCTTGTGAAATGCCTCTGCCTGGCTGTAACACCGCTGCCCGATGGTGCCGTCTATCACAAGCAGGGCCAGATCCGGATCGGAGACCTTTTTGATCCTGGCCATCTCGTCAAGTAGATCCTTCTCCTCCTTGTGCCGGCCGGCAGTGTCGATAAGAATAATGTCCAACGGCTGTCCGGCAAAATGCTTCAGACCGTTCCGAACAATATCCGGAGAGTCCGGGTTGCGCTCTTCCCCATACACCTCGACGTTGGATTTTTGGCACATTGTCCTGAGCTGGACCAGCGCGCCTGGCCGGTAGGTGTCTGCTCCGATCACGCCGACTTGGTATCCCTGGCGGGTCAGGAACCGGGCAAGTTTTGAGGCCGTGGTGGTCTTGCCGCTTCCCTGTATTCCAAGCAAGATCACCTTGTTCTGCTTTCCGGATTTAAAATCAAAATCGGACTCGTTTCCCAGCATGCCAGACAGCTCGTCATAAAGGATCTTGACTATGTGGTCCTTTCTTGACAGTCCCGGTGGCGGGGTCTCGTGCAACGCGCGCTCTTCAAGGCGCTTGGTCACCTCCAGGACCAGCCGGACATCGACATCAGAGAGTATAAGTGCCTTCTGCACGTCCTTTGCCAGAGTCCGTATCAGGTCATCGTCTATGCCAGATGACCGGACGACTTTTCGGATTGCGGCGCCCAGGCTGTCCTTTAGTCCGTCAAGCATCATAATTCAATTCCGCATCATCTATTTCAAACCTTCCTCGATACCCGTCCCATATCTTGCGTGCACGGTTTATTCTGATTGGATGCGAGAACAGCGGGCAGTCCGTCACAAACGTCTCTGCCTCCCCACCCTCAAAGTTCATGTTGAATCCAAATTTCCTTGCAAGCCCCCCTAGTCGCGCGACGTCGGATCTCGATATCGTCCTTCCCAGCCAGCTGTCATCAAGTCCGTCAGACGAGACGGCAGTCACAATAAAGACGATACTGGAATCCAGTAGGCTCCGCATGTACCGTTCTGGAGGAATTCCCCACACGGGAGATACGAGATCTAGGGCATGATTTCTGCAGAGCGACTCGAACCGCTCCTTTTGGAACCTGCTCATTATCCCCCCGTGAACAACGCCCTGTATGCCAAATTCTGTCTTGGCCTCGTGTAGCAGCCCGTCCAGCACATCCATCTCCGCATCTGTCTGGACTGACACGGAGCGGGCAGACATCTGTGGCACGCCCATGGACTCTGCCTGCAACCGGGTCCATGATAGGTTGGGGTGGTGCAGTAGGTGGCTTTCTGCAGACTCTGCAAACACCGTCAGCAGGCACGATAGGTCATGCCCCTGCTCCTGCGCCAGATATATGGAATAGATGCTGTCCTTTCCCCCCGTGAACAGGGATGCCAGCTTCATGGCTTGAGACTCATCCCGTGTTGAATGGACGCCTCATCACTCATAATCCTCATCAAAACTCAGATGGCTTTTCCGCTCATCATCAGCATCCGTTTTAGTTCTTTATGCGCATGATTTTAGTCTTGTCCATCACGACCCAATACTCCACGTTCTGGCCGTTGTCCAAATTTCCCCGCACGTCCTTATCCACCATGGTGACATCAATCGTCTCAAACGTCTCAGAGTCCATCACCTGCACCGTGTCACCATTAATTGAGATTATCTGGCCCAGCTTCTTGTTGATCATCGGAACGTGTATCTGCATGCTGACCGGACCCACGTGGGGGCGTTTTTGGCCGCTATCTGACCGGACCCACGTGGGGGCGTTTTTGGCATCAAATATCCCCTCTCCCACAATTCTGGCCTTTGCCGCACCGTGCTTGCCGGGCTTTGACGTGTCATACTCAACTATCCTGCACGGCTCGCCGCTTGGCTGATCAGAGTGCGGAAGTAGTATGTAAGAGCCAATCTTCAGGGAACCCAAATCAGATGGCTTGCTCATAAAAAGAACAGTTCAAGTCCGAATATTTAACTTTTCTAATTAGCAATTTTGTTTCCCAACTCCAGACATTTCGTACTTGTGCGACGAATTTAGTCACAAACAATGTCATGTTACACGAAAACCATGCTCATGGGGGTAATTCATCTGCGCTTACCGGAATCAGGAAACAAAGTCACTTTAGTTGTTCAAGAATTGAAAGGCTCATCATGTTGGTCATCAGCAATCCCTTGCGGTTGGCATCCCTTCTCGTATGCTCGCAGTACTTTTTGAGGCTCTGATGGCTCTTCTCGCTTGCAACCTCGACTACCACTATGCTGTCAGAGTACGGAAACAGTAAACTTGGGCGGAACCAGACAGAACGTGCTCCATACTCCCAAACGAGGCCTTTGTGATCTTTTCCCTCTTGAAACTTGGGCGGAACCAGACAGAACGTCTCCATACTCCCAAACGAGGCCTTTGTGATCTTTTCCCTCTTGAGCAGGATGTTTGCGACATCCTGAAGGCCGTCATTGTCGCTGCCATACTCCAAATAATACACAGATACAAAGCCTGTGCCACCTTCGACCTCCCTCTGAAACAGATCCTCGTTTACATTAAACACAAAAGACATCTTGTTCTGGTTGTGCTTGGCCAGATCATTTGATATCGCCAAGCTGTCTTTGAACTTGGCCAAAAGGTAATGGTTGGCGTAATCAGAAAAGTACGGCTTGCATTCGTTGGATAGCGTGCATGTAACAAAGAACATCTTTTCGATGTTTGGTGAAGCGACCCAGGATTCGCTGAGTTCAGTTGATCGGCTAGTGTGGAGGTATGGGGCGCAGACGTAGCCGAAATGGCTTAGTTTCAGTTCAGACGCCATATCATGAGGAATTTTTGATGATATTTATGCTTATTTGAAATTTTGATGATATTTATGCTTATTTGAAATTGTGGGCGTGGGCGTCTGACACCACCCGCACCTCTAGGATCGTACCAATAATTACACCCAATTAGCAGTGCAGCAGGAACCATACAGCCAAATGTGCAAGAACGTGCATACAGGCGGCACGATGGGGGGCGGCAAAACTGGCGTGCGGCAGGGCCGGCAGAATACGTGGTCTGGAACTCTCGAAATGCGCGTCCCAGACGTGCAGCCGGTACAGAACAATTTACTCCAGATTCCGGTAGAAGCAATCAAAATTTTACTGCACAGTTGCAGGTTCGCGTGAAATGCTGACGGAACTGCCGCCGTAAACTTGGCAGTTCTCGTAGACGCAGCAGCAGGCATGGCCGCAGTTGAGCAGGAGAGGGGCCTGCTTGCCCGGGATTCCATGGAAGTAACCGCAGGCATGCGGCTGTCTGAGCGTGGAATTACTCGGAATTTCAGCCGGTTGGCAGATCTTGATAAATTGACAGAACCCCAAAGAAGATAGTTTTTTAATGGCATTGATTCTTGTTATCTTGTCCCAAGCTAGCTCAGCCTGGTAGAGCTCCCGGCTGTAGTTGTTGGCTTTAGATGGCTGACCAGATGACAGCATATCAGGCATACAGAAACCGGGTTGTCGAAGGTTCAATTCCTTCGCTTGGGACTTCACATTTGAATCGCCGCCTTCCTAGGGCGGGCGTTTCGTGCCATGCGGCATCGAGTGCACAAGATCGATCTGAAAATAATAAAAAGATAGACTGGGTTAAGAGATTCTAAAAATTTGTCGCCTATTCTGATTTTTTAACTTTTTGTGCTGCAGGTCCTTTTCTGCCTTCGCCGACCTCAAACTCGACCTTATCGCCTTCGTTGATAAATCCGTCGACATCTGTTTTGTGAACAAACAGATCATCGCCAGATTCTCTCTCGATAAAGCCAAAGCCTTTGGTGCGGTTAAACCACTTTACGGTGCCTTGTTCCATTTGATTTGGGGTAAATTCATACTACATATTAACTAGAGGGTCGGAAAATCACAAAAACACGCGTAAGCGGCATTCGAATGCGTGTATTTGAGGTAGCAGTCAAGTCGCAATCGTTGCAAAAGCGTGCCGGAATGGGCGCATGCAGAATATCGCATCAAAAGTCCTTGGGAATGTGATTGTTGGCCTTCAGCCACTCTACCTGCGGGAGCGTGAACCTCCAGACGATGTCCCCCTTTTCATCCTCTTTAAAGTCCCATGGGGCTATGATCACAATGTCATTGTCTCTTATCCACACCCGCCTCTTGAGCTTGCCCCTTATCCTCCCTCTGCGGGTGAGATTGTCAGTACACTTGATGAGAACATTCTCGCCGCCAAGCATCTTCAAGACCCTGCCAAACATCTCCCCTTCTTCTGGAAGGCGAATCTCTTTTAGCGCACTTTCACTTTTTACCTGGCGTTTGCCCATGACAACCAACATGGCAATAAGCATATAACTTGTGGTATTCAAGCCGGGCAGGCTGCATGCAAGGGGTTTTATCTTATTTCATGGTAGTTGGCATGTGGAATTTAGATGCGTGCCGGAGTGTTCGCAGTGCTGCATCGAAAGGGAGTACTACCCAAGCAGAAGGTTCGGCAAGATAGGAGTCTTGATACTTCCAGAGGAGAAGGAGAGAATCCAGAATATGGCAGCTGAGGTTGGAGTGGAGATCAGCATCCTGCCAAGGATCGGAATATCGCATGCAGATGATCCGGCGGCGATAGAGGTTCTGGCATACCAGCTGATGGGGAGATGCAAGGACGGCAACACGTGCCCGTTTCTGGATACCGAGAGCGGGGCAAAGTCACCCCACATGGGATACCCGTGCAGGATTTACAACGACAGGCCGCTTGCATGCAGGGCATATCCGTTAAACGAGCCAGACCCCATAAGGCTTGACGAAAAATGCAAGTTCTGCAAGGAGCACGGAACAGCGGATCGGAATCTGGAATCCGAGATGGAATCGCTACTGAAGATAAGAAGCAGCATGGAGACGCATGCGCCGTTTGTCTGGCGGTTTGCCACGGGCGTTGGGGAACCTCAAGGGGAACTTTTGGAGCCAGGTTGGGTCAGGGAGATATGATGAGTGCTTCATGGTAGGAATTGGCCGCCCACCACAGGCATCAACCGTTTACGCCATGCGTGCCAGACTGGCCTGCGGCAGGTTTGGATTGGTTTACAGGCAAGAATTAGATTGACGGTTGGGGGGTATTTTGGACTGCATATCATCCAGCATGTGCGGCGTCAGGACTCTGGGTTGATCACTGCACGGCCGATGATGTTTCGGGCTTTGAGGTCATTCATGGCAGTGTTGACGTCTTCGAGCGAGTACCGTCTGGAGATGACAGGGCGGATCACGCCCTTTCGGGCAAGATCAAGAAGCTCCACCATGTCGTCATAGTTTCCAGTGTACGCGCCCTGGATGGTGATGGATTTTAGCGGGATCGTCACGAGGGACAGCTCAATGGAGCCGCCAAACAGCCCGACCAAGACAAGGTTCCCCCTCTTGCGCAATACGGACAGGTCCATCTTTACGGTTGCAGGCGCGTTGACAAAGTCGACGATACCGTCTGCACCCTTTTCGTTGCATATTGAAATGATCGCCTTGGAGGCGTCCGTGTTCTTGGAGTTTATGGCATAGTCTGCACCAAGCTTCTTTGCCAGTTCCAGTTTTTGATCGTCATAGTCGACGCATATTATCTTGGCATTCGTGATGGTCTTTGCCATCTGCACTCCCATGAGGCCCAGTCCGCCGATTCCGACAATGACCAGAAATTCAAGGGATTTTTGGTTTACCTTCTTTATTGCAGTGTATGCCGTAAGGGCAGAGCACGCAAGGGAGGTTGCAGCGTCCGGGTCGACGCCGTCGAGCTTTGCAAGATATTTGTAGTCTGGAACCAAGACGTGGTCTGAATACCCTCCGTCCTGAAACACCCCCATTGATCTTGGCGCGTCACACAGGTTTTCATTGCCTGCAAGACACGCAGGACATTCCATGCACCCCATCCATGGAAATACCAGCACCATGTCCTCGTTTGATATGCCAGAGACGTCACTGCCCACGGCCTCAACTGTACCTACTATCTCATGCCCGGGTGTGACAGGATACTTTACGCCCCTGTCGGTAACACGCATGAATTGGCCATCTCCAAGATCATACCCGCCTTCCCACAGATGCAGGTCGCTGTGACAGATTCCCACGGACTTGACTTTGAGCAGAACTTGTCGACCCTGAGGCATGGGAGTCTCGGATTCTGACAACGCCAAGGGTTCCTTGGGGGCAACAATCCTGGCGGATTTCATAGATTTACCTTTTGCACCAACAATATAAGAGTTGACAGAAGATTGGAAAAAAATAGAGCAACTACATATTATTGGGCACGCGCCAGCATATGGTGTGAATGAGCCCGGAACGCCCAACAACATATCACAGGATCCGGTCAACATACTGTTCAGCCCGTCATCGGTTGCTAGAAAGGACGTCTGGGAAATTGACCTGAACCAGATACTGAACATGCTGGTAAAGATTCTTGAAAGGACGGGAAGAAAGGATCTGAAGGTTGCAGGAATGGCTGCCCTGTCGTCGTCACTCATCTACAGAATGAAGGTGGAGAGCATCTTTGCCCTGCAGAAGGCGGCGATGGAAAAAAAGCCCGTGCGTCAAAGGACGGACGTGGACATAGAACTGATAAACATGCCATACAGGCACGAATCGACCTATCCGGTTTCACTCGACGACCTGATGGGGCTGCTCCAGAATCTCATCGGCACGATGGCGAATCCGCAGTCCAGAAACAGGCGCCTAAATATGGAACCGGTTGAGGCGCCTGACTTTCGCGAATACTTTATCCCGCTTGAGAGCATTATTCAAAAATACGAAGACATGGTAATGGGCAAGATCGGACCTGCCGGATCTGTGATGCTACAGGAGATAATCGCGGAGCTGGACGGGACTGACTCGATCAGATGCTTCTTTGCGATACTGTTTCTGGCAAGGGACAAAAAGGTTGACCTGGAGCAGGTGGGAGATGACATCAAAATTACGGCGATAAGGGAGGCTGCAGCCTGACGGCGTCTGCGGGAGCGGAATGAGAATTGGTAAGGGTTGAGGATGCAGATATTGCCACGGCAAGAATAGAAGCGGCTTTGTACTCTGCAGGAAGACCATTGAGGGTGGAGGAGATAGTCAGGGCTTCTGGCACGGAGTCCAAGACAAAGACTATGGATCTTCTAAACAGGATCATAAAGAAGACAGGTACCGCATTCAAGGCGCTTGAGATAGTCATGCTCCCCGATGGATCGTACGTGTTTCAGCTAAAACCAGAATACAGTTCCACGGTAAAGAGGTATGCGTCAAAACCCATCCTTCCAAACGCGACGCTCAAGACTCTGTCATACATAGCATACAGTCAGCCGATCTCGTCCAAACAGCTGACAGAGACGCGGGGGACGGGGGTTTATGCGCACCTCAAGGAGTTGCGGCAGCTGAATTTTGTCGACAGTCAAAAAGTCGGCAGGTTGAGGATCTACACTACCACGACAAAGTTCCAAAAGTATTTCGGCATTCAAGGCGACGTGGAGAGCCTAAAGCAGCGATTGTTTACCAAGGTAAGGAAGGCGGCAAGCACGGTGCAGGAAAAACCCGCCGAGATCATCCAAGGCTAGTTCCCACCCTGCAGTGCCGGAACGCATATGCATTTAATGCTGTCCGGCAACATCGATGCGGATCATTTGCGTTTTGTATAAATTAGAGTGACGGGGAGGGGCATTCGTGAGAAAGTCAGTAGAGAACCTAGCAACCAGCAAGACGACAGGGGGCAGACGCCATCCGCTCAGAATCAGGCGAAAGTACGAGACAGACAGGTATCCAAACGAGGCAGTCAACGGGGCACAGATGACAATAACGCGAAGGGTCCGCGGAAACAACAGAAAGACTGCCTTGAAGTCGATTGACTTTGCCAATCTTGCGACAGGCGATGCCAAGGTGGTAAAGACGAAGATTCTCAAGGTTTTGGATAATGCTACCAACAACGATTACAAAAGGAGGGGCATCATTACAAAGGGTGCCGTGCTAGAGACGCAGGAAGGCAAGTGCAGGGTGGTCTCCAAGCCGGGACAGAACGGCATAGTCAATGCGGTTCTGATTAAGGAATGAGATGAAGAGTTACGAGCACGTCGTAGTGTGGCTGGATTATTTTAACAAGAACCTCAAAAAATCAAGGGGACGGAAGATGGGGCTGGACAGGTGCGTGTTTGATCCCTCGCTGAAGGAGCTTATGGATGCGGCCAAATCCGCCGGCTTCGAGATAACAGAACAAAACGAAAAGGCCCGGTTTCCGCGCAAACCGTTTGTCCGATCGGGGTATGTGGTGGTGCCGAAGCAGTCTGCCAAGACAGTAATTCTTGACAAGATTGCAAAGAAAATGGTTGCCAAAAGAGCCAAGCATTCCAAATAATTTAGATCTAGCTTCTTGCTGAAAAAAAGTTGATGAATCCATGTGATAAGACAGGAACGGTTAATCACTTAGATTGCAGGAGATAGGTGAGATATTGCACTTGGCAGGCAGTGGTAGGGTGATCATCCAGCTCTCAGAGAAGGTGCCTGAAGGGCAGATACTTTGCGACAAGAAGGGAACCAAGGTCGCAAAGGTTATGGAGATGATCGGTCCGGTGGACGAACCGCTTGCCTCTGCCACCCCGCTGACAAACAACATCAAGAAGTACAGCGGCCAGAGTGTGTACACAGTCACCACATCCCCTGACAATAAACAAAGGAGAAGAAGATGAACCTACTGGAAAGGCAAAATTGTCCCGAATGCATGTCAACGCTAGTAGATGACATGCAAAACGGCGAGATAATCTGTTCAGGATGCGGCGTGGTAGTCGACGACCAGATTACAGATTATGGGCCAGAGACTGTCAGTTCAAACCTAGAAGACAAGATGAGGCTTGCAAGAGCCACAGGCCAGACGACATATTCCCAGCACGATCTCGGAATATCCACTGCCATATCAATCAGTGCAAAAGACTTTAGCGGCAAGTCGATCAACTACAAGGTCGCAAGCCAGATGCACACGCTCAGAAAATGGCAGCAGCGGGTAAGGGTATCGTCGCCAAAAGAAAGGAGGCTTGCAAACGTCCTGACCAAGATGAACGACATATGCGACAGCATCAACCTGCCAAAGAATGTGCTGGAGACTGCATCGATGGTCTACAGAAACATGGACGGACGCGTAGAGGTAAAGGGCAAGTCGATAATCAGCATCGCCGCTGCCACAGTCTACATGGCATGCAAGCAGTGCGACGTGGTGCGATCACTAGAGGAGATTTGCAGGGGAATATGCGCCCCGAAGGACGTCAAGTCAAAGACAAAGCTTGCTGCAAGATACTACAGGATCATGGTGATGGAGATGGGGCAGGCAACGGCCCCAGTCGTATCCATCGACAAGTACATATCAAAGATAGCAAACATGACGCGAACCGAGGTAAGGGTCACCAGGCTGGCACTGGAGATTTCAGAAAAGGCCAAGAACAGCAGCGTAATAGATGGAAAGGATCCAAACGGGATTGCAGCAGCATACCTGTACGTGTCCTCAGTCTTGCTAGGGCAGAACATACTGCAAAAGGACGTGTCGACGATAGCTGGAGTCACAGAAGTCACCATCAGAAATAGGTGCAAAGAGATTCTTACAAACCACAAATTCAGGATTGTCCTGAGGCCGTCACTGACAAAATACTAACACCCACACCCCTTTTTTTCTCGTTAGGATCAGCTAAATTTCGTCTGTATTATATATAGATGCATAACAATGTCCGGTATGGCAGTTTTAGAGATACGAGATCTGCACGTTCAAAGGGACGGAAAGGAGATTCTAAAGGGAGTCAACATGAAGACCGGTCCCGGAGAGGTGCATGCCATCATGGGACCAAACGGCTCTGGAAAGAGCACGCTGGCATACACGCTGCTTGCACATCCAAAATACGAAGTCACCAAGGGCGACATCCTGCTGGACGGCCAAAGCATTTTGGAGATGACAGCAGACGAGAGGGCCAAGAAGGGGCTGTTCTTGGGATTCCAGTATCCGACGGAGGTTTCCGGAGTAGGGTTTTCGCACTTCCTAAGGACCGCATACAACTCGCTGAGCAAGGCACTAGAGGGTGATAACAGGGAGGTATTCATCACGGTCAGGGAGTTTCAAAAGTATCTCAAGGAAAACCTGGAAAAGGTTGGACTGAAAGAAGAGTTTCTCTCCAGGTATCTCAACGAGGGATTTTCAGGCGGCGAGAAGAAGCGCGCAGAAGTTCTGCAGATGGCAGTCTTGAAGCCAAAGATATCCCTGCTTGACGAGCCCGACTCTGGTCTTGATATCGATGCAGTCCAGGCAGTGGCAAAGGCGATAAGCCAGGTATCTGGAAAGGATGCCACCATAATAGTCATCACGCACTATGCCAGAATTCTAAAGTTTCTGGACAGGCTTGACTATGTGCACGTGTTTGCAAACGGCCAGATCATCAAGACAGGCGATGCATCCCTTGCAGACAAGCTTGAAGATGACGGCTACGACTGGGTCATAGAGCAGGCAGCATAACGGCACGATTCGAAGGATCAGTTTTTGTTTAAATAAGGTTGTTTGTCCTGATGTAGACATGCCGGAGCAGAACGAGTACTATTTCAGCTTTTCATTCTTTAAGATCGACCCCAAATGGAGATGGATGGCGGATCTTGCCAAGGAGGAATCCGCAAAGGAGGTCCGGAACATCTTGGACAACGCCGGGATAAGATACAGGACGTACTCAAACCTGGGCATGAGGGACGATACGGACATGCTGTTCTGGTTCATGTCCGAGTCAGTCGCCGAGATTCAGGCTGCCGTAGAGAGGCTGTACAAGACGGTGTTTGGAAAGTACATTATCCCGTCACGGACGTACCTGTCATGCACCAGACAGTCAATATACACAAGCAACGAGACTGCACACGGCTTTGTGTCAGGAGACGAGGCAAGGAGATACGTCATAGTGTATCCGTTTACCAAGACCAGGGAATGGTACCTGCTTCCCAGGGAGAAGAGGCAGGAGATCATGGACGAACACATCGCCGTAAGCAGGAAATACCCGCAGGTAGTGTTGAATACGACATACTCCTTTGGGATTCACGACGAGGACTTTATGTTGGCATTTGAGATGGATGACATCAGGGACTTTCAGGATTTGATCATGGATCTGAGGGAGACACAGGTATCAATGTATGTCAAAAATGACACGCCCATGATCGTGTGCGTCAAAAAAGACATCGTGCCGCTGATCTCCAGTCTTGGATAGGGCGGGCACGACGAACATGAGCAGGTGCATCATGCCGGACCAAAAGTCTGCACGGGCTTCAGACATGAATGGTCAGAACGTCTGAGGCTGTTTTCCGGATAAACATAAATGAAGAGATCGACTGCCCAAATGCAATCTTGACATACATGATGCTGCCGACAGGGTGTGCGGTATGAACTACAACAGGCTGGGCAGGACCGACATCAGGGTATCGGAAGTCGGGTTTGGTGCATGGTCCATTGCGCTTGACTGGTGGGGCAAGAAGATAGAAGAAGATGAGGCAGAAAGAATGCTCAAAAAGGCGTATGACGTGGGAATAAACCTCTTTGAGACAGGAGACATGTACGGGAAGGGAAAGAGCGAGAGGATAATCGGCCGGGTGTTCAAGGACATGAGAGACGAGGTAGTGATATCCACAAAGTATGGCTATGACTTTGAGGGCGTGGAGCAGATAGGACACAGCGAGCTTCCCCAAAAGTTTGACGAGGCATTTACCAGAAAGGCGCTGAGGAACAGCCTTGAAAGGCTGCAGACGGATCATCTTGACATGTATGGACTGCACAATCCAAAGCTGAACCACATAAGGGACGATGCCATATTCGGCGTACTTGACGGCCTGATAGCCGACGAGACCATCAAGGCGTACCAGGTGGCACTCGGCCCAGCAATCGGCTGGACACGGGAAGGCATGGAGGCGATGGACAGGCCAAATGTGAGTGCGGTTCAGACAGTCTACAACATCCTGGAGCAAACGCCTGGAAACGAATTGATGAAAAAGGCCGCAGAAAAGGGCGCCGGAATCCTCGTCAGGGTTCCGGAGGCGTCGGGAATACTTACAGGCAGGGTAAAGGCAGACACGAAGATTGACGAAAAGGACCACAGGTCGGTCAGAAAGGGAGAGTGGATCAAGGCATCGCTGGAGAAGGTAGAGCAGTTAAGGCACATTGCCGACAGGAACGGACTGGACATAATCGAGCTTGCAATCAAGTTCATCATGACGAAGAAGGGGTTTGCATCGGTGTTTCCAACCATGGTAAGCGAAGAGGAGGTCGTCAGGTATGCAGAAATGGCAGACGGACGGTACGTTCCGAAATCAGACATGGTCGAGATTAGCAGGATTTACAACACCTGGCCTTCATATGATCTGAAGGGAACGCAGGCAGCCTGATCTTCAGGCCGGGCATGCAGGAAGCAAGAGGCAGACAGCGGAGTAGACGTGCCGGCAGTGCGCGTATCAGGATTTATACGGACGACAACGGCTGCGGGATGTCTGTTGGCTCGAGGCTAAAGGAATCCTCTACAAAATACTCGACGCGCGTCTTTTTGAATTCGCGCGAGCTGAACAGGATTCGGTATTCATCCACATTGATCTGTGCTTGGATCGCCTTGGCCATCTCGTGCGCTTCGTCATGAGTCTTGCAATGGATCATCGAAAATACATTGTACGGCCAGTCGGGATATGTGGGCCTCTGGTAGCAGTGGCTGACCTGAGGAAACGCGCCGAGTTTTTCTCCGACATCAGATATGCGTGATTCTGGCACCTTCCAGACAATCATCCCGTTTGCAGTAAATCCAATCTGCCTGTGCCGGAGGATTGCTGCAAACCTGCGCATGACGCCGATGCCCTCATAGTACTTCATCTGCTGAAATAGCTCCGCCTCGGTGATTCCAAGGGCGGCGGCAGATTTTACAAACGGCTCGTCAATTATTTCCATGTCCTTTTGCATCTCACGCACAAAATCCTTGTCTTTTGCTGTAGGCTCAAACGTTACGTCTCGTATCTTTTTTTTGCCCTCGCTGGGGGCGATCTTGTGTTTTTTCTTGTCAACCATGTCCAGCTTGACGCCTATCTTGAACAGCTGCAGCGTCGGAAGCATCCTCACTTTTCGTATCCCCTTTAGTACGTTGAATTTTTCAACTTCGGATTTCAAGTCAGAGCCTGGAGGGACGGCAAGCGTAAACCACAAGTTGAACTGGTGGTCGCGCTCATAGTTGTGGCTCACGCCTGGATGGGTGTTGATCATAGACGCCACGTATTCTAGCCGTTCAGGCTCGATCTCCATGGCTACCAGAGAACTGGTGTAGCCCAGACGCCTTGTGTCAAAGATGGCGCTCAATTGGCGCAGCACTCCGGCCTGCTTGAGGCGCACGAGCCTCTCCTTTACGTTCTTTGGGGAGGTGCCAAACTTGTCAGCAATTGCATCAAAAGGTCGGGTAACAAGAGGGAATGTCCATTGGATCTCGTTGAGCAGTTCCCGGTCAAGATCGTCCATGGGTGTCATCATGTCAATGGCAGGCGGGTTCAATTAAAAGTGTAACTAGAATTGGACTGGCAAGGCGCCGGCAATTGGTGGTTCTAGCACTTTACCGGCAGGTCATCAAAGAGTTCATTAGCGGGTATTTTCAAAAAAAAAAGCTGGGCATTGATGCCTAACATCGGAAACATGTTGGAGATAATTGAATGCGATTTTGTTCGTCTTGATTATTGCCACGGGAAATTGTTTCATCCCATAGAATTGTACCCCCGGAGTCTGAGACAAATACTGAAATCGGTATTTGTGTGCTCTTGCATATAATTTCCAAGTGGAGCACGGTGATGGCCATTGCAAATCATTCGTAACATAGAGTCCGCATTCTTTGATGTTGCGTTCCACCACCAACGACCAGCACGTGGGTCTTCACCGGGTTTCAAGGCCATCGTACACGGTTCGCATCCTATGTTCGGATAGTTCCGGTCCAACAGCACGTTGCACGACACGTCGTGCTTTCTGATGTATTTCCAAACGTCTTGATGTCAGGGCATTATTGCCCAGACAGTATAAAAGGCCCACAGGAACGGCTCATAAACATAAATAGAAATCCAAGCCCTGTTGATCGATGATAGTGGATCTTGATCTGCGTGGCAAGAGGATCCTTGTAATCGGTGGCGGCAGGCAGGCGCAGAAGAGGCTCGGGCGCCTTGCCGGTGAGGGATGCAGCATCACGCTGGTCAGTGCAGACGTTGCCCCCCAAATTGGCAAATGGGCAGAGTCAAAAAGTATTGAGATCAAAAGGCAGGCTGTCAGGGACGTAGAATTCATCTCGGATCTCAAGCCGGATCTGATAATCACTGCCACAGACGACGCAAAGACAAACCAGAAAATCATCAATTATGCTAAAAAGGAGAAAATCATGGTGTACAGTTCTGACAACCCCGAAGAGAGCGATTTTGCAAATCCCGCAGTGATTGACTTGGAGGGAGTGGTTCAGGTGGCGGTATTTACTGGAGGCCGGAGTCCGTCAATGTCAAAGAGGATTAGGACAAGGCTGGAAGGGACGGTCAAGGAGATAATCAAAAAGGAGGACATTGAACAGATAAGGTTGCAAAAGGTCATGCGGGAAAAGGCTATGGACGCCATACAGGATCAGGACAGGAGGAGGGAATTCCTAGAGGAGATAATGAATGACAGGGACGTTGAACAGTTAATAAAAGACGGTCAAATTAAAAGGGCTGAAAAGAGGGCAGTGGCAATGCTGGGGAATCGGAAATGAATCAAAACATAATCAATGCTCGGGTTACCTTCCGCAGCTCGCCAATCCACATTCTTGAGCAGTTTACAATCACGGACATTGCAGACGCATACAAGCAATTCAAGTCAAATTCCGGACTAGAGGAGTGCGTAATCATCCAGACATGCAACAGGATCGAGCTGTTTGCAAAATCAGGATCATACGACCCAGAAGCAATCAAGGCCACATGGGCCTCGCTTGCAGGACTGGAAAAGGGGATGTTTGAGGAGAACATGGAATGCGTTGAAAACCAAGAGGCCATCCACCACCTATTGAAGCTGACCTCGGGACTCGACTCGATGGTGTTAGGAGAGGAGCAGATACTGGGACAAGTAAAAAATGCAATCACCACTGCAAGAGAGATGAGGGCGTCAGGCCAGCACCTCAACACCCTGTTTGACAAGGCAATCAGAATCGGCACCAGGATCAGAAACACCAGCGGGATCGGCAAGGGCGGCATATCCGTGGGCTCCATGGCGGTAAGGCTTGCAGAGGAGAACATTGACGAGATGAAGATCAAAAGGATCCTGCTGATAGGAACAGGCGAGGTGTCCACGCTTGTCGCAAAATCTCTGAACCGGCGTGGGTATGGGTTTGATGTCACAAGCAGGACAGTCAAGAGATCCGAGACGTTCTGCAAGACCATGGGCGGGACGCCTGTAAAATTCGAGGACGTGCTGTCCGGATTTGACATGTACGACGTGCTGTTTGTCGCCACGACCGCGCCGTATCTTCTTGTGACGCACCAGAGAATCTCCCAGGCAATGGCAGGCTCTGACGGCGGGATGATGATTCTGGATCTGTCAAACCCCAGGACAGTCGACGAGCAGGTGGCCACCATACGGGGGGTGAAACTTATGAACCTGGATCAGATTGCAGAGATGATTGAAAAGAACCTGAATACCCGGATGAACAAGGCAAAATTCATCGAGAACATAATCAGCAACGAGGTGCCGGTGCTAGAGGCCAGCATGAAGCGACTTGAGGCAGAACCGCTGGTAAAGGATGTCTTCAAGAATATAGATGGCCTAAGGGAAAGGGAGCTGCAAAGGGCGCTCCAGATCCTCAATGAAAAAGACGAGGACAGGATAAGAATAATCGATGACCTCACAAAAGCAATAGTAGAAAGCATAGTTTCAACCCCGATGAACAACATCAGAAAGGCCTCAGAGCATGGCCAGGCAGAGATGCTAAGGGTTGCAAGTCAGCTGTTTGATTACAAGAGTCGTGAGCAGACAGAATAGGAGTTGGTCCTGAAAAATTACCGCAGCGTGCTTTGCTGATCTGCATCGACTGAAGTTTTGTCTTTGCAGACCGTGCGCAGACAGCAGATTGTTTTGCTCATTGATGTCGGAAATTTTGCAGTAAAATACCATTGACCATGATCTCCTTGGAATAATTTTAGTTGAGCGGCAGTATTTGCATCCAACTTGGATGAAAAATAAGTAAAAAATCTTGTACGCATGCGTACTGATGTAATTTTTTGCAATTATTCAGACATATCAAATCCTCTTGCATGTCAGGGGCGAATATTTTATCGGATAATTTTAGATTAGTAGAGTAATTTTCTTGTGCCTGTGGTTTATTTTTCTAGTAAAGAATTAATTTTTATTTTAAAATACTGATTTGCGTAATTTTTTATGGATGGTCTTGCCATCGTGCCTGCATCGTGGGAGGTTTTCAGCATTGCATCGTGGCTTGCATGGATTCCTTCGCGTGTGCTGTGCAATGTCATCCGCACCTCAGCAGAGAAATTTGGAAATCCATCCCACGATGCCAGACTGCGCTGGGTAGTATTGTTCCGTTGGTATCGAGGCAAAAATTATCAATGTTTTTGAGTTCATCGTAATTGTCAGGGCATTGCCAAATAAGTTTGGCAGATGTCATGTACATTATTGGCGTGTATGCAATTTAAAGACGCTTGCCGGCAGTTTAATTGGCAATGCTGCATGTCAATTCCACCAGAATATAGGATTTATATTTTGGCGCAGGGTGATGTTGGCATGTCGTTTCCCGCCAGACGCCTCCGCCGGCTACGTACATCTGAAAAGATGAGAGAGTTAATTCAGCAGACTACGATCTCCCCAAGAAACCTGATCTGCCCGGTGTTTGTGCAGGAGGATCTAAAGGCTAGGATCAGTATAAAATCGATGCCAGACATACAGAGACTCCCCTTGGGAGAGGTAAGTGATGAGGTGGGTCTCATCAAGGATTTGGGAATTCCTGCAATAATGCTATTTGGGGTGCCAAAGCAAAAAGACGATGCAGGATCATCGGCGTTTGATGATGACGGGATTGTTCAAAATGCAGTGTCCCGGATTAGGGAGAATTTTGGAGACGGCATTGTCATAATGACAGACGTCTGTCTTTGCCAGTTTACATCAACAGGACACTGCGGAATCACCCAGAATGACAGGATAGACAATGACTCCAGCATTGATACGCTTGCGAGGATAGCAGTAAGTCAGGCCAGAGCAGGGTCAGACATAGTCTCACCGTCGGCCATGATGGACGGCCAGGTTGCTGCAATAAGAACTGCCCTTGAGGACGAGGGATTTGGGGATGTTTCAATCATGCCGCACGCTGCCAAACACCGCTCAAACTTTTATTCTCCGTTCAGGGAGGCCGCAGAGTGTGCACCAAAATTCGGGGATAGAAGAACGTACCAAGTTCCATATACTAACGCCAGAGAGGCAATGATGGAAATTGAATCAGACATTGACGAGGGGGCAGATATTGTGATGATAAAGCCTGCATTGTCATATCTGGATTTGATAGCAGAGACTAGAAGGAGGTTTGACATTCCGGTATCTGCATACAGCGTCTCAGGTGAGTATGCCATGGTCAAGGCTGCATCGCACATGGGATACATGGATGAAAGAAGCATCACAGAGGAGATCCTTTATTCGATAAGAAGGGCAGGCGCAGACATGATAGTAACATACTTTGCAAAGTCTGCTGCATCATTCCTACAGGAACCATGAGAAACGACGAGCGCTTTGAGATAGAGCGGGCATTTGACATGCTGCCGCACATAGTCGGCTCAAGCTGGGCTGTGATATGGTTCAGAATGAAGGATATCAAAAAGCCCACAAGGGCGGAGTACAGGGAAAAGACGGTTGGTTTTTTAAAAAAAATGGAACCGGTCTTTGAATCCTACCCGGATGACGTAGAATTCTACGACATACTCAAGTACATTAGGTTCAGAAGGGACACAGAATATACCAAGATACTTGAAGGGGAAAACAACGAGGTTGAAAAGAGATACGACAGGTATGTCGATTACGGGTGAATTTCCTTGTCCAGATGTATTAGATATTCCCGGAGCAGCCGGGTTCTCTTTTTGGCCTCAGTTTTTCCAGACTCGGTGTTCATTAGCAATTCCAGCTTGAGCAGTTTTTGAAAAAAGTGGTCAACAGTCCACACCGTATCATCAGGGGCGCGATTTTTACAGAATGGATCGTCCGAGTTGTACAAGCGCCTTCCAAGCATCCCTCCGGTGGAAAAGACCCGGGCCAGTCCCACGGCGCCAAGCGCGTCTAGCCGATCCGCATCCTGAAGTATCATAGCCTCAGTAGTTTTGGCAACAGCGCCCCCTGAGAAGCTGTGATCGCATATCGCTCCCGAGACTATCTTGATATCCTCGTCAGAGAATCCGTGTCTGTTAAGAATGGTTTTGGCCACCATTGCACTCTCCATTGCAGATGACCTTGAGCGCCTATCGGACTTGGGATACGAAACCATGTCGTGCAGGAGTGCGGCACATAACACCAACCGGTTGTCAACATCCTCCATCCTGCAGATCATACGGGCATTCATGCAGACCCGCATGACATGTTCAAAATCGTGCGCGGGATCATTTCCCATCATTCTTCTTACCTCATCGATCAGATTTTCGTGGATGCCCATTTAGAACCTCCAGATTCGAGGCTTGACGAACTTTAGCTGCCTTTGAGTCAGCAGCACCGTCCAGTTTATCGAGGCAAACAGCACAATGGCACATACTCCTGCCACATCGATCAGCAGCACCCCCACAAGCCGGTCTTCAAATATTTCCAAGAACGGTTTTAGAACGGCATTCCCAAAATATATCATCACGATATAGGACAGCGTGCGGCCAAACCAGAACCCGACATATATTCCCATGCTGCGGGCACGCATCAGCCCGTATGCAATGAACAGCATGTTGCTTGGAAGCGGCGTTGCGCCAAACAGAAAGGATGCAGTCATGTAGCCTAGCTTTTTTGAGTTGAGGTACCTGCCGATGACATCAAGGTTGGATTTCTGCTCCTGACCGACAAACCTGCGAAACAGGCCACTGATCCTCATGAGCACAAACCGCCCGATTGTGGCTCCTGTGGCCCCCACCATTGCAAGGACCACTACGTTCAGGCTTGGATCAAGAAGGTAAAAGGACGTCAGCACGATCCAACTGGGCGGCATCAGGATCGGCGATACGTTGACGCCGATCAGCACCAGAAATATGCCAAAATATGAAAAATCTCCAAAGATCTCAAGGATGTCGACCATTCGTATTTGGTTATGGCTTTTTGTTTCTAAACCCTTGGTTTGCGGTAGCCTGCTGCATAACTCACGTCAATCGGTCAAGACTGCCCATATTTGGTTGGCATTACATCTGATGAGGATGAAATGGTAACCTGTGGTTTGAAAAGGGATTATGAAGCAAGTTAAGTTGCAGTAGTGTAGAATACTTATCATAACACTCAAAAAGTGTACACACTCAGGTCCTCAGGCATGGAACCACGAGTAGATTTTATGCGCAATTAATTAATAATTTAAATTTAATATTATGGCAGGCATGGTTTATTGCCAAAATTTAATTTTTGGTAGATTGCGCATGCCTTCTAGTTGACGCCGTCTCGTTTGCGCCAGATGATGCCGTGCAATGAACCTGCGTTCCGCCATCCGGTACCGGCGCGTTCATGTCATGATTGCGATGGCGGATCCAGGTGTTTGAACAGCGAATACCTTGACCCGTCGGGATTTGTGAGCGAATAGGGCGTCTCCCCTGCTTTCTCGAACAAGTCCCAGCCGGGATCAAGCAGGCATTCCAACAGCCCCCTGCCAGGCGAGACGTCTTGTCTGGCGCAGGTAAGGGCGAAGGTAAGCAGCATGGAGAGCGTCTTCCTGCCCCTTGCGTTCATGGTCTTGTGTCTTGAGTTGCGCTGCGGTATGATGCCGTCACGTATGGCGCGCTCCGTGTCGTTGTTGTGGGGCGGCATGCCAGGATACGACAGGAACGTGAACATGTCTGGCAGGGCGTTTAGCAGGTGGGTGCGCACCCTGCCATCCTCGTACGACGTGGCTATTCCGTGGGCGCGTCGGCTCAGGTCCATGCGCGTGAACGGCGCAAGGGCCTTGATCCCCTTGGCATCCCAGTACAGTTCAAGCATCATGTCGTATCTGGCCTCGTCTGCCGGATCCTCGTTGCTTACTGCGAGCTCCTCGGCCTTTCTGAGCAGGTGCACGAAGCACCTCTGGATTATGTCCGTCAGTGCAGACGGGTATCCCGGCATTCCGTCGCATACCACAGGCTTGCCGCGCAGCCAGTCAAAGTGTTCAGTCAGTACAGTTGATGAGCGGTTGTAGGCAAACCAGACAAACACGGCTACCGGCGTGCACGCCAGCCAGACGTATCCCCTGTGCCCGTCACCTCGCTTGAAGACAGTCTCGTCCATCTGCACCCATATCTGGCACAGTATTGCAGCCTTTATGCGCGCGATCATGCCGACCAGCACCAGGTATTCCGAGACTGCGGTGCGGGCGTTTGTCACCGCGTTTGTGCACGTCCTGACGCCGAACAACTCGCGCACGAGGTGCGCGATGTCCTCGTCTGTGACTGCCCTTGCAAACAGGGCGTTGATTACTGCAAGCATGACTGGCCCGTACGACGTGCCTTCCAGGTACGGATTGGGGGCCTTGATTTTTTCGCCGCATTCCGGGCACGCGGCCGCCTCGATCACTGCAGTAAACGTCCGCGTGGCATAGTACTCGTCAAGGTCGCGGATCAGCTTGCACGTCGGCCTGACGGGAACCAATTCGACGTGGCAGCCAGGGCACGCGACGGCCTTGAGCGCGTGGCGCACGGTAAACTCGGGTTGGTTGCCATGAGATATCCCCGCATGCCCCGCAGGGGGTCCGATCCTGGCAGTCTTTTCCTGCCCGCCGCCTCCGCTGCCGCCATCCTGGTCTTGGCCGCCATTGCCCCCCTCCTCCTCCTCATCCGCCTTCGAGTCGCCCTTGATCTTTTCTCCAGGATTTCCGGATATCTTTTCACCGCGGCCCTTCCGGAATTTTTTGCGCGCCGCGTTGTAAAGGGACGTTGTCGATGACGACATGTTGGCGCTGCCGTAGAATGCAAGCCTGGCCTCAAGCCTTGCGTTATCTTTTTTGAGCCTGGCATTTTCATCTTTGAGCCTGGCATTATCATCTTGAAGTTTTCCCATGGCCGACTCCATCTCGCCTATTCTGATCAAAGCCTTCTTGAGATCCATGCGTATCGCTGCAGCCTCAGAGTCCAACATGCAGATGGTGTCTAAGAGGTAGGATCAAAAAGTATCGATGCAAAGTTGCAAACTAATTGTTCGAATTATTTTAACCAAGTAGCCTTGGCGACCTGAGTGTGTACCAAAAAGTTAAAAAAATTGCGCTGTTTGTATGAGTTCACGTCGTGCCTAATTCCGTTCACTCAAGGGTAAATTTTGCGCAAACCACAGATCCAAATATGATGGTAATTCAAACCTGATGTGAAAAGTCAGGCTGAACTCAAAAAGATGTACAAGGATCTCAAGACTGAGAGCATCAAGCTCAAGCAGACGATTGAGATGCAGGGACAGACTATCGAGATGCAGGGACAGACTATCGAGATGCAGGGACAGACGATTGAGGAATTGAAACGGTCGGTCACCGATCTAAAGCGCAGGCTGGTGCGGCACGACAACTACAACACCCCGCCGTCACAAAAAAGGGGGCCTGGATGGCCCGACGCAAAGGGGAAGGATGGCAAAAAGAATGCCGACGATAAATCCACAAAAACCCGCCGGGATCAAAAAGGCCGTGGGGACGCGACCGGCAGCAATAAACCGCGCGGGGGACAAAAGGGCCACGAGGGCCGCACCCACAAGCCAAAACCCGCAGAATTCAAGGAGCACACCCCGGATGCCTGCCCCCAGTGCGGTTCGGACAACCTTTCCATAACCAAAACCGAAGAGCGCGACATCACCAAGGTGGTGCGCACGGTAAGGTCCATCACCACGCGCCACACCATAAACACGTGCCGCTGCCCCTGCGGCCAGAAGGGCATCGAACCCGAGACCGGTCTTCCAGACAAGGGCAGCTACGATTCAAGCATAATTGCCGAGGTAGCAGACGACTATGTTTGCCGCATGCCGTTCAGGATGATCGCAGACTGGATGACGCGGCACGGAATTCCGCTCTCCACAGGCACGGCGCACAACATAATGCACAGGCTGGGGATGTCGCTGGGCGCCCCGGCGGCAGCCATTGCCGCCATGATACGCAAGGCCAGGATACTGCACGCCGACGAGACGTCGATTCACCTCAACGGCCGCAACGTCTGGGTGTGGATACTGTACGATCCGCTGACAGGACACGCGCTGTACGTGATACAAGACAGCAGGGGGGCAAAGGTCCTGAAAGAAGCGCTGGGAGACTGGGACGGCGTAATAGTGAGCGACGGCTGGACGGCGTACGGGAGATACCGCGTCCAGCGCTGCTGGTCTCACATAATACGCGAGGCCAGGGACATCTGGAACCGCAATCCGGACTGTGCCGGCGCGCGCAACGTCCTGAAGCACCTGCGCACAATCTACGACTATGCCACGAAGGCAAGCAAGAAGCGCTCGCGCTCCCTCAGGGACAACGCGTCTGCCCTGCTGCTCACCTGTATCGACAGGATCGTTGCAAGGTACGCCGATGATCCGATCCTGGAAAAGTTCATGGTCAAGCTTCGCAATGCGGGCAGCGACCTGTTCCGGTTCGTGCTGAACCCAAAGATCCCTCCGACAAACAATGCTGCCGAACGCGGGCTGCGCGAGATAGTCGTGCACAGAAAAATACGGGGCAGCATAAGGGCAGAAGAGACGATGACGTGGATGGCAAATTTCTTTTCGTGCGTGATGACGTGGAAAAACAAGAAATTGGATTACCTGGCAGAGATTGTAAAATATGCCTAAAAATGGGTCAAACCACGTGAACACTTACCGCTGTTTGATCAACAGCATCATATGGATTGGCGAAAACAGATCAATTGTCCATTATACTTATAAGAAATTATCGTAATGGCTAATGTATGACTGAGATCATTTGGAAGTGTTTTAGATGTGGACTCATCTTTAAAGATGAGAGCCTTGCCGATGTGCACATGAGGATCTCAAGACATCACGTAACTAGGGTAAAAGGGCTTGTCATCTGATACAAGTCTGGAATAAAAAGTGCAGAGAGTGGGATTTGAACCCACGAACTCCTGAGAGAAGGGATTTCTTATTGAGGATCTTGAGTCCCTCTCGGTTGACCGGGCTTCGATACCTCTGCAAGGGGAATGACGCACAGCCGATATTTTTTAATTGCTATTTCGGGTTGATTGTCAGGATAGAGATCGGGAGTTTGCAGGATTCTTCCTGATTCTGCACATGAAACCAGCAGGGTTGCAGGCGATTCAAATTTGCCGCCTCATCAGGTGCTCGCCTGTTGCAGCACGGCATGCCCCACCCTGCACTCAGACGACGGGTACGGCATGCAGGCATTAATGTCACGATTCGGTCATGCATGCCAAACCACCCTGAATCATCAGGCAGCGTAGGGGTTAACAAGATTCAGGCAGGAGGGATTCATTCCAATAACCACACGCGCGTATCAATTGGGCAGAATCGACTTACTGGCATGGGCTGCAAATGGCATGCCGCAACAGGCGGTTTCAGACGTGCCTGACAGGCATTCACAAAAACTTATAATCGCATGGATAACACCCGATACATGGTAGAATCCACACCGATTTCACAAGCAAAAAAAATGCGAAGTGGGATCAATGTCAAAGCCACTGTAAAAAGCAAGGGAGACACAAGGACGGTAAACCTCAGAGCCGGGGGAACCGTGGATGTCTGTGATGCAATAATATCTGACAACGATGGTGAAGACAACGAGATGAAATTCACGCTCTGGGGAGATGACATCAAGGCCGTAAATGTTGGGGATACCATCGTCATTACAAACGGGTATACCAACGAGTTCAGGGGCGAGGTTTCCCTGACAAAGGGAAGGTACGGCCAGATGGAAGTTAATCCTCAATAAACTTCATTAGAGTTTTGTTTATTTTTCCAATCAATTAGCGTTATTATTATTCCAACCACAGAAACAATCAGTCCCGCGATCAGCATGATTCCGGCATAGGCAATTGGAAGCAAGACTGTCGTGAGTGGGGAGTTGGGATCAGAGAAGACGGAATTTTCAGGATCCTCAGAAAACATCGCCGTAACATGCACGCTCCGGTCCCCAAGATTCTGAATCTCAAAGTTAAGTGTGTCGGACTGACCTATTTCTAGGACCTCAAACAGGACAAACTCGTTTTGGGTGAACGTGCCATAATCGTCACCAAAAATGTTGGATACTTCAACAGACAGTTTGTCGCCGGGCTGATAATCTACCACCTGCACCCCCCACAGCAAAATCACGTCGGATGAACGCGTGACGTATGACGTACGGACAGAATCGCCGGGATCAATTCGGATCTCGTCAGAAACCTGATCAAATATGTCCTCATACATTAATGGAATGGACGGGGTGCCTGGCCCGGTTGCAATTGAAGATGTGATGGTCATGAGAACCAGAAAAGTGATTCCGGTCACGGCCAGGCCGGTGGCAAGTATTATCGGGCCACGCTTACGCATCATAATGGCAGCATGACAAAGCCTACATTAATGTTAAGAGCCATGCAACAGGCACAAGACCGCATGCTATTTCTTTTTCCTGCCAGATGCGGGTTTGGGTTTGGGTTTGGGTTTGGGTTTGGGTTTGGGTTTGGGTTTGGGTTTGGGTTTGGGTTTGGGTTTGGGTTTGGGTTTGGGTTTGGGTTTGGGTTTGGGTTTGGGTTTGGGTTTGGGTTTGGGTTTGGGTAGGTTTTTGGCAGGCTTGGTCGATTTTTTGGATTTTGTCTGCTTTTTTGCTGATTTTTTGGTAGAGTTTGGCTTGGCTGATTTTTTGGTCTTGGCCGGTTTCTTGGCCGAAACAGTTTTGGATTTCTTGGCAAAAACGTTCTGGAGCCTTTGCGTCTCCTTTGCCAGCGCCCGTTCTGCAGATGCTATCGCCCGGGTCTGCTTTGCCACGTCTTTGGAAAGATTTTCTGCCGTGCCGCGGGTATCGGCCATGGCATCTTCCAGGGACGTTTTCATTTCTGCCTGCTTTTGAATCTTGGAGACGGATTTGGATTTTATTCGGGCATACTGATCTATCTCCTTTGTCACTTTTTCTGCAGTCTTTTCTCGGCTGGCAATCTCAGAGGCGAGATCCTCGGCATGCCTGGTAAGCTGTTCGAGCCGGTCGTGGGCATTTTGTTTTCCGGCAAAATCTTCGGAGGATGCAAGATCTTGTTGGATGTCAGCGATCTCGTCTTTTTCTGCTGACAGCCGCCGTTTGGCGCCGTCAACAAGCCGTCCAAGACTGCTCAGTTGGGACGTTCTTTGAACAAGGGCCGCAGAGAGATCATCTACATGTTCGCCTTCTGCATCCATCTTTTTCTCAAGCAGTGCGATGCGGGCGGACAGTCTTTTTTCAGCAGAATAAACATTCTTTAGATTCTTTTGGATTTTTTTCTTCAAATCCACCGACTCTTTCTTTCTTTGGTACAGTCTAGCCAGATCATCTAAGGATGCCAACGACTGAAACAAGAATGCGCGGGTTAATGTTGTTTGATATGGCTATAAGTTGACTTTTGAGCTAAGAAAATTAACCAGCGATGTATATTTTTAAAAGAATATTAATCAATCTGTTCCAGCACGAGCATGGATTTCCATCCGAAGGATCTTCCCATATCAAAGACGTACAACCTGACAAACGAGGGAGAAGTCTCTGAAGCAGTAGACGACATGGTAAGAATGGGATTCAGGGGCAGGGAGGACGGTTTTAAGGTTTTGATGCCAAAGGAATCAAAGACTGCAAAAAGAATCGGTTACATGGTAACGACAGGCGTGACACACGGATTAAGGAAGAAAAACGAGGTCAGGGACGTCAGATATTGGACATACCACCATGACAAGGATCATTACGCAATAGTCCTGATAAGCAGTTCCGTGTTGGATTCGCTAGATTTTTGATTTTTCAAAGATTTTGTACAGTTTTGTCCGATTTGCCAGAACGCCGGCCAGCATTATGCCGATGACCGTCCCGCCAATGACATCCATCGGATAGTGCTGCAGGACATAGATTCTGCTGACAGAAACCATTGCAGGGTAGAGGAACATCAGGTATGCCGCGCGAGGAAATCTCTCAGACAGCGCATAGCCCAAGATTATTGCAAATATCATGGATCTTGCTGCATGTCCGGACGGGTACGAGGCGTCGTATCCGCCTTCACAAAACAGGGCAAACGTGTCGCGGCTGATATCCACATGGAATGGCACTCCTTCAAAGTCATATTCTGGCCTGTCCCGGTCAATACCGCACTTGATGTATCCTGTAAGCAACGTGGATATAACTATCAGAATCATCAGGGTGATGCCTATCCGTCGGGTCTTTGGTATAATCAGCACCAGAATTCCAAACATCAGCATGTTAAAGACGTCGCCGCTCTCTGTAATGGACTGCATGATGATGTCAATTGTGGGATCCCCGACGTTCTGGGCAAATAACGAAACCACGCCACGATCAAAGCCGTCAGTAGCCCCGGAATACACCAAGATAGCAAGAATCAGAGACAATATTGCCAATAATACAAACGGGCGCGACCTGACTTCAAATATCCAATCTTGCAATCAGCTATTCGTCAGGCAGATACTGTTTTTATAGCTACTCGCATAAATTCGTGCAACAGAATTAGCCTGCTTCGAATTGCGCCCCTTTTGATCCTGTCAGACGGGTCGGAATTGTCGTTGCAGGGGTTAAACCACCCCGTCATCGGACTGCCTGCTGGCCGGCGTACCGTAGTTCCTGTGGTGATATGCAGTCGTTCCACCCCACCTAACCTGCAGGGTGGCTGGAATGCAATACTGAAACCAAATTTGCCATGCTGTCTTCAGGCATTCGCTCCCATGTTTGGCGCGGTGCCGCACTTGAATCCCAGGTAGGATCGGAAGGCCGGCTTAACGAATTTAACAGAGTAGATTACACGAGTGTTGTGAAGGTTCTCACGCTGGATGATTTTGACTTAAAATCCAAGACGGTCTTTCTGAGGGTGGACATGAACTGTCCGATTGATCCGGCGACAATGGAGATCCTAGGCACCAAAAGAATCGAGGAGTGCATAGGGACCATCAGATTGCTCAAGGATTCCAAGGTGGTTGTCGCATCGCACCAGGGAAGGGTTGGAAACAAGGACTACTGTGGAATGGACAAGCACGCAGAGGTTCTGGAAAGCATGATTGGCAGGAAGATAAAATACGTCGAGGACGTGATTGGCCAGGCAGCGCAAGATGCCATAAGGGACATGCAGGACGGCGACATCCTGTTTCTGGACAATCTCAGGTTGTGTGCAGAAGAGAACTACGAATTTGCGCCGGAGAACGCCGCAAGGACAGTCATGGTCTCCAGGCTCTCCAAACTGTTTGATCTCTGCATACTGGATTCGTTTCCCAGCGCACACCGCTCTCATCCGTCGATTGTCGGGTTTCCGCAGGTCCTGCCTGCGTGTGCTGGAAGAATCGTAGAAAAGGAGGTCAGAAACCTAGACGAAATAATGACTGTGGCCAAGGCGCCGCACGTGATCGTCCTGGGAGGATCCAAGGTGATTGACAGGCTTGAGGCAATCAAGCTGCTGATTCAGAACGGTCGGGCAGACCACATCTTGCTAACTGGATTGATAGGAAACGTCTTCATGCGTGCACAGGCGCGGATCAAGTCGCCGCTTGGAATAAGAAAGGAGGACGAGGTCGTGTCAAAGGCGCACTCTCTGATTGGCGAGTACCCGGACGTGTTTGTGACTCCGGTGGATGTTGCAATAGACAAGGACGGAGAGAGAATAGAGATGGATGTCAGGGAGATGAGCAGGGACGACAAGGTATACGATCTGGGTCCAAAGACAGTAGAGTATTATTCAAGACTGATTGCAGGCGCGGGAACCGTGTTTATCAGCGGGCCTGCAGGATTCTTTGAGAAGGAAAACTTTAGTTACGGCACAAAGGCGCTTCTCGGCGCGGTTGCAAACTCGATGGCAACGACGATCGTCAGCGGAGGACACTTGAACACCGCGCTAAAGCGGTACGGGTTGGCTGACAGGATCAACCACACAAGCACGGCAGGCGGGGCGCTGGTTCTCTACCTTACGGGAAGAAAGCTGCCGATGATCAAGGCACTTGAGAACGCGGCTGCAAGATACAGGGCTAAATAGGTGCACCGCAGACAGGGTTGGGGCATGTCCTGTCTTCTGATCTGCCCACATGAACATCAAGGTTACAGGAATTGCAGTGGATACTGTCCACGGGATCAAAGAGTTTCAGCCAGATCGTCGTGAAATTCTGCGCTATGTTCCTGGCAAGCCCGGCGTCGCACATGTCATTAAACATGGATTCCACGTCGTCTATCATCCAGGACGGATCGATGTCGCCGTTTTTTACGAGTATTTCAAATATCTCGTCGTTGGTAAACCGGGCATCGACATCGTTGAACCGCTCAAAGATTATCTGTCTTATCTGTAGCGGAATGGGTCTTGAGGGTGTGAAGCTGTCCATATCAGTACAGGCCTGCTGCCTCTTCCTTGAGCTGGCCTGTGTCCTTGACATGCTCTCCAAGGTACGTATAGAGCGCAGACTTGAGTACTTTGAGCGAGAGCAGGGCGCATTTTATCCGCACTGCCTGAAGGTGCTCAAGGCCAAGCTCGCCTAGCACGTCGTTTTTGCCGATCCCTCGTACGTCGTCGATGCTTTTGCCCTTTGCTATCTCAGTCAGCACCGACGAGCACGCCATGCATATGGCACACCCCTTGCCGTGGAATTTAATGTCAGAGACTGTCTGGCCGTCAATCTTCATGTCGATGTCGATGCTGTCGCCGCACAGCGGGTTGGAGTCATGGAATGTGACATCGTGATCCTCTATCTTGCCATAGTTTATCGGGTTTCTGGAGTAGTCTATTATCATCTCGTGATATATGTCGGCGTTGCTGCTCATAGCTTGAAGAGCCTCGCTACTGTGTTTAGTGACCTGATCAAGGCGTCAACATCCTCCTTGGTATTGTATATGTAAAAGCTGGCACGCGATGTTGCTGCAACGTCGAGCCGCTCCATGAGTACCTGGGCGCAGTGGTGGCCGGAACGGATTGCTATTCCCTCCGAGTCCATTATCTGGGCTACGTCGTGCGGATGGACGTCGGCAAAATTAAACGATATTACCCCCCCGCGTTTTGACAGGTCCTTGGTGCCGTAGACGTGAAGTCCCTTTACCTTCGAGAACATCTCCAACGCGTATTCGGTAAGATCAATTTCATGCCTCCTCACGTTTGCCATCCCCACGTCTGTGAGATAGTCGATCGCGGCGCCAAGCCCCACGACGTCGGCAATGTTTGGCGTGCCGGCCTCGAACTTGTAGGGCAGATCGTTCCAGGTGGCCTCGTACTTGTGGACCTCGCGTATCATGTCTCCCCCGCCGTGGAACGGACGCATGGTCTCGAGTATTGATTTTTTAACCCACAGCACGCCTATTCCCGTAGGCCCGAGCATTTTGTGGCCGGAGAATGCAAAAAAGTCGCATCCAAGATTTTGTAAGTCGACTGGCATGTGAGGCACTGCCTGGGCGCCGTCTACCAGGGTCAGGACGTTGGCCTCCCGGCATGTCTTGATTATCCGCTGCGCGTCAGTTATAGTTCCAAGCACGTTTGACATCAGGCTGAACGCCACTATCTTGACTTTTCCGGTGGCAAGGTGGCGGTCGAGATCGTCAAGCATCAGCTCCCCGTCGTCGTCCATCCGGATATACTCAAGCCTTGCACCAACCTCCTGGACAAGAATCTGCCACGGGACGATGTTGCTGTGGTGCTCATACTCTGTTGTTACAATCACGTCACCCTTGCCGACATACTCCCTGCCCCAGGCATACGCCACAAGATTGATTGCCTCCGTGGTTCCCCGGACAAAGATGATCTCCTCCCGGTTTTTGGCGTTGACAAAGTCGGCCACCTTCTCCCGGGTGGCTTCGTATGCCTGTGTCGCCTCCTCTGCCAGAGCGTATACGGCGCGGTGAATGTTTGCGTTGTGGTTCTGGTAATAATCGGTTATGGCGTCAATAACCTGGTTGGGCTTTTGGGTAGTCGATGCATTGTCAAGGTAGACAAGCGGTTTGCCGTCCCTGACGGTGCGTTTGAGTATTGGAAAGTCCTGTCTCAAATTCTCAAACAACTGTGCCTTTTGCATCTTAAACCTCCACGTAGATCGAGTTGCCGTCTATTTTAACATTGTACACCTTGAGGCATGCCTCTGCCGGAGGGTTTTGCGGCTCCCCGGTATCGAGGTTGAACACCGAAAGGTGCAACGGGCACCTCACCCCCTCGTCGCTGAGAAAGCCAGTCGAGAGGTCCGCGTCTGCATGCGTGCACATGAGGTCAGTGGCATGTATGTCCCCTAGAAGATTGGCAAGAAGTATTTTTTTGTCGCCGTGTTCAAACCCAAAGAGCTGCCCTTCTTGAACGTCTTCTAGACCGCAGGCCTTGATCCATTCAGCCACGCAGATCACCGGTACTTGTAGTGCTGCTCAATCTCGGCGTCCTCGTTATAGCGTGTCTCTTCTATCTCTACGAATTTTGCAAGCTCCTCGTCTGTGTTGATGCCGAGTTCGCGGTGTTCCCATTTGGACTCTATCAGATAGGCGATCCATGCCCTTACCTGAAAGGACATCTTTCTTGACATGGGCTCCAAAAATCCCTCCACGATGGTCCTCTCGGCTTCCTCGTGGCTGAGGCACCTGGTCTTGAGATAAAAGATTTGCTCCTCGTCAATCTGCGCAACCGACGCAGAGTGGGTGGCCTTGACGTCGTTTGTAAATATCTCAAGTCCCGGAATCGCATCCGACTTTGCGCCCTTGTCCAGGAGGATGGACCGTCCGGACAGGAATGAGTTTGATTTTGCAGCGTTCTCCATGATTCTGATCATGCCCTTGAAGAGCGACTTTGACTTGTCCCGGAGGATCGACTTTTCGACCACCCTGGCCTCGGTTGCCGGGCTCCGGTGGTTTACGCTGGTCTGGATGTCAAATGACTGATCTTGGGTTCCAAATACCACCTCAGAGTCGTTGGCAGACGCGCCGGATCCGTTGAGGTAGTAGTCGATCTTGTATCTGGACAGCATGGAGCCGAATAGTCCGGAATACCAGTTTACCTTGGCATCCTGCGCAAGATCCGTGCGTCTGGTTGAAAAGTTCACGGAATGCGGATCCATCATCTGCAGCGTGGTGATGTCCAGATGCGAATTTGCCCCAGCGGTGACGTTTAGCGTCTCAAGATATGCCTGCTGGGTTTCTGATTTTGGGGAATAAATCTCCTGAACTATTACGGCCTTGCTGCTTTGGCCTGCAAGGATCACGTTTCTGGAGATTGTCGAGTGGCCGTCCTCCGAGAGGCATGCCAGAAGGTGGATCGGCTCGTTGAGAATGAGGTTGCGCGGAATGTGTATGAACATGCCTGAGCTAAATGCAGCGTTGTTGAGCGCGGCAAACTTGTCCTCCTTGGAATTCAGGGATTCCAGCGCAGCCCTCACAAGATCAGGATGATTCTGAATCGCGTCAGATATTGAGGAGATTATCAGCCCCTTGGACTGCAGATCCTTGGGCACCTGCACACGGTGGGTGTTTGTCCCAATCTGGATGATGCACACCTTGTCTGCCAGCTCCGCAAGCCTCCTGTCAAGGAATTTTGGAATCGTTCTGGCAGTAGATGTCGAAAGGGAGACCTTGTCCGGATCCATCTTTTTTGCGTCAGTGTACTTGTTGTACAGCGGGGACATTTCAAGCGGCAGGCTGTTGTAGAGGGACAGGGAGGTTCTCCTGTAGTCGTTGAGCCACCCAGGTTCGCCGCCCGACGAGGAGATCTCATCAATGTGACTGGTGTTTATTCTTGAAAGGGTTTCTTGAGACATTGCCGTTCAAAATGCAGAAGACTATCCTACGGAGTCATCCATCTCTAGTTTTATGAGCCGGTTTAATTCCACTGCATACTCCATGGGCAGTTCCTTTGTGAAGGGCTCCATGAATCCGTTGACTATCAGTGACAGCGCTTCCTCTTCGTTGAACCCCCTGCTCATCAGATAGAATATCTGCTCGTCGCCAATCTTCCCGACAGTCGCCTCGTGGGTGACTGTGGCGTCTTCCTGGTTAATCTCCATGTATGGATATGTATCGGTCTTGGATGTGTCATCTAGCAGCAGCGCATCGCACCTTACCGAGGATTTTACGCCGGTAGCGCCCTTGGCTACATGAAGAAGGCCCCTGTACGTGGATCTTCCGTCCATCCTGCTCACTGACTTGGAGGTGATCTTGGAGGTCGTGTTTGGTGCAAGGTGTACCATCTTGGCACCGGTATCCTGATGCTGGCCCTTGCCGGCAAATGCAATGGACAGCGTCTCGCCGTGTGCGCGCTCGCCCATCAGATAGACTCCGGGGTACTTCATTGTAAGCTTGCTTCCGATGTTTCCGTCAATCCATTCCACCGTTGCGCCCTCGTATGCGTAGGCACGCTTTGTAACCAGATTATAGACATCATTGCTCCAGTTCTGAATGGTGGTGTATCTCAGACGCGCGTCCTTGTGCGCCACCAACTCGACGACTGCAGAGTGCAGCGATTCTGAAGAGTACACTGGAGCCGTGCATCCCTCGATATAGTGAACCTCTGCCCCCTCGTCAACTATGATCAGGGTTCGCTCAAACTGGCCTATGTTCTCTGCGTTGATCCTAAAGTACGCCTGCAGCGGCATGTCAACCTTGATGCCTGGCGGGACGTAGATGAAAGATCCTCCGCTCCAGACTGCGCTGTTCAGTGCGGCAAACTTGTTGTCCTCGGGGGGAATGACCTTTGCAAAGTATTTTTTGAACATCTCAGGCTGTTCCTTGAGGGCAGAATCGGTATCCAAAAAGAGAACTCCCTGTTTTTGAAGGTCTTCTCTCAGATTGTGATACACCACCTCGGATTCGTACTGTGCCCCTACTCCTGCAAGGAACTTTTTTTCGGCCTCCGGAATTCCAAGCTTTTCAAACGTGTTCTTGACGTTCTCTGGAACGTCATCCCAATTATTTTCTGTCTTTTCAGACGCTTTTGCATAATAGTAGATATTTTGAAAGTCGATGAGGCTCAGGTTGCCGCCCCACGTGGGCATCGGCTTCTTCATGAAGATCTCAAAGGATCGCAGCCTGAAATCAAGCATCCACTGGGGCTCGTCTTTCATCTTGCTGATGCCGATTACAGTCTCCTTGCTCAGGCCCTTCTTGCTGAGGTGCATGTACAACTCAGTCGAGTCTTTAAAGTCATACTTTGAATAATCCATGTCAAAATTTTCTGTCGCCATACATAGGATAACAGAGTTATATTATAAATAGATGAGGAAAAATAGGCATAGCTAAATAGGGGGAGCTAAAGCACCCCGCCACGGCCAGCACCGAGATTTTCATGCAATACTGGGCGCTAGGATCGGTCGTGCAGGGAAGCGTTTTGCAGTCAGGAATGCCTGGAAAGGTACAAGTTGATCTGCTCATCGAGCTCCACGTTGAGCTGCTCGATGGTGCGATTCCCGTCGATCACGTGCAGGTTGTACTTTTGCTTGAGGACAGTAAACTCCCTGGCAAGCTTTTGCTGGTACTTGATGAACGACTCAAACATGTCATCGGAGATCCCAAGATCCGCGCCCGACTCGTAGTGGTCCAGATACTGATTTTTTGCAAATACGCGGTGAACCAGCACGTACGGATCCACGTCCATGTAAAATATCAGATCCGGCACGAGTGCAAAGCTGTACAGATCGCTTGACCACTTTCGCGCTATCCCCCGGACTGTATTTCGTGCCATCAGGGTGTAGATGTACCTGTCTGCCAGGACGACGTGTCCCGACTGGAGCGCGGGGATGATCTTGTGCTCCAGCTGGTCTGCAAAGTCTGCGGCATAAAACAGGGCAAGGGTGCGTTTTCCCAGCGAGATGTTGCGCTTGGCCTCCAGAATCCCTTGGCTGATAATCTCAGAGCGGTTCAGTCCGGTGCTGAGTACCGCATACCCTTCTGCCTCAAGCTTGGCAGTGAGCATCTCGATCTGCGTGCTCCGCCCGGAAGCGTCTGGTCCTTCAATGACTATCAGCCGGCCGGATATCTCCAGATCCTTCAGGTATGGAATGCCTCCGGTTCTTTTCGTGCCGTACCATTCAGGTTTCCTGTTTATCACCACGCCTGTAGAATCGGACACTCAGAGAACCTCCATGATGGTTTTTTTCTTTATCTTACGTGGCAAAAGGTGTCGTATCTGCTCCCGCATTATCTGCTGCTGCTTTGGGATAGTGGCAGTGGCGTCCATGATGTGAAAGTCCTCCCGCTGGCTCATCTTGTCATACTGGGTGATGATCCTGCTTTGGAACAGCCTAAAGCTCTCATAGGAGTCCTTGGACAGATGCAGGTCCATGCCTGCCTCGTAAAACTTGATCTTCGGCCTGCCGGATAAAATCCTGTCCATCGCAACGTCAAGCGGCACCTGAAAGTAGAACGTGACGTCGGGTTTGATTGCAAAACTGTAGACATGCCTTACCCAGTTGGGATCGCATCCGCGCGTGGCATCCCGGGCATATGCAGTGTAGATGTATCTGTCTGCAAGTACGAAATACCCGGCATGCAGCAGTGGCAGTATGTTCCTCTCAAACCTGTCTGCAAAATCAGTCGCGTGTAGAAGGCTGAACGTCGTGGGGACGAGAGTCTCCTTCTTTTTCCCCTTCGAGGTGATGGAGCGGACCATGTCAGACGAGTTCCACTCGGTCCTGAACACCTCAAACTCGTTGTACCGCAACCACTGCTCGAGCAGGCGAAGCTGGGTGGACTTGCCGGAACCGTCGATGCCCTCAACCACTATGAGCTTTCCAGGGATGTTGTTGCCTTGGGGAGATCTTTGGGATTGGGACAATTTTAAATTTGGAACGGAGTTACTGCCTATAAATTTTTAAATTATTGTAAATTCAAATTTTGTCTCCCAATTCCAAAAATCCCGTACTTTCACGATTAATTTGGATCACACGCGACACTGAGGTATGCGGGAATCGTGTTTTGGGGCAACCCAGATAGCGTTTATGGCAATTCGGAGAGTTCGAGCCCAGGCAGCACGCCACGGGCGTGGCGATTCACACGCCCGCCGCGTCGGGCGCCGGGGATTCAGGATAATGCACGTCTGACTCCAGCGAGATTCCAAACGTTCCCTCCAGCCGTCGGCACATCTGGTTCAGCAGCACCTCAGGAAAGATGCATGTCTTTGGGTGTATTGAGAGCGTGATGGAGTCGGGGGCGCCGGATGTCGCATCCACCCGTGCAGAGGTCTTGTGGAATATGTCGCATATGGAGACGACAGACGATATCTTTTTGATCAGCCTCTTGTCGTTTGATTCGAGTATGTTTTCAAATCTCAGCAGGAGCGGATCCACCTTGTTTTTCTTTTTGGAGTATATCAGGGCCAGGGCAGCGGCAATCTGATCCTTGTGACTCAGGTGGCTGTCATCGTCCATGATCGAGTACAGGACGTTTTCAACATCCCTAAACGACCGGAGGTTGTCAATCTCGGTTAATGCGTATGACAGAATGTTCTGTTCGTGATCAGAGAGGTGGCCCATGGAATGCATCAGATGTACAAAATTTCCGGCGGACTCTGCAAGATCAGAACCGGTGCACACCATTTCCCGGATGTCCAGGGACGTTATGGACTGGCCTTCAAACTTCTCCGGATACCGGAGAGACAGCGCAAGCGTCCCTTCGCGAAGCCCGTGGGCGCTTACCGTGACGCTTTCAAACCCCAGACTATTCATGAGCTGCAGAATCACTAGGTTGCCTGCCATGACAATGTCTGCCCGCCCCTTGCCGATGGCGCTTATGCTGGCAATCTTCTCGACAGGTAGGCGGCTGATACGCTTGTAGTTTGATGCCAGGGAGTCGTAATTGATCCTGTAGTTGTGCACCTTTGACAGTTTGTACTCCCTGTGGTACTGGTCGTACCTTGCCAATGCACGCAGTACTCCGCCCACTCCCACCAGCACCAGGCTCTCCGAATCTGATATTCCAAGATCTGTCCGGCTTGGAATGATCTGGCGTACGTGGCGGTTCATTTTGTCAAGCTCAGCCTCCCCATACATGTGCCCTTCAGAAAACATCCTAGTTAGTCTCAGCGTGCCAAGCGGCAGCGACATGACCTGCTTGATCTCATAGTCCCTGGCGAGCACGATTTCAAGGCTGCCCCCTCCGATGTCAAAGAACAGTACAGACGGAATCCTTAGTGCCTTGATGGCCCCGGCGTATGAAAATACCGCCTCGTCACGGTAGGAAAGGATCTTAAAGTCAAAACCGGTCTCTTTGCGGATTCTCTGCACTACCTCAAATTTGTTCTTGACGTCCCTGATGACGCTTGTGGCAACTGACACGACATAATTTACATCCTCAAAATCGACAATATTCCTGAAGAGTTTGAGGGAATCTACCGTGCGGTCTACATAATCACCCCTGAGAATCCCGTCCTCCATGCCGTCAAACAGTTTGAGTCGTACTGACTCCTGATGGTATGGCTTGTATGTACCGTAACTGCTAATCGTATAGTTTGCAAGCTTGAGGGAGTTTGATCCAAGGTCCAGCACGGACGCAACCTTAGGCTTAACGGGGCCTCGAACCCCTGAGTGCGGTATCTCCTTGCTGCCAGTCAAGCTATCCATGCCCCCCCTATCTGCATAGTTTCAACTGCTTGGGAGTGAAAAGGCTGCGCAGCGAGCCGGTAATCCTCAGATGGTGCGCGTTGCCGTCCAGTATTGCAAGCCCGCCTTTCTTGAGAATGACTGCCGCGCCGGTCTGAGATATTATTGATGAGATCAGGTGGGCAAGGTGCGGCGCGTGGCCGACAAGAAGTATCCTAGCGTCGGACGGCAGTTTCACAAGCAGTCTGTGCGTGTTTATCACATCGGCTTCAGGTTTCAGCTCGTTCCACAGCGTCACCCTCGTGTCCTGTCCATTAAGACGTCTTGTCACAATATCTGCAGTCTCTTTGGCCCGGATAAGTGGGCTTGACACGACATAGTTAAAAGAGACTTTGAGGTTCTGGATTCCATCGGCTATCACCTTCATCTCTTCACGTCCTGCGGCAGTGAGTCTTCTTTTGGCGTCACTCTTGACCCCGAATCCAATCCCCTCTGCCTTGCCGTGTCGTAGTATGTAAATCTCCATTCGGATTTGGTTTGGAGTTGGTTTCAAATAAGTTAACCCATTTGGCAAAACGCCGTCGCTCAAGACCCATTTCACGATTGGGTGTCGCATCCTGACATCCAGGCCGGCGCATCCAAAAGTCAGGCAGGCCAGAGCATGCCTTTTATCGTGTCAAGCGCGCCTGGAACTGTATGGACTTGTGAGATTGTGTTTCGGATATCAAACTTTTTCAGCTCGTCGGCTGTGAACGGCCCGATTGCAACCACCGCTGTATTCTGCAGGTGCGACGACAGGGTTGCAGCGTCGTGGTCTCGCGACATTATCTCAAAGAACCCACGCACTGATGATGCGCTGGTAAACACGATTCCATCCACCCCGTCCTGGCTGAACGCCTGACGGAATTCGTTCCATCCCGTAGTGTCCCGGAAGGCGCACACGTCATAGAGATGGATCTCAAGCACGTCCAGGCCTATCTTGCCTAGCAGTTCCTTGAGGAACGGGGTTGACGCCCCGCTTCTTGGAATGATGACTTTTTTGCCCACGGCGCCAAGCATTGTGAACACTTCGCCCACACCGACAGACGAATATGTCTTTGATGGCATGTGGTTGACTCGTATTCCTTGCTCTTCAAGCGCCACTGCCGTCTTTGGCCCCACCGCGACCACCGTGGTGTTGGCCACTGCAAGCTGTAGCGCGTCGAGTTTGGAGTTCTGCCGGGCAGTGTCAAAGAGCAGCCTTACTGCCTTGGAGCTCATAAAGACAGAATAATCAGGGGAGTGGCGTGTCACGCTTCCCAGAAACTCGTTGACTATCTGCTGGCCCCGGCTGACTAGCTGGATTGTAGGCAGCGCGTACGTCCGGATGCCGTCCCGCTTGGCGAGGCTGACAAACTCTGCTGCATCATCAGGGGAACGCGTTATCGCGACGGCCTTGCTCATTGTCTCCACCCTATTGTCTTGTTCAAGTCAACGACCCTGCCAATTATGATGTTGGCAGGCGGGGCGATCCGGTTCTCATCTACCAGTTTTGCGATATTTGAGATGGTTCCGGTGATCATCTTGTGCCTCGGCGTGGTGCCGTCTTGAATCACCGCAACGGGCATGTCCTCGTCCATTCCCCCGGCTGCAAGCTGCCTGCAGATGATTCCAATCCTGGACAGGCCCATCATGATCACAATAGTGTCAACAGAGCGCGCCAGGTTCGTCCACTTGACAGATTCGGACTCCTTTTGTGGATCCTCGTGGCCGGTTACAAAGGCTACGGATGAAGAGTGTTGCCTGTGCGTAAGCGGAATGCCGCTATATGTGGCAGATCCGATCCCCGAGGTGATGCCTGGAACTATCTCGTATCGAATTCCGCGTTTTTGGAGGAACTCGGCTTCCTCCCCGCCCCTGCCGAAGATGATCGGATCCCCGCCTTTGAGCCTGACGACTGTCTTTTTGAGCATGGCATGCCGTACCATCAGTTCGTTTGTTGAATCCTGGTGGGTCGTGTCGTCGCCTACCGCGCGGCCGACGTATACTTTTTCTGCAGATGCAGGTATCATTGCAATTATCTTCTCCCCCACCAGTCTGTCATACAGCACAACGTCGGCTTCCCTGATAAGCTCGGCGGCCCGCAGCGTGATCAGCTTGTGATCGCCCGGACCGGCACCCACTAGGTAGACTGTACCCGTCATTTTGTGTTCCATTCCTCCACCTTCTCCCTCCAATTTAATGCAAGGTCGCCGACTCCCCTCTTTTGCATCTCCAGTCCGGCTTCGGTTCCCAGCTTGTCAGGATCGGTTTTTTGTCCCCTCCTGTCAACCACTATGGAGTCGTTCCCGTCCACTGAGAACGCATGGACGCTGATTATCATCACGTCCCCGTCCGGTCTGGCATACGCGCCTATGGGAAACCTGCATCCGGATTCTACCACCGTGGACAGGGCGCGCTCTGCATCTGCGGCAAGCCTTGAATCGGAATCCTCAATGCTCTCAAGCATCCGTATTGTGTCATCATCTCCCTTCCGGGCTATCAGGGCAAGCGCCCCCTGGCCGGGGGAGGGGGAAAAGTCCTCGACAGGGAGCGTCGCGTACCTTGCATTCAGCCCCAGCCTGCGGATTCCTGCCTCTGCAAGAACCACCCCGTCAAAGCTGTTTCCGATTTTTCCTATCCGGGTCTCAACGTTTCCCCGTATGGGCCGCACCTGCACGTCGGGTCTGAGCCTGCGCACCTGCACTGCCCGCCGCAGGCTGCTGGTACCGACGACTGAGCCTTGCGGCAGGGACTCCATGGAATGGCCGTCCGGCGTGATTAGCACGTCATTGACCTTCTCCCTTTTTGGAACCGATGCCAGAACCAGTCCCTCCGGCAGCCCCGACGGCACGTCCTTCATGCTGTGAACGGCAAAGTGGACCCTTCCGTCCGATACGGCCAGGTCTACATCCTTTTCAAATATCCCTCTTTGGTCTATTGCAAAGAGCGGCCGGGAGTCGGTATCGCCCCTTGTGGTTATCGTGACTATCTCGTAGTCGCAATCCGGGTTGGCATCCTTTAGCATCCCTATGACCCAGCGCGTCTGGGCCAAGGACAGCCTGCTGCCGCGCGTTCCTATCAGATACTTCAATGTCTCACCGCGTCGAGCCCTGACCGGTACGCCTCAATGGCATGGTTCAAGTCGCGTGCCGTATGGGCGTTGGACAAAAAGACCACCTCAAACTGGGACGGCGCGATAAAGACGCCGCCCTTGAGAAGCGCGCCAAAGAGCCGCTTGAATCGCCCCGCATCGGCATTCATGGCAGTCGCATAGTCGGTTACGGGTTCGTCTGAGAAGAATATCTGCATCATCGAGGATGCGGAGTTGATTTGGTGTGGGATGCCGTAATCGGTCGCAATGTCGGCAACTGCACTTGAGAACATCTGGCAGTTTCTCTCCAGCTTGGGGTACATCCTGTCCTTGAGCCGGTTGATTGTCCGGAGGGACGCAATGGCTGCGCTGACGGCTATCGGATTTCCTGCAAATGTGCTGGCCTGATACACCCTGCCGGATGGTGCCAGTTGCTCCATTATGTCCCGCCTCCCCCCTACGGCGGCAATGGCAAATCCGTTGCCAAGCGCCTTGGCCATCGTGGTGATGTCAGGCCGGACTCCAAAGTACTCCTGTGCCCCGCCTGGCGAGACTCGAAATCCCGTGACCACCTCGTCAAATATCAGCACGATGCCGTTCTGGCGCGTTATCTTTCTAACATCCTCCAGAAAATTCTTTTCAGGCAGGATCAGCCCCATGTTTGCGATGATCGGCTCAATGATTACAGCGGCAATGTCGTCATCCCCATTTATGATGCCTTCAAGATCGGCATAATTGTTGTACTGGGCGACAAGCGTGTTCCTCGAGACCTCGTCCAGTCCGCCCTCGGAGACGGATATTCCATTGTGTGCTGCACCCGAGCCTGCCTTGACCAAGACCGAGTCATGGGCCCCGTGATAGCAGCCTTCAAACTTTACAATCTTGTTCTTCTTGGTGTATCCCCTTGCAAGCCGGATTGCAGTCATCGTGGCCTCGCCGCCGGTATTTACCAGCCGCACCATCTCGACGGACGGATAGTTTCCTATAATCATCTCAGACAGCACCGTCTCCTGTTCTGTCGGGGCACAATACAGCGTTCCGCGGTCCAGCTGCGCAGTCACTGCCCGTATAATCTCCTGCCTGCGGTGGCCCAGAAGCAGCGCACCATAACCGTTGCAGAAATCAGTAATTTGCCTGCCGTCTGCATCCCATATGTGGCACCCGTCGGATTGCTTCACAAACAACGGGTACGGCTCAAAATATCTCACCGGGCTGTTGACGCCGGATGGAATCACCGCCCTTGCGCGCTCAAAGAGATCCCTAGACTTGGACAACACAGGGCATAGGGTGTTGGCATTATTAATTCATGGTTGCTTGTGATTTTTGTGGCATCTTTTTACGAACGAATAGAAGATATACGCACCTATGTTAAAACATCCGCACTGGTTGAATAGACTTGGGTTCGGATTCACAATTTTGAGCAGAGTCGTCCCCGTCACGGCATCCATATTGGTCAAGTCATCGAGATTCTGAAATACGTCAAACGGCAATGTCAAAGTAGAAACCAGTCAAGTCCGTAGGTCCACCAAGATGTACATGGCGGGCTATGCATACAAAAAAAAGGAGGGGGTTATTGGCCTATACTGCTTGAGCGATACCGTTCTGCCCAGTATTTGGCCTGAGCTGTCGGTTTCATCAGCGGATGTGATATCCACTGGAAACTCGCTGCCATCCTTTCTCAACATGTATATCTTGGACTCGTAGCGATGCCCTGCTCTCCAGTTCTCTATGTCTGCATTTAGGTGACCTCTACTCCTAGCTGCTGTGTGTTCGTACAGACTGATTCCGATAACCTCATCTCTGGTGTATCCGAGTTTGTCTAGGTACGTCTTGTTGCAGTCTACTATAATACCAATGTAGTCTACAGATCTGCGCATGATGTTGGGATCCTCGTAGTTGCCTCTGGCGCTAACATTGTATGCATCCTGAAGCTTCTTGATGTCTGAAACCTTGTGCATGGTTGCGTCCCTTCCGACTATACGACCATTTTCATATCTGTTTTGTACGGTAAGCACCACGTCAATAATCTTACCATACTTTGTCTCCAATTGTATTTTTTTGGCAACGTTGGTCTTGTTGTTCTTCGTCCATGCAGCAAACGACGCTTTTAGTTCTTTGCGAGTTTTTGCCGGTGTGTGATCAAAAAACGACGTGCCAATGACCTCATCTCTGCTGTATCTAAGTTTGTCCAAATATCTCTGGCCACAGTCTACGATTATTCCATTCATGTCTATAGAACGAAACATTTGTGGTATTTCTGCGTGTATCATAGTCATTATGAAAGGTATTGCATATTATTATATAGAAATTGCTTATTACTTGCGGCATGCCTTTGAGTGACATTCCCTGTTTGGCAACTCGACGTCACACGTGTTTTACGCCAAGTCAAAATCCCATCTATACTGACACGCAAAAGTTTCTGCACTGGCAAGGTCGGGTTTTTAAGTAAAGACGTATCTTACGGTATTATGATAATTACCCAGCGTATCCCAATAATACAATCCAGAAGGCTGTCGCGCAAAATAGTAAAATGCGTCCGGGAATGCGACATAGTCTACGACATGTCAATACTGATGAAGATGGCGCACCCCGGGCTGTCGCAGTATGATTTGAACTACATGACGCCAGGGTGGCGGGAGCGATTCTGCCTGACCGGCGCCAGCCTGATGCACGAGGCAGCCTCCAAGCAGGCTAGGCTGGCAGTCATTGCATTTCGGGATTCCAACCGCTCCAAGCACGACAGGCGGATCCGGCTCAAGAAGAGGCTGAAGGCCGGCAGGATAGCAAGATACAGGCGCAACAGGTGGACTGATCCTTCCAGCCTGTTAAGGGGCGGCAAGACCCCCACCCTGCTGCATTCGCTGGCATCCCGCGGAACTCCAAAAATGCGGGATCCTTCCACGGTATTCCTGCCGGGTCTTGGCAACGTGCAGTTGAAGGAAGAAATCTCCAAGGGCGAACCTAGATCGTTCCAGATGGTAGACTGCACCAGAAAGGTGACGTGCAGGACGACAGACGCAGACCGCTAATTCATCCTGCACGTGCAGCTGGAGATCCCAGATCCCAGACCCGCTGCCGGGAATCGGGCCGGGATGGATCTGGGCGTGAGGCGCTTGGCCGCGCTAGCCGACGAATGCGGGAACGAAACCCTCCACAACGTGGCAGGCGGATGCAGGAGGCGCGACGGCGACAAAATAGACAAGATGAGATCAGAGAGGACGAATAGCAAAAAGGAATCCCGTTCCTGGAGGAATCTGGGCCGCAAGATACGCAAAGAGCTCCGAAAGATATCCAACCGCCAGCACCACGAAGAGATCAGGGTGGCAAGGCAGGTGGCATCCGGCAAATCCATGATCTTCATGGAGGGATGGGACCTGACGAAGGCCAGGGCTGCAGGCGGGAGTGCCAAGACAGGCCTGAACCGCGAAATGGCATACTCCAGGATGGGGGCGTTTCGCGACCAGGTAATGTGGCAGATGAAAAAGGCGGGCGGGAGCACCGCGCTCGTTGACAAGAGGAATACCAGCCTGACTTGCGCGCGGTGCCAAAATGTAGACAAAAAATCGCGAAACGGCGAGTCATTCCACTGCACTGCCTGCGGTTGGCACCACCATGCCGACAAGAACGCGGCGAGAAACATTCTGACTAAGGGACGCCTCCACGTGGAGGCTGGCGGCCAATCCCGGGATACCGGAGGTGCCATTGCGGGCACCGAGGTCGTCATGAGGCGCGAGGATCACAGACCAGGCAGTCCAATCGTGGACGCCCTGGCAGGTCGGCTTGGACCCGGCAACGACGGCAATTACGGATCCGCCGGAGCGTCAGAAAGCGCATCAGTTGGGGCCGGCTAGTCTGGCTGCAAAAACTTTTGCGCGTCGGTATAGCAATCTAACCCATTGTCTGAAAAACAGTGCTTTCCGTAGTCAGCATGGATCCGTTCTTGCTGATTCTGCAAAATCACTGCCTGACGCATACACATGCCATGCGCCATGACGGGTACATAACTCATGTTCCCAGCAGACCGTCGACTAGTCCGCACCAAGACGCTGTGCCACAGTCTTGATCCGTGTATGTGAATCCCGCAGTCACTGTGGCCGCCTTTGTCGCTCAAATTTTCTCCTGAACAAGACTGCAACGGCCGCCGTTCCCACGAAAGGCGCGCTCCAATACAGCCACAGATGATCAAGCACGCCTGAAAGCAGGGCAGGCGCCAGCGCCCTTGCAGGATTCATCGACGCCCCGGAAATGAAGGACAAGAAAAGTATGTCCAGTCCCACCATGCCGCCGATGACGATCCCGCTGAACCCCCTCAGGCCCTTGGTATACACCACCACAAATATCACTGCCATGAGCATCCCGGATGCCAGCACCTCTACTGGAAATACCAGAAACAGCGAGTGATCCGGACCCGGTGCGTTTGCACCGAGGTTCGCCTCCGTGCCGATCACCCCCATGACAAACAGCGATCCCAGCAGGGCCCCGATTATCTCTGCTGCAAAATACCATGCAATCTGAATCCTCGTGATGTGCCCCGTGATATAGTACCCTATGGTGACTGCCGGGTTGAAGTGCGCCATCGATATCTTGCCAAACGAGTACACCCCGATAATCAGGGCGACAAACGGTGCGGCGGCGGCAATCCACACACCGTACACCATGCCAATCTGGACATCGTACACTATCGAGCCGGTTGCAAAAATCACAAGGATGAACGTTCCCACCAGCTCCACTGCGAACATTTGAAGGTTGGAGTATGTCATTGGACATCAAGTTCTTTGATCAAACTCACAACCCGCTCCCTCACCTGATCACGGATCTTCCTTGCCTGATCAATGTCTGCATCCGTGGGATCCGTTATCTTCCAGTCTGCCATGCCCTTGACAAGCGCGGCAGGGCATGACTTCTCATCGATGCAGCCCATGCTGACGGGGATTGATTCCTCAACCATCCGGCCCGTCAGTGCCTTGGGTTTTTGTTGCGTAATGTCTATTCCGACTTCGTTCATCACCTGCACGACTACAGGATTCAGTTCGGATCTTGGATCTGTGCCTGCACTGATGACGTCAAGGTGCGGCGCAAGCTTCCGGACAAACCCCTCTGCCATCTGGCTGCGTCCCGCATTCTCCCTGCATATGAAAAGGATCCTCCTTGCCATGCCATCATATAAATAATGGTTTATATAAATTTACATTTATATGAATGGAATCGCACTCCTAAAATGCATCTGCGACGAGACGCGGTTTGAGATACTGACTGTATTGCAGGGCGGGGAGTCGTCGGTGGGCGGGTTAGTCTCCAAGACAGGAAAGGACCAGCCGCTGGTCTCACACCACCTCAAGACCCTCAGGAAGTGCGGGATAGTCAGATCCAGGGACGAGGGAAAGAGGGTCATGTATGAAATATCAAGTCCGCAGTTGTCTGCCCTGATTGCAGACATTACAGATGCAAGCAAAAGGATTCCGGTACTGTGTGACGGGGAGTGCTGCTAGTCTGCAGAAGGCGGGCTGTGCTTGCCGGTGACGATATAGTTGACTGCCCGGCTCATGAACAGGGCGTGGTCTGCAATCCTTTCAAGGTATTTAAGCAGCAGTGCCTCGGCAAGCGCGCAGCGCGTGTCGTCAGAGTTGGCCAGCATCGGGATCCTCTCCAGGTACAGCTTGTCCACATACTCTTCGTTTATCTGGATCAGGTTTGCCTTTCCGGTGTCAAGCAGCGCAAAGGACAGCATGGCGTCTTTGGTCATCTGAAGCGTCTCGTTTGATACCTGGTAGAGCCATTCTGTCTTGCAGTTTGAGATGTCGCCAAACTTGTCGCGCACGAGAGTTATGTCATACGCGTATCGGCCAAACCGGTGGAGGGTGTATGAGATCTCTATGGCAGAACGGATGAACCGGAAATCGGATGCCACCGGCTGGAACTTTAGAATCGTGTTGAATATCAGGTCCCCCACTTCATGGTACTTTTTGGTTATGCACGCAGACAGATCCCGGACTTGGTTGATGGTGTTGGTTCCCTTGATGTATGAAGATACTGCAAGCTCGATGCACTGGATTGCCAGATCGCCCATCTCGGACATCGAGGCGGAAAGCTCTCCCAGGTTGGGATCCATCAGTCTCGTCATATAGGATTAAGCGCCATTATGATACTTTAATGATATCTAGCCAAACTGGCCTTCCACATATTTGGCGGTGAGCTCGTTCTTGGGATTCTGGAATATCATCGTCGTCTCCCCGTGCTCTATCATGTCACCCAGGTACATGAATGCCGTATAATCCGAGCACCTGATTGCCTGCTGCATGTTGTGGGTCACGATGATGATGCAGTATTCCTTGGCCAGCTCCCTGATCATCTCCTCAATCTTTTGTGTCGCGATTGGATCAAGGGCAGAGGCAGGCTCGTCCATCAGCAGCACCTCGGGCTGGATTGCCAGTGCGCGTGCAATGCAGAGTCGTTGCTGCTGGCCGCCGGACAGCTGTACTGCGGGTTTTTTTAGATTGTCCTTGACCTCGTCCCACAGGTAGGACATCTTGAGGCAGTCCTCAACTATCTCGTCAAGAATATCATGGTCTTTTACTCCGTTGAGTTTTACTCCGGAGACGACGTTGTCGTATATGGACATCGTCGGAAACGGGTTGGGTTTTTGAAAGACCATGCCGACCTTTCGTCGGTGGTATATCGGGTCTATGCGGCTGTCGTAAAGATCAGTCGAGTCGATCATGACCTTTCCTTCCACCCGGGAACCGGGAGTCATGTCATGCATTCTGTTCAGGCACCTGAGAAACGTCGTCTTGCCGCATCCGGACGGGCCGATCAAGGCAGTGACGGAGTTTTCAGGAAACTTTAGGCTGACATTTTTTACTGCAAGATAGTTGCCATAGTACACGGACACGTCATCTGCGATCATCTTGTAACGGGTTGCGGGTTTTGCCGGGGCGTGTTTTGAGAGACTGAAATTATCTTCCCGTGATAATGTGGCAGTCATCTCTCGAGTACACCCCGCGCGTATTGGCAATAAACTTTTCTTGATTCGTGCAACTAACTCTTCCTCCCTTGGAAGTAGTATCTGACTCCCACGTGTATGGCAAGTATTATGATTACCAGTACGAGTGCAGCACCCCAGCCGGCCAGACGTGCCTCCTCGTAGGGAAGCAGCGAGAACCGCCATATCCGCAACGGCAGTGCGTCCATGGGGGCGTCCAGGCTTGCGAAGAACTGGCTGCTGCCCAGTATGGTCATTATCAACGGGGCAGTCTCGCCCCCAATCCTTGATATGGATAGCAGCACTCCAGTCAGCATGCCGCGCTTTGCAGTTGCAAGTACTATGCGAAACGCGATGGTGGCTTTCTTCATGCCCAGCGCCACTCCGGCCTCCCTGTATGTCCACGGAACCAGCTTGAGCTGCTCCTCGGTGGATCGTGCGACGATCGGGAACATGATCAGCGACAGGGCAAAGGCTCCGGCCCAGATTGAAAAGTGTCCCAAGAGCAGAACGATTGCCAGAAACGCAAACAGGCCGAGAACTATTGATGGGACCTGCATGAACACGTCCAGAAAGAACCTGATCTGCTTGGCGACCCTGTCGCTTCCCACCTCGGAGAGGTAGATTCCGGCGCAGATCCCCGTGGGAATGCCGATGAGCGATGAGAGCCCGATTATGATAAGGGTTCCCTGTATGGCAGGCCCGATGTTGATGGTTCCGGCGCCGATTGCCCCGGGAGTTTGGGTAAAGAAGTCAAACGTGAGTGCAGGCGCTCCGCCCACTATAAGCTGGCCCAGTATCCAGAACAGCGGGATGATTGCAATCACCGCGCAGAAGGTAATGCCGCCGATCATTATCTTGTCGACTGTGAGCCTCTTGTCCACGTTTGACTTGAACATGGCACGAATCTCTGCACGTCGCTGGCTCTTGGAGGTCATGCCTAAGTGATGTTGCCCTCCCGAACATTTATCATTCGTGTGACTATATAGTGCGCAAACACGCTTACTGCCATTGCGACCAGGAGCAGCACGAGTCCCACGCCAATCAGTGCGGGCAGGTGCAATGAGGCAGGTGACGCCTCAATGAACTCGTTGGCGATGATGCTTGACATGGTCTGGCTGGGATGAAAGAGCGATTGCGGTATTGCCGCAATCCCGATGGTGTTTCCAATCAGCATGGTAACTGCCATCGTCTCCCCGATGGCGCGGCCCAGTCCAAGGATTGACGCGCCCATCAGTCCGGCCTTGGAGTATGGGAATACTGCCAGCCGGAACATCTCCCATGTCGTGGAGCCCAGCATGTATGCTGCCTCCTTTTGCTGGTGCGGCACTGCCATCATCACCTCCCGGGATACGGCAGATATGGTGGGAATTATCATTATTGCAAGTATGATGCTTGCCGAAAGGACATCAAGTCCAAACGGAGTCCCCGAGAATAGAAATATCGAGTCGCCAAACGTGTCGTGGAGCGGCTTTTCGATTATGTCCCTAAAGTAGATTCTAAAGACGAACAGCCCCCACAGGCCGTACACGACACTCGGCACGGCCTCGAGCAGCTCGATAAGGTACCCCATTGGCTGTCCGATCCGCTTGGGGACTATCATCACGAACATTGCTATCCCGATGCTAAGGGGTACTGCGATTACCATTGCTATGGCAGATGTTATCAGGGTTCCCAGTACGTACGGCAGGGCGCCAAACGACTCCCTCCCCTCCACTGGGTTCCAGTCCGTGCCGACTATGAAGCCTGCGACACCCTCCTCCTCCCAGATTGGACCTGACTCCCAGCCAAGCTGCATGACCATGATAGCGATTATGGCAAGCACGTAGACTCCTGCGATGGTAGTGCCTACCTTGAAGATCTTGTCGGCAAGCGGGGATCTGCCCTCCTTTTTTATCCGGCCTGCGAGGCGATCCCTTGACATACAGTATGATTAGAACAGTGCCAATTGTCAAGGATGGATATAGTTTATGTTGTCAATAGATCGACATTGGCACTATATAGAATATGAGGTATTTCAGGATACTCTCGAAGTTACAAGTCATGTAGGCATTTATCATCATGCAGATTAATGGCCGCATCTTATTTCCACAGGTACGTCAGGTGTGCTACCGCTACCAATTGACTGGTAATTCAGCTGCACGTCAGGTCGCACCTCGGCGTATTTTACCATCCACAGGTCCATCAGCGGGAACACAAACGATGCACCGGCCTCGTCAATCCGGACTTGACTGTCTTGGGCGTTGGCATAATGGTGGAATGACAGATAGCAATAGTACTGCGATCAATGTTATAGAAGTTACTTCCTTCATTGTTAGGACTAGGATCGTACATTATTTACAAATGTCAAACATAAATTATGGTGCCATCACATGTGCCATATACAGACAGGAGCAGCATGGCATGCTGGTAGCAACAGCAGATTATCAAGCCAGCCCGTCATGACTCGCAGTTTGCCAGAATATCGGTGCTGCCTACATTGGTATGGCAGGAATCTGATCCAGGGCCGGCGTCAATTATGTCGGTCCCCTCCCCGCCGTCAATCGTGTCAGAACCTGACTCTCCCTTGATGACGTCGTCGCCTGCATTGCCAGATATGGTGTCGTCGCCGAAGCCGCCAAAGATGACGTCGGCCCCGTCGCCGCCAAAGATGCAGTCATCGCCATATCCTCCGGTAATGTTGTCATTGTCGCCCAATCCAAATATCAGATCCATCCCGTCGGTACCCGTAAGGGTGTCGTCGACGGTGGTTCCCTTAATCACGTTGAAGTTGGAGTGCGACTCCCCGCACGCCAGAACCGTAACGTGCTGGTATGCTTCAGCCACATTGCCGGCGTTGTCAAATGCGAACCAAGTGATCTTTGTCACCCCCAAGGGAAACTTGTCCGGCGCGTTGCTCAGGATCGTGTGAATGCCGCCATCGTCTGTTGCGGTTGCGTCGCCGACGGAGATCACGGTGTAGAGATCATCGGCGTCTACGACCATGTCTGACGGCGGGGTCAGCACCGGCAGGATCACGTCTGTTTCTGCGGCGTCTTGGTCAAACTCGTCGGGATCAACTTCTACCTCAGGCGTCACCGGCGGGGCCACGTACGACGGCGTGGAGTACGCGTGGACTGCATGGCTGAACGCGTCGACTGCGTACAGTTCGCCGTTCTCGCCCATCGCGGCATCAACATAGCGTGCAGACGGCGAGGAGGTTATGAGGTAGCTTGGAGGGGAGATAGTCGAGTTGAGGCCGGACTCGAAGTAGTACAGCCCGCCTTGGTTGGCATCGGTCACGTACAGTCCTCCCGTGGCATCTGCGTATATTCCACCGGGCATGAACTTGTCGCGTCCGATAAATGATATGTGGTGCAGATTCGTTCCATTCGAACCAAACACCTCTATCTTGCCGTTTCCACTGTCAGTCACGTATACCGTTCCGTTGCCGTCCACATGTATCCCCCGTGGAGTGAGGAACTGTCCGGCGCCTGTCCCGCTAGAACCAAAGGACAGCACAAACTCGCCGTCTGTCGTAAACTTTTGCACCCGGGAGTTTCCGGTATCCACGACGTATGCAGATCCGTTATGTATGGCGATGTCGTCGGGAAGAATCAGCTGGCCGTTGTATCTGCCACGTTCCCCCCACTCGGACACGTATGTGCCGTTATGGGTGAATTGTTGTACGCGGTTCAAGTTGCGATCGACGACGTATACATGCGAGGCGTCAGATGCTATTCCAGTAGGATGATGAAACTGCCCGTCGCCGCGCCCGCTTGACCCCCATTCAAGGACAAACTCCCCACTTGCGTCAAACTTTTGAACCCGCTTGTTCCCATAGTCGGTCACATACACGCTACCGGACTCGTCAACATCGATAAATTTCGGATGCGAGAACACCCCGGGGTCGGATATTCCAAACGAGCCCCATTCGTACAGACTTTCATACGAGAATGCATGCGAATACTGGATTCCGCCAACAACCAAAACGGCAGACAATACCAGTATAGCCAAATGCACCCGTGCCAATGTCAAAATGTTACCAAGTTTGGCAAACATCGCGCATGTAAGAAAACATTGTTGTTTTTGTCAAATTAAAGTCAGAACGGCTTGTTTACCTCGCGCGTAAAGACGTAGCTTGTCAGGACGACCATGACCAGCACGAAGGCGACAATTACCCCAAGGCTGAACAGCACCGGCACCCCTCCTTCCGCCACTCCAGTCATCATCTCCCTGACCAGCAGGACCGTATACGTGACGGGGTTCAGTCTTGCAAACGTCGCCAGCCATTCGGGCAAAAGCGCGAGCGGGAAGAGCGCGGGGCTCAGCATGAACAGCGGCATGCCAAGAAAGTTGATCATCCCCCAGAAGGTCTCCTGCGACTTGGCAGTCGCGGCGATCATGACGGAGATTCCGGAAAATCCCAGCGAGAACAGGATCACTACTGCCATTATGGGCACGATCATCAGCGGGTTTGGAAACTCCACCCCTATGGCCAGGACAATCCCCAGGATCAGGCTTGCCTGCAGGGCCGCAATCATGGCGATTGCGGACATCTTTCCAACGGCTATCGCAGAGCGCGAGATTGGCGACGTCAGGGCCTTGTTCATGAATCCGTAGCGCCGATCCCACAGCGTGTTGACGCCGCCAAAGATGCTGGTAAAGATGGCAGTGAGGATGATCACCCCCGGGGCCATGAATTCTATGTACTGTCCGTCAAATCCGACCGACTGCAGGAGCGGCTGGGTCTGGGCAAACGTGTTTCCGATTACGATGATCCACACTGCAGGCTGGATCAGCCGGATCATGACTCCGCTGCGGGATTTTTTGTACCGTTTCATCTCCCGCCAGAATATCGTGTACGTGTCGCGCATCAAGGTGGTCATGGCCGCAGCCTCCTCATCTTTGCGTGCTCCCGCTGGCGGTTGAACGTGGTGTCGTCGTCGCGGATCTCGCGACCCGTGTACGATATGAAGACGTCGTCAAGCGTCGGACGGGTGAGGGTGATGGACGTAATCTTGATGCCGCATTCGGCCGAGATTTGGAATATCAGGGGGATTAGCTTGGACCCGTCTGAGGTGAACAGCGTGATGCGGGAATCCTTCCGGGTGACGTTGGTCAAAAGGCCCGTCTTTTTCAGGCGCGGTACGAGTTCCTGCCGTTCCCCTGAGGCGACGATTGAGACTATCTCGTTTCCCATTGCATTCTTCATGTTCTCAGGCGCATCAATCACCTGGATCTTGCCATTGTCGATTATGCCGATCCGGTCACACAGCTGATCTGCCTCCTCCATGTAGTGGGTGGTGAGAAATATTGTCATGTTGTACTCGTCATGGATTTTTTTGATGTATTCCCAGATCTTCCTGCGTGTCTGGATGTCCAGTCCCACGGTGGGCTCGTCAAGGAACAGCACCTTTGGCATGTGCAACAGGCCGCCTGCAATATCCAGCCGTTTTCGCATCCCGCCCGAGTACGTGATTACCGGCTCATCCTGCTTGTCTCCAAGCTCGATTAGCTCCAGTACCTCGTTTATTCTGGCGTCGATTTGGTCCCTTGGGATGTGGTTGAGCCTTGCGTGGAGCAGCAGGTTCTCCCGTCCGGTCAGGTATTCGTCTGCGGTAGTCTCCTGCTGCACGTACCCGATATTGTACCTGACCTGCCGGGGATTTTTTGCCACGTCAAACCCGCATATGAGCGCCTGCCCGGACGTGGGCCTCAGCAGCGTGGTGAGGATCATTATGGTGGTACTCTTTCCAGCACCGTTGGGGCCGAGAAACCCGAATATCTCCCCGGTGTTTACCGAAAAGGAGATGTCATCCACGGCGGCGGTGTCTCCAAATGACTTGACAAGGGAACGGGTCTCAATGGACGGGATGGGTGCGTCTGGCATGGGCATTCATATCAGATGGCACCAAGAGTATCTTATACTCTCCGCAGAGACTGCAGCAGTGGCAGGCCATACTGACACTCGCCATCATGGATATGCTGGTTTTGTCCCTCCCGCCGCCGCGTCAGACCAAAACCAGTACCGCGGGGCATGGTTCGGATTGCAGCAGGCGTCGACAAGCGCGTAATGCAGCATTGGGGGCAGATTTCAATAGTGGTGGTGCATCTGTCGCTGTTCCAGTCCCTCCTGTTCCCAGTGGTTATGGTTTTTGCCCGGATCCTTGTGCGCATGAACCGTACCGTCTATGTGGCAGTGCGTGTTGTCTATGAGATCCTTTACAAAGACGTCATCCACGCGCAGTATCATACATGCGGCCTCGACGGCAGACTTTATCATCTGCCTCTTTACCGCCGAGGCATCCACCACGCCTTCCTCGGACATGTCTGCTATGCTCCGGGTAGCAGAGTTTATCCCGTACCAGTGCGTTCCGTTTCTGGCGTGCTTGGATCTCAGGAGGGGCAGGGCGTCGAGCGTGTCCATCCCCACGTTTCTTGCAAGCGTCATGGGTATCTCTTCTAGCGCAGCGGCAAACCGCTCCACTGCAAGCTGCTCCCTGCCAGGCACCGCCAGGGACGCGTCCCTGACATGGCATGCCATGGCAGCCTCGCACGACCCCCCGCCAAATACCACCGACGGATCCTCGATAAAGTTTCTTGCCACGAACAGCGCATTTTTGATTGTGCGGTGAAACTCGTCAAGGTGCGTCTTGGTGTTTGACCGCAGGAGAATGGTCACAGAGCCCGGATGCTCTGACTCTACGAACAGCATCTTGTCCCCGCCCACCTGCCTCTCGTAGACCCGGCTTGCGAATCCAAGCTCGGCAGTCGATATGCTCTCAACGTCCTCGCAGACCTTGGCGCCTGTCGATTTTTCAAGCCACCACAGATCGTTGTACTTGGCCCTGCGGACAGAGGCTATTCCGGCCTTGGAGAGAAACTCCTGTGCCAGCGGGCCTATCCCTTTTCTTGACACCACCAGCTTGGCCCCGGAGGCGGCGATCTTCCTGGCCGTCGCGAGTATGTCACGGTCTTCCCGGATTAGAAATGCGCTCATCTGCTCGGGTGACGTTATGCTGATCTCGGACTCGGTCTTGGTTCGTTCCTTGTCCAGCGAGTCATTGAGCAGCAGCACCTTGGCATCATTCACCGCAAGCGGCATGGCATGGCTGTCTATGGGCTTGTCAATCACGGTTCCCATGACCAGCTGCATGTCCACAGAGTTTCCCTGCTTTTCCTCAATCTTTATGTCATCCACGTCCACCCTGCCGGTGCGGTCCGCCGCGCAGCGCACCGCCTTAACCACCATGTCGCGTACTGCAGAGCAGTCCAGGGATACGTTGGATATTGCCTTTCCAGACAGGCATGAATCCACCAGCGCGTTTAGCCGCATCCGATCATCCCGGTGCGATTTCACCTCCACCAGATCCAGCGCGTCAAGCGCAATCTCCATTGCGGCCTCAAAGCCGCTCACTATGGATGCGGTGGGAAGGCCTAGATCCATCAGGTCCCTAGAATGCCGGAGCATGGATCCTATCAGCACGGCAGTGGACACGGTGCCATCGCCAACATTCGTATCCACTGCGTTTACGGCCTCAGCCACGATCTTGGCTGCCGGATGATCCACGTCGATCTTTCGCAGGAACGCCCCGCCGTGTTTTGTAATGGTGTGTTCGCCAAGGATGTCTATGTACACCTTTTCCATCCCGCGCGGTCCCAGCGACGTGTAGACCGTCTCAGCCATTGCCTGTCCGGCAATGATGTTGTACATTTGGGACTCCCGTACTCCTATGCGCGAGAGATCGGGATTGAATATGTCAGGATACTTCACGATGGAACACGTACCGCAAAATGTTTAAGCGTTTTTGCATGCTGCCGGCATGGTCATCCTGCAGGTATCTTTTTGGAATCGTCACCTTCGTCCGGACTGTCGGTGTCTATGTCAAACCCGGAGCTCATAAAGTCTTCCTTAAAGTGCTTGAGATCCTCGCCTGAGATGATATCCTCCTCCGGCGGAACATAGTCCCGCACGTCGTGCCTGGCCTTTCCAGGATACCTGCTCTGGGTTGCAAGCGCGACTATTATGAACATGGTAAACGAGACAACCGGCGGGATCAGGGTGTCAAGTCCGGCCAAGTCCGCCGGGATCGCAAAGAACAGGTACAGCCGGAGAAGTGATCCAACCAGAAGCGACGCTATGGCCGCCGGCATGTTGGCCTTTCTCCAGAACAGCCCAAACGTCAGCGGCGCAAGCGACCCGGCAAACATGATGTCAAAGGCCAGTATGAGATAGATTCCCGGGCTTGGAGCTATGTAGGCCAGGATCATGCCTGCCACCATCATGGGGACAATTACTATGCGGGTAATCATAAGCAGCCCGCTGTCGCCTATTCCGGGTTTTCCCAGCCACCTCTTCCGTATTATACGCGATATCAGGTTTCTGGAGATTACGCTGGATATTGCAAGAAGCCCTCCGCTGGCAGTAGACATGGAGGCGCCTATCACGCCCATTAGGATTGATGCACCTATGGCAAACGGCAGATACTCTATGGCCAATATCGGCAGGGCAAGGGTCGGAATGGTTCCCTCGGGAAGGAAGTGCAGTGCTACTATCCCGAGCATGCTAGTCGGAACTACGGTGAACAGCGTCAGTGCGCCTCCGATAAATGCTCCATTCCTTGCTACCTTGGGGTTTCGGGCCGCAAATATGCGCTCCATAAAGTCCAGTGCGATTATATCACCTAGCGCAAGCGACAGCACCGCTGCCCAGTTGATCAGGGCACCGTTTCCGATGTCAAACAGTCCGGACAGGTCCAAGTACCCGACAGGCGCGCTATTGTAGATGACGTCCCATGGAACCCCTGAGAATCCGCCCGCAAAGAACAAGAATCCGACCCAAAAGGCGCCAATGGCCAGATACACCTGGAACAGGTTGGTGTATGCAGATGCGAACAGACCTCCGGCCACAGTATACGCCACTATGACAAGCGAGGCGATCAAAAGCCCGTAGAAATACTCTATGCCAAAGACAGCCTCTAGTATGAATCCGCTCGCGGCAAGGTTTCCTGCCACCAACACTATGAAGCTGATTATCATCAATACTCCGGAGATGCCTTCTGCACCGTTGCCGTATCGCCTAAAGTAAAAATCAGGCAGGGTTATCATCAGCATCTTGTTTAGCGGCTTGGCGTAAAATGTGGCAGTAATCAGGAGGCACGCGCCAAGCCCGATCGGCACCATAGCGCCTGCCCAGAACCCAAACTCATACACGAGTGCCACATTGCCAAGCGTGGAATTTCCGTCGACTGCCTGTGCGGCAAGCATCGTTCCCACCATTGCAAGGGGGAGGGTCTTTCCTGCAACTATGAGCCTGCGTCCGCTGTTCTTTATCAGTCTCCCACTGGCCACCCCGACCACTAGGGTCAGTACAATGAATCCGATGATGGCATACCCAAAGGCATCAATTTCTGCCATACGGTGTATAAATAAGGCATAAGGCTATTTAAATATTGAAAAAATTGGGTAAAGTACGTATTAACAGCAAAAATCTTTATCGTATAGTACATTTTTTAGAAAAAAAGGTAAAAATTTACCGAAATATAAGAATTCTACACAGGCATTGCAACGAACAGATCGGTTGATGCAGAAGACACGCATATCTTCGGCGGCAGTAGAATGTGAATGTAAACTTTTAACCACTCCACGGCCATCATGCACATGGACAAACAATTTGCAGGTGCGGTAATCTTGATCCTCGTGGGCCTTGGACTGACTCAGGTAAAGCAGGATGGTGATCCGTTTTTGGCAGGCATCGGTATCGGCACGATCGCAATTGCTGCAATTTGGGTAGGGATCAGGATCATGAAGGATCTCAAAAGATAGATCCCAAGAACATGGAGCCGGGAGAGGATATTCCGACATGGCGCCAAGCACATTTAGAAAGATTGTCACAATACATGATCACCGAACAGATTGACTACAAGTCAGACAGAATCCAGCATCAGTGTAGACAGGACAGGCCAATACAAATGTTATAAGGCACAGGGGCGCCAACACCTTATGCCGGGGAAGGGGTATTCCACAATCGGTCTCAAGCCAGATGTTCTGTCCCGACTAGAGAGCCTGACTGAAACATTCTATCCGGGAATGTTTTTGCCCAGCACCATGATAATATTGATGAATGAGGTCAGGCGGGGGTACTATTCGGTTGAATCACACAAGATAAGAAGCAACATGTCTGGAAGGTACAGCACCATGACCATACGATCAGACATCAAGGAATGGCTGAAGGAGAACCATGACAATCTTGCAGACGATTATGAAAAAATGTACGGAACCAAGTGCTTGGCCAACTTTGTAAGTTACTTTCTCATAAACCTGTTCGAGTCCAAGCTTGATTCCCAAGGCAACATGATCAGGCTAAATGAAGCCGAATTCAAATGGATTCAGGAGGCATACAAGAAACAGCAAGGCATAGAAGGCCATCCCAAGCAATCCTTTGAAAGGTTTGCAGACGCGTACATCAAGGACATACTCAAAAGGATAACGATGGCAAAGGAGATACTTGCCATCTGACATGCACAAAACAAGCGCCGGGAGATTCAGAGCGGAGTCATGGTGTCGATGAGACGGGCGTTGGTAACTTGGCCGTCCTTTTCCTGAATCTCAAGATCGACGGTATACTTGAGATCGTTTAGCATAAAGTTGACCTGCACGTCCCATGCTTCTCTTGGGCCCTTCTCAGGTATTTGGAACGTGGCGTTTATCCTAAAGTCAGATACGTCTCCATACAGTGAAGATATTACCCCTCTGGATTTCCTCTCAATATCTTCAGAGGTGGATACTTGGGTCATGTCAATAATATCGTCGAGATGTATAAAAATATTCAGCGGGGTTTGGGCGTGTCCTACAGACATAACCCGATGAATCAAATTGTCGAAGGATCGATTGCCGTTCGTATATACCCGTAGGACACACCCGCGGGGTTTTGTGAAAATTCATGGCAAACACAAATTGTCTTGAATCCGGATTCCGGTGCAGGCCATCCTGCTGAATGCCAGGATGCATTATCACATTTAATGGCCCGAGCTGTTTCCGGAACATGCAGGTATCCTGCACCTTCTGCCCAAGAACGCTCTTCGCTGCCCCGGCAGGTGTTGGAACCACTGCAGGCATTGGAACGAGATTCTTGGCGTCATTGCCTCGCGTCTTGCGTTTTTCGTCTGCCTGGCGCCGGATTTCATGCCAGAATCGGATATCGTGTGGAAATAGATGTCAGGAACGTGCTCCTACCCACATTGAATTTCTAAAAAGCACATTCCAGAGGACAATCCGGTTGATCTTGGCCGCCTGCGGCCGCGACACCTCATGCATTGGATCGCTTTGATTTTTTAGCCTGCTTTTCAAGAAGATCCAAAACCTTGCCCCTGTGAAAGATGGCTGTTTTGTTTTTGGGATCCAGATTGAGTGCTTTGTCATAGTATTCAAGGGCGTCCTTGTAATGTTCAATGCACAGGAGAATCCTGCCCTTGTAGCTTAGTGCGTACACGTAGTCAGGATCTATCTCAAGGGCCTTGTCGCAGTACCGCAGAGCCGCATCGTAGTCCTGCTTGTGTTCTAGAATCCACACCATGCTGCACAACGCCTTGACGTTGGTCGGGTCAAGCTGGATGGCGCGTTGGCACAAGAACATGGCCTCCCCGTGCTTCTTTAGGGAGAAGAGTGAGACGGCCTTGCTGTACAGCGCCCTGACATTGTCCGGGTCGTAACCGAGGATCTGCTCAAAGCATTTGACGGCTTTTGCAAATAATCCGGTTCTGTCATAGACAAGCCCCTTGTTTAGCAGGGCTGGTGTGCATTGCGGATCTATCTCAAGCGCCTTGTCAAAGAGCGAAACGACGTCCTTTACGGAAAATCCCGCCAGATCAAGCGTCCACCCCTTGGCAACCAGAGCGTCGGTATTTTTGGGATCCATTGCAATTGCCCGGGAGTAAAACCGTATGGCTTTCCTGTGATCGTTTTTCTGTGCCGCCTGACGGCCCGTGTCGTATAGATCCCGCGACTGCCTGGACTCCTGTTCTATTGCCTCGTTCAGGCAGGATATCGACTCTTTCTTTTTTCCCAACCGCCCAAGCACCAGGGACTTGTTGTAAAGTGCAGCAGGGTTGCCGGGATCCGCTGCCAGCACTCCGTCAAGAATTTCTACGGCATCCAGATGATCGCCCATGTTGCTCTTGCACAGGGCGGTGTATGTCGCCGCGTCTGCATGGCTGCTGTCTATTTCCAATACATTCCTGAACGACAAGATGGCCTCATCGTACCTGCCAGTCTTCTCTAGCGCAAGGCCGCGGCCGTGGTGGGATCTGGTATTTTTAGGATCGTGCTTGATGGTCGAATCAAAGCACCTTATGGAATCTACAAACCTGCCAAGACTGTAAAACGATTCGCCCAGATGGGTGTATGCCACCGTGTTGCTTGGATCAATCCGCAGTGCCTTCTCGAAGCAGGATGCTGCCTTCTTGAACTGATCGTATCCCTTCCAATACAAGCCCTCGTTTATGAAGTGCCATTCGTTCTTTGTCTTGTTAAGCATCAGGTATGATGTGACAAATGAGTTTATTAGTTGGATCATGCATCCTGAGGGCCAACCTGATCCGCGCCTTCATGTCAGCAAGCAGTCAGGATCGCCGAAGGCTAAAAACGTATTATACGTGGAATCTGGAATCGGACAAGTACATTACACGCAGGCAGTAGAAGATTGAAAACGTACTGTACGTAGAATCCTTATTTATCAGAATCAGTACCATACTACTGAATCATAATGGGGATGGAGTTTTATGGTGACGACTACAGGGGCGCAGACGTGGCACCGTTTGTCGGCATCAACACGTTTTTGCACTTGCCATGGGTAAAGACCCACGAGGAGCTAAAACAGGCCAAGCCGGATGTGGCCATAATTGGCGAACCATTTGACTTTGGAACGACAATCAGGCCTGGCGCAAGGTACGGCCCGCGGGCCCTAAGGGCGGCATCAACCATACCGTCTCCCCCGTATGAGAGGTTCAACATAGAGACCGGGGCGGATCCTTTTGGCACTTTCAGGACAGTCGATTACGGGGACGTGCACGTATCCCCGGGCGACGTGATAGAGTCCCACAAGAGGATGACGCTAAAGGTAAAGGAGGTACTGGAGCAGGATGGGATTCCTGTCATGCTAGGCGGCGATCACTCCATAACGTACGCAAACGTCCGGGCGTTTGCCAAAAAGTACAAGAGGATCGGGATGATCCACTTTGACACGCACGCAGATTGTGCGGCGCAGGGACTGACTGGTTACAAGTACGACCACGGGGCCCACATCAGGAGAATAATGGAGATGGGATGCCTCAGGGGCAGGAACTATTCGCTTGTCGGCCCCAGGGGGTACTGGCCCGGGCCGGACTTGTACAAGTGGATGGCAGACCAGGACTTTCAATGGTTTACGATGCTAGACGTGGAGGAGCTTGGAATAGACTACATAGCAAAGGAGATAGCAGACAGGGCAAATGACGGGACAGACGCGGTGTATCTGAGCTGGGACATAGACTCATTTGATCCTGCTTATGCGCCGGGAACAGGAGAGCCGGAACCAAACGGCCTGACGTCAAGGGAAGGGATAAGAATGATCCGCCTTCTCTCGAAATCGTTTGATCCGGACAGGTTTGCCATGGATCTAGTAGAGGTCGCACCGGCGTACGATGTTAGCGACAACAGTTCCTATAACGGGGGGATTACTTCTGGCCTGGGGCAGAGACTCGTAGTGGAGCTTCTTGCAGGCTTATCGCTTACGAAGAGGGGACTGGATGGCGGAGATCCTGTCAGGCCCCACGACTACCGCGGCACGGGAAACACGTACAGCTTTGGCAATCCTCGTGCAGAGATCCCAAAACGGGACTGATGCAGATCAGGATTTTGGCCAGCGGCATAGACACGCCAGTGGTCTCCAGAACGTTTGAGTTTGAAGGATGCAGCGACAGGGTATTTGTCGCATCCGTAGGAAAGGTAAAAGACATCCTTGGTCGCGGCATGAGAATCAATCTTGATCAGACGCTCTTGCTGCTGGCCTTCACGGTTGCAAACGCGACTGACATGGGATGGGGCAGGGACAAGACGCGCAAGGCCGTCTCACGCATGCTCTCCCACGACAAGGTCATGATCGGCGTCCCGGAGATGCTTGACAGGCTCGGCTTTGAGATAGCGCAGGACGGAGAGGTGACGACCGTATCCGTGGATGCCCCGATTGCAGTACCCAACTACCGTTTGGTAGGATCTGATTGAGATGGAAACAATTCTGGGAGACATGCTGCTTAAAAGCACCACTCCTGCACTCTTGCTTTCTGCAGGATTGCTCATGGGGCTGTTGCACGTACTTGAGCCGGATCATGTGGCAGCGATGCTGACGCAGGCCAAGACGGGAGGATCCGGTCGCAGGAGGAAGATGGCCGTAAGGAACTCGCTCTTGGGGGCGTTTTGGGGCCTGGGGCACACGTCTGCAATCCTGCTGGTCGGGGTGTTGGTGTTTGTACTCTCCCTGAGTATTCCGGCACCGGTCTTTGGCTGGTTCGAGGTGGCCGCAGGAGCCATGATCATCACGCTTGGGGCGCTTGTCCTTGCTGGCAGATCGCTTGGACGGATGCATTCCCACATACACTCGCACGACGACGGCACGGTGCACAGCCATCCGCACGACGATACTGGAGAGCACCTGCACAGCCACAGGTCGTATCTTATAGGATGCGTCCACGGGCTCGCAGGAAGCGGCGTCCTGATTGCGCTGGGCATCTCGGTCACGGGTGCAGTCGACTCGTTCCTGTATTTTGCTATCATCTTCGGGGCCGGCTCCGTCATGAGCATGGTGGTCATAAGCGGTCTTATGTCGCTCCCGCTGTCCGTGGTCGGCAACACGAGGCGTGCGGCACGGGCGGTGCGCATGGCTACCGGTTGCGCCAGCATTGCCATAGGGGCGTGGGTGGTGTACGAGATTGCTGCAGGCTGGAACATGATCGGATCCGTTACATGACATGCAGAACGGGCCAGCTTTGAATTTGTGCGCGGGTGCCAAGGATCCCATGATCATGGCAGGCAACGGGTATGTACAGTATGGGCTTGGCGCTACACGCCGGCCGCTCAAAAAAATTTAAGGGATAACAGGCAAATAACCACATGAGAGGACTTTGCCAGAAATGCCACTCGTCAAATCAGGAGATAACCATCAAGGGCGGGATTCCGATGTGCGCTGCGTGCGTCAAAAGTATCGAGTCGACAAAATAGGAGGCACCGCACGGTAGTCATTCCATGGAATGCACCTTAAATCCATATCCACGACCTGACAGTCACTAGACACGAATAGCGGCGATACGAACAGGATGCAGTTATTCTATATTCTTAAAGCTGTCCTTGGTCATCTTCAGGATGACCTTCTCGCCTACTCCCCAGATGTCGGATTTGGAGAGAATCTTAGAGCCGGTCAGGCCGCACGATATCTCGATGGACTCAAGTTCGTTGGTGTCAGGGTTCCGGTGCAGTCTTTTTACCTTGCCAACCTTGCGGCGGTCTATGTCGATTACTGGAATTCCTATGCGCACGGGAGGCCTGCTCAAAAGCAGCGTCTTGTCAGAAAACTTGTCGATGTAGTCGTCTGCAAGAAAGTAGTCCTTGTGAAACCCCTGGTGGATGGTCACGCCTGAAACCACAAGAGTGTCTTGGTTGATGTGGATGTGCTTGACCTTTCCGTATTCGATTCCCTCCCGGTCTATGACTTTTTTGCCGGTAAAGGTGTCTGCCGTGGCCAGATTTTCAGGCATTCCGTTTTGTTTTGCAGTCATGGTTCAATATCGTCAAATTTCATTTATCACTTCAAATATCAGAAATTTCTAGCAATGGGGTTAAATTACTTGACGCGCAAGACCACGCATGCATGACACCTTCACGGCACTGCTAGTCACAAGGGGGAGGAGGACTGGAAGGGTCCACCAGGTAATGCTCCGCGCAGTAAAGTACAACGAAAGAATATACCTATCCAGGCACAGGCCGGATGGAGACTGGTTTCGAAATGCCATGGCAGACCCCAGGGTGGGCATAAGATATGATGACGAATCGTTTGAAGGGCACGCCAGGCTCGTGACAGACAAAGACTTGGAAAGAAAGATCTCCGAGATGAAATATCCAGGACAGCCCAGGGCGGCAGAAAAGAGGGTGGTCGTAGAGGTCACGCCGGATTCGTCCTGATCCTGAAACCCTGCAGTGCCGTCCAGAATCGGCACAACATAATTAACTATCAGGATGCAAAATATGCAGTTGGATACCAAGGTAGCGGTCCTGCTGGCAGTGGTGGTGTCAGTTGCAGTCACCGCAGGCATCACATACATGATTTACCCGCAGGCTCCACAGGTGTCCGATCCGGAACCTGTCGCAGACGGGCAGGCAGCGGAGCTATTTGGCGGGACAAACGAGATCAGGAGGATCTCGTCGCTTGAGGAGTTGAGGGACGTCCTTGAATCATCAGGAGATGAAGCAGGGCGCGGCGAGGTGTTCTTTTCAGCCGAGATGGCAAGGGGCGCTATCATGGCCCAGTCTGCAGCCATGATTGATGGCGCAGATGTATCATTCAAGGGCACGGACTATTCCAGTACCAACGTACAAGTCAAAAACGTAGACGAGCCGGACTATCTTAAAAACGACGCAAAATACGTCTACATTGCATATGAAAACACGCTTTCAATAATCGATGCGTATCCGGCAGAGTCTGCCGAACTGATCCTCCGGGCCACGCTGGATATAGAATCCAGATACATCCACAACATGTTCCTCAATGGCGACAGGCTGGTGATATTCTACGCCGGTGACAGCCAGGAAGAGATCATTCCGCTGTACGATTATGTGCCTCGCCGCACCTACAATCCTGTCACGCACGTGCTGATAATGGACGTTGCAGACAAGGCCAGCCCGGAGATCGTAAATGATTATTCCATTGACGGCTACTTCAAGGACGCAAGAATGATCGGTAATCACACGTATTTTGTCACAGGCACGTATGTGGACTACTCGTCTCCAAGGATTCCGGCAATATTTGAGGACTCGGTCAGGGTCGCAACCTCGGAGGCGTTTTATTTTGACAACGAGGAGGAATTTTCAGAGTTCAACACGCTTACTGCAATTGACATATTTGGCGGCATAACGGCATCAAAGACGTTTCTGATGGGGTATACGGGAACGTTTTATGTCTCTGAGGACAACTTTTATCTCACGTACCAGAAGGGCGGGTCGTTTGGGCACCACAGGGAGGTTCTGCAGGAGAGATTCTTTGAGATCATACTGCCATTGCTTCCAGGAGGCATACAGGATGAGATCAAGTCGATCCAGGACGGACCGGCGCCGGATCCTGTCAAGTGGAACGACATAGCAGAGGTAATGCAGGAGGCATACAGCCAGATGGACGAGGAGTCCAGGCAGGAGCTGTTCGAGGCCATAGGAGATGCGCTAGACGAGTATGATGCCAGGACGCGCACGGGTGAGACGGTCATACACAGGGTATCAATCGATGCAGGCCAGATAGAGTATGCTGCAGGCGGTTCTGTTCCAGGCAGGCTGCTCAACCAGTTCTCCATGGATCAGAGCGGAGACAGGCTCAGGGTGGCGACTACCACCCAATACTACACCCCCAGCCACGGGCTGGTGCGCGCAAACGCCGTCTACATACTAGACAGCCAGATGGAGGTGGTAGGTGGGCTTGACAGGATTGCGCCCGACGAGAGCATATTCTCATCCAGGTTCATGCAAGACCGGCTGTACCTGGTAACCTTCAGGCAGGTGGATCCGTTCTTCGTGATTGACCTTTCAGGCGACGTGCCGAAAATCCTGGGGGAGTTGAAGATTCCGGGATTCTCAAACTACCTGCACCCGTTTGATGACGAGCATGTCATTGGCATCGGCAGGGACACGAAGGTGGACGACAATGGACGGGTGCAGCAGCTGGGAGTCAAGATTGCCCTGTTTAATGTTGCAGACGTATCAAATCCCACGGTTGCAGACGATCTCGTGATAGGCGGCGCAGGCACGCAGTCCGAGGCGCTATACAACCACAAGGCGTTTCTCTTTGACGGCACCAGGGGGGTCATGGTGATTCCAGTTGTGACGGGCACGGCCATGCCCGGAGTTGCGGATCCTTCACGCGAGGGATACTGGAACGGGTTCCACGTGTTTGACGTCGACAGGTCGGGATTTGACCCCAGGGGAATCGTGATACACGGGGGAGGGGACAGGTACAGCCATGCAGGGAATCCAAGGGCGTTTTACATTGACGACGTCCTGTATACGGTATATGACACCATCCTGAAGATGAGCGACTTTGGCAGCTTGGAGGAGATCAACTCCATAGAATTTGCAAACACCGGCAAGCTGCTTTTGGATTTGGTCCGGCCCTGAGTCACACCACGTGCATGATTGTCGAGACGCCCCGGCGGTCAAATTCCACGTCGTTGTCCATCTCACTGACTGTGACGGTGAATGATATGACATCCCGGGATCGGGCATTCTCTGCATGAAGGCGCAGGTGGATATCCATTATCTCGAATTCGCCGTCTGGCAGGTCTGTCTCATCAAGGTATGCGCCGCACGTGGACTCTACTCGGAACCTGGTGTCCTTAAAATGGAACCCCAATTTCATCCGTCTTTTCTCCCTTCCCGCCGCCTTGACGTTGACGTCGATTATCCCTGGCTTTGCCTCGACGTATCCGGCCTTGCGGTTCACAAACACGCCTATCTCCAGCGGTTTTCCCGCAGTGGCTTCTGCCATCTTTTGTATGCCGTCATTCATCACGACATCCACCCCCTTGATGGACTGGGCCACCTTGGCAATCCACTGGTTCGTCCTGGTGATGGTTGCGCGTATGCCAGAACGCCTCCGCCCGTCTTCTTCTTCGGGCAGCTTGTAGTAGTCGACCCATGCCTCATAATCGTGCGAGATGTCCTCGATGAAGTCAATGCACGTCCTGCGGTACTCGTCGACGTTGTCGGTTCTCTCGGATGCATCGTCTGTCCTCATTCCGTCATAATCCATCGGCATTGCCATGCAGGTAATGCACAGGGGTTCTAAAAAAACCAATCCTAACGCCGTCGCGAATGCCGGCCGGACTTGCATGCAGAAAAGGCTGCAGGGTCATGCGGGGAGCGAGCCATTCCTTGTAGGCCATAACGAGGTTGCCAGGCCCCTGTTGTCCGTTTCACCCATTGTGGCAGTTGCTCTGCCTGTCCTAACCCGGGCGGGCCGGGCAATGCAGGACCAGACGAAACCGCTGCAAGTCTTGGCAGGACAGCGAATCATGCGACTGGTAAAATCCGACAATATATCCATAAGCAATGCCTGCTTGGTTTTGCAAAATACACCGCAGGCATGCAGGGGCGCAAGGCAATCACACAAAAACCACACATATAACTGGAATTATTCCACCTGACGTCGTGATATTTTCGGAGATAGTCTCGGCCCTGCAGGAGGAAATGAAGAGGAACATGGCACAGATCCGGTTTCTCATAGGCAAGAATCCCGGAATGGGGTACTCGAGAATAGTCGAGATCGGCAAGGAGGTAGGCAAGAGGTACGGCGTAAAGCTAATCGTGAACTTTCCAAAGGAGGGAAGAATTGAGGAATTTGACATGTATGGAAGGAGGGATTTGAGCCTCATAGTCGACTATGAAAAGAAACGGTTCCCCATAGACAGGGAAATAATCAAGAAAAAAGCGACAGAAATGCTTGGGAACGTGCAGACGCAGGATGCATACATGTATGAGAACAAGGAGGGCGTCAGGGTATACACGTCAGACTGGAAGATTGACATCCTGCCCCATTCGCTGCACATATGGACCGAGTTTAATGAAGGCGTCACTGCGTTTTGCGACTGGTTGATGGATGACGTATACTTGGTCAAGAAGAGATAGGGCTACGCATTTTCAAGGGCGTCAAGTATCTCCTTGGCCTCGGCGTTTTTTGGCTGCAGTTCCACTACATGCCTGCAGCACTTGATGGCATCATCCTTTTGATTCAGGGCCAGGTGGACGTTGGTCTTTAGGGTGAGCGTCTCGACGTCATTGGGACTTATACTGGATGCTTTTTCAAAGTACGGCAGCGCCTGGTTTGCTTCGTCGACAATAAAGTATATGCTTCCCATGATAAACATGAAATCATGATCGTTTGAGAATTTGGACTCGATGCTTTTTCCAAACGTAATTGCCTCACCATACTCTCCGTCATTGATTAGTTTCCTTAGTTTGCGTTTTGGATACCTGAATATTCCTGCCATATGACATCATGAGTTGTCCAGTGATTTTAACATTTGAATCACGGTCAGGACGGGACGGTGATGATTCCTTCTCCAATCAGGAACTGAAGGGCCTGGATGAAGGTGCTGTCATCCAACGTTCCGTCTGCCCACAAGCCGGCGTTAAGCTTTACCCATGATGGAATCGCCCCGGCCTCGGCGGTATCACCCTGGTCTGTGGACGGAATCTGTATTATTCCCTCTCCAATCAGAAATTGAATGGCCTGGATGAAGGTGCCGTCATCCAACGTTCCGTCTGCCCACAAGCCGGCGTTAAGCTTTACCCATGACGGGATGGCTGGAACATCTGCAGCGCCGGGTGTTACATCATCGCCTGGGAATATCGTAATTGGGATGATCAGAAAGTCCTGAGGCCCTTCTGGAACTACCCAGTCTGGCGCTTGACCATACATCAGCACGGCGTAATTGACAGTGCCTGGATCCTCTTTTACAATCACGTCAAGAAGGTACTGGCCTGACGGGGCATAGAGGAACTGCCTGCCTTCATCTTGGGCAATTGACCGTATGGGGGTTTGGGAGTCGTCTAAGACGACAAAGTCAAATTGAACCTGGTTCAGAAACTCCGTATCGTCTTCCTTTTTGATGAACTTGATCAGCCACTCCATCTCACATCCCTCTACAGGATCCTCCGGCCCGTAGGAGGCGTGTATCTGGTAGTGATGGTTGACAGTGGCCTTTTTGACTACAACCGTCCTTTCAACATCGGTATCGCACCACGAAGGCAGGAGGTCACCACTAGTAGGGACAATTCCCTCAAACGGGTTCTCCTGCACGCCCTGCTCATACTCGCGAAGGACGAATTCGTACTCTGGTGGTGGAATGCCTTCAGATACGTGGGTGAGTGTTGCTGCTTGGATTGGGAACGGAAAATCATCGACCACCCACACCTTGCTGACATATCCGCCGGTCTTCCACGTTATCTGGACAGTCTCCCACGTTCCTGCAGGAACGGTGACATCCTCGATTAAAGTCGGAAGTATCTGCTCGCCTCCGATATTTGCAATCTTGCCCCAGGATATGTCAGAGAACGCCTTGGGTTCGTTGGCAGTTGCAAACGCAGACAGCCATGGCACGGATGACCCGAATGCTCGCCGATAGTCGTTTAATTCCGGACTGCTACCTGTAGGCTCAGGGATGAGCTTTCCCAGGGTCATGTTGCCGACGATCACCTTGTTGCCGTCGCGCACCAGAACCTCAGCCAGCAGCTGCGTCTCGGTGCCGACTGCAAGGTCTCCCTTGATCCAGAACTCAAATTCAAAATCCCTGCATTCCTTGTAGTCAATGTGGCATATGGTATAATGGAAATAGTCGCCTTGCTCAAGCCCTTCACCCACATACCACTCCCCCTCCTTGTCCACTCCGCCCTGCTGGAACTGGGCAAATGCGTCGGCAGAATACGTGGTCAAAAGAAGTGCCGTAACAGACAAGGCCACAATAAACAGATTCAATATCGAAAATACATGGTACGGATAGTTAAACGTTATTCAAATCACATAATTGGCAATTTTTATTTATTTTTTTAAGCGGATCTTTGGTGCATTTACTACAACCACGCAAGCAGTCCCCACAGGTGCATCAATGTCTTAAAACTAATTCCTGCCACGTGTCTCGCCGGACACATGCAAACCATGCCCACACGTCCAAAGGACTGATCTTTAATTCCACAGGTGCATAAGACCATTCCATTGAATGTTACATGTGGTCTCACACTCCAATTATGTATGAATTGATTTATGTAACAAATTTTGTGCAACTCCCAGATTATGCGCGTGAACGTATGCGTCGGTGGATCGTGAATCCTGCTAGTGCAGGTGCTGCAACATACATGCCAAGGTTGAGTGCGATAACAGACATTCCCAAGCCAAGAACCTCTGCCTCAGAACCCACATCAGCAAGGGTCATGATGGACAAGGTAGACAACATGGGAGTGATGAATAACTTGACTGCCTCGCGAAATATCGGGTTTTCTCGTTCTGCATCGGCTATTGCAGGCGAGAACAGGTAGTATATCTGGTTGAATCCGGTCATAAATGACGCGCCTGATGCAGTACTTTGTACAGTGCCGTCACGAATCTCCCTTAGCAACTGCACTTGGGGTGCAAGTTCGCTACCGTACGTGGCAGTTGCAATAAGTTGCAGCCGCCGCCACCTAACAGACATTCCCAAGCCAAGAACCTCTGCCTCAGAACCCACATCAGCAAGGGTCATGATGGACCTGCGGAACCGCCACCTGCGGAACCGCCACCTGCGGAACCGCCACCTGCGGTGATTTCATCAATCGTGCCTAGATCCAAGATGACATTGGACTTTGCCTCGGATTGGGTGCCTGGATCCCCTGCAATATCGGATTCTGCACCATCGCCGGGGAATACCGTAATTGGGATGACCAGATAGTCCCTAGGTCCCTCCGGAACCACCCAGTCTATCGCCTGACCATACATCAGCACGGCATAGTTGACAGTGCCCGGATCCTCTTTCACAATTATGTCAAGGGAGTACTGGCCTGCAGGGGCATAGAGAATCCGCTCACCCTCATCGTGGGCAATTGACCGTATGATGTTCTGGGAATCATCCAAGACTAGAAAATCAAATTGAACCTGATCCAAAATCTCCGTGGGGTCTTCCTTTTTGATGAACTTGATCAGCCACTCCATCTCACATCCCGCTACAGGATCTTCCGGCCCGTAGGAGGCGTGTATCTGGTAGTGGTGGTTGACAGTGGTCTTTTTGACCACAGCCGTCCTTCCAACATCGGTATCACACCATGATGGCAGCAGGTCATCTTCGGTAGAGGTTATTCCTCCAAACGGGCTCTCCTGAACGCCCTGTTCATACTCACGAAGGACGAATTCGTACTCCGGCGGTGGAATGCCTTCAGGTACGTGGGCAAGCGTTGCGGCCTGGATTGGGAACGGAAAATCATCGACCACCCACACCTTGTTGACAGACCCGCCGGTCTTCCACGTTACCAAGACAGTCTCCCACGTTCCTGCAGGAACGGTGACATCCTCGATTGCAGTTGGAAGTATCTGCTCGCCTCCGATATTTGCAATCTTGCCCCAGGAGACGTCGGAGAACGCCTTGGGTTCGTTGGCAGTTGCATACGCAGACAGCCATGGCACGGACGACCCGAATGCGCGCCGATAGTCGTTTAATTCCGGACTGCCGCCGGTAGGCTCAGGGATGAGCTTTCCCATGGTCATGTTGCCGACGATCACCTTGTTGCCGTCGCGCACCAGAACCTCAGCTAGCAGCTGCGTCTCGGTGCCGACTGCAATGTCTCCCTTGATCCAGAACTCAAAATCAAAATCTTTGCACACCTTGTAGTTATAGTGGCACATGGTATAATGGAAATAGTCGCCTTGCTCAAGCCCTTCGCCCACATACCACGTCCCCTCCTTGTCCACTCCGCCCTGCTGGAACTGGGCAAACGCGTCAGCAGAATACGTGGTCAAAAGAAGCACCGTGATGGACAAGGCCACAATAAGCAGATTCAAGATGGAAAGTATACACCGCAAGTATAGTTAAACGTTAATTCAGATGGTTGGTTTCGTTATTTCCATGGTTTTATTCATGCCATTACGGCACATGCACCATGACAGCAGACCGGATTCGGAATATCGATCCCGGCAGAGCACTATTTTGGAACGCGGCACCGGACAGGCGGCATACCGCGGGCATCAAATAGGCAAATATAGAGGAAGAATGGCACAGACATCAGATATGTGTGAATGCTCAAAGGTTCACCTGTACGAGGTCGAGTTCAAGCTTGACGGAATGATCGTTGTCCCCACGCACAAGAACTGCGGATTTGCCCTTGGACAAAAACAGGCAGACAAATTCCAAAAGGATCTCGTGAGGTCGTGGGGATTCGAGGATGAAGAGGATTAAAAAATAAAAAGAATGTAAACTGCTCCTAGTGGGCTGTGTTCTTGCAGGTATCTAGATTACAATCGCACGAAGCGTCACAATAACACTCACCTTGCATTGTACAGTCGCACTCGGTGCCATTTTCGGCTTGTGCGGCACAACCACATGCTGCATCGGACATGGTATACATCCTACGTACTTGTTTTAAAAGGTTGGTACAAAAACATGGTTCATACAAAGAGAGTAAATCCAGAGCCGCATTCAAGGCACGATAACTGGGCATAACCTAATGGCGTGTGAGGCTGGGCATGCAGGTCCCATACACGTGCCTCGTCGTTGTGGATTTTTGCTATACCCCCGACACTGCTTCGAGTATGGAGTTGCAGGAGGCCTCGACCAGGTTGGCCTGCACATCCAGCGACCCCGGATCAGCCCCGGCATCAAAGGCGGTTTTCAGAATGTGGAAGAGATCGCGCCGCCGGCCAAGATCATCCTTGATCTCTTCAAAGTTCTGCCTGTTGACATACCCGAGGTAAAAGTAGCAGTCGGTTGGCATGGAGTTTCTCAGGAAGAATTCGTATTTTGACCTAATGGTCTCGGAGTCGCTTGGCCGGATTATGTCAGAGAACCCGATAGTTGATTTGAGCATTCTGTTAAGCAGTGTGGGCGTCGCCCTCTCCATGCCTATCGTCTGGGTTACCGACGAGATATGCTCATTGATGGAATTCTTGGGGAATGTGCGAAACAGATCAAGCATGTGGGATGGGCTGGGGAGTCGGTAGTTGAGGAGGCAGATGGCATCTGCCAGGCAGTACGAGGCACACTTTTGCCAGAACGGGGCAAACGCGTCAGAGGCATCAATCGCATTCAAGGCTCTCCGGGTGCAAAATAGTGCATCAATCAACCTGTCCCGGGCAAGATCAACAAACAGCACCGATCTTTTTGCCTGAACCGCCGATGCGTGCATTTTCAAATCCCAAGACTCGTCCTGAATTATGCGGATTCCGTCACACGCAAGCAGATCCCCCGAGCTGTGCGCATACATGGAGGCATGGCGGATCACTACATGCGATTTCCCATGCCAGACCACCTCGTGTCCGGACTTGCCGTCAAAGACAAAGATGTCATGCCCGCACGAATCAAAATTGATGCCGGCCACCCTGCACCCTCCCAGTCCGGCAGGATACAATCCCAGCCCGTTGTCGGCAAGCAGTTTTTTCAGATCCACCATGACAGATCATGGAATTTTCTAAAAGCAGGTCTGCCCACAAAATTTTACAAACCGTGCAAAGTCAGAGCTTTTCTTGCAGCCAGGTGAGTTCGCATTGCCCGCAGAACATGCCGCAGGGTTGGACGTTTCTCGGCAACCAAATTAAGCATTTCCTTTAAATTGAGACACGGTTTGTCTCCTATCAAGCTCCTATAGTGTAGTCCGGTTAAGCATACTGCCCTCTCAAGGCAGTGACTCGGGTTCAAATCCCGATGGGAGCATTAGTACTAAAATAGCAAGGATGCGTACAGGCGGTGGTGAGCCTGAAAGATATCATAATCAAGGATGAGTACAGGTCTGACACGGACGACATCACGGAAGACTTTTTCATTCCGTGCCTTGCAAACTGCACAGAGTATCACAGGTGCACGGAGGCGATATCTACCAAGGCGCTGATGGCAATGGCCGCAAGGCTTGACAACATCACAGACGGCAGCACGGTGCTGAGAATGGTGGTAGGCCACAGGCTCAGTGTCAAGGACACGAACATGCTCGTGAGGTTGTTTTCTGAAGGGACAGGACCTGCCAAGGGGTCGCAGGCAGGCATAATTCAGCAGATAAGAGACGCAGTCAGACAGGGCAGCATCCAAGTCAGGATCGCGATGCCAAACTCGGAACACATCATAGATTCCGTATCGGAAAGAGTCGGGATATTCAAGGACGGCGACGGCAACATGGTTGCATTTACTGGAACCTTCAGAGAGACTGTCGCGTACCCGACAAAGGGGTTTGAGGCAATAGACGTCTTTACCTCATGGAATGACATGGCAAGGGTGAAAAGAAAGATGATACACTTTGAACAGCTGTGGCAGAACAAGGCAAAACATCTGGAGGTGTATGACTTTGTCGATGCAGAGAAACGAAGTCTTCTCAAATACTCCGCGGACTGGCTGATGAAATGCTAGGCATCAAATGGATCTTCTGATCTGGATTTGTTTTCATAAAAATTCATCCGGTTGATTTTGTAGTATATGACCTCGCCGCGGCGTTCAATAACTGCAATGATTGGTTCCTTTCCCATCTGCATAATCTCGTCAATCTTTTTTTGCAGCGCACCCATCTTCTCCTGCCGGCCCTCGTTTAGGCCAAATATCAGGAACTTGGCGCCCTTCTGCCCATAATCCCCCCTTTCATAGACCCTAAAGTCAGAACCGAACCCAAAGCCGTCCTTTACAACATAGCCGCGGTTTCGAAGGTCGCGGTATATCAGGAACCTTGTCATTATCTCGGGATCGGTCTTTTGACACGTGCTGACAAAGGAGGCAAAGCTGATCTCCTGTCCCTTCTTTGTCAGGGTGAGGCGGCCGGTGTACAGCAGGTAAAGCGCCTCAAACTGCTTCAGGAGGAATCTCTTTCCGTCAGTGTCTCCAAATCCCTTCTGCTCAAGCTCGCGTATCATGTCCCGGTCAGTTATGTAGACGCGCGACGAGATCAGTTGGCCGGCAACCTGCAGGGTGTCATCCATGATGATCGGTGCCAAATGATTTCCATATAAAAGAACATGTGCAAAATTCTCATATGTTTTGCAATCCCGCACATGCCAGACAGAACCGGTCCTGACTTGGAACATGGATCACGCTCGTACAGATTTGGAGCCGGAACGTGCACCGCATGGATTGCTAACCGTTAAAATATGGGCATCATGGTTTGAGGATATCATGCATGGTGCCAATTATAGAAACGGAACCGGCCAGCCCTTTACGCGCAAGGAATACATCAAGGGAAAACCGCAGATAAAGATTGCCAAGTTTCAGGGCGGCAAGAGGGGAACATACCAGTATTGTGTCCAGCTCCTCATCAATGAAAAGATCCAGATCAGGCACATGGCCATCGAGTCAACTAGGCTTGCGGCAAACAAGACGCTGGAGAAGACCGTCGGAGAGACCGGCTACTATTCCCGGCTCAGGATATACCCGCATAATCTTCTCAGGGAGAACAAGATGATCGCGGCTGCCGGGGCAGACAGGCTTCAGGAGGGAATGAGGCGCGCATGGGGCAAGGCCACGAGCCTTGGCGCAAGAGTCAGGCAGGGCCAGTGCATCATAGAACTTTATGTCAACGGGAATGAACACCTAAATGCTGCAAAGAAGGCGCTCAAGGGGTCGTGCGTAAAGCTTCCCGGAACCCCGACAATCAAGGTAATCCAGTGGGACAAGCCTTCACCATAGGCGCTCCAGCATACGCCTTTTATCCCTTACAAACCCCAAAAACTCTTCAAATTCCTCTTTTGTCGGTTCGCGTTTGAGAATCCTCCGAGACTGGTAGTAAAATGCATTATAGAGCCTCCCCGTGGCGATGCCAAGCACGAACGACTTGGGATCGTCAATTTCTGAAAGGGAGTTGACCAGCTGCATGATCTGATCCCTGTTCGAGACAGTCTCCTGAATCTTCTGCTCCAGTCGCTCAAGAACCGCCTCGTTCATGACAGGTGTTGGTACTGACTGTTAAAAACAGTTTAATATTCAAATCCGGATTTTAGAACTGGCGCAGTTATAGTATAGTTTGGTTATTATGCGAGCTTGCCAAGTTCGTGACCCGGGTTCAAATCCCGGTAACTGCACCATCAGGTTTACCGCGGCACCAGCGCATTCTTGATTATCTCCAACGCATCCTGCGCCTTCGCAGGATTGGGCAGCTGGATCATAAACACGTTGTCTTTGCCGTAGCGTGATTTTGGAGATGACAGCGCAAGCATCGTGGTTTTGGCAAGGGACTCAAAGAATGCAAGATCCGTTGCGGCGTTGACAAGAAACCTTTCTACCATGCCGCCCTTTGAGAACCCCAACACGGCCTCCACAAAGACATGCCCCAGTCCATCCTGCAGTATGTTCAGATCCGTGTCAACCGAGAGCGGTTGGCCTGCAATTCTGGACAACAGCTGGTCGTACCGGGTCTCGTCAAGGACAATACAAGGAACTTCCCTGCCGTCAAAATCAAAGGTGGTAATTCCTTCATGTACCCGTCCGAGCAGTTTCGTTAATTCATCAGACATTGTCATCCTTATCTATCGAAAGCACCTTGTCTCCTGCCCGTATCATGTATGGGGTGAGGAACGCAGTTATTATTGCAATCATCCCCATCATCGGGAAGAGAAAGGCGCTGACTGCACCGATGTCCACGCCGGTCTTTACAATGACAATTGAGAACTCTCCCCTTGGCGCTGCCAGGGCAAAGGCGGAACGAAACACGGTTCGGTGCCGGTTCCGGAATATCAGGTTCGCAATGACGTTTCCGCCGAACTTTGTAGCAATGGCCACTATTATCAGTGCGACAGCGATGAGCATGTAGTCGCCAATGTGCGTAATATCCATCAGGGCGCCTATGGATATGAAGAATATTGCCACGAACATGTCCTTGATCGGACTTGAGAGCAGCTTGGCCACCTCGGCCGACTTTGACTCGGCCACAAGCACGCCTGCCAGGAACGCCCCGATTGCGACAGACAGTCCCACGACGTTTGTCAGCAGGGCGTATCCGAAGCATATGCCAAGAATGGTAAGCAGGAGGATTTCACGGTGTTCGGTTGCTGCAACCCTGTCAATCAGGGGCGTGATCAGTCGGGTGCCGACTACAAATGTCCCAATAATCAGGGCCGTTGCAACCAATACAACCACTGCGATCGACTCGGGCGATACGGTTCCAATCAGTGCAACGGACTGCAGCGAACTGAGCAGTATCACAGCAATTACATCCTCCACAATCAAGATCCCCAGAACTCGGATGGACGACTTTTGGTTGATTCTTCCCGCATCTTCCAGAATCTTGACTATCACGGCGGTGCTGGAGATGGACAGTGCGGCGGCGATGAACAGGGCGTCCATGAACCCCAGCCCGAGCGCAGTTGCTATGTAAAATATGATTCCCAGCGACATGAGCAGTCCTATCGTTCCCACCCCTATGGTGGCCCGTCCTATACTTCGGATCTTTGCATACGGGAACTCGATTCCAATAACAAACAGCAACAGTATGACCCCGATATCAGCAAATAGGTGCAATGCCGAAATGTCAGCCAAAAGCCCGACATCGCCAAGAATGTTGGGATCTCTGCCGTCAGGAAGAATCCACGACCAGAACGGTGAGAGCGGCCCGATCAGCATTCCTGCGAATAGATATCCGATGATCAGTGGCTGCCGTATCTTGAAGAATGCAAGCGCAACCACAGCCCCGATGATCATTATGAAGGCCAGATCACTGATAAAGTTGGTATGGTAAAATTCAGGGGTGACTTGATCAATCAGGGTGTTTACGGTGCTGTTAAATGAGTTTTGGATTATCACCGAATCCAGCTGGAGAAAAAGATCCTGCATACTAACAATATACAGTGTCTGCTTAAAAATAGATGTCATGGCATGGGTGTATGAATGCCGCCGTCCCCCAGGGTGCGAGCCTGACATCGCGCAGCATGCATACTGCTGCCGTATTCTGGTGCGCAGGATTGCCGGGATCCGGGTATTCCAAATCCCTTTATGGTCAGTCAGCCACACCCAAAGTCACGTGACCAAGTGCAGAGTAATGAGCAGGTCGACTGAAACGGAATGTGGAGATATGACCTGGGGTATCTGACTGCATCACTGGTCATGCCACATACGTGTCATGGTACCAGTTGTGCGTACCGCCGCGGCTCGGATCGCCGCGTCAGGGACGCCATTGCGTGCAGCGTCAGAGCCAATAAAGTGCAAGGACGCAGTTACGAGCAACAAAGCGCAGTATGAAATGTCATGCCAGAAGGTCGGGATCGGCGATACGCTTCCATACCAACGTTGTTTCCCAAATCCAAATATTTCGTACTTTTACAGCGAATTTAGTCACAAACAGCGCCACGTTATACGAAAACTGTACTCGTGGTGACAACCCAGCTACGCCTATCGAAATTAAGAAACAAAGTCTCCCACGTCAACTCTGTTTCCTAATTATCCTCAACCACGCCTAGCAGATCCAAAATCAGACCAAGCTGGACAGATCAGATGAATTTGAACACCACATCAAACATTTTCAATAGAAAATTGTATTGATCAGAGAGGTGTGCAGACAGTCAGGCTACCAACCATGACTGAAAACACACCATCTCCAGACAAAACAGGCACACATGACGCTAAAAAATCTTTCAAATCAGAAGAGCGCAGGTTCCAGTACGATGACCGCAAGTACATAGACCGCGGTCAGTTGTGGATGCTCCAGATAAACTCGGAGATCCTGACGCAAGGGGTAGAGAAGCTGAACTGCGGGAAGGTCGGTCGCCCGTACGTCTTCTCAAACGCGTGTTTTGCAGCGGCGTTCCTGTTCAGGAACGCCACGGGCATAGAGTACAGGCAGCTCCAGGGCGTGGCAGAGGAAATAGTTGGCAAGGAAAACGCGCCCACGTACTCGGCGTTCCAGAAGAGGATAACCAAGCTTGGTTGCACTTTTGCAGACAATGGAAAGGACGGCACGGCTTCCGTGTGGTTCTCAGACGGCGGCACCATGGCCGAGATCAAGTTGTTCGCCTTTGACTCCACCGGACTCAAGCCCACAAACCGCGGCGACTGGATGACAGAAAAGTGGGGCACCCGGCGCGGGTTCATAAAGATGCATGTCGGCGTGGATGCCAAGACCAAAAAGATCTACGCCGTGGCAATCACCGACGACAAGTGCGGGGACTCGCCGCAGTTTGAGGAACTGGTGGAGCAGGCTTTTGCAAACGCAGAAGAGTCGCCAAACGCAGGCACCTCTGCAGGCACGGCAGCCGCAGGCGACGGTGCCTACGATACCCAGAAGATCCGCAGGTACTGCGACGAGCACGGCATCGCCCCGCTGATTCCCATCCGCATAGACTTTGCCGGAAAGGCAAACGGGTGCATGCCCCGCAAGGAGGCAGGATTCAGGCAGCTGGGCGGTTTGGATCATATGGCCCATATGGCAGCATACAAGTTTGCAGGTCTTACCCGTGAACAAAAGAGGGAATTTCAGAAGGCGTGGCGCAGGGAGTCAGGGTACAACGAGCGGTGGTCAGTCGAGATTGCGTTTTCCACGTTCAAGCGGGTGCTGGGCGAGTGCATAAGCGCGCGGAAGTGGGAGAACGTCAAGGCCGAGATATACGGAAAGGTGCAGCTGTACAACCAGATGATTGATACGGCAATTGACAACGGGCACGGCACGCCAAAAATAGTGCATGTCTACAAGCCCGGCCCAAAGACTGCAGGGAACAAGGGGGCGGGATGATGACATAGGCAGAGTCGCACAGATGAGTGTCTGTGCAGGGAGTAATTAGGAAACAGAGTTCCCACGTCAAATGATATTAATAGTACCGTATTATACCGTACCATATGATCAAATGCGATTATTGCACGACATCATTCAGGGTGACTGCAGATGGAATGGTCCAAAAGACGTTTCATGAGTTGCTCCATGGCCCCGAGATTGTAAATGACGGGAACTGCATCAAGCCCGCATGACCTGCTGCAAAGCCCGTATCCGGTAACCCCAAGGTGACGCAGGCATCTGCCGGAACACCAAGAGGCGCGCCGGTCTGACAGGGTGCAGCCATGCAAATCGGTGGGTGCAATCTCCCAAGCGGCCAACCCAACTCTTTTATGAGAATTTTTTCAATGCAATACATGGCAGGCGCAGTAAAAAAAACCACCGCAACGGCAAAGAAAGAACCAACCCCGGCTGCGCTGCTAAAGAAGGTCGCATCAGTCTCAGACTCTACCAAGGCGCTGCAAAAGGAGATCAAGGCGATGTCAAAGATCTTTGCGGACAACCAAAAGATACTTGTCTCGATGAAGAGCATGATTGACGCGCTGGCCTCAACGCTGCAACACGTCCAGAAGCAATCAAAACAGATCAGCATCATGGAGGAAGATACGCAGAAGCTGTATGCAGGCTTGAAGCGCGTAAAATCCCAGTCAGACGTGGTAGGCAGGCTCAGCGATCAGACTGCAAGGCTGCAAGAAGAGGTGGGCAGAATACAAAAGGTGGCAAATCCAGAGGAGCTTGCACGGCAAGTGGAGAGCAGCATGAATTCAATCCAGAACAACTCCAAGATGATCATCAAGATGGCGCAGAGAATCGACGAGGTAAGAGACGAGCTTAGAAACGTCGCGGGAAGGACTGATTCGCTCATAGATATAGGCGGAGACATCGACAGGCTCAAAAACAGCATGGATGGCATATCAGAAAAGACCGCAAGGCTTGATGCAGGGGCGCACGTGATTGAGGACCTCAAAGGCGAGCTTGGAAGGATAACCGAAAAGGTTTCGTCCACATCCAATCTGAACTCGGATCTGGATGCAATCAAGTCTACAATCGACTTCATATCGTCCAAGGCATCCAGGATAGATTCCCTCGGGGTGGTCATAGAGGGTCTTCAGGATCAGTTCAAGACTGTGGCCGCAGATGCCGAATCCACAAACAGCATGTGCATGAAGTCAGTCGGAGACTTGGCAGGCAAGATAGACAAGGTAGAGACCCAGATCGGGACGCTGTCACGTCGGGCAGACACGACGGCTTTCGTGGGAGAGGGACTCAAGTCAGTCCAGTCGGATCTGGCCAATCTCAAGGATGGTATGCTCGAGAGGACAGACGGCATAGAGCAGAAGATTGCCTCGACCTCGGAGATGATAAGGAGGCAGGATGCAGGAAATGCAGAGTTTCACAAAAAGACAGAAAGCATGTTCAAGGACATACAGTCCATCAAAAGCGCTGCAAGCAAGGCCTCCGGCGACACGTCAAGAGAGATGATGGCGCTGTTAAGGCTCTCAGAGTACCAGTCAGGCATCCGAATGAATGCAGAATCCAAGTACGGGGATTCTGTGGATCTAGAGAAGATGTCACAGCAGACGGTGCAGATTATCAACCTGTTTGACAAGATTTCAATTGAGGCAGGCGAGGAGATCCCGCTCCCCCGCGAGGTAAGGCAATGGGCGGTTAGCAAGATTCTGGACTGTGCTGACAAGTGGGAGATTAGGTTTGACGAGGTCTATTCCATGCTGAAGAACACGATGGGCAAAAAAACCCTCAACGAATCACTGCGGATCCAACAGGTAAGAGACATTTACGGAATCAGGGCAGTGGACAAGATCAGGCGGGAACTGGACATATCGTAGACTGGTTCTGCGAGTCGTCGCGGCGTTTGGAAAGTCAGAGGCCGGGTTGGAGGACGCGTGCCGGATGGCATCCATGCATCAGAAGGCCAGAACCAGTGCTGCTATGAAAATCATCAGACGTTTTTGGTACCGGAGTTACTAATCGACCCCACATGGCCTGCAAAGCGACTGCCTGCAGGGGTGAAGATTTGACTGCCATGTGTCAGAAAAGAGCGTCCGGATAATTCCAGGGATCTCAGATTCCTACTTCGTCAATTCTGTTGAGCTGCTCCTTCTTTTTCTTCAGGCCAGCAAATACTCCCAGAATCACGGCAATCCAGATAGTTGCAAACAGTATGTTGGTAATGCTGACATACATGTACGGGGTCGCATCAGATATGTTGGACTGGAGCAATAACGCCCTGCTGTTGATGTCCATCATTCCAGTATGGTATGCAGAGCTGTCCTTTGGAACGGCCGAGATCTGTTGAATGCTTGCAAGCAGGGTCTCGACGTCAATCTTAATGTTGATAAAGTCTGTAGATTGAGTTGGAAAGAGCCATACGGGGTTTTGGGAGACAGCATTGCCGCTCAGGCTGGAAGTCTCGGGAATCTTTGAGAGCATGATGTCTAGGTCGTCTTGGATTGTAAGCAGATGGGCCTGGATGATTACAGGATCAGACGAGCCTATGACACGATCAAGGTTTCCCTTCATCCTTTCAAGTGGATATATGTCAGAGTTGTATCCGTAGACGGCCATAAAGCCGCCAAATACGATAACGGCAACTATCCCCACCATTGCAAGTTTGTAAACCCTGTTAGTCATCTTCTCCTGCTTGGTCATTACATAATCGGGGTTGGATTTATTTCTTTTAAATCTGGTATGCGACAGGCTCATGTAGGCGATGTAAAAGAACCCGACTACCTGCAGTCCGATTATGGGTACAAAGATTGGGTTGTTTGTAAATATGGCTATGAACATTCCGGCCACGCCGTATACTCCAAAGAATATCTCCAGCAGGGTTGTCTGGGTAAACGGCAGGTTGTATGCCTTGTTCTTCCACCCGTCGTCGTTTTTGATTATGCCGTACTTGGGGGTTCGAAGAAACTCGTTCTTCCTTCCTACCACGGCATCAAAGACGGCAACGGTGTTGTTGACTGACATGCCGGCGTTGTACACCAGCAGTGCAGGAAGTATCTTTGCCTTCGACTTCCACGATTTGTTGTACATCCTTTGTATTATCATGATGTATGCGCCAGGCCCCATTGCAAGATATGTTGCAATTGTCAATGCCGGAAGAAGGCTGATTATGTAGAGATCCACCTTGCCTGCCAGCAGTACCGGCAGGGCCAGAAACTGTATGAGCATCAACGGATACACCACGTGGCGCGTCAGCTGGATGAATGCCTGGATTTTGGTCTCTATTGTGACTGTACGCTTGACTATGATGTCAGAGAGCAGCTTTATTGCGCACTGTATGGAGCCCTTTGCCCAACGGAACTGCTGGCGTTTGGCCGCGTTCATCTGTACCGGGAGCTCCGCATCCACCACGACATCAGGCAGAAATATGCACTTCCATCCCTTCATCTGCGCCCTGTAGCTCAGGTCCAGATCCTCTACCAGCGTGGCCGTATGCCAGCCTCCAGAATCCTCGATGCAGGTGCGCTTCCAGATTCCGGCGGTGCCATTAAAGTTCATGAAGAGGTGGGAGTTGCTTTTTGCCTTCTGCTCTATCAGAAAATGAAAGTCAAGACTCAGTGCCTGCGCCTGGGTTATTGTAGAATAGTTCTCGTTGACATGTCCCCAGCGGCACTGGACCAGGCCGATGCTTGACTCTGAAAAATATGGAATGGCCTTCCTGAGAAACCATTCCGGCGGAATAAAATCTGCGTCAAATATGGCGACAAGCTCTGTATCTGTAGTCTTCATCGCGTGCTTGAGCGCGCCGGCCTTGTATCCCTTTCTTGTGCCGCGTCGGACATGCTCTATTTGAAATCCCTGTTTCTTGTAGTCATCGACTGTATCCCGGAGCAGATCCACGGTGTCGTCATCAGAGTCGTCGAGCACCATGATTCTCATCTTCTCCTTGGGATAGTCCAGGTTGCACACCGCGCTGACAAGCCTCGTTGCGACGTACTTTTCATTGTATATGGGAAGCTGGATTGTGATTGACGGGGTGCCCAGATCGGCAGTGGACAGGACATCTTTTCTCCTGCCGGACAGGTATGCCAAGTAGTAAAAGTTGCAGGTATACGCCGTGATTATAACAGCAGATGCCATGAAAAGGGTTAGTGTAAATTGCACAAACGGAGTATATTCCATCTTTCCCAACTCCTGAGAAGTGCTACTCACTATTTATAGTTGCAAGAAGGGTTATTTAGGCTCAAATATCTTGATTGCCTGCGGCGGACAGACGCCTTCGCAGGCGAGACAGAATATGCAGTCAGGCTCCTTTGACATGAGGGGCTTCTTCTCGGATGATGGGCTTCCCGGGGTGTCAAACCATTCATAGACGCTGACCGGACATGCCTCGATGCAACCGCCGTCTGCCACACAAATGTCATAGTCAACCGATACAAACTCGCCCCACACGCCCATGATTCCGTTGCTCGTGCCTTTCCTGCCCCAAGTCTTGATGGTATGTTCTGGAGCATCGTACGATGCGGATTGCTTTAGTTTTGATTTGAATTCAACATCAATCGGGCCTTCCTTTGCGCCGTCCGGAATCTCGATTGCGCCATCATCCTCATCCTCCAGCTCGTCCTGGGCCTCGACGGGTTTCGGCTTGGCCCCAAGGACTATCTTTGCCAGCGGGGTTAGATCCTCGAGCTTTTGTAGCGCCATAACTTCGGAGATTTTTTCGGATTTCACATAGTGTGCCACGAGCTTGTCTGCTAGAATGGTGTTGCGCAATATCGTATCAATGATCATCTTGGCAAAGTGATCGGCCTTTTTGCGGTAATCCCGAACCCAGTTGGGATCCCCAAACTTTTCAATCGGAAATATCTGATATATGATGTCGACCACCTCTCCGGTTACAATCTCCACCGTGATTGACAGTCCTACCTCTTCGTAACCTCGCGCGTCTGGATCATTCATGTTTCGTTCTTTCCACCTGTATGTGGCAAAGATCCTGTCTGCGTACATGTCCATCTCAAACGCCTTTTTAAGGCCATCGTGGACGGATTTCAATTCCACAGGATCCTCAAGCTTGATTGGCAGCCGGTAAAGGCCAAGCTTGAACCCGTGCAACGGGTATACGCCGCGCTTGACAGTGGGAGCTTCCATTGACCACACACGATCCTTTAAGAGCAGTGACATTCAATACTGATTAGCAAGATTTAGTTAAAAAGGTTGTCAAAAATATGCTTGAGAGGACAGGTCACATCCAACGCCCACAAGGTATTTGATTTGGAATGTGGAAAAAACCCTTGCATTCTGTCGCATCCGCCATTGTGCTTAAATTTAGATCTTCGAGGCAGCGATTGATCCGCCACTGCATGGATGCATGGCATTCATGTCAGGCACCGTCTGGAATGCAGTTCCCAGATGTATTATGCATGCATGAGCGTGTGGCACCTGAATGCTAGTCGTCAGGGCAGGTGACCTCTCTGAGTTCCGTGTATCTCTTATCCATGGCATCGGCATGGGCCTGAACGTCGGACAGGCCGTAGCATTCCTTGGAAAAATACCACCGGATCGGAACCCAGTGGCCTATCCCGTCCATGTCATGTATCATGCCCTTGTCTGCAGTGACGCCCAGCTTTTCATCAACAGACGTATCCCGAACAGTGAGTCCTCGCTTGGTCTTATCCTCCAAGACAATATCAGAAGAACCGTCCCTGATTAGATAAAACGAACCCTCCTTGAGAACTGGAATGTCCAGCAGCAATCAGCGTTCCACGGGGTTTCCTATCATGTTGCCCCATTCGGTCCACGAGCCGTCATAGTTTCTAACCCTAGGGTATCCCAAGAGGTACTTGAGCACAAACCAGCTGTGCGAGGATCTCTCGCCTATCCTGCAGTAGCATATTACATCCTTGTCGGCAGTGACGCCCTTGGATTCGTAATTCTTCCTCAAGTCCTCTGCTGACTTGAATGTCCCGTCAGCGTCGTTGACTGCTGTGGCCCATGGGATGTTGTTTGCATCAGGGATGTGCCCGCCCCTCTGTGCATGCTCCATGGGGTACTCCGGGGGTGCAGTAATCTGGCCTGAAAATTCTGCAGGAGACCTGACGTCAACCATTACCGTGTCATCCTTGCTCAGCGCACGTCGGACATCAAACAAGTACGCCCTCAGTCCCTCGTCAGGCGGCTGGGCGTCATACGCCACAGGTTCCAGAGTAGGCTCGTCTGTCGTGTATGCCCGATTCTCCAGCTCCCATTTTTTCCTGCCACCATCCATAATTCGGACATTGTCATGACCATAATAAACTTGAACACCCAGAAAACAAATGCGGCAAACCAGTTGTTAAAGTCGCCATACAAGACAACGGCAGTGTCCGAACTGATTCCGTTTCTTGACATTAATGATTCGAATTGTTTTTTGTCAATGATGTCCCGCGTCACAGGATCGTTAATGTCTCGCTTCCACCAGATCAGGCTTGCTCCATCAATGTGGCCTTTTTGGTACGCGTTCACAGGATCGTAATCCACCTCCACCAGCCTCTGGCCGTTTCCGGGGGGATTATCCGATACCCATTGTGTATTTACCAGCACGTCCGGCTCTGCGTAACCCATGGAGTCAGTCAAGTTTGTTCATAATTAACTGTTACCGGCATATATCGACGCGCAAAAGTTTGTGCAGCCAGACTGGCCGGCTCCAACGGATGCCCTTTCTGACGCCTCGGCGGATCTGTAATTGCAGTCATTGCCGAGTCCAATCCGGCTTGCCAAGACGTCCACGACTGAACTGCAAGATCCAAGAGCCGTCCTGCAAAAGATGATTTTTATGTAAACGTGGATTATACAAGATGGTGAATCTCCAAAGGGTTGCAGTTGTCAGCAAGGTTGGATCAAAGGAATCAGAGCAAGCTGCAAGGGACGTGGCAAAGAAGCTTCTGGCAAAAAAAATCATGGTATACACGATATCCCCGATAAGGGTAGAGACTGCAGAGGAGATGGAGTCCCTTGAGGAGCTAAAGAAGATCAGGCTGGATCTTGTCATAACCCTGGGAGGGGACGGCACCACACTGAGGGTCTTTAGGAATCTGGACAACGAGGCCCCCATTCTGACAATAAACGTGGGTGGGAACAGGGGCATACTCTCGGAAATAACCATTGGCGAGATCGACAAGGCAATAGATCAGATTCTTGCAGACAAGTTCTTTCTGGACAAGAGAACCAGGGTGATTGCATCCTGCGGGGGGGAGGAATTCCCGCCGGCACTCAACGAGATCTACATCAGCAGGACAAACCTGACAAGGACCGCGGAGATTGAGATAAAGTTTCAAAACGACACCGTGCGGCAAAAGATGGACGGGGTGATTATTGCAACGCCGAGCGGCTCCACGGGGCATTCATTTTCTCTGGGAGGGCCGATCCTGCACGAGAGCCTGGACGTTCTCATCATAACCCCGGTCGCCCCGGTATACAGGCTGGAATCAATCATAGTCCCCGACGAGAAGATTGAGATCATATCGTCGCATGACTGCAACATTGTAATGGATGCGCAGGTGATAAAGTCGGCAGGATACGAGGAGCCCATCATCATTAAAAAGTACAGGAAGCATGCAGTCTTTGTAAGACTCAAAAAGCGAGGACTCAGACAGATGAGCAAGCTTGGATACTAGAATTCTTGACGCGAGCGCATTTTACGCCGGAGTCCCATTTGGATCCACTGTAAATTCCCACACGACCCACCTGGTCTACGAGGAGATCAGGCACATAAAGCAGAGCCATGACGCGCTGGGCATCATGATTGATACTGGAAGGCTGCGCATCAGAGAGCCCGACGGCGCATCAGTCAAGGCAGCCCGGGTGGCTGCAAGAAGGACAGGGGACATGATGCAGCTGTCAAGGCAGGACATATCCATCATCGCCCTGGGAATCGAGATGGACGGCAACATCGTTACGGATGATTTTGCAATCTCAAACGTCGCAAGAAGCCTGGGCCTGAAGGTCTCGCCTGTCATGACGAGCGGGATAACCGATGCAGGCAGGTGGATTCATTACTGCCCCGGATGCAGGACAAGCCACACGGGCACGTCAGAATGCCCCGCGTGCGGCACGCGGCTCAAGAGGAAGCTTCTCAAGGGTCGTGCAGGGTCGTCTGGCTAGACTCCTTTGAGAGAGTGCTTTTGGTGCACAGCGTCTTTTTGATCTTTTTTGAACGGGCTTGCCCAAAACCTTCAATCTTGGCAATCTCCGTGCTGCTTGCAGAGAAGGCCTTGAGCGGGGTCTCGAACCTTTCAAGCATCCTTATTGCAAACTTTTCTCCGACTCCAGGCAGGCTACAGAGAACTGACAGTTGCTGCTTTTCAAGATCTGGGGATTTTTTGATCTTCTTAAGGTACGGCCCCTTGGTAGATTCCTTCCGGGAGCACATCGAGACTAGCAGTTTGGCCGTGTGGGCTGCGTTGGGTGTGGGAATCACGGGGATCCTGAAATCAAGTGCAACCTTGGACAGGGCGGCGTAAAAGACCATCGGGTTGTCCATGATCTCGTCAATCTCGTCGACATTACCCTCTAAGAGAACGGCAGGGTACGTAAAGTGTTCCTTGAGGCGGGAGCATTGATCATACAGCCTTCCGTCAAATATGGACGACATCAGATCACGAATGCTCTTTCGTTCCACGACAGTCTCGGGCGCGACGATATAGTCGCCCACCGGAAGCGTCTTTACCTCAACATTCATGCCAATCGACTTGAGCAGGTCAGGAATTCCGCTCTTCTTCTCCCTCTCATCTACGACTATTCGAATGCCTGCAATGTTCATTACTGGTACAAGTAGCAGGCTGCCGGTATATCAAGCCACGGGCATGCCAGATGACAGAGGCTACCGTCTAGAATTGTCTGCGGGTGCATCTGCAGGACCGCTCTTCATCATCTTGGTAATGTTTGCCTCCTGTTCCCTGAGGGAGTCTTTGAGGCGCGTCTCTTGTTTTTCAAGCACAGTCATGCGCGTATTTGCCATCATCTGCCTTTCCTCAAGATCATCGATGAGATCCTTCCTTGTCGATCTTATCATGACTGTTCCCACGTGCTTAAAGACGGCATCGTCGTCGCTTGCCCTCTTCAGTTCCTCTAGCGCCTTTGTCGTCTCGACCTTTTCCATCTCAAGGTGCTGCCGCTGTGTCATGACGGACTGGAGGTTTTGCTGGGACTGCTGCATCTTCATTACCTGCTCCTGAAGCCATGGAGGCATCTGTCTTGATGACATGCCTACTGGTGTATTCCGTTTCGTTATATCTTTACCGATTCTATCGAATCATGGCTTGCCTGGATGAGGCGCAGCGTGGAGTTGAGGTTTGCCCTCAAGTGTGCAAGATGATCAGATTCGACATGGATGAGAATTGCGCCATCCATCCGGATGCTGGTTTTGACGGGATTTTCTGGATAGAATTTATTGTCAGTTTCAACGGAGTCAAAGATGGCCTTGGTCTTGTCTCCTGCATCGACAGTGATTTTTGCGTTAAAGTTTGATGTCATATGCGGTTCCGGCTATCTTGAGGCCACATTTTTTGCAGGACCATATTCCCACGGCATCGCGTCCGAACGTCTTGGAGCCGCATTCAGGACAGGTTCGCTTCTCTTTTAGCTGGAGATGGATCTTTGTGTATTGTTTTCGTAACTTGATGCCGTATCTTGCGCCAAGGCCCTTGAGCGATTTCTTTGCCTTTGCCATTTTAGGCCTCCTGCGCAGATTCCTTGAGCTGTTCGCGTATCTTTGCTCCCACGCGGACAGAGATCTCACCGCATCGGACTATGTCGTCCTGGGTGAATCCGTCAGAGCCACCCTTTTGCAACGCACAGATGTTTTCGTCAGAGTTGGTGGTAATCGTTATCCGGGCGTCCATGCAACTCCACTCGTCCGCGTTTGGATCGACTAGGATGTGGCTGCCAATCCTGCCCATGGTGACAGAGACCGGTATGGTTGTAGCAGGTACCGGTAACATCTCGCCATCGACTAGCGTAGGGATGTCGTCGACCATGGTCCACTTGGGCATCTTGGATGAGAGCAGTGCTGCAGTGGTCGCATAGGAGCATGCGTCAAACAAGTTTCCGTCATAATCTACCACCACGTTGTCGGCAAACACGCCTACTACTGACTTGTTCTTCTGTATCACCAACTGGGACACATCAACCATGTGGCTTTCTCGTATTCCCCTATCTACCACTCTGGCCAGCTCGATTACGGCAGGATTTGGTGGGCCGGTCTCCACACTAGGGTGGGAGAGAGGCAGCAGTTCGGCAGTGCAGATGAATATTCCCTTGTCTCCCGTGTCAGGGAATGGTCTGTCAGGCTGGATCTTTATTCCGCACACCACCTCCGTACCGCCGAGCAGTACGCGGGCCGAGCCGTTTGCCTTGGGAATCGCGTTTGTCTGTATAGTTATCTTTCTTGGTTCTTCAAAACCTCTTCCGTCGGCTCTTTTGCCCTGAGCCAGAAGCTCAAGAATCTGTACCTTCTTCAAATCATTGATTATCGCGGATGTCATTTTCTATCCCCGTCAAAATATTTACTGTGGAGCGCCTTCTTTTGCAAATCATACACTATCTTACATCCTTTGATTCCCACCTCCACGCATTTTTTGTATTCCTCGGGAGTCATTATTCCGTCGAGTTGCAGCAACGTAATCTTTTCCATGTTTGGCATGTAGCCTATCGGCATGTCAGCCTGGCCTGCCTGGTCCTCCTCATTGTTAACATCAAGAACTACAGTGTCTGCCACCTTGCCTGCGGCACATGCTGCCACCATATCCCTCATCGGAATTCCCGCATCTGCCAATGCGACAGACGCCGCCGAGAGTGCCGCACACCTGGTTCCGCCGTCTGCCTGCAGCACCTCTATGAACACATCCACCGCCGTCCTGGGGAATTTTTCAAGAATAACTGCGGGTTCCAGAGCCTCCTTAATCACTTTTGATATCTCAATTTCGCGCCTGGACGGGGCAGGGTTCTTTCTCTCGTCGACGGAGAACGGCTCCATGTGATACCTGACTCGCAGTATTCCAGTATCAGTGTTGGACATATGCTTGGGATGCACGTCTCGTGGGCCAAACACCCCCACCACGATCTTGTTGTTGCCGAATTCGATGTATGCCGAGCCGTCTGCATTCTTTAGCCCGCCGGCCTTTATCATTATTTGTCGGGGTTCGTCTACCTTTCTGCCGTCACAACGAATGCCGTTCTCGTCTAACAGTACTAACTTTGCATCTCTTCCACCCATTATGATTCACCTTTTGATTCCAACATTTCTTTTACCTGATCAGTCAAATTGGCAACATGTGCGTTTTCATCTACCATTTGGATTGCCTTTTTAGCCTTTAATAAGCCATGAGGAGTGTCACATGATACCACAATCCAGCCGTTCTGGCCTATCGTGACTGCAGCATCGGTTGCAAGTTCTATTATCTGAATCATCGAGCCCTTCTTTCCGATTAATCGCGGGATCTTGCTGGGTGATATCTCGACCAAGTCGCCAGAGTCGATCTTGCCCAAGTCCCGATCGGAGATTGTCACCAATGGATCCCTAGTCCTGTCAAAGTTTGCTATCCGCGCAGCCACCAGATCCCCAGATCTGAGTTTCGAAGTAAGTTCGTCTGCATGGGCTGAAAAGTCTCGTCCAAAGACATCCTGTGCAGGCAGAAATCCCACGTAGCACGAGTTGATGTCAAGCTCCCATGACAGGGATGTGTGTGAGATTACTTTGCCGATCACGAGATCATTAATCTTTGGAGTGTATTTTCCAGCCAGCGGGATTACTTTTGCAGAGTCGTCATAAATCTCGGAGATTCCCACCATGGTGGATATTATCTTGTTTCCGTCAAGTATCACGTTCTGTTCAGGCCTGAACGGCCCGGTGGTAACTACATCGCCAGGAATCACATATCTTCGTCTGTTCATCAGATTACCTCAATTGTCGCAGATCCTCTGGTTATAGAACCCAATCTGTCTATCACATTTGGCCTTGCTCCAGCGGGTATTTCAAGTATTGCTTTTAGCGAACCGTTGTTCTGCCATTCTTCTTTTTGTAGCGAGCCCACCGACTTTAATACCGCATACGACTGTGCCGCGTACTGTGCGGGAATGAGTATCTCCAGCTGCAGGTTCTCAGACTTTAGCGCTATTATTGAGCGCAGTTTTTCAACTATATCATTTACTTGCTCGTCCACGCCCCGCTGTGGATCAACTGAGATCCGGCAGTCCTTCATGGCCTGCTCGATTCGAAGCGGCGGGTGGGGTAGATGCGTCCTCGGATCCACAAAAGTCTTGGCAATGAATGTTATGATCTGTTTTCTCTTTTCATCAATCATCCTGCGCCGCTGATCGGTGGTGAGGTTCAGATCTCCCTTCTGAAGGATTATTTTTGCTATTTCGGCAGCGTCGTCTGTCTTGAAGGCGTTTAGGAGTTTTTCCAAGGAGGGCTTTGTTCCCGTTCCGGAGTTAGAATAAATCTCATCAGAGACCAGCACGGCAGAAATATCCTTCCTCCGTCCCAGCCGGTAGTCAAGCGCTGGATCTGGCTTTACGAGTATCTCAAACTTTTCACCCTCAAAAGAGTATCTTGCCACGGTCACATCGGCCATTTCTAAAACACGTATGGTTGCTGGGTATTTATCTATCACTTATCTGGGAATTTCCTCAAAGGCGCCAGGTGATACTGGCCAAGCGTGCATGTTGTTGCCGGACAGGCAACGCCTGCGGGGCAAAGATCCACCTTTTAGTGCATTTGCACGCAGCGGCATCATCACCGCGTCGTAGGCGCGGCTGTCATCTGTTCTGAAAACCGAAATATCCCGGACAGCTTCCAAAAGAATCAACAGGTCCGGTTCAGATGACAGACGCGGACGCATGCCACGGTGCAGCCGTGCTCGCTAGATTTTTATTTGGATCGGGGAGATTTTCTGCGAGACTTGTCATCCCTAGAGATAATTAAAAGAGATAATCATAAGATTTCTGTAAAGCTCAGCGGCGTTCCCCTGCAGTACGCAAACGCCTTGAGACGCGTATGCCTCAACGGCATTCCGGTGTTTGCAATCAGCGAGGTGGACATAATAGAGAACACATCGGTCCTGCCAGACGAAGGCCTGGCACACAGGCTGGGACTCATACCGCTAAGGACGGATCTGCACAGGTTCAACGAACGATCAGAGTGCGACTGCAACAGCAAAAAAGGATGCTCCAACTGCTCAGTCATATTGGTTCTGGATTCTGGGGACTCGAATTCCACAAGGGCGCTCTTCTCAAACGAGCTGGCCTCCGAAGACGACGTGATAAAACCCATCTCGGACAAAATCCCCATAGTGGATCTTGCCCCCGGTCAGAGAATAAGGATCGAATGCCACGCAATGCTAGGACGCGGAACAGATCATGCCAAGTGGAACTCTGCAAACATCTCGACACTCGTCGATGCCGAGAACGAAGATGAGAAGATCCTCACAGTTGAATCGACAGGCGCGCTAAACCCCGAACAGATCATCCTTGCAGGAATAGACGAAGTTGCCAACAGGCTTGGCGAGTTCAGAGACATACTGAACGGGATTGAGGAATAGCCCGGCGCGCAGCACCGGCAATCACAAATCATACATGTTATATTTGGGTTCTAGACCGCTTATTCACATGACTAATCAAGTAGTGGTGCACATGGCCCGAAGTTTAAGAAAGGCCTCGGCTGCCAACGACGCACCAATATGGGCAAAGCTGGCAGAATATGCGCTAAAGCCGTCCATTGCACGAAGGGACATAAACATCAACAGGATTGGTCAGCTTACAAAGAAAGGCGACACGGTGGTTTTTCCGGGAAAGGTTCTCGGTACCGGCAGCATCCCCCATGACATCACGCTGTTCTCGTTTTCCATATCACGTGCAGCCGCAGACAAGATAATAGGCGGCGGCGGAAAATTGATCGGATATTCTGAACTCATAGAGCAGAATCCCACCGGCAGAGGAGTGGTGTTGCTTGGCTAGCAGGGAACAGGAAGTAAGAACGGACAGGCCCATAGTGGTTGATGCCACAGATCACGTTGCAGGAAGGCTTGCATCGCACGTCGCAAAGCTGCTCATCAAGGGAAACAGGGTTTCGGTTGTAAACTGTGAAAAGATCATGATTAGCGGAACCAGGGCAAACATAATTCAGGAGTATAGGGAGTTTTTGGAGATCAACAGCATAATCAACCCCAAGCATGGCCCGGTCCACTACAGGAGACCGGACACCATAATCACCAAGATGATCCGCGGAATGCTCCCCTATGACAGAAAACCATCAGGCAAGGAGGCACACAAGAGGCTGAGGGCATACATAGGATCTCCAAAGGAGACAAAGCCGATCAAGAAGATTCAGTTTGAAAAGGCAAAAATTAAAAGAACCGCATCACAGTACGTCACGATGGCGCAACTGTGCAGGGTAATAGGGTGGACTGAATGACTGTCCCAAAGACTGAGATTTATTTTGCAACCAGAAAGACTGCCAGTGCGCGCGTATACATTACAAAAGGCCAGGGGAAGGTCAGGATCAACAACGTCCCGGTGGAGATGATTCCCCAGGAGACTGCCCGCGAGGTAGTCATGGCGCCGCTAGAGATACTAGGCGACCTGAGAAACAGGATTGATGTGTCAGTGAGAGTCAGAGGCGGCGGTTTTATGGGACAGGCAAGCGCGGTCGCGACTGGAATATCAAGGGCGCTTGTAGGGTGGACAAAGTCCAAAAAGGATCCAAGGGATCATCCACTCCCCAAGTCCACCAGAGAGGATCTCAGAAGAAGAATAACTGATTTTGACAAATACCTGATCAGCGGGGATGCCAGACAGAAAGAACCAAAGAAGTTTGGCGGCCCCGGGGCCAGAAGAAGAAAGCAAAAGTCATACCGTTAGGCCGTGAAGAGCGTAATTCTGGCAGGCGGCAAGGGTTCTAGGGGCAGACCTTACACAGACTATTTTCCAAAGGCCATGACGCCGATCAATGATCGGCCACTAGTAGATCACATAGTAAGACACCTGGAATCGTTTGAACTCATAGACGAGATCGTCATGGTGTCTGATTTTAACGGCCTCGGGGGCCAGATTAAAAACTACTTTGGCAGCGACAGGGACATCACATACGTCCAGGATTCGGGGAACGGAACCGCCGGGGACTTGCTGCATGCAAGGAGCACCCTAGACGGCCAATCGGAGTTTATGTTGTGGTTCGTAGACAACCTGTGCGCAGTCAGCCCGGAGAAGATGAGGGACGTGTTCATAGAGAAGAAGAGTTCGGCAGTAATTGCCACCCGAACCAGCAGGAGGGAGGAGACCGGGTTTGCCGTCGTGCAGGACGGGATAGTCAAGGAATTCATGGAAAAGCCAGTCATGCAGCTGCCTGCATCCGAGTGTCTTGGGATATACATCCTTGGAAGCGACGTGATGGACAGGATAGGCCAGATGCAGAAGAGCAAGATCAACCTGTCATACGACATCCTGCAGCCGCTTTCGGCGGAGGGCAGGATCAGTGCCTATGACATAGGCGACATGGAGTGGATCGACGTTGAATCCCCGACGGTCGTAGACAGGAATGCCGATGCCGTAGGGAGAATCACAGCACAGATGGGACAGTAGAGGCGCGCTCGAAACGAGATATCTCGTCTTCGAGCTGGAATGTCCTGGCAATCTCGTCCAACCCCTCCAGCAGTATCTGCTTCCGGTGCGGTTCCATCTCGAAGTATATCTCCCCAGACGGGGTGGTGATTACCTGCCTTTTTAGATCCACGTCCACCGTGCCAGTCTCAGCGTACAGCCGCCGTACAGCCTCGCGGTCCAGCTGCACCGGCAGGACGCCGTTCTTGAAGCAGTTGCTCAAAAAGATGTCTGCAAATGACGGCGCTATGACAACGGTAAATCCGTAGTCCATCAGCGCCCACACGGCATGTTCGCGGCTTGACCCGCAACCAAAGTTCTCTCCGGTGACAAGTATCTTGGAGCCGCTGTACGCGGGATTGTTTAGGACAAAGTCGGTCTCTTTGCCGTCCTGCCCGTACCGCCAGTTGTAGAACAGGTACCTTCCAAAACCGGTTCTCTGGATCAGTTTGAGAAACTGCTTTGGAACGATCTGATCCGTATCCACGTTTACCTTCTCAAGCGGGGTGATGATGCTTGCCACTCGGGAGAACGGCTCCACCCTAGATCATCTCCCGGACGTCTGTAAAATGTCCCCGGATTGCAGCTGCTGCTGCCATTACGGGGCTCACAAGGTGCGTGCGTCCGCCTGCACCCTGCCTTCCTTCAAAATTCCTATTTGACGTGCTTGCGCACCGCTCTCCCGGAGTCAGGATGTCCGGATTCATTCCCAGGCACATGCTGCACCCGGCCTCTCGCCACTCAAAGCCGGCGTCAGTAAATATCCTGTCAAGCCCCATCTCTTCTGCCTGCTTTCTGACCATCTGCGAGCCTGGAACCACCATGGCCCGAACGTCCCGGGACACGTGGTTCCCCCGGACTATGTCAGATGCCTCCATCAAGTCCTCGAGCCTTGCGTTGGTGCACGAGCCGATAAACACGCGGTCAATGTGTATGTCCTGTATCGGAGTCCCGGGCTTGAGATCCATATAGTCAAGCGCCCTCTGGGCCCCATTCTCGCGGCTTGAATCGCCGCGGGCAAACTCGTTGGGAAACGGAACCACGTCAGTCACGTCGCATGTCATCTCGGGATTGGTTCCCCAGCTGACCTGCGGCGCTATGTCATCAATATTCATGGCAAACCGCCTCTCAAAGGCAGCGTCCGAGTCGGTTTTGAGATCATCCCTCCACGAGTCCACGAGGGACTCGTAGTTTTCCGGCGTATATTCCCGTCCCCTGAGATAATCAAAGGTCTTTTGGTCCGGCGCGACAAGCCCCGCACGCGCGCCAGCCTCGATGGACATGTTGCATACGGTCATGCGCTGCTCCATGGAGAGGCCAGATATTCCCCGGCCGCAGTACTCTATTACTGTCCCCGTGCCGCCGCTGGTTCCGATATTTTTAATGATGGAGAGTATGATGTCCTTTGCAGTAACCGCCCGCGGGTTTCTTGCAGTCCCGTCCACCCGGATCTCAAACGAGCCGGGCTTTTCAAGCCACAGTGTCTGGGATGCAAGGACGTGCTCCACCTCGCTGGTGCCGATTCCAAACGCCAGCGCCCCAAAGGCACCGTGTGTCGAGGTGTGGCTGTCGCCGCAGACTATTGTGGAGCCCGGCAGGGTGATTCCCAGCTGCGGGCCGATGACGTGTACTATGCCTTGGTTGGGGCTGTCCATGTCAAAGAGCTTGATTCCAAAGTCCTGGCAGTTCCTTGCCAGCGTCTGGATCTGGACTGCAGATGTCTGGTCCAGCATCGGCAGGGTTCGGTTGCTGGTCGGGACGTTGTGATCCATGGTTGCGATGGTAAGGTCTGGCCGCCTGACGCTCCGGTGGTTGATGCGCAGCCCCTCAAAGGCCTGCGGCGAGGTCACCTCATGTACCAGGTGCCGGTCAATGTACAGCAGGTCGCGGCCGTCCTGCCTGGCCACTACGTGAGAATCCCAGATCTTCTCAAACAGGGTTCTTCCCATCTAATCACCGGGTTTGTATTTGAAGATCCCGCCTGCGGCAATTATCTGGCCGATGATCTTTGAAAATGGTTTCATAGGGTATGTCTGGTTCCGGGTAACGTTTCGCACCAAGTTGGCCTCCGTGTCAACCTCCACCGTGTCGCCTTCGGATATCCCGTCATACGCGTCTTGGCCGATCTCGATGGGCAGCAGGAACGCGCCGTCCACGGCGTTTCGATAAAAGATTCTTGCAAACGAGAGTGCAAGGACCGCCTTTATTCCCGAATGCGACAGCGCGATCGGCGCATGCTCCCGGGACGAGCCGCATCCAAAGTTTTTTCCTGCCAGTATTATGCTGGCGCTGCCGGCCTTGGAGTGAAAGTCTGGATCCATCCCCTCCATGGCATGCTTTGCAAGCTCTGCATAGTCATGAATCTTGAGGTACTGGCCGGGAATGATCACGTCCGTGTCAATGTTGTCCCGTGCGTATTTTATTATGCTGCCCTTCATTGCAGGTCCCTCGGATCCGTGATTTTTCCGGTGACGGCAGACGCGGCTGCAACAAGCGGGGATGCCAGGTATGTTTGGGACTCTACGTGGCCCATCCGGCCAGGGAAGTTTCTGTTTGTGGTGCTGATGCAGATCTCGTCTTTTGCAAGCACCCCCATGTGGGCACCGCAGCACGCGCCGCAGGTTGGCGGGCCCACTGTCGCACCTGCGTCAATAAATATCCGCAGCAGCCCGTTCTCCATTGCCCTGCGGTATATCGATATCGCAGCGGGAAGGATCTCGGTCCGGATTTTGACCGTCCTGCCCTTGAGAATGCGCGCTGCGGCCTCGAGATCCTCGTACTTGGCGCCGGTGCATGAGCCTATGTATGACTTGTCCAGGTCTACTGACGGGGCATCCCGTACGACCGAGATGTTTTCAGGCGAGAACGGTTTTGCCACCACCGGCTCTACCTCGTCGCCTTCGATCTCAAACACCTCTGCGTATTCTGCATCGTCGTCACCCTTCATCAGACGCACGTCCGATGCCCCCCGTTGGGTAAGATAGTCTGCCACCTTCTGGTCGGGCTCGACGATTCCGTTCTTTGCGCCCGCTTCTGTGGTCATGTTGCACATGGTCAGCCTGCCCTCCACTGACATGGCATCAATTCCGCTTCCGCCAAACTGCATGGTCCTGTATGCGCCGCCGTCGGTCCCTATCTGCCCGATTATCTTCAGAATCAGATCCTTTGCCATCACGTGATCAGGCAGCCTGCCGTTGATCTTGAAGTAGATGGTCTCGGGAACCTTGAACCATATCCGGCCGTTGAGCAGCACGTACGCCACGTCTGTGTGCCCCAGCCCGCACGCAAAAGCCCCCAGGGCTCCGGTCGTGTTGGTGTGAGAGTCGCCCCCGACGTAGACTTCGCCGGGCATGACCAGTGCCTCCTCGTGCGACAGAGTGTGGCATATTCCGTACTGCCCCATGCCGTACTTGAAGTGCTTCTTGATGCCGTACTGTTGTGTAAAGTTGGATAGTTTTACGATGTTTTCTGCAGAGATCTTCTCTGCCGAGGGGACAAAGTGATCTTCTGCCACCCAGACGCGATCCGGATCCCACAGCTTGTCTGCCGGAATTCCCTGCGCCCTCAGCTTGTCAAAGACCTTGATCACCCCCGGACCCGACACGTCGTGAACCATGACCCGGTCGACATCTGCAAAGACCACGTCGTCCGGGGATACGCTGGATCTTCCGGATGCGCGCGCAAGAATCTTCTCAACGATATTCATAACCCACAGACCCCGGCATACAGATTAAAAGCTTTTCAGAAATTGATGCGCAGATGTGAGAGATGCACACGCATGCGGCCAAAGCCGTGTACAGGCTGTGTGGGCATGCGTCACGGCACATGCTGCCATGCACACCAGCATGCCAGGCATGTGCTGGAGCGCGCGAAAAATAGCAGAACAATAAAAAGGAAAACCCCACAAACACATATCATGCATCTAAGCGTCCTGCCCCTCCAAGCAGACAGAATGAGAGAGGCCTTTGACGTCTTTGATATGCTTGCAGCAACGCTGAAAAAGAACGACACGCGGCTGCAGGAAGGCGACGTTCTGGTAATCTCTACAAAGTACGTCTCAAATTCGCAGGGAAGGGTTGTGGACATGCAAAATATCAGAGTTTCCAGCATGGCAAGGCAGATCTCAGAGAGGTTCCGGATGGAGCCCGAGACAGCAGAGATAATCATCAGGGAGTCCGATTACGTCATGGGCGGCATTGTGGGGTTTCTAATCACTTCGTCAGACAGCATAATGGCTCCAAACGCTGGAATCGACAGGTCCAACGCAAAAAATGGGGAGGTGATCCTTTATCCCGCAGAGTCGCATCTGGCCGCAGAGCAGATCCGCAGAAAGATCTTTTTGGGGTTTGGCACCCACGTGGGAGTAATCCTGGCAGACAGCAGGCTGATGCCTGCAAGGGTCGGAACATCAGGCGTCGCGGTGGCGTGCTCGGGGATCGAGCCCGTGCAGGACATGAGAGGCAGCATGGATCTTGACGGAAACCCGTTAAAGGTGACATTCCAGGCAGTGGCAGACAACCTTGCAACCATCGCAAACCACAAGATGGGCGAGGGCTCAGAGTCAAGGCCGTTTGCGATAGTCAGGGATTCAGGTGCGAGGCTGACAGGAAGAAGAGTCATGCCATCAGAGACGGCAGTGCCTCCTGACCAGTGCCTGTACGTGAGGGGGCTGGCAAGCGTGTCTGCATCAGGCATCCTAGCCAATCTCCCGTGAGCCAAACCCCCGCAGAACACACATTCTGGCAGCCTTCGTCATCTTCTGCCACTTGGACAGTCAGAATCTGAAGACTTTTTGCTTTAAATATCCCATTATTGATCTTCAATGACATGGAGTACATGACCAGGTATCCCAAGACCATACTATTCCTTGACGGGCGAAACCACAAGATTGACGCAGACGGCAAGGACGGCGTCGAGCAGCTCCACATAGTAGTCAAAAAGAGCTTTGAAGAGATCACCAAGATCTTTGCAAAGGAGGGATTTACCAAGGTAAAATTTGAGCACAAGCAGCCGGGCCAGATAGGCAACGGAATGAATCTGAAGCTGAAAAAGCCATGGGAGATACATGTAAGAATGGTAGATCTAAAGAAGGGGCTGATCGGAATCCAGGCCGAAGTGGAGGTGTCAAGGGACTATCTGCAGCACCTGTTCTCCCAGCGCACGCCGGTGGTCTACGAGATAGAGGAGATCCTGAAAAAGTACCAAGTCGAGTACAACGTCTGGCACGACAGAATCAGAGAGAACATCCACACGATAATAGACAACTACAAAGTCAGGCTGGCCACCCCGAGCATACCCGTATTTGCATGGAAGCCCATGCTGTTCGTAATCGGAACGATAGGTGCCTTTTACGGCTGGAAGTATTTTAACACGATATAGATTAGACTCCGAGCGTCTCGGCCTTGGTCAGTTCCAGAAACACCTTGTCCCCTACCGACAGGCCCATCTCCTTGTACTCGTGCATCTCAAGCTTCAACTGTGTAACTCCCGACTGTCCCCCCATGCCGCCACCCGCTCCGGATAACATCTTGTTGAGATCCTTCATCATGTCGTTCATGTTTGTGAATCCCATGACCTTGGAGCCGCCAAATGGCGACGGCGGGTTCTGCACCCCCTCTTGAAAGTCCTTTATTGAAGACAGGGAGATTATCACGTACGGTGCACCGTCAGACGCCGCGTCAATACTTCGCACTACAAACTCTTTCTTCATACGCTAGTTGACAGGCTCTTGCAATATAATCTTAATTTTGGCAGGTGCTGCCGGCTTATCGAGGGTTGGCAACATGCCGGCAATTCCGAGTAATTGCGGCACCCATCAGGCAGCACCACGGATTCGCCATGCAGTGTATCAGGGGCGGCGCGGCTGCCAGCACGGGTGTGGGCAGAGCCGGATACGCCACATGCGCAGAATTACGCCTGCGTCAAACCTTTAATTACAATTTTTTATCAACCCATAACGTTGACAGAGCCGCTAAGAACCACGCTGCACTACTATGGGATCTCGCCGTGGGAGATCGAGGTGCTGTATGGATTCCTCAACTCCCATTTTGTAGTCGTCCAAGACGAAGTTGAGCCCAATGACGAGAACTTTGTAAGTCTCTTGGAGATGACGATTCCGCTCCAGTTCAGCGAGGTGTTCTTCGATTGGTTCGGATTCAAGCGTTGGGAGAAGATCAAGGCAGTCTTCAAGGAGATGAAGCGCAGGAGGGGCAGCGGCAACGCGCTAAAGGTTGTGATCAGGTTTTTGGGCAAGCCCAGAATTGTGTTTGCCGTCGACGTCAACGACAGGCAGTGGTTTGACAACGCAATGGAAAAGATTGATTTCGTCCTGGAGCTGCTGCCACACCATCTTGACCCAGGCAAGATTCCCAGGAATTTGTCAGAGATCACATACAGGTTCGACCCGAAGACCATACGGTGGCGCCTTGATACGGCAGCATCGGAGGATAAGAGGTACTCGTTCAGGGGCGGTTCGTGGACGGAGGTTACGTGAGATCCTTCTGCAGCGGCTCCAACAGCACGTGAAGCTCCTTGTATTTGGACTCTAGAAACTCAAGAGCGTCCCCAAGCCTCTTGGATTTTCCGTATTTGAAGCGGATCAGTTCGCGGTGGTGCCAGTGCGTGCTGCCCTGGCCCGACGAGATGGTGGTGAAATAATCCGCCCCCTTGAGGGCGTCGGGCAGCTTGGCGTCGTACGGAAACAGCATATCCACGATGAACCACTCGTCCCCGTCAGGGTAGTCAGAGCCGGTCTCGACGTCAAAGAATATGTGTAGCAGGTTTGACTGCATGAGGCCGTTGCCGCCTAGCGTCGGGTGCCGCACAGGCGACTGCATGAAATCCAGGTTTACAAGCGCCGGTTCAAAGAATCCCTGGATTATGGATCGACGAAATATCCTGTTGGCCTCACTGATATTCAAATATTAGTATTCTACGAAACTTGGCTATAACTTCTTAGGTCTGTGCGGGGTAATTCAATATTATCATGTCCTATGTACGCCCCGGCGCTGTTCATCGAGCAAGTCGGATGCTTTTGGCCCCAATGGAATGAAATCGCACTAAACCGCCCGCCAGGATGCATGTGGTGCTGGAGCCGGGGATCAAACCCTGCCTGCGCCTTTTTTCTGTAGATCGCGCTTGATGTTGGGCGCATGCCCATGATCCCGTACCCCTTGTCAGGCTGCATCAAACCCGCGGCGCTTGATAAGCACGCCCTGAGGCGTGCGAAAGATTATTTGCCCCCCCCATAGATTCTTTGGGGTTTTTCGACAAAATCACGCTTATTTGCGTCCGGTTTCTCGACGTCTGCATACCTCGTAGTCTCAGCCGCGCTGCTGTCAGCGCCCAGCGGACCAGTCGCCCCGCCCGAGTCGATGCAGCGGACGAGAGTTTCGCCACGATCAGATCAAGCCAGTCCTCAGGTATCGTCTGCATGTGCCTGACCAGCCAGGTGTGATCCGGGATCGGCTCGCTGCTCCACGGCGTCTGCATGTCCCGCAGGTCTGATTTGATCCCGCGGTAGGTGTTGTTTCTGCCATCATCATCAGGCAGGCAAAGTCCAGTTGGCTTGGAGTGAACCGGGGGTCGATTTGCTTCTCACGCGGGCACGGAATCTCCAGAATAAGGTCTATCAGTGTCTCTTTTAGATGCGATTGTTCTGCTTCCTTTGGCTCATAATACTGCCAGTATCCTTTTCGATTGTGTCCTGTCATTGCAAAGACGCGGGATCGGTGATCAAAGGCTTTTTTGGTCAGGTCACGCGTGGCTGGGGTGAATTAAGCACCAACCCCGGTCTGTGCTACTCGAGATGCTTTTGGCCCCAATGGAATGAAATCTGGCGCCGCTGCATGTCTGGAGCCGGGCAAACCCTGCGCGCAGATCGCGCACGCTGATCCCAGGCTGCATGGCATAAACGCCCTGAGGCGTGCGAAAGACCCCCCCCCCATGTGAAGAGTTTGCAGGCTCAGACCTCGAGTGAGTCGAGTATTGACGAGAGATCGGTACTTGGGAGGCCGTTTTTGGAGATTTGCTGTTTTGCAGGCGAGTTTTCGATATAGTTTGGGATTGTGCCCTGGATTCTCCGGCCATACGGCGTGATGCTGTCATTCCTGTAAAATACGCCGATGGGTATCCTGTCCCCCCACTCCAGGGACTTGACTAGCGCCTGGCTTAGCTTGTGGTTCAGCTCTGCCTCGGTGGCGCGACGGACCAGCGGGTTGTAGCCGGTATCCTCCAGCTTGTAGATCCGGGAGTGCCTCTTTTGTGCCTCGTCGACAAGATCCGCGCCTGCGTACCAATCCCGGGTGTTGATGTCGTTGTACGTCGGACACGGCTGCAGGACGTCCAGAAACGACAGCCCCTTGTGCTCCACTGCCTGGATTATCAGATCCTTGAGGTGCCTGACATCGTACGAGTACCCCCGGGCGGCAAACGTAAAGCCGCTTGTCACTGCCAGCCCTATCGGGTTGACGTTGTAGTTTGTGTTGGGAGACGGGAGCGATTTTGTCTGCTCGCCAAGCTTCATGGTGGGCGAGGCCTGTCCCTTTGTCAGGCCGTATACCCCGTTGTCAAATATGATGTACGCCATGTCTACGTTGCGTCTTCCGGCGGCAACAAAATGGCCCGCGCCTATCCCCAGCCCGTCTCCGTCACCGCCCACGGCGACGACGTTCAGATCGTTGTTTGCTATCTTTGCCCCCTGGGCAAACGTCAGCACCCTGCCGTGGAGCGTGTGTATGCCATACGTGTTGATAAAGTGCGAGGTCTTGCCCGAGCACCCTATGCCGGAAAATATCACAGTCTTGTCCCTGCGGAGTCCCATCTCTGCCAGGGCCATCTGGATGGCGTTTACTATCCCAAAGTCGCCGCAGCCCGGGCACCAGTCGTTGTGCACGTCGGTCTTAAAGTCGGCAATCTTAAGCGCCATGCGTCAGTATCTCCCTCTTGTTTGCCTTGTTTTGGACGATTCTCTTAAGTGAGTCATAAATCTCGGTGCATGTCATGGCTCGTCCGGTGTATTTTAGGATATAGTAGTCAGGATCCCGCCCGGTGTTCATCTTGAACAGTTTTGCCATCTGGGCAGAATGGTTGGCCTCGACGTCAATGAGCGTTTTGGCATTGCCGATTAATGACTCCACGTATGCTGCCGGGAACGGGTGCAGCAGCTTCAACTCGACTAGTCCGATCGCTATTCCCTCTGTTTTGAGCATCTTGATTGCGTCAATTACCGGTCCCTTGGCCGAACCCCATGTGATCACGGTATGGTCATGAATGCCGTACGAGACTGCCTGTTCTGATTCCGGGATGCTCTTCAGTATCAGGTCAAGGCGGGACATTCTCTTGTCCATCATGGCTATGCGCATTGCGGGATCCTCTGTGATGTGGCCGCGCTCGTCGGACTCGTCTCCCGTGCTCCAGAAGATTCCGTCATCTGCACCCAGATACGAGCGAGGGGATACGCCGTCGTCGGTCATCTGGAATCTTTTGTAGTCCCCGTTGATTCGTTCCAGCAGCTTGCCGCGATCTATGGATATCTTTTCGGCGTCAAACCTCCTGCACGTCACTACCGAGCTTGCCAGGAACTTGTCCATCATGTGTATTACCGGAACCTGAAATACGTCTGCGTAGTTGAAGCACCTTCCGGTGTCGTAAAAGCTCTCCTCTATGGTTCCGGATGCGTAGACGATCTTTGGGAAATCCCCGTGCCCTGCATGGACTGCAAAGAGCAAGTCGTCCTGCCCGTGCCGGGTTGGAAGTCCGGTGGCCGGGCCGCTTCGCTGGTAGTTGGTAATGACTACAGGAACCTCGTTGATTCCCGCCCACCCGAGGGTCTCGGCCATCAGCGAGAATCCCGGACCCGACGTGCAGGTTGCAGAACGCGCCCCGGTCAGCGCACCCCCGACGGTCATGCCAATCGCGCAGATTTCATCCTCGGTCTGTATCACCACAGTCGAGCCTGCTTGGGAGCCGGCCACGTCGAGAATCGCGTTTGACTCCAGATAGAACGACTCGTCAGAAGCCGGGGTTATCGGATAGTAGGGCTGGAACCTGCACCCGCATGCCATCTTTCCCAGTGCGGTGCCCTGAAACCCCTGGATCAGTATGGTGCGGGTCTTCTTCTCCACGGGTACCAGGGTGTGGGGGAATTTTGCAGATTGCCCGATCATGTAGTCATAGGAGTATGTGGCTGCCTGCTTGTTTAGCATGGCGATTGCGGGCTTTTTTGCAAATATCACGTCAATTGAATTAAGCAGGAATTCTGGAGATATCTGTAGCAGTCCCAGTGACAGGGAGACGGCAATCACGTTGTACATCCTTACCAAGCCGCGCAGCCTTGGGTTGCCTGCTTTTTCTGCAAGGTTTGCAAGCAGTGTCTTGAAGGATACGGGATACAGGGTGACGCCGTTTTCTTTTGCAGCCTCCAGCACCCCGGATATGGTAAACGGCTTGCCCCGGGACTCCAAAGACGCGTGCAGCCTGTCCTTGAAGGCATCGTCAAGCGTCATGACCCTGCTGGTATCGACGCCGTCCAGATCAGAGTCATAAATAATCCCCCCTCCGGGCAGCACTTCGTCAAAATGACGAAAGATCGTCTCGGCGTCAAACGAGGCCATCAGGGTGATGCCGTTGAGGGTGGATGCGACCTCTTCGTCGGATATTCTGACTGCAAAGTAGCTGTGCTCTCCTTTGATGTTTGAATAGAACTCCCTCTTGCCAAACACGTTGTACCCTACTTCTGCGCAGACGCGCGTGAATATGTTCGCGCCGGATTCGACGCCGCTGCCCTGAGGACCCCCTACAAGCCAAGTAAAATCAGTCGAACCCATATACAGTATCTCAGTTTTAGAGGATAATGAGTTTTTCTAACCGCCGGTGGCAGCGTCAAACAAGGCACATTCGCACTTGTCACGCTCCCCGCAGTACGGACAGACGCACATGCACATGTCAATGGAGTTGCCACACAGCATGCATGTTTCAAATTCCTCCTCGTGCGCTTTGGGCATGAAGTCCCTAGGTAGGAATCGTATAAATGAGTTAAGTTGCGATGGCAGGATGTGAAAAGAAAGGTGTTCGTAACAAGAGGGATCCAGGACGCGGCAATTGCCGAACTGGACAGCAGGTACCAGGTGGACGTGCACTCCGGCGGGCCAGCATCCCGAGAAGAGATACTGTCAGGGATAGCAGATGCAGAAGGGCTGATCTGCTTTCCATACGACAGGATTGACAGGGAGGTAATCGACTCTGCCAGGAGACTGAGGATCATCAGCGCGTACAGCGTCGGATTTGAGCACATAGACGTGCAGCATGCCAAGGACAGGGGAATCCGCGTCGGATACACTCCAGACGTGCTGACTGACGCCACTGCCGACATGACGCTTGCGATGCTGCTTGACCTGTTCAGAAGGGTGTCAGAAGAAGACAGGATTGTGCGGGAAGGCAGATGGGGGTCGATCTATTCTGCAACAGAGCACCTGGGAGTCGATCTTCAGGGCAAGACGCTCGGGATTCTCGGGATGGGCAGGATCGGCCAGGCGGTAGCCAAAAGGGCAGGCGCGTTTGGGATGAGGATATCATACTGCAACAGGCAGCGCCTGCCGGATTCGCAAGAGAAGTCATTTGGGGCAGTGCACGTATCCTTTGACGATCTTGTCTCACAAAGCGACGTAATCTCAATCCACGCCCCGCATACTACAGAGACCACACATCTGTTTGACGCGGGCGTCTTTGCAAGAATGAAGACTACGGCATACCTGATTAATACCGCTAGGGGAAGGGTGGTCAACGAAAAGGACTTGACAGCAGCCCTGCAAGGCGGGATCATCGCAGGCGCCGGACTGGATGTCTTTGAAACCGAACCGGTGGGCAAGGACAATCCCCTGCTGGGGCTGCAAAACGTGGTACTGTCGCCCCACATGGGCAGCGCCACGGTGGAGACTAGGGCGAAGATGGTCGAGACTGTAATCAGTAATCTTGATCTTGGGATGGACGGCAAAAAGCCTGCATACTCCGTAGGATACTGATCCGGCGGGGGGAGGTTCCGGCCCCGCAGTGCGTCCAGGCACAAGATCATCCAAGGCAGTGCGTCTGCGCGTGCAGGAACGAATACGTCACATGCCACGGTGCGCAGTTTTTATATCTAAGATATGGAGTATACACGTATTGAAAAAATTCAAGCATACCAATGAGGAATTAGAATTAGCCAAGATACAGACTGAGAAAGAGAAGAAGCGAAAGTCTCAGTGCTAGTGTCTCTCACTTCCTGTCTGCATGGCAGGGGTTTTTTTAAAATTGAATCTTTGAAGGGTATCTCTGATGCAGCCCGTCGTATAGTGCCTTGCGATCTGGAATCATCGCACCGGACTGGTCATACATGCGCGTAAAGAATGCAGCCAGGACGCGCTGACCGTCGTGGTTAAAGAACCGGACGCTGAAGCTTGTCCGTCCGGGCCGGGGTTCCTCGACGAACTCTGCAGAGCCTATGGATTCAGCGTTGACATGCATGTGCGCAGGGCCGTCGTTGTCACCAAGCGTGATCCACTTGTCCTTCTGCCGTACTCCCAGGTGGTTGCTCCTCACCTCGCTTACGGCGCCGCCGCTTTTCACTATAAACAGCACATCGTCAATCCCTACAACATCAGAGAGTAAATCCAGAAGCATGCATGAGTCACGCACCAAAGTTATTTCAGTTTTTGGGATCCGTGTCAATCTGCACAAGATCGTCGGGATCCCCGCGGATGCAGTCAGTCCCGACGGCCTTGACCGGAGTGAACGTCATCACGCCGTTGGGAATCTTCCCGTCTTTTTGGAGTATGGCAATTCTGCCAGAGATTACCTGCCGGTGCATCTCGCAGGCCAACCCCACCATGTATTCGTCCGGACCATCAACTATCGAGATGATGAATCTTGGAGGGTTGACGCACTGTATCTTCTTGCTCACCACGGAGCACCTGTCAGGCATCATGAGGCCAATCAGCACCTGTTTGATATTAATCTTGGTCGCCGGGCCCAAGTGGCGCGGCGGCATGCACCATCCCCGCACCGTACGGGCTCGCTCGGGGTTGTCCGCGTATGGAGTTTATTACCAAGACGCCCCAAGTATGGATGCCGTTGAAGGGTGAGTTTGATGTCGCGATTATTGGTGGCGGGGTGCTTGGAACCTCGATATCGTATTTTCTGTCTGCCCTGAACAGATCAAAAAGGATAGCGGTGATAGAGCAGGCCGGCAGCGTCGCGTTTCACACAAGCGGGAGAAACACTGGAAAGGTCCATGCGCCATACCTGTACGATCCCGTAAAGAAACGAATCCACGCGAAGGGCGCCTTTGAAGGATACAGGATGTGGGAGGAGTACTGCGAGATGAAAGACCTGCCATTCAAGAGGGACGGGGTGCTTGAAGTCGCCCTGAATCAGGCAGACGTGCGGGTGCTTGAAAAGTACCTCAAATGGGGAAGGCAAAACGGCATGGACGAGGCAGACATTGAGATTCTGGACGGAAGGGACTTGAAGGAGATCGAGCCGAACCTGCGGTGCCAAGCCGCCCTCAACGTGCGCAGGGATGCGTCCACCGACTATGCCACGCTGGTAGACGCGCTGATGAGGGACAGCCAGAAGAACGGCACGACATTCCTTATGAACTCGACTGTCACTGGCATAAGCAAAGGCGACAGGTGGGAGATTACCCTAAATGATGAGCAAACGATTCTTGCAGGCCTGCTGATTAACGCTGCAGGCGGCAGAGCAATCGACGTGGCGCACGATGCAGAGGTGGCGCTGAACCTTACCGACGTGCACTTCAGGGGGGAGTATTGGAAGGCCCCGAGAGAGTATTCCGGACTGACCAAGAGCAGCGTCTACGTGGTGCCGGAGTTTCCCGAATACCCGTTTCTGGATCCTCACTGGATCATCAGGGTGGACGGCAGCTGCGAGATTGGTCCGAACGCCGTTCCGGTGTTCAGCCCCTACGGGTACGACACGATGGAGAACATCAAGGAATTCGTGCCAAAGATGCTCGAGATGCTCGGTTCCGGCGCAAGAAAGGCGGTGTTCAACAGGCAGTTCCAGGAGCTTGCAATCAGCGAGGTTCAGTCATCCATGTCAAAGACTACAATGGTCAACAGGGTGAGAAGGTTCCTGCCCATGATCGATCCAGACAGGATTACTAAAAAGGGGACGGCGGGAATTAGGTCGCTGGTCATTGACGAGAACGGAACGTTCGCTCCAGATGTGATGTGCATCGAGGGGGATTCGTCGTTTCACATACTCAACTACAACTCCCCCGGGGCGACTGGTGCGCTTCCGTTTTCTGCATACGTGGCAAAGACACTCGACGACAGGGGGCTGATTAAGAACGAGCGCCAGGATGCAAGGTGCGGGCCGTGGCAGTTCTCAGAGATCTCAGGCAGCATGCAGTGATTGCCGCACGAGTCACATCCGCCGATGTAATGGCACGGTTTGCATGCATCCTGGGTCAAATCGCTGCAGGCCCATCCCAGAATGAGGTTAAATTAATGGCGCCGGGAGGGAGATTTGAACTCCCGATCCCTTGCGAGAACGCGCTTTATGGTGTATCATTTCCAGGCGCGCGCCCTACCAGGCTAGGCGACCCCGGCACAAGTCTTACGACAGGGGTGTTTGGAGGAATGCGATTATAAATCGTACTGCCCGGCACCTACAGGATCGTGACTGTGGTTGAGGCGACAGCAGATGACGACTCGGCGTGTATCTTGTAGACGCCTGCAATCACCGGCGCCTCATCGTTTTGGATTTGGTTCCACGACAGCACCACTTCCTCGCCCGGATCGAGGGTCGCATCCAAGGGTTCCGGCCCGGGCGCGAGCATGGCGATGCCTGCAGGAGTCAAGATGTCCTCATGGCATTCGGCTTCTTGGCAGCCAAGGCCCGGCGTGAGGATCCTGATGTTCAGCAGGTCAGTGACGTAAAAGCCGTACGCTGCGTTGTGAAAGTCCAGCGGAAGGGTGCCGGAATTTATAATTCGGATCTCGATTGCCTCGTCAGGCCCATAGATGGATTTGTCTGTTACCACGGACAGCGAATGCCCCTCCACGTACGTCACCTGATTCGTATCCTTCAATCCTGCAAGGTACGCGCCAAAGAGCAGTCCGGATACCACGCCCACTGCGATAAAGACGACAAGGCTTCTTGCTAACAACTGGTACGGTGTGTCGTATCGGTTTTAATCCTTTGGTGCGGTGGGCTTTGTGCGCCATTTCTTTGGGTACGTGTTGGGGGCCATTATGATTCGCTTTGTCTCAAACGCGTGCCCCTTTGCGGCCTCGTCGATCTCTTGGGCAGACATTGTGGATTCGGCCAGCGCAACTGCCTCCCCCTTTTGCGTATACACACCCACCAGATTCCCCCGTTCCAGCCCTCTAGATACCTGCAGGACCCCCGGCACCGCCAGCTGAGCGCCGTGGCACAGCGCATCAACGGCAGAATCGCGAATAACCACAGACTTTATCTCGCTGAGGGCGACCTCCACAGGCTTTATCATCCTTGCCAGCTTGCTGCCGTCACCGGTGTCGCCCCACGTGGCAAACGCGTCTGCCAGTTCGTGCATCGTCACCAGGCCGTCAGTCTCCCGAAACTGGCCCACCCGAGTTCGCCTCAGTTCCACCATGGTCGAGCCCGGCCCCAGCACCTCCCCCATGTCGTAGTACAGCTTTCTTATGTACGTGCCTGCCTCGCACAGTATCCGAGTCAGCAGCAGCCTCTCCTTCTGCTCTAGCACCTCGAGCTCGTAGATGGTTCTGACTCGGGTCTGCCGGATTACTGCAGAGCGCTGTGGAGGCTTTTGGAATATCGGCCCCTTGAACATCTCAATGATCCGGGCCAGGTTCTTCGACGACGGCAAGGAGTGGAACCGCCCCAGCGCATGGTACTCCTTTGGGCCAAGCAACAAGACCCCCAAGGCCTTTGTAGCCTCGCCCAACCCCAGCGGAAGCACCCCGGACACTTGGGGGTCAAGCGTTCCGCTGTGGCCAATCTTGGGGAGCTTTAGGATTCTCTTTGTCCACGCCACAGTCTCGTGGCTTGTCGGACCCGGGGGCTTGTCCAGCAGGATGATCCCGTAGTTTAGCAGCTGCTCGATTGTCCTCTTGTCGTAGTATGTTCCGTACGCGTCATCAGTGATGTCCTGGTCGATCTCCGCAAGGTTCTCAAGCTGCTTGAGAGTCATAGCAGCCTCCTCACCGTATCCCGCGCGATGTCAATTACTTGCTGCGCCGTAAGGTTGTCAGTGTTTATCTTCAAATCAAATACGTCCTCGTCATACCCGAACTCAAAGTTGTACAGGCTCTTGTATAATGCCTTGTTCTTGTCAAAGCGCCTCTTTGTAACTTCAAAGGCCTCCGTGGTGCTCATGTGATCCCTTGACTGCATTCTTCTGGTGCTGCTTGCGTGTGAGCCGTCAAGCCAGATCCTTATCCCGCCTTTGATCAACCAGGGAAGCGTGTAGCTTGTAATTACCATCCCCCCCTGGTCAAACAGGATCACCAGCCGCTGGTCAAGATCCCTGTCAAACATGGAGTTGCTCTCGCGTTGGCTGAGAAACTCCATTCCCTGCTGCGTATCCCACCAGTCATCGCCGTCAGGCTCAAACCCCTGCTTTCTGGCCATATCCTTTAGCACGTCCCCGCCGCTGAGATACTGCAGCCCAAATTCTGCTGCAAGCCCCTTTCCAACGGTGGTCTTGCCCACCGCCGGGGGTCCGGAGAGTACAATGGATTTCGTCAACTGAGATCCATGGAGGTTTTGGTTAGCTTCATAACGATTCCACTAAACGCGATGGACGAGAGAAAGTACCATGCCCAGAGGAAGAGCGCGTTCTCCGCGGTGCAGACGTGCTCCGGATCTGCTGCCTGTTCGGCAGTGCAGGTCAGTTGCAGCCAATCACCGGGAATCACGTTGAGCGGGATCGGGGATATTGCGACAGTGTACGAGAATAGTTGCGGCAAGACGAGATAGAATATCAGGATAAGTGGAACAAACGTAATCATCATCGGCCTCATGTTCATCTGCATCATCTCCATGGACATCTTGTTCATGTATGACGACTTTTTGCTCAGCTCGTTTATCCTGGTCTGATCCTTTGAGCGCATCGCCGCCATCCTCTCCTTCTGCCACGAGCGGGTCTCCTTCATGATCCGTTTCAGTTTTGTCTGGTCGACCATCTTCTTTCGCACCGCAGAATTGAATATGTTGAGCAGTATGCCAAACCCGGATACGGCAAACATCGAGACAATGAGACCCTTGACTATCGGGTCGTCGCTTCCCAGCGCTCCCCGCTGCTCGGTGAAGAATTCAAACTGGAGAAATGCAGAATCAAGAAAGAGAAATACGAAACCCAGATCCATTTTTACAGCCCCATCATGCTAATTATTTTATCTGCCACTTCATCAATCTTTCCCTCTGAATTCAGCACGTGCTTTACCGGGGAGCCTGCAATTATGGAGCATGCGGAGATCATTCCGGATTGGACGTCCAGATCCTCCTTGACTGAGGCAAGGGTGACACGATCCCTGTTTCGCGTAGTGTCCCTCATCCGCCTGTTGTAGATCTCCTCGGGGCGTGCAGAAACCGAGATGAAGTTCGTGGGCTTGATAATATCCAAGACGTGCTTAGGCAGGCCGGGATAGTATCCTTCCGGCGAGCTGATAAACGTATGCGTGTCGACTAGTATCGTGCCCTTGTAGGCTGCGATCCGTTTGGCGGCGATGTTTTGGAGGCGCTTCTGTTCGGATATTGGAAGCTTTCTCAGGTGGTCCCGGTCGCGCAGGCCGTTTTCCATCCCCACCTCGAGCATCAGGGTCCCAAAGCTCACCACGGTGGCATCATGGTTGTTGTCCTTTAGGCGCCGGATCATCTCCGAGATCAGCGTGGTCTTTCCGACGCCGGGAATCCCGACCATGATTATCCGTCTATTTTCTACCAAGCAGAGCACCTAGACGCGGCATGACGACTTCGACTTGTTCCCGTACCAGCTGTGTGTAGTAGTTGATCAGAATGTCAACCATGAGCAGTATTCCAATGCCGGAGCCAAACACCCCTAGAACATCAGAGACGCCTGCCAGCAGACCCAGTATTATTGAACCGATGATTGTAACTGATGGAATGTACTTGTTTAACAGCGCCTCGACGGGCTTGTTGGATCTTCTAAATCCTGGAATCTGGACATCTGCATCGAGAAGGTTCTGCGCCGCGCTCTTGGGCGACAAGCCGCCAAGCTCCACCCAGAGCTTCCCAAACACCACCACTATTCCAATCATGAATAGAACATACCCCACTGCCCTCATCGGGTCCAGCGCGGCAACATCCAGCCCCCTGGGCGGCGTGATATAGTATATGAGGCCGCCTATAGGGGTGGACGGACTGGTCGGGTCAAATTGCGCTATGATGTTCATAAAGAAATTATTGTTCCGCGGATTCGTGTTTGCCCACAACATCTGGAATACGAATATGGCATTTGCCGTAAGGGCGGACGCAAGAATGACAGGTATGTTGGATACGTACATCAGCTTGATCGGATACACGGCAGAGAACCCACGGTACTTTGTCGATACGATCGGGATCTCAATCTTCATGCCTTGGGTGAAGACTAGTATCAGCAGGATTCCGGCAGTAAGGCACAACCCGAAGATGCTCGGCAGCTGGTTTGATCTGAACAGTATATCCGAGACGTCGCCGGCCATTACCGACTGGCCGATGAACGGGAACACGCCAATCCACCCCCCGTCTCCTGCAGGCAGCGGGCTGAACAGGCTCCATAGGATCTGCTGCGCCACGCCTGCCATGATAAACAGGCTGATGCCGCTTCCCAGCCCCCATCCCTTCTGGATCAGCTCGTCAAGGAACATGATTATGACCGACGCGGCCATCAACTGCCCGATCATGATATACAAGACCGAGGGTTCCGTAATTCCAGGACCGTACACTGCAATCCCGTACACTATGGATTCTGCGACGATTATGATGTACGTTACCAGCTTGGTCGCTGTCTGAAACACCCCCCTTTCTTCGGGCTTCTTAAAGTCAAACTTGAGAATCTCAGACCCCCTGAGAAGCTGCATCAGCAGTCCGGCAGTCACGATCGGCCCTATGCCCAGCTCCACTAGCGTACCCTGCTGGGAGGCAAAGATGACCCTGGCAAAGGCCAGAAAGTCAAAGGCAGGCGCAGTTGCGCCAAACAGCGGCGTCTGCCCCATCACCATATAGATGAGCAGCGCCACCCCACACCAGAGGAGGCGTATCTGGAGGGGGATCTTCTTCTTCGGTTTTGGAACCTGAGGAAGGTATGGTTCGACCTTGAAGACGATCTTTCGTAGGTTGGTAGTTAGGCTACCTTCAGCCATCGCAGGGCAACACCTCTCCACCAGCTGCAGCGAGTTTCTCTTGCGCGGATTTGGTAAATTGCCGTACCTTGACAGAGTAGGAGTTGGACAGGCGTCCACCGCCAAGGAGCTTGTCGTACCCTGCACCTTGAAGGTCTATCGTCTTCTTTCCCCCTTGGTCTGTGCCAAACTTGGCAAACAGGTCGTCCAGATCGCGCACGCTGGCCCATTTTTGGGTAATATTTGGGTGAGGCGGTTTAGTTGAATCGTGGCCGTAATGATCCGGCTCGTACTTCAACATGGAGCTGTAGTGGTGTTTCATCATGCCGGTGACTCCCAGGCCGCCTTTGTGTCCGCTTGCGCGATGCTGGCCTACCTGTCCCCACCCCATGTGCCTGCCGCCACGGAGCCTTCTGGTCTTTCTCAGTCTAGTCGCCATATCAGATCATGTTCCTTACAATCGTGCCCAGTTCCTTGTTGCGTCCCAGCACGCCTTTCTGTCCGTAGAGTTTCTTGGTGCTTCGCTTGAAGCCGTGCCGTGGAGGCGCCAGGGCAAACCATGGCTTGAGCGGCTTGAGCTTGGACAGTGCTGCCGTTCCCTCGCTCAGTGCAGTTGCAAGCTCGTCAGAACTTGCAAAACCGATAGTCTTCAGGTCGTCTGGAGTGACCTTCTGGTATCCTGACTTTCTGGCCTTCTTGTCTATGAGCTCCTTGGCCAGCGGGGCGTCAATGTCAAACCACGAGACGTAGTGCTTTACCTTGTCTAGCATTCCCAGCGTGTTCTCCTGGGCCGGCAGTATCGTGGCACGGTACTTTTTATCCAGCCTGAGCAGGGTCATGGTACGGACGGCCCAGTATGGAACGTCTGCCTGACCTTTTATTCTGACAACTAGATACGCCTTGCCCATCCCTATCAACCCTGACTGAATGTCTGCCTGAGGCAGTTCAGTATAGCCTTTGATGTCGAATTCATGGTGGGCGTGGAGCCTTTTGCGGTGGTCCACGCATCCTTTAGTCCTGCCAATTCCAATAATCTCTTTATCTTGCCGCCTGCCACGAGACCCAGCCCCCGGGGTGCCGGAATTATCTCAATTGTGACGCTTCCGCCCTTGCCTTTGACCTTGAACGGGACTGAGTGCTTTTGGTCACACCTGCACTCCCAGCTGCCGCACCCGATCTTGATTGGGCTGACGTTCAAGTATGCCTGGCTAGTTGCCTTTTCTATCGCAATCCTCATCTGCTTGGACTTTCCCTGGCCGATTCCCAGATATCCAGCCGCGTTTCCGGTTGCGACGATCGCCTTGAATCGAGTGGATTGGCCGTTTGAGGTCATCTTTTGGATTATTCCCACGTCGATCACTTCGCTCTTCAGGTCAGGCAGCAGTTTTTTGATTATTCCAGCCTCCTGGATTCGCAGTCCCAGCTCGATTATCTCCTCAAGGGATGTGATCTGTCCGGACGCAACCTTGTGGCCGAGTATGGTCTTTGGCAGCCAGATCTCTTCTTCGGGTTCCCTGCGTGGTCTTTTGGGACGGCCGCCGCCTCCCCTGTACTGGGATCGCTGACTCATCTATCCCACCCCGCCGTCAATGGTGGACTTGATCTGTAAAACTTCATTCTTGACACTAAGGTGTTCCCCGTTTATTCTCTCATCGGGTGGAAACGTCTCTGCATCTGCGGGCACCTCAAGGCCGGCATCGATTACTCCCTTCAGGGCCGCGGCCATTCTCTGTGTGTACCTTTTGGTTCCGGTGTAAAGAATGGCGTCCTTGGCGCCCAAGAGCAGTGCCTTCTTTCCTGCAACGTACCCTGTCAGGTATGCTGCGGGTATGTTCTTTCTGGATCCCTTCCATCCCTTCTCCAGCAGATACCTGGAATGTGCAGATGCTATAACCACGTCGCCGGCAATGCCAGGCTTGAGAATCTGAACCTGCGTGTTTTGGTTGGTGATGTTCACGGTGATAAAGTCACGCTTTCCCATGAGCATGGTGCCGCGTTTTTTATAGTTGGTCTTTTCATTCCGGAGCCTTCTCAATATTTTTGAATAGGTCATATACAAAAACCGAGTTTGACCCAGCTCTTATATACGTTAAGGGTACGGCAGCTAAGCGAAATGTACTTTGATTCAGGCCAAATCTGACAAGAATGCAAGCAGATCAATAACGTACGGCCCCTGTGGTTTTTGTTGTGGTTTTTGAGACAAAAAACCAAACGGGACCGCGATCTACTAAACAATTCCAGAATATATCAAGATACTGCAAACGGCGTGAAAAACATGCTTGCATGCACCAGCACGTCAAGCAGGCACAATGCGATATTTGGAACAGATGATCTGAACCAGGGCATGCTAAAGGGAGCAATCATGGATTCGTCCGTAGGCGGGTGCGCAAACGCGATAAAGCGCATACGCTGTGGCACTCCCTCTGACAGGTGGTATGCATCGGCAATCAAGGGGATGGAACAGGACGCAGTCCAGCATGCATTCGAAAAAAAGATAGCAGCGCAGCTTGGCACTTTCAAAAGACTGGGCAGGCTTCCAAAAGGGGGACTGGACGTGGCAATCGACATGCACCCCATACCGCGTTATGACCGGGTACCTGGCGGGGAGCTGACCCGCGCCAAATACAAAAACGGAACCACGTACTTTGAGCGGTACATGACAGTTCAGTGCGTCAATGACAAGATGCGCATGGTTCTTGCAGCATCGTACCTGAAAAGGCTTGAATTCGTGCCTGATTACGTGGATGTCGTCCTCAAAACCATGGCAGAGATGGACATCGGGATGCGCCTGGCGCTGCTTGACCGGGAGTTCTTCTCAGTTGACGCAATAAGCAGGCTGCAGGAAAACAGGGTAAAGTTTCTGATGCCGTGCAGAAACACGCCCAACGTGGTAGCAGCCCTGCGGGATTTTGCACAAGGCAAGAGGGGAAAGATCTCAATAAACGTAATCGAAAGCAATCTGGGGTCTGTCGAATACACCATGATAATAGCTGAAAGAAAAAATGCCAAAGACTCTGATGCTCCGGAAGAGAAGTACATCGGGTTTGCGACAAACCACCCCACAATCAAGACCGAGAATTATGCCAAAAGGTGGGGAATAGAGACCGGGTACGGCAAAATCGAAGAGTGCAGGGCCAAGACGCGAATTTCCGACATGGAAACGCGGATGCTGTGCTTTTACTATTCTCTGGTACTGTACAATGAATGGATAATCGTCAGGGCAATGCTTTCTGACGGCACTGAAAGGCAGAGTGCCATGACCATGCTTACATTCAAGGTGCAGTTGGAATCACTGCTCATACGCCAGTCCAAACCGCCTACCTGATCTCAGATTTGAGGTACATTTCGCTTAGCTGTACGGCTAAGTAAAAGTCCAGAACGCTTCGGGTAATTTTTCGAACCAGTTCAATCCCGCTTGTCCCATGTGGGCAGGTACGTCATTGACGCCATTCATGGTATGCGCGCGTGCCATGCCAAGACAAAACGCAGGGAACGGCGGATGCTTTTACGCCCGCGCAGCGCAGGCATCACATCCAGAGTACGCCAAGATCTGAGAGTACTAGATGCTTGCAAGAACGTACGAAACAGCAGTGGTGAACTCTTCAATGGTGACGCGGTCCTGGGCGCACAGCACTCCCAGTTCCGTCATGACCCAGCTTGGGATGTCCCTGTCATAATCCAAGCCCAACGCGTCAAGCAGTTGCGCGTCTGTCACGGAACCTGGCTCAAATCCGGACCAGGTGCGGATTACCATCTCAACTGTATTCTGATCTGGAGTGGCGGCGGCCGGTTCGGCATCTTCTGGTTCACCCATGGCGTTCTCTGGCATGGGATCCTCTGGCATGGGATCCTCTGGCATGGGATCCTCTGGCATGGGATCCACTAATGGTACGGGTTGCGGATCAGGCAGTGCCGCAGACACGGCAAACGCGTTGAGGATGCTCACTATGGTAAAGGATGCGTCAGTGTTCCACGTCCTGGCTACTAGATTGGTCTGTTCCATCTCGTCCTCAAACGTGATGACAAACACTACTATGTGTCTTAGCGAATCTGCCTCGTTGGTCTTGATGGAGACTGTGGCATTTGAGATGAGATCGTGCGGGTCGACTATGCGGATGTTGCCCATGTCGTACGTGACGTATGTGTCGCTGTCTTTGTAGTCGGTGTCCTGTCCGTGCAGGTTCATGTACAGGGTAAAGTGCGCGATGTCGGCACGGTCATGCACGGCAAAGCTGATGGCGTTGTTGACGCCGGTCAGGAGTGTCTGGGGTTCCAAGGTGTTCAGGCTGCCGCCCAGCATGTAGCGCATGTCGTTTATGGCTATTGTAAAGTCAGACGCGTCGCCTGCATTCATGGGGGTTATGGGCGCGAAGGGATCGTGTGGAGTTACAGTACCGTTAAAGGAATCCAGATATCCCAATGACTTCATGGAGGCAAGATCCACTGCAGGTATGGATTTGACGGTCACCCTCTTGCGCGATTGCTTGTTTATCGGCTCGTCAGTAAAGTCACCTAGTGGGTTGCCCTCTCCATCTGCAATCATTCCCGAACCTCTGATATAGCTGAGCGTCAGGGCGATGTCGTCTGGTATTTCACCGGAGAGTTCCAGCGTTACGGTGGATCCGGATACGGCGACTGTCGACACTTCAATTGACGTGTTGTTGGTGAAAAAGGTACCCGGTCCTGCCGGACCCTCTTGGACTATCTCGGACAGCCTGACGTCCACGGTGCCGGAGTTGTCTATCGTGACAGAACGCACCGTCGGGGCCGTGGTGTCAAGGGTGTTTCTAACTGCCCTGTCAAAGCTTGCAAGGGGCTTGGGCGGGACATCGAGATCTGTTATGCCGCCCTCGGTGCTGGCATAGGCCAGTCGGAAGGAGTCAGAATCAGACATGTTTGCAGACAGGCCCAGCGTGATGATTCTGCCAGATAATGTAATGCTATCGATGGAAGGCGCAGGCGAGATGCCAGATATTGTAAATCCTGCAGTCTCGCGACTATTCCGTACGTCCTCAGACATGGTCATGATGATGGTATCAAGTTTCCCCGTCTCGATGGAGACGACAGATGGTGCGGCGTTAGGCTTGATAATAGGCGGAACCAGACCGATACGTATGTTCTTGTCGTAACTAAGCGAACCGATATTTCCCGGCTGGGGCAGATTGGTTGGAAAATCTGTGCCGTTGGGATACTGCAGTGTGTAAGAGTTGAGTTGGAAGGCGCCTGTTCCATCATATTCAAGGTCAGGAGAGTAATCACCGTTTCTCACAACATACTCAAAGGTCATGGTTCGGTCTGTCAAATCCTTGTATACTGCACGTGCAGGCGGAGTGATGTCCAGTTCAATGAATGGCAAAGTCCCATCCATTTCTGGCATCCCGACTGTTACCGCCTCGGGGAGCATGGCAGTTATGTTGATTATGTCTCCTGCAACGTACAGCCCGTGGACATTTGTGGAAGATACGCTGATAAGCGACCCGGTTTTGTCTTGGTATGATTCAGGGTATACTACGCTGATCAAATTTCTGATCTCCCGCATGGCTTTGTCATTTGTATCGTATTCTCCATCGGCAAGCTCTGCAAGCAACTCGTCAAAGCTGAATTTTGTACTGAACTGGTCGCCAAACGTCCTGTCAGCATCAAGCAGGTTCACGATAATCATCGGACCGCCAGGATGGCTGATATCGATTGCGAGAAACTCTTCGTCAAGTTCCCCATCAAGAGGCGAACTTCTCTGCATCATCTCCGCCGCTGACAGCTTGATGCTTGGGGGTATGCTGAGCAACGGAGTAACTGTTCCGTTATCGAACGTAATATTACCCGGCAAGAAGTCATGGACGGTTCTTAAGGCGATGTTTCCGTCAGGCGTAGCCGGGCCTTTGAGCTTGCCTGGAATTGGTTCACCAAATGTATTGTTGTATGCTGCTGCAAACATTCCATGATATATCGTGAGCGTTTTCTCCCTAGCATCTTCTCGGCTGTCTCCCATCTCTGTAAAATTAAGGTACGTTTCACCGAGTTTAGACGATACTGTAAACATCACGACATTTTCACGGTTTCTGACTTCGCCTCCCTTTGCAATGGTCGCGTCATCAAAGTAATTTCCTGACGTCGTATTGACAAGCAATGTACTCAAGTCCAGCCTCCCGTTCTCAAAATCCACAGCAGATTCTGGAGTTATTGTGTCTCCTCTCCTTACGTCAAACAAGTCATGTGCAACCAGCTGCAGCACCCCCAAATCTTGCAATGTAATGGTGGTCGTATGGTTGTCTGCAAACGCATTCACTCCCAAGCCTGTCCCCGACAAGACCAGAATGCATGTGATACCTAGCACATGGAAATTATGGCGCAATCCGTAACGGATATCAGCCATAGTGTCCAAGTTCCATCCATTTGGGTTGTCACTTTAACTCCCCGATCATCATTCTGTCGTGAAACGCCATCAATGCCACCCCATAGCTGCCGTCGTCAGGCGAGGAGATAGATTTGCGTGTGTAAGATATTTCTGGGCGGCACGCCGTAATTTGGACGCACGGCATAAACTTCTGTACAAAGGATTCTGTAATGGAGATAATCACTACAGTGACTACTAGCGCACGTGTGTTTTGGACTATGCACACCATCTGCAACATCATATATTCATCATTACGAATTCATCAGTTGTTTAGTTATAACTGTTTCTTGTTGGTGATTGTATGAGATTACATGCTTCTTTTTAATAAACATGCTTTTCTGAATCTTAATATGTAATAAGTTACAGGCGCCATGATGTTAGTTTTCTGCAACCGTAGCGATCCAAATTATGCCCTGTCCTAATCACCTCGTTACCAAACCTGGCAAGCATGATGCTGCGGGCCTCCCATCAGGATTACAGGCTTTCAGTTTTTAGCATCCATCAGAGCGCAAAGCAGGGCGTTTTGCGTGTGGAGCCGGTTCTCTGCCTCATCCCAAACCACAGACTGCGGGCCGTCAATTACTTCAGATGCCACCTCCTGCCCCCTCTTGGCAGGAAGGCAATGCATGAAGATTGCGTCGGGTTTTGCAGAACCCATCAGTTTGGAATCCACTTGATACTTGGGGAAAAATTTTTGGATGCGTTCAGGATTGCGGTTGTGGATAGATGACCATGTATCAGTTACAACGACATCGGCGTCTTGAACTGCGACGAATGGATCATGCGTGAGTTGTATGTCGGCGGAGCCTGCAGATTCGTTCACGACAGACATGCTAGGCTCGAATCCCTGCGGCGTTGCAATGGACATCAAGATTCCAGACAGCATGGCGCCGTAAATCATGGAGTTGCAGACATTGCTGCCATCGCCAATCCAGGCAACCTTCAATCCTGCCAGCCTCTTCTTTTTCTCCAGGATGGTCATGAAATCAGCTAGGATTTGGCACGGATGAAAAGAGTCGGACAGGCCGTTGATTACCGGAATGCCAGCACTCTCTGCCAGTGTCTTGATCTGCTCGTGCTCATAAACGCGTGCCATGATACAGTCGACATACCGCGAAAGGGTCTTGGCAGTATCCTCGGTGGATTCACCACGGGACAGCTGCATCTCGCTTGATGAGAGGTTTATTGCATGCCCGCCCAGATGGTACATTCCTGCTTCAAAGCTTACGCGGGTTCTAGTAGAAGGCTTTTGAAAGACCATGGCCAATGTCTTGCCCTTTAGAACTGGTTCGAGTCTGCCGTTCTTCAGATCTTCTTTAATCCGGATGGAATGGTTCAGCAGCGACGAGAGTTCCTCCGGGGTGAGTTCTGCCAGAGTAAGCAGATCCTTTGTTTTAAGATTCATTTTCTAAACAACCCAAACATGCCCCGCTTCTTTTTAGATTTTTCCTTTTGTTCATCGACAGTGTCATTTTGAACAGGATCCGTTTCCTCATCTAAGGCTTGGTCATGTTTTTTATCAGATTCTGGTTCGGCAGGATCAGGCCGGCCTTTTTTAATCCATTCACGGATGCGCCCTGCCAGAATCATAGCCTCTGCGTCGTTTTCAGGCGGAGGCGCGTCAAACAGATCAGAGTACGATGCAATGTCATCATCAGAGATTCCCGCAAATGGATCTGCTGGCTCAGATCCTTTGTCCAATGCTGATTCTGGAGTGGGTTCAGATGGTCCTACGTCGGTTGGTTCCAGTGTAGATGGCTCGGAAGCGACAGTCGGGGTTGGTTCTGGAGCGGGTTCTGGAGCGGGTTCTGGAGCGGGTTCGGGTTCCTGAGGGGGTGGCTCCGTGACGGTTGGTTCCGGCGTTGGTGGCTCGGAAGCGACAGTCGGGGTTGGTTCTGGAGCGGGTTCGGGTTCAGAGGCTGGTTCGGGTGTTGGTTCCGGTGGAGCTACAGGTTCAGAGACGAGGGCGGGTTCTGGAGCGATAGGATCAGGCCGGCCTTTTTTAATCCATTCACGGATGCGCCCTGCCAGAATCATAGCCTCTGCGTCGTTTTCAGGCGGAGGCGCGTCAAACAGATCAGAGTACGATGCAATGTCATCATCAGAGATTCCCGCAAATGGATCTGCAGGTTCTGGTTCGGTGGGCAGTTCCGGTTTGATGTCCGGCTCGGGCGGCTCTGTGATGGTTGGCTTTGGGGCAGATTCCGGACCATCCTGCCTGGGGGCTGGAGCAGGTTCTGGTGCAGACGGCTCTGCGGGTGCTGCAAGTTCGGAGGCGGGTATCGGTTCCGGCTGATCGGCTGTGCTCAAATTCATATCATCAATCGAGCCAAAAACGGTTTCAAGGAAAGCCTTCTTGTCAAATGGCTTGAGATCAGGGTACTCCTGCCCCACCCCCACGTACATGACAGGCGTTGAGGTAACCTTCACAATGGATAGCGCCGCACCACCGCGCGCATCTGCATCGCTCTTGGTCAGAATAGAGCCGTCGAATTTTGTCTGGCTAAAGAATTCACGCGCTTGGTTGACAGTATCGTTTCCTGCCAGCGAGTCACCCACAAAAATTTTCATGTCGGGGTTTACGACCTTGGTAATTTTCGCAATCTGCTCCATCAGGTTCTTGTTTGTCTGCATCCGTCCCGCAGTGTCAATCAATACACAGTCAGTTTTGTGGGATTTGGCGTACAACACCGCATCCCTTGCGACGGCTGCAGGATCCGAATTGTAATTCTGCGCGACAAGTTTCAGGTTAAGGCGGTTCGTGTGTTCGCGTAACTGCTCGATCGCGCCGGCCCGGAAGGTGTCAGATGCTGCAACAACTACCGAATATTTTGCCTGCTTGAGCAGATATGCGACTTTCGCCAGAGACGTGGTCTTGCCTGTTCCGTTAATCCCCACAAAGAGAATCAGAAATGGTTGGTTCTGGCTCTTCTTTTGATCGATCTGCTCAAACAGGTCAACATGCCCGGCAGCGTCAAACAGTTTGGAGATGTTTGAGATCAGGCTGTCCCGGACAAATTTTTCAATCTGATTCTTTTCAATTTTAGAGCCGGTCAGGCTCTCCTTCAGATCCGATTTTATCGAATCGATTACCTCGATGGCCACGTCGGAATCCATCAGGGACAGCTCCAGTTCGGACAGAACGTTTTCTATGTCCTTTTCGTTGAGTTCCTTTTCACTTAGATTCTTCGCTACATTGGAGAATGCACCGCGAAGTTTATCAAACATCGTTACCCAGAGCCAGGTTTGGGTGCCTGCATTAGTTGGTTGATCTGTGTCTTCCCTTGTTCCAGTTGCGAGGCCACGTTCTGCTTTGCGTTAACTGTATCCTGCAGGGCCACTTCCATCTCCTTGATGCGGGATTCAAGATAGTTTACCGTAGAATCTACATCTTTTTCCATTGTAATGCCAGCGCCGATACTCATGACTGTTTGGACATCAGACGAGACCTTTGCAGGAATGTAAACGCCCATGCCAATAGGAAGGAGGGTGTTAGATTCTGGCTTTTCAGACAGGGACCTGAGAGACTTGATCGTCTCGGCAGCTTCCTGCAATACGTTTAGAAACATTTTCTCCCTCTGGGTTAGATCCGAAAAATATGTCTCAAGTGCCTGCATCTGCTGTATTAGATGCTGTGTTTGCTCCTCACTCATTTATAACAAGCCTATCTTGGATGGTTATAAATCAATTTAGGGCCAAAGGGTGCGGGGCGTGCGCGGAGGCATGCACAGGCAATCGCACGCATATGCAAGACATGTCGGTAGCGGCCGGGAAGCAACGCACATGACCGGACTGCTACCGGCAAGGCGTATACAGAAGCGCCGGTTGCAGGATAGGTCGGGCTGAACAGCAGGCAGGTAAATAAAAAATAAGGATTGAAATGTCATTTGGCCTTGGAGAATCGGTCTTCCACCTCGTCCCAGTTGACTACATTCCACCAGGCAGCGATATAGACTGGTCTCTTGTTCTGGTAGTTGAGATAGTATGCATGTTCCCATACATCGCATCCCAGGAGCGGCACCAATCCCTCGGTTCTTGGACTGGTCTGGTTTGGCATTGGCTTGTACTCCACCTTTCCAGATGAAGGGTTGTATACCAACCATCCCCAGCCACTACCTTGGATTACTGCCGTAGTGGATGTGAATTTCTCCTTGAAGTCAGCAAAACTTCCAAAGGAATCGTTGATTGCATCAGCGATTGATCCCCCGGGTTCTCCTCCTCCGTTAGGTTTCATGTTGTTCCAAAACAACCTATGGTTGTCGTAGCCTCCACCGTTGAAGTTGATTGCACCCCTCTTGTCTGCCGGAACTGAGTCTATGTCAGAGAGGATATCAAGGATGTCCTTCTCTTGGATCTCAGCAGGGCATGTATCAAGGGCCGCATTCAGTTTGTCAGTGTATGTCTGGTGATGCCTTGTGTGGTGGATCTCCATGGTTCTTGCGTCTATGTGGGGCTCTAGTGCGTCGTACGCATAGGGCATTTCAGGAAGTGTGTATTTTCCCATGAACGTCGTGAAAGCCTATTCCATTTATTGGTTTATAACCGCAAGTGCAAATTCGTGCGGTATCGCCGGCCTGCCGCCATGAATTGTGCCCCTGCCGGCGCGTTCAGGCAGGCCAGAACAGTTGCTGCCGGATTCAGGCATGTTTGAGCAGGCCTGTAAAACCAGGCCGGCTTGTAGAGCTTTACGTTTTTACTTGAAGAGGCACCATGGTGCACATGAGAATTCTGCCTTTCGCCTTGATCCTCATTCTCCCGGCAGGCGCCATACTTTTTGGATTGATTTCAGGCGAGGATCAGGGAAGGGCATACCTGGAAAATAGCGTGCCGCACATAAAAGCAGACATTCTAAGGGCAAACGGGATTGACGGGGCCGGAATCACGGTAGCCGTGATTGACACCGGAGTCGACTTTAACCACCCGGATCTGTCCGGATGGGGCGAGGATGGAAAGGTAGTTGGAGGATACAACTTTATCCACCAGGACACGCCCCCGATAGACACAAACGGTCACGGCACCCAGGTTGCAGGGATAATTGCAGCCGACGGGGAGCTGACAGGAATCGCCCCCAAGGCAAGGATTCTTGCATACAAAGTATCAGAAGACGGGGAAGGGGTATCGTCGGATCTCATTGCCAGGGCAGTCAGCATGGCCATCAGTGACGGGGCAGACGTAATAAACATCAGTCTCGGGGTGAACACCACCAATCCAAAGATTGACCGCGCAGTGAACCAGGCAGTTGAGGACGGCGTCTTTGTGGTGGTGGCGGCAGGAAACGACGGGCCGGAGCCCAAGACCATCGGAAGCCCGGGAGGAAGCCCGGGTGCAATGACAGTCGGCGCCACATACAACAACATCACGACAAGCTTGGTCGCAACACTGGAGATAGGCAAGGAGCAGTATACCGTGATTCCAATGGTAGGCTCGCCCGGTCTTGACGAGCCAATCACCGGAGAGATAGTCCTTGGTGGGTATGGGAAAGTCGAGGATCTGGTCGGGGCAGAAGATGCCATAGTGCTAGTCGAGAGGGGAAGCGACGTGGAAGGCCAGATGCTGTACTTTTCAATAAAGGAGAAAAATGCCGCCGATGCCGGCGCAAAAGCCATGATCGTATACAACAACGAGCCGGGATTGTTCCTCGGGGAGCTGATCCACGAGTTTATCGAACCCGGGTATGAGCCAAGAATTCCGGTAGTATCAATGGAAAGGGAAGAGGGCCTCAAGATCAGGAACAATGCCGGCGAAAGCGGGGCAATTCACGTGTTTTACAATCCGGACTTTGTGGCGTACTTTAGTTCCAGGGGACCGGTGTCCCCGTTCTACATAAAGCCGGACATCATGGCGCCCGGAGCGTACATCAACACGACACGCAACGACTCGATGTACAACCTCACTAGCGGGACAAGCTATGCAGCCCCCCACGTAGCCGGAGCGGTGGCGCTGCTACTCCAAAAGAACCCGGATCTGGACAACAGCCAGATACGATCGATTCTCATGACCACTGCCGTGCCTGTCTCTGACCCCTACGGGGTGGAGTTTTCGGTGCAGGATGCAGGCTCGGGCAGGTTGAACCTGGCAGGCGCCTACGAGGCAAACCTCGTCATCACGCCACCGAACATCGTAACAAGCGTCTCCCCGGACAGAACTACATCGGAGCATCGGATCGAGATGATGCCAATCGACGGCGTACTGGGAGATCTCAGCGTGAAATTCGAGGGGCCAGAATCCATGGAACTTGACTACTCCATGGATGGAAACATCCTGCATGCCAAAGTCGGCATGGCCGGGAGTGATTTTGGCGATCATGAGGGAAGGCTGATAGTCAGCCACGGCCAGACCAGGTACAGCGTCCCGATCCTGATACACCATACCCAGGGCTCAGTCTCAGTCACCCACGAGGATCAGAGCCTTCTCTTCGAGGTCCGCCATCCGGACCAGTGGGACTTTGCAAAGATTTCAGTCATCAACGGCATGGACGGGAGAATGCGTACCGTGACTGCCACCCCGGACAGGGATGCGTCAATTGAGATTTACAGGAACGCAGAGTACTGGATAGACACCACGATCGTCTCAGACGGGAATGTTTTAGAGGCATACGAGACTGTGACAGTCGACTGGCTCGCAGAGGAACGTGACGGGCCAGGACCCATTGACATATCTGCAAGGCACCTGGGAATAATCGCGGCAATTGCGGCAATGGTGGGAACGGCAGGGATGGTTGGAAGAAGGATCAGGATAAAGGATTAGGGCCGGCATTGACAATCTTTGGCGAGATGTCCGTAAATTGTTTGAAGTTCGTGACAAACATCTCTGCAAGTTTCTTGGCCGAAGACATGTACATCTCCTTGTCATCCCAGGTGTTCATGGGGTTTAGAATTTCAGGCGGAACGCCGTCCACATGCACGGGAATGTCCAAGTTGAACAGATCGTCGTGCCTGTACTCCACATTGTCAAGCGCCCCGGACAGCGCGGCAGTAACCATCGCGCGGCTGTACTTGATTGAGATCCTCTTTCCCACCCCGTACGGCCCTCCAGACCATCCGGTGTTCACAAGGTAGACGACTGCGTTGTGCTCGTTGATCCTTTTTCCAAGCAGTTTTGCGTAGACTAACGCCGGTCTGGGCATGAACGGGGCTCCGAAGCATTCTGAAAACGCGAATTTGGGCTCCTTGACGCCCCTCTCGGTTCCGGCAAGCTTGCTGGTATACCCGGACATAAAGTGGTACATGGCTCCCTCGCGGGTCAGTTTGGACACCGGAGGCAACACGCCCAGCGCATCGGCAGTCAGAAATACCATAACCTTTGGATGCCCTCCCACGCTTGGAATCACCGCACCCGGAATGTAGTGCAGCGGGTATGCGACGCGGGTGTTCTCAGTGAGGCTCCCGTCGTCATAGTCAGGCACGCCGTTATTCAGCACGACGTTTTCGAGAACCGAGCCGTGTTTGATGGCGTTCCAGATCTCGGGTTCGGCGTCATGACTCAGGTTGATGCATTTTGCATAACACCCACCTTCAAAGTTGAATGTGCCGTTGTCAGACCAGCCGTGCTCATCGTCTCCGACGAGTCTTCTGTTGGGATCAGTGGAGAGCGTGGTCTTGCCGGTGCCGGAAAGCCCGAAGAACAGCACGGTGTCTTCGTCCCTGCCGATGTTTGCAGAACAGTGCATCGGAAAGACGTTGCGCTCGGGCAGAATGAAGTTCATTACTGTAAACATGGATTTTTTGATCTCGCCTGCATACCCGGTTCCGCCGATGAGAACGATCTTTTTGGTCAGATCAACCAGTATGAAGACTTCAGACTTGGTTCCGTCGACCTCCGGGACGGCCTGAAAATCGTTGATGCACATGATGGTAAACTCGGGCTCGTGCTGCCTCAACTCCTCGTCTGTCGGTCGGATGAACATGTTTCTCGCAAAGAGGCTCTGCCAGACGTGGTCGTTGATGACACGGATCGACAGGCAGTTTTCCGGATCCGCGCCCACAAAGCCGTCAAACACGAAGAGTTCCCTGCCGTCCACGAATTTTTTCATCTTTTCGAGAATCGCCTCAAACCGATCTCTCGGAAACTGATGGTTGATCTTTCCCCAGTCGACTGTATCACGGGTAACATCATCATATACGATAAAGCGGTCGTCGGGCGATCTTCCCGTATACTTGCCGGTATTGACAGAAATGGCTCCCGTCGAGTTTGTTTCGCCTTCCCCGCGCTCGGTTGCCATGCGCACCATCTCATCCACGGCAAGATTGCGGTGTACTGTGGAGGGGCAGATTCCAAAATCGGTCATCTGGGCAGAAAACTTGTCAGTAACTATCGTGCCCTGTATCCGGGTCAGATGATTACACCCCAATGGACACCCCAATGGACGATCACTCCAGTTCCGAATCCAATCATGAGATATTTCGATCCGAATCAAGTTTCCTTATTATCTCTTACCATCGAGATGTGTGAAGGCATGCTGGGAATTGCAGACAAAACGCGCTCGATTTTTCAATATGGCCATGTGGTGGGCAGGCATTCACCCACGGACTGCGAACCGCCAACCGTGCAACCATGAATCCCGAAGAACGTCACCGGTTCGCCGCCTTCCCAGATGCGTACTGCGTGCCAGGACACCGGTTCCTCAAACGGATTGCTCCATGAATTGGGGCAAAATGCGCACCGGGGGACAAGGCACCAGGTGCCTGCCACATCAGCTGAACGTGAAAGACGGCACGGACATGCAATCTTGTCCCAGAGCAAGGTACATGGCGTGCCAAAAAATCTCCATAGTTTTATATTATGTCTGTCGAGCCTTGATTTCATGGAATACGTTTACGCAGCTCTGCTTCTTCACAAGCTGGACAAGGATGTCAGCGAGGAAAACATCAGTTCAGTAGTAAGAGCATCAGGTGCAGAAGTCAATGAGACTCAAGTCAAGGCACTTGTTGCAGCATTGGCCGATGTAAACATCGACGAGGCAGTAAAGGCTTCACCCGTTGCAGTTGCAGCTGCAGCACCGGCGGCAGCCGAGGCAGCAACAGAGACTGAAGCAAAGAAGGAAGAAAAACCCAAAGATGCAGGCAAGACCGAAGAGGCAGCCATGGAAGGGTTGTCTTCCCTGTTCGGTTAGACAAACCACACAACTTTTGAACCTTGTTTTATCCTATCAAGTCAGCACCCGGCTCAATCCGTGGAAACCGCACGAAGATTTAGCAGTGTATCTTATCTGATATTTCCATATCAAATCTTATCCGTACCGCCAAGCATGGGTGACTTCTTGGGCCCGAGAGTCGGGTGGTTGCTGTTTCACATGAGGGTGATTAACGGGCTGGCAGCAAACGGAGTGTGAAATAACGTGGACCTACCACATGATGAATCCTGAAATGAGACCCTCCAGAAAATGAGTCGAGACGCAGGCCTAACCGGGCGTATAGTCACTGGCCTGACCTGCCAGGGATGCTGCATGGGAATGAGCCCTTTGGAGAACCTCATGCTTTGTCTCATCAGTCATAAAGCCCGACTCTACGGACAGCGAGCGCGCATGCTGCGAGGCGCGGGCAAGTATCTGGGGTGCGCTTTCGGGCGTAACATACGATGCCTCGACTGAAAGCGAGATTGCCTCATGGTATGCCTGCACCAGTTCATCTTGCACCTTCTCGACATCAACTACAAGATCGTCTTGCGAATACACGGAGCCGTCATCGAGTGCGGCGTAAAGTGATATTCCGGCCTCAATGGGCTTGATGTCCAGCTTGCCCAGAATGGATGCAAGCTTTTCGTTGATGGCGCCTCCCTTGAGAACAGGCGTGCTGTCCTTTGCAATCCAGATAGTTCCCTGATCAATCTTGGTCGGGATTCCTGCATCCTTGAACTCAGTCAGCATCGGACCGGGCGCAATTCCGGTATTCTTTGCAGGCACGACCACGTCCACGCTCGCAACATCCCCGCCTCTTGCAGCCATCATTATTCTGTTCTTGGCCAACAGGGTGTTGAGCCTGAACGGAGACATGTCGGTAAGGAGGAACATGCACTGGCCGGTAAGTTTCGCCGTCATGTCGGCAATTCCCGGAACTCCAAGTTCCCCCAGTGCTTTTTGCGCAATCTTGTCCTTGACGCTTACAAACGCCACATTGTCCTTGAGGATCTTTCTCAGTGGCAGGATCTGCGTGGAGCGTACCTTCTCCATCCTAACAAGGGCCATGACGCGGTACTTGCCGGGAAGGCTCTGCAGCTGCTGGTATATGCGAGTCTTTTTGGCCGGATAGGTAGTCCTGTTTTCATGCATATTTCTTCTTAATCTCCTGTGCCTGCTTTACTGGACGGCCCATGGTGGTCTTTACCACGACCCTCTTGATGTTTCTCTCGCCGTTTGGAAGCTTCTTCTCAATTGCCCCAAGAATCGCATGCGCGTTGACTGCCAGATCGGATGCGTCCATCGTCTCGTCGCCAATCTTGCATGACAGGGACAGCGATGCCCTCGTGCGTATCTTGATGGACGTACGAAACCTCTGGAGGAACGCCTCGATCGGGGCGTTGAATGGAACCGGCGTCGGCATCTTTCCCCTGGGCCCGAGCAGCTGACCAAGGGTCTTTCCCACAGTCGGCATTACCCTTGTGTCTGCCAGAAAGAAGTCATATTTGTTGATGAACTTCCTGGATTCCCTCTTGTTTACTGCAAACTTGTCCAGCTCTTCTGTCCCCACGACCGCGTCGGCGTTGGCCTGTTTTGCCTTCTGGCCCATGTCCCCCGTGGCCATAACGCACACAGTCGACGGGGTGATATTCTTTGGAAGCTGCACCACCTCGTTTATGGCAAATCCCTTCTTGACATCAATGTCCTTAAAGATTATAATCAGCTCCACGGATTGCTTGAATCCTCTCGGTTTGCCTGAGCTCTTGGCCTCCTTTATCATGTCTGCCAGTTGGGACTCTGTAATCATTACTGTGTGCATGCTAGGTAGCCTACTTAAAATCGTTAAGATTACAGCCTGGCAGAAGTGCAGGCACATGCAGCCCAGGCCGGGCGGCTTCCCGGGCCGTGCCTGTACGTCCGTGGATCTCAAGTTCCCATATCGTGTCTCAAAAATTACATCTTTTAGGAAAAATACCTATAATTCCATATCCAAAACATCCCAAAAACTACATATATTAAGGATCCCCGGGAAATTCCAAGCGTCTTGGCCAAATTCGATGAACTGGACATAACACTACTTTACGAGCTGATGCAAGACGGCTCCATCTCGATCCCAGTCCTTTCCAAAAAGCTTGGGATCAACGCATCGGTCCTGTACAGCAGGATCAAGAGGCTGGTCAAGAACGGGCTGATCAAAAAGTTTACCATCGAGATAGACGACGTCCTTTTGGGAATAAGCGTCAAGGCCTCGGTGGGAATCAACCGCGATCCAAAGTTCAAGGATGCCATACACGAGAAGCTCATGAAGGCCGACGAGGTGGTATCGATATCAGAGGTGACAGGAAGGTTTGACATGATGATTCAGGTTTATGCAAAGGATCTAGGAGCCCTGCACACAATAGTCATTGAAAAGATTGGAAGGATTCCTGGGATCTACAACACCGAGACGTTTGTGGAGCTGCAAAAGACAGACAAGGATCCATTCTACCTGATTCGATAGTTATTGGAGCTTTTCGTCCCATTTGCCGGTGTTGACCTCGGCGGTAATCTCTTTTGGAGTCATGCCCTCGACTTTCACGCCCAAACTGACGCACGTGCCGATGACAGTCTTTGCGACGGATTTCAGCGACGAGGCATACGATTTTTCAAGCTTTGTTTTTGCCACCTTGACTATGGTATCCATTGTGACGTCCCCTACCCATTCCGTACCTGATGCACCTGAACCCTTTTGGATTCCTGCGTCCTTCATTATGAGAGCCGCGGCTGACGGAACCCCGATCTCAATTCGGTACTCCTTGGTATCGCTGTCCACAATCACAGAGACCGGAACCTTCATGCCCTCGAAGTCCTTGGTCTGATCGTTGATTGCCTTGATAACCTGCATGATGTTGACTCCCAGCGGACCCAGTGCCGGCCCCAGCGGGGGACCTGCAGACGCTGCTCCGCCGGTTACCAATGATTCTATTTTTTGTTCTCCCATGTCAGACCATCCAGTATGAAAAATTTAATCCTTACTAAGCCTCGCTAGAAAGTTTCAGATAGTTTGCATCCACGGTAACCGGCAGCTGGTACGCGGCGTCCAGCAGCACCACTGTCGCCTCCTCCTTCTCCACGTCTATCCGGGTAATGGTGGCCTTCATTCCCTTGAATGGGCCTCCGGTAATCTCCACGATGTTGTCTATGGCCAGCTGGGACACAGTTGATCTCTTTATCAGGTATCCCTCGATATCCTTGAACTCCAATTCCCCCCTCAGTTGTCCCCGGATATGCCTGACTCCCTCGACTGCCATGTATGCATCGCTGGGATTGATGGCCTCTATCACCACATATCCTTTGAGATTGTCAACTAGCAGCACGGACTGGATGTTTATCTTGTTTGCTTTTGCCTTTGCCTCCAGCAGCCTCATGACCACCTTTTCCTGCCCTCCGGTGGTGCGTATTGCAAACAGGTGCGATCGTATCTCTTCGGACAATTCTACCCACCAAATGTCAACACGGAAAAGACAAACTGTATGATAAATCCAATGGTTCCAACGCCTGCTATTCCCAGCAACACCAGCCGAAGATGCTGCTGGTATTCGTCCTTGTCTGGCTTCTTGGCCATCTTCATGGTGTTGAGCATATTCTTCAATGTGTACCGGGGGTTCATTGGTGGAAATTAATAGGGTTTCCTTATATCTCTTGTCTAATGGAGTTGCTGGTAGCATACAAGGACGATCCCGCAGGACACAACATGGCAAAGTTTCTTGCAGGCAGCATGGCAAGAAAGGGGAACGTGTTCTGCGGAAGGCACTACGATCTGCTCGTGATTCCGACCCCGGCGATATCTGCGGACTGGCTGGAGGAAAGATACGGCTATGACGGGTTCGTGTTCCTCTCAAAGCACGCCTCAGAGGCCGGGGTGCCGGCGCTGACATGCCACAGCACTGGAAACTTTTCCCAGGCGCTGTACGGCGGACGCGACGGGGAGGTTGCAATACCGCACCCGGATCTTCAAAAGGCGTACCTTCAGGCCCTGTATCAGAACCGGGCCAGTTTTCCAGGGTTTGAGATTACCATAGAGGCCACGCACCACGGGCCAACGATGCTAAGCAAGCCTGCCATATTCGTCGAGGTCGGAACCACGGAACGCCAGTGGAATGATGTCCAGCTGTGCAATTCTGTTGCCGCCCTGGTGCACCAGGTAATGTCGAATCCGATCCCGCAGCATCCTGTGGCGATCTGCTTTGGCGGAACGCATTATTCTGTAAAATTTACAAGGGAGATCCTTGAGGGAAGGCACGCGCTGGGGACAGTGGTTCCAAAGCACGCCTTGGAGCATCTTGACGAGAACCTCCTGTCCCACATTCTTGCCCGGAACAGCATGGCAGAAACTGCCCTGCTGGACTGGAAGGGAATGGGCGCCCACAAGCAGAAGGTTTTTGAGATGCTCAAGCACACAGGGCTCGAGGTGGCAAGGGTATGAGCCTAGAAGACAGGGTGTACGAGAAACTGCTGGAAGTGCCCAAGGGCAGCATTACCACGTATGGCGAGCTGGCGCGGGCAGTCGGGCTGAGGAACGGGCAGAGGCAGATAGGAAGGATAATGAGCAGAAACCCGTATCCAGGAATAGTCCCATGCCACAGGGTGGTCAGGTCGACTGGCGAGGTGGGCGGATACCTGTACGGCACGGAGATCAAGACCAGCATGCTCAGCCAAGAGGGGGTTGACATTCAGAACGGACGGATCAGGGACATGAAAAATAACATGCACCGGTTTTAGTCCTTTCGCTTCTCTGTAATCTCTGCGATCAGCGTTCTCAGGTGTGCCTTGTTGCGGACAGTGTTTCCGCCCACTTTCTTGTACAGCGTCCAGAATTCGGGGTTGGTGATGTCCTTTCGATCCTTGGCAATCTTGAGCAACCGCCTGAGCGAGCGAACCTTGGCAACATACACTTCCTTCTTGCCCACGCGGGCCCCTTTGCTGCCATGCTTGGATCCCTGGGTGGTACCCCTCTTGTTCCTCTGCGCCTTCTTCTTGTGCGCCCTGCCGCGGGACGTGCCGGTAAATGACTTTATGGTGATCGTGTTTGCAGTAATCAGGCTCCGGATGTCGCTTCGCGTGATTGCGTCTGCTATGTCGCTGAGGTGATCAGAGTCAAACCGGATTCTGTGAATGCCCACCCCGGTGACCCTGGCCGCCAGCCTCTTCTTGCCAGCCTCTTCTTGCTGTTAAGATTGATAACCAACTGCACTCACCCTTGTTTGAATTTTTTCTCCACGGCACTGACGACGACCTCCCTTCTCTTTCGGGTGCCAACGCCGTGTCCTATCCGGATGCCATCCGTCTTGGGGTTCAGCCCTTCCAAGTCGTTAACATTGTAAATTAGATTGTCCGTATACCCGGACGGATGCAGTCCCTTGGATCCCTTGGGACCGCCATAACCCACCTTTACGAGGCCCGGACGGCCCCGACTCTTTTGCTTCCTCTGATGATGATCGATGCCCTTGGGCTTCCTCCACCCGGTGGCGAGGCGAACATACCGCCAGCTCTCCGGCCTGACAAACTCGGGGTTGTGTTCCTTTACCTCCTGTCGCTTTGCGATTTTCTCCTTGTTGATGGGCATGAATACTATTCTTGGATTTTTAAATAAATACGTATTGGAGTATGCGGCAAGAATCGGCAGGCAGCGCACCTTGCGCAGACAGATGCCGCATGCACGGCTAGTACAGAATCTTGAGGCTGCGGCACACCGAGTAGAGCGCCCGCCTCAGATTCTTGTCAGTCAGGGTCTCCATCCTGTGCCTCAGCACCCGCTTGGCCTCGTCCCTTTCGTTTCCAGGCGGCAGCGAGAGTACCTTGTTCAGGTGCTCAGGAAGGGATTCCCGAATCCAGCCGTCTATCATCGCGTATATCTTGGGAGATATTATGTCGCACTTGTCAGTGTCAAGATCAAGCACCGCGGTAAAGTTTTCATGCTCCACCCGGTAGACCAGCGCCAGGACTACGTTGTCAGGTGTTGGGTTTGTAAGTATCTCCTGCGATCGCGTGCCGGTCTTGCCCTGGGCCAGCTTGTTTTTGAGCCCCACGGGATTGATGATGATGCCGTTGATGCCCACCTTCCGGTCCCGTATCTGGGTAACGGACGCAAAGATAAAGTCTTTAAAATTCCCGTTCTCCTTCACCGAGAAGACGTAGACGCCCTCCCTGAGCAGGGGTTTCTTGCCAAACATGGATAGACTGATTGCACATTCTATTTAATCTGTTCAGCATCATTATTATCGGCTCTGCAAGGGCCAGGCAGTATTGGCGCCGCACCTGTCCGGGGCAATGTCGCCGGGCAGGTTTGGCCTCCCCAGGATAATTGCACGGCGGCATACAGGCTGCCATGGCCGGCCTGCCCGCACATCCAAATTCTGGTGCAACGCTAGTTCTTAATATTGGAATGAAACAGCCCACATCGTTGGACAAAAGAGAGATTCTCAGGGAGTTCTCCTCGAACCCGGACACGCACTACAGGGTCAGGCTCTTTGAGGAGCAGGGCTTTGCAAGGAAATCCTGCGCAAGGTGCGGCAGGTTCTTCTGGACCCTTGACTCCGGACGTGCCATGTGTCCGGACGATGCAGAGGATACGTACTCGTTTATCGGGGATCCGCCCACGTCGAAAAGGTTCGACTACACCGAGGCGTGGAGGCAGGTAGAGGGGTTCTTTACGGAAAACGGGCACACGTCAATCAGCAGGTATCCGGTGGTGTGCAGGTGGCGCGACGACTTGTACTTTACCATCGCGTCCATCGTGGATTTTCAGAGGGTGATGGGATCGAAGGTGGTGTTCGAGTTTCCGGCAAACCCCTTGGTGGTGCCCCAGACGTGCCTGCGCTTCAAGGATCTCGAGAACGTCGGGGTTACGGGCAGGCATTTTTCAAGCTTTTGCATGATCGGGCAGCACAGCGTTCCGGGCCCGGAGGGATACTGGAAGGACGGGTGCATTGACCTTGACTTCAGGCTCCTGACAGACAGGTTTGGCATAGGAAAGGAGGAGATAGTCTTTGTCGAGGACGTGTGGGTCGGGGGAGGATCCTTTGGACCGTCGCTGGAGTACTTTGTCCGCGGACTGGAGCTGGGAAACGCAGTATTTACGGAGTTCCAAGGCGAGCTGGGAAAACACACGGTGCTGGATCAGAGGATCATAGACATGGGCGCAGGTCTTGAAAGGCTGGCGTGGATAACTGCCGGAACCCCGACGGCATACGACTGCTGCTTTGGCCCGATTAACCAGAGGCTGTCAGAGATAATCGGGGTCGATGCGGATTCGGAGATCCTGCGGACGTACTTTACCGAGGTTGCAAAGGCTCTGGAGAAGTTTGATGATCTAAATGACGTCAGGGTCCACGCCGCAAGGGCGGCCGGGCTCACAGCCGACAGGGCAGACAGGATGATTGCGCCCCTGGAGGGCATGTACCTGATCGCCGACCACCTCAGGACGCTGATCTTTGCAGTCGCAGACGGGGCGCTGCCAAGCAACGTCGGAGGCGGGTACAATTTGAGAATGATGCTGCGCAGAATCAGGGCAACCATGGACAGGCTCGGCCTGAGATTGGACATGGGCGAGCTGATCGACTTGCACGTGGACTATCTCAAGGACACGTACGGCGAGCTTGACTCGAAGCGGGAGGACGTCAAGAGGATTCTGGAGATAGAGTCTGGCAGGTATGAGGAGTCCAGAACCAGCATGAAGAAGAAGGCAGACAAGGCGCTCAAAAGGGGGGCGCCAACTGCAGACGATCTTGTCAGGCTGTACGAATCAGACGGGATAACGCCAGAGTATCTCATGGAGATGGGCGTGATTGACAAGATTCCGTCTGCATTCTACGCCAAGCTCTCGGAGCTGCACCAGTCAGAGAGGAAGGGCAGGGCAGAAACGCTTCCCCTGGACGGGCTGGCCGAAACCGAGATGCTGTTCTACGGGGACGATCCTGCAGAGTTTGAGGCAAGGGTGCTCAAGGCATGGGACGACTGCGTCGTGCTTGACAGGACGTCGTTTTATGCAAGGGGCGGAGGCCAGGAGCCTGACCACGGAACAGTGGCAGGGTTCAGGGTGACGGACGTGAGCAGGCATGCGGGAATCATCGTGCACAGGCTGGAAGGCGGGGTTCCCGAAGTGGGCCGGACAGTCAGGTGTGCGGTGGACACGGCAAGAAGGGCGGCAATTACAAAAAACCACACCAGCACGCACATACTAAATGCCTCCTCAAGGACGGTCCTGGGCTCGTGGGTGTGGCAGCACTCTGCTTTCAAGGACAGCGATCACGCAAGGCTTGACGTCACGCACCACTCGTCGCTCACCCCCGAGCAGGTACAGCAGATAGAAGACGAGGCCAACTGCATGGTAAGGCAGAATCTTCCAGTATCAATAGAGTGGCACGACAGGGGCACGGCAGAGCAGAGGTACGGATTCAGCATATACCAGGGAGGGGTGGTGCCGGTAAAGGCAGTCAGAATCGTGTCCATAGGAGACAGGGACGTGGAGGCGTGCGGGGGAACCCATGTCAAGAAGACCGGGGAGATTGACTTGATCAAGGTAACAAGAACCAAAAGGATCCAGGACGGAGTGGTGAGGATCGAGTTCGTCTCAGGGGATTCGGCATCAGAGTATGCAAGGGAGCAGGAATCAAGGAAGCGCGACAGGGAGCAGGAGGAGGCGCAAAAGAGGCAGCAGGAGGCGCAAAGGGAGCAGAACAGGAGGGAGTCGAGGGAGAAGATCCCGGATCTGGTAAGGCAGGTCTCAGAGTGCAGGCCCGATGCCACCATAGACGGAATATGCGTGCTGGGTGCGTCAAGGGTTTGCCTGACGTGGCACGAAAAGTACGACGAATACTTTCACATGAACTTTGGCAAGAGGCTGACAAGGAGCCTTCCGAATTCGGCATACGTGGGAATATTCGAGTCCGGCCCCACCGTGAGGATCATGGTGCACTCTGGAGAAAAGGCGGCAGGCAGGATAAACGCAGGCAGGATAGCAGACGCGGTGTCCCGGGTTCTTGGGGGCGCCGGTGGAGGGGATGCGGCATTTGCCCAAGGGGGAGGAAAGGACACATCTAAAAAAGACGCGGCGATAGACATGGCAAGATCAATGATTCTGGAGGAAGCTGCATGAGCAGGATAGACTGGAGCGGCATCGAGGCCAAATGGAGAGAAAGGTGGGACGAATCCAGGCAGTTTGAGGCCGACCCTGACCAGAGGCCAAAGAAATTCATCACGGTGGCATACCCGTACCCGAACTCGCCGCAGCACGTAGGGCACGGCAGGACGTACACGCTTGCAGACATACATGCAAGGTTCTACAGGATGAAGGGATACAACGTGCTGTTTCCGATGGCGTTCCACTATACCGGAACCCCGATACTTGGCATGGCAAGAAGGGTCGAGGAGGGCGACGCGGAGCTGATAGGCAACCTGAAGAACCTGTACGGGGTTCCGGAGGATGTCGTAGGCCAATTCGCAGAGCCGGTGAGGATTGCAGATTACTTCCACGAGGAGATCAAGACGGGAATGGTCGAGATGGGGTATTCCATAGACTGGAGGAGGGAGTTTACCACCATAGACCCCGTGTACAGCAGGTTCATCCAGTGGCAGATCAGCACTCTGAGGGACAAGAACCTGGTCATCCAGGGATCCCATCCGGTCGGATGGTGCCCAAAGGACCAGAACCCGGTATCGCAGCACGACACGCTTGGGGACGTGGAGCCGGACTTTACAGAGTATACGCTGATCAAGTTCAGGCTCGGAGAGTACGTGATTCCGACTGCGACTCTCAGGCCCGAGACGATATTCGGGGTGGTGAACCTGTGGGTCAACCCGGACATCACATACAAGAAGATTACAGTGGACGGCGAAAAATGGATCGTAAGCCCCGAATGCGCGCGCAAGCTGGAATTCCACAACAAGCAGGTGTCGTACGACGGGGAGGTGAGCGGCGCGGATCTTGCAGGCAAGTCTGCAGCCATGCCGCACAGGAACGAATCTGTCGTGATGCTGCCTGCCGGGTTCGTCCAGAGCGGCACGGGCACGGGCATGGTGATGTCGGTTCCCGCACATGCGCCGATTGACTACCAGGCGCTTGCAGATCTCAAAAAGTCGGATGCGTGGGGGAGAGTGGCAGCCGGAATCGCGCCCAAATCCATCATAGAGGTAGACGGATACGGGGAGATGCCCGGCGTGGAGGTAATCCAGAGGATGGGAGTCGCAGACCAAAACGACCCGAAGATAGAGGAGGCCACAAAGGAGGTCTACGCAGCAGAGTTCTACGGCGGAAGGATGAGGCAGAACGCCGGGAAGTTTGCCGGCCTGGCAGTGGAGCATGCAAAGGATCCCGTACGGGACTGGCTCAGAGAGGGCGGGTTTTCAGACACCATGCTGGAGCTGACAAACACGCCGGTAAGGTGCAGGTGCGGCGCGGAATGCGTAGTCAAGATCCTCAACAACCAGTGGTTCCTGAACTACGCAGACGCGCAATGGAAGGAGTCTACCACCAAGTGCTTCGAGTCCATGAGCGTCCTGCCACAGGAGATAAGGCCGGAGTTCAACTACGTCATAGGGTGGCTTCGCGAGAGGGCGTGCGCAAGGCAGCACGGCATGGGGACGAAGCTTCCGTGGGACAGTGACTGGATTGTCGAGAGCCTCTCAGATTCGGTGATATACATGGCATACTATGTCATATCCAAGTTTGTAAACGACGGGCGCATACGCCCCGACGGGCTGTCAGGGGAGTTCTTTGACTACGTGTTTTTGGGCAAGGGACAGGCAGGCGCGGTTTCAGAGTCAGCCGGAATACCGGAGGATACTGTCAGGGAGATTCGGGAGGAGTTCATGTACTTTTACCCCGTCGACTCTAGGCATTCCGGCCGCGATCTGGTTCCAAACCACCTGACGTTCTTTGTCATGAACCACATAGCGATATTTCCAGAAGAGCACTGGCCCCGCCAGATAGTAGTCAACGGCTCGGTCCTGATGAACGGCTCCAAGATGTCAAAGAGCATGGGCAACATCATTCCGCTGCGCAAGGCAATCAAGGAGTACGGCGCAGACCCCATCAGGCTGGCAATAGTCATATCAGCAGAGCTTCTCCAGGATGCGGACTTTAACATGGAGGCAGTCTCGGGCATACAGGGCAGGCTGGAGGCGTTCTACCACGAGTGTGACACGCTGAAGGCAGAAGAAGGCCAAGCCACGGAGGCAGAGGACAGGTGGATAATTTCCAGGCTGCAGGGAATGATACTCCACGTGACTGAATCGATGGAAAAGATGAGGGCGCGGGAGGCGCTGCACCGTATCCTGTTTGGGTTCGAGTCTGACATGGGATGGTATGCAAGGAGGACTGCTGCAAAGGACAGAAGGAACGCGGCAGTGCTATACAGGATACACTCTGTGCGCGTGGCAATGCTGTCCCCATTTGCCCCCCACGCGGCCGAGGAGATGTGGGAGAGGCTTGGCCACCAGGGCCTTGCCTCAAGGTCGGAATGGCCAGAATTCATGCCAGAGGAGGTCGATCCTGTCGCAGTCCAGTCAGAAGATCTGCTACAATCCATGATGGGCGACATTGCAAAGATTCTCAAGGTTACAAAAATCACGCCCAAAAAGGTGACTGTATACACTGCAGGCTCGCTCAAATCCAAGGCGTACCATGCGGTACTGGGAATGATTCTTGACGGGCAGACCAGCATGGGCACCATCATGAAAAGCCTTGTGGCCGATTCTGAGACGGCGGGAATAAAGCGGAGTCCGGACTTTGTGCAAAAGACGATCAAGGACATACTATCAGAGCCAGTCGAGATAAGGAAGGCCAGGATGGAGTCAGGCGGGTTTGACGAGAGGGAGTTCCTCTCAGGCGAGCTTGCGGGGATTGCAGGCGCGGAGTTTGACGCGCAGATCAGGGTGTTTTGCGAGACGGATTCGGATATTGACGACCCCAAGGGAAAGGCAAGGCACTCAAGGCCGTTCAAGCCGGCAATCCTGATTGAATAGCGCCAGGCCAGGGGCGCCCGGCAAGGGAGATTCTTGCAGGCGCGCCATTTAGCGGCGGCAGAATTTTAACCGATACGGCGGCGGTTCCGGACTCTTGCCGCATGGAGGAGCGGCCGGGAATGCCGGATCCTGCAGGCATGGCGATGCATCCGGAGCGCGGCCGGGCGCGAGTGGAATCTGCCGTACCGTCCTGCGTCACGCGCGGAAGGAGTCCTCAAACACGACTTCAGACAAAGGAAGCTGGGAGTCTCGAGGCTGGGGATCCATGCGTCTCTTTCCCACCACGACCATCATGGTAATTATGTGGTCGTCGGGAAGGTTGATCAGTCTTCCCACGGCGTCGTAGTCAAATCCCTCCATCGGGCACGTGTCATACCCCATGGAACGGGCGGCAAGCATGATTGTCTGGGAGGCGATCCCGCACGATCGCATTGCCTCGTCCCTCTGCAGTCCGGGCCTGCTGGCATAAGATCTTTTGATGGATGCCACCACGGCATCGCGCCGTGCAGGCGGGATTCCCATCCAGTACCTTCCGGGATTCCGGTTCCAGGCGTTCAAGTCAGCACACAGTATGATTACAAGCGATGCCTCAGAGACCTGCACCTGGTTATAGGACATCTCGCAAAGCCGGTCCTTGAGGGCCTGGTCAGTCACGGTCACAAACCTCCAGTTTTGGATGTTGTACGAAGTGGGCGACAGCAGCGCCAGCTCCAAAAGGGCGCCTATCTCGTCGCGCGTCATCAGGTGGTTTTTGTCAAACCTTTTGACAGAACGCCTCGTCTTGATGGCCTCAGACGTGTCCACGCGGCAGGTACTGGCACGGCAAATTTAATCATAATTATTCGGGCAGCCGGACAGAAGGCGGGGTTTGCCCGTCTTGGATCAGGGTGTGGGTGCTGCCGGGGCAGGCTGACTCTGCAGGCATTCTGCATGTCAGGCGAGAAAATTCCACGATGCACTGGAGGCGGTTTACGGCACGCACGTGTTGCAGAACATGCTGTGAGCGAATGTCTTTTTTTGGCCACAATCAGCGCACCATCCGGCCGCGCGGCAGTCATCACAAACCTTCAGGACCGTATCCCGTAGTTTCCCGTTGCACCGATTGCATACATTCATGCGGTTTCAATATACAAACAGTATAAATGTTTAAGTTCTAATTATTTATTAAATGCATGTTAATTTTTTCCTAGAAGATTATCAGCAGATGGCGTGCGGGAGCAGAGGCTGCAGTAGCTGTGGCCCTGCTGATTCTCCGAAAGAACATTATTAGATTGGACCCAACCCCAGTGTATCGTGAAGATAGCAGTTATGGGAATGGGAGTGGCAGGGTCCTACCTCATGGCCAGACTCAAGGACTCCGAACACGAAGTAGTCGGATACGAGAGGATGCCAGAGGAGCGGCACGATTCCATATGTGCGTGGGGAACCATCAAGCCGGTGCTTTCAGAGTTCTGCAACAACGTCGGCAGGGACTTTGAAAAGTTCATGATCCACGACGGAAAGACCATGCACGTCAGGATGAACAGCAGCGTAAAGTTTGACATAGGGCTGCACGGGCTCTGCACGTACGACAAGCTGGGGCTGATCAAGGACTTTATCAAGGATTCCAAGGTAATTTATGGCAAATCCCTCTCGCTAAAAGAACTCGAGGCAGAATACGACATGATAGTCGACTGCACCGGATTTCACAGGGTCTACCTGCCAAGGCTAAAGGAGGACTTTTTCCTGCCCACCTACGAGTACAAGGTGGAGTACGAGGACGGCGTCCCGTACGATGATTTTTACATAGAGCCGTTCCCTGGAATGTCCGGATACTTTTGGTACTTTCCACTTGGGGAGAAGTGGGCGCACGTTGGCGCCGGCGATTACAGAAAGAACCACATCAAGGCTACAGACGAATTCCTAAAGAAGCACGGCGGGAAGGTGATCAAGACCAAAGGCCGCCCAATCAGACTGGCCACGCCAAACAGGTGCAAGCCGTTTTACAACGGCAAGGTAGTCGGGGTGGGAGAATCCATAGGGACCGTGTACGCCCTACTCGGGGAGGGAATAATACCGTCAATGCAGTGCGTCGAGATCTTTTTGAAAAATATGCATGACTTTGCCGCATACGAAAGGGCGGTGGACGAGCACTACAAGGTTTACGGAAAGGTGTTCAACTTCGTGAGGGCAAAGATACACAAGGAGTTTAGTTTTGTAAGAGCGCTGCCAGACTTTTTGGCCATATTCAGATACATGAAGAAGCACGAAGACAGGTTTGGGATGGACATCAAGATATCCGACCTGATCAAGGTGGCCAAGGCCTAGCCAAGGGAGATCGAGCCGAACCCCTCCCGGTTGGTGCGGGTGGAGGCCATGTTGTAGTCGTAGATCGTCTTGGAGTACTCCTTGAACTCGCCGTCCATGGGCTCCAGCGAGTCGGCAAGGTAGAATCCCGGACAGTCGCCGGTAAACTGGTAGGTGGCGTGCACGCGCGCCATGCCCTTCTCGTTTTCCAGCCATGTTGAAAACGGGTACAGGTAACACACCCCCGGCCTGTCAGGATGCATGCTGCATCCGCCCTTTTCGTCAAGGAACCTGCACGGTATGTGCGTCCCGTCGTCGTCTGCAGTCTCGTCTGTCTTCCTCTTCAGGTTAATCGTAGTCATGACAGTTGCCTGGCCGGATGGTCCTGGCTCCTGATAGGTTGTCGTGACAGTCTCGTTTCGTATAAAGTCCGACGTTTTTTGGTACTTTAGCCCCCTGCCGATCGTAATGAGATCATCTGAGGTAAGCGGCAGCCTGCCCTGCCGGTTGCAGCAGTTGTGGCAATCAGGCCAGTAACACCGCCACAGGACGTACTTTTTCTCAGAGTTCAGGTATGGCACGTGAAATATGACCCTGCCGGCCTGGATTGGAAAGTCAGACACGTCAGTTATTTTGCCCAGCACGAAATTTCTCAGGATCGGATCCACGTCCCAGTCCTTTTCCAGTAGATCAAGTGATTCCTGAATCCTGTCTTGAAACAACAGAGTGGCATCGCGTGCAGATGTTATTAATGTTGCAAGGCAGGCACGGCATGGCGGTTCTGCCAGATGGGCGCCATGCAGTCCGGCTGCGATGCCGAGGCACATGATCCGGCAGCAATTTGGTGCCGCTGATTTGTCGGATCGAATATTTTGTTTGCATGGACATTAATTTTGTGAATGGCAATGCCCATTTTCACGGCATAAGCAATCATTTTTTCATAAATATCATATTATTTGATACGCATGTCAGATTTGCAGGCACGGCAGCAGGAAAAATTATGCGGTTGGAATTTTGTCAAGATGTGGGAGAGTAAAAATCTGCATATCCAAGACGGCCTAAAAACCAGACAGGTCATTTTTGCCAAATCACGGCATATTCAGGCATAAATCCGTGGCGTGCCGAGGCCCAAGTGGTACTGCATGAAGGTTGTGGATGCATGGTGTTTGGTACGAATAATTGCATCCCTAAAAACCAGAAAATCCAGTATTTCAGGCATCCACAACGGGCACCATAGCATAAAATAAGTAGGAGTAAACTACGCATAAATGCTATGGTAGAGGAGATCCCGACATTAATGAGCAACAACAGGAACAAGGTTGTCATGCTCAGGCTGAGAAACAACAAGACCATACGCGGCATTCTGAAGGAATTTGACATCCACATGAACATGACGCTCGACGATACCGAGGACATCTCGGGTGAAACGCCAGAGCACATTGGAAATGTTCTGCTTCGCGGCGACAACATCATGGCAGTGTCATTTCAGGAATAAACCACGTTGGGAGTGCAGCGCACGTAGCAGGCCGCGTTTCATGGCATACGCCATGGTGTAGCCGATCGGTTATTTGACGCATGCATACGGATTCCGCAGGCAGGAGGGCGTGCAGGCGGATCCGGCCCGAATTACGCCCAAATAACGCCCAAAATACCCGAATAGAAGGCGTTGTCCAAACTTTGAGCTGAAAATCGACGAAAAGCTTAAAGATCAAAGATCGCACGCCGCTTAATGAACAAAAAACGTGATGGAATCACGAAACATGGCAAAAGCAAGAAACGCTGCAAAAGCAAGATCATCAACGACAAGAAATGGGAACGTCCTGCAGGATACTACAAGGAATACGAGACAAGGAGAAGGGGTGAAGGCCGGGTTACAAGATTACGAATCAAGGCCCTCACCGCCCTGCTGTCTGAAATCTACCCATCTGCCACTCCTAGCAAGGTGCGTATGATCCCATACGTGGTATGCCTTGCAGACCGGGAGTTCCGCTGCCATTCATACCGCCAACATGTCTCATACCTGCAGACACATCAGGGAACGCTACGCATGTATGGATTAAAAACCGTTCCGTCAAAATCCTGCCTGCACCACATAGCAACCGTAATCGCAGATTATGACTGGTTGCATGAAATAATAGAAATGCAGGCAGGATCCCATGCGCGCGGTTCCCTCCTGGGCGACTCCACCGGGGTCGCCATAAACCAGTACGCTGACTGGGAGGACGCCAAGAGGGGACTCATCTCCAGGCGTGAATTCGTCAAACTGCACGTGATGGTTGACGCCCGGGGAAGAAAGATCGTCTCCTGCGCAGTCACCATAGGACGCGCGCACGACTCGCCGGTGTTCCGGGAGATGTTCGACGAAGTTCCGGACGGCACGGGGTGCGTGATGCTTGATGCAGGATATGACGCAGTCAAGAACTACAAGATGATCCGCGATGCAGGCAGAAGGCCGGTCATCTGCACCCGCAGCAGGCCACGTCGCACGGGGATTCGGTCCGAGGGCAGAGATGATCAGGTGGCAGGAGAAGAACCCCAAAGAGTTTGAAACGACGTACCACCAGCGCAGCATAGTGGAATCGGTGTTCTCGTCGTTCAAGTGCAGGTTCACTGCCGTGGTCCGGGCAAAAACGCTGCCAACCCAAAGGCTGCAGCTGCTGCTCAGGTGCGTCTGCTACAACCTGCGTCGTAAGGATAATGCAAGAAATGCATGACACGTGTCTAGCGTATGCCATGCACCTCTGCACGATTCTGGCACGAGATGCGCCGCATCATGCTCCTGCCACAGGAAAATCCCGCCATAATGACGGAATCAGAACCAATAAAATGTACGTAAAGGTACATCAAATAGGCCGGAAGAACTAGGATTTGGACAACGCCGGAATAGAACAAAAACCTATAAAGACCTCGCAAGACGCTTCACATTAGGAATGAATAAGGTTCTGGAAAAATCATTAAAGGATGCCCGTAAAGAAAACCGGCTCACCATGGGCTCCCGACAGGTCTTAAATTCCGTAAAAAACTCCAAGCTGATCATACTGTCCAGGTCTGTGGACGGGGAGACATCCAAGAGAATCGAATCAGATGCAAAAGAACAAGAAATACCACTGGTGAACTTTCAGGGGACGTCAGTCGCGCTAGGGAAGCTGTGCGGCCTGCAGTTTAGAATATCAACAATATCATTCACGTCGATTACCAACGACAGTATCAAGGCGATTCTCAATGACGCGCAAGCCGGGGCCAAAAATGATTAACATGCCATGCAGTCAGCGTTTAAACAAAACAGCGTTTTTCGGGATAAAAAAGGAATTCTCATGACGCAGTCAATAAAACTCACCACGGACCAGATGCGTCTGATGTCCCTGTTCCAGAACGTTACGGGCGCGACTGCGCGCGACTGCATTGACGACCAGAAGCAGGACAGGATAATCTTCGTGGTCAATACCGGCAAGATGGGCCTTGCGATAGGCAAGGGAGGGACCCACATAAAGTCACTCCAGAACATCATCAAGAGGAACATAGAACTAGTCGAGTTTGAGCAGGATCCGGCAAAGTTTCTTACGAACCTGTTCAACGCCAAGCTCGTCTTGGAGGTAAGGATAAGCACGCGGCTTGACGGGACAAAGCAGGCAGTAGTCATAGTGGATCCGAGAAAGAAGGGAATCGTGGTAGGACGGGACGGCAGGAACGCCGAGAAGGCAAGGCTTCTTGCCAAGCGATATTTTGATATAACCAGTGTATTAATCAACAGTCCTGAAAAAGCGACATTGGAGTTGTAGTGTATGAGAAAGTCACCCCTAGGATTGTTTGCAGGCAGAGTCCTGACTAGCAAGAAGAAGAAGCAGAGGTGGGCAATATCCACATACAAGAGAAGGGAGCTTGGGATCGACAAAAAAGCCGACCCGCTCGGCGGCGCACCGCAGGCCAAGGGCATCGTGCTTGAGAAGGTAGGGATCGCGGCAAAGCAGCCCAACTCGGCCGTGCGGAAATGTGTCAGGGTCCAGCTCATCAAGAACGGCAAGACTGTGACGGCGTTTCTCCCGCGTGACGGCGCGATGAACTTCATCGACGAGCACGACGAGGTCCACATACACGGAATGGGCGCAACGCAGGGCGGCGCAATGGGAGACATTCCAGGCGTCAGGTTCAAGGTGTTCAAGGTCAACGACACGTCGCTTCACGAACTGGTCATTGGCAAGAAGGAGAAGCCGAGGAGATAGGCATGGCAGAGACAAAGAACATGCTGCTGTTTAGAAAATGGGACATGTCAGACATAGAAGTAAAAGATCCGGGACTCAAGACTGCAATATCCCTTCGAAAGCAGATACTGCCGTACACGTACGGCCGTTCGGCACTAAAGAGGTTCAACAAGGCCGACGTCAACATCGTCGAGAGGCTGATAAACAAGACGATGCACTTTGGCAAGAGGTATGCCAAGAACACCGGCAGGATGGCAGGCAAGAAGGCAAACGTCATGAACACGGTAAAGACCGCATTTGACATCATTGCATTAAAGACCGGAAAGAATCCAGTCGAGGTCCTGGTACGGGCAGTGGAGCATTCTGCACCCAACGAGGACACCACCAGGATAGTCTACGGCGGCACCGTGTACCACGTTTCAGTCGACGTTGCGCCTATCCGAAGGGTCGATCTGGCATTGAAGTTCATATCAGACGCCATAAAGGAGGGCACGTTTTCCAATCCAAAGCCCATCGAGGAGCACATGGCAGAGCAGCTTATCCTGGCATCGAAAAACGATCCTTCCGCCCACTCGGTAAAGAAGAAGAACGAGATCGAGCGCATAGCGCAGGCGTCAAGATAGAACACAAGTAGCCCGAGGCAGATTCGAACTGCCGTCTCTGCCTATCCACTCATGAGATCCAGAGGGCAGAATCCTTGATCTAAAATTATTTGACCGCTAGACTATCGGGCTACCAATGTTTTACCCCACGCATGAGAATATAATTATTTGCAGCTTGGCGCGGCTGCCCGGGTTTGCGTCCGAGCCAGATTTGCAATCGAATGCCACTTTGTCTGCCAATCCCAGAGCCTGCGTGCAAACCCAGACAGATGCCGGATATAATGCAGGGATAATCCAGGGTATGTCAAGAGTCAATCAATCATTGCAGGACGGGTTAGACATTCGCAAGAACGTACGATATGGCAGTGGTGAACTCTTCAAGGGTGATTTGGTCCTGTGAGAGCAGCACGCCCAATTCCGTCATGGCCCAGCTTGGTATGTCCCCGTCATGCTCCAAGCCCAGCGCATCAAGCAGTTGCGCATCTGTCACGGAACCAGGCTCAAATCCGGACCAGGTGCGGATCATCGTCTGGATTGTATTCGGGTCTGGAGCGGTGCCTGCATTCGGGTCTGGAGCGGTGCCTGCAGGCTCGGAGTCCTCTGGCTCGTTCATGGCGCTGTCGGGTACTGGATCCTCGGATGCTGGATCATCTGCAGGCTGTGTATCAGGCGGTGCTGCAGACACGGCAAACGCGTTAAGGATGCGCACTATTGTGGATGACGCGTCGGTGTTCCACGTCCTGGCCACGAGATTGGTCTGTTCCATCTCGCCTTCAAACGTGATGGCAAACACGACTATGTGTCTTAGCGAATCTGCCCCGCTGGTCTTGATGGAGACTGTGGCATCCGAGATGAGATCGTGCGGGTCGACTATGCGGATGCTGCCCATGTCGTACGTGATATAGGTATCGCTGTCTTGGTAGTCGGTGTCCTGTCCGTGCAGGTTCATGTACAGGGTAAAGTGCGCGATGTCGGCACGGTCATACACGGCAAAGCTGATGGTGTTGTCGACGCCGGTCAGGAGGGTTTGGGGTTCGAGCGTGTTCAGGATGCCGCCCAGCATATAACAGTCCACGCAAATGTGCACCCCTAATCACGGAGGCGGTTCAGGCTCCGGTCTGATCTTGAACATGGTCATCATCAAGGTCTCCAAAAACGCGATCTGTGCAATAACCGGCTCGCCGTCCCATCGGAATTGTGCCAACTCGACGTTTGCACACACCCACATGTTGTACATGAGCAGCGCGTACGCAAAGTAAATCATCCTTGGGGTCACGCCGATACTTGAGGTCTTTACCCTGGTGTTTTCAATCATCCTGTATCCGGTTTCTATCCCCCAACGCATGGCGTACTTTTCAACATCGAGCCAGGGAGCGTTTGTGGCAAACACGATGAATTTTTCTTCAGGCTTTAGATCCTTCTTTTCCTTCTTCTTTTTGCTGACTCTCTTTCTGGGAACAATGACCCCGTAGTATGACACGCTGATCCTTTCGGTGTTGGAGATGCTCATCTTGGATACCTTTTTGGATCCGGTGGATGCATGGTGCGCCAGGGCCTTCTTGACGGAACCTGTGTTGACGCCCGGAATCAGGTACCGCACGCCCATGGAGTCAAGCGTCCGGATCACGTCCGTGGAATAAAACTCGCGGTCAAGCAGGAACAGGCCGGGGTTTACGCCCACATGCTTGACTTGTTCGATGATTTTACGCACGAAAACGGCATTCAAAGAGTGCTGCGTCATGTTCAGGACCGCAAGATTCAGCCGCGAACCTGCGTTGACGCATTGGGCCGTGATGTACGTCTCAAACACACTCGTGCCGCCCTTGCGCTTGCTGCGCACCAGCTTGTTCTCCCATTTTTTGTCGTACCGTGGTATGAGATGCTTGTCTATTGCCACGACGGGTCTTTTGGGAAACCTTCCTGCGGCCTTGACGGATGCGACCTGGCCGGATATGATCGTGCTGATGCATCCTGCCACGAGATCAACTTCTGCGTCCTTTGTGCGCTGCCTGAACCACTCCGCTGTCGGCATGTGGGGATTCCGTGCAGACGTTGCCATCCTTGACTTCCGGGCAGCATTTACAACCGATGCCAGGTTGGAGCCGGCCATCACAGCCTTTATCATCATCTCGTGGAATATTTCGGGATCGTAGACGGCGTTGTACCTGTCAGAGAATCTAATGCATGACAGGCCGCCTAGCATGGCCACGTAGATACGTGAATATATGGAAACATTGCGTGAAACATTGCGTTTCAGGTGGCGTTTGCTTGGAATCAATATGTCATCTGAAACGCGCTCTCATAGATCTTTTTCGATTGTCGTCTCGCCGGACTCATTTAGCGCACATTTGCGTGGACTGTATAATGCGTCGTTTACGTAGTTAGTCGCACAACCTCCACAATTACTCATTCGGCGCAGGCTTCTTGCCAAGGACTTGGATCAGTACGCCTTGGATCGCCTCCCGAGCCATGTACAGCAGCCTGTTATACACTGCAATCTTCAATTTTATCTCATGGATGATGTTTTTCATCTTGACGGCGCTTACCGAATTGCTAAAAATCCTCTTGAATGCAGAAAAAACGATCTCGACGTTCCATCTCTCCCCGTACCCTACGGCCTTCTTCCATTCCTTCCTGTTCTCCTCGCGTTGCTTCTCGTCTAGCGCGGCAAACTCCCTTGGATTGGTAATGCCCCCTCCCAACTGCTCAAGGACGCGCCGTGGACGCGCCCTGTCCACGCCCCTTGCCCTGCATCCTGCGTTTGTGCGTATTCGGATGTACGGGGTTATGCCAACCGAGTCACAATATGAAAAGGCCTCCCTGGAGTCATAGCCTCCGTCTGCCCTCATCTCGACGTCCGGCGGGGCGGCAGCCGGCTTCCTGCCTGAATCGGATGCAGGTGCCTGCCCGTCCAGCGGTGGCAGGGACCGCAGGGATGAATCGTGCTTTTTTGCCTTGAGATTCTCGGGATCGATTCCCAGATTCTCAAGCGTGTCGTCTATCAGGCCCTTCAGTTGCGGCATGTCGCCGGTCTTCTCGTCGCTGATCCTGAATGCGAGAATCTCCCGCGTATCCTGGTCTATCATGACGCTCAGCCGGATGAATCCGCGCCTCAATTTGTGCGTCTTGCGGATCCATTCGCCCCTGTTTCCCGGGGTCATGCCGGTGCCGTCGGGAATCACGCGCACAGTCGAGGTCTTGCTCCTGGCAATTCCGGAATGCCCGTTTACAAGCGTCGTGTCCACCTTGCTTATCCTTTTTTGCAGCGTGGTAAAGTCAGGCGCGTTCTCCCTGCCAAGCGCCTCCCGCGCAAGCCCCTCGCACATGCGGTAGGAGAGGCCGCAGACGGCCCGTATTATTGCGATGGATATGATCAGTGTTTCCGAGTACGCGAACGGGTGGCCGTTTTTCCTCCTGTTCATCTTGGCAAGTTCTGCAGCAGCATTCTTGTCAGGATGCAGGACCAGCACGGTTCCCCGATCCACGTACCTTGCGTCATTTTGGGCGCAGGTCATGCGCAGTCGGGATTTCTGCTTTTCCTTGGCTGTCATCGTCCTTCTGTGAATGTTTGGGATGTGCTGATCTTTACATATTTTGAGAAAATAATACTGCTAACTAAATTTGTAAACGCGATTCATTCCGCGCTGTTGGCACAGGCCAGTTTGGCAGTTGGGATGATTTGGCTAGGCAGGGTTGTGCGACTAACTACGTTTATGGCCAATGCAAATCCTGACGAGCCGCCTGCATTCATGGGGGTTATGGGTGCGTAGGGATCGTGCGGGGCTTTGGTGCCGGTATAATCCATGTAGCCCAATGACTGCAGGGAGGCAAGATCCACTGCCGGCGTGGAGCCAGAAGAGGAATGCTTGCGCGACTGCTTGTTTATCGGCTCGTCAGTAAAGCTCACAAGATGGTTGTCCCTTGCGTCTTCAAACTTTCCCGGACCTCCGGCATAGCTGAGCGTCAGGGCCGCATCGTCTGGTATCTCGCCGAAGAGTTTCAGCGTTATAGTGGAGCCGGATACGGAAATTGTCGATACGGTAATTGATGAGTTGCTGGTGAAAAAGTCATTCGCTACTGCCGAACCCGGTTGGACGGACTCGGACAGCCTGACAAAAACGGTACCGGAGCTGTCTATCGTGACAGAACGCACCGTCGGGGCCGTGGTGTCAAGGGTGTTTTGCACTAACTCGTCAAAGCTTGCAAGAGGTTTGTCTCTGAGATCCGTGACAGAGCCGGTGGTGCTGTCGTAGGTCAGCCGGGGAGAGTCAGAATCAAGCATGCCGTCAGACAGGGTCACCGTGACTTCGTCATCAACAGATGCAACGCTGCTTATGGAGATGGACGGGTCGGATGCGATTCCAGATATGGTAAATCCGGCATCGCTCACGTTCTGCACAGCCTCAGACATGGTCACGGTTATGGTGTCAGGTTCTCCCGTCTCAATGGAGACGGCGTACGGTGCGACATCAACATTAACGACAACACGCAAGGTGGCAGTCGCGGTGTTGTCCGAGAGATCAGTACAGGTGTAGGTTACAGGGTATGTTCCGGGAGCAGTTGAATTTACCGTGCCAGAAATGGTGGTACTTAGGCCACTGTCAACGTCATCAGTACACGTGGATGCAGGATCGGAGTACATATCACCTTCGGTTATTATCAACGGGTTGCCGCCATCGATTACTATGGTGGGCCGCGTGCTGTCAGACGTGACTGTGACGCTCTGCGTTGCAGTCACTGTGCTGCCGGAACTGTCAGTACAGGTATAGGTCACAGTTGTCGAACCCAAAGTGCCCGTATCTACATCAGAGTTCGTCAGAGTCGGGGAGGCATCAACGTCATCAGTACATGTGGCCGACGGGGTGAATTCTGCATTTTGGCTTACCGTTACCGGACCGGTATTGCGAATGACCGGGTCTACGTTGTTAGGCGGAGTCAGACCGATTTGGATAGCCTTGTTGTAGCTAAGCGAGCCGATGCTCCCAGGTTGGGGCAGCGTTGTTGGGAAGGATGTACCATTGGCATACGTCAATGTGTAAGAGCTGACATGAAACGCGTCCGTTCCAGTATACGCAAGGCGAGGAGAATAATCATATTTTCCCACATCGTACTCAAAGACCAAGTCATTACCGCTAATCTCCTTGTAGAATGCACGTGCAGGCGGATCGGTGTCCAGCGCAATGAATGGCCAAAGCGGGTTGAACGGTTTTGCGGGATCTGTAATGTCAATTATCTGGACGCCGCTGTCACCGAAGGATGCGACTAGGGCGTAATGGTTGCCTCCAATTTGGGTGGTCGTGATGGAACGTGCCCCGAAAAGGTTGTCAAACCCACCTGAATCGTCGGTTATGTTGGCAATTGATATGGGGCTGGCCGGGGTGGTTATGTCAATTATCTGGACGCCGTTGTCGTCGGAAGATGCGACTAGGGCGTAATGGTTGCTTCCGATCTTGGTGGTTGTGACAGAAGTTGCCCCAGCAAGCACACCAAAACCATCTGAATCGTCGGTTATGTTGGCAACTGATATGGGGTTGGAGGGAGTGTTTATGTCAATTATCTGGACGCCGTTGTCGTCGGCAGATTGAGATGTGACCAAGGCGTAATGATTGCCTCCAATTTGGGTGGTCGTGACGGAAGTTGCCTCAGCAAGTACACCAAAACCGTTTGCATTATCAGTTATGTTGGCAACTGATATGGGGTTGGAGGGGGTGTTTATGTCAATTATCTGGACGCCACTATCATATTGAGATGCGACTAGGGCGTAATGGTTGCCTCCAATTTGGGTGGTCGTGACAGAACGCGCTCCGCTAAGTGTCCCAAACTGGTTTTCGTCGTCAGTTATGTTGGCAACTGATATGGGGTTGGAGGGAGTGTTTATGTCAATTATCTGGACGCCGGCTTCGTCGTAGGCTGCAACTAGGGCGTAATGGTTGCCTCCAATTTGGGTGGTTGTGATGGAATATGCTCCGTAAAGTTTCCCAAAACCGTTTGCATCGTCAGTTATGTTGGCAATTGATATGGGGTTGGAGGGAGTGTTTATGTCAATTATCTGGACGCCGTCGTCATATTGAGATGCTACCAAGGCGTAATGGTTGCCTCCAATTTGGGTGGTCGTAACGGAAGCGGCGTTTAGAAGTTCGCCGAAACCGTTTGCATCGTCAGTTATGTTGGCAACTGATATGGGGTCGGTGGGGGTGTTTATGTCAATTATCTGGACGCCGTTGTCGTCGCACGTAGGCTGCGACCAGAGCGTAGTACTTGCTCCCAATTTGGGTGGTTGTGACAGAATATGCTTGGTCAAGCACGCCGAAATGATGCGCGCCATCAACGATACTGAATCCCTCAAAGAGGAAACTCTGAGCAAGTGCGTTAGAGTACACGCGGGCCTTGCTGGGGCAGTCATGTCACATATCAGGCAGGATGCATCCGACTACCCATCCTGCCCATGCATGAATATCAGACGAACCGGCAGAGGTACACCCTTTTCAAGATGATCCCTTCTGCCAAGATGCAGCCAACGACCAATGCCGAACAGGGATTGTTCCATGCCATGCATTTGGACAAGATTCCGGCGGCATGATGGCGCTGCCGCACTAGGCCTGCACAGAAAGGCAGCGCGTATGGTTAGGAAAATGCCATGTACCGCGCGGTCTTTGGTATCGGATCCTGTCCGGTAACGGGGCTACTTTTTTGAGACCTGCATGTACAGGTCCACCGTGCCGCTGCCTATCGGAATGTTGCTTCCCACTATGACGTTCTCGGTGATTCCCTTGAGCTGCTCCACCTCGCCCCCGAGGGCCGCGTGCGCTATGGTCGGGACGGTAATCTCGAATGCCGCCCTTGCAAGCACGCTGTCCTTGGTGCCTGCTATCCCGTGCCGCCCTATCTGCTGCATGTAGCCGCGGGAGCACATCAGGTCGGAGACCAGCATGATGTACCTGTTGTCAACCTCGAGCCCCTGATCCTCAAGGGTGTGGTTAAGCTCGTTGATCAGCGCGTTTCTGGCAGCCTCGATTCCCAGCGTGCCGGCAATCTCAAAGACGTTGTTGGTCCGGATGTTCTTCTTGTCTATCCCCGACACGGCAAGAAGCTTGGCGATGTTTGAGCCGGTGGTCTGTATGACCCACTCGTTGTTTTTTTGCACCAGGGTGACGCGCTCGATGTCCGGGACCCCCTTGACGGTGGTGTTGAGTACCTTGTTTCTTATGGCAATCACGGTCGCGGTGTCAGATTCCTCCACCAGCTTCAGCGACAGCATCTCCCCGGTGGTGGTAAGCTTGAATTTTTTGTTGGATGCCAGTGACGCCTCCACGCTCGCGACTGTGCACCCGCGGTCATGAAGCCTTTTTGCGTCCAGAGCCAGCTTGATCTCCGTGGAATAGTCCGTGTCGTGGTAGGCGACCAGGGAGCTTATCTTGGTCTGCAAGACGTTCTTTGCCACCTCGATTGCATTCTCTCTGGAGTTTTTGGATTCTTCGTCAAGGTAGATGTCCATCGTTGGAGTGACGGGCTTTTTTCTTGCATCCACCAGCTCGATGAGCCTTGGAAGGCCGAGCGTGACGTTTCTCTCCTTGATGCCTGCAAAGTGGAACGTCCTAAGGGTCATCTGCGTGCCGGGCTCGCCGATCGACTGGGCAGTGATTATTCCCACTGCCTGCCCGGGCTCCACCTGTGCCTTGTTGTACAGCGAGAGTCCCTTCTTGCACACGGCCTCGGCGCCCTCTATGCTCAGTTCGGATTTGTGCAGTGCGTCGGTGACGAGGGTGGTCAGTCTGGGGTTGAACGTCGCGGTGTACTCGGCTAGCAGCTCGTCGATCTCGTCTTTTGTGGCCTTGTCGCCTGCATCCACTATGGTCCTAGATTCGATGAGCCTGTTGACGTTGAATGCCTCGCCGTGGTCGCTCTTTGCCACGTCGATGCCGTCTTCGCCGTAGAGGAACTGGACTATGTGGCCGTGCGGATCCCGCACTGTACCGTCGTACTCTAGCCGGATGTGCTCCAGCGCGTTGATCAGCCTGCGCTGCATGTAGCCGCTCTGCTGGGTTCTAACTGCAGTGTCCACCAGGCCCTCGCGCCCTCCCATGGCGTGAAAGAAGAACTCGAGCGCCGACAGCCCCTCGCGGTAGTTTGACTTTACAAACCCGTGCGCGTCGGGGTTCTTGTCGTTCTCCCTGTAGTGTGGCAGTGCGCGGTTGTTGTACCCGTCGTGCAGCCGGTTTCCCCTCCTTGACTGCTGGCCGAGCGCGCCTGCCATCTGGCCCACGTTGAGTGACGAACCCCTTGCGCCCGTGGTGGCCATGATCTTGCCGGCGTTGCCCACGTCAAGCGAGTCGTTTGCAGTCGAGCCTGCCTTGTCTCGTGCCTTGCCCAGCTCGTTGACGATGTATGCCTCAAGCGCCTCCTCGGGTTTCATTCCCCTCGTGAGCTTGAGGGTCCCGTTCTCGTACTGCCCGGTCAGATCCGCCACTACGTCATACGTGCCCTGGATGTCGTCGAGTATCTGCTGCTTGTCCTTTTCAGGCACCTCGAGATCCCCAAAGCCGTAGCTGAACCCGTAGTGGGTGATGAACTGCTTTACCATGATCAGGATTGAGTTTAGGAATTTCTTTCCGACTGCGTTGCCGTAGTCCTTTGCTATCCTGTGCAGCACGCTTTCAGGCTCTTCTGCACCAATCGACGTCTTGTCAATGACCCCGCTGATGAGCTGGCCGTTCTTGATCACGACGTCGTTCTTGGGGCCCTTGATTCCCTTTGACCACTTTGACGTAATGACATAGTTGAAGTCCTTGGGGAGGAATAGCGAGAAGAGCTGCTTGCCCGTGTATGCAGGGCCGTCTGCAGTAGTGGCGCCCGGTTCTGGAAGGCTGTCCGTATAACTGCCAAGCATTGCAAGGTTGGTAAACTCCTGCGGTGTGAGCGTCGTGCCGTCCTTGGTCAGAAGGTACGCGCCGGTAACAAAGTCCCTGAGCGCCCCGATTATCGGACCGCCGTACCTGGGAGAGATGAGTTGATCCTGGACCCTCATGAGCAGGATAGCCTCTGCCCTTGCCTCCTCGCTCTGGGGAACGTGAAGGTTCATCTCGTCGCCGTCAAAGTCTGCATTGTATGGCGGACATACGGACGGATGCAGCCTGAACGTCTTTCCCGGAAGCACCTTGACATAGTGCGCCATGATGGACATCTGGTGGAGCGAGGGCTGCCGGTTGAACATCACGATGTCGCCGTCTGCGAGGTGCCTTTCTACCAGGTATCCAATCTCCAGCGTCTCGGCAATTATCGAGCGATCCTCTACAAAGTCCAGCCGTATCTTTACGCTGTCTGGCCTGACGATATAGTTGACGCCTGGAAATATGTCAGGCCCGTTAATTACAAGTTTCCTCATCCTGTCTATGTTCCACGAGGTAACAATCTCGGGTATGGTAAGCTTCATGGCCACGGTCTTTGGAACCCCGACTTCGGACAGATCCAAGTTGGGATCAGGAGATATGACGGTCCTGCTTGAAAAGTCCACCCTCTTGCCGGACAGGGATCCTCTGAACCTTCCCTCCTTTCCTTTGAGCCTCTGCGTGAGCGTCTTGAGCGGCCGGCCGGAACGGTGGTGTGCCTGGGGGATTCCCGACACCTCGTTGTCAAAGTAGGTGGTGGTGTGATACTGGAGCAGATCCACCAAGTCCTGGACGATCAGCGGGGGCGTTCCTGCCTCCTTGCTCTCCTTGAGCCTCTGGTTGACCCTGATGATGTCGACCATCTTGTGGGTCAGGTCGTCTTCGGAGCGTATTCCAGTCTCCAGGATTATTGACGGCCTCACAGTGACAGGAGGAACTGGCAGCACCTGAAGCACGAACCACTCGGGCCGGGCAGTGGCAGGATCATACGACATCAGGTCCAGATCCGCGTCAAGTATCTGCGAGAACCTCTCGCGGATCGTGATGGGCAGCAGCCGGTGCTCGCCGATGTCGGCCTTTTCCACGAATATGGTGGGTTTCGTAAAGATCAATTCATACTGCGTCTTGCCACAGTGGGGGCACTCCTTTGCCTTCTTTGCCTTCTCCACTATCATCTCCGGGATGCGCTTTTGCGATATCACGGCATACGCTGCGCGCTTGTCCTTGATCCGCCTGTACTCGTCTAGGTTCTCCTGCGGGACCTTGAGCCTGGCGCATGAGCGGCACGTGGACTGGAGCAGCTTGTATATGTTGTCGATAAACGCAATGTGCAGTACGGGTTCTGCAAACTCTATGTGCCCGAAATGCCCCGGACACCGCGCAGCGGTATTCCCGCACGTGAGGCATTTTTGTCCGGGTTCCAAAGTTCCAAGCCTGCCGTCCATGAGGCCTCCCTGGACGGGCATCCCGTCCTCGTCATACGTCTCAGGGGCAGTGATCTCGGTAACGGAGTATTTTCTTATCTCGGTCGGAGACCACACGGAGAACTTGATTCCGTCGATTGATTTTATCGCCTGGATCGACATCAGACCTTCTCCTTTATCAGCAGCCTCGGGGCTATGTTGAGGCTCTGCATCTCCTGCAGGAGCAGCTTGAAGGCATACGCTACCGATACGGACGATACCTTGGCCTTGTCGCCGCAGACCCTGCAGACGTACTTGCGCTGCTTGGCGTCATGGTACGAGACCAGTCCGCACCTCTCACAGATGTACACGTCTGACTTGTCAGACTCGTCTAGCAGCCTGTCCTTGAGGATCATTGAGGCGCCGTACGCAATGAGGCAGTCCCGCTCCATCTCGCCGAACCTCAGGCCTCCTCCCCTTGCCCTGCCCTCGGTGGGTTGCTTGGTCAGCATCTGGACCTGTCCGCGCGCCCTTGCGTGGATCTTGTCGGCCACCATGTGGTGGAGCTTTTGGTAGTACACCACGCCGATAAACACCTCCACGGGGAACGCCTTTCCGGTCCTCCCGTCATACATTATCTCCTTGCCAGAATATTCAAAGCCGTGCGCGTCCATGACCTCCTTGACCTCGCTCATCTTCTCGCCTACAAACGCAGAGCCGTCAAACCTTTCTCCGCGAAGCGCAGCCGACTTGCCGCAGATCGATTCCATCATCATCCCCACAGTCATTCTTGACGGGAAAGCGTGCGGATTGATGAGCACGTCAGGCGATATCCCTTCTGCCGTGTACGGCAGATCCTCTGCCTCTGCCAGTATTCCAAGCACTCCCTTCTGCCCGTGCCGGGACGCAAACTTGTCGCCTATCTCAGGAATCCTCATGTCCCTGGCCCGAATCTTGTACATCTTGCCGCCCTCGTTTGACTGTGTCATGACGACAGTGTCGACCACGCCGGTCTCAGACGGCCTGACCCCGATGGACGTGTCCCTCCTGTACGGGCCCACGGACTCGAACTCGCGGTACTCCTCCATGAATCTTGGCGGACTGGTCTTGCCAATCAGGATGTCGCCTCCCTTGACTATTGATTCTGATGCAACAACCCCGTCCTCTTCGAGCAGCTTGTATGCCCGCTCGCCCTTGTATCCGCGTATGTTGTCCTCTGCGTTGGGTATCTCAAAACTGTCGCGCATCCCTCCAGGGTACTGCTTTGCCTCGGCGTCATAGATCCTGTAAAAGAACGTCCTTCCCAATCCCCGGTCAACGGAAGCCTTGCTGAGCACTATTGCATCCTCGATGTTATAGCCGTCAAACGGAAGCACGGCAACGATGCAGTTCTGGCCTGCCGGCCGATCCTCGAGGCCGAGAAGCTTCATTGCCTTTGTATTGACTATCGGGGTCTGCGGGTACAGCATGAAATGCTGCCTGACGTACGTGCTGGTGTTCATCATCGGCGTCGAGAATCCGAGACTCTGTTTTGCCATTGCGGATTCGTAAGTATTCCTTGGAGACTGGTTGTGTTCCGGGTATGGAATGATGGACGCCCCTGCGCCCAGTATGGCAGACGGGAACACCTCGAGGTGCGTGTGCCCTGCCAGATCGTATTCGCTCAGTGCGACGTAGCAGTTCTCCTCCTCGTTTGCGTCGATAAGCTCAAGCACCCCCATCCTCAGCAGATCACACCACGAGAGCAGTTTTTTCGATATCTTGTCAAGCAGATCCTGCGTGAGCAGCGGCGCGTCGTCCTTGACTATTATCAGCGGGCGCAGCACCCGTCCGGCGTTGCAGTTGATGTAGATCCTCGTGGTGGAGCCTTCGATCTCCGAGTCGTGGAACGACACGCCCACGTGTGGGTGTATCTTGGAGTCCCTTCTGAGATCCCTAAGCGATGTGGCCAGATGGTTGCCGTCCTTGTAATACCCTATGAGCCGCCCGTCCACGAACACTCGCGTGCCGTCCTTCTTCAGGTCGTCTTGCGCCTCAAAGAAATGCACGGTGCCAAGGTCGTACAGTTTCTCGATTATCTCCTCGGACGGGATGTTGACGGATATTATTCCCGACAGCGCCAGGTTCTTTACGAGTCCACAGTTGGATCCCTCCGGCGTCTCGCTCGGACAGATCCTCCCAAAATGCGTGGCATGCAGGTCCCTGGCCTCAAAGTTTGGCTGCGTCCTGCTTAGCGGGGACTGGATCCTTCTAAGGTGACTTATCGTGGAGAGGTAGTTGGTCCTGTCGAGCAGCTGGGTCACGCCGACGCGCCCCCTGCCCCAGTTGCCAGTCGCAATGGCGTTGTTTAGCTTGTCCGTGATTATTCCCGGCCGTATCGCAGCCGCGACTGCGTTGATTCCGCGCTTCTGCCCGGATCGTTCCAGCTGGTACTTCATGTCCCGGATGAGGTTCCTGAAGGCAGTCCGGAACAGGTCCGCTAGCATCTGGCCTGCAAACTTGATTATCTTGTTACCGTAGTGATCCTTGTCGTCAGGGGAGATCCAGCCAAGCTTCAGCTCCAGCAGCTTGCATGCGGCCTCGCCCAGAAACTGCGCCTTCTCCTTCCTGTTCTCAGGGTGCTTGCCAAGATGCGGCAACAGCCCCCAGTCAAGCAGGGTCTCTGTGCGCTTTATCTGAAACTCTTCGAGCATCCCAGGCGCGATCCTCTTGCTGATGTACACTATCGCGTCCTTGGATGTCAGGACATCGCTTGCCTTCTCAAACGATCCCTCCAGTTGATCCTGGAGATCGTCCACCAGCGAGACCACCCCGGCAATCTCCTTGTCAGATTCCAGCCCAAGCGCCCTCATCAGGGTTACCACAGGTATGTCTACCGGGGATCCTGGAATCCTGGCCACAAGCAGCCCGTCGTTCTTCATGACAAGTTCCAGCTTTGCCCTGTACCCTATTATTGACGAGTACACCTTGGCCTTGAAGACCGTGTTTCCGCCCACAGTCTCCCTGTCCACGATTATCTTGTTGTAGGATAGATCCTCGAGCCCGACTATCACCCGCTCGGAGCCGTTGATGATGAAGTAGCCGCCCGGATCGTTTGGATCCTCGCCGTGCTCTACCAGCTTCTGCGTGGAGAAGTTATGCAGTATGCAGGCGTTTGACTTTGCCATCACCGGTATGTCGCCAATGTGGACAAACTTCGACTCCAGCACCTTGCCGTCCTCGACTACGCTGGCCTCCATCATCACGGGCGCAGCGTACGAGACGTTTCTCAGCCTTGCCTCTGCAGGGGTGATGTGCGTGATGGAGCCGTCAAGTTCCATCATTCTTGGCTTCTGAAGCTTTACCTTCTCCAGTTGAATCTTGTACGGATACTCGGCGTTCTCTATGTCTATCTGCGACACCTCGTCAATTATACTCTGAAGGCCGCGAGTCAAAAACTCGTCAAACGAATTAAGGTGCTGCCGCGCGATTCCCTCCCGCTTCAGTATGTCCTGGATGATCGGCCAGCGCTTGGTTGAAGGATCCACCATTATGGCTCCACCACGTATCTGTAATAGAAGCTCGTGCCCGCAGTAGGGCTTGTTCGGGTAATCTTTATCACGTCGCCTGGTTTTACGCCAAGTCCGAGAATTGCAGGATCATTTACAAAGATCAGCGGCAGCTCGGTGGGCTTGCAGTTGTACTTTTTTAGTATCTTCTCGGCCTCCTGCTTTAAGATGATCTCATGCTTTGGGACATAGATGTGATCGGGAACCAGGATTGGATTCTTCCTAGCTACCAACTGTAAAATCCCTCATATGTAACACTAGTGATATCAAGAAAATACACAAACTGTCAAGCTTCGGTTTTCTGATCAATATATATCTAGTCAGCAACATGTTATGAAGTTGCGCCCAGGCGCAAGCCGCGCGATTGCCCAAAACATGCATGGCACCTTGTGACTCAGCCGCGCTGCCTGGGAACGCGCGTCGCAATCCGTCCGGGTACAGCAATGCCCCACGGCGGCAGGATTGGCAGCCGCACATCCCTGTCGCGCAGAGCTCGTCCGATTGTATGGTGACGCCGCCCATGCCGATGGACCTGGCCCACATTCCATGATGGCCTGCCGCAGGGTCGGCCCGGGCAGACCGACGCCCGTGTGCCATTCCCGCAGCCCGGGTGACAGCATCGACCATGAACAGACTGGCACGGATGGCCACATGCAGGAATCGATCCGGTTTGCTTGAATCCACTGCAGGTTGCTCTTTATGAAAAATATTTTTACCTTTGGTCAATATTTTTTTTTGTAACTTTAAATAGTGTGAATTTACGCCTTAAATTGATGAAAACTCATCTATCGGTGTTTGCCTTATCTGCAATTTTAGTTGTAAGTATTGGTATGACACCAGCATTTGGACAAATCCAGAGCCCAATCACGGTGACCACAGACAAGCAGTCCTACGTGGGCGGCGAGGTAGTCATGGTGACAGGCGAGGTCAGGGATCTGTTCACAAACACGGATGTCTCCCTGACAGTTACCGCTCCAAATGGAAACGTAGTCACCGCTGACCAATTCCCAGTCAAGTCAGACAAGACATTCAGTACCGAAATATTTGTAGGCGGACTGATAAGTGCCGAAGGCACGTACACAATAAATGTCCTGTATGGGACAGACAGTCGCGCAGCATCAACATCGTTCGAGCTGACAGACGTAATAATTGTTGATCCCGAAGTGATGATCACGGTTGATCCCAGTAGTGGAATGTTCGAGGTCACGGACAACGAAGAGTATGCAGTCGGATTTGAGCTGACAACAGGCGACATTCTGAGCGTCACGCCTAACTTGGGAGACATATCGCTGGATATAGCCATTGCGACTACCGAGGACGGTTCGTTGACAGTAACCATACCCAGAACAGTGGCCGATGCAACATACGAGGACGGCACAGACGACCAGTACTTCGTCCTAGTGGACGGGGAAGAGGTAAACTTTGAGGAGACGGTGACAGACACGGAAAGGAAACTGACTATTGACTTCACGGCAGGAACCGAGGAGATCAAGATAATCGGCACCTGGGTCATCCCAGAGTTTGGCACGATTGCAGTCATGATTCTGGCAGTGGCAATAGTGTCCATCATTGCAGTGTCTGCAAGGTCAAAACTTAGCATCATTCCAAGATACTAAATCTTGTCTTTTTCTCTTTTTATTTAATCCCCCACCAAGTGATGGCCGGGAGACTAAGTGACATCCGCAGGCCACACGCATCAGGCACCAGAAGGAACCATGCGCCTCGCATGTGCAGGCGGCAAATGCCGCAGACGGGCAGGCACGCACCATGCAACGCGTGCCAGACTGGCACGCACTTTGATGATTGAGGCACAATTTGGGTCCTGTGCGGGGTCTGGAAGGTGTGAACATAAATACCAATAAAGAAATTATAAAGTCAAGATGAATTTCAGACCAACAACAAGATCGACTGCAGTAGTCATACTGACGCTTTCGCTGATTTCAATGACTTTGGTTCAGCAGAATGCGTTTGCTCAAAACGACGGAATGACCATTTCTGTAATGGCAGACAATGGTGCAGAAGCGTTTATGATCAACGGGTTGACGACTTCTGACGCCACTGACGTGACCTACAAGATAACATCGCCAACCGGCAAAGTGGTCGCAGTCGGACAAAGCACGCCTGACCAGAACGGAGAATTTGCAGAGGAGTTCAGTATAGGCCCCTCATGGAATGAGGACGGATTCTATCAGATCGTCGTCACGCAACGAACCACACTGTATACGCTGGACACGATCATCGAGGTGAGAGACGGAGTAGCCCTGAGAACCATGGAAACCGAGTCTAACATCACGCCCCTGTTCGATGGCACGCCAACTAAAACGATACCCAGAGGAATACTGATCAGTGCAGACGCAAGTGTAGGATCCACCGAGATCACGATCACCGGAACCACTGACAAGGTAAGCCAGGATATCTCCCTGACAGTCACCGCTCCAAACGGAAACGTAGTCACCGCTGATCAGGCGACGCCTACGCTAGACGGAGAGTTCAGTGCGGTACTGATTACCGGCGGGCCGTTATGGAAACAGGATGGCGCGTACACGGTAACTGCACAGCAGTTCAACGACGAGCAGTATATCGCAACAGTCATGGTTGATATCCAAGACGGAGTCGTAGTGCCAGAGTTTGGTACGATTGCCGCCATGGTTCTTGCAGTGGCAGTAGTTGCCATCATTGCAGTGTCCGCAAGATCAAGGCTCAGCATCATTCCAAGGTACTGACTCATATTTTTTTATTATTTTTAGCCCGCCCCCATGCGTGGATTTGGATGCTGCACGAACGCACGGCATCGGGATTGGATCCGCTCAGATTACTGCCAGACGGGTTGCTTCCCACACCATTCATTGGCAGGAGTCAGGTTAGCATGGGAACCGTGCAATCCATCTCTTAAAATACATAAATAGGGATAACCAGTATCGCAAAATAAGATGAACAGCCGCACACCATTTATGCTATTAGCGATTTTAGCTGTAGTTGGTACATTAACCATTTCATCGGCATACGCGCAAGCTGGTGAGGAAGAAGCAAGTCCGATACTGTTGGTCAACACGGCCGTATCAGTAGAGACAGACAAGGCAGAATACACCCAAGGCGACATCATACAGGTGCAAGGCAGGGTGGCAAACATAGCACCGGGAGTGCCGGTGATAATTACGGTCACAAGCCCGCTCAATGCCATAGTCAGCGTCGCACAAATCGACATATCAGCAGATTCCACATACGAAGTGTCGTTCAACACGGCAGGCAGCGTGTGGAAACACAGTGGAACATACATCATTGACGTGAACTACGGAAGCGCCGAGAAGAGCGACAGCGTACGGATTGGGTTTACTGGCGACGTTCCAGATGACAGATTCATGCCGGCCACCTGTTCTGCAGAAGAGGTGATGATTGTTGACGAGTGCATGCCAGGCAGCATCTCTGGCGGCGCCATAACGGGTTCTTCGGTCAATTTGGATGACAAGTCCATCGTAATCAACATAGACGCACAAGATGACGGGACGCTGATGGTCACCATGCCAAAAGAGGTTATATCCGGAATACACTCGGTATGGGTTGACGGAGAAGAGTGGGACGATGTCATAATTGATGTCACAATTGACGACAGCAACGTAACAGTGGAGTTCTTGGCAGGCGCAGAGGTGATTGAGATATTTGGAGCCCGCGTAATTCCAGAGTTTGGCACGATTGCGGCCATGGTTCTGGCAGTGGCAATAGTTGCCATCATTGCAGTGTCTGCAAGGTCGAAACTTAGCATCATTCCAAGGTACTGATTCTTTATTTTTTCATTTTTAGATGCCCTGCCAGCACGCAGGACATGGCGTGACAGTAAAAGAAATATACAAACATTCCCTGTAAACCGTGTGAAGATTGGGGTGCTTTTTGTCCTAGCCATGTTGCTTGTGGTATCAACAGGCATCGCCATGGCGCAGGAAGAGGAAATCATAGTACAGGAAGAGAGAATCCGGGTACTGGACGAGGGAATCACCGTGCAGACCGATGACAACCGTTACGAAGAGGGCGATACGATAGTAATCTCTGGAGAGGTCGGGACGGTCATACCTGGCGTGCAGGTCACAATACAGATATTCACCAGGGACACTTTGGTAGACATAGCGCAGGTCCAAGTGGCGCAGGGAGACAAAAGATACTCGCACACCATCATTGCCGAAGGCGACCAGTGGAACAGGGACGGAGATTATACCGTAAGGGTCTTGTACGGAAAGGGCCGCATTAATGAGACGGTATTTAGCTACACCCAGGAAACAGAGATACCCGTTACCAGCGACAACTACGAGGTGGACGCCGGAAGGTATGGAACGTTTGATGTGGAGTATACCATCAAGGGCGGCGAGGTCAGGGATATGGTAGTGGATTCGCAAAACCTCGGCATAGTGGTGCAGATAGACGCGGCCGACGAGGGGTTCATCACCATGGATCTTCCAAGGGAGTTTGTAGGGGCCGAGAAGCAAAGCGGCAGGGACGAGGCGTTCATCGTGCTAATCGACGAAGTGGAGGTTGGATACGAAGAGGCGATAGTGGATACAGAATCAAGAGTGATAACAATCAACTTTCTGGAAAGCGATTCAAGGATCGACGTGATTGGGACGTACGTGGTTCCTGAGTTTGGCGCTGCAGTCATGATTGCGCTGGCTGCCGGCATGGCAGTCACGGTCCTGGCTTTGAGAGGCAGGCCGGTGCTGTCGCTCATTCGGTAAACGAGTATTTTTCCTTGAACGGCGATACTGCGCGGAGTTCCCGTACCACGTCCCCGAGTATCCCAGTTACCTGCGTGATCTCGTCCATGGTGTTAAACATCCCCACGGTAAGCCTGAGGGAGCCGGCAATCTGCTCGCTTGAAAATCCCATTGCCTCCAGCACGTGCGAGGCCTTCTGGACGTTGACAGAGCAGGCCGAGCCAGTCGATGCGGCAACCCCGTACTCGTCAAGCTTGATTATCAAATCCTCGCCGTTTACGCCAAGGAATGTAAAGTGGGCGTTGTTTGCAAGCCTTAAGGCGGGATCGCCGTTCAGGGTTACGGCAGGAATCGCCTCCAAGACGCCCCGAACCAGGGCATCCCGCAGCCCCTGGAGGTATGCGGTATTTTCGCCCATTCCCTCCCTGGCCATCTCGCACGCCCTGCCAAACCCCACGATTCCGGCCACGTTCTCGGTGCCGGAGCGCATCCCGCGCTCCTGCCCGCCCCCCAGGAGCATCGGATCAATCCGGGTGCCTTCCCTTACAAACAATGCACCCACCCCCTTGGGACCGTGAAGCTTGTGCGAAGAGATTGACATCAGGTCAACGCCAAGCTCCCTGACGTCTATGGGCGTCTTGCCGACTGCCTGGACGGCGTCGGTGTGGAGCAGAATCTTGCGCCCGCGGCATACGGCTGCAAGCTCGGATATGGGCTGGATGCTGCCTACCTCGTTGTTTCCAAACATGACAGACACCAGGCGCGTCCTGTCAGTCAGGCGTGCCCGGAGATCAGGCGGGCTAGTCATGCCAAGCCCGTCGACAGGAAGGTATTCCACGTCATAACCCTCGCGCGACAGCATCCTGCACGGCTCCAGGACCGCATCGTGCTCTATCGAGGAGGTGATTATGTGGCAGGACGGGTACTGCGATACCACCCCCCTTATGGCAGTGTTGTTTGATTCGGTGCCGCCAGACGTGATCAGAATCTCGGACGGCAGGGCGTTGATCAGGGACGCGACCTGTTCCCTTGCCTTCTTGACTGCCTTGCGCGCCACCCTTCCGTGCCGGTGTATCGACGAGGGATTCCCGTACTGCCCTGCAAGGTACGGCATCATGGAATCCAGCACGTCCGGATGGATCATGGTCGAGGCGGCGTTATCCAGGTAGATCAATCGGCAATCACGTTGATCTTCCCGGACACATACCCGTCGGGATCAACTTCGACCCGGGTAAATCCAATCATCATCAGCCTCTCGGTGATCCGCCTTAGCGTCTGGCCCTGGAATGCGGGGACCATGTCCTTTTCCACCTCTATCACGGCAGAGCCGTCAAGATCGCGCACCCTGACCTGCCGGGCGGGAGTCATCTGCCGTATAATGGACTCGCCAAGCTCTATCCGCGCCAGCCTCTCGGCAGTCACCCTCTGGCCCCAGGGGATTCGCGATGCCAGGCACGCATTTGACGGCTTGTCATGCACGGAGAGTCCCACATACTCTGCTGCACGGCGTATCTGCGGCTTGGATATGCCAAGAATCGCAAGCGGGCTCATTATGCCGTTCTGCCTCAATGCCTCAATTCCAGGACGGTACTCTCCCATGTCGTCTGCGTGGGTTCCGTCAACTATGGTGGTGACATCGTGCTGCCTGGCAAGCCCGTTCAGGCGCGTCCCCAAATCCATCCGGCAGTGAAAACACCGGGAAGAGTCGTTGCGGACAAAGTCCTCGTTTTCAAGCTCGTTGTACTCCAGAATGACATGCCTCATTCCAATCTCCGAGCAGACCCGCCGGGCATCTGCCAGCTCGTCCCTCGGAAGGGTCTTGTAGTCGGCAGTCACGGCAAGCGCCATGCCGCCAAGCTTCTTGTATGCCGCATATGCAACAAGCGCGCTGTCAACCCCGCCGGACAGGGCAACCATGGTCCGGGACTTTTCGTCAAACCATTCAACAAGATCATCAAGATGTTTCATGCCTCCGATCCCTCAATCTCCCTGCGTATCAATGCCTCGGTCTCTTTAATTGGTTTGCCGACTGCCTCGGATATCGTCTTCAGGTCATCAAACTCGATTTTAAAGCTGCGCCTTCCCTTGAACGTGGATCTTTTGAATCTTGCCTGAAACGTAATGCCGTCCAGGGACACCGAGATGCTGTGGAGCGTGCGCGGAACGACAAGCCGGGCCGATTCAAACACCCTCACCCCCAGGGTGCCGGTCTCGGACACCATCGTGCCTACGATCCGTTCGACATCCATCCTCCTGCACATCACGGACACGAGGCTGGTCGGCCGCCCTTTCTTGGTTATCCCGGGATATATGGAGGCATCCAGTGCCCCGTCCCTCATGACCCTTTCAATCATGTTTCCCAGCACCTCGCCGGAGACGTCGTCAACGTTGGTCTCAAGGATGGTTACAGAGTCCGTGCCGACGCCGCCTGACGCGCCCCGGACCACCTTCAGGACGTTTGCAAACCCCTCAAAATCCTTCTTCCCCGCCCCGTAGCCGATGGACGCAACCGTCATGGGAGGATAAAACTTTGCTGACTTTTTGGCCAGGTTTGCCAGAATGCACGCGCCCGTGGGGGTGGTGGTCTCGCCCCCCGCGGGGCTTCCCGCGATTGCAAGGCCCGACCCCCGGAGGATCTCAAGAATGGCGGGTGCGGGATTGGACGTGGTGCCGTGCGAGAATTTTACGGTCCCTCCCCCCACTGCTATCGGCAGGCACACTATGTCGTCGTCAAACACGTCCAGGCCATCCAACGCCACTGCCACGCCCACTATGTCTGCCACGGTATCAAAGCTTGATGCCTCGTGAAGATGGACAGATTCCTCCGGCGTTCCGTGTATGCGTGACTCGGCTTGTATCAGCGAGTCGATGCACGATGTCGCAAACGATCGCGCATCCTTGGAGATTTCCAGTGTGTCGACTGAATTGGCCACTGCCAGCCGCATGGCAGCGCCGGTCCGCTCCCGTACCTCCTCGTCGACGTCCAGAACCAGGCTAACCGCCCGGATGCCGTTCTTTGTGACCCGCCGGAATCCAAGTTCCCTGACAGACGAGCCGGGAAGGAACTCCTCGGATCTTCTTATCGCGTTAATGACGCGATCCTCGTCTGCGCCAAGATCCACTAGCGAGCACAGCATCATGTCGCCTGACACGCCGGCAACTTGCGGATCTATGACAACTACCATGGTATAGACCGCCAAAAATGATTATTAAATCAGTCTAATTCCCGGCTGAATTCTGGCGCCTGTAGCGCTGCGGACTTTGTCATAGGGACCAGCAAAAGCCCATACAGCCGGACTTGCCTACATCAGCCAGCACCCTTTCCTATACTTTGGCAAAAACCATAACTCCCGTCACTTCCGGATCCAAGCTGGCTTTAGGTACGCTGGGTCCATGATCTGGGTACAGCAGAGGTGAACCTTTCTAAGGTTCTATCAATGTACCGTCTGTTCAGATCCTAGCGATTCAGGGATCCAACCATAACTCCCGTCACTTCCGGATCCAAGCTGGCTTTAGGTACGCTGGGTCCATGATCTGGGTACAGCAGAGGTGAACCTTTCTAAGGTTCTATCAATGTACCGTCTGTTCAGATCCTAGCGATTCAGGGATCCATGGCGCGATTGTCATGTGGTTCGCCCAAATTACAGAGATCATAACTTACATTACACGCACGGTACTGCTCCCGCGGGTACTGGATTTGAAGGAAAATGGCAACGCCGCCGTGACGCTCAGATGCCAATTTCATGATTACCATCATCGGCTCTGGAAAGGTCGGCGGTGACGCGGCAATGTTTTCTGCACTGAGGCGGCTTGATGACCAGATTCTGCTGCTGGACTTGGTCAAGGGGCTCCCGCAGGGCGAGGCCATGGACATAAACCACATGCTCTCGGAGCAGGGAATCGATGTCGAGGTAAAAGGATCCAATGACTTTGCAGACATGAAGGGATCGGACATCGTGGTGGTGGTTGCAGGTTCTGGAAGAAAGCCTGGAATGACAAGGATGGACCTGTTGAAGATTAACGCCTCGGTGGTAAGGAGCGTGGTAGGCGAGATTAAAAAGCACGCACGCGACGCCATGATAATCCCGGTGACCAACCCCCTTGACCCGATGGCATACATAGCATACAAGAACTCGGGGCTTGAGAGGAGCAGGGTGTTTGGAATGGGCGGAATGCTTGACCTGTCCAGGTTCAGGCAGTTCATACACGAGGCCACCGGGTACTCGCGCGACTCGATCAGGGCGCTGGTAATAGGAGAGCACGGCGAGAACATGCTCCCCCTGCCAAGATTCTCATCGGTGTCTGGAATCCCGCTGCCGGACATTCTTTCAAGGGAGAAGATGGACGAGCTAGTCCTCAACACAAGGCAGGTTGCGGCAAGCGTAATAGCACAAAAGGGCGCAACCGTTCACGCTCCGGGAAACGCCATATCGGCCATAATCGATTCAGTCAAGAGGGACGCAAGGCAGGTGATTCCGGTCGCGACATACCTTGACGGCGAGTACGGCCATTCCGATGTCACAATCGGGGTTCCGGCAGTAATAGGACGTGACGGGGTCAGGAAGATTATCGAGCTTGACTTGAATGACGAGGAAAGGCAGGTCTTTAACAAGGGAGTCGAAAGCGTCAAGGACGCAATCCAGGCAGCAGGAAACTAAGCCTTTTTTTACCAATGCCGGACAAGACCAACGTTGGATCTGTACGAGATTCTTGAGTCGCTCAAGTCAGGGGACATATCGGTGGCAGAGGCAGGAAGGATGATCTCACTGCACTCCATAGAGGAGATCGAGGGGTTTGCAAAGATCGACATAGGCAGGCGCACCAGAAGGGGAATTCCCGAGGTGATTCTTGCAGAGACGAAGGAGTTGGGCCAGACAGAGGAGATCATCAAGAGATCCCTGGAAAAAGCCGACTACGTGCTGGTCTCAAGGATCAGAAAGGATGACCGCCCAAGGATCATCGCTCTGGCAGGCGAGATCGGCGCAGAGACGAGGACCGGAATGGACTCGTCTGCAATATTGCTCCTCAAGAAGCCCGTAAAACCCCGCGGTGGAAAGGTCGGGATACTCAGCGCCGGTACATCAGACATCGGGGTTGCAGAGGAGTCCAGGCTCATGTGTGATGCCATGGGGTGCAGGTGCATTACAAGCTATGACGTGGGCGTTGCAGGAATGCAGAGGATCTTTCCTGCCCTCAAGGAGATGATCAGGGAGGACGTGGACTGCATCGTCGTGGTTGCAGGAATGGAGGGCGCGCTGGCCACGCTTGTCTCGTCCATGGTGGACATACCGGTAATCGGCGTCCCCACGTCGGTGGGATACGGGTACGGCCAGAAGGGCATGGCCGCCCTTGCATCCATGCTCCAAAGCTGCTCGTCCGGGTTGTCGGTGGTAAACATCGACAACGGGATAGCCGCAGGCGGGATAGCCGCAAACATTGCAAACCGGGCGGCAAGAAAGGGCAGACTGCAGCCTGATGATGCGTGAGACTTTCTGGAGATTTTCTGCCAAACCGCTCAAGCGCACCCCCCACAGGAGTTCCTTCCCACTCAGGAATCTTTTCGACTCCTTGGGGGATTGGGTTTGCATGGTTGCTGCAATGGTGTGCGGCAGGGTCAGAATGCTTTGTCATGCGCAGGCAGCCGCACTCCCACGTCATATGCAAGATGATGATTCAGACCAACGACGGCGGATCTTTTTGATCACCATGGCAACCGGGATAGGCGTAATCCCGAGACGCGTGAGGAGGCTTTGGACGGAGTTTTGCGCTACCGGTAGATCAACTGGTCTGACTGGCAATTGCCGGTGCCTGAATTTGGAAGAGTCGGCTTCTCGTAAATCATATATATCATACTCGAACGAAGTGTCATAGTTGTCTGGAAAACGTATCGTTCTTACCGCTGATCGTAGCCTGATGACAAACTATCGCGGAAACTTTCTGTACGGGTTCATCGCGTGCGGCCCGTACGAAGTCCTTCCGGAATGGGTCTTTGACAAGGTCTTCTGCCCGTCAGTGGAGACGGACAAGACCACCGGCGAGGTCAAGGTCGCCCAAGTGGGGCTGAGAAGGGTGGAGAGCTCCCTGCTGCAGGGAGGGTACGACAGGAAGGACGTCTTTTTGGCGCATCCCGAGATGCTGCACAAGTCAGTAGGCCCGGACACCAAGGTGCTTGGAATCAACGTCATGGATCCGCTTGGCATGGCACCTGTCACCACCACGATGTCCCCGGAGAAGCTCTCCTACGTGGCAATGAAGTTCAAGAAGATGTGCGCAGACATCATCCAGCTGAAGAAAAAATACGACTTCAAGGTCGTGGTAGGGGGGAATGGCGCCTGGGAGCTTGCAAAGTCCGACAGGATGAAGATCCACGGCATCGACACGGTCGTGGTGGGAGAGGCAGACGAGCTTGCAGTGGATCTGTTCCAGGATCTCGAAAAAGACGACGCCCCGGAACTCATGCACTGCTTTGTGAGGAACCTTGAGAACATACCTGTGATCGAGGGCCCGACAATCAATTCGCTGATCGAGGCGATGCGGGGCTGCGGCAGGGGGTGCGACTTTTGCGACGTAAACAAGAGATCAAAGAAGGACCTACCGCTGGAACGATTACAGCACGAGGCCAAGATCAATCTGGACTACGGGTTTGACTCGATATGGCTGCATTCAGACGAGATGCTGCTTTATGGGTGCGACAACAGGGACTTTATTCCAAACCGGGACGCGATAATCGACCTGTGGAAGGGACTCAAGTCCCTCGGGGCAAACTTTGTCGGAACCACCCACATGACGTTTTCTGCAGTGGCAGCAGACCCCACGCTGATGCGCGACATCTCGCACATCAACCAGCAACACGAGACTGGAAGGTGGCTTGCGACCAACCTGGGAATAGAGACTGTCGCGCCAGACATGGTAAAGAAACACTTGGGCGTCAAGACGCGGCCGTTTTCGCCTGACGAGTGGGGGAGCGTCGTGCGCGAGGGGGCAAGCATACTCAACAAGAACCACTGGTTCCCCGCAGCCACCATAATAATAGGCTGGCCGGACGAGACCCCCGACGACGTCCGGTACACCATAGACATGATGAGGGACTTTAGGGAGATGGACTTTAGGGGGCTGGTCGCTCCGCTGCTCTATCAGGACTTTAGCGAGAAGAACTCTATGCATTTTGGAAACCTCAACGAGGCACAGTTTACGCTGTTCTGGAAATGCTGGGAGAACAACCTGCGGGTAATCAACGACATCATTCCGATCATCCTCAGGAACAAGACGTACGGTCCGCCAATGAAGGTCTTCATGTATGGTATCCTCAAGGCAGGCACGTGGGCGATAATGAGGTATCTCAGGGGATTGTGCAAGGATCTCTTCAACGGCCGAACGCCGGACGAGATTGTCGACAAGTACGCAAGGAGCCTCTCTGTGTCCGCGCCCAAGATTCAGACCAAGAAGTTATAGGCCTGCCAGGGCCGCGTCTGCTATCGTGTTGCGTTTTGGAGTCAGGCAGATGAAATAGATCTTGTCTGCGCGCTCAATCGAGGTGACCTTCTTGTAGGATTTTGTAGACACGGAAAACTCGTATATCCCAGGCTCAAGCGATCCGGAAGTGTATATCATCAGGTACGTGTCCCCGGTTGCGGGACTGAGTGGAATGAATGACATGACGTACCCCTTGTATGAGTTGATTGGCATCGTGTTTTTCATCGGGGGCGCGACCGAGGCCATGTACATGAAGATGTCTTCAGGCGTTTCAAACTCTTCGTACTCGATGTGCATGATCCGATACGTTTGCCAGAGTATAATAACATGACTTTGGAGGATCATGGCGGTATCTGGAGGATCAGAGTCAAGGCTGGAAGGCATGCCATCGCCATGCATGAAGACGTAAGGCGCTGCATGCCTGTCAGATGCGTCATGCGGTGCGACAGGTGTCTGGATTGGAAGTTTTCGTGACAGCCGGCATTGGCTAGGATGCATGTGTTTCCAATCCTGGCCCGTATGGGGCAGGGCATAACGCGTACCGTCAGAGATGGTTGTCAGTCACGTTGGGGTGGTTGCCTGTGGACGGCTAGATTCTGGATCGGATCTGCTTGTGAATCGTGAACCCTACCAGCGCCGGTGCTGCAACATACATGGCCAAGTTCAAGGCAATCACCGATATTCCCAGTCCCAGTACTTCGGCCTCAGAGCCGCCGTCGGCAAGAGTCATGATGGACAGCGTGGAGATCATCGGAGTGATAAATGCCCTCACGGCCTGCTGGAATGCTGGATTCTCTCTTTCCAGGTCAGCGATTACTGGTGAAAACGAATAGTACACCTCGTTGAAACTAGTCATGAACGATTCGCCAGAGGCAGTACCCATCACGGTATTGTCCCTTATCTCCCTGAGCAGCTGAACCTGTGGTGCAAGCTCGGTACCGTATGCGGCAGTTGCAATCAGGCATGCGCCGCCATTACCGTTGTTCCCCGTGGGTTCGGGTGGAATCACTTCACACACTCCGTCTACAAGTTGGGTGCCTGTTCCGCATACGGGTTCTGGTTCCGGTTCTGGCTCAGGCTCGGGTTCTGGTTCCGGTTCTGGCTCGGGTTCTGGTTCCGGTTCTGGCTCAGGCTCGGGTTCTGGTTCCGGTTCTGGCTCAGGCTCGGGTTCTGGCTCAGGAGGCACTACTACTAGTGTGGGTGGGGGTGGTGCATCACCTGCAGAATACGCAACAGTCGCAGTGCCTTCAGCTACGCCAAACTTTGCCTCAATTATGTAATCGTTACTCTGCTTCCATTTGTCGCCTTGGGCAACCAAACTATACGAGAATGTACCGTCAGAGTTCGGGCTGGCCTGCGCAATGTGCGCAATAGTCAGAGCATCGTTGGATCCGGAAAACTTTATGATAATGGAAACGTCTTGTTTGCCATCGCGGACGGGATCATAGCTCTTGATGGAACCGGTAATTACTATCGTGTCTCCGGTACTGTACGAGGACGAATCAGTGGTGACAGTCAGAGGCAGAATGTTGTGATTGTCGGCAAACGCGCCTGCAGGCATGCCGTACGAAAGAATCGATACGGTCAATAACACAATGAAAAGACTGCCAAACTTCATCCTTGAAATAGTGGTATGGTGAGGTTATTTATGTATTTAATGAGGCGGGCATCGGCTCCCGTCAGGCATAAAATCATGATGTTGCATGCAGGTAGCGTGGCATGGCAGCCTGCGCCGCATCAAGGCCGGCACCGGCCATCCAGGCCGTGAGGATGGCATCGTAAGGATGGTGTCATGAGGCGGTGTCATGAGGAGGACAATGATGATGAAATCATATCCGGATTATGTCGTTTTCAATCATGTAATGGATTGACTGTACAAACTCCTCGTCGGATATCTGGCCGCTGGCCCACAATCCGACAGTATACTTGACCCAGTCAGGAACGACCGACTTTAGTACTTGCGTGTCGGGTTCGGCTACAATCCCCATGGCAATCATGTGCCTTATCCCGTCGACAAACCCTGCAACAGACGCGACCCCGGACGACCATTCAAGGGCCTTGTCCCGTACCCAGTCAGGAATCACGTCAGACTTTACGGATAACGTCAGGGTTCCGACATCCATGCCTTTGTGTGAGATGTGCATGACGTACTGGCCTGGCAGCGAGCTTGCTTTTACGGTAATGACAGAACGGTAGCTGCCGTCCTGGTTGGTGGGAATCTTGACATCTGCAACGGTTCGATCAGGATTCGTAACCTCCACGTACAGGAGGTCGCCGCCGCTGAGGCTTCCGATGCTCCCAGACAGCACCACCTCGGAGACTGGATTCGCCTCGTCCAGGTGTACGCGATCATTGCTCAGCATGGGAGGGATTGGGAGGGAACCATGCCGCTTTAGGGAAAAGATGTTTTGGTTTCCCGACGCGTCAGTCGCGTCATGGTATATTACGTCCAAGCTGCCTCCGCCGGGAGATATCAGTGTTGAGCCGGTCCGGTCGCATATCTGGGATGGCATCTCGAAGGATCCTTCGAATATTCCCGTGGCCGGACCTGTCTCGGACAGGACAAATCCTGACGATGCCAGTCCGCCGTGTTCCACCCCGTTTATCACGCATCGCTGGTAACGGATGTCCTTGATCTTGACTTCCAGCAGCGTATGGCCGTTTAGCCCCACCGTATCCACGCCCGGGGAGGCGGGATCGTCTATGACCCGGTAGACGTCCATCCTGTCTCCGGATACGTTCAGATCAGGATCGTTGAGCCGGATTGTCACTGGGGAGCCAAACCGCAAGGATGATGAATAGGAGATGTCCCCGCTGTGCGTCAGCGTGTCAAGCCCGGAGGAGAGTATCGTGACCCCCACGGAGGTCAGATCAGAATAGTTGATGATAATCTGCGAGTCTGCGGCTCCGGATACGACTACCACTTCGCTGTCGGTGGGAACTAGTATGTCTGCTATCTTGGCGCCGAGGCCGGCTTGCTTGGCAGTCACATACCCGACTGATCCGACAAAGCTGCCCGGACTATCCCTGTCCTCTTCTAGTTCCATCCGGTATATGGCATTGCTTGCCACGTCGTTGCGTACCAGTCCAAACGAGAAAAAGTCCATGACTATCGGCTGGCTGGCTGGCTCGTTGCTGATGCGGCCGCTGGCAGACGGGCCAAGATCAATGACGGCAAACGCCGGGCCTGTCTTGGAGGAGACCTGCGTGGCCACGGACGGGTCAAGCAGGAGGAGTTGCTGCGGGGACGACAAGTCCCCCGGACTCACCACCTCCACGGGGTTCGGATCCAAAAGGCTGCCAAATGACAGGCCGATGCTGGTGCCTGAAAAGTCGTTTATTCCCAGCTGTTCAAGGGAGCGCAGGTCAACGTTGATCCAGCTTGACCCTGGCCCGTCTTTCGAGACGGCAAGCAGATCGCTTAGCGAGTCGGCAGAGAATCCAAGACTCACAGACATCTTTTCAAACGCCTGGTTTGCGGCATCCGGGGTGTCCATGTAAAGCCTGGCAGAGAACGGATCAGGGACGGATGAGGGGATCGCGTTTCCCCGGACGGCAGGATCGCTGCGGGATTCGTACAGGCGGAGGTCGCCTGCATCTTCAAGCGTAAGCGGCGAGCCGGTCTTTATGGTGGGAATGACAGCAGAGTCGCGCGGGACCAGAAGATCGTCGCGCGACGAGGTGTTGATGTTCTGGTCCGGATCGAACAGTACCACGCGGGCCTTGGTTCCGGGTTTCAGATCCCCGGTCGTGATGGCAACGGGGGATTTGGTGGAAAGCGAGGCAGTCGATGAGCCGACAAACACCGAGGTGGTGTCGTCGTTGTATTGGATGTATCCTGCCCGGTTTCTCAAAGCATCATCCGACACCCCCAGGTTCGAGGTCTTGCCAGAGCCATAATTGACAAACATGCCAGAGCTTGGCTCGTCCTCCACGATCGTGATGATGTCGTGGAACGTGTCTGTCCCGTCGGAGACGGATTCTGATGGCTGGATCCCGTTGGGCTTGAGTTCCAGCACCTGCCCGAGATCAATCTCCATGAATCCGTTGTCCTCAAACCCCAGCCTCGCAAGGAACGGAAAGAGATTCGTCAGGCCTTCTCCGCCGTTGGCATCATCTCCCCCCTTGTGGTCAAACGCCTGGTAGAAGACCATCGGGGACGAATCCACCTGGAACGTCCACGAGTCCCGGTCGGTAGGATCCTGGTTCAGCTGCATGTCAGAGACGAAGACGAACACCTCAGCGCCTATGGGATGCGCGTCCCGGTCGACTGTTGTGGCGACTCCAGGAATCTCGTCGTACTGCAGGACCACCTTCTGGGCGCTGCCTGGAGGCTGATAGCGTATGGTCACGTCGTTTGAAAGGGAGAACAGCTGCACGACCGGCCATGCATCCGGGTCCAGGCCGGTCTGGCCGACAGGGACGGCGGGGTTCTGGTTGATTCTCGGGGGCTTGCGCACCACGTTGTTGATGTTCTCGGATCCTGTCAGGTTTCCGGTGCACACTGACGGGGAGGTGCGGCCGTTTGTAAAGTCTTCCAGCCCGGCATGGTGGGGCACGAAGAATCCTTCGGTGCTTGAAAATGACACCCCAAAGACGCTCGCATCAGTGTCACTCCCGCACAGCACCCCGAAATCCAGCCCCTTTCCCTCGACTCCGAAATCGAATGCAATCTGATCTGCTGTCATCGCGCTTTTTGCGTTTGCAAAATACGCATACCAGTCTCCGCGGGACGACTGCGTCATCTGCAGCCTGTCGCCGTCGACAGTCACACTGGGCATGCCCGTGGGCTTGCCGGTGTCAAGCAGGTTTGGATCATGGACCCTCACCTCCACCACCATGGAGCCGGCAAAATGATTCTCAAAGGCTTCACTCTCGGCAGAGACGTACAGGTACGGGCTCGAGTCTGCATGCGCGCCTGCAAGAAACGGCACAAGAAAAGGCACAAGCGACAGGAATGCAATGTACGCCCACATGGGTTCGGATTACACGTCTCCACAAATAATGGTATCGTGGATGTGGTGCAAGATGCATCAAACTTGTAATATGTAATAGGGTCTTGGAATACAGATGGCCGCCAAAAGAGTCAGGGTCCTTCAGATCTCGTTTCTTGCCATATTCTCGGCATTCCTAGTGGAGCTTGTCCTCGGAATAGCATCCAACAGCCTGGCGTTCATAACAGACAGCATTCACGCGCTGCTTGACGCCGTGGTGACGTTAATCCTGCTTCTTGCCGCAAGAATGGCGCTCAGGCCGCCTGATGCCGAGCACACCTACGGGCACGGAAAGATCGAATCGCTCGGGGGGCTGATAGGCGGGATAGCCATACTGCTGATAGCCTGCTTCTTCATATACGAGTCCCTCAACCGCCTGCAGGGCCCTCCGCCGGTGATCCTGCCTGGCGTCCTTGCCATAGCTGCCGGGGTATACACGATAGGAATCGACATGTTCCGGATACTCCTGCTCAGGAGATCCATCAGGGAGTCAGGCGGCGCGACTGTCAAGGCAGACTACTACCACGCAGTCATGGATCTTGGCTCGACCATGGTCGCCATAATGGGAATAGTCCTGGTGTCGTACGGGCTGTACCAGGGAGACTTTGCAGCCGCGCTCGTCCTGGGCGGCCTGCTGGCGGTGCTTAGCATAAAGCTGATTCACAGGACGGCGATGGAGCTGACTGACGCGATATCGCCTGACATGGTGGCAGACACTAGGAGGATCTCCTCGGAGACTGACGGGGTAGTAAGTGTCGGCCAGGTGCTGATGCGAAGATCGGGGGATGCCATATTCGCAGACATCACAGTCTCCCTCAGGGGGGATGCGAGCTTTAAGAGGGCCCACGAGATAAGCAGCAACGTGGAGAGGAACGTAAAGGGCAAGATTCCAAACGCCTCCATAACGGTCCATTTTGAGCCAAACTGGAGCGGAGTGCCCATGGACGCGAGGATCCTTGACGTCGCAGAAGGTGTGGACGGCGTAATGGGGGTGCACAACATCAGCACGTACAAGACAGGCGAAGGGATATTTGCAGACCTGCACGTGACAGTCGACAGCACAAGCAGCCTTTCTGATGCGCACAAGATATCCGAGAACGTCGAGGAGGGCATAGGCCGGGCCATCCCTGAAATCAGGCACGCGACCATCCATCTCGAGCCGTTCGTGAAGGTTCCAGAGGATTTCAACCTGGAGGACACGACTGCCGAGGAGCGAATCAGGGCGATCCTGGACGGATACCCGCAGGTGGCAGGAATAGGCAGGATCGTGTCCCTCAAGTTCGGCGGAATTCTCAGGATAGACATAGACTGCTCCTTTGACGGCAGTATGTCGATCGAGGGCGTGCACGACATCACCTCAGAGATTGAGCACGTGATAAGGACCGAGATTAAGAACTCTGTGATAACCATCCATCCCGAGCCGGACTAGACCAGTATGCTAGTCAGGTACATCACGAGCATTCCCACTGCTATTCCGGACACCACCGGGGCGCTTGAGAGCCTGTGGCTGCCGTCGCTGCCAATCCACCTCATCAGGACCATGATCACCTGAAATATCGCGCCTGCCCCGACTGCAAGAAAGATCACCGAGGCAAACGGAGAGTACGCAAACCCCCCGACCCATGCGCCAAATATGGCAGGCGAGCCGGCAATCATTCCCAGCGCGACCAGCAGCGGGATGGGCGCCCGTCCCTGCGACAGCGGGGCAGCGATTGCCACCCCCTCGGTGGTGTTGTGCAGCGCAAACCCCACTACTAGAAACGCGCCAAACGCCGCAGAGCCTAGCCCGACTGCGGCGCCGATCGCAAGCCCCTCCCCAAAGTTGTGCAGGCCGATTCCTATCGATATCATCAGCGCCACTGCCACGGGTTTTGCCAGCCCCACGGAGCCTGCCCGGGCGGTAAGGCGCTCCCCCGAGTAGTACAGCCCCAGAAATGACAGCACCGCGACTGTGGCCACGAGCATGGTTCCGTTGAACGTCCCTGCCAGGCTCCCAGCCGAGACGTCAAGTGCCTCCTCCACGGCGTCAAGTGCCAGAAACAGCAACAGCCCCACGGTGAGCGCCATAAAGAAGAGGTACTTTTCCCTCGAGATCCTCCGTATGAACGGAAGCCACATCATCCCGATCATCACCGGTATCACTCCGACGAAGGTTCCAATCACGCCAAAAAGTACCACCATGTCGACACTGGGCTCCAACGCCGGCGCTGCCGCCTCGATCGCCTTTTCAAACCGGGTGCCGTCACTCGTGGTGACCCCCACCACGTACGGCTCGGCTTCGTTCCACTCGAACGGGATCCTGACCAGCGCAGTCTCGTACCTCTCCAAAAAGCCGTCAGGCTCCACTGCGGCAGGGTGGATCCTGTCGTTTACGTCTGCCATGACGACCTGGAGCGGCATCGGGCCGGTGTTTCTGATCGTTGCCCGTATCTCAGAGTCGACAAAATCAACCTTCTCGATCGTCACCTCCGGAAGCGACACCCCCAGATCCAGCAATCCCGGACCGAATCCTGCCACATACGCCACCAGCACCACCACCAGGGCAAACGGGATCACGCCGCTTGCGACCAGCCGCGTCCGGGAGGTGCTAGGTTTCATACGCGCCCTCCTGGGCGCCAGGTGCGGCCGCGCCGTCGGCACCGTCCCTTACAAGAAAGAGCCCCACCCAGCCCTTCTCCGAGAACTCCACCTTGTGGGCGTGGAACAGGTACGGTCCCGGGTAGTCATAAGTGAACTCCATTATCCCCCGCTCGGTCTGCGACAGGGTTATCATGTCGGTGTAAAACGACGGAACGGTGGCCGTGCCCGTCGGGTAGTAGTAGTACAGGTTTCCGTGCAGGTGGAAGTTGTTTATCGGATCAAACTCCACCATGTTGACCACGTAAATTCGGATCAATTCGCCCGTGTTGATCTGGATCGGGTGGTGCTGGTAATAGAACGGGATGGTGTTTGCAGCGTAAAAGTTGTTCTCCCCGTCAAAGTCCGTATCCATGCCGTTTAGGACCATCACCATCTCGTCTGCCTGCTCCCTCGGCTCCTTGGGATCCACTATGAACACACCGTACAGGCCGTGTATGATGTGCTCCTCTAGCGGCATCACGTGACAGTGGTAGGGGTGGACGCCCACCGGCCCTGCCTCAAACTCGTAAGTAAACTGCCCCCCGCCCCTTCCCACGGGCTCAAATACCCCGTCCATCAGACTAGGGTGGATTCCGTGAAAGTGCATGGTGTGCTCCTTGGAGCCGTTGTTGATGAAGTGGATTCGGACCAAGTCCCCCTCAGTGGCCCGTATGGTCGGCCCCGGAACGGTTCCGTTAAAGGTCCACACGTTATAGAACACCCCGGGCGAGATCTCTTGGATCTGATCGTCGTTGGCCACTATGGTGTACTCCCGTATGGTCTGCCCGTCTGCAGATACCGACACGTCCCCGTACTCAAAGTTGCGCAAAAACTCGTCGGGGTCAAACTCCACTGTCGAGACCGTGTAGACCGGATCCAGCACGTCGCCGGACGTCTTGATTATTGCCCCCTGGTGGGTCACGAAGGTCGTCTCTGCGGGCCTGGCCTCGCCAATCATCGGGAACAGCGCCACGGTCACGCCTGCAATCGCGACCAACGACAGCATCATGGCAAGGGAGCGGCGCATCACGGTGTGGGGGGTAAATTCTGTATTTAAAGTTAACATAAGCTAATTTTTTTAGATTAGGCTAACTTTTGCAAAATTAGGTTTAAACCAAAGGAGTCCGAGGGATGATCGTGCACAAGTCAGGCATCATGCTAGTGGGCTCCGGAATCGCGATAATAGCAGGGCTGGTGCTCGTGGCTTTGGGGAATCAGATAATTTTGGAAGGGGTCGTGCAGGGCGAGGGGGGCGTGGGCATCGGCGAGTCCCTGGTAGTGCAGAGCATGTTTGACTCGGAAGACGCGCAGATGGGGGTGTTTGCAGTCCAGATAATGGAGTTTCAGGAAGGTGCGTTTCACGCAAGGGTGCTTGACCCGCACGGCACGGAGATTGTGTCAGAGGGCATTGACAGCGATACCGTCGAGATGGAGTTTGACGTAACCGGCGTCGGGGAGTACAGGCTGGTAGTGGAGGGGAGCAACAGCGTGCAGACGCACGTGTTTGGCGCCATAGGGCCGCTTCCGGATGCAGGCAAGAAGGCGCTCGGATTCGTGTCGGTGTACGTGCTGGCTGCAGGCATGGCAGGGCTCATAGGCGGAGGGGCGTACTCTCTTTGGAAGAGAAGATCAGTTTAGGTAGCGCTTTTCAAGGCCGTCTACTGCCGCGTCAAAGTTGCCGCCGTCCTCGACTAGGCTGGTAAGCTTTTCTGCGTCTGCAGACAAAAGACGCCTGTCGCCGTCTGATCTCTCGTTGATGAACCCGTGTGTGATCAGGTACGAGAGGCGGTCAAGCACCTCGGATTCTGGAACGGATGCATTTTCTGCCAAGACGCGGCACTCCTTTTCCCCGTCCTCAAGATCTGCAAGGATCGACGAGGTCACGGGATCAAACATGCAGCCGACCACTTTTTCCCGGTCAAACGGTTCGTCCATTCCAGAGCGGGCTTTCGTGAAATGTATAACTCTTTTTGTTGCCCAGCCTTGCGCGTCCCCGCTGGTCTGTCTGCATCAGGTGCCAGATCTGGCACGCCTGGGATTACCGGGGCGGGCCTGTACGTTCTTTTTCTGATGCAGCCGTGCAGGTACAGTTGCTGGTTTGGCAGCATGCGCGCCACGCCGTGACAGGTCAGCTGGAATTTCATGGAATATGGAGTACGATGCGATCTGTATTGATTTTTCCCCGACCCACCCATACACGGCAGCAGTGTACACCCCGGGGCCGTGCTGCTTTAGCTGGTTTATGATGTTGGCCTTGATCTCAAAGCTGTCCCCCATGACGGTCCAATAGTTCGTGGTGGTTGCCGGCACGTTGTACGTGGCCGGGATCCTGGTTTTTTTCGCCTCCTCCCAGTTCATGGCGGCCTCTTCAGACGAAGACGGCGCAGGCAGCGTCGCGGGGAGGTCGTATGGGTCGGGACACCTTTGGGTGTTCCAAGTCCAGGAATTATCTGCGTATTGCAATCTGCTCTGCAGCACGGGCCTGACATAGACTACAGGATCGCCGTAGCTGTAGCAGTACGTGCGCGATATCTGACCGACTGTGAGGTCGTGCGGCGGGGGATCGTAATAAAGAATGACCGTGTACTCGTCAATGTCCTGCGGGTAGTTTATCATGGCAGAAAAGGAGAATATCCCCTTGCTTATCTCCGGAAGAGTCTCAAACTGCACCAGGCCGTGCGCGAAATGCTGGACGACTAGCGTGTTATATCCGTCGTTGGCTATGCCGATGTTTACTAGGGCGTGGTTGGGATCCAGTATGTTGGCCCTGTGTCCCGAGCTTGCCATCAGCCCCCACATCGCCTCCCGGACGCCCTCGTCGGGAGTTTCAGGAGAGGAATCGCTGCCCGCGCAGTAGCTTGATCCGGCGACGTTTTCAGCATCCGACTGGTATCCGCCTGCCAGCGTGTACCGCATGTACGGCTTTAGGCCGTCCATTCCCCAATGACCGGCAAAGCAGCCTTCCAGCATGTTGTCTGCATGGGTCTGGGCGGCACTGTTATTGCCCATGGCCACCAAGCTTAATCCGGCCCGGGCGCGCTCCCCGTTTATAAGTTCCAACATAAGCAACCTGGCCTCTGCCATAGCAGACTGCGGCTTGCCTGCTGCAGGGGCAGCATCCGAACCAGGCGGCGGCACGGCCGCCGGATCTGCATCAGGCAGGATCAATTCTTCATCTTCGACCGGAGCCGGACTGGCTGCCAGCAGTTCGTTGTACAACTCGGTCAGCCTGTCGTATTTTGCGACTAGTTGCTCGTAGTTCTTGTTCGCCTCAATGGAATGATCTCGCAGATCCGCGTTTAACTGCTGCAGCCTTGCGATCTCTTCCAAATCGGCTGCAGCGTGGACAGAAAGCACGCCGGCATCTGCAAGGTACGCGACGGCCCTGAGCAGTTCGTCGTCTGTTATGCTGCCGTCTGCCCACAAGCCAAACACATTCCTTACCCACCCGGGTATCGGTTCGCTCTGCGAGTGCGCATAGTCGATGCCAGAAAACGCTGCAACTACTGCCAATGAAATTGCCATACCGCAAAATTTTTTGCGCATCACAAGCATGCGTTACCACACACGTCTTTATCAATATTTGAGATGCGGGGGTTGGCGCGATAGCCAGACCCGGATTGTCCGTGCGCCACAGATGCATGGCATGGAGCGGCCCGCGTCCAATAAGGTAATTAGGATACGGGTGCATACAGCATCATGCAGAGACTGTGCATAAAGGATCCTTCAGGCAAGGGCGTGCACTGCTTCTGCATGGGGATAGACGAGCAGCGCGGAATCAAGAGATGCTGCAGGTGCGGCCAGTGGAACGTGCAGGGAAAGAACTGGACAAGCGACGAGGACTTTAGGTGAAGTGCCAAAGGATGCATGTGCCCCCATGCGGATCAGGAGCCGGAACAAATGGAAGACTATGATTCAAAACGGCAGCCTCTTTCTTGTACAGACTGCCCAAAGGGTCTAATTTTTTTGGAGTGGTCAGCTGAATTATACAGTACCGAGAGGTGACAGAGCCGAAAAATAAAAAAGAGGTGCTATCGCTGTAAAGCTTTAGCCAGTGCACTTGCTTGGTCCAGTGTCAGGAAGCCTGTGATTTCTATTATGTTTCTTGTTATCTACGACTGCTAGTCTGGTGGGTACGTCAAACTCCGAACCATCCAACATCATACCCTTGAACTTTTCCTTGCCAACACCGATTAAATCGTCCGATATTCTCTTGTATACGTAGTCTGGATTTTTCTCGGATTGCATGGTAAATTTCTCTTGACCCTTCTTTTCAGTCATAATGATGGTTATTCCAACCATGTCGTAATAAAACTCGCCTGTATACGTCTCGTACTCGAACGGATCTTTTGTCAGGAATATATGGGTGGTCAGTGGCTCGATAAATGCCTGATCAGTGTTTTCCCAGGTGTGATCTATAATGATGATTTCATCGTATCCTGTAAACACGTCTTTCACATCGTTGTAGTAGGGGCTGGATTGGCCCAGATTGTCTTCAAGGTCAAGCATTTCACCGATGGCAAGAATATAGTCGTCCGGTGGCAGCAAGCCACCTTTGACATAATTGTTGTCTTCGATAACCATGCTGACTTCCAGGGGCTGCTCGACTGACGCTGTCTGGATTTCATCCCTTGACGCTGTCTGGATTTCATCCGTCATTCCAAAGACGGCAAAACCGACAACTGCAAGTGCAACGACTGCTGCAGCTGATGGGATGATGATTTTTTGCCTCATCTTCAGCAGTTCCTAGGCGTTCCCTGGCCTGTTTCGATGTGGTATATGCGCTCGTTGCAGTAGCCACGCCTGTCTATAAAGTCGTAGGCCAGTCCTGTCTGCTGATCCGAACCGTCTGAGCTGGTAAGAGGAGACCACCTGTTGTTCTTTTCCTTTTTGAGATTCTCAAACTCCTGTATGAAGTCTGGGGTGTTGTTCTTTGAGGTCTCCGTTCCCCTTATCCTGGTCGGATACACGCTATTGTTATCAAATGATTCTGTGGCGCATATCTCTCCATTTACAATCATGTCCCATGTATTTGTCGTACCTGCACGTTTTTCAATCTTCATCTCATAATCCACATTGTTTGCCGGGTTGGAGCTAAATACATGGTTTTGTGCCCGTCCATCTATGGCGCATATAAACTTCGGATTCCCACCGGTTCTGCTTCCGGAACTGTCATGGATTCCACTTCGAGGATTTGTCGGTTTGAAAATTTAACCCAGTAGGATGCCTGATTGGTAAGCGTTCACGTCCATTCTCGATTGTGCCCATAAGCATGGCTGGATGGTGGCAGTTAGGCGTGGATTAAGGGTAGACATGAGCGATTACTAATCTGCTACGGGCAAGATTAGGTATGGTTTTTATCGGGGCTTTTTGAAATCTTGGAGTACTTGAGCAGCCAAGAATACAGACACATAGTAAGAATAGTCGGCAACGACATTCTCGGGGAGAAGAAGACGATTGTAGGACTGACCCAGATAAAGGGGATAGGCCAGAGTTTTGCCACGGCAGTCATCGACACTTTGGGAATCAACCCTAACTCGAACATCGGGGATCTGTCCGACAGCGACGTGGAGGCGATCGAAAAGGTGATCACGGATCCGGTGGCTGCGAACTTTCCGATATGGTTTCTCAACAGGCGCAAGGACGTAGAGACTGGAAAGGACATGCACCTGCTGACATCAGACATTCCATTTACGCTTAGAAATGACATTGAAAGGGAACGGGTCATGGCAAGCTGGAGGGCGTACCGCCACTTCAGCGGCCTGAAGGTGAGGGGCCAGAGGACCAGGACGTCAAGCCGAAGGGGCGGCGCAGTCGGAGTTGCAAAGGGCGGCCAGGTATCGACTGTAAAGAAGGATTCAGGGAGTTAGCAGGTGAGATAGAATGGGAGATCCAAAATATCCGCGAAGGACATGGAGAAAGCCAAAACGGCCACTCAACTACGACTTGAAGATGAGCGAGCTGGAGACGCTAGGCACGTTTGGCCTCAGGACAAAAAGGGAGCTGTGGAAGGCGCACACCGAGCTGTCCAGGGTGAGGCACCAGGCAAGGTCGTTGCTTGCGCTCAGGCAGGAGGTCAGGACAGAAAAGGAGCCGATCCTGATGAGGTCGCTTGCAAGAATCGGGCTGGTCGGCCAGGATGCGACGCTCGACGACGTGCTTAATCTGAACGTCAAGGATCTGCTGGCCCGAAGGCTGCAGACGATAGTTACAAAGAAGCTTGGATTCAAGACCCCGTATCAGGCAAGGCAGGCAGTGGTGCACGGCCACATCATGATAGGGGACAGGAGGGTCAACATTCCATCATACGCAGTTACGGTAACAGAGGAGGACAGCGTAAGGTTTACGCCGGGATCAAGGATGTCAGAGATGTTCCAAAAGGCAGAACCGGATGCCGATGCGACCGGGTCAGATGAGTCCGAAGAGTCATAGGCACGTGCAAGCCGGTCACCAGTTCACAGGGAGTTTATTTGGAATTATATACATTAGTGAACCGTCTTAAAATTTCAAAATAAATCCATTCAAATACTCCGGGCACTAACATATATTGTACTTTGAAGAAAAAACCAAAAATCACAACTACTAAAAAAGTCAATTTCATGCAGTCGCAGGAAATATCAGAACACGTCTGGAGGCTGCACCAGGAATCAAGGTGGCTGTTCAACAAGGGAGTGAAGATTGGGTTTGACAACAAGGGTTTGACAAATTTTGACGCCATGAAACTGCTTACTACAATCAGGAATGGAACGGAGTGGTGTGAAGGCTATGTTTCATTCCAAAGGGCAAACATGATCAACGGCCTGAAATCTATCCGCCTTGCGGAAAGCAACCATAAAAAATTCAACCTCCCAAAAGTCGAGTCTCCATACGGCTACTTTAGAAAAAAACATAACGGAAGGCAGCCTGCCATATTCTCCTACCAGTCCACGCTAATCAAGAACGGCACGTTCAAGTTCGGTGAATTCAGACTCATATTGGACACCCACATTTATGACGGTCTCAAGCCGCTGTCGTTCCAAATCATAGAGACCACAAAAAAAATAACCAGGCAGACCAGGCCGAAAGACCGCACGTACCAGATTCACTTCCAGTTCAGACACGTCCCAAAATCAAACTGCAATTCAAAAACCATAGGAATAGACTTGGGGGCAAGGAACATGATGGGAATTGCAGACGAAGGCACGCACGAGACCAGGACCGTGAAGGTGCCGAACAGTTTGAAACGGTTCAAGCACGACAAGATAGACAAGACAAGATCCGCGCTTTCCAAAAAGAAGAAAGGCAGCAGAAGTTACAGGCATCTTCGAGAAAAAATGATTAGGATATACAAGAAACTGAAAGACAGACTGACTGACTTCATGAGGAAGACTGTAAAGTCTGAGTTTGACGGAGTGAAGACTGCCGTGATTGAAAAACTGGACATCCACTCCATGACGTACAAAAAGAGGCAGGAGTCCAGGGGAATGAAACGCACGACAGGAATGAATCGGGTGGTACGAAACTCAGCAATTGGAGAAAAACGCGACTACATACGCAGACACTGCGAGATGAACGAAATCGACCTGCATGAAGTGCCTGCAGCATACACAAGCCAGGCGTGCCATGCCTGTGGATTCATAGACAGGCGGTCAAGGAACGGTGACTCGTTCCATTGCATTTCATGCGGGATGGTGTATGCGGCGGATGAAAACGCACCAATAATCATGCTTGGCAGGCATCACAGGATGTCTGGCAATCTGGCGGTAGGGAATATCGTCATGAAACAGAAGGACGGCACAAGGCTTTGGAAACGAAGCGTTTGGAAGGAGACAACCAATCCGGTCCGTTTTGGGAATGGCCGAGAAAGCTCGGCTCCCAAAGATTTCAGAAATGCTGGCACAAACCAACGTTCTCTCGAAGTCCCACTGCTGTTAGAAAAAGGCGTTAGTGAGATTGTTCACTAATGTATATAATTCCCAGTTTATCATGTGTTCCATCATAGGGTACAGTGGCGACGCTACAGCCGCGCCGATCATGGTAAGGGGCCTGGAGAGGATGGAGTACCGCGGGTACGACAGCGTCGGGCTGGCGACCGGCTTCGGGGGCAGGATTGAGACGAGAAAGGGCGTCGGAAGGGTCAGCCAAGTCAACGCAAAGGCCGGACTTGACGCGATGTCCGGAAGGACAGGCATAGGCCACACAAGATGGGCCACCCACGGGATGGTGACAGATGTCAACGCCCACCCGCATTCTAGCAACTCCGGAGAGATCGCCATAGTGCACAACGGGGTGGTGGAGAATTTTGAGGCACTCAAGGAAATGCTGGAAGGCGAAGGGCACGTCTTCAAAAGCGAGACGGACAGCGAGGTGATCGCAAACCTGCTTCAGAGAAACCACGAATCGACAGGGGACGTCGTAAAGGCAGTTGCGATGACAGTGCAGGAGATCAAGGGACATTATTCGTTCGTGGCCATGTTTGCCGACGGCACCCTGGCGGCTGCAAAGTTTCACGAGCCGTTGATAATCGGGATCGGCTCAGACGGGCTGTTCCTGTCAAGCGACGTCCTCGGGTTCATAGAGTATGCAGACGACGCAGTATACATGGACAACGGCAGCTTTGCCGTAGTCAGCGGCGGCGTGCCGGCCATATACGGGTTTGACGGGAACCCCACAGGGTATTCCATCACCAAGGTCTCAAGGGAGTTCGGCGACGTCTACAAGGGGGACTATGCGCACTTTACCCTCAAGGAGATATGCGAGCAGGACCAGACCATACCGGAGTCAGGCATGACTGCGTCGGCCGGAATTGCCAGGGCCGCAAAACGCGTCAGGAGTGCAAAGGGCGTATACGTCACGGGAAGCGGCACGAGCTACAACGCGGCGCTGGTCGCAAAACAGATCCTTTCAAGGCATGCCAGAATCAAGTCAGAGTGCATAGTGTCAAGCGAGTTCGGGTTCGTGGCAGACGGCATTGAGAAGGACTCTGTCCTGATTGCCATATCGCAGAGCGGCGAGAGCGCAGACGTGCTTGACGCCGTGGGCATTGCAAGGCGGGCGGGCTGCCAGGTGGTATCCATCGTCAACCTGCCCATGTCGTCCCTTGCGCGCGAATCCGACGTGGTGATCGGGATGAACTGCGGGCCCGAGATAGGGGTTGCTGCGACAAAGAGCTTCACGTCGCAGCTTGCCATACTGTACAGGATAGTCCAAGAGATGACAGGGACGGGAGTCGACTTTGCAGAGATCGCAAAGGCGGCATCGGAGGTGCTTGGGGAACGCGCGGAGATCCAGAGGGTGGCAGGGGAGATGAAAGACGTCACGGACATCTACGTGCTGGGAAGGGGAATCCACTACCCCATTGCCAAGGAAGCGGCACTGAAACTAAAGGAGTTGGCGTACATCCATGCCGAGGGGGTGCCGGGCGGGGAGATGAAGCACGGAACCCTGGCCATGATGGACTCGGACGCAGTCGCCATAGTTATCAACCCAAACGACTCTACGCACGCAGACACCCTGATTGGCGCAAGGGAGATCAAGGCCAGGGGGGCGAGGATAGTCGGAATCTCGGACGTCAAAAACGACGTGTACGACTACTGGATCAAGGTTCCGGCCGCGGGCAGGGCCGCATATCCCATATCAGAGATCATCCCAATCCAGCTGCTGGCATACTATGCGGCGCTTGGGAGAAACGCGGATCCTGACCATCCCAGAAACCTTGCAAAGTCAGTCACAGTCAAGTAGACAGGCGCTCGTATTCCGATTCTGCCAGCGCCAGGAACTTTGACGAATCCATGCCGGACTTTATCATGGAGGAGATTATGGCACCGCCTGCGCCCACGCCCTCCTTTGCAAATCCTTGCGAGAACGCCTTCAGGCCGGGGTAGAGGGATCGGTTCAGGTGCGGGTCTACTGAAATGGCCGGGACGTCGCTGACAGACTTGACCAGGTCCGCAAAGTTCGCGCTGGGATCGTGTGTCACGTAGGACGTGGTTCCGATGGCGACATTTTCCACGTTAAAGCCGACTTCGGAGGCGAATGCAATCACGGCTGCCATCTGTGTTCCGCCTGCAAGCATCACCCGGGAGACTTCGGATGCGGAGCTGAGCATTCCTGCCACGAACGGAATCATCGGATCCCCGACCTGCGCCACTATCCGGTAGGGATTGCTCGAGTCGATTCTTGCGATTGCTTGTGCAGTTACCTTGTTTTTGAGTTCGACGGGATTTGTCGGGATGCTGGAACTGGTCTTGGCGTCAAACCCCATGGCGCGCAGTACCGCAAGCGCGGTGGTCGTTCCGCCCGGAATGCTCTCGCCTATGACCAGGCAGTCAGTCAGGGACGCCATGCTCCGGCCCACGATGCGGCCATAGTCGACTGCCTTGGAGACTGTCACGCCTGTCATTGCGTCCTGCGTGGATATGTCCATCCCGAACGGGATCCCCGTATTGATGAATGGCAGCTGCGGGGGGATTTTGGATCCGGCGTTGATCGTAAGGTGGGGTATGCTTGACGACTCCAGCGCAGTCTTGGTCAGCAGCGCCGGCGTCGGTATCCCGTCGGGGGTCATTGGTATCCCATCTATGCTCCTGCAGTAGCCGTAGTGGAGGTATTCGGCATCGGCCGGAGGGGTGTACTGCATCAGATCCGCGTCTGCGCCGGCAATGGTGATTCCGGAAATCCTGCAGGTCTCGGTGTATGAAAGGACCAGGGAGAACAGGAACCGGCCCGGCGAGATAGAGTCGAGAAACTCCCGGGCCCTGCCGGAGTGCCCTATCAGGGCAAGATCGTCTGGCGGCGTCATTGGCCCATCATCCTGACAAACTGAAGCTCGGTCTGCTGCTGCATCACCGGATTGGTTGCCTTCTCCTGTCCGATGGTGGAAGTCTTAGAGGAGCCGTAGTTGTGGCCGGGGTACAGGACCAGCCCGTCGTCTAAATTATGCAACGTGTCAAAGAGCGCATGGTACAGCTCCCTGGCGCTGCCGCCTGGAAGATCCACGCGGCCGCACGTGCCGACAAACAGCGTGTCGCCCGAGAAGATCTTGCCGTCCCCCACCAGGCATATGCTGTCCTTGGAATGCCCCGGGGTGTGGAGTACCTTGAGTCGGGAGTTGCCAAATTCAACACTGTCGCCGTCCTGTACGGGGATGTCGTGGTCCAGCCCGGAGTCCTTGTGCTGGACTATCCTTGCTGCAGTCGACTCTGCCATGGCACGGTTTCCCAGGGTGTGATCAAAATGGTGGTGCGTGTTTACTATGTATTCTATCTTGAGGTTGTTTCGCCGTATGACGAGATCAACTTCTGCCAGATCCCACGACGGATCAATGACTATGGCCTTTCCGGTATCCTCGTCCTCGACGACGTAGGTAAAGTTCTGCATGCCGCCGACAGGGATTTGGTGGACTTTCACAGTATTCCCTCCTCGGCTTCGGGCGGAATCCCGATCTTTTCCACATGTACGGGGCCGGTCAGATCTCTCCTCTTTGGTATCCCCTGCTTCATCTTGTGGAAGGTGACAGTCATGTCGCACCGGGTGCAGATGTTTGCAGTCGCGCCAGTCTGGGGGTCCAGCCCCGAGGGCACGTCGACTGCCACCTTGTGGCACTCGGCCTGGTTGACGTGGTTTATTGCAGACGCGTAGGGTTCGCGAATGTTCCCGGATATTCCGGTGCCGAGAATTCCGTCGATTATGACGTCAGGCCTGCCGGCAAATTCTGCCAGACTGCAAAACGTCTCCACTGACGGCATCTTCTGCAGCAAGAGCCAGTTCCACCTGCTCTCCTCGGTCTTGATCTCCTGCGGTGCGCCCAGAAGCACCACGGTCACCCTGGCACCGTGGCCTGCAAGGTGCCTTGCCATGACCATGCCGTCTCCGCCGTTGTTTCCCAGCCCGGCAAGAACGAGTATCCTTTTGGACTCCACTGCGCCAAACGTCTCGACCAGCCTCCTGACGCCGGCCGCCCCGGCGTTTTCCATCATGAATTTTTTCAGAAATCCCATGCCATGGCCTTTGTTTTCAATGGCATACATCTGACTTACGGTAATCTCCATAATCACTGGAATGTTATAACCAAATTAAGAGTTATGGGCAGGAGTCATTCCCGTACCTGGCCGACCTGCTGTGCGGGGATTTCTTGAATCGTTTGTGGCAGGACATGTTATCATGGCCGGCCTGCGGTCCGGCTTCCCGCATCCTGCCGCGCCCGCGTCCCCCCAGGTGTTGCGATGCCTGTCGAACGCTTGTGCCGCGCAGGCACGCTGCCGCGGGGCGGAGGGGCGCGGACATTTTCATAAATCTTCAGATACTCCCCAATGGAGTCGATGTTCGTCTTCTCTACACTTGCCTGCGTCTCTTCAGCATGCACACCAGTTTCCCAACGGGCAAATCTCTTTCCCAAATCTCTGCCTCCAGCCAGGGATCATGTGGTGGTTGACTGCTCGATGGGAGGGATGCCGCCCCAGATCACATGCGGCCATTGCTGCAAACTTCGGGGATCGTCTTTTTTCAGGATAATAAAAGATCACTTAATTTACGCATCAAACGATTAGATTATGTAACTGATTTGTAAATCCTTTTTTATTATCTGTCGTTATTACGAAAACCAATAGATTCCCTTGCTGCAAATCTAAAATTACCCCATAACCACCTATTCTCAATCTGAAAAACTTGGATCCCGCTAGCCTACGTACTGCGGGGTATGGATCTTTTTGACATCTCCCACCCCGTCAATAATTCTGCCTGCAATTTTTTTATCCAGTTTTTTTAATTGTTTTCAGACTTGTCGGACCATAATACTGACCAAGCCGTTATCCTATAATCCCAATTCTGCTTTGAGTTTTTTGGTAGTGTGAACGCGTCCGGCTCTGATGTCATCCAATCCATCCTGCATGCCTAAGAACGCCTGTTCATCCAGATGATCATCTACCGATTGGGATTTTAAAAGTCGATTAATCACTTGCTCAAAAGTTTCGCCGGGATGCAATTTTTGTTCTGCCAGGGCTGTTTTTGTATCCGTTGAAACTTTGATTGTTGTTGAAGATACCATACAGTATATTGTAGTATAGTGTGGCATATTAGATTTATGAAAAAATTGACATACGGGGTCGCCGCACCTTTATTTTTAGTCAAAAATTGATTTTTCTGGTACCAGATTACGCCTGTGGCACACATCCACGCGGGTTACCGCAGGTTGGCCAACAGGGAACAGGAAACGCTGCATTCGGTAGCAGACGCTTTGCCGGGCCAGAAAATACGATAAATGCCGCTCCAGCACAAGCAATTTATCAAGGATTGCCGCACACACGCCATTGGACAGAACCGGGACGCGCCAGAAAAGACGCCAGTACAGCCAGACATGGCACGCCGCACGCACAAAACGGGTGCAGGCGCAATGACGCTGCAAAACGCCATACCGGCACTTGACCGGATTTCAAGGCACCTAGAGGAGGTACAGGATGCGCGGGAGTTTCTTTTAGGCAACACCAGGGGGGTGATATCCCTGTGCAGCAAGGCGATAATCGCTATCCACAAGGGCAGCCTGCAAGACGGACAGGAGAGCCTGAAGAAGGCAGACGCGCTGCTGGCAGAGTACAGAAAGAAAGCCCCGGGAGATCTCAAGAGATACCTGGTCACGCCAGAGCAGGAGTTTGTCGAGGCATCGTGCCTGATGGCAATCGCGCAGAAGAAAAAAATTCCCACGGACAAGGCCCTCAGGGTGATGCCAGAATCATACGTGCTTGGGCTGCTAGACTGCGTCGGGGAACTCAAGAGGATGATACTGGACAGGATCCGCGCCGGCATGGCAGACGAGGGGGGCAGGATCTTCGAGGTGATGGAGGAGATGTACCTTCACCTATACACGTTTTCAATGTACGACAAGGTCCTCAGGGAATCCAGGAGGAAGATAGACGTGAACAGAATACTAGTCGAGGACGCGCGGTCTGCCATAACAGAGGAGGCTAGGCGCGCGGAACTTATCAAGGCCCTGCAAAAATCTGGATAAAACAGGGTGTATGCGGGCGATGGGATTTGAACCCACGAACTCCTGAGAGACTAGCCCCTCAAGCTAGCGCCTTTGGCCAGGCTGGGCAACGCCCGCAACGAATCATCCTTGCATGGTTTTTATAATCCTTGGTCACATTTTCGTTCGTATGCTGGTTCCTGTCAGGTGTTTTACGTGTGGAAGATTGGTTGCAGACAAGTACGAGGATTATCAGGACAGGGTAGAGAAGAGGGAAGATCCGGAGATCGTGCTTGACAGTTTGGGCGTCGAGAGGTATTGCTGCAGGAGGATGTTCCTGACTACAGTCGAGACCATCCGGCAGGTAATTCCGTTTTACGAGGCAATCCAGAGAAGAAAACAGGAAGTCCAAGCAGAGCTAGAATAGATTGGCCCGCATCACGTCAGTTGGCGGTCGCGTCCTGTACAACAGCAGGGGCAGCAAGACGGTTGAAGTCGATGTGGAGTCAGACGGCACATTCATGGGACGCGTGTGCGCCCCGTCGGGCGCAAGCGTTGGAATGCACGAGGCGGTGAGCTTTCCCAAGGGCGGCCCCGAGGAGAGCGTCAGGATGCTGGGCGACAACTCTGAGAGATTCTTGGGTCTGGATCCGTCGGATCCGAAGGCCGTGCACGACGCCCTGAAGAGCATTGACGGTTCTGCAGACTATTCGGGGATTGGCGGCGCGCTTGCATTCGCGCTCACCATCGCATCGGCAGAGTCTGCATCCCGGTCAGCGGGGGAGCCGCTGTTCAAGACCATATCGTCAAGGTCATCGTTCGGATTTCCGTTCCCCATTGGAAACATACTCGGCGGCGGGGCGCACGCAGGTCCCGGAACGCCGGACATACAGGAGATCCTCGTGTGCCCCACAGGCTCAAAGGACATACAAGGCGCCATAGGGACAAACCTGGCAGTCCACAGGGAACTGCGCAACGTGCTGGAGAGAAGGGATCCGGGATTCACCAACGGAAGGGGCGACGAGGGCGGATGGGCGCCAAAGATGGACAACGAGGGGGCCCTTGAGGCTGCCGCAGAGGCATGCGAGAATCTGGGATTCACGCTGGGCAGGGAGGTGTCGTTGGGCGTGGATTTTGCCTCGTCGACCCAGTGGAGTGCAAAAAAGGGGGCGTATGTCTACGACAGGGCAGGCTTGGAGAACTCCCCGGGAGAGCAGATAGATTTTGCATCAGACATCATAAGAAGGTACAAGCTGATCTATGCAGAGGACGCAGTCCACGAGGAGGCCTTTGAGGACATGGCAGAGATTGCCTCAAGGTTCCCGGACGTGCTGGTCACAGGCGACGACCTGACTGTAACCAACAAGGACATGGTCAGAAGGGCGGCAGAAAAAAGATCATGCAACGCCGCAATCCTGAAGGTAAACCAGGCAGGAAGCCTGTACGACGCCTTGGAGTTTGCAGACATGGCAGACCAGAACGGCATCAGGCTGGTCACGTCGCACAGGTCCGGGGAGTCGACGGACTCGCACATATCCCACATAGGCATAGCGACGGGCTCAAAGATGCTCAAGGTCGGAATAGTCGGCGGCGAGAGGGTTGCAAAGCTCAACGAGCTGCTGCGCCTCTCAGAGCATGATTTAATACAAGGCATGACAGAGATTTAAAATCGTCATGAGCCAGCAAGAAGGAGTCACCGACATAGGGATGAAGATCCGCTCCACCGGCATAAGGGTGGGGACGCAGGTCAAGACAAAGTTCATGACGGCGTTTATCACAAAAGCCAGCCCGGAAGGGCTGTACATGCTGGACATGGAGATTACACAGGAGAGGATCAAGACGGCTGCAAAGTTCATCAACAGGCTGGGGGCAGACAACCTGATCGTCTGTTCCGGCAGGCAGTACGCCGAGACGCCAGTGGAGAAGTTCTGTGAGATTCACGGATCCAAGAAGATCCTCGGAAGGTTCATGCCAGGGACGCTGACAAACCCGTCGCTTCCATACTATATCGAGCCAAAGCTGATCCTGATATCGGATCCGCAAGTCGACGGGCAGGCCATCACGGAGGCCACAAACGCCGGAATCCCGGTGATCGGGATTGCCAACACGGACAACATCACTTCAAACATAGACGTGATAATCCCGGCAAACAACAGGGGGAGAAAGGCCCTTGCCACAGTCTACTGGCTGCTGATGCGCCAGATCCTCATCGAGAAGGGCGAGCTTGAAGAGGACGATCCGACAGAGTACGAGATTGACGACTTTGAGACCAAGATCATCGAAGGCGACAGTGAATAGCGCACATGCAAAATCCAAGGCGTCTGCGCCTGGAAAGATAATTCTATTTGGGGAACATTTTGTAGTGCACGGGACGGGTGCGATCCTGTGCGCCATAGACAGGAGGGCCACCGTAACAGCAGAGCAGACCAATGACGGCATGGTATCCATAGAGTCAAGCATCGGCAGCATGGTCTCAGAGCAGGGCAGGCGCATATCCGACATCAGTCAGGAGTTGCGGCCGTTCTACCACCTGGCAGACGGGATGGGCGGGGTGCGCATCACGATAGACTCGGACATTCCCATCGGCGCCGGGCTGGGATCCTCGTCTGCATGCTGCGTGGCAGGGGCCGCTGCCGTGCTGGGACTCGGGGGCAACACAAACAGGGAGGACGTCTTGAGGCTCGCAGTAGGGGCAGAAAGGACCATGTTCGAGAACACATCCGGGGCGGACTGCGCAGTATGCACGTACGGCGGGATCGGCAGGTATGACCGGTCCGGCGGGTTTGTCCGGCTGGATGCAGGCACCAGCATAGACCTCGTGATTGCAGACTCGCGCATGAGCCACTCGACTGACGCGGTGGTGGAGAGGGTGAGGGCGTTCAGGGAGCAGAACATGGAGGACTTTGCCGCCATGTGCAGCGAGGAGTCGGAGATCATAGACGCAATTCCAGCAATGCTCGCGGCGGGGGATTTTCGCGGGCTGGGGGGGATGGCTGCCAGGAACCAAAGGCTCCTCGGAAGGATAGGCGTCTCAAACGACACGCTTGACGAGATGGTCCGCATCGGACAGGATGCCTCGTTTGGGGCAAAGATAACGGGTGCCGGAGACGGGGGATGCGTCATTGCAATAACAGACGGGCCCGGCAGGCACAAGGCCATGGAACGGTTCAAGGGAAGCGGGTACGAATGCTTTGCTGCCCGAATCGACCACGCAGGACTGTCATGCGGCTGAGTCCAAGGCGCCTTGCCAGGGCCGGAACGGCCACCAGAAGGCTGGCAGGCCCGCAGGGTTTGGCATCCAAGGCGGCGCCGTCAGGATATTTACCCGTGCTGCCCCTGCCAGGATCGCGCCTGGAAGGCAAATTCTACATGCGGGAGCCAAAACTGCATACTTTTTAATTGACCAGACGGCTTGAAACGATATGATTCTGGTGAAGTTTGGCGGCTCTGTAATCACAGACAAGTCAAGGCCGCTGTCTGCCAGGAGAAAAGCCATAGACAGGCTTGCAGCCGGCCTGGCAGGGGTTGGCGAGCCCGTGGCAGTCGTGCACGGCGGCGGCTCATACGGGCACTACTGGTCTGTAAAATACGACATGCACACCAAGGAGGAGGCGTATGACGCCCATGGCGTCTCGACTGTAAAGAACTCCATGATTCACCTTGATGCGATAATAGTGGACTCGATGCTAAAGTGCGGGCTGAACCCGTACAGCCTGCCGCCGACTGGCTTCATGGCCGGCGGGGCGCCCATACCAGAAAAGATACTCGAGCTGGGGAGGATCGCAGGCGCGGGGTTCGTCCCGGTCACGTATGGCGATGCCCTGTGGTGGGGGGAGAAGAAGACGTACATCCTGTCAGGGGACAGGATAATGACGCATCTGGCCCGCACGCTCAGGCCCAGGTTGTGCATCTTTGCGCTCAACGAGGACGGACTGTACGCGGATCTCGAGTCAAAGCGCCTGATTCGCCAGGTGGGCGACGAGGAGGCCACGTTTGCCCCAGGCGGCATGGACGTCACAGGCGGCATGTCAAGAAAGGTCCAGGAGGCCGCAAGGATAGCGCAGGACGGAACCGACGTATTCCTGGTAAATGGAAACAAGCCGGAACGGATTGAAGAAGCTGTTAAAAACAAGAGGTTTGAAGGAACATTGTTCAGAGGCAAGAGGGATGTCTGAAGAGTTTGTAATTTTAGTGGATAAAGACGACAACCCCATAGGCACCGAGGAGAAGGTCAGGTGCCACATGCCAGACGGGTTGCTGCACCGGGCATTTACGGCGCTGCTCTTTGACGGAGACTGCAGGCTGGTCCTTGGAAGGCGGGCAGGCACCAAGATGCTGTGGCCCGGATACTGGGACGGAACGTTTGCAAGCCACCCGAGGACGACTGAGACGTATGTCTCGTCTGGCCAGAGGAGGATGCCCGAGGAACTCGGGGTGGAGGCTTCGCTGGACTACATGCACAAGTTCGAGTACCACGTGCCGTACCGGAACGTGGGGTCTGAAAACGAGATATGCGCCACGCTGATTGGAGTGATAGACGACGCGGACAAGTTGGCAGGAGCAGAGGGCGAGATAGACAAGGTAAGGGCGGTCCCGGCAGACGCGCTGTTCTCGGAGATTGAATTGGATCCCGGCCGGTACTGCCCGTGGATGCTGATAGCCCTTGACCTGCTTGACAGGTCCGATGCGGCTGCGCTGGAAAGGCATGCTGGAGTCCTGTCAGGATGGATGGGCAAGAGGGCGCACGACATACTGGACAGGGCAATCAGCGCGCACCTGCCAGACGACAAATGGAGGCTTTTGCATGAAGCCTAGTCCCGTGGAGGCCAACGCAAAAAAGGTCAACAGGTACGTCAAGGCCAAGGTGGGCGGAAAGCCCGAGGATCTCTACGAGGCCGCAGGACACCTGATTGTCCACGGGGGAAAGAGGCTAAGGCCGTACATGGCAGTCAGGAGCTGCCAGCTGCTGGGCGGGGCAGAATCCGATGCCATGCCCGCGGCAGGGGCAGTAGAGATGATTCACAACTTTACCCTGGTGCATGACGACATAATGGACAACGACGACATGAGGCACGGCGTGCAGACAGTCCACAAGAGGTTCGGCACCCCCGTGGCAATACTTGCAGGAGACGTGCTGTACTCGAAGGCATACCAGACCATTGCAGACTCTGGAATGCGACCGCAGGAGGTTGCCGTGCTGGTATCAAGGCTTGCCAAGGCGTGCGTGGACGTATGCGAGGGCCAGTTTTTGGACATGAGGATGTCCGAGGAGGACAGGATACCGACGCAGGCAGAGTACATCACGATGATCCGCAAAAAGACGTCGGCCCTCTTTGATGTCTCCTGCACCATGGGGGCGGTGTGTGCCAGCGGCAGCAAGGCAGACATCGCAAACCTCTCGGCGTTTGGCAGGAACCTGGGCATCGCGTTCCAGATAACAGACGACCTGATAGGGGTGATGGGGGATCCTGGCGTGACAAAGAAGCCTGTCGGGAATGATCTCCGGGAGGGCAAAAAGTCGCTCCCGATCCTGATGGCGATAAAGGCCGCACGGGGTGCGGACAGGGAGGCCATCACGGGCGCCTTTGGAAACCCCGACGCAACCCCCGAGGATTTGGAGGCGGCAGTGGAGGCGATACGCTCCCTGGGGATAGAGGAGAACGTCAGGGGAATGGCCACAAAGTACGCCAAGAAGGCAAGGGCGTCGCTTGCAGGATACTCCGGGCCCGTGCGCGACGAGCTTGCCGCGCTTTTGGATTTTGTAGTCAAGAGAAGATCGTAGCATGGACGGGAATCTGGACAGGGAGATAAGAAAGGCTGCTCTGCAGAATGCCTCCGAGCACGGAGGGCAGACGCGCAGCGGGACGGTGATGGGAAGAGTCCTGGGGGCCAGGCCGGATCTGCGCAAGTCCGTCCCCGAGATCTCGGCTGCGATAGACGGGATAGTATCCCAGGTCAACTCCATGACGCTCCAGGAGCAAAACGACGAGATTGCAGAGAGATTCCCGGAGGTTCTCACACCAAGGCACAGGGAGGAAAGGGAGGGCCTGCCGGAGCTGAAGGGCGCAGAGTACGGAAAGGTCGTCACGCGCTTCCCCCCCGAGCCCAACGGCTACCCCCACATAGGCCACGCAAAGGCAGCCATAATCAACTCAGAGTACGCAAGGATGTACGGGGGGAGGTTCATCCTGCGGATGGACGACACAAACCCGGAGGCAGAGAGGATGGAGTACCATGCGGCAATCAAGGTCGGCCTGGAGTGGCTTGGCATCACGCCGGACGTGATAAAGAGCACGTCAGACGACATGGACCTGTTCTACGAAAAGGGCGGCCAGATGATCGATGCGGACCTGGCATACGTCTGCACCTGCAAGAGGGACGAGATCACCAAGAACAGAAGGCAGAGGACCGCATGCAAGTGCAGCACGAGGGAGACTGAAAAAAACGCAAAGAACTGGGAGAAGATGCACGGCAGGTTCAAGCCCGGCGATGCCGTGGTGAGGTTCCGCGGCGACATGAAGGCAGACAATGCAGTAATGAGGGATCCCGTGCTGTTCAGGATAATACACTCAAAACACTACACCCTCGGCAACAGGTATACGGTGTGGCCAAGCTATGACTTTGCGGTGGCCATAGAGGACAGCGTCGACGGCGTGACGCACGCGTTTCGCTCCAAGGAGTTCGAGCTGAGGGAGGAGCTGGTCTGCAGGATTCTCGAATCCCTGGACATGCGGATCCCGCACCAGGGATTCTTCTCCAGGCTGGAATTTGAGGGAATGCCCACGTCCAAGAGGATCATAAGGCCGCTGATCGAGGAGGGCAGGGTGTCGTGGTATGACGACCCGAGGCTGCCGACGCTTGAGGGCCTGAAGTGCAGGGGGATCAGGCCAGAGGCAGTCAGGAAATTCATCATGTCCCTTGGCCTGACAAAATCCAACACCCTTGCACCGTTTGACGCCCTTGAGGCATTCAACAGGAGGGTGGTGGATTCGCAGAGCATCAGGCTGTTCATGGTGGGAAAGCCCAGGGAGCTTGCGGTGAGCGGCATCAAGGCAGACTCTGTAGTAATTCCAAACCACCCCGCAGCAGACATGGGGAGCAGAAAGATAGCGATAGACGGAAACTTTTACATTTCAGAGGACGACGCAGCATCGCTTGACCCGGGCTCGACAGTCAGGCTGATTGGGCTGGGAAACGTCCGAATCACCGGGGACGGGCGCGCCCTTGCAGGGGAGTTTGTCGAGGGCGGCGGCACGGACGTGCCAAAGATACAGTGGGTTCCGCAAAAGGGGGCGCACGTGTTGAAGGTGATCATTCCCGGACTGCTGTTCACCAAGGACGAGTTCAACGACGACAGCCTGGCAGAGATGGACGCGTGCGTGGAGCCGCACTACCTGAAGGTGCGCGACGGCAGCGAGATCCAGTTTGTCAGGTTCGGGTACTGCCAAAAGAACTCACAAAAGCAGGCGGTATTCACACACAAGTGATGTGTCATGAGGATAGCGCGACTCTCAAACGATGACGGCCAGACGTACGGCATGGTCAGGGACGGAAGGGTGGCGACCAGGGACGAGATGACGTACCTCACCGGGGTGCCCGTGCCGCACAGCATAAAGGACTTTCTGTTCGACGGGTGGTACGAGGAGATCAAGGGCGTGGCAGGCACGCTGCCGTACGGCCGGAACGTCTCGGAGTACAGCATGCTGCCGCCCATATCCAGCCCGGGCAAGATAATCTGCATGGCATTCAACTACCTGGATCACGCAAGGGAGCAGGGAATGGAGGCGCCAAGCGAGCCTGCAATCGTGATAAAGCCAAGAACCGCCCTGAACGGCACGGACTCGGACATCGTATGCCCGGACTTTGTCAGGCAGCTGGACTACGAGGTGGAGCTTGCGGTGGTAATCAAGGAGAGGTGCAGGAATGTGGCGGTCCCAGATGCCATGGACATGGTATTCGGGTACATGGTGTTCAACGACGTCTCGGCGCGCGACATCCAGTTCATGGACAAGCAGTTCACCAGGGGAAAGGGCTTTGACACGTTTGCCCCGTGCGGGCCGTGGATAACCACCGCCGACGAGGTTGCAGACGTGCACGACCTGAGGATGACTACCAGGGTCAACGGAGAGATCAGGCAGGACTCGAATACGTCCAACATGGCAATAAGGGTGCCTGAGATCATCTCAAAGATCTCCAGGGTGATGACGCTGGAGGCCGGGGACATAATATCCACCGGAACGCCGGCAGGCGTGGCGCTGGGAAACCCAGGCGTGGAATTCCTAAGGGACGGCGATACCGTCGAGATGGAGATAGGGTCCCTCGGGGTGCTTCGAAACACCATACGGTTCGTAGAATCGGATGCCTGAACGTGAGGCGGCGCGCCGTGCGGGACTGGATCTGCCTGCGAGTCTGGGCATTCATGGCGGAAGGGATTTGCGACAATAATGGCATGCCTGGGATAATGGGGCCGAACCGGTTCGAGGGACGTCAGAGGTGTTCTGGGCGGCCCGACTTTGGGAACCCCGCTATGCTGCGTACCATTTAGGCTTCCTTGCCTGCGCTGCATGCATGGTTGCAGAACCCATAGGTACAAAAAAATACAGGTAGCATGCAGGAACCGCATGCAGAGAGTCAGGGTTGGAAAGGCATCAGACATACCTCCCGGAAGCATGGTAAAGACGTCAGTCGACGGCTTGGATGTCATGGTGGCAAACATAGACGGCGAGTACTGCGCTACAGACGACACGTGCACACATGCGGGAGCGAGCCTCTCAGAAGGCACGCTGGACGGATGCAACGTCACGTGCGGCTGGCACGGAGCACAGTTTGACTGCAAGACGGGGAAGCTGAGCAAGTTTCCTGCCAAGATAAGGGATCTTACGTCATACGCAGTCAAGGTTGAGTCAGGTGACGTATTTGTCGAGATGTAACTATATACCCAAGTGTTTCAGGATAGTGTGTAACGATGGCAAGCAGTGAGCAGAACAAGGAGTCGATGAGGGGGGCAGTCGAGACGCTAAACCAGATTGCCTCGAACAACTCTACGCCAAAGACGATAAAAAAGTCAATCACCGACATGGTTGTGGATCTAAAGAGCGAGGAATACTCCCTGTCCGTAAGGGCCGCAAACACGATAAGCATGCTAGACGACGTGACGCAGGATCCCAACATGCCGTCATACGTAAGGACGCAGCTTTGGCAGGCAGTGTCAAAGCTTGAAAGCATCAGGGAATAGGTCCGCTGGCGCCTCGTTTTGAGATTATTCATCAGTCAGGAACTGTTCTGGACGCGCGCCCGGCACGCCGCAGGGCCCGGATTCTGCGGCAAATTCCACAAGGGAATAAATTTTAGGACGCCATACCACCACCGTTGAAGATAGAGGAGTACCTGCAGACGCTGCCAGAGAACCTGCTCAACGGGGAGGACATACAGGTATCAGACAAGATGCTAAGGGAGATCTTTCGATTTGTGGACATGGATTCGGATGACGTCTTTTACCACCTCGGGTGCGGAGACGAGAGGGGTGCGTGCATAGCAGCAGACGAGTTTCACGCCGCAAAGGCCGTAGGCATAGACAACAGCGCAGACAAGATACGCCGCGCGCAGGAGGCGCTGGGACAAAATGACAGGATCCAGATGGCGTGCTGCGATGTCAGGGAGGCAGACATCTCTGACGGCACCGTGGTGCTTTACTGGTTTGCAGACGACGACGTGACGGATTCAATGATGGAAAAGTTCGAGGCGCTGAGCCCCGGAACCAGGGTGGTGACCGTATGGGGCCCGCTGCCAGGATGCCTTCCGGACAGCGTAAGGTTCCCGTATGTCATCAACAGGGTTCCGTTCAGGAAGGCCGGAAGCGTCCAGGAGCAGGTGCTTGCGGTGTTCGGGGTGAGGTGCGTGGATTTTGTCACGGCATGGGAGTTTGCCGAGAGGTATACAAAGGCCACAGGCCTGCCTGACGTAAAAAACGACAGGTTCCTGACGATCATACAGACGCTGGTGATATGGGCAAATGCAAAAAAGCTCGGCGTGGCGTGCGAGGACGAGGTGCCAGAATCCATCAGAACCTACGTCAAGCTCATGAAGATGAATTTTGACATAGACTTTGGGCATCTGCTGGAGTGAGCCTGAAAATGTCAGGCGCAGCGCATTCAGACGCCTACCGACTCGAGCTTGAACGCGCGGTTCGGCACCGTGCCCGGCGATCGCAGCAGTAGGATATCTGCAAAGCCCGGTTCCGCACCCTTGGTGCTCCAACTTGCGCCGCGCAAACAAGCGTGCCATCAGGAATCCAAGTCTGCATAATCTTTTGTGGAATGAGGTTTTTCGTGGCGTTTTGTTCGTTTGGTGCCACATGCAGGGCGGCCGCCGGGCTGCTCTTCATGCTCAGGCAGATATGGAATGGGTGGTTTACCCTTGCTCGGGACGTTTTCCTGCAGATTCAGTCGGTCATGAAAACGCATGCTTTTTCACATGCAGGGGCTTCCTGGCACCCGTCACTCCCATGCGGGTCGGCGTCATGCATGCGTGACAGGCATGATGACACATGGGAGTTTGGAAGGGATTTTTCGTAACGCCGCGCATAACCCACGTTATGTCTTGCCTGAAATAAAAAAGAAAAGGGGGGTTTGTACTAGTTTACAGTTATTGTGATCGTTGATGTCGGTGAAAGTGCTGTCGGGTTCTCTATGGATTCCCACGCGAATGCAGTCACTTCGTAAGTGCCTGCCTCGTCTGGTGTCCATGAAGATCCCGCGGTGAATGACTGTCCTGCTGTCAGCGTGCCTGCGATCCAGTCGAGTGAGACGGTTACGCCATTCTCATCCTGAATCTGTACCAAGTAGGCAAAGTCTTGCAACTTGTCCTGGCCGTTGGTCAGATCAGCTTCAAGCTGGATCTGGCTGTCAACGGATATGGTGTCAAGCGTGCTGCCGAACGAATCGACTGCCTTCAGGTTGGATATCGGTACCCTCTCCAACGGCGGCACTACAGTGCCAATCAGAGTGGTTGCCCCTACCCGGATACTCTCGGTCTCCTTGTGCGGTGCCGGCAGCGTGTCGTCGTCGTACTGAGCAGTTACGGTATCGCCTTCTACCACCCTGAGCCTGTGACCACTGGTGTCCACGCCGACGCCAAAGAAGACAGTGCCTTCAAAGATGCCGGTCGCGGCATTGGTCTCAGTCACGGTGAGGGAGATTCCGCCTCCGTCAGAGTCTGACCATACGGTTACGTCAAAGTTGTCGACTGCCTCCGGGTTCAGGTTCATGTCTGGGTCTATGACCCTCACTATACCTGATCCGCTGGCCGGATAACTTGCCTCGAGCCACTGGACTTCTGCAACGTTCCATCGGATTAGGGAAGATGAACTCACTGTCTCGCCGTCAGAGTACTTGAACGATACGGATATTCCGCTCTCGCTTTCTGTCTCTATCTCGCCGTCAGTAGGTCCGGTTCCGCCCGTGGTTTTTCCGATGTCGTTTACTTCGTCGCCGTCGCGGTCAAAGCCTATCAGTATTACCTCGCCGGTGAATATGCCGGTGTCGGCGCCTGTCTCGACAAGCTTGTACTCCTCGATCTCGTCGCCTCTGGTAGATACCCTGACCGGGTAGTCGTCGTCGTTGCCTATCTCGTCAACCTGGTCGGAGTCGATGTTGTGGTCAGGTGCGACTACGGTTATGTAGACCTTGTCGGTCCACGTGTAGACGCTCTGGTCCAGCTTGATCGTTGCTCCAAAGTTGGAAGTGTAGATGGTGGCAGTTATGGATTCGTCCTTGTCTCCGACGTAGTCGGATCCTGACGGACCCCAGTCGACGTACTCCAAGGTGATCTCCTCGCCGCGTTCGAGCTTGTCGCCTTCTATCTCGTCTGGGACCGAGACCACTACCTGGAAGATTCCAGTGTCGGGTCCGGTCTCAAGGAGGTTGGACGGCGTCGCGCTGAACACGCCATCGTTAAGCGTGGCGGTGCCGGCGTCAGAGTCCCACTCGATCAGATCGAGGGTGTACGTTTCTGTGGAGTCGCTGTCAAGGTTCAAGTCAGGCTCGATGAGCGTTATTATCGCGTCGCATCCGATGATGTACGCAGTCTGGTCAGACTGGAGTACGCCGTTTCGCAAGTCGAACGTCGCAGAGTCGGTCACGGTGTTCTCGCTGCGGTGTATACCACGTGGAGTATGTCTCCCTGCAGGATACAGTTGTCCACATGCGTCGGAGGAGTCGGTGTAAGGTTCTCGGGCAGCCGTCTGATGGACCGGCGTCGTATGCGATGCTCATCTCGAGCTCAAAGACGCCAGAGTTTGGCGCAGTCTCTGATATCGTTCTGTCGGTTATCTCTACCGGCATCTCATCGGATCCACGGATTATCTCCATCGTCACCGTAGAGGCGAGAATGGAATCTATTCCGTTGGATGACGTGTCGGCATCGGAATCGTCGACGCTGACATATACTGTCAGGTCGTTCTGTCCGAGCGAGTTGTCACCGTGGGTCTCAAAGATGGTGTCGGTATCAGCGTTGTCTTCGATCGGTACCGGATAGACGGTCCTGTCAAGGCTCACGGATCCAGTGCTGGATCGTATGCCCGCAGAAGCGCTCACGGTTATTACCGAGCCCGAGTCGTCCCTAAAGTCGAAGTATTCGACTGAGATGTCGGTGCCGGTGACGGTTACTGCGTCGTCTGCATCAGTGCTGCCGGTGGGGCAGTGGTTTGCTGGAATCGTGAAGGTGCCGGTGAACACGCCGGTGTCACGCCCGGTCTCCCGAAGCGTGAACTGGCTTGCGTCAAGCCCGTCAAGTCCACATCCTGCAGCCCACTCCTCGCCGTCGATTGATACGGTAAACAGGTTTTCATCCCATAGGAGGCGAGGTGTATCTTCGTTGTCTGGATCCTCGTCATCATAGTATGAAGTGACGCCAATCCTGTCGCCGGACGCGGTGTAGAAGTCGGTCCTTGTGCTGTCAGCGTTAAGGTCCGCGTCTTCCACCGTTACGGTAACAGTGTCAGATACCTTGTATCCGTCAAAGTCGAGTGCGACTGAGCCCGAGTGTGTCGGGGTGTTGGCCTCGGCCGTGAATTTCGTCTCTCCGCCGGTGGCGTCAAGATCATGGTATTCCACTGAGATGGAGTCGTCAACGGAGATGAACGTTATTGCGTCACTGATTGCATTTTCGACTGCGGACACGTATGTCGCCGTATCTACCGCGTTGATCTGGTTGAGTGCGATGTACTCCAGAGTGCCTATAAAGTCACTGCTGTTGTCGCCGTCCTCTTCAAGTTCAAGCCTGTAGATGGCGTTGTTGGTGGTAGAAGTCAGATCCTCTCTGTCCGTGAGGCCAATTAGGAAGATGTCCACGATGAGCGGGTATTCGCCATCCAGCCCGTCAGCACCTGCTGTGAAGTCGACCGTGATATAGGACTGTTCAGGTATGTCCACGAGGGTACCATCGCTATGGAAGATGGGTTCGCCCGCATGGAACGTGCCCGGGAATGCTGGCGATGTGAAGCCAGCAGGCGGAAGACCAAACAAGTTCTCCGCGCCCGGTTTGCCTTGTGTGAGGTAGGCTACGAAGTCTGGACGTTCTGGATCATCGGCGGCAAGGACTAGGGACGGCACTGTCGAGCGGGTGAAATTTTGTGGAGTGTGCTCAGCGATGTTCTCAATGCTGATCCCCGGTATTGCGCCTTCTCCAAGAGAGCCGACGTCATAGTGGAAGAGGTTTACGCCCATGAGTTTGTCCGTATCGGGTGTGAAGTAATTGGTTGCTATGTGATTCCAGTTGCCTATTGCAATCTTCAGCTCGTAGTCACCAGCTGCCAGTTCATCCAAGTCCACCACGAGTATCTCGCTTACGGGTGTAATTCGGTAGTCCACGTCCACGTCGCCGCGCAGCCCGTCGCCGCTCACAGTTACCGAATCAGTCTCGGCCAAGGTGAATGGGTTTCCAATCTTTATGGTCGGGATGGTCTGATCCGGGTTCCGGACGCTAAGGTCGTCTGCTGTCAACGAGTTGGTGTTGGCGTCAGGATCCGTCAGTGTTACTGCTATCTCCTGGCCAGATCTCCAATCGTCGCCGGCGTCTATCGTGATGGTGGTGGTGGTAAAGCCGATGCCGGCTTCTATGCCGTTGTCGTATTCGAGTTCGAATGAAAGTCCTCTCTGCGCGTCAGCGTCAGTCTTCAGGTTTGGTACGTCGTTCTCGTCCGTGTTGTCGAACGTGGCTTCGTTTGAGTCGGTCTCGGTGAACTTTACCCACATGACACCATCAACGATGGCACAAGTAGCTGGGTCAGTACATTCGAGTACGCCGTTTCTGTTAACGGCGAATGACTCGAGGCCGGAAACTCCGTCCCCTACCTGTGAGTCATCAAGTGCAGCTGTATTTAGCAGATAGGTATACTCTGCAGAACCCATGTAGTCAGCGCTGTTTCTGTCTGCGGCTCCTGGAGTCTCAGGACTTTGAGCATTTATAGCATCTTCTGCTGGTACATCCGCGCCTCCTCTTCCGAGTACGTCTTCGCGGTCTAGGCTTGAAGTACCCCGGTAGTCAGCAGCGAGAACGATAGTAACATCCTCAGCCAACGGATAAGGCTCATAGACGTCTCTGTCTCCTGTTCCGACTATGGTTTCGTATTCCAGCTGGGCAGAGCCCTTGTAGTTTTCTGGAATATCGGCGTCCGCAGCCAGAACAGAGTCTGGATTAGCGTCTGCATCTCCATGTCCAGCTACCCTTTCGTAACCGGTTCGTGCTTCGCCGACATAGTCTTCATAGTCACTAAAACTGGCTGTACCAAGCACTTGTTCAGTTGGAGCATCCTCGCCGAGTCTTTCGGCGTTTGCCTTCTCTCCAATGAGCGCTACGGCAGCAATATGTCTAGTGTCTAGTGCGGACAAAAGTTCGTCGGCAAGAGCGGTGTTGGCTAGTCTAATAAGCCTGTCTCGTTCTGCCGCGGCTTCAGAAATCTTTGTTTGTCTGTCTGCTCGGGCTTCAGCGTCAGTTATCAGTTCAGGAGCGTCGTTTATTCTTTCTTGCCTGTCCAGCTAAGCGAAATGTACCCCAAATCTGAGATCAGGTGGGCGGTTTGGACTGGCGTATGAGAATTGATTCCAACTGAACCTTGAACGTAAGCATGGTCATGACACTCTGCCTTTCAGTACCGTCAGAAATCATTGTCCTGACGATTATCCATTCATTGTACAATACCAGGGAATAGTAAAAGCACAGCATCCGCGTTTCCATGTCCGAAATCCGCGTCTTGGTTCTGCACTCCTCGATTTTACCGTACCCCGTCTCTATTCCCCATCTTTTGGCATAAGTCTCGGTCTTGATTGTGGGGTGGTTTGTTGCAAACCCGATGTACTTCTCTTCCGGGGCATCAGAGTCTTTGGCGTTTTTTCTTTCAGCTATTATCATGGTGTATTCGACAGACCCCAGATTGTTCTCAATCACGTTTGTTGAGATCTTTCCTCTCTTGCCTTGTGCAAAATCTCTCAGGGCATCCACCACGTTGGGCGTGTTTCTGCACGGCATCAGGTACTTTACGCTGTTTTCCTGCAGCCTGCTTATCGCGTCAACTGAAAAGAACTCCCGGTCAAGCAGCGCCAGATGCATCCCGATGCCCATCCCCGCCATGGTTTTGAGGACGACATCCACGTAATCAGGCACGGATTCGAGCATTTTCAGGTATGATGCTGCAAGAACCATGCGCATCTTGTCGTTCACGCACTGGACTGTCATGTAACGCTCAAAGTACGTGGTTCCGTTTTTGTATTTGGAGCGGGTCAGCTCCCCGCCGGGAACCCGGTCATAACGCGGTATGAGGTGCATGTCGATTGCCACGTCCAGTCCTTTTTTTGGAAACCTGCCCAGTTTTTTGAAAGTGTCAAGCTGCACTGTCACCCTTTCTTCGAATGCGTGCTGCACTGTGTCCTGCCCCACCCCCTTGATTGCCGATGCATACCATCTGTCAGAGGGGGCATTGCAGTGTATACGATTTATCGCGTTTGCGCATCCGCCTACGGATGAATCCATGACGGCGCCCCTTAGCATGCCGTGATTCAGATCATCTGTTCCAAATATCGCATTGTGCCTGTTTGACGTGTTGGCGCATGCAAGCATGCTTCTCATGCCGTCTGCGATATCTTGATATATTTTGGGATTGTTCAATAGGTCGCGGTCCTGCTTGGTTTTTTGTCTCGACAACAAAAACCATAGGGGCCGTACCCTTATTGCTTCCTTCTTCACGCAACCAAAGACGCGTTTTGAATATAAGGTTCCGACCATTCCTGCCTGGTGTTTGCCAGATTAGGGATCCAATAATTTTCTACATGCCAAGAATTGGACGATTTTGCCCGAATCTGCCGCTTTTTCAAATTCAGGATTGCTTGTATCGTGCATGTATTTTGAAAATGAAAAAAAATTTATGAGATTTTTTTTGACCATGCCAAGCCCCGAAATCTGCATCATCATATATAAAGAACCATGAAATTTGACACCATCCCAACACATTCACACCACAGCCTGATCGCATAATGCCCGAATTACACCCAAAACCAGCACTTTTACAGTTATTGGATCCCTAGGGATCCGAACTTTGCCCCTTTACCAAGTTTTGAAGAATACACTACTACTATACTAATACTAATAATTATTATTAATTATTATTAACCGCTTATATACTGAGGCTAAATCGGAAAAATGTTTCAAGGTCGTAGATACATGCATGGTACAAACAATCTTGGCGTTATTTGTTAGTCCAGAAAGTAGCGGCCGGGAGATCGCTCTATGAGGCGGCACGCCTGGTGCACCTTATCGAAGAACGTTTTGGCGGCGTCGTACGTCCACTTTTCGGACTTGACCATCTCGCTTACCATGTCAGACTCCTTCACGCCTTCGTCGCCACTAATCTCCATCAATCCCCTGAAGAGGTCCAAGAACGCCCCCCGCGCGCCAGCCTCGCGGGTCGGCAAACCACGCACGACGCCCATATCAACTTCACCAGTCTCCAAATCGACAGTGCTGGACTTCAACATCTCGTCAGTTATGGATATGGCGCGCTTGGCGTCGTCGGCGTCGGCCGCATCCTTGAACAGCATTTTGGCACGCGCGACAGTCAGCCTTTCCAGGCCTTCGAACTGCCGCACCGTTATGGGGGCTACGTCCTCCGATGCCTTTTTGCGCATGTCCTCATAATATGACATGATTGCCTCCTACGCCCCCTCCGTGAGTTTTGGCCTTCCCTCTTTGGCGAGGCGTATGTATTTTTTGAACAGTTTGCTGTCCATGCCGGTGAATGGGCCGTCCTTCCCGCTACTGCGCATTCTCTTGATGTGAAGCATTATCTCTTTGTCGCGGCCGACATTGGTGGTATCACGCATTATGAATATCAGGTCGAACGTACACTCTCAGGTTCCCATGTTTTTAGGCACAAAATATGTGCCGGATCAGGCGATCCGTGCCTGGATGAATCTCGGACATGGGTGTGTGCGATTAATTGATATGGGTGTGGGAACGATTGTGGGGTATTGGAGGGCAAGGCGGTCATGACTTCGACGGGCAGGGGAACGTGCAAGCTGTGCAACCGCAGCTACGCGCACGACAGGATGTCCAGACACATCCGAAAGCACCTGGACGAAGGCGGCGGGGCGGAGGCGTCCCGGACTGCAGAAGGCTGTTTCATCATCAATGTCTCTGACAGTGACGGCACGTTCTGGATGTTTCTGGAGATTGCCGGGCGCAGGAAGCTCTCAGATCTGGACGGGTTTTTGAGGAAGGAGTGGATGGAGTGCTGCGGGCACCTGAGTTCGTTTTACATAGGCGGGGAGGAGTACTGCTCAAACAGGCAGGCCGCCGGGGCCAAATCCATGGGCAGCCGGCTGGACAAGGCCATCTGCGAGGAGACAGAGTTCCAGTACGAGTACGACTTTGGATGCTCCACGCCACTGCGCCTGAAAGTCGTTGCCGCCGGCGTGCCGGCATTCTCCAGAACACGAAGCAAGGTGACCGTGCTTGCAAGGCACGACATGGTCACGTTCAACTGCAGCGTGTGCGGTTCCAAGGCAGACCACATATGTCCAGACTGCGGCATGTGGGACGGCGGGGTATTGTGTGACAAATGCGCCCGCAAGCACGAATGCGGCATGGACATTGTTCTGCCGGCAGTGCAGTCGCCACGGGTGGGCATGTGCGCGTATGCGGGAAAGGAACCCGACGACAGGGCCGGATGGATATACACCGGCAACAAGTGACGCCACTGCAGGCAGGAATCGTACTACTGGCAGTCGGCAGGAAATCCCCCCGGAGGCGCGCGGCATCCCGAAAGCTACGCGCCACGATGCGTCGGGAACGCAATCACGTGCAGGGCGGTCTGGTGTAGCTTGAAATTTGTGATCTTCGCATGCTGCTGTTGCTGCCTGCAGGGCGGCGCGCCGGGGTTCAGGCGCAGCCGGCAGGCCTCACGCATGCGATCCGCCCGCACGTGCCAGGCAGACGGCAGAGGCAGCGCATGCCACAGTCGCGTCTTGTCCCCCGCCCCCGCCACGGCATGGCACGGGGCATGCACCGGCATCATGATCTTTTCAATGCCGTCCGGACGACGCGCACCTGCGGTAGGATGGGAATGCCCCGAACGCGGCACGGTATGGGGGGGGGAGGGGTGGCAGGATCCAGGCCCGGCGCATTCAGGCCGGCCGGGCAGGAGCGGAAGGAACCCGCAGGCAGGCAGGCAGGCAGGCCCGGCGCATTCAGGCCGGCCGGGCAGGAGCGGAAGGAACCCGCAGGCAGGCAGGCAGGCAGGCAGGCCCGGTGTCGGGTCCGGCATGAGCGCCCATGCCCGAACCGCGTACTTTCCGACCAGAGGGCGTCTGGACGTCTGCCAATCCCTTGATATATTGCCATGGAGCATCATGGTACATGGTCTGCAGGAGGCACGGCGGTCTGGAGGGATGCGTCCTGCAGGCATGTGATGGCCTGCCCGGGAGGGGGGCGGCTGCCTTGGCAGAACGGGGCAGGAACGGAGCACGGGTGGCGTGAAGACGGACAGGCTGGATCCGGATGTCGCGGCACTGGCGCTCTCCCAGTCTGCCATGCTCCGCAGCACGATCGAGGCGGCCGGGGCCGTGCGGGACTTGGTGTACGGCCTTCTGACCCGGCACGCGCCGGTCTTCAGGATCACCAACAAGATGTTTACCGACGCGATTGACGCGCTAGGCGAGGACCCGGACGGCGGCGACTTTGCCATGGCCCTGGGCGCTGCCGGCACCGTTCCAGATGAGATCGTCGTGGAGATCAAGGACATAATCCAGTCAGAGGTCGAAGGATCCCTGGCCCGCATGGCGTACTGGGGGGCCAACCAGGCAGTTGCCGACGGCTTTTCTGCTGCATTCCCATACGAGGCCAACGCGCTGGCAAAGCCGTCTTCGGACCTGCCGGGCAGCACGGCCAGACTGGATCACCTCTCGATGCTGGCAGAGGTGTTTCATGCAGCAGTCAACAGAGGATCACTTGGCTGGCCACTGAAAGGCCGGGCCGGGGAGGTCTTTGACCAGGCAGCCGACGCGGCCGCACTGCGGGCAGCCGACGAGGCGTGGGATGCGGCATCCCAGGTCTTTTCCCTTGCCGCTGCAGCCTCGGCAGTCATGCTGATGTACCTGCCAGACGATCCGCGGGACTTCCTGCGCCACACCGCGCCGCTAGTCTGCAGGGATCTGTACGATGACATATTGCTTGCCGGTGGGACGCAGGAACTGGCCCTGTCCATCCCGGCTGCCGTACTCGAGGGAGCACGCGAGTACCCCGGTGACGGGAGCCAGGCTGCCGGCGAGGTGGCCGTGCGCGGCATCAGGCTGGCGCACGAGTGGACATCGTCCTGCGCTGCCACCTCGGTGTTTCGGACCGTGTCGGGGATGGCGGCAGGCGCGGCCTGGGTGACGGCAGGCGACAGGGGCCGCTTCGAATCCACGTACGGCCAGGCGCTGGACGCGGCAGGATGGCTGGATCCTGGAGTACACTACGCATTTGACCATATAACGAAATACTCTTGGAAGGAGATGCCACGCAACGAGTTCCACGAGGACGGCTGGAGGATCTTTTCCAAGGAGTCCGGACGCACCGTGGCCGAGTGGGTGGAGGTGGCAAAGGGGCTGGATTACCAGGCCATTGCGCGCGTTCCGGAGAACGCCGCCCTCATCGGCACGTACGGTACGGCGCGCAATGGCGTCTCGGAGAACGCCGCCCGGATCGCCTTGGAGATGCAGAAGACCGGCAGGTGACATGACGGCCCGGCACGCAGTCATGGCCACGATCCTCGCAGGGGCGGGGGCAGGTCCGGCCGAACTGCAAACGCCCCCTTCCGGCAGGCCGAAGGGGAAGGGGGCAGTCCGGCCGTCATGCATGGCGTATTTCGATCCGGCGATCACAACATCTGCGCGGCGGCACGCGCGGCAGGATGCAGGCAGGGGCGATCCGCGCGTTCCGGCCCGGACGGGAGGCAGGCAGGCAGGCAGCGATCCCCGACGCAGGGGCGCGTCAGGCGCATTGATGGTTCTGGCAGCTGCACGGCTAGAAAGCCGTCCGGGGGAGGGGGAGGACGCGGCCCCGCACGTGCGTCTGCATGGTAATCGAATTAAAGATTCGGAAAACTAGGGCGGGCGGGCCTCAGGGTGATCGGATTGAGGTGGCCTCTAGGCACTTGGAGCCCATAGTGAATGCCGCAAGATGCGCCAAAAACGGATAATCATCTGAGAGAAGATCATGTTCTGCACCATGACGACATAATCTGTCATGTTGTACGCCCCCAGGTACCCGTGCCTTTGGGCACAAGATATGTGCCGGATTAGATGATCCGTGCCTGAATAAGTCTTGGACCTGAGTATGTACGGTCGAACCTTGACAGCATTGTGGGTGGGATGGACGGTATGTTTTCAGGGAGATATTTGTTCGCATCATATCTTCCATGCAATGGGTTGGCTATGGCCAACACGCTGGTCCTTGCATTCAGTTTGGCTACCCTGCCGCCCTTCGATATTGACACGGAATTGCCGCACCAGGCCGGCTTGCCGTTGCACCTGACGTACACCACATGGCCCGGAACCTCAACGCAGTACGCCATGCCGTCATATTCCACATCATGAATGCCCGACGATTCCAATACGGGCCGGCATTCAGACGCGTCCACCACGTCCAATCCGTGCAGGTCTGACCACAATTTCTCTGACTCAAACCCTGGAATGTCCGACGCTTCGCCCGGTTTGAGGATTACGTTATCATTTGCAGCCAGCCCAATCTTGGCGCAAAGTTCCTGAAAATTCCACGACAGCATGTTGGAGAACGTAAAGGACCTTCCACCGCCTTGGCCTTCCACCATCGCGTCCAATAACACGCGCAGGTATTCCGGTGAAAGCCCGAGGATGTCTTTCGGTACTGCCTTGGTCCTGGTCCAGCCGCACCATGCGACGTGGGTAGCGAGCTGTGTTGATTTCACGACTATCTCGTTTTCCACCACTTCCGGCTCGAACCCGATACGCCGGATGTATGATTCAAGCCGTTCCGGCGCGCCAGGAGACATGAGGGACGTGTTGAACGTGACGCGCGTAAAACTGTCGTCTTTTTTCTCTATGCCGCCGGCTGCCATGTAATACCCCAGGAAGCACAGCCAGTCTTTCATGGCAGTCACGAACGGCCTGCTGACATCGTGTTCCCGTAGAGTATCCCTTGGGGTGTTCCACAGGGTGTTCCACAAAGTGTTCCACAATATCCCACAGGGTGTTCCGTTCCAGAAAGTGACCCATGCCAGAGACTGTTCCAGAGACCGTTCCAGGGTGACAGATGCCAGAAAGTGACGCGTGCCAGGCCCGTGTACCATGCCATGCCCATACATGTCCAGGGGGCGGGTATGTCATGTCATGTCATGCCAGCCGAAGGCTGGTTGTATGTTCCCGGCTTATGCCGGGTTGTGAGTCGTCGGGCTTAAGCCCGGCTGTGTATGGCCGGCTTATGCCGGTCTGGGAGTGGTCTAAGGGACGTTCCGTGACAAAGACGACGAGGCCGCGACGCTGGAGCATGGCGAGTTTTTCTGCGAGATATGCTACGTTGACCAGCAGCCCGGACTTTGATCCAATCTTCTTTTACTATTTTTGGTGACCGCGTGCAGGTATAACGCATGCGTGCATTGTGGCAATGGCTCGAACGAGGAAGCCGACGACTCCGGTCGTTGGTAGTCCATCTACCGCGGCAGAGTTTCTGTTTTAATCATAAATCCGGAATTGTGTAATATCCTTTACACCTGTCGCCTGAATCAGTTATCCTCTCGCACGGTTTGTTCTTTTTATTGGCGGGTTTTTTGTTTCCACACAACTCACACTTGACATCCCCATCATGTGGAAAATTTTGATCACGGAATTCATTTGGCATAACACCTGAGTGTCCCAAATTGCTTGTCGATGTCGGCATTCATCTGGTCAAACTCGCCCAAGGAATCGTCAGTAATACTCATCCTTGCCTTCGTTATGGTCGGCACTGCATCCAATGCCAAGATATCAGACAGCATAGCGCCGTTTTTCAGCGCGTCCTGCCCCTTGTGGTAAAATGACAGCAGCGTGTTCATTAGTTTGAACTGCTTTGCAGGAGAGCAGTACGTGTCAATTTCGTCAAACGAGTTCTGTTGCAACACACCTATCTTTATCATCCTGGCTATCTCCAAAATCAATTTTTCTTCGTCTGGGAGCGCGTCAGGACCGAGTAGTTTGACTATCTCTTTGAGGGTGTCTTCCTTTTGCAGGATGTTATACGTCTCCTGCCTGACAACATTCCATGATTTGTCAACATTCTCATGCCACCACGCAGCCACCTCGGTTGAATACCCGGAATAACTGCCCATCCAGTTGATTGACGGATAGTGCCTGGAATACGCAAGCTTTGCATCCAAGGCCCAGAAGGTCTTGATGAATCTCATGGTGTGGGTGGTTACTGGTTCTGTAAAGTCTCCGCCGGACGGGGATACTGCGCCGATTAGCGTTACCGAGCCGTTACGGTCGGGGCTGCCCAGCGCCCTCACGCGGCCTGCCCGTTCGTAAAATTCTGCCAATCTTGATGCAAGATATGACGGATACCCTTCTTCTGCTGGCATTTCTTCGAGCCTTCCGCTCATCTCCCTGAGCGCCTCGGCCCACCTGCTAGTAGAGTCTGCCACAAGTACTACGTCCTTGCCCATGTCCCTATAGTATTCTGCGATCGTAACGCCCGTGTATATGCTAGCCTCCCTTGCAGCCACGGGCATGTTGCTCGTGTTTGCCACCAGTACGGTCCTGTCCATGAGCGGTTTTCCGCTGCGCGGATCCTTCAAGTGTGGAAACTCTACAAGCACTTCCGTCATCTCGTTTCCTCGCTCACCGCAGCCGATGTACACGACCACCTGCGAGTCGGCCCACTTGGCAATCTGGTGGAGTGTCACGGTCTTGCCCGTGCCAAACGCGCCTGGAATGGAGCCTGTCCCGCCCTTTGCTATCGGAAAGAACGTGTCAATGACGCGCTGTCCGGTCAGGAGCGGCACTGTCGGGTCGTACCTGTTCGTGTACGGACGTGGTTTTCTGACGGGCCACCTGTGGTACATCTTCAGATCCGTGCTCTTGCCGTCCTTCTGGGCAGTCGCAAGAACTGTCTCTAAATCATAGTCACCTTCAGGCACCATGCCGGCAATCTGTCCGCCAGGATGATCCGGGGGGACCATGATTGGATGTTCTATAAGATCCGTTTCCTGAACGGTTCCAATTATATTTCCTGCAGCCACCTCGTCTCCGTTGCTTGCAGTAGGGACAAAATGATATTTTTTGGTCATGTCGATCGGGGTGGTGACGATGCCCCTGCCGATGAAGGAGCCTGATGCCTTTGAGAGCTCCCTGAGTGGCCTTTGGATCCCGTCATACAGCTGCCCTATGATGCCCGGTCCCAGCATCACGCTGAGCGGGTTTCCCGTACCTATGACAGGCTCGCCCGGTTTCAGGCCGCTGGTCGACTCGTATACCTGAATGAACGCAACGTCGCCGGTAAGCCTGATTACTTCGCCTATCAGCTTGGAGTTGCCAACAGTCACAGTCTCGTACATCTTTGCCTCAGACATGCCGTCAGCCCTTACGGCCGGACCGCTTACCCAAACAATTCTGCCCTGAGCTGCCATGTTGCATTTAATGGCTGATTATAATATAAACTCATTCGTCAAGCCCCGGGCCGCACAGTGAATTGGTCGATGATGCCGCCAGGATGCAAAGACTGGGCCTGGTTCAAAAAAAATAAAGGTCAGCACTTGGCGGCGGTTTTTACGAAAAACAAATCGTCCACCGTCCGCTGCACTTCCCTGTCGTGGAACATGCCGTCTGGCTGCTTTGGGGTGCGCTTTCTTGCCTTTTTTGGGTCTGACGCGCACGCGCCGCAAAACGCGCTGATGGACTGGCCCTTCTTGGAGGCCAGCAGGTACATCTTGCCGCTTATTGTATGCCCGCAGCAATCACACGCGTCAAAGTCGTCGACGTCCTCGTTTACCAGCACCATTTCACGCTTGATGACTTGGGGCGCGTGCTCCTTGAGCCAGTACAGGCCGACGCAGCAGTAGTACGATCCCCTGCCGTTCTTGGTGTATGTCCATTTGATGCCTGGCCTCGTGTATTCGCGCTTTGCCGTGCGTGGCTCGCCGATGCAGGTGAATAATTTCTTGCCGCATTCGAGCTTTATCTTCTCGTCTAGCGCCTTCATGTCAGGCGCGTACACCAGGGTGGCGTATTCGATGTTGTTGCCCAGCCTCCGCCCTGTAACATTGGTCTCGTCTTTTGGCAAAGTCCACGTTTCCTCTTGTTCTGCAATCTGTTGTGCTTGTCGTGTCATTGTACTACTACATGCGTTTGCTTAAAAGCCACAACCCACTGGATTTGTAAAATTTAGCCAGCTGCGCATTCTTTGCACGGTTTTTCTTCCCTTTCACAGGGGCGACACATGGTTCCACCACATTTCTCACATGCACCCACGCAGTCTACACATACCTTGATGCCGCAGTCTTTACATTTGCCCATGGTCTGTTCGCACTTTCTGCAAAAATCAAAACCACAGTTCTCACATTCTATGTAATCATCGTCAAAATCACACACCCTGTTGCCGCATTGGTTGCATCCGACAGAGCACCCACTGCTGTCACAGCACGGTTTTTTGCATACGCTGCATTCTTCAGAACATTCTTCCTCGCACTCACAACACGTCGGCATGCAGTTATTGTCATGGGATACGTACAAGCACCAAACGCTGGCGTCTGGCTGTTTCGGCATGACTCCAGGTTATTTTTGTTGCACTTGGAGTCTCGTACCGGTTTCGCGCCGCCAAAGTCTGGCCGGTTCCGCTCGTCCCCTGCCCCGCTTGGGAGTTCGACCCGCCCCACTGCACGGCCCGGCGCGCGACAGTGCCGGCTTGAACCGTTTCCCCGGTACCATTCTAGCCTGCAGCGCCGTGACGCCGTCCATTCCTCCAGGATCAACACCACTCCTTGAAATGCACCACTCCTTGAAATGCACCACTCCCCCGGATACTCACCATCCCCACGGGCAGTTCACAAAATCCGTGCAGGGCATCGGGGAAAAACAATGCGCGTGCTATTGTCCCGGATAACCGGAAAAATTGTACGAGTGGTAACACGCCTCGTGCCCCAGCGAACCTGCCGCGTTCTCAGAGTCGGCGAGCTTTTCCCCGCAATATATGCAAAGTCCTTCCGCCTTCCGCCTGTCGAATTCAGCCCCGCACGCGTCGTGCACGGCTCCGCGATCCTGCACGCCACCATTCCCGCAATATCTGCATTTGTCCATAGTTCCATGGTTGCATGTAGCGTATAAGGGGCTGGGAAGGAATGTGTGGCGGCGCGCCACTCGATGCGTTCCAGGGAACTGCCTGGTTGGATGGTTAGCTGCCAACAGGTCCTTTTACGTGACGCGGCGCAACGTTCCATGGTAAAGTGCCTGAAGTGTGACGCGGACACGGACTCCGAATGTGAGCAGTGCGGGGACCCCGTGTGCAACGATTGCGGGACAATAGAAAGCATCACCGACGACGAACGCGGTGAAACTTACGAGACGATGTATTGTGAAGACTGCGCGGGTGGTTGACGGTGCCACGGCCCCTTTTAAACAAAGTTTAGGACTAATGGTACCATGGCAGAATGCGGCAACTGCAAACACAAGTGCTTGGACGTATGCGAGGAGTGCGCCGGGTCAATACACACCACGGAAAACACGAACAAGGAGATGTATGACCTTTGGGGAATAATCGTGCCGATCATGCCTCAAAACGACTGGAGGGTAATAGTGGCGCTGCACAAAGGCGCGCTTCATTTTGACGAAATCGCGGCACGGGTCAAGGGGCTGGTAAAGCAAGACGAGTTGCTGGAATGCGTCACGCGCCTGGAATACAGGAAACTCATAAAGGCCCTGGTCGGCAGGTTTTCCTTGACGCCGAAAGGGAGAGGGCTGGTGGAGTTAGGGCTGCCTGGCAGCGTCGCGCAGGTGGCAGTAGAGCAGCACGCCGACTTTGGAGAATGCGTGCAGGATGCCGGCAAGTACGGGATCGTGAGTTATGAGTACGGTGCCGACTTTCCATTGAGGCTTCTCTGCATATTCAATGACGACCAGTCGGATGACGATTTTAACAGGATACGCGTGAATATTTTGGAAGCGTGCGCCATGGGAGTTTTTAACATAGACCTGTGGTCGCGCGACGACGAACAGGTACGCAGGATGATCAGATGCCTCCCCAAAGACGTCGAACGCTACGTGAATCCCGCCCGTTTTTGACATTCTTCTTGCGGGCAAGCACGGCACCATCCGATGAATGCATGGGCAGGAACCAGCCAGGAGCCGGCAGGTTCGCAAGGTGCCATGAATACGGGGGGACCTGCTGACGGCCTGGGAAACAGAGTACAAGAAAAACTGCCCCCAGTGCGGAGAACTCCTGGAAGAGATACCGGATGAAGACGGCGACCAAGTCCAGCACTGCAAGAGATGCAACTTTTACCCCCCGTGAATACCACTCCCCCAAACTGCGCGATTCCATGGAAAAACTGCAAAGTCCGCACAGCGCCATTCCACGGAACAGCACCCTTCGCCAGAAACCAATCCGCATCATCCTCCAGGGGTTTCCAAATTTTTCATTCCACGGAGACGCGCCATTCCACGGAGACGCGCCATTCCACGGAGACGCGCCATTCCACGGAGACGCGCCATTCCATTCCACGGAGACGCGCCATTCCACGGAGACGCGCCATTCCACGGAGACGCGCCATTCCACGGAGACGCGCCATTCCACGGAGACGCGCCATTCCACGGAGACCATTCCACGGAGACGCGCCATTCCACGGAGACGCGCCATTCCACGGAGACGCGCCATTCCACGGAGACGCGCCATTCCACGGAGACGCGCCATTCCACGGAGACGCGCCATTCCACGGAGACGCGCCATTCCACGGAGACGCGCCATTCCACGGAGACGCGCCATTCCACGGAGACGCGCCATTCCACGGAGACGCGCCATTCCACGGAGACGCGCCATTCCACGGAGACGCGCCATTCCACGGAGACGCGCCATTCCACGGAGACGCACCACTCCCCCAAACCAACACTCGCACCCCCCCACCCATTACTTTACAATTTTACCCAATAGTTTCACTGCCGGCTTCGCTCGTACGCTACGCTCCGCTGCGCTCCCTCGCTACGCCGGGCTCCGCCACTTCGTGGCGACAGAGCCAAACGAGCCGCCTTCGGCCAGGCTCACAAGACCGCCTTCGGCTAGGTCGTAAGGGGGCGGGCCCCATGTCAGGCCCATGTCCAAGGGGGCCTATGTCATGGTATGGTATGGTAGGGTAGTAAGGTATGGTAGGTAGGACACATGTCTTGAAGGGCCCATGACATGGAAAGTCCTGGTGTGGAATGTCCTAGTATAGAAGGTCCCTGTGTGGAACGTCCTAGTATGAACCAGGCCTCCTACGTCAGGCCGGGACGTGATGGGGCGTAAAGAATACGGTTATATCATATGGTAACGTAGTATGGTAAGATGGACACCAGGATAATGTCAGACGAGGAATGGAAGGCCCTTACTCCCAGGGGGAATATATCCAAAAACGACGAGATAAGTAACTTGGGTGCCAGGTGGGCCAGTACGGTTGACTGGAACAACCTTCCGGAGGACGCTGCCAACGAGATTAGAAAGGGGTTCCAAAACAAGGCCAAAGAGATAGTCAGGTCGGGAACTGGGATGTCCGGACAACAGTGGCTGATTGAAAGGCCTGCTGACATCGTGTTCCAGTAGAGTATCTTTGGGGTGTTCCACAGAGTGTTTTGTAGAGTGTTCCAGAGTGTTTCGTTCCAGAAAGTGACAGATGCCAGAAAGTGACACGTGTCAGAGACTGTTCCGGGGTGACCATACCATTCCATTCCATGCCATGTCAGGCCCGTGTACCATACCATGCCATACCATGCCCATACATGTCCAGGGGGGGGTATGTCATACCATGTCATGTCATGCCAGCTGAAGGCTGGTTGTGTGTTCCCGGCTTATGCCGGGTTGTGAGTCGTCGGGCTTAAGCCCGGCTGTGTATGACCGGTCAGTATCCCAACGGGTGCCGGTCTGAGGTCCAAGGGACGTTCAGAGTGTATCGAACGGTACCGTGGAGGGCCGTACGGTTTACCCGTATGGTGTACCAGTATGGTTTGCCAGTCTGGTGTACCCGAAGGGTTCAATGAAAAGATTAAACCATATGGTTTAGACGTACAGTTTGGGCCGTAGTGGGTGTCTAGCCTAGCCTTTGATTAAACAGGCCCGTGAGGTACTCTATGAAGCCTTCCAGGACGTTCTTCTCGGTTTCGATGCGGGTTGGTACCAACGTTACGGTATCTACCAGGCCTCCGATGATGTCTATATCGAAGGTAGCCTTGAAGGCTGCCAATACCAGAATAGTACCCACGACAGTGCCGGCCAAGTAGAGTGCTGACATCCCACGACGCGAAGGCTCATCGTAATCATCTGACATGGTACTAAGAATTGTATTCAATAAAAGGGGGTAAATTACGATACGGGCGGGCTCTGGTGGACTATGGGAGGATGTACTACCTCATAGTAAAGGTATATCGAAACTCGGGATAACTCTACTATAGTATATTGCGGGTTGTAGGGATCCCAAAATTTGACATATTTGCCCTGTAGGGATCCCAAAATTTGACACGTTTTACCCGTAGGGATCCCAAAATTTGACATATTTGCCCTGTAGGGATCCCAAAATTTGACACGGCCTGTAGGGATCCCAAAATATGGACTACCCATAGCCCTGTAGGGATCCCAAAATATGATGATGTCGGGGGGTGCTGTTGATGTGGAATGATGTATGGGGTTCTGGCCCCGCTCCGGCGCGTTGAAATCCCCCTTTTAAACTCCTTGACGTATCAGCGTATGCCTGACGATACTAACGTGTGGTACAGAAGAATAGGTCGGAATGGGAATGCTATTGTAATGACCATACCGTGGCGCTTGGCAGCCGAACTTGGAATGAAGTATGGCGTCATTGTGGAAATAAAGGAGTTTGACGTAGGGTTTGGCACCCGTGTCGCGGCATTGCAAAAAATCGCTGTAAGGTCACCACACGGCGCGCATGTGTGGCGCAGGAAAATAAGCCGGTGCGGGCGTTCGGCAATAATCACTATCCCGATACGCTTGGCAACCGGACAAGGGTTCAAGCCGGGCATTATAGCCGAGATAAGAAAGAAGAGAAACGGTTGGTTTTCCACCCGTGTCGCGCCATCACAGGAAATACGTGAGGAATCACTTGAAGAGTCCCAGGAAGAAGAAACCCAGGAAAGCCGCCAATCTAGCAGGCCTGAAACTACGCCTGCCTAAGAGACAACCAATGAAGGCACTGACCCACCTAGGGAAAAGCCCAAAGGTGGCGTGATATGTGGTTTTGACGCAATGTGACAGCCGTGCAGTTACCAAACCCGCACAATAGTCACCGGCGTCTTTTTTTATACGTAGACACTAAATCCGCCTTACTGTTTTCCGATGTTTTGTCTCCATGTCCTTGGGGCGTTTCGTCATTATCTTTGTGGCCTGCTGCGTCATTTGGTGCTGCCGGGTCGTCATTCCCAAATGATATTTTATCATCATGCCAGTCAGAGTCTGACGTTGCATCGTTCGGCGTATCATCCTCTGACCTGCCATGGTCTGGCTTGACTGCATCGGGCTTGACTGACGTTCGGGGGTCTTCTGCCGGGCCTTCCTTTCCGTCCTTGGGACCATCATCCCAGGAATCACCTGCGGTGTTGTTGTCTGGAACCACTTCCACTGGACCAACATTGTTGATATCTGCGTCCCCGGGTTCACTTACTTGTGATTCGTCGTTGTTTGCTGTATCGTCAGCAACCGTCCTACTGTCGCCATCGCCTCCTTGGTCTTCCTCGGTTTCCTCGGATTCCACTACTGGCTTTACATCCTCGGATTCAGGGTCGGATGAAAATATCTTTATGCCATCAGTAGCGTAATCCATTACAAACGCCGTGGTGGATTTCTTTACAGTCCCTTCTGCCAGCGCGTCATACAACCCTTCGAGATTCTTTGCATACGACCATATGTGGCATTTCTTGAAGCCCAACTCCCTCCATTTCATCATGTTGAACCTCACGTGCTCTGGGTGGGATTCCATCTCTGCTTCTGACTCTATCTCGACGGATATCGGCGCCTTGGCGTTGTAGTCGTATGCTATCATGTCGGTACGATACTTGCCTTTCCGCACCTTCTGTAGGGCGACTGCCAGGAAATACCCCTTGGCCAAATAATACTTCGTCACAATCCTGACTGCCTCCTTGATGTCAGGCGACGTCCCTATCTCGTTTGGCTCGAAGTATAATATTTTGTTGGCCTTGTCCGAGAGACAATACTTGCCTTGGCGCTCCTTGCCTTTGCTGTTCTTGATCCTGGTTAGCAGCCCGACCTTGGGATCCGCCATCTCCTGCAGTATTTTCGACACCACGTCCCGCGCGTCAGTGCCGTCAAATTCCTTGTTGGTCGGGTTGTACTTCTCTGTCACATAAGCCAAACTGACAGTCCGGTGCTGTATTATACTCATGATGTGCCAATACTCGTGCTTGATGAATTCGGCGGCAGTGTGCTGCCTCCACATGTTCTCCTGTATCTCCTTGGCGTCGAATATTGACAGCTCCTCCTCGTCGCTCTTGTAGCGCTCCTTTTCTTTCGCGACGAACTTCTTCCATTCCTCGTCAGTCAGGTTGGAGCGGCAGACCTCGTCTGCTATGGGATCGAATTGGGTCCAGAACCGCACCGGCAGCGGCTGCTCCTGTCCTGCCGCCGGCGCTATCTTGGCTGTCCAGTGGTACTTTGGCTGCGTCGCGATGTTCTCCTTGATCTCGTTGACGTACTTTGGGTCCCAGGCAGCGGCCAGCCTTTGCGCGTCATTCCCCTCCAGGTGCCCTGCCATCTGCATGCCGAAGTTGGTGGTGATGCTGGAAAGATCCTTGTCGTCAAGCTGTTTCAGGCTCTGGTGCGCAAGTATCAGTCCGAGTCCCTTGGAGCGGGCCTGCGATATCATTGTCTCCAGCACTTCGATGTTTTTCAGTTTTTGGAACTCGTCAAGCGCCAGCACTACCTGCGTCCTGTCTTTTATCGGCACTATCGAGGATCGGTACGACACCTCGAACCACAGCTTCATCACGAATGCCGACATCGCCAGGTTTATCTTGTCAAGCGCGATGTCAGACTCGCTGAACCGCACCACCGTGTAATGCCCTGGCTCTATGAGTTCGCGGAAATTTATGGTGGATTTCCTCCGGCAGAACATCTGGCGCATCTGCTTTGACGTCACGAACTTTTCCAGCCTGTACCGGCTCGAATGACTTTGCGTCCATCCCGGCGATTGACTTCAGCGCCATGTCAAGCTCCTTGCTCGGCTTGCCGAGAGCGCCGTACATCAGTACCGGCTCGAATGACTTTGCGTCCATCCCGGCGATTGACTTCAGCGCCATGTCAAGCTCCTTGCTCGGCTTGCCGAGAGCGCCGTACATGACTTGCAGGTAATTGTCGTCCTCCTGGATGTTTTGTATCATCTCATACATGTCGGCGAACGTCGGCTGGTCCTGGCCCACGTACAGGTAAAGCAGCAGGTTGTGCAGGATACGGTTCATCCTGACGAACGCGTCGGAGTTGCCGTACCAGCCCTTTATCATGTCGAAGAAATACCCCACGTACAGGTCCACCACGGCGTCGCGCTCGTCGGGATCGTGCGGCGGCAGCTCCAGCGGGTTGAGGGTGAAGTTAGTCTTGGACGGGTCCAGGTAGTGTATCTTGTCGCTGTTTAGGGTGGAGCGTTCGCACTGCCGGACGAACAGTTCCGAGTCGTCGCCCTTGGGGTCAAAATAGATGCAGGCGTTGGCCCACCCGATGCCAAGCTCCTTGAGAGTCTTTTCCTGGTCGAGGTCGGCAAGGAGGTTCTTCATGGTAGGGTCGCACGGGATGCGTCCCACCGGAGTATCCTGCGGCAGCGAGGCGTATATGTTGGCCATCTCCAGGTGCTTCATCAGTACCTTGATTATTGAGCTCTTGCCGCTGCCGGTCCCGCCGGGCGCGTATATGTGGTAGGCAAAGTCGGCAGGCGATATAGTGACGGCGTCGATCGCGCTGGAGACAAACTCCCGGCCGAACTGCCTGTAATACTCGTCCTGGTCGAATTTCTTCTTGTGCCCGAAGAACCCGATGTTGTAGCCCGGCTTGTTTATCTGCTGGGAAGGCAGCGCGGTTCCCCTTGTCGTGCTGGCAAGGTTCGGGGTGGACGGTTTCGGCAGATGCAGGTAAGTCGCCATCTCGCTTGGGATGGCTATGATGTACGGCGGGGAGCGTCGCGGCTTGTAGCTGCCATTCGTGTTGGAGTTGACGTATTTGCCCACCAGGTCGGAGCCGATCTTTTCGACTTCCGGCAGCAGGCGGAGCGGGAACATGTCTATGCGCTGCCTCATGGTCTGCTGCCTCTCCGTGTGGATGTAATGTGCCTTGTTTGGGTCGCGCTCGTAAAAGTCCTTGTGCCGGTACAGGAACGTCGTGAGGTAGTCGTAGGCGCACTTGATCGGCTCGAACGATATCGAGTTCACCACGTTGACATCAGATATCGTCCCAGTATCTATGAGGCCGCGTATCGACACCATTGTGTGCGGCCCCTGGCGCTTCTTGGTGGCGTCTGCATTGAGGGCCGGATAGTTGGCCTTGAAGTCGCCGTTGGCCTCCGGGTGCTCCCTCTTTTCTGTCGTCTTTGGCTTTCCGCTGAAATTTATCTTCATGCCGTCAAGTATGCCGCCCCCCTGGATGTTCTTCTGTATCCTGTTGTTGTGCCGGCCGATGCTGTTGACGTGCCTGTGCAGCAGGGGCGTGAAGTTGTACTTGCAGAATACTACCTGTATCCAGGCGTAGCGGGCAGTCTGTATCGTGCTGGCGACGTTTGACAGCAGCCACTGGGCCTCGTCTGCCGCGAACGCGGCGGCAAAGTGCCCGTGGTAGTACCCTATGTCGAATATCTTGTACGGCGCCGTCGGGTCGTACCATGCCGGGTTGGGCTCTTCAAGCGGCGTTACGCCTGCAGACGGGTACATGTTGAGGAATGACTGCTTGTACATGTCCGCGTCGTCAGGCACGGTGGCAAGAACGGTGTGGAGCTTCTTTTCCTCGCCGTCCCACCACAGCTCGAAGGAGCGCACCGCGTCGGTGACCAAACTGGCCGCCGCGTGCTTTATCAGGTTCTCGTCAAAGTTGAACGGGACAGACACTGACATGGCCGTGCGTTCCGACCCCGGGCCGATGAAGCGGTCTATTTCGCCCAGCATGCCTTTCTGCTTGTGTATGTTGGATATCTTCCACAGTTTTCCCATTATGTCGCACCGTGCCGGCTCATGGAATGGGACGTTGCTTACAATAAAAAGGCATTATGAATGGGTTTGCCGGCGGTAATTACCGTCACATGACGCGGTGGCGGCTATTTTTCGGTCTTGTTTTGAAACATCCGGTCAAGCCAACTCCTTACGGAGAAACACATGATTAAACCATCTCCTTACGGAGAAACACATGATAAAACGGGCTCCTTACAGCAAAACACCACGACATTCCAACTCCTTATACGGTTGTCATTCCTTCGTTCCATGAACCCGGTTTGCATGTTTTGTGAGTTTGAAATTCTGCCTGGCGAAGGGCGCGACGACGGTTATGGCAACGAACACCTGACGTGCATGAAAGAGGCTGACAGGCGCGTCAAGGCCGGGCTTTGCACCATGTGCAACGAGCCGCTAGGGGACGAGTCATCCAAACAGCGCCATGCCAAATGCGAGAAAGAAGGCAGGTACGAGTGGTATTAGCATGGCTACGTGCATCTCATGCAACAAATTTACTGGTTACTACCGCATGTGCCGTACGTGCGGCAGGGAAGACTTGTGCAGGTTTTGCATGGGTATTTGCCAGGTATGTTCTCGGGACGTCTGCGAGAAATGCACATGCAGGCATTTTGATGGCGACGCCGTGCCGCCGTAAATGCGAACCGTCCACGCAAACGATGATACCACGACTTGCTTCTTTTCTGCCAGCCATACCTTATTCGTAAGATTGAAAATCACAGTAGCCAGTTTTTCCCTTTTATTCAAACCATTCACGCACCCCATGGGAACCGCGATAGAGTGGAGTGAAGAGACATGGAACCCCACCACCGGCTGCACCAAGGTGTCTGACGGGTGCAAGAACTGCTACGCCGAGACCCTGTCCAAGCGGCTGGCCGCGTGGGGCAAGAAGAAATACAGGAACGTCTTCAAGTTCACCGAGCACCCAGACGACGTTGACCTTCCATTGCATTGGAAGAAGCCGAGAAAGATATTCGTGAACAGCATGTCAGACCTGTTCCACGAGGACGCCAGGATAGAGTTCATCGGGCAGTGTTTTGACGTGATGATGAGGGCGCACCATCACACGTACCAGATCCTCACGAAGCGGCCCAAGAAAATGGCCGAATTCTCTGCCATGTTTACTAACTTTGCCGGGTTCAATATACCAAACCACATCTGGATGGGCACCAGCATTGAGGACTCCCGCGTCGCTTCAAGGATAGACGATCTCCGGAAAGTGGAGTGCGGCGTCCGGTTCATCAGTTTTGAGCCTTTGATTGGGCCTGTCGGAAATGTTGACCTCTCTGGCATTGACTGGGCTATAATCGGCGGGGAGAGCGGTAAAGGCTTCCGGCCAGTCAAGGAGGAATGGATACAGGACTTGATCAGGCAGTGTGAGGCCCAAGGGGTGGCGGTGTTCTTCAAGCAGTGGGGCGGACACCGTCCAAAGTCAGGCGGCCGCACGATCAACGGCCGCACGTACGACGCTTACCCCGAAATAAAACCGAGCCCCAGTGACGGTAAAATAACGTCATACTTGGAAAACCGAAAATGAAGATACTGCGGGCCGGCGTGTCTGACGCGGTGGAATTCTACGAGCTTGAAGCAAGGTGCTTTGAAATGAAATACGACAACGAGGACACGACGTACTACTGGACGCCGATACTGCACCACCAGTGCTGCCTGAAAGCCGTACTTGGCGGCAAAATAGTGGGCGGGTTGGTCTCGATGCCGACGTTCGAGGGAAAGTGGTACCTGAATTCGCTGTTCGTGGACCCGGATTACAGGCGGCGCGGGATAGCGAATAAACTGATGGACAGGATGAATGGGCTTGCCGCCCAGAAAACGATGGTGCTTGACGTCAAGACTGACAGGCCGTATTTGGTGGAATTCTACCGGCGACACGGCTTCGAGATTGCCGGGACGTCAAGGAACCATTACGGGGACGGCGAGGACAGGTTCATGATGGTCAGGCTGGCCTGAGGTCGCGTCCTTGTGGCCTGACAGGTTATAGTAATTGTACTATAACTTCTGACAAACTTTTGCTAGAAGTTATAGTAATTGTACGATAACTTCTGACAAACTTTTGCTAGAAGTTATAGTAATTGTACGATAACTTCTGACAAACTTTTGCTAGAAGTTATAGTAATTACGCGATAACTTTTGTCTAAAATTATAGTGAGTTCGCTATAACCACACATCGTCCCCGAACCCGTACCCTGCCGTCAAAAGGGGAAATTTCTCTTTTTCACGGCAGGGAGCACGTCAACAACGGGCCCCTTCGCCCCGGATGTCGCGCGCCCCATTCCACACCCGCAGGAGACATTTTGGGCCAAACCTGCAAGGTGGAATGAGTTTTTTCTCACTCCACATTGTCGATCGGGGGAGCAAAACGCCTTGCTGCAAGCACCGACATGGATCGGGGGACGTTGCCGGAAATGCGACCGCAAGCCGCGCCGTTCAATCTGCACCCAGGTTCTTGCGCCCCAGCCCCTGCCGGTCAGGCGTCTGCCGAAACGTGAAGCGGCCAGACGCGGGCACCTTCAGGTAATGCCCCCGAATGCCCTGCCGCTCAGCAATCTGGCGTGCCTGAAAAGCACCTTGCGCAGCACTTCTGTACCGTGACGTCGGTGCCGCACCGCAGGCATGACACCCGTGCGGCATGCAGTTGCTTTGGCCTGAATATCCTTACCGTGTCGTCGTCTATCCGTACCTGCCTTTCCTCGTTCCAGCAGGGATGGCACAGCAGCTGCTCCATGCTTATGTAATCGTACAGCACCGAATAGTCGCTTTCATGCTTGCACCTCTTGAGGGTAGTGCAGTACCGGCGCAGGGCCTCTTGGAATTTACTTGTCTCCATGGAGTGGGTGCATGGTTCCTATAAAAGGCCCCTGGCATGCCGTGGCTAGGCCGCGCCATCAAGCTCGCCTGCCATCTTTTCCTTGATGCCGTCGGGCAGCGAGTCAAACAGGCGCATGAGCGTCTGGATTTTTTCATACATCTCGCTCATGGCGCCGTTGCGCTCCCCGCCTGAGAGGCCCTCTTCTGCCTTGGACCGTCAATTCGCGGACCTGCGCCTCCAGATCCCGTATCCGCGCGTCCTGGCTTTCAGGATCCTGGGGACCGTTCAGGGTGTTTTCCACCTTGGAGAATATGTTGATGCGGGATGACGCCTTGGCGTATTCCTTTCGCATCTCCTCGGGGTACAGTATCGCCTGCTTTTCGTAGGAATCGCGGGGCGCGTGTCCCAGCACGTGGTCGGCTGCGTACTGCGCGCAGCCGCTTGTGCGCAGGGTACTCTTAAGGAGGTACCGGACGGCGTGCGCCCGTACCTTGAAGACGCGGTGCGATATCTTCTTCTGGATTCCGGCGCGGACTGCCACCGCCGAGAATCCCTGCGACACCCACGCCGAATGTATCGGGCAGCCCTGCTTGGTCAGGAACAGCGGCTCCGAGGCGTTCTGCCTGCCGTGCTTGGCCTCCTTCCACGTCAGGTACTCTTTGAGCTGGGTAATGGCGTCGCGATCCAGGAACGTGGTGTACGGTACGCCGGTCTTGACGCGGACCAGCTTTATCGGCACGGGGCACGCCTCAAGGTCCCACGAGGAGTGGTCGGCAGTCTTGAAGTATTTGACCAGCTGGGGGTACCCCTCGCAGTTGAAGCAGTCGGCAAGCGTGGCAGAGTCCATGCCGGACTGGAGTTTTATCAGCATGACGGTGCGCATGGCGATTGACGGCCTGCCGTTCTGCAGCATCTTGTAAAAATCCTCGAGCGTCATGACAGAGTCTTCGTCCGGGGCCAGGCCTGCCCGGCTTTTCCCGGCCCTGGGCAGATCCAGCGCCACGTCGTTGACGTTAAAGTACGACTTTATGGCAGAAGTCATGGTGGCCAGCGTGCTGGCAGACGCCTCGCCGTTCTGCAGGTTCGTCAAATATTGCCGTGCCGCGTGGCGGGCAGTCCTGGTGCCGTGGTCTGACTCCTTGCAGTGCTCCATCAACTCCTCGACATTCCCAAACGACTTTTTGACGCCCCGCCTGGATATCACCCCGCGTTCCAGCACGGTCTCGTACGACTGGAAGGCGCGGCCGGGCAGCCATTCGTCGAACCTGGAAAGCGCGCGCATGTACAGCTCCCTGATGCCTGGGCCGGGCGTCGTGTTCTTGTGGCCCGGCTTGTTGAGCTGCGCGCGCCAGAACTCCACCGTTCCCAGCCTCAGGATGCGCTTGTACGGCGAGACCAACTTGAGGATTCCGCGGGAGCGGGCGTACGCCAGCCCCTTGCTTGCGTGCCTCATTCCAAGGTGCCTGAACCGCCCGAACCTGACGAACCCCCGCGACGGGATCATCCCTAACACTCCGGCAAGATTGGGCCGCGCGTCGAGATCGGCCTGCTCCACCGGCCGCAGCACCTCGTACGTGCTCATGCCCCCGCGTCCCCGTTTTGAAGGAGATGCCCCGGTATTCCCATGGCATCAGCAGTCTGGTTTGTATAAAAGGCCCCAACCGGACGGGAATTCCTCCCGGCCGGGGTTTCCGTTTGGACAAAAGGCATCCAAAAACCTCGTGCAACCCTTTTATTTTGCGCGCGGGGATTATTACCGTGGAGGGCAAACTCAACATCAACGTGTCGGCAGTGGACTACGACAAGACAAGCAAGGCACTCACGCGCCAGCTGGTCCTGCTAGAGGAGATGGTCCACGGGGAGGACGAGTTTGCCATGACTGATTCGGAGTTTGCGTTTGGGTGGCATTTTTTTGTCTTGAGCGTGAACAGGGCGCTCATACAAAAGCTGGCAGAGACGATGGGGCCAGACTACCAATCCCTGAAGGGCAAGACCATCGAAAAGAAGTTCTTGACGTGGCTTACAAGAAACGTAGAGTCAAAGTCGCCCAGGTTCAAGCTTGCCATCAAGGAAGAGATGGAATCAAGCAAGTACGGCATATTTTAGCAGCCTGTAGTGCTGCAGTGTATCGTTGCCGCACCGGTGCCCAGGTGTACCATTTGGCAGGAACGTCGCGTTCCCGCGCCTGCCAGGGAACAGCAGAAACCAGACAGGAGTCCCCTGACCGGGCAGCATCTGGATTCCAAGGAGGCAGCGCGACTTCGGCGGCCGCAGGGTGCCTGCTACCCGCAGGCAGTCCGGCATCGGCAGCACTCCAAATGATTTGTGTAGGCCCTCGAGGGGAATCGAACCCCTGTCCGGGGATCCACAGTCCCCTATACTGACCACTATACTACGAGGGCCACCAGAATAGGACTGCCCCCCTCCCGTAATAATCTTTGAGTCCAGAAATTCTGCATGCAGGACTCTCCATGCGGGGCGACTTTAGATTTATTATTAGCTAGTTTTTCACTTGAGGTATGCGGTTATGGTGGATTGGAATGGGCGTAGCACTTGTGGTCGTGTGGATAGGAATGAACGAGATCCTTCCGTTCAAGTAGGCCAGGAACGCAAGCCTGCGCTGTGCAAGCGATCTCTTTAAATTTGTTGCAACAGGGTACTGTTCGACTTGAAGAAGGGATTCATATCAGACAAGCTGCGGCACAACAAGAAGCCCCTAGACGATTCCAGGATCGTCCAAAGGAACGACAGGATTCCAGGCGAAAGGTTCACGTGGCTGAACCTTCAGAATCCGGACAGGCCGTACATGGAGCGGGTGGCAGAGGAGTACAGCCTCAACGCGCTCAACGTGGAGGACTGCCTCACAAGATTCGAGCTTCCAAAGCTTGACAGTTACGATGATCACTTCTTTGTAATCCTGCACTTTCCTCCCCTGGTGCAAAAATCCGGGGTGTCAAGGAACAGCCAGCTGTCGGTATTTGCAGGAAGGAACTTTCTGATAACCGTGCACCAGGGAGATCTCGGGCCGCTGGTGGAGCTGGCAGAGGCGTACAGGAACTCTGCCAATGAGCAGGCGTCGATGTCGCCGGGGAAGATGCTGCACAAGATCATAGACGCGCTGGTAGACGATCTCCTGCACACGTCGCGGAAGATAATAGCAAACCTGGACGAGATGGAGGACGGCGTCTTTGACGAGGCAAAGTCGGTGGCAAGGAGCATAGCGCTGCTCAGAAGGGAGATCAACAAGTTGAGGAGAATGGCAAATCCGCTCAAGAAGTTCGTGATGGAGATTGCAAGGGGCGTCGAGAGGCTCTCGGAGGGAAGCGACAAGGAGCTCCGGCTGTACTTTGACGACGTGATAGACCACATTGACAAGGTAATCGAGACCCTCGAGGAGTCAAGGGAGACCATGGAGATCTACAAGGATACCGACTTTGTGCTGAGTACCGAAAAGACAAACAAGGTGCTTGGCATGCTGACTATCATATTCACCCTGGCAATACCTGCAACCGTGATCGGCACGTTCTACGGCATGAACGTCAGCCTGCCGGGCGCAGAAGGCGGCATGCTGCTAGGAGCACACACGGCATTCATAATCATCATCGTCGCCTCGGCAATTCCAGCCGCCCTGATGTTTGCGTACTTTAAGAAGTTAGGCTGGATAAGCAGGTAGGCGCCAGCATGGCAAGGGGCCCATCGCTCAAGGCACGATGCGGCAGGTGCCAAATCCCGCATCGCCAGGCGTCGCGCCTGCATGGCCCGTTTCAAGCAACCAGCACCGGGGACTGCAGGGATGGGGAGACGCGCACCGACACCCAGACACGAGGGGATGGTATGCAGGGAGTCTGCCACATGGGGGGCAGAATGTTATCCGGGCGCCCACGCACCGTCCTGCCCCGCACCGCGGTGCGGACACGGCGGCAACAAGTAGATAAATAGAAGAGGATTTAATTTAAAACATGGGAAAGATAAAAATCCGAACCGGCAGGGGTACAGGGACAATCGAGGTTGACGACGATCCGACCAAGTGGTCTGGAGATGAGTTCAAAAAGATTCAGGCTGCAAGAAAGGAGCAGGCTGCAAACACGACGGTTCATACAGGCAGAGGCACGGGTTCGAGAAAGCTCGGAGACGCTCCGGAACCAAAGGATGCACCATCCACGGAAGGAATGACGCGCGTTACAGGCAGAGGCACGGGTTCGAGAAAGAGCAAGGGCACCAAGTAGAATTTTTTTTAGAATTTTTTCATTCAGATCCTGATGTCAGGATCATCTTTTCTGATTTTTTCCCAATCCGCAAGAAAGCTTTCCAGCCCCAGCTTGGTCAGCGGGTGTTTCATCATTTTGTCCAATACCGCAGGAGGAAGGGTCACCACGTCTGCCCCCACCCGGGCTGCCTGGATCACGTGCAACGGGTGGCGCACGCTGGCAACGAGTATCTGCGTACTGAAGGAGTAGTTGGCAAAGATCTCCCTTATCTCCCGGATCAGGTGCATTCCGTCCTGGCCGATGTCGTCAAGCCTGCCGATGAACGGGCTTACGTACGTCGCGCCTGACTTGGCCGCAAGCAGCGCCTGGTTGGCTGAAAATATCAAAGTCACGTTTACCGGAATGCCCTCGCCGGACAGGGTCCTGCATGCCTTCAGGCCGTCAGGCGTCATGGGAACCTTGACTACCACGCCATTCCCGTACCGGCAGAGGCGCCTGCCCTCTGCAAGCATCCCGTCGTAGTCGGTGCTGATCACCTCCAGGCTTACGGGGCCGGCAACGATGCGGGCAATCTCGGCCATCACTTCCTTGGGGTTGCCGCCCTCCTTTGAGAGCAGCGACGGATTGGTCGTGATGCCGTCTAGCAGGCCCATGTCGTTGAACCTCCGGATTGATTCCAGATTGGCAGTATCAAGGAATATCTTCATAGCCTTTCCCTCAGGAGGGTAGCCTGTCTTGCCATATTAAATGGTGTGATGCCGTGTTTTTCCAGCAGCAGGGGAATCTCGTCGTCGCGGGCAGACTCGCCAAACATGTCCATCACCCCCACGCGCTTTACCGGCACGGGATACGATTCGGATACCGACTCGGCGACTGCAGACCCCATGCCGCCAAGGATGTTGTGCTCCTCGGCAGTCACGATGCAGCCGGTCTGGCGCGCGGCTTTTTCAAGCAGCGCAGAATCCACCGGCTTTACGCAGAACATGTCAAGGACGCGGCACGATATGCCGCTTTGCTGCAGCATGCCGGCTGCCTCCAGCGCCATGTGGACGGTTATGCCGCATGCAGCGATGGTGCAGTCAGAGCCGTCCCGGAGCGTTATGCCCCTTCCGGCCTGGAACTTTTGGGACTCTGCATGAACCAGCGGGGTCTTTGATCTTGACATCCTCATGTAGAACGGCCCGTAGCTTGACGCCATTACGTCAGTCAGCCTCGACACTGCAATCGTGTCTGCCGGGATGAACACGCGAAAGTTGGGGATTGCCCTCATGATGGCAATGTCTTCTATCTGCTGGTGCGATCCCCCGTCGGGGCCGACTGAAAGGCCGCCGTGGGAGACGACCAGCTTTACGTTGAGTCCCATCTTTCCTGGCGGGGACGGGTAGGCTATGTTGTTCCTTATCTGGTCTACGGCCCTGCCTGGAAGGAATATGGCGTACGTGCTTGCAAAGGGGATCTTTCCGGATGCTGCCAGCCCGGCAGACACGGTGACGAGGTTTGCCTCGGCGATCCCGACGTTGAAGAACCTGTCCGGGAATTCCCTGCCAAACCCGGCAGTCTTGAGGGAGTCGGTGGTGTCGGCTCCCAGCACCACTATGCGTTGATCGTTTTGTCCCGCCCGGATCAGCGCCTTGGAGTACTCTGAGCGCATGTCAGTCATGACAGGCGGGCTCAAACGTATCCCGCCTCCCGTGCCAGGGCAGTTATCTGATCTTTTTTCGAGCCCACCACGTGCAGGCCTATCCACTTGCGGACAAGCTCAGAGCCTCCAAGCGAGTTGGCCTTTGCAAGGAGCAGTCGCCTTCGGACGGCAGTTGCCCTGTCCCGAAACTCCCGGATCGCGCCCTGCACGTCCTGTCTGCCCACGATGGCCCCGCCTCCGACAAAAGCACGGGCGCCGTCTGCAAACGCGGAGCCTATGTTGTCCATGTTGATGCCCCCGTCTGCCTCAACGTATCCTGCAAAGCCGTTGCTTCGCAGGATCGGCATAAGTCGGGCCATCTTGGCGTGCGTGCCCTCGATGTATTTCTGGCCGGACTTGCCGGGAACGACTGACATCACTATGATCTGGTCTATCAGCGGCAGGAACCGGTAGGACCACTCGGGCAGATCCGTGTCCGGGTTGATTGCCAGCCCCACGCCGGTCATGCCCTCTTTGAGGGTGTGGCATATCCTGCCAAAGGAGTCTTCGTCTGTCACCTCGGCGTGGACCGTGACGATGTCGCTGCCTGCGCGTATGTAGTCATGCACATGCCTTTCAGGGTCGTTTATCATCAGGTGGGTGTCAAACGGGATTACCGTAAGCGGCCTGAGTTTTTGTATCGCGGTGTGGTCAAATGTGTGGTTGGGCACAAACTCCCCGTCCATGACGTCAAGGTGGATGTAGTCGGCACGCCCGGCAGCGCACCGGTTCACCTCGCCTGTCAGGTCGTTCATGTCCCCGGCTATTATGGACGGGGCTATCATGAACTGCGAGTCCAGTTCCTGGTTGATTATTGGAATTATGTCCTTCGCGGGAGCCTTGCCGTGCCACTGCGGGTTGTCCTCCATGTGCTCGACTGACTTGCCCTTTATGGTGCGGGATATGATTATTGTCGGGGCGCCCTTGGTCGCGCATGCCCGCGTGATGGCATCGTCAATCTGCTCTATTCGGTGCCCGTCTATCTCTATTACGTTCCACCCAAAGGAACGCCACTTGTCGCCTGTCTTCCAGCGCGACGCGTCCTTCCACATCTCGGACAGGTCGTCGCCTGCAAGGTGCCTGTCAAGCGGCATCACCTTTTCGGTGTATGAGTCCTGCTGGATGAAGTTCCTGTCAAGGAATACTGTGAGGTTGTCGGTCTTGTATTTTGCAGCAGTCATTGCAGCCTCCCATATCTGGCCCTCGTCAGACTCGCCGTCGCCGATTATCGTGTAGATGCGGTGGCTTTTGGAGTCGATCCTGGCTGCAAGCGCCACGCCGACAGAGTATGACAGTCCGGTCCCAAGCGATCCGCCGCAGAACTCGACTCCCGGGCATTTGAGGTCAGGGTGGCCTTGGAGCCTGGCGCCGAACCTTCTCAGCGTGTCAAGCTCCGATGCCGGGATGTAGCCTGCCACGGCCATGTTTGAAAAGAGCCCAGGAGCGGCATGCCCCTTGGAGAGTACCAGCCTGTCCCTGTCCTCCCAGCCAGGATTTTTTGGATCAAACCTCAGGTGCTTGTAGAACAGGCATCCGAGAATCTCTGCCATGGAAAACGACCCCCCGGGGTGGCCAGAACCTGCCATGCCGGTGGCCCGTATGACCAGCTTGCGGGCCTGCAACACGTTTTTCTTTATTTGGTAATAGTTGAGACCCATCGTATCGTATCTTGCCAAATTGAATAAAAGTCTATTTCTGGAGAGTCTTCGCAAATGTACTCAGATAGGCGTCGGTGGTGGGGGTTCTGGCAGCATCCTGCAGTCAAAGAGACAGGATGACAGCATGGCGCCGGCGTCTACGTCTGTCGGTTCCTCGTCCGGTGTGGTGTGTTGCTTCCCATATGTCATAGTGCAGGTTGTTGGTTCCATCGGGTGCGTTGGCTAGGAATGTGTCGGCCATGGAATCTTTGACCAATGGTGGCAACCCATACATCGTCAATGTTATTAGCCCCAACTCAAAGCCAGATCAGAATCATGAGAAGTTCAGTTAACGGAACGCCCGAGTTTGGAAGATTTCTTGAGTCACTAAACAAAACAGATCGGTTATACAGAGAATTGGACGCAGTTCTGGAAACGCTTGCTGAAAATCCCACAGTGGGGGAACTGGTACGAAATAAATTAGTTCCCAAGTCGCTTAAGAGAAAATACCCAGATCTTGACAACCTGTTAAGAACAGAGGTAAACCAGAGCTGGCGTTTGCTGTATACTTTGCTTGGATGGCCACAAAACACAACAGTACTCGTCTTGATGGCTGTACCGCACAAGGAATACGACCAATTGTTTGGTTACTGACTATTTCAACGGAATTGAGTTCTTTTCCAAACCAACTAATCCCGGTTTGTTTTTTGCAAATATCCAGAATACTGCGCCGTTCTTGTCATATGCTATTTTATTTGATTCTTCCAAATACACTAAAGCCTTCTTAAACGTGGCATGTTGCACGCCGCGTGGCAATGCGTTATACAGATCTGTCACGGTTCCAAAATCATGATGGGACTCAATTGTTTGCTCTATCATCCGGATCGTATCTAGGTTGGGGCTGTGGCCCTTTCTCACTACGGGAATGTTATATTCACCCATACAATATAATGTACATAATTGTATATATACGTAATTGTTTGTTTAGTTTTCGCAAATGTACTCAGATAGGCGTCGGTGGTGTGGGGTTCTGGCAGCATCCTGCAGTCAAAGAGACAGGATGAAAGCATCATGTTCTTGAAGTGCTGCTGGGAGATCAGGGATTCTTTTTCTGCGTGGATCCCGGTAATGTGCCCAAGGATCGCGTTTGCCACGACCCACGCGTTGAAGACTGCCACCGAGTACGCAAAGTATAGCAGCATTTGCGAAGACTGGGAGAATGCGCACTTTCTGTAGGAAAGGGGCGCGGGGCCGGAGTGCCGCGCAAGGCAAAATGAATAAAGTGTACCTAATAGCACGTATGGTAATGGGGAGTGACAAGTGCGACTTTTGCAAGGGGGCAGGCAAGAACATGTCTGGCATGTGCGTGTACTGTAACGGCACCGGGGAGTGGAACCAGGCCGCACAGGCGTACGTCAAGAACCACATATGCCAGTGCATTGCACTGGACAGGAAGTTTTGTCCGGTCTGCAACAAGGCGTGCCATCACGACACGACCCTGAGTCCGAGGCAGAAGATCGACCCCGGGTATGGCGGAATGGCGACTCCTAGAGTCTTTTCCTAGCGGCGCGCAGGGGCATGCTCTAAATAGCTCGTTTGGATCATCTGGTTTTGATGAAGGTTGCAGGGTCTGCCGGCGGCACCGAGATGCTGTGCGGGTTTGTTCGCGAGGGAGAGGACAGGATACTCGGATTTGGCAGAATCAAGGTTCCCCGGGCAGCAAGGCAGGCGCTTGCAGACATGAAGGGAAGGATGGGCGCGACAAGCGTGGTTTACGCCCCGGGCACGCAATACCAAAGGATACTGCTTGCGGGGATTGGTTCTGACATGGAAGAGGATACCGTCAGGTTTGTCTCAGGCAAGATTGCGCAAAAGGCAGCGGAGCTGGGCGTAAAAGAGTTTTCGATAGTCTCCCCGGATGAAGCATCGCTGTCCAGGATAGTCGAGGGGGTCTCGATGTCGCTGTACAGGTTTGACAGGTTCAAGTCCAAGAAGGGTGACGCGTTGCCGGAATGCACGGTTGTGGCGACAGGAAAGGCGGCACATGCGGCCAAGACTGCAGGCATCGTTTCGGGCGGGGTGGAGTTTACAAGGAATGTAGCCAACATGCCTCCAAACGAATGCACCCCGGCCGTGCTGGCAGGCTTGGCAAAAAAGATCTCAAGGAAGAACAAGATAAAGTACGCCGTGATCACGAAGGCCGAACTGAAGAGGAGGGGGTTTGGCGGGATTACGGCAGTCGGACAGGGAAGCAGCAACAGCCCCAGGCTGATAATAATGGAGTATGGCGGAGGCGCAAAGGGAGACAGCCCGACCGTGCTGGTAGGCAAGGCAGTGACCTTCGATACCGGCGGAATATCGATCAAGCCAAGCGAGAAGATGGACGAGATGAAGTTTGACAAGTGTGGCGGATGCACCGTCCTGGGCATACTCAAGGCAGCATCAGAGATGAGACTCGGGGTAAACCTGGTCGGAATAGTGCCGGCCGTGGAGAACATGCCAGGGGGAGACTCGTACCGCCCGGGGGACATAATCAGGCTGTACAGCAAAAAGACGGCAGAAATCATGAATACCGACGCGGAGGGAAGGCTGATCCTTGCAGACGCACTCTCGTACGGGGAGAGGCACTACCGCCCCAGGGCAATAATCGACTTTGCCACCCTGACTGGCGCGTGCATCGTGGCGCTTGGAAACAACGTGGCAGGAATGGTATCAAACGACAGGGAGGAGGCTGCAAGAATCATGGACGCCTCCAGGAGGACCTCCGAGCAGGTCTGGGAGCTGCCACTGAACCAGGACTACATGGACATGATAAAGTCCGACGTTGCAGACATGAAGAACATTGGGATTGGAAGGGCCGCAGGCACCATTACGGCAGCTGCATTTTTGAGAAACGCCGTGGAGGAGACGCCGTGGGTGCACATAGATATCGCCGGGGTGGCGTGGACGCAGGCAGGAACCAAGGAAAAGCCGTACAACCCAAAGGGCGCGACCGGCTTTGGCGTAAGGCTGGTCATGGATTATCTGCAGAACCTCTAGTAACCCCTGCTGTTCCGGTCAGGCTTGCCGACGTTTGGGTTGCGCCAGCTGTGTTTTTCCATCATGTGGTTGAGGAATCGTATGTCGTTGTCGCACGACTCCCCGCATATTAATATCACGGCGCATTGCAGCAGTAGCGGCTAACTTTAGTGAGTTACGTTGGATTATATGGTCTGATCAGTTTTAGTGATTTACGTCTATGCTGACTAGCAAAAGTTCTTGACCATTCCTTGTGCAAGCCGTGGCATAATTTCGAGAATGCCCTGAAACCCACCAAACCGATGGCTGTCCAGATTGCTAAATTGACCAGAGATATGCCTGCTCAATGACGAAGGAGTTAGGGGACAATTTATCCACACATAGAGTCATTGGTTTCAGGCTTTGGCGGCGCAGGATGGTTTGCATGCTGTGTCAGTGTGGCAGAATGTCGGTTCTGACAGGCATTGAAGAAAAATATTTGATGGTTTAGATGATATTTTTAGATCCACCCTATGATCTAAATTATATCACAACGCTAGTATACTGGGAATATGTGGAGATATAATGCGGCAAAATTGGACGAATGTTATGATTCCGTGCATTTTCCTGTTCGTTTTGATCTCTGTTGTATTTGCATCTGTAACAGATGTTTCTCACGCCCAAACACAGTCGATTGTGCCTACAATCTCTCTTGCGAGTAGCCCCTGTCCTTCGGATGGTTCCGACTCTACTTGTCTTGTTGCAGGAGGTACCAGCCTAAAATTTCGAGTAAGTTTTAGTACGTCAATAGATCGCGACACGTTTAATGGTGGAGATATAACAGTTACCGGTACTAGTACAGCGGGAATTTTAACTGACGAGAATTATAGATTCGATTATCATATTTATATTGGCGAAGACAGCACCATCACGCTGCGGATTCCTGCAGGCGCAGTATCTGACACGTCAGGAAACACCAACAGTGCAGCAGAGATTACCGTCAGAGTCGATCACCATAGCCCGGAAATAAAAATTCCGGAAGAATATCGGACTAGCTACCCCAATGTTGTTTATAACTACTATGTGCAAATACAACAGCCTTACGTCGAACCGGACGTCACATGCGTTGATAAAATCTACGAAGACGGGAACTTTGTTCGTAATGACTATTATGATGCCGTTACTGATGCCGTTATCGACACGGACATCGAACCTGAAGATCCTCCCAAAGTAATCTTTGCTGGATATACTTGCTTGGACGGTGCAAAACATACTGCTTATGGGCATCTTTATGTCGTGTTAGTAGAAGATCTGGACGTAATCAATACCCCCCCAACAATCAAATCAATCGTGAGAAAGAGTCCTCTGACCCAAAATACAGACAGCCAGACGTTAGTTTTTGCGGTGTACTTTGACAAGGCAGTGAATGGGGTGGACAAGGATGACTTTATCTTATCTTCGGGCAGTACGGGGGGGACGGGTAACGGTACCAGTCCTGTCACTGGCGTCTCAGGTTCTGGTAGTGCACGCTATGTGACAGTCTTTGCCACTACTGACGGGACGTACAACCTTGATCTGGTCTCGTCAGGGCACGGCATTGCCGATGTTCCAAACAATCCTTTGACCAGCACCGCCCCCACGGGATCAGACGATACGTACACCGTCAGCACCACCTCCACGGACACCACCGCACCCACAATATCCTCAATTGAACGGTACAGCCCGTCAAGCGCGACGACTGACAGCCAGACGCTGACCTACGAGGTGACCTTCAGCGAGGACGTGACCGGGGTGGACGCGAGTGACTTTGCGCTGTCGTTTGGCAGCACGGGAGGGACCGGTGGAGGAGGCACATCCGAGCAGTTCACGCAGACGCGCTCGCCTGCACTTGCCATCACGCAAGCCAACACCATATCTGACACCATCACGGTGCCAGACTCGGGCACCGCCACGTCAGTGTCTGTCGCGGTGGACGTCACCCACACGTACATAGGCGACCTCAAGATGCACCCATCACGCAAGACGGCACGACACAAGACGGTTCTGACAACCGTGCGGGCGGTGCCACCGACTAGACGGGACGTACGCGCCGGACGTCAGAATCAATCGCGGGCACGGTGGACGTTGCGGATAAACGACAACTATGCCGCCTCAACGGCACCCTGAACAGCTGGACGCTTACTATCAACCCGGCAGACGGCGGTGGCACGGCCAGCCCCGTCACCTCGATCTCAGGCTCTGGCGACACGTACTATGCCACTGTATCTGCCACTACTGACGGGACGTACAACCTTGATCTGGTCTCGTCAGGGCACGGGGGACGTGCCGATGTTCGCAGATGAATCAAGCAACCCGCTGACCAGCACCACCCCCACGGGATCAGACGATACGTACACCGTCAGCACCACCTCCACGGACACCACCGCCCCCACAATATCCTCAATTGAACACGTACAGCCCGTCAAGCGCGACGACTGACAGCCACGACGCGGACCTACGAGGTGACCTTCAGCGAGGACGTCAATCGCGGGCACGTGGACGTTGCGGATAAACGACAACTATGCCGCCGCTGATGACGGCACCCTGAACAGCTGGACGCTGTCTATGGCAGCACGGGAGGGACCGGTGGAGGAGGCACATCCGAGCAGTTCACGCAGACGCGCTCGCCTGCACTTGCCAGCAAGCCAACACCATATCTGACACCATCACGGTGCCAGACTCGGGCACCGCCACGTCAGTGTCTGTCGCGGTGGACGTCACCCACACGTACATAGGCGACCTCAAGATCGACCTCATCGCCCCCGACGGCACGACCAAGACATTCACGCGTGCGGGCGGTGCCACCGACGACATAGACAAGATAATCAATCGCGGGCACGTGGACGTTGCGGATAAACGACAACTATGCCGCCGCTGATGACGGCACCCTGAACAGCTGGACGCTTACTATCAACCACGGCAGCAGCGGCGGTGGCACGGCCAGCCCCGTCACCTCGATCTCAGGCTCTGGCGACACGTACACTGTATCTGCCACTACTGACGGGACGTACAACCTTGATCTGGTCTCGTCAGGGCACGGCATCGCAGATGAATCAAGCAACCCGCTGACCAGCACCACCCCCACGGGATCAGACGATACGTACACCGTCAGCACCACCTCCACGGACACCACCGCCCCCACAATATCCTCAATTGAACGGTACAGCCCGTCAAGCGCGACGACTGACAGCCAGACGCTGACCTACGAGGTGACCTTCAGCGAGGACGTGATCTGGTGTGGACGCGAGTGACTTTGCGCTGTCGTCTGGCAGCACGGGAGGGACCGGTGGAGGAGGCACATCCGAGCAGTTCACGCAGACGCGCTCGCCTGCACTTGCCATCACGCAAGCCAACACCATATCTGACACCATCACGGTGCCAGACTCGGGCACCGCCACGTCAGTGTCTGTCGCGGTGGACGTCACCCACACGTACATAGGCGACCTCAAGATCGACCTCATCGCCCCCGACGGCACGACCAAGACGGTTCACAACCGTGCGGGCGGTGCCACCGACGACATAGACAAGACGTACGCGCCGGACTTTGAAGGCGAATCAATCGCGGGCACGTGGACGTTGCGGATAAACGACAACTATGCCGCCGCTGATGACGGCACCCTGAACAGCTGGACGCTTACTATCAACCACGGCAGCAGCGGCGGTGGCACGGCCAGCCCCGTCACCTCGATCTCAGGCTCCGGCGACACGTACTATGCCACTGTATCTGCCACTACTGACGGGACGTACAACCTTGATCTGGTCTCGTCAGGGCACGGCATCGCAGATGAATCAAGCAACCCGCTGACCAGCACCACCCCCACGGGATCAGACGATACGTACACCGTCAGCACCACCTCCACGGACACCACCGCCCCCACAATATCCTCAATTGAACGGTACAGCCCGTCAAGCGCGACGACTGACAGCCAGACGCTGACCTACGAGGTGACCTTCAGCGAGGACGTATCTGGTGTGGACGCGAGTGACTTTGCGCTGTCGTCTGGCAGCACGGGAGGGACCGGTGGAGGAGGCACATCCGAGCAGTTCACGCAGACGCGCTCGCCTGCACTTGCCATCACGCAAGCCAACACCATATCTGACACCATCACGGTGCCAGACTCGGGCACCGCCACGTCAGTGTCTGTCGCGGTGGACGTCACCCACACGTACATAGGCGACCTCAAGATCGACCTCATCGCCCCCGACGGCACGACCAAGACGGTTCACAACCGTGCGGGCGGTGCCACCGACGACATAGACAAGACGTACGCGCCGGACTTTGAAGGCGAATCAATCGCGGGCACGTGGACGTTGCGGATAAACGACAACTATGCCGCCGCTGATGACGGCACCCTGAACAGCTGGACGCTTACTATCAACCACGGCAGCAGCGGCGGTGGCACGGCCAGCCCCGTCACCTCGATCTCAGGCTCCGGCGACACGTACTATGCCACTGTATCTGCCACTACTGACGGGACGTACAACCTTGATCTGGTCTCGTCAGGGCACGGCATCGCAGATGAATCAAGCAACCCGCTGACCAGCACCACCCCCACGGGATCAGACGATACGTACACCGTCAGCACCACCTCCACGGACACCACCGCCCCCACAATATCCTCAATTGAACGGTACAGCCCGTCAAGCGCGACGACTGACAGCCAGACGCTGACCTACGAGGTGACCTTCAGCGAGGACGTATCTGGTGTGGACGCGAGTGACTTTGCGCTGTCGTCTGGCAGCACGGGAGGGACCGGTAACGGGAATCCCGTCACCTCGATCTCAGGCTCCGGCGACACGTACTATGCCACTGTATCTGCCACTACTGACGGGACGTACAACCTTGATCTGGTCTCGTCAGGGCACGGCATCGCAGATGAATCAAGCAACCCGCTGACCAGCACCACCCCCACGGGATCAGACGATACGTACACCGTCAGCACCACCTCCACGGACACCACCGCCCCCACAATATCCTCAATTGAACGGTACAGCCCGTCAAGCGCGACGACTGACAGCCAGACGCTGACCTACGAGGTGACCTTCAGCGAGGACGTGACCGGGGTGGACACGAGTGACTTTGCGCTGTCGTCTGGCAGCACGGGAGGGACCGGTGGAGGAGGCACATCCGAGCAGTTCACGCAGACGCGCTCGCCTGCACTTGCCATCACGCAAGCCAACACCATATCTGACACCATCACGGTGCCAGACTCGGGCACCGCCACGTCAGTGTCTGTCGCGGTGGACGTCACCCACACGTACATAGGCGACCTCAAGATCGACCTCATCGCCCCCGACGGCACGACCAAGACGGTTCACAACCGTGCGGGCGGTGCCACCGACGACATAGACAAGACGTACGCGCCGGACTTTGAAGGCGAATCAATCGCGGGCACGTGGACGTTGCGAAAACGACAACTATGCCGCCGCTGATGACGGCACCCTGAACAGCTGGACGCTTACTATCAACCACGGCAGCAGCGGCGGTGGCACGGCCAGCCCCGTCACCTCGATCTCAGGCTCCGGCGACACGTACTATGCCACTGTATCTGCCACTACTGACGGGACGTACAACCTTGATCTGGTCTCGTCAGGGCACGGCATCGCAGATGAATCAAGCAACCCGCTGACCAGCACCACCCCCACGGGATCAGACGATACGTACACCGTCAGCACCACCTCCACGGACACCACCGCCCCCACAATATCCTCAATTGAACGGTACAGCCCGTCAAGCGCGACGACTGACAGCCAGACGCTGACCTACGAGGTGACCTTCAGCGAGGACGTATCTGGTGTGGACACGAGTGACTTTGCGCTGTCGTCTGGCAGCACGGGAGGGACCGGTAACGGGAATCCCGTCACCTCGATCTCAGGCTCCGGCGACACGTACTATGCCAACACTGTGCCACTACTGGCGGGACGTACAACCTTGATCTGGTCTCGTCAGGGCACGGCATCGCAGACAATCAAGCAACCCGCTGACCAGCACCACCCCCACGGGATCAGACGAGACGTACACCGTCAGCACCACCTCCACGGACACCACCGCCCCCACAATATCCTCAATCGAACGGTACAGCCCGTCAAGCGCGACGACTGACAGCCAGACGCTGATCTACGAGGTGACCTTCAGCGAGGACGTGGTGTGGACCGGGGTGGACACGAGTGACTTTGCGACTGTCGTCTGGCAGACACGGGAGGGACCGGTAACGGGAATCCCGTCACCTCGATCTTTGAAGGCGAATCAATCGCGGGCACGTGGACGTTGCGGATAAACGACAACTATGCCGCCGCTGATGACGGCACCCTGAACAGCTGGACGCTTACTATCAACCACGGCAGCAGCGGCGGTGGCACGGCCAGCCCCGTCACCTCGATCTCAGGCTCCGGCGACACGTACTATGCCACTGTATCTGCCACTACTGGCGGGACGTACAACCTTGATCTGGTCTCGTCAGGGCACGGCATTGCCGACACGGCAAGCAACCCGCTGACCAGCACCACCCCCACGGGATCAGACGAGACGTACACCGTCAGCACCACCTCCACGGACACCACCGCCCCCACAATATCCTCAATCGAGAGGTACAGCCCGTCAAGCGCGACGACTGACAGCCAGACGCTGATCTACGAGGTGACCTTCAGCGAGGACGTGACCGGGGTGGACACGAGTGACTTTGCGCTGTCGTCTGGCAGCACGGGAGGGACCGGTAACGGGAATCCCGTCACCTCGATCTCAGGCTCCGGCGACACGTACTATGCGATAGTCTCGGCCACTACTGGCGGGACGTACAACCTTGATCTGGTCTCGTCAGGGCACGGCATTGCCGACACGGCAAGCAACCCGCTGACCAGCACCACCCCCACGGGATCAGACGAGACGTACACCGTCAGCACCACCTCCACGGACACCACCGCCCCCACAATATCCTCAATCGAGAGGTACAGCCCGTCAAGCGCGACGACTGACAGCCAGACGCTGATCTACGAGGTGACCTTCAGCGAGGACGTGACCGGGGTGGACACGAGTGACTTTGCGCTGTCGTCTGGCAGCACGGGAGGGACCGGTAACGGGAATCCCGTCACCTCGATCTCAGGCTCCGGCGACACGTACTATGCGATAGTCTCGGCCACTACTGGCGGGACGTACAACCTTGATCTGGTCTCGTCAGGGCACGGCATTGCCGACACGGCAAGCAACCCGCTGACCAGCACCACCCCCACGGGATCAGACGAGACGTACACCGTCAGCACTACCACCACGGACACCACCGCCCCCACAATATCCTCAATCGAGAGGTACAGCCCGTCAAGCGCGACGACTGACAGCCAAGTGCTGATCTACGAGGTGACCTTCAGCGAGGATGTGACCGGGGTGGACACGAGTGACTTTGCCCTGTCCCCGGATAGTGCAGCAACAGACCACACTTACATCCCCATAATCGGCATTACCGGTTCTGACAGCGTGTACCGTGTGACAATCATTGCAATCATTAATGGAACATACAACATTGATCTAATCTCGTCTGGACATGGCATTGTCGATGCCACAAGCAATCCCCTTACTAGCACCAGTCCTACCACCGGGATTGATGAAACATACACATTCAGTGCTAATTAGGATGAACTGCGTCTCAGCAGTTAACGCTGGTTAGTTGATAGTATGTCAACCCCAGCCTACCCACCAAACGTGGCAGGCCAATCCCTCATTGTGTGTGTCCTTGAAGGGCTCTTAGTTGAATGGGGCGACCCGAGCTGCTACAATAGTGGACTTCGAGCCCTGATATCCATGTGGCAAAATCCAGGAATTCAGATGGTAATCGAAATGAACCGGCAAGACCGGCTGTTTAGGGAGAATCACAAACAAGCAGATTACCTCCCGAAACAGCGAACGCATGGCGTACGTCGGCTTGAACCTTCACAAGGAGTGTTCAGACATCCGTGATAGATGATCGCGGCACGGAGATCTCCAACGCGTCCGCCCAGAACAGCCGCAAGGCACTGAAGACATCATTGCGCAAAATGCCTCCCGATGCCATGCGGTTCGGTGCAAAATTAATCCATAAATCAAGTAATAATTCAGATGCGCCGTATCAGATTGAAAATTATATTGGATTGCACATAGAATCTATTGAATGAAATGCCAGCACTGTTGCTTCCCAAGAGCTCTCGCACCTTAGTAACACAACAGCGACATCAGGTTTGACTTCCAAGTTCGGAATGGGATTGGGTCGCACCCTGACGCTATGGCCGGCTTGGATACCAATGCCAGACCCTCATCTATTAACGTAACGCCCGGATCTGGGAATATGCTGGCACGAAGCATATAATCGGCCTGCAGCCATGTGCCCGCACAATCCAAGCCGGATGCCATACGGAACGCCTCAAAATAGGTATAAACAAAGGTGCCGCAAAGACCCACCATGACGCACCGTGTTGCAGTACTGGACAAGGAGTTGTGCATGCCAAGAAAATGCGGCCTGGAGTGCATAAAGTACTGCCCGGTCAACAAGTCCGGCGCGGACTGCATCGCGATTGACGAGGAGACAAAAAAGGCCCGCATAGACGAGAACATCTGCAACGGTTGCGGCATATGCGTCAAGGTCTGCCCGTTTGATGCAATTACCATTGTAAACCTGGCAACAGAGCTTGCCACAGACAAGATTCACCAGTACGGCCCCAACTCGTTCAGGCTGTACAGGCTTCCGGCTCCAAAAAAAGGCCAGGTCGTGGGTCTGCTGGGAAGAAACGGGATTGGAAAGAGCACGGTAATCAACATACTGTCCGGCAGCCTCAAGCCCAACCTTGGAAGGTACAAAGACCCCCCGGAGTGGGAGGAGATTTTAAAATATTACAGCGGAACCGAGCTGAAGCAGCATTTTGACATGATCAGGCAAAAGCAGATCCGCTCTTCAATGAAACCGCAGCAGGTCCACAGCATAGCGGAGGCCTTTGGCGGAACCGGCAGGGAGTTGCTGGACAGGTACGACCAGAGGGGCGCGGCGCGCGGGTTGGTCAGGGAGTTGGGCCTTGAAAACTCCATGGAGCAGCCGTTGGCGGAGCTCAGCGGCGGGGAGCTTCAAAGGCTGGCAGTCGCAGCAGCCGCATCCCGCGACGCCGAGTTTTACTTTTTCGACGAACCCTCATCGTACAACGACGTATTTCAGAGGACGTCAGTCGCCCGCGTGATACAGGGACTGGCAGGCATTGGAAGGAGTGTGATGGTAGTAGAGCACGACCTGACCCTGCTTGACTTCCTGAGCGATCAGATAGAGGTGCTGTACGGGGAGCCGGCCGCATACGGGATAGTCTCAGGCGTCCTTTCCACCAAGGTAGGAATCAACGTCTTCCTTGACGGGTACCTGCCTGCAGAAAACGTTAGGTTCAGGGACAAAAAGTTCTCCTTTGATGCATCGTCCTCATCGACTGACGTGTTTCAGGAGGGAAGCGAGACAGTCTCATATCCCAGCATCACCAAGAGCTATCCCACGTTTTCGGTTGCAATCGAGGCAGGTCGGGTGCGAAAAGGCGAAATACTGGGGATAATGGGCGCAAACGCCTTGGGCAAGACTACCATGATGAGGATGATTGCAGGCAGCGTGGAGCCAGACACCGGCACCATCAGGCAGAAGGTAAAGATAGCATACAAGCCCCAGTACCTGCAAGGCGACATTTCGGCAGAAGTGATAGCCGTGCTCGAGAGGGCAAACGACGCCCCTATAGAGGGAAGCACGGCAGAGGAGCAGATTCTGGAACCGCTAAAGATCAAAAAACTGTACAACAAGCAGGTAAAGTCCCTGTCCGGCGGAGAGCTGCAGAAGGTCGCGGTGGCATCGTGCCTGCTGCAGAAAGTGGACCTGTACGCGCTGGACGAGCCATCGGCGTTTCTGGACGTGGAGGACCGCATCGCGGTGGCAAAGTTCCTTCAAAAGTTCGTGCGCTCGTTTGGCAAGTCGGCAATAGTGATAGACCACGACCTGCAGCTGATGAATCTGATCTCAGACAGTATGGTGATATTCGAAGGGGAGTCTGGCGCGGCAGGGCATGCCACATCCCCGATGCCAAAGGCCGCGGCCATGAACAGGTTTCTAAAATCCCTGGAGATCTCCTTTAGAAGAGACGAGAGGAGCCTCAGGCCCCGCGTAAACAAGATGGGAAGCAGACTTGACAAGAACCAGAAGGCGTCCGGAGACTTTTACTACAAATAGCGCTCGGAATGGAATCGTCCCGTGACAGAACATGCAGAACCTGCAGGGTTGCGTGCAGCGTCATGCCAAACCGCGAACCAAGCTGCCCAAGACATCATAACGTAAAATAAAATAAAATAAAAAAATAATCTCCAGTCGTCTCTGCTACTCCAGTACGGATCGCAGCATCCAGGCCGTCTTCTCGTGCTTTTCCATGAGGCCCACAAGAAAATCTTCGGTTCCTGCATCAGCATGTGCGCTGCCAACATCCGGAATCTTTTTCCTCAGGGTCCGGATCACAGTCTCATGATCTGCCAGAAGGTTTGAAACCATGGCAGCGGCATCGGGATACACTCCTGGGTGTTCCTTTATCTGGGCATTTTTTTGGAATTCAGCAAGCGTGGACGGGGCCTTGAATCCCAGTGAACGGATTCTTTCGGCAATCTCGTCTATGTCGTCGGACAGTTCGTCGTACTGCTCCTCAAAGATCTTGTGGTACTCTACGAAATGAGGACCTACAACGTTCCAGTGGTAGTTTCTGGTCTTGGTGTATAGGACGAACTCGTCGCACAGGACAGATTCCAGTATGTCTGCAACATCCCGGCGGTTCTGCTCGGATATGTCGATGAATGTCTGTTTCATGCAGTTATTGCAGGCAAGTGATATTTAATTTTTATTCTTAATTCGGAATAGTTATCAATTAGGAATAATGGTTATTAAGGAGAAATACCACACAATAAAGGCATGCAAAAGCTGGAGGATGTCATGGAGCTGCTAAGGGAAGGGGGCTTCAGGATAACGCCCCAGAGGGTTGCCATAGTGGAGCACATTATCAAGGCAGACGAACATCCCAGCGCAGACTGCATACACAAGGCAGTCAAAAAAATATATCCGATGATAGGCCTGTCGACAGTCTACAAGACGCTAGAGATGCTGAAGGAAAAAAAGCTCGTAAGCGAGATTGACGTGGACGGCCAGGCGCGTTTTGATTCCCATACGAAGGATCACATCAACATGGTGTGCATGAAGTGCGGCAGGATTGACGATGTCGACGAAAAGTCAATCAAAAGGATTCAGACCAGGGCAGCACGCAAGTCAGGATACCAGATCGTGAGGAACAGTTTTGAGATGATTGGCTATTGCGCCAAATGCAAGTCATGAATGGTATTCGGCGACTTCAGGCATGGTGCCGGCTTGAAAAGCAGCTCGTGGCTTTGGGCATGCAGCGCGCATAAAATGGCAGCGCCTGGCCCAGGCCCGGGTGTGTGATTTGGATTGGATCGGGGCTTGTAAATATTCATTTTGCACAGGAGGCGTGCGGTGGCAGAATTTTGCAGGCATGTGCATGCGGGATGGTTAATTTATTTAATTGCGCCAATCCACAGGTGTGATGCCGGGCGACGGACAGAAGTGGACAGTTGGAGATGATGGAATTGACGAGATCAGGAAGATTGTCAGGTCGTACGGGGGAGTCGAGGACGAGGCAGTCAAGGCAGGTACGGAGGCGTGGCGCATGCGCATTGGCAGGGCGGTTTTCACCATGTACAGGAATGGAACGCTGTACAACAACGCTGCAGGGGACCAAAATGTGCTGGAACTCAGGGACGAGATCACCAGGTGCTGCAAGCCCAGATTTGAGAACACCGGGAGGGAGGTCCTCATAGGAGTCGATGAGACAGGAAAGGGAGAAGTTGCCGGCGAGGAGGTGCTGTGCGGCGCGAGGTTTTCATCAGGTTTGTACGGGGAGGTTGACTCTGTGGCCGGGATGGCAGACACAAAATCCAACAGGACGTACGGGTATTGGGATGGAATATTTTCCAGGGCAAGCGAAATGGGCGGCATGGGGCTGTATTTTGATATTGAAAGGATTCCTCCAGAAAAGATTGACAGGTACAACATAAACAGGCTCATGGATGCAGCATACAAGAGGATTATAACTCGCCTGATGCAGGGGATTCGGCCTGACAAGGCAAGCATAGCAGTTGACGACTACCAGATTGGGCGCGAGCTCAAGGATTACCTGGGCAGCATGGAAAGGAGGGGTGCGGTAGTGGTGGTCATGCACAAGGCAGACGACAGGTTTCTTGAGGTCAGGCTCGCATCTGCACTGGCAAAAAGGGAGAGGGAGAAGAGCATGGCAGAGATTAATGGCAAGTTTGCCATTGGTGGCATCCGCGTAGGATCCGGAGGGACCGCGGATCCAGAGACCCAGAGATGGCTGGCTGCATGGAAAAAGTCAGGGCAGGAATGGCCATGGTTCATCAAAAAATCATATTCCACCATAAGGAGGCTGGATGGCCTGCCGGGGGTGCCAAAAAAATCAGGCGATCCTCATTCCGGAACGCTCAGCCGGTGGATGAAATAAATTTCAAGCAATTGCCCTGCGATGCCGTTTGCCGCGTGGGATGCAAATCAAAACTGCAGAATTGGTTTTGGGGAATTCAGTTGAATTTGCATTATTTTGCACTCTTGATATGTCGCATGTGGGTGCGGCGGGCTTGGTTTGAAAAACGTCAGGAATTTAAAACGTCGGGCGGCGCGCCAAAAATTATGCATGCAGAAAAGCGTGAATTTTTCCGGCAGTGGATTGATCTGGAAAATACGTGGCGGCTCGCAATGTCCTGCTCGCATGCATCCTAAGAATGGTCGCAGCATCCAAAGAATCTGGCCATGCCGTACTCGTCCGTGCGCGACTTTATGTCCAGGCAAAAAAAGCGAAACGGGTTTCAAGGCAGGACTTGCCCAAGCCGGATCGCGCCTGCCTTCAGTTTGCACCACCAATAAAATATGGCATCCACACCCTCACAGCAGGAATTGACCCGCATGCTAAAAAAGGCGCTTGAAGGCGTGCTCACGCCTGCAGAAAGCAACGAGTTTGTCTCTGCATTCGACCAGATAGGGGGCATAATTGTCGTCAGAATCCCCGACTCCCTCATGCCGAAAAAGAAGATCATAGGCGAGGCCCTGTTGAGCAGGGTGAAGATTGCAAGGAGCGTGTTCTGCCAGACGTCTGCAGTAGACGGCGACTTTCGCACAAGAAACCTAGAGATCCTTGCCGGCACGGACAGCACCCGGACGGAGTACAGGGAGTTTGGCTGCAGGTTTGAGGTGGATGTGAAAAATGCGTTTTTCTCTCCCAGGCTGTCCACCGAGAGGGAGAGGATCTCCGGGCTGGCATGCGACGGGGAGGTCATAGTCAACATGTTTGGAGGCGTGGGGATGTTCTCCATAATGGCTGCAAAGAAGAAAAAATGCACCGTTTACAATTTGGACATCAACCCGGTCGCCTCGGAGCTGTGCAGGAGAAACATGGAGATGAACAAGCTTGCAGGAAGGGTGGTGTCGATTAACGGGGACGCCTCTGAGATCATCAGGGACAGGCTGCAGGATACGGCGGACAGGACCCTGATGCTGCTGCCGGAGAGATCCGACGAGTTTCTAAGGTCTGCAGTCAGCGCCACCAGAAGCGGGGGCATTATTCACTACTATTCGCACATCCACGCGGACAAAAAATCTGACGCAGGGGCGCTGTCAGAGGAGCACTATTCCAGCGTGGCACCTGTCAGGTCAGAGGTGCGCTGCTCCAAGATCGTAAGGGCAGTGGGACCGAGATACTACCAGACCGTAGTGGATGCGCAGATATTCAAGGATTAGCCTTCGGACGTGATGGATGCAGGTGACGGCTTGGTCGTGGCCATGACGTACCCAATCCAAGCCACCACTCCCAGCATCCCTCCGGCAATCATCAGCACGGACAGCTGAAGCACGATGGGGCTCCATTCGGAGAGCATCAGCAGGTAGGCATACAGGAAGAAGCCGCCTATGCACAAGACGAATATCACGACTCCCATCGTCTTGCGCCTGTCCATGGCAGAAAGTTTTTACCTAGTTATTTATTGGTTTGAGCACGTGCAGCCAGCCGGATGCCTCACGCCCAGGGGCTAGCAGAGCTCGATTGACATCAGGTACCCGTCTTCGCCGTCCCGATAGTATGTATTGATGCGCTGCCGTATTACAAAGCCAAGTCCCTCGTAGAGTCGGATGGCATCGGTGTTGCTGCACCGGACCTCAAGATAGAACTCGTCACATCCACGGGATTTTACGCCGTTGACTGACTCCTCCACCAGTACTTTCCCTATCCCGCGTTTCCTGTACTTGTCGTCCACGGCAACAGATACCATGTGTCCCTTTTTGACAAAGCCCAGTTTCTTAAAGTTTGAGAACCCGTGCTCCACCTTGCACATGATGTATCCCACGCACTTTCCTGCAATCTCTGCCACTATGAACGCCTCTGGCATCTCTGCAAGAAGGCTTTCGTAAAAGTAGTCAGAGTAGTGCTCGGGCAGCGTCTTGAGATTTATCTCCATCACGGATATGAGATCACTGGCTTCGGCGCGCCTGATGCTGCACTCGTCAACCTGTCTGAGAACCACCTGCATGACATTACATTGTGTCAAGTGATTATTTAATTTTAAACCAAAAGACCATTAATGGCAGGCGGGTGTCGTCAGGGTATGGAGGATCCGCCGCAGGAGGTAATAGTCTCGATTGTCCGCTCCGTGTTTGATGTCAGCGAGTATACAAAGACAGAGTTCTCGATGGAGTTTGAGATAGCGGATCTGGAGTTCAAGTCAAAGTTCGAGGATCTCGCAAGAAGGCTGGAGGACATGAGCTACGTATGCAGGCTCGAAAGAGTGGACGGAGTCATCTACGTCATCGTCCAAAAGTTTGCCCGCGGAAAGCAGGGATGGCTGTTCAGGTCGTCGTGGATCCCAAGGATCCTGTTTGCAGTGGTGGTTACGTTCGTGATGGTGGACGGATACTTTAGGACGGCGGCGGCAAACACGATAATAAATATCGGGGATCCGCTGGAAATGGCGGCAGTATACACCATGTCGCTTCTTGGTATTTTGGGGATTCACGAGTTGGGCCACATCGTGGCTGCACGGATGCACAGGCTTGGCACCACGTGGCCCTATTTCATTCCGGGAATTCCGGTGCTGGCAATCCCCACGTTCGGGGCGTTCATCAGGTCAAGGGGCCTTACCATCAACAGGGAGATTCTCTTTGATGTGGCCATTGCCGGTCCCGTCGCGGGCCTTATCATTGCAGTAATCGTCTCCATGTACGGCGCCTACACTGCGCCCGTTCTGGACCAGGAGACTGCGGCAATGCTCTTTGAGGACTCCAGGCTGACAGAGTGGAGCATGGGAGAGCCGCTCCTGATGACTGCAAGCCTGGCGATGTTTGGCAAGGGAATTGGCAACGAAGTCATAATGACGCCGGTCCTGTTTGCAGCATGGATAGGGTTGTTGATCACGTTTTTGAACCTGCTTCCGGCATGGCAGCTTGACGGGGGCCACATGGCAAGGACGCTTCTCACCCCCAACCTGCACAGATACGCCACGTACGGAAGCATTGCGGCGTTGGTGCTGTTGGGATTCTGGGTAATGGCGCTGCTCATCTTGTTCATGAGCATGAGGACGCCAAGCGCCGCGCCGCTGGACAACGTCACGCCGCTCCCAAGGAACAGGAGGTTTGCATATGCTGGAATTGTCGTGCTTGCCGTCCTGTGCGCCCCGCTGCCGGCAGAGCTTGGGCTGCTACTTTAGCAGCATCCGGGCGCCGTTTTTTACCACGGGAATCTTCTGCCTGGTGCCGTGCTCCCGCAGGACATAATCAAGGGAGTGCTTTATGCCCGGCATTGGAATCATGCCAAGCTTTCTGACGTAAAACTCGGGCAGCACCGAGACCAACGCAGTCTGGAACCTCTCGCGGGTCTTCAGCAGGAACAACAGGTTCTCCATCCTGTCCATGTACCTCTGGGGGTTGCGTAAGTGCCTCTCATCCAGCCGTCCCTCGACGTACTGTCCAAACGCATCAGAACCAAGTCCGTTGCTGCACTCGGCCACCAGCACGGCAAGGCCGCCGGGCTTGACTGCCTGCATGCAGTTCCACAGGGGGGAGAGGGATTCGCCAAGAGTGTAACTGCCTGCGTCCCTGCCGGCGCTTACTATCACGGAGCGGTGCTTTCCCGCATCCCGGATGCCGGGTTTGAGGGATTTGGTCACGGCAGCCGATTTGGACGGATGTCCCATGGAGATGTCGACTATTCCTTCGGAGCTTGCGGCTATCTCGATTCCCCGTATCTCAAAGCCGTCGGCAAACTTTTTTGCCTCAGCCATGCATGCGGTGTCTTCCCCGGGAGACGGAAGGTCGCCGCCCCTCTTGGAGTAGGCTGCAAGCATGGATTCTGCACCAAACCGCCTGATCAGGCGGGTTGCGACAGTCTCGTACCCAAAGAGTCCGTCAAACTCGACTTCACCTATGAACACAAGATCCGGGTTGATCTCTGCGGAGTCAAACTCGTCTACGGTGCTTCCCTCAGGCAAGCCTGACCGGACAGACTTTAGTATTCCCTTGTCTGCCAAGATGTGTGGGAACGGCTTGGACTTTTGCTCGCACAGCATGAATATGGATGTGATGACATTTCGCACAGACTTGGAGTTGTGCATGACTATAAGATCCATGGGGCGTGAAAGGTCAAGTTCGTCCAGCGTCTTGTGAATCATCTGGTCTTCAAGACCGCCCGAAGAGTCAAGCGTTTCGGCCAAGTTTTCGGCACGTATGTCCAGTACGACATCAGCCATGCCATAGTTCAACCAAATCTCAGGCATACACCGGTATGTGGCACGAGCTAAAATAAATCCAGCGTGGTTCTGTGACATCCTGCAGGCATGGCATATCCTGATGTCGCATGGTGTCAGGATGCAGTCCAAGACGCGCGTGCATGCGAGATTATTTTACGGGGTTGTTCGGAATTGGCCCGGACTTGCCCAGAATCAGGTTGCGCACCTTTACCATCTTGCGCGCCAGCATGAAGCCAGCCCCGGACATGCAGCTTCCGATGATCACGTGGAGCAGGCTGGAGTCCTGCTGAGGGGCAACCAGCAGGACATAAACAAATCCGGTGATCATCAGCAAGACTCCAAACGCTGCAAAGATTGCCATCATCATGGGAATTCTAGGTGGGATGGGGGGCAGTCCGTCAGAAGGACGATCTATGTATCGCGCGTCCATGCAGACATTGCAGCAGCGCCTCTGCTTTTTTTCATGCCATACGGATCCCAGAAAATAAAATTCTTGGTGGCATGAGCTACATGGGGTTTTTGGTATGGTTATCCGTCCATGGTCGTCAAAGTCCTGGCCCATCCTCTTCATGCACTTCATGCAAAAGTATCCGTGTACGCGCCACTGTTTTTGGAAGTTGTACTTTTTCCAGCCCAGAGGAACGTTGCAGCCGGTACAGGAAGTCATTTCCCGCCCGAAGAGGATTTCGTTGTGGCCTTCTTCCCCAGCACCTTGGCAATGCCGTGCCTTGCCTCGATGAGTGGCAGGAAGATTATGAAGAACGCGGCAGTACTCACCCACACCACGGATATCCCTACCCAGACGCTGTAGGCAAACACGTCAAAGACCAGACCAGATGCTATGAGGGGCATTGGCCACGCTATTATCAGAACCAGGGTCATGATGCCGCCTCCCTTGAGGCTGAACTTGAAGGCCCTCTGCAGGGTCTCCTCGTCTTCGGTAATCTGGGCGGATTCCTTCTCGGTAAGCTCCACCAGGGTGATCTTGTCCCTGAGATCCTTCCAGTCGAATGTTGTCTTTGAGGCGAGGCTTCCAAACAGCGCTATGGCACCGCCGGTCAGGATTCCTGCAATGTTGCCAAACAGCATGGAGTTGTTGTGGCCCAAGCTGGCCAGGTTGATCGCGCCGCCGTACTCTGGCAGGGAGCCGGCCACGCCGACCCATGTTATCAGGGCCACCACAAAGCCGATGATCGCACCCGACGTGGCTGCGACCTTGTTGGTCCTCTTCCAGAGGATCGTGAGTGCGATTGGAATCACTGCAGCGCCGATGATTATGCCCATTGCCAAGTAGACGAATCCCAGGCTCAGTCCCATGGCCAGCAGCATTACTGCCAGTCCGCCCATGCCCAGCCCGAATGCGACAATTGTGACACGCGAGACCTTCACAAGCTGCTTGCCTGTGGCGTTGGGGTTCTTGTAGGTACGGTAGATATCATAAGTGATCAGCGACGAGACTGCGATCAGCTCCGCAGAGCCTGCAGACGTGACTGCCATGAAGAGCATCGTAAGCACCATGATGGCACCCACCTCGCCCATCAGGGCCGTGGCTGCTGCCGGAACTACCAGTCCGAGCTGCACCTGCTCTGGAGTAAGATCCACATCAAGCGCGACTGCGGTGAGTCCCATGGTGGTGGCAAGCGTAAATGGAATTGCAAACCAGCATGCGCCGCCAAGCAGGAATCCCTTGACAGTGGATGACGGCTGGGCCGCAATGGCCCTCTGCCAGTACGCCTGGTCTACAAATACTGTCCCGAAGTTTCCAACGATGTTGATGATGCCGAACATCAGCCCGCCTAGGGAGGCCATGGTGAGGAACGCGCCTCCGGCATTGCCCTCGATCGGCCTGAGGTCGGCGGCTGCGACGAGCTTCTCGTACATGCCTTCCACGCCGCCGGTGATGTCGCTGTTGACGTACACGGCTGCCACGAAGGACAGGATTACTACGAATATGATTATGGTGTGCATGTAGTCTGCGACAAACGTGGCCTTGAGTCCTCCGACCAGCGTGTATATCATGACGCCTATCGGGATGAGGAATGCCGCAAGCGAGATGTCCATGCCGGTAAGGCCGTTGACCACCGCCGAGCCTCCAAGGAGCAGCATGGCAGTGACTATCATGTTAGTGGTAAGTGCAAAAACCAGGAATACCTTGTGCGAGCCGTTTCCGTACCTGGCGCGGATGATCTCCAAAAAGGTGTGTGCGTTTGGCGCCTTGCGCTTTAGCTCGATTGCCAGGATTCCAAACAGCAAAACCTGGATGGATGCTCCTGCGGCGTACCAAAAGGGTCCGCTGATCCCGTACTGGTATGCCACTGTGGAGGATTGTAGAAGGGTGGCAGCCCAAGTCCATGCAGAAACGATGGCGGCTGCGGTTAGCCCGGTCTTGATGGTACGACCGGCTGTGTTGAACATCTCGGAGGTCTGGTTGACGCCGAGGTATTTTTCCTCGATCTTTACCTCCGCAGATATGATGACGGCGAATACTGCGCCCAGCCCTACCACCACGGCCCAGCCTATCCATTCAGGCAGGGCCTCACCGATGGCAAATCCTTCGGATATCTCGCCTGCTGCAAAAACGGTCTGCGGTGCGACGGCAAGTACTGCGGCCAGAACGAAAAGTGGCAAAAATCTTTTGATTGTTCCGACCTTCATCAGCCTAGAATGGGTTCCAGATTTACTTAGGAATTGGGAATCTTATTTCCTTTAAATAGCTAAATCTTGGCAGCGCCGGGTTCAAGGAGGATGCCAATTCCAGTAGACGTCGACTGGACAAGCGTTCAAGTAGACGTCGACTGGGGAAGATTACACTGCGAAGAGGGCGCGGAATCTCAACGTCGACTGGACAAGCGTTCAAGTAGACGTCGACTGGGCAGGAATGTGCCAACGGCAGTCTCATTCCAATGTGGCCAAGGATTTGGTCAGACTGCAGTAGGTGCATGAGAGGTTGGCGGCTCAGACAAATGCCTTCTCGTCATCATTCAGACATAACTCTGATTCTTCATTGCAGCCAGTATAGACAGAAAGGCGCCTGCTTTAAAATCAATGGCGTCCTTTGGAAACGCCCATTTTCATGCAGAAGCATGGATTTTCAGCAAACCAACCACATGCAGAATCAACTATGTACGGAATAGGTCTGATTAGGCTTGATGAGGGTGATGCTGTCAGTAACCCGGCGATATTCTTCTGGATGCTCGGTATGGACCGGAAAGAGCATCCCCGCACCAATTTCATCTACCAGATTCAGCATGTCCTGGCCCCGGGCGTGGCCAGAGCAGTGGATGTGGTGAGGATCCATCAGGAACTTGTCAGTCCAGTTGCCCAGCCGTTGCGTGTTGAGGGTCTGCTCCTCTGTGTACGGCTCGCTTGCAGAATGGATGTAGACTGCGCCTGGACGGGGCTTCATGTCAATCAAGGCGTTAAAGCTAAAGAATCCCATCGCGCACAGATAGCGGTCAGGGTGGGCGGCAATTTGGGAAGCAGTCAGGGCGTTAGGCGCGGTGGCAAACGCACGATCATTTCCGAAATAGTCTGCATCAGAGTACGTCCCCGATCCCTGCTTGCCTTTGTAGATTGCTATGTGCTCATCGTCCCAGTCCGGCAGGTTCAGGACGGGATCTGCGGCGAGACGCCTCAAAAGATAACAGTCCTTGATCTTTATTACCAATTTTCTCCCGTTTGCCTTGGCTACATTGTAAAACGTCCTGACGCGATCCACGTCCTTGAAGTTAAAATCTGCAAAGATCAGGTTGCTGGTATCGGCAGCCAAGCTGTTTGATCTGTCATAGACCATCTGTTCGCTTTCATTCACATGTTTTTCCCCCAACCTGGTTCCTTCGGCAATGAGGGCAGTCGGCTTTGCCTTCTTGGCCTTTTCGACAAACTCCTCGGTCATCTGCGGCTTCGTGCCGTGGCTACGCAGATCACCGGTGTACACGACGGATCCCTCCGACGTATATATGATGAAACCGTATGCGCCTGGAACCGAATGATCCACATGGATTGGTTCGATCTCCAAAGAGCCCACACTGAACCTGTCACCGGTGCGGAATGTGTTGACGGTCCTTTGAATTTTTTGGTTGCTCTTGTATGCTCCCACCAGATGGTACTCCAATATCTCCTCGTCTATGGCGTTATAGGAGCGTTCCTGCATGGCCAGGATCATGCTTTTGGTGACCTCTCCCATGTACAGCGGTATGTCGCGGTGCAGAAACGATGCATAGTTGATGTGGTCTGCGTGGGCGTGAGAAAACAACACCGCGTCGACCTCGGGGGATTTTATCTCCCTGCCGGCCCGGAACATCAGATCGTCCCGGTATATGCCAGGTATGTCCGGAACCAGTCCCATGGTGATAAAGTCCAAGATTCCATTTGACCAGCGCGGCGCAAGGTATCCTCCAAAGTACCGCTCCAGGGCAGAGAAGCTCTTTCCAAAATCAAGAAATATCCGGGTGTCCCCGTCCTCAAGGAGTATCTTGTTGCCCCCTATCTCGTTGATCCCGCCATAAAATGTCAAAGAGACCATCGTACTCGTAAGTGCCGTGTCGAGTTAAAATGATTGTGCCAATCCGGATGGCATTTGGGTGCTACCATGCAGATCCGGTTGTGGCTTGTCATGCGGTGCAGCGTCGGGCATAAATATAGAAACGGTAAACATCACGCATGGACAAGCAGATGGTCATAATAGGGGCGATAACGGTTGCCATTGGCCTCACATTCTTGGGGTACAACTTTCTGGATCCTACAGACGAGCAATTCTTGATAGGTACTGCCATCTGGGCAGTAGGCTAGGTTGCACTGATTCTAGGACTGACCATATTCAGAAGGGAAGAAGGCCTTAACACGCACTAGGGTTGCTCCGCAGAACAGACAGCACCAGTTTTTAGACGTGAACATAGTTTACGGGGAGACTAGATGTTTACCAGCACTAGTATTGCAGCACAGACTCCCATCATCGCCAGCATGTACTTGCGGTACCGGGGATTGCTTGTTCTCATCATACCTATCCAACCCACACCATGATATTTAACGAAGAGCTTTGTTCGGAATTGGCCCGGACTTGCCCAGAATCAGGTTGCGCACCTTTACCATCTTGCGCGCCAGCATGAAGCCAGCCCCGGACATGCAGCTTCCGATGATCACGTGGAGCAGGCTGGAGTCCTGCTGAGGGGCAACCAGCAGGACATAAACAAATCCGGTGATCATCAGCAAGACTCCAAACGCTGCAAAGATTGCCATCATCATGGGAATTCTAGGTGGGATGGGGGGCAGTCCGTCAGAAGGACGATCTATGTATCGCGCGTCCATGCAGACATTGCAGCAGCGCCTCTGCTTTTTTTCATGCCATACGGATCCCAGAAAATAAAATTCTTGGTGGCATGAGCTACATGGGGTTTTTGGTATGGTTATCCGTCCATGGTCGTCAAAGTCCTGGCCCATCCTCTTCATGCACTTCATGCAAAAGTATCCGTGTACGCGCCACTGTTTTTGGAAGTTGTACTTTTTCCAGCCCAGAGGAACGTTGCAGCCGGTACAGGAAGTCATTTCCCGCCCGAAGAGGATTTCGTTGTGGCCTTCTTCCCCAGCACCTTGGCAATGCCGTGCCTTGCCTCGATGAGTGGCAGGAAGATTATGAAGAACGCGGCAGTACTCACCCACACCACGGATATCCCTACCCAGACGCTGTAGGCAAACACGTCAAAGACCAGACCAGATGCTATGAGGGGCATTGGCCACGCTATTATCAGAACCAGGGTCATGATGCCGCCTCCCTTGAGGCTGAACTTGAAGGCCCTCTGCAGGGTCTCCTCGTCTTCGGTAATCTGGGCGGATTCCTTCTCGGTAAGCTCCACCAGGGTGATCTTGTCCCTGAGATCCTTCCAGTCGAATGTTGTCTTTGAGGCGAGGCTTCCAAACAGCGCTATGGCACCGCCGGTCAGGATTCCTGCAATGTTGCCAAACAGCATGGAGTTGTTGTGGCCCAAGCTGGCCAGGTTGATCGCGCCGCCGTACTCTGGCAGGGAGCCGGCCACGCCGACCCATGTTATCAGGGCCACCACAAAGCCGATGATCGCACCCGACGTGGCTGCGACCTTGTTGGTCCTCTTCCAGAGGATCGTGAGTGCGATTGGAATCACTGCAGCGCCGATGATTATGCCCATTGCCAAGTAGACGAATCCCAGGCTCAGTCCCATGGCCAGCAGCATTACTGCCAGTCCGCCCATGCCCAGCCCGAATGCGACAATTGTGACACGCGAGACCTTCACAAGCTGCTTGCCTGTGGCGTTGGGGTTCTTGTAGGTACGGTAGATATCATAAGTGATCAGCGACGAGACTGCGATCAGCTCCGCAGAGCCTGCAGACGTGACTGCCATGAAGAGCATCGTAAGCACCATGATGGCACCCACCTCGCCCATCAGGGCCGTGGCTGCTGCCGGAACTACCAGTCCGAGCTGCACCTGCTCTGGAGTAAGATCCACATCAAGCGCGACTGCGGTGAGTCCCATGGTGGTGGCAAGCGTAAATGGAATTGCAAACCAGCATGCGCCGCCAAGCAGGAATCCCTTGACAGTGGATGACGGCTGGGCCGCAATGGCCCTCTGCCAGTACGCCTGGTCTACAAATACTGTCCCGAAGTTTCCAACGATGTTGATGATGCCGAACATCAGCCCGCCTAGGGAGGCCATGGTGAGGAACGCGCCTCCGGCATTGCCCTCGATCGGCCTGAGGTCGGCGGCTGCGACGAGCTTCTCGTACATGCCTTCCACGCCGCCGGTGATGTCGCTGTTGACGTACACGGCTGCCACGAAGGACAGGATTACTACGAATATGATTATGGTGTGCATGTAGTCTGCGACAAACGTGGCCTTGAGTCCTCCGACCAGCGTGTATATCATGACGCCTATCGGGATGAGGAATGCCGCAAGCGAGATGTCCATGCCGGTAAGGCCGTTGACCACCGCCGAGCCTCCAAGGAGCAGCATGGCAGTGACTATCATGTTAGTGGTAAGTGCAAAAACCAGGAATACCTTGTGCGAGCCGTTTCCGTACCTGGCGCGGATGATCTCCAAAAAGGTGTGTGCGTTTGGCGCCTTGCGCTTTAGCTCGATTGCCAGGATTCCAAACAGCAAAACCTGGATGGATGCTCCTGCGGCGTACCAAAAGGGTCCGCTGATCCCGTACTGGTATGCCACTGTGGAGGATTGTAGAAGGGTGGCAGCCCAAGTCCATGCAGAAACGATGGCGGCTGCGGTTAGCCCGGTCTTGATGGTACGACCGGCTGTGTTGAACATCTCGGAGGTCTGGTTGACGCCGAGGTATTTTTCCTCGATCTTTACCTCCGCAGATATGATGACGGCGAATACTGCGCCCAGCCCTACCACCACGGCCCAGCCTATCCATTCAGGCAGGGCCTCACCGATGGCAAATCCTTCGGATATCTCGCCTGCTGCAAAAACGGTCTGCGGTGCGACGGCAAGTACTGCGGCCAGAACGAAAAGTGGCAAAAATCTTTTGATTGTTCCGACCTTCATCAGCCTAGAATGGGTTCCAGATTTACTTAGGAATTGGGAATCTTATTTCCTTTAAATAGCTAAATCTTGGCAGCGCCGGGTTCAAGGAGGATGCCAATTCCAGTAGACGTCGACTGGACAAGCGTTCAAGTAGACGTCGACTGGACAAGCGTTCAAGTAGACGTCGACTGGACAGGAACCCTTTCCCGAATGGGACCGACGCCAAACCCCAGTAAGGCAAAGAATGTCACCGATATGTCCCCAGGGCTACACTGCTCTTGGTTGGGCATGCCCCAGGCACGGATGGCCTGCAATCGTGTCAGTAGAGGTTGTACAGCCTTGACAGGGACAGCTTGTCAGACGGGTTGACAGTCGCAATCTTTCCATCCACCTTGACTTCGTATGTCTCAGGGTTGATCTCAATGTCAGGAGTCAGGTCGTTGTAAACCATGTCCTTCTTTCCTATGGTGCGGCAGTTCCGGACAGGAACCAGCCTCTTTTTGACGTTTATCTTGGACTCGAGTCCGTTCTCGAGCGCAAGTCCGGACGTAAACGTCACGGACGTGGAATGCTTGGCGCTGCCGAGCGCGCCAAACATCGGCCTGTAGTAGACAGGCTCAGTTGTGGGTATGGAGGCGTTTGGATCGCCCATCAGCGAATATGCTATGAACCCGCCTTTGACTATCAGTTTGGGCTTTATTCCAAAGAACTGCGGCGTCCACACCACGATGTCTGCCAGCATTCCAGGCTGCAGCGATCCCACATACCCGGATATCCCGTGCGTGATGGCAGGGTTTATCGTTATCTTGGCCAAGTACCGCTTGACGCGCAGGTTGTCGTTGTCCCCGGTTTCGTCGGCAAGGCGCCCGGCCATCTTTTTCATCTTGTCGGCAGTCTGCCAGTTTCTTGTCGTGACCTCTCCTACCCGCCCCATTGCCTGGCTGTCAGAGGACATCATGCTGATTGCACCGATGTCGTGCAGGACGTCTTCTGCCGCTATGGTCTCGCCCCGGATTCTCGACTCTGCAAAGGAGACGTCCTCTGGAACCGACGGGTTGAGGTGGTGGCATACCATCATCATGTCCAGGTGTTCTGCAAGGGTGTTGACTGTAAACGGCCGCGTTGGGTTGGTCGAGGACGGGAGGACGTTTGCCTCGCCTGCAATCTTCATTATGTCCGGCGCATGCCCCCCGCCTGCACCCTCGGTGTGATAGGTGTGTATGGTTCTGCCTGCTATTGCCTCTATGGTGTCGTCTACAAAACCGCACTCGTTGAGCGTGTCGGTGTGGATTGCAACCTGGGTGTCTGTCTTGTCTGCCACCTTCAGTGCCGAGTCTATGGTGGCAGGGGTGGTTCCCCAGTCCTCATGAAGCTTCAGGCCGCACGCGCCTGCCTCGATCTGCTCGATCAACGCAACCTCCTGAGAGTCGTTGCCTTTGCAGAGGAACCCAAAGTTAAGCGGAAACTCTTCTATTGCCTCCATCATGCGGTGAATGTTCCAAGCACCTGGGGTGCACGTGGTGGCGTTGGTTCCGTCTGCCGGCCCCGTGCCGCCGCCGATCATGGTGGTCGTGCCGTTGCATATGGCGTCGATTGCCTGCTGGGGCGAGATAAAGTGAATGTGCGAGTCTATTGTTCCCGGCGTGCAGATCGTGTGCTCTCCTGCAATGACTTCGGTGTTTGAGGATATTATCATGTCCACCCCGTCCATGACGTTCGGGTTTCCGGCATTTCCAATTCCTGCAATCACGCCGTCCTTTATGCCAATGTCTGCCTTGATGATGCCCAGTATGGGATCCATTATCATCGCGTTGGTAATTACAAGATCAAGGGAATTGTCACGCGTGACACCGCTTGCCTGGGCTAGTCCGTCCCTGACGCTCTTCCCGCCCCCAAAGACTGCCTCGTCGCCGTACCTGACCAAGTCTCGCTCGATCTCTATGATGAGATCCGTGTCTGCAAGACGAATCCTGTCGCCCGTGGTTGGGCCGAAGAGATCAGCGTACCTTTTTCTTGGAATGATCAGCGTCATGAATCCGCCCCCTGAAATCCCCTCTTGCGAGCCCTGTCCAGCGCCTCATCCCTCATGGCGTCTAGCGGGCCGTTGACAAGTCCACTGAATCCAAACACTATCTTGTTTCCGCCGTACTCGGTAAGCTCCACGTCCCGAGAGTCTCCGGGCTCGAACCTAATCGAGGTTCCGGCAGGAATGTTGAGGTGAAACCCGTAGGCTGCGCTGCGCTGAAACGAAAGCGCTTTGTTGACCTCAAAGAAGTGCGTATGGGAACCCACTTGGACCGGCCTGTCGCCGGTATTGGTCACGCGGACTGATACGGTTGCCTTGCCTTCGTTTGCCCGTATGTCTCCGTCAGATATTATGTATTGGCCCGGTTTCATTGGCATCATCACACTATCGGATCGTGCACCGTTACCAGCTTCGTCCCGTCCTCAAAGGTCGCCTCAACTTGTATGGTGTGGATCAAATCAGGAACCTCTGGCATCACGTCGTCCCTGGAAAGCACTCCTCTGCCGGAGCTCATCAGATCCGGAACCGACCTGCCGTCGCGCGCGCCCTCCAAGATGTGATCAGTGATTAGCGCAACTGCCTCAGGATGGTTGAGCTTTAGTCCCCTGTCCTTCCGCCTCTGCGCAAGCTGTGCGGCCAGAAATATGTGCAACTTGTCCATCTCCCGTGGAGTAAGCATCATTGAACCGACTACCAACCGGGCGTATTTAATAATTAAGAGATTCCCGTAAGGGAATATAACCCAGTCCAGCTCCTTACCATTACTGTGCTGATAGTCACATCCATACTTGGAAACGCGCTTGGAAACGAGCCACTTGACACCGGAGGGTTTGAGCGTCTCAAAATATCAAGGCACGAGATGGGAAGGTCCAGGCTGCGAAGGAAGACCGACATGGGAACCGATGTCGGAATATCCCTGAAGGAAGGCCATGTCCTACACCACGGGGACGTGCTGGCAGGCGATGACAGGCGCATACTAGTGGAGCAGGCACCCGAGAAGATAATCTCCGTTGCCTTTGACAACGCGCCGACAGAGACGGCGGTGCTCATCGGGCACAGGATAGGAAACATGCACAGGCCGGTGGCAGTATCAGGCAGCACCATATCGTTTCCCATTCAGGCAGATTCCGAACTTGAAACGTTTCGGATGGTCTTTGCAGACATGGCAGGCCAGATCACCATATCCCAAGACGAGGTGGTATTTGTCCCGCATGCAGGAGCTGACGTTCATGGACACGAGTAGCCATGCAGCAGATCTGGACACGGGTAGCCACGCAGCAGATCTGGACACGGGTAGCCACGCAGCAGATCTGGACACGGGTAGCCACGCAGCAGATCTGGACACGGGTAGCCATGCAGCAGATCTGGACATGATGCAGATCACAGACTCCATGTTTCCCACGGGGCTCTTTGCGACCTCGAACGGGTTGGAGAGTTTGTTTCTCGACGGGGCGGTGACCACGTCCAGTGAGCTGGCCGAATTCAACAGGACGTGCATAAGGCAGCAGGTGGGCCCGTGTGACTGCATAATACTTGCAAATGCGTGCAAGGCCGCCGGGGCGTCGGACCGCGACACGATAAGAAAGATGGACACGCTGTCATGGTCGGTCAGGATGATAAGGGAGACCAGGGAGGCGTCTGCCAGGGCAGGCAGGCAGCTTGCAAGGTGCGTAGGCGGTTTTGCAGGCGGGGAGATTTTGGATTGGTGGAACGTTGAGATTCAAGGCGGCAGGCTGGTCGGTGCATATCCCGTATCCTTTGGCGTGTGCTGCGACGCGCTCAAAATAGACACCGAGAGGGCCGTGCTCATGCTGCTGTACGGTTTTGTGGCAGGAAACGTAGGCGCTGCACTGCGTCTGGGAATGATCCAGCACCTTGAGGGCCAGGACGTGATACATTCCCTCAAGCCGCTCATCACGGAGACTGCAAGTAGGTATGCAGACGTGCCGGCCTCGGAGGTGTGGCAGTTTGCGCCGCAGGCAGAGATCAATCAGATGCGGCACGAAAAGGCAGAAGCTAAAATGTTTATTACATAACGCCAAGGTTTACCTGAATGGGCAGGGTTCCTAGGATTGGAATAGGCGGTCCGGTAGGGTCTGGCAAGAGCATGCTCATAGAGATGATCGTCCCGCTGCTTGCACGGCGAGGATACAGGATCGGCATAATCTCCAACGACGTCATATCCAAGGAGGATGCAGACAGGATCAGGGCAAACCTTGCAACCCGGCAGGAACTGCTGCCTGAGGAACTGGTGATAGGCCTCGCGACCGGAGGCTGCCCGCACACGGCCATAAGGGAGGATCCCTCGATGAACATCGCTGCGATAGAGGAGATGGAGGAGAGGCATCCCGAACTTGACTTGGTCATTATTGAAAGCGGGGGAGACAACATAACGACCACGTTCAGCCCCATACTTGCAGACTATTTCATGTACATAATCGATGTCGCAGGCGGCGACAAGTACCCCAGAAAGGGGGGCCTTGGCATCACCAGCTGCGACCTCCTGATAATCAACAAGACCGACTTGGCTGCCATGGTGGGCGCCAGCCTCGATGTCATGATGGAGGATGCAGGGCGCATCAGGGGGGAGAAGCCGTCCCTGCTTGTCAACTGCAAGTCAGGCGACGGCACAGGCGACGTGGTGGAGTGCATCATACGCGACGTGCTCTTTGATGCAGGGCCAAAGGTGTCATGACGGGCCAGGACTTTTACACGCCGCCCGAACTTCCCCGCAGCATCAGGCAGTTTGACTCTGAGGTGAGGCAGCTCGGGGTTGGGAGGGCCGGAAAGAACGGGTACCTCAAGGTAATACTTGAAGACGGCGCCTGCGGCAGGACGGTTATCAGGGAGCAGTCCTCCCAAGCCCCGCTGCACATGCACCGGGCCATGTACCACGACATGCACTGTCCCGGCATGGCGTACCTGTACGTCATGTCCACATCAGGCGGCATACTGCAGGGGGACAGGTACAGGATGGACATCACGCTGAGAAAGGATGCCATGGCGCACATCACGACGCAGGGGGCCACCAGAATCTACGGAATGAACGCCAACTGGGCAACCCAGATGATCAACGTCACGCTGGAGAGCGGCGCCTACCTGGAGCTTGTCCCGGATCAGATCATTCCGTACAGGAGCTCTAGGTTCTACCAGTCAGTGAGCCTGAACGTGCACGAATCGGCCGTACTGGTATGCTCTGAGATGGTCACTCCCGGAAGGGTTGCAATGGGGGAGTCGTTTGCGTATGACGTGTGCCACCTCAGGACCGCCGCACACAACCACATGGGGGTTCCAAGGTTTGTCGACGTGGCGGACATGGAACCTGCGTGGCAGGAGATGGCATCGCCCGGAGTGATGGGAGGGCATGGCATAGTCGGATCAGTCTACATACTGGCACCCAGGCAGGACGTGCTGGAACTGGAGGGTGTCGTTCATGCCAGGATATCCCAGAGTGACGGCAATGTCGCCGGGGTGAGCAGGATGAAAGACGATGCCGGGCTGCTGGTCAGGATTCTCGGAGACCAGACGGCGCAGGTAAGGGGGCTGGTTCTCGAAATTGCAGCAGACGTCAGAAGGACGTGCAAGGGGGCGGGGTTTCCCGATCTGAGAAAGAACTGAGCCTCGGATGCGTGCCAAGACGTGGGTGCACATCGGCTCCCGTGCGCCGGCAGGCTAGTTGAGCAGCATGACCGGTTTTGACGTGAGTTTGAGGACGTTTGTAGTGACATGCCCGTAGTCTTTCTCCGTGCCTCCCAGTCCCTTTCTCCCCATGGCAATCAGGTCAACGCCAAGCTTGTCGGCCAGCTCGACGATCTTTGTCGGCGGATCCCCAAGCTTGACCATCCGGATGTAGTCGTTAATCTGCTTTGGAACCACTATGCTTCGGAGCACCACGCGGCCTTCGTCTTGCATCTGCGTGATGAGATCCTCGTCGATTCCCCCGCCCTCGTCAGACCACTCTATGACGTGAAGCAGGTATATCCTCACGGTGGCAGCGCCGCGGAAGAGATAGTTTGCGTTGTTCAGCGCGTTGAGGGATTTTGTGGAACCGTCGACTGGCACCAGAATCTTCATTGCAGGTTCCCGGTCAGGTTCCCGGTCAGGCTCCTTGTGTATGTCAGAATCTGCTGCCTTGCTTATGATTATCTTGATGCTGTCCCGGGCCTCGACAAACGGCAGTATCACCACCGCGGCTGCCGCGCCAAACGCCCACACCACCACGAGGATTATCCACCCGGTAAACGACTCTACGGTAAAGACGTATTCAGTGAGATAAAACGACATCGGCCACACAATAACCATGAATATCGTTACCCCAAATCCGACCCGCTTGCAGAACTTGGAGGCGTTTGCCAGCATCTGCTCGTTGGTGTCGTACTTTAGCATGGAACGCACCTTGTCGTCTACAAGGAGGATCTTCTGCTTGAGCATGCGAAAGTCAAACGATTCTGGAACAGCCAGGCTGCCCACGACTGTGATTACAAGGCTGGTAAGTATGGCAGTTATGTTTCCGACAAGCAGGGGAATCAGGCTTCCGGTAGAGGCGATGGTGATCTCGCCGGATTCGATACTGGCAGACGTAATCCACGCCACAACCCCGCACACCAGTCCCACAACTGCTGCAGACGTTGCCGCATACCTGTTTGTCTTGTGCCACAGGATGGAAAACGAGATCGGCGCCACGGCAGAACCGATCAGGACTCCCATCAGAAGGTAGACGTACTGCAGGCTGACGCCGAACTGGAACAGCGTGGATGCCAATATTCCCATGCCTATCCCGAACACGAGTATCGTGAGTCTTGAAACTCGGATGAGCTGCCTGCCGGTCGCAGACGGGCTCAGGTACGTCCTGAAGACGTCGTACGTTATCAAAGACGATACGCTGACCAGCTGGGACGAGCCTGCCGCCGTCACTGCCGTGAACACGATGGTAAGGATCAGAATCGCCCCCATGTCGCCCATCAGTTCGGATGCCGCAGTCGGTGCCACCAGCCCCAAGCCTATCTGATCCTGCGTCAGCGTAACGTCTGTCGCAATTGCAGCAAGTCCAAGGGTTGTGGCAAGCGTGAACGGTATTGCAAACCACGCAAGGCCGCCGATTATGAACCCCCCGGTGGCGGCCTTTGGCCTGGCCGCAATGGCCCTCTGCCAGTACGACTGGTCCACAAACACCGTCCCAAAGTTTCCCACGATGTTGATTACGCCAAATATCAGCGCCCCAATCGATGCCATGGTAAGAAAGCTTCCCATGGCGTTACCCTCTACTGGCCGGAGCGCCGATGCCTCTGTCAGCTTGTCGTACATTCCGGCAATCCCGCCTATCTCGGGGCTGACAAAGTATATCACGATCACAAAGATCAACACCACGACAAAGATCAGCGCCACGTTGATGTATTCGGCAAAGAACGTTGCCTTGAGGCCGCCGAATATGGTATAGAATATGATGCCTAGCGGCAGCAGGAATGCTGCCAGCGTAATGTCCACGCCCGTAAGCGAGTTGACCACCGCTGCTCCTCCGAGAACCAGCATTGCCGTAACTATGGTGTTTGTCATCAGTCCAAAGAACAGAAACACCTTGTGCGAGTGCTGTCCGTACCGGACGTAAAGCATCTCGGGGAAGGTGTGCGTCATGGGCGCCTTTCGCTTCAGCTCGATTGCAAGTATCGAGAACAGTATCACCTGGATGGATGCGCCTGCCGCATACCAGAACGAACCTGCCATGCCGAACTCAAAGGTCACGGTGGACGACTGCAGGAGCGTCGCAGCCCACGTCCATGCAGACACTATCGAAGACGCAATGAGTCCGGTCTTTATTGTTCTTCCCGCAGTGTAAAACCACTCGGAAGTTTTTCTGGTTCCGAGCCACTTGGTTTCGGCCTTTACCATCAGGGCCACGGCCATGGACATGATCAGCCCCACTCCAATCAGCACAAGAAACCCAATGTTCTCAGACAGTATTGCCGTCATTGCATAGGATCAAGAGCCACACCGAGTATTAAAACAAGGCGTCGGGGACAGAACCCGGATCGGCAACCACGCGGCACATGCAGGCGGCGATCGGACGCAAAACACGCACGGGCCACCACGAAATCTGCCAAGCGCGTCATGATTTTGCAAATTTTAACGCGTAACGCCAAAAGATCAATTAAATTAAATTATATTAAATATCAGTATGGGGGAGATATTACACATGACGGACAGGATAGATGAGCTAATTATATCTGCACTCAGCCAGGATTCCAGACAGAGCACGTTTGATTTGTGGGATTTTCTCAAGGGGTTTGGCTACAATGTCTCGGAGGAGGAGATCGAGTCGCGCAGGAAGATTCTCGAAGAGGAAATTATCAAAAATTATACCATCTCGGTAGACTCCAAAAAGCTTCCAGGCAGGGTGATTCGCGTAGATCTGGTTACGTTCAGGACGTCGCAGGCGCTTCCAAGCAGGCTCGAGGGACTGAAGAAATACCTCAGGGACGCTCCGTTTGTGATCTTTTCAGGCAAGACCCGCGGCGGGTACGACTGGATTACGATAAAGTCGTTTCTGACATCGGAGATGGGAGACGAGGAGAGCGACATATACAGGAACCTGTTTGGCGACATCATTCAGACCTACGAGGTGTATGACTTTGTTCCCCAGACAGTCGCATCGCTTTACGCCCTGTCGTACACGGAGGCAGAATACAAGAGGTTCCTCAAGGAATGGGCGCCGCCGTTCATCGGAAATTAATCCCCATTTAATCACCACACAAAACATGTCAAATGTGCCAGAATGTGGCTTGGTGCGCTAGTGTTTTGATTCTTTTTTGTACTTTATGGCCTCGTCAATCATGGAGTGCGTCTTTCTTCGGATTCCCATCAGGAACTGGACGAGATCCGCCCGCTCCTTGGGACTAGCCTTGTGGGCGTCATCTATCATGTCGTCGAGACGCGACAGTGTAATCTTGAGGGTCAGCATGGTTTTTCGAATAATCTGATCCTCTTTTGACCGCGACTCGTCGTGGTATTCATAGTCGTCAGTCTTGGATACAAGCTGGCTCTTCATCTTCCTTATCTGCCTGACAGTCATCTTGTTGTCGACTATGTCGTCTGCAATGTTGCCGATCGTCTGGTTTGCAAGATGCGACCCCACCGTGGTAAGCTCCAGCGCTTGGCTGATGCTCAGGCTGTTTTCTGTAATCTTCGCCCTGACATCGCTTGGCAGCTTCAGGAGCTGCATTCTGTGCGAGACATACTCCTCGCTCTTGCCTATCTTCCTTCCAAGATCGCTCACACCGCCCCAGCCAAAGTCAACTACGTATTTTTGGTACGCCTCTGCCTCCTCAATCGGGTCCATCGACTTTCTCTGCAGGTTTTCAGTCAGCTGGATCTCAAATGCCTGCTGGTCTGAAAACTCGCGGATCTTGCACGGTATGAACCTCCACCTGAGAGACTTGCACGCGGCGTGCCTCCTGTGTCCTGCGACTATCTCAAAACCGTGCTCCAGCGGGCGGACGACTATGGGCTGCAAAAGCCCGTGCGTCCTTATGCTTGTCTTCAGATTGACAAGCTCGGGGGAGAGTGCTTATGGTCAGCATACCGGACAGGGAACTTTGACGGCCGGATCATCCGCAATTCTATGGATTCCACCAGAGAATTGTCAAATGTCTCCATTCCTGCCATGCCATATAGGATAAGGGAAAATAGTATTTATCACTTTAAGGCGTGCCTGAGAACGCGCGTTTCATGTTTGATGGCTTGCCAACATGGACACAAGTGCAAAATTAATCGGGACGGCAATGGACACACATTGCCATGCCGACTCGCTGATCACATGATTCTCCTACCAACCCGAAGATTTTTTTATTGGCGCACCCAAAGTTTAGGCATGCCACTTGTCAAGAGAATCGACGACATGATTGAGGAAAGAAGCCTGCTAAAGCACCCATTCTACGAGATGTGGTCTGCAGGAGAACTGACCAAGGAGTCGCTTGCCGGCTACTCCAAGGAATACTTTCAGCTTGTCAAGGCAATTCCATCCTTCATGGCACCCATAATCGACCAAGCCCCAGGCGGCGTGGTGGCCGAACTGGAAGGGAACATGCAAGAAGAGTCTGATCACATCAGACCGTGGGTTGTCTTTGCAGGCCAGCTTGGCATACCGGAAGACGAACTCTTGTCATATGAAGGACTTCCAAAGACTCGCAAGGCAGTCTCTGATCTGAACGCACTCATGGACACGTTTGAGGGCGGCGCGTGCGCAATGTATGCGCTGGAAAAGGAGATCCCGAAGATCAGCCAGACCAAGCTTGACGGCTTGGCCAAATTCTACGGCATGACCGAAGACGCTGCAACCGAATACTTTAGGCTCCATACAGAAGCCGATGTAAGACATGCCGCATCGTGGCGGGAAATACTTGAAAAGTCCTCGTCTGGCCCGGACGGCATGATTGAAGTTGCCGACAAGTCAATCTCGGCACAGAACCTGTTGCTTGACGCGTGCCATGAAGAGTACTGCATGCATGCCGCCTGAGGCACGCGGCGTTCAGAGATCATTATTATCCAAAAATCAATTCCCGTACGTTAACGGAAAGATTCCCGCAAATGATCCAAGACGCCAAATGAAATGAGCCGGGACGGTCAAACAAGTGCGCCATTGGGTGTCATAACAGGCCGGCATGGTGCCTGAAAACCAAAGCGTGCCACCATCTTACTCCAGGGTGTCGTAAAACCCAACATTTTATACCCAAGAATAAATTCATCTGCATGGGGCCCGTAACTCAGCTTGGTAGAGTAACCGGCTCATAACCGGTGAGCCAAGGGATCGAAGCCCTTCGGGCCCATCAACCCCAACCACGCCCGTCAATGGCCTGACAGGTATCCAGAAAAACTCACGACACCACAATTGCCTGAAACCGCGGCACGCATCCATGGCATGCCAGGCATGAGGAGTTATTTGCACAAGATGTAAACAATTCCAAACCTGTATGACAAGGTGTAATGATGTGGGTTCAAATTTTGGATAAATATTTATTTAAAAATATCATTATATGTTTACATAAATTCGCACCGGAGGCCTACACGGGCCTATCCGGATCCGTCCAACACTGTGTATCCGTCCAACTGGGTGTATTTTCCAGCTACGTGCCACTGGCCGTCAGACACCCGCCACACATCATAGTCGGAATCCGCAAGATCACCTGCGTCGTTGAACCGGATGTCGCCGGTCACCCCCTGGTACTCTTCTGCCACGTCTGCAATACTGGCCTTCAAGCCATCGGCGTTAGTGGTCTGGGCATCAAGCATCGTGAGGGCCAGGACCCACACAGAATCATACGCTGCATAGATGAATGGGTTCGGCTCGTGCCCCAGCCGCTCGGTTATGACCGCCTCAACCTGCCTGTAGTACTGGCTGTCAGGCACGGACAGCGTGATGGAGTACAGCCCCACCTTGTCCACAAATTCCCTGATAACCGGATCGTCTGCTATCTGTGGATCCCCGATGGGAGTTGCGATGCCAAACCACGTAACGTCATCGAGTATATCGTATGACGTTGCCTCCCGCATTATATCCAGATACTCGGCATAGCTGGAAACCACAATTCCGACCCTGCCGGGATCAGTTGTCTCTGTCACTTCCCCGACAATTTCGGAAAGATGGCGCGCCACATCTGCATAGTCTGCAGTGTCCGGATTGTACCTGATCCAGTTGCTTACCGTACCACCGTGTTCGGAGAAACCGGCCTTGAGTGCTTCGTTGATGCCATCTCCCCAGACATCTCCGCGATATACATGAACCAGGTTATCCATGCCATGGCTTCGTGCGGCCTCTGCGTGTATTCCTATGTAGTGGGTGTCGACTGTAGTAAGACGGTAGATGTTGTCGCCGGGTATGGCGACTGCAGATGCAGACGAGCAGCACGCCAAGGCCAGCATGCCGTTTGCATCTACATAGTTCTTGATTGCGTGGACGCTGGCACTGGCCACCGGCCCCACAATGACCCTCGCCCCCTGAGCGTGGAGATCCATGGTCTTTTCAAGCGTGATGTCCGGCCTGGACTCGGTATCCTCTAGGATCAACTTTATGGCCCACGGCTCACCTTGCGCCTGAAGATACTCGTTGACATCTGCGGCTGCAATGCTTGTAATCGCTAGGTATTCCTCCCCAATGCTTGATAGGGCTCCCGTAACAGGTGCAAGAAGGCCTACGGGTATTTGGCCTGCCAGTTGCTGATTTTGCACCGGCTCTTCGTCAGTCATTACGCTGCCGCCGATGCCAAGCGCAAAATACGCCACAACTGCCACGCTGATGGCAGCTGCCGCTATCAGCGCCACCGGTAAAACCCTGCTTGTCATGGAATTATTTGAAGTAGCGGTGTTAATATTCTTTAAATGCCGAATGCGGCAACACGCCACGATGCCGGCCATGGCAAGAGCAGGTAAGCAGGTATGGCAGAAATGTTGGAAAAATTGTGCCAACTGGGCACGATCATGCACTGGTACAATTTACAAAAGATTTTATGGTTATCAGGTGGGTAGACTCTTGGGTTCCAGTGGTGTAGACCGGTCAAGCATACTGCCCTTTCAAGGCAGTGATCCCGGGTTCAAAATCATCCGATGAAAGTCCCGGCTGGAGCACCAAGATTTAATTACCAATAATGGAGCTTTTTGATTGTACTGTTTTGAACAGGAAAAATATCGAGGTCAACCCGTTGCGTGAGACCCACGGGGGATACATCAACAGGATAAACAAGGCATTGGACGACGAACTTGCCACGTACTCTGAATCAGAGTTCATAGAGCCGCTAAGATACTCCTTGGACGGCGGCAAGAGGATAAGGCCGGTCATACTGGTTCTAGCCGCAGAAAGCGTCGGCAAAGTCGATGACAATACGCTTGCAGCATCATGCGCAGTGGAGTTTCTGCACATGGAGTCCATCATACACGACGACATAATCGACAACGAGACCATGAGGAGGCAGAAGGATCCGTTCCACATCAAATACGGGTACAACACCAGCGTCCTGACAGGAGACTTTGTCCTTGGCCTGATACTTGCAATATCCTCCAGACTGGACAATCCCAGGATTACAAAGGATTTGGCAACCACTGCAATGCTGATGAGCGAAGGCGAGATGATAGAAAGCAGGCTGGAGACCAGCGAGGACGTTACGTTTGACGACTACCTGAGGGTGATTGAGTACAAGACGGCGACGGCCTTTGAGGTCGCGGCAAGGACGGGCTCGATTATTGCAGGAGGTAGTGCGGGGCAGATAGAGGCGCTGACAGAGTACGGAAAAAACATAGGCATCGCATACCAGATCAGAGACGACCTTCTGGACTGGAAAAACGAGGACAAACTCTTCAACCTGCTGATCAAGAGGAGCTCTGACCCCAGGGACGTGTTTGACACCATGGAGGAGATGCTAAAGAAATACTCTGACAAGGCAAGGGCGGCGCTGAGAACAATACCGGACTGCGATGCCAAGTCGAACTTGGACAATTTGATAAAGTTTACATCATTCAAGATGTGAGATGCGCGGCAGTGATGTGCTGCGGCATTAACTGCGTTGCCCAGGGGATTGACAAGGTCTGCTTGTGGGTTGCGCCGTACTGTTCGGACATGGCACAGGCCATCATTTTAGTCAAGCCTGGATTGGAAATGCTGCACGCTTAGGGCATCACGGCCATCCCCACCACGGGGGAGGCGAGTTCGACGAACTGTATCAGCGGCTCGGGATACACGCCGAACCCGACTAGGAATATTGTCGAGAATATCATGACTGCCACTATGGAACGAGGCTCTGCGACCCTCTTTTCCTGCTCGCCTTCAAAGTACATCTTTCTTGTCAACCAGCCGTAGTAGGCAAGCGACAGTGCGCTGTTAAGCACGCCTGCGATTGCAAGCCACGGAGCCCACCAGATTGCAGAGCCTGCATCCAGGGCGCTGCCAAACAGCATCAGCTTGCTCCAAAAGCCAGACAGTGGCGGGATTCCTGCCAATGCAAACAGCGCAATTACCAGGCCCAGCGCGGTTATCGGCATCCTGCGCCCAAGGCCCTTGAGCTTGTCGATGTGCGTTACGGCAAGGGTCGTGACGATTCCGGCTATGGCAATGAACGCCGCGCCCTTCATGATGGAGTGGTTGAATATCTGGTAGAGCGAGCCCTGCAGTCCCATGGAGCTGTGCGGTGCCACTGCCAGCCCGATCAGGATGTATCCGGCGTGGGCTATGCTAGAGTATGCAAGCATCCTTGAGATGTTCTTTTGCATGATTGCCGCAACGTTGCCCACAGTCATGGTCATTATGGCAAGAATTCCCAAGGCAAGCGTCCAGTCTACGTTAAGGACCACCATGCCAAGCACCACAACCCGGATGGCTGCGGCAAAGCCGGCCTTTTTGGTGGCTGCTGCAAGAAGCGCAGTCACAGGCGACGGCGCGCCTTCGTAGGTGTCTGGAAGCCACTGGTGGAAAGGCACGAGGCCCATCTTGAACCCGAACCCTGCGATGAACAGGCCGACTGAGAGCAGCGCGAGCGGAAGCAATGACGGATCCAGAGCGGCATAACCGGTAATGACCTCGCCGATGTTGGTGGTGCCGGTCAGCCCGTATGCTATGGAGATTCCGTATATGATGATCGCCGACGAGAGTGCGCCGAACAGGAAATACTTGAGTGCCGCCTCGTTTGAGCTTGGGTTCTTCTTCATGAACCCCACCAGGACGTACGTGGGTATGCTCATCAGCTCCCAGGCTACAAAGAGCATCACCAGGTCAGTAGAGTACGCCACCAGCACCATGCCGATCGTGGCAAGCAGTATCAGTGAGTAGTAGACTGCAGGCGCGTTGTGCTTTCTCATGTAGCTGAACGATCCCACCGTGGTGAACAGCGCCACTATCAGCATGGCGATTGCAAAGAATCCGCCAAACGTGTCATCCACCAGGACGTCCTCGGAGAACAGCGCAGACGGCGATATCTCTTCGCTGACAAACTGGTACCCGACGTACGCCATGGAGGCTATGAGGGCGGCAAAGGCGATTGCCGCATAGAACATGTTGGATCCCTGCTCGCGCCTTGCGATGCTGATGATTGGAAGAAGCACGCCCACCGTTCCCAGAATGGCAATCAGGACCAGCGGTGTTGAGGTAATCTCTAGCATGTCATCTCCCACCTACACCAGCAACATCAGGACCACAAAGAGTAGTCCTGCTCCAAATACGAATAGATACGACTGTGATACTCCCGTCTGGCTTCCCTGCACAACCTTGGCACTCCAGCCGACTGCCTTTTGGAACCCATTATTCATACCGTAGTCGATGACCGTCTTTTCAAAGTATCTAAATACCCCCCTTGCCAGCCACAGTGGCGCGACCACAAAGCACCAGTATATGATGGAGTTGAGATACCAGCGGTTTAGGATGAATTTGTGTATCCCGTAGAAGAAGAGGTTGGAGTTTACAAACTTGACCGGATCAACCCACCTGCCGATGTAGAATATGTATCCCAGACCGATTCCTATGGCAAAGGCGGCAAGCGACGATCCGAGGGCCACGGGGTTGAGTCCCTGCAGGAACTCCGGCAGGAAGGATGCCTCTGTAGCCAGGTGCACGGTGTGAATGCCAAATGAGTGCTCCAGGTACTCGGTAAAGAGGTGGTGGATGCCCTCTTCGGCTGACAGGCCTATTATGCCTATCCCTATGGTAAGCACCGCAAGGATTCCGTACGGAACCCACATGGACATGGGTGCCTCGTGTATGTGGTGGCCGTCTGCCTCCATCTTTTGAATGTGGCTGCTCTTCTTTCCAAAGAACACCATTCCTATCATCCTCGTGGTGTAGAATGCCGTGATAACTGCAGTGAGAACCGCTATGGCGTACAGCGGAAGTGCCCATTCTGTGCTGGATTCGTACACGGCGGCAAAGACGGCATCCTTGCTCCAGAATCCGGTGGTGATAAACGGCGCGCCCATGAGTCCTAGGCCCGCAGCCCACATGAAGGCGTACGTCTTTTTCATGTGCTTGCGCAGCCCTCCCATGTCGGTCATGAAGCGAGAGCCTACCACGTGCAGCAGGGAGCCGGCGGCCATGAACAGCGAGGCCTTGAACATTGCGTGGGATATGAGATGGAAGAATCCCGCCGTGTAGCCGTCCACGTACTGGTGCGAAAGGCCGGCAACGCCGAGCGCGAGCATCATGTAGCCTATCTGTGAACCGGTAGAGTATGCAAGGACCTTCTTGATCTCTGGGTTGACCATTCCCTGCGTGGCCAGCAACAGCGCGGTGATTGCCCCCACCCAGGCCACGATCTCGAAGAACTGGTCTGCCAATATTCCTGCCGCCCCGAGGGCAAAGACAATCGGGCCTATCCTGGCGACCAGGAACACCCCTGCCTTTACCATGGTTGCCGCGTGAATCAGCGCGGATACCGCAGTCGGGCCCGTCATGGCCTCAAGCAGCCACTCGTTTAGCGGGAACTGCGCGGACTTGCCTATTGCACCTCCAAACAGCAGCACGAACGCCGGTACAAGCAACCCTTGGGCTGACATGGCAACGGCCCACGCGGTGTCGTCGACTAGCTCCCGGAACCCGAAGGTTCCCGCATAGAAGAATATCAAGAGCATGCCTGCAATCATCATGACGTCGCCCACCTTGGTCATGATGAAGGCCTTCATGCCTGCATGCGTGGGGGAGTAGTAATCCAGCAGTCCGAGAACCGTACGTCCCTCCTGTCCCACGTGGTCCTTCTTCTTGTCGCGGTACCAGAAGCTGATGAGCGCGTACGATGCAAGCCCCACTCCCTCCCATCCGAAGAAGACCTGCAGGAGGTTGTCAGAGAGCACGATGAGCTGCATGGAGCCGATAAAGAACAGCATCCAGAACCAGAATCTCGTGATGTCCCGGTCGCCCTTCATGTATCCGGTGCTGTATATTATGATGAGGAAGGATATCCATCCCACCACGTTTGCCATGATTATGGAAAGCGGGTCGGCCAGCACCCCTCCCTTGAGGCCGATTGACTCGATCCACATTACCTGGTCGTGTATCTCGTGCGCCTCGAGCGCCATCGGGAGAAGCGATACCGCAGACAGGGCACTCATAAGGGCAAACCCTACTGCTACGTATCCGGTTGCGTGTTTTGAGAACTTGCCCACGCCCGGCATGATGAGCGCGGCTGCAAACGGAAGAATCCAAACAAGCCAGGCGCTTATCGCTCCTGCCTCAAATGGTATACCAAGGAATTCGGTTGCCATGTCCTATACCCCCAGCACTCCGTTCATGTATGGAATGATTGATTGGTAAAAGATGTCCGGGTATATGCCGACCACCATTGTAAAGCCTGCAAGCACCATCATCGGCGCAGTCATGTACCAGCTTCCCTCCTTGACGTTTTCAAGATGCTCGGGCGTCTTGCCAAAGAAGACACGCTTGAGCATCCACAGCATGTAGGACATGGTAAGCACGGTTGCCACAAGGCCCAGAGCAAACGTCACTGCGCGTATCGTTGAGCCTTCCTCTATGGCAGTCTCGAGCGCGCCGTAGAACAGCACCCATTCTCCCATGAAGCCGCTAGTAGGCGGCACGCCCATTATCGTAAGCGCCCCGATGACTGCGCAGACGGCAGTTATCGGCATCTTTCCTGCAAGGCCGCCGAGCTTGGATATGCTTCGGGTACCGACCCGGACGATTATGACTCCTGCCATCATGAAGAGGATGCCCTTTCCGATTCCGTGCGTGATGTACATCATCTCGGCACCGGCAAGCCCGAGGGCAGACAGGGAGCCGATTCCGAACAGCAGGTATCCCATCTGGCTGATGCTGGAGTATGCAAGGAGCCGCTTGAGGTCGTCTTGCATCAGCGCCATGGCGCCGCCGTATATCATGGTGACAAGGCCCCAGATGTGGAGCCAAATGGAGAGCTCTGCAAACGTGGAAGGCAGAAGCTCCACGACGAGTCTGAAGATTCCGTACGCGCCGATTCCGATCATGGCAGGCGACAGCAGCGCGCTGATCGGCGTGGGCGCAGAGCCGTGGACGTACGGCAACCATATGTGGAACATGAATACTGCAAGCTTGACGCCAAGCCCGATCAGTATCGCCACGGCAGATATCAGGACTATGTCCTGCGGTATCTCGGATTCGTTGATGTCTGCAAAGTCAAAGCTGCCTACTGTAAGGCCGATCATCAGGAATCCCAAAAGCAGCACGACTGCTCCTGCGTGGGTCCAGAACAGGAACATCAGGCCAATCTTTCGTCTTGGCCCGTCTCCCCACAGGGCTACCAGAAAGAAAGCCGGAATCAGCATGACTTCAAAGAATATGTAAAACTCGATCAGGTTTGTAGCAAGGACCGTTCCCAGCATCCCCATCGCAAACACCAAGTACAGGGCAAAGTAGAGGCCGGACTTGGCATTGACGTACTCGGAAAGCGACGAGGACTCCACAAGGGTCTGCGAATCCCCGGACACGCGAACCTTCTGCTCCTCTTCGTACTGCTCGTGGAACTTGTGAATCATGTAGGGCTTGGAGTACAGCACCAGTATCGTGGAGAGCACGTATATGATTATTGCAAATGGTGATGCCAAGCCGTCAAGCAGAAAGCCGAACTCGCCGAACTGCCCGGTCCACGGATAGTGCTCCTCTACGGTTCCCGACAAGGCTGCATGTATCACCAGAACCGTCGTGTACAGCAGGATTGCAAAGGTGAACCACATCGCAGGCGACGGGCCCGCCTTTTTGCCTATGACGTACGCCACGGGAGACAGTAGTAGTGGCAGGAAGACTGCCTGTAGTAGCGCATACTCCATTATCCCTTCAGGCTCCTAAAGTCTGCAATGTCTATGTTGTGGTACATGCGGTACGCCACAATGATCAGCGATAGCCCCACTGCCACCTCGGCTGCGGCAATGGCGATGGAAAACAGCGCCAGCGTCTGTCCTCCGCTGTCGGGAATGAACCGGGCAAACGCCACAAGGTTGAGGTTGGCCGAATTAATTATGATCTCCACTGCAAAGAGCATGCGGATGAAGTTGCGCTTTACGGCAAGGCCGTATATTCCGATGCCCAGAAGGGCCACAGACACCAGTGTAAAGTCAACTAGCTCGCTGGCCATTCTCCACATCCTCTCGTTTGGCAAGAACCAGCGCGCCGGTAACAGAGCCTGCAAGTATCAGGGCCATTGCTATTAGGGCAGGCCAGTAGTAAGTCACAAAGTCAGATCCGATATCCCTAAAGTCCACTGCTTCCTCGTCTGTCGTTATATCCTTGATTCCAGAGTCCAGAAATACGGCGCCAAGTGACACCATCACCACCAGCATCAGCGCCACGCCGGCATACTTCCTCCTGCTGTCCTCTATCTTCTTGAATATCAGCTCCCTCTTGACGAGCATTACGGTAAAGAGTATCAGCACGGCAATCGATCCCACGTATACGGCAATCTGGAACAGGGCAACAAACGGCGAGTCCAGAAGGAAGAAGAACCCTGCTATGCCGCCAAGCGTCCCCATCAGGGCAATGGAGCCATATATCAGGGATCTCAGCTCAAGCGCTGCAATCGCAGATCCAATTGTGACCACTGCCAAGGCCAAAAATACGGCATCAGCCATGCGTGGCGCCCCTGTCGGTAATCTGGATCTCGCTGTCCTGGGATACGTACGGTTTCACTGCAAGCTGGGCAGGAGTGTATATCAGGCCCTCCTTGGAGAACGATGACAGCTCGTAGTCGTTTGTCATGTATAGCGCGTAAAACGGGCACGCGTCAACGCACAGGCCGCAAAAGACGCACTTGCCGTAGTCTATCTGTGGCATGATGGATTTTTTGTTCTGCTTGTGCTCCTCTGGCACCTTTACCATTGCTATTGCCTCTGCCACTCCCTCACATGCAATGGAACAGAGCTGGCATCCTGTGCAGTGGTCGTGGAAGAGCATGTGCCTTCCCTTGAGTCCTGCAATCCCCACTCCGGTGGACGGATCAAACTGGTACCCGTCACCTACGAACTTTAGCTTCTCTTCAGGATATCGCAGTGTAAAGCGCTTTACAGCAAGGTGTTTGATTCCAGAATTGAGCGCTTTGATAATTCCTGTAGCAGTGTTCATTGTAATCCTCCCGGTCCTAGGACTCCAGCGTAAAGCAGACCCAGTGCAATAAAGATGTTGACAAATGCAAGGCCTATGAGCTTGGTCCATCCTAGGTTCAGCAACATGTCTATCCTGATCCTTGGGAACACTCCCCTTGGCAGGAGTATGAAGAATATGACGCCCACGGTCTTGAGGACAAACCAGAATATGCCGTTGAGCATGTCCTGCGTGAAGAGTGGTAGTCCAGGAATCTGGGCAGTCACTGGCCCAAGCTCAATCCCGTCTGTGATGATTTCTGCCGGGAACGGAGGCACCACCATGGGTCCGTTCCAACCGCCCAGAAACAGCACCACGAACAGCCCGGCAAACGCGTACAGCTTGAGATACGTTCCAAGCTGTACCAGCCCGTACATCATTCCGGAGAACTCTGTGAGCCATCCGGCGACAATCTCGCTTTCTGCCTCCGGAAGGTCAAACGGGATTCTTTCCAGCTCTGCAAGCATGGTAATGAAGAACACTATGGCCCCTACTGGGAGGAAGATTATCCACGGTACGATTGACTGGCTTGCGGCAATTTCAGACAGGTTGAGCGTTCCAGTCACGATCACCACGCCTAGGAGCGAAAGAATCAGGGGGATCTCAAATGATACCATCTGGAACAGTGCCCGTATTCCTCCGATGAATGGGAACTTGCTGTTTGCCGACCAGGCAGACAGGACCGTGATTATGGGGAAGAATCCAATCACGGCAAAGACTGCAATGAGTCCGAGGTCCACGTCTGCCACAACCCAGCCGGGGGCGACAGGAATAAGTGCAACAAATGCAGCCGCGGTGGCTACAAAGATCACAGGGGCGGCCCAGAATATCGGCTTGTCGGCCTTTGCAGGTATTATGATCTCCTTTGAGATAAGCTTCAGTCCGTCTCCCATCAGTTGCAGTATTCCCTCGACCTTTCCGCAGTAGAACGGGCCGACGCGGAGTTGCATTTTTGCAAGCATCTTGCGCTCCACAAATATGGTCCCTGCAGCCAACAGTGCTGCAAACCCGAATCCCGGGAATGCTATTACCCGGAATATGTCAGTGGCCATGAACGCATGCACCAGCGGCAACGTACGTGTAGGGTCTATTATCCAGGTGAATGCAAGAAACGGCGTGAGCAGCTCGCCGTTGATTACTGGCAGCTCGATGTAGAACAGCACCATCATCACTGCGGGAACGCCCACCAGCACCATGAGGAAGAGCGCCCAGAATGCGTCACTGATTATGGATTTTAAAAATTCGCTGAGTTTGAAATTGGGTGCGATTACAGACATTATCGATCCGCCTCCACGGGCCAGTAGTTGAGGCTCCAGTACACTGAGGGCATGTTGCCAAGCTTCTCTCCCTTGAGAAGGTACGGCAGCGCTATAAGGTTCCGGAACGACCCGACGCTCATCTTGACCCGGTACGGTTCGGGCTTTCCGTCAGAGACGATATAGCATCCCAGCGATCCCCTGCCGGACTCTACGCGCTTGTACACCGAGCCTACCACTCCCTTGGGGTTTGGTTTCAGCTTGACCCGGACGGAGCCGGATTTTGGCATCTTTTGAAGCGTCTGCCGGATTATCTGGCAGCTCTCCAGCATGTCAAGCCACGGAACCTTGGATCTGGCATATGAGTCGCCCTCCTTCATGACGTTAGTCTGGAAGTCCAGCTCGTCATAGATGTCATACGGTTCCTTCTTTCTAAGGTCGTAGTCGACGCCGCTGGCGCGCAGCACAGACCCCGTGGTGCCAAGCCGGATAGCATCCTGCCGCGACAGCACGCCGGTATCCCGGGTTCGCGATATCAGTATCGGGTTGTCATAGAATATTGCAGCATACTCCTTGATGCGCTTTTCAAAGTAGTTGACTTGGCGCAGGCAGACATCCTCAAAGTTGGGCGGCAGGTCGTTTCTCACGCCACCCGGAACAAAGTGCGCGTGCGTCACCCTCGCGCCGGTCATCTTCTCCATAAGATCGATGAGGAGTTCGCGATCCCCGGCGGGCCACATGAACATTGTGGAATGGCCCAGAAAGATGCCGTAGATGGCAAGCCAGTACATGGTGTAGATACATCGGTTCAGTTCGGACGATATCACCCGGACATACTTTGCTCGTTCTGGAACCTCTATTCCCAAAAGCTCCTCGACGCCCAGAACGTATGGGTACAGGATGTTGCACGAGTCATGGATTACCGGCCTTTCCAGATGCGGGATGTTTGTGATGTAGTTACGGTATTCTGCCATCTTTTCCTCCCCGCGGTGGACATAGCCAGGATCAGGGTCGCACGCCACTATGTAGTCACCGTCGATCTGCACCACTAGTCTCATGTGTCCGGATCCCGGGTGCTGCGGCCCGACGTTGAGGGTCATTATCCTCTCGTCGACTTTTTTGAGTGCTAACCCAGGCGGCAGTTCTACGGTCATATCACTATCTTCCCTTTATTGCAAAGTCCTTTCTGAGCGGAGGCAGGTCTGCCCAGTCTTCAGGCAGCAGTAATCTTCGGTTATCCGGATGACCCTCAAAATAGACGCCAAACATCTCAAATGTTTCCCTTTCATGAAACTCTACACTGTAAAATACGTCCCTAAGGCTTGGGAGCCTTGTCGCGTCATTGCCTGGAATCGGGTCCTCCTCCCTCTGCGCCCTAGTGGAGAGGACTAGAATCTGTCTTTCCAACTCTGGGTCGGTGTATGATCCTATATGATATACGACTTCGATCTCTTTGTCCTGTGGATAGTCTACTCCCGAGACCGACTCGACATGATCGTAGTTGAGCCCGTCACGGATGAATTCTGCAACCTGGTGAATGTCGTCCTTGCTGACGTTGATTCCCACCCTGTCCTTCTTTACAAACGCCACGTTGACCTTCTCGCCAAACTTCTCTACTAGTTTGGCGGATATGCCGGTCTCAAACACCGGTGGCGGAGCTTCCTTGGGTACGGGTTTTTTTGGTATTGGTCTTGGTACGGGTCTGGCGGTTGGCTTGGGCGGCGGTCGGACTACTGGCTTGGCTGCGGGAGCTGGTTTTGGTGCGTCTGCCGGAGCTGGCTTGGCTGCGGGAGCTGGTTTTGGTGCGTCTGCCGGAGCTGGCTTGGCTGCGGGAGCGGTTTTGGTGCGTCTGCCGGAGCTGGCTTGGCTGCGGGAGCTGGTTTTGGTGCGTCTGCCGGAGCTGGTTTTGGTGCGTCTGCCGGAGCTGGTTTTGGTGCGTCAGTAGGAGGAACTTTAGTCTTTTTCTCTGTGGATCGTTTGGAATCAGAACCCATTATACAAACCTCCTAGCCTTCATACATTTTAGCCTTTATTTTAGATGTTGTCATAAAGATGTATAATCTGGCAAGTACGTGCGAGTACTTCGAGAATCTTGTGGCACGCGTCAGGTTCCTGATCTTCATGTGAGGAAGCAGACCATCAAGCATCATCATCCTGCCAAGGTTTACCGCCCTAGGGTGGATCCTCCTGCGCATGACTATCCTGCGCATCATTCTCTCAATCTCGTTGCCGACAGGATCCATGCGTGTTTTGAGGTTTTACAAGAATTTCGTATTTATAGTGACGAGCAAAAGTTTCTGCGCCCGGACTAGCCGGCCACGACAAACTGGGCTCTTTTGGGCGTTCTGTCAGGCCTGACAACGTCTGCATTGTCGGGTTCAAGCCGACCTGTCGGTAAATTCCGTTTGGAATTTACCGCTCCGTGGCCCTCTCGCCTTTCGACGGCATCACTGTCCGTAATGACAGTCCCACCTGGGTGGACTCGGCCGCCGGCCTCCGCGTGGAGGCAGATTAGTTTTATGTTGGACGCGCCGCTCTTGTCGGCATGGTGGTACCAGCCGCACATGATGCAGTCATAGTCCCCATAGTCTCTCGACTCCTTGCATGCAAAGTAGCACCGCGGGCACCTCGTGCTGGTGTTGCGCGGATCCACCGGGAATATGATTCCGCCGCGCTCCTCCATCTTCTGGAGGGTCTTGGCCCTCAGTGCGCCGGGCCTGGAGTATGCCATGGTGCGGTTCATGCCCTTTTTTCTGTTTCCGCCCTTCGCCCTCATTGCGGCAAAGTTCAGGCGCTTGGGGTCCTCAATTGCCAGGCATGCAAGGCCGGCCGTGATGGAGCGGGCAATCCTCCACTCGTCATTCTCCTGCTTGTTGGATATGCGCCTAGACTCCCGGGACAAAACTCGCTTTGCCTTCTTGTGGTTTCGAGAGCCTTTTACGTACCTTGACAGTTCCTGTCTCAGGCAGTCTATCTTGTCGCCTTTTTCCCTAGCGCACCCGCCTGAGTGCCTGTAAAGTCGCTCATTCCCATGCTCGTCAGACGTGGCGGCCGGTATGGTTCCACCATAGTCTATCCCTGCCGTCTTGCCAGCCACGGGCTCGGGATCCGGAACATTCACCTGCACCAGGAGCAGGAACTTCCTGTCGCCATCCTTGGTACGGCCGGTGAATTTTTTAGTCACGTCTTTCAGTTGGAATGACACGAGCCTGCCTTCCGGCATCTCAGTTTTCACGCGGACCACGCCTAACTTGGTGAGCTGGATGGAACCATCCCCTTTCATTTTCGGCTCTCTCCTGCAGGAAAGCGACTTGAGCCTTTCTGATTTGTCGTTGCGTCGCATGAGGCTGGACGGTTCGGTCCACCTGTTGTGCTTGTACCGGCTTCTTTTGCCCTGCCGTATCTCGTTCTTGTGCCTCATGCGTCGTGCATGTTTGCGCTTGTTGGATTTCCAGAACGCAGTCACCGCCCTTCTGGCCTGCAAGGCTGCCTGCTCGTGCATCGCCGTCGCTCCTTTCAGGCCAAATTCCCGCCTCCAACTTGGTATCAAGTTTATCATGTCGTATGCGCTGGTTTTGGGGTGCGCCATTTTTACCATGATTGCCATGTCATAGACATCATCGCATTCCCGCGCGTATCCGGCTATCTTCTGGGACAGTTTTCTTGACTGGCGTATCTTTACCTGATAGGTGCGAAACATGCAATTATATGGATTCGATTTTATTTAAGCCTCAAAAGTGCATTTACTTTGGCGTGTCACTGTAGGTTTGGTCGCATTCAAGATTGTGTTCGAATGTTGCTACGTTTTCCAAATGACCAGATAACTTTCCAGAACCGTCAGATCATACAATCGTTCGGGCCTTCATCCTCTTGATCTTCTCTTGCAACAACATGCATCCCTGTATGAGGGTCTCGGGTCTCGGAGGACAGCCGGGAACATAGACGTCTACTGGAATCACTCCGTCGATTCCTGGCAGGACGTTATACGAGTCAAAGTAAAGTCCTCCCGTAATTGCGCACGCCCCCATGGCAATGACATACTTTGGTTCAGGCATCTGGTCATATACAAGCCTCAAGCGGGGTGCCATTTTTCTCGTGATGGTTCCCTGAACTACCACCAGATCGCACTGCCTGAGCGAGCCAAACGCCTCAATGATTCCAAATCGCTCCACATCATATCTTGGACTTGACGCTGCGCCAAATTCCACGCTGCAACAGGCAGTCTCGATGTGTACCGGCCAGAGCGACCAGATTCTGCCCCAGTTGATCGCATATCCCAGAGGTTTGTCTATTGCCTTCTCAAGAATGTCCCCTAGCTTGCCTAGAAAGACATTGGCGTTTTCCGGTGTCACTAGATCTTTAAGCAATCTTACCTCACACTTCCATAGGTGTGATCAATATAAAAAACTACCATATCCGTCTCCTTCCAGACTGGTATAAGGCAAATGCCATGGCCCCAAACATAATTGCCAAGAATCCGAGCATCGGCAATGTCGCGCTCTTTGGAAGTTCCAACAGTGCACTCCCCCACGCATACAGGAATATCGCCATGACATCAAAGACTACAAACATGAGGATGTAAGGGTAGTACTGCATCATAAAGTGGGTTCGGCCCGCACCGGACGGCACTGAGGATGTAAGGGTAGTACTGCATCATAAAGTGGGTTCGGCCCGCACCGGACGGCACTTGGCCGCATTCCATGGGCAGGAATTTTACAGGGTTGCTGCGCTTCCTTGGAGAGAGCATTCTGGACACTAGCAGTGCCGGTGCCATTGCCACTACGGCAAACCCGAACATCAGCACCACGGTGCTATAGTTTCCTGCAAGTTCCCCCACCAATTTAGCTTTTGACTCTAATTTTTGTATAAAAAGGTATGGTATCGATTTACAGATCGTTCTTTCCGGGGGATGATTTGCATGACATCAGCAGGGGCAGCACTCCAGAGGAATGGCCCAGGGCAGTCAGGAATAACCGCATATGCCAGCAGCATCAGACAACATGCCGGCTTGGACCCGGCAATGACGGCAAATACGGATTCGCGGAGCGTCAGAAAGGGCATCAGTTGGAGTCGGCTAGTACTGTTGCGGAATTTTTGTTAGTCGTAACAGGTTACGTTCAGCACACAGTCAATTTTCCAAAACCATGGCGATCTAAATTACACCCTGCCTGAATCATTCCGTTGTCAAATCCCGAGATCAAAATATTGCGAGACGAACTAGCCAAGGTGATAGCAGACATCAAGAGGAGAGATTCAGCGATTGAGCATCTGACCCGTGCGTTGGAGGAAAGAGATCGGATAATAACGGAGATGATGATGGAGAATGATTCCCTCAAGAGACACCTGAAGATCTACGAGAATCCCCACGCTCCGCCGTCGCACGGCAGCGTGCCTACGCAACAAAGAAAAGCGTGTTCTGCAAAAGGGGCCGGCCCACCTGGCAACAAGGATGCCACAGAAGGGGGAAGATCTGGCCGCAAGCCAGGCCATGCCGGCGTCTCCCACCACAGAAGATCCAGGAAAGCAATACATCACAGGCCAGCCAAATGCAGCATCTGCGGGGGCACCAGCCTCTCGGATGCACGCGCCACTGCCAAGCAGATAATCGACATAGAACGAATGCCAAAAGCCATAGTCGTGACCCACGTGTGCCACGAGTGCGTCTGCTCCGACTGCGACGCAGTCACCGCCCCGAAGCCTCCCGGAATCAAGGGAACGTCCCTGGGGCCCAACCTGCTGGCATTCCTGACCAGCGTATGGGGCAAGGCAGTAAGCACTGGCAATGCTGCCACACTCCTCAACGACACCTTCGGGGCAGGCATGTGCAAGACTGCCGTAAAGCACGCTCTGGTGGCAGCTGCAGGCAGGCTGCAAAAGACGGCTGACGAAGTAAACGCGTCCATCTCAGAATCACGATACCTCAAGATGGACGAGACGCCAATCAGGTTCGACGGCAGGAGGCAGTACGCGTGGGCATGCATCGGGGATGCGGGCGTGGCAATAATCGTCGGCACCCGCGGGGCAGCCGAGATCGACTGCCACTTTCCATACCATGACAAGCCAATAACCTGCGACGGGTACGCAGGATACAACGTGTTTCACACCAGGCAGCGCTGCTGGGCGCACATACTGCGGGAGGCCGAGTTCATCAGGTACGCCAGGGAGACGAACCCGACGGCAGCCATGCTGCACCGCAAGCTGCAGGAGCTGTATCACGAGGCCAAATTGGAACCTCCGGACATCAGCGACGCGCGCCACTGGGAATTGGTATGCCGTGCCCGGAGCATGGCAAGGGCGTACGCGGGGCTGGACGACGAGTTTGCCGTCCGGCTGGAAAATGCGGCACCGGATCTGTTCACGTTCATACGCCACCCCGGCATGGAGCCGACCAACAACGAGTCCGAACGCATGCTACGCAAGGTGGTGATACACCGTAAGATACGCCAAAAATTGGTAACCATCGGAGGAAAGATCATGTTCGGCACAATAATGACATGCCTACTCACGTGGGACAAACAAGGACTGAACTGGTTCGAAAAACTGTCAGAAGTGTTCTGGGCGACCTAACCTGTTACTGTTAGTCGGTATAAACTGCTTTATAGCCCATCCATAGTGGGATGAACATGCCAGATATAGGAGACATGGCTCCAGACTTTGAGCTTCCAGACACGGAACTAAAACTGCGTGCACTGAGCGAATTCAAGGGAAAGAAGACCGTCCTGTCATTCATAGTAGCTGCAAGTTCTCCGGTCTGCCAGGCTGAGCTTTGCACGTTCAGGGATTCATGGCAGGAGATCGCCGACCTAGGCGCGCAGGTGGTTGCAATCAGCAACGACGGCCCGTTTGCAAACAAGGCGTTCGCAGAGAAAAACGGATTCAACTTTCCGCTGCTAGGAGACTACACCAGCGGGACAATCAAAGAGTATGGAATCCTGATGAAGGACTTGCTTCACATCAAGGACTACAATGCCGCAAAGCGCTCCGTCTTCGTCGTCATGGAGGACGGCAAGATAGGGTACAAATGGGTCTCGGAGAATCCGTTAAAGGAGCCAAACTACGAGGAGATCAAGGACTTTTTAAGACAATAGTCCCTGCTCCGACCCACATATTTTAATTTCACAGTACCCCAGATTATTGCCCAAGTATGCAACCGTACGCATGCAAGACTTACAACCTTCAAGCATCATGCCATGCACGGAGGCATGAACCTGCAGCACGGATGTCATTCAATGTCTGCGATGATGTCGCCCTTGGCGACTGTTGCGGCATCCTTGATCCTTAGGGATTTTACAATCCCCGCCTTGTGCGCCTTGATTGCCACCTGCATCTTCATCGATTCCAAGGTACAGACCACGTCTCCGGTGCCCACCGTATCGCCCTCGGCCACCGCAATAGAAACGACCTTGCCTGGAATCTGGCTTTTGAGTCCCGTCTGGGCGTTGACAGTGCCGGTACCGCCGGAGTTCTTGTAGACTATGCCGTCAAAGTCAACGTGCATGTTGACGGTTATGGGCGTGTTGTCGACTACCAGGCTCATCTCGCTGGTGGAGTGTTCCAGGTACTTTGCCTTGTGGTATTTTTGATCCAGGATGAACTCGATTCCCCTGGAGTCCATGTCCAGTATCTTGAGCTGGTGCTCGGTGTCGTCTATCCTTATCACGTAGTCGCCTCCGCCGAGGTTCTCGGCTATCCTGCCGTCAAACGATCGCTTGGTGTCTTGTATTTTGTACTTCATCTCTCCATCAATCCAGTCCGCTTCTCCAGCCTGACCCCGCGCCGGAATCCTTGCGCACGCGGCTCTTAAAGTATTCAGAATGAATTATTGCAGCTGCCAGTGCAGCTTGGCTCTTTGCATCCTGCTCCTTTTTGATATCGGCTGAAAGCCTGTCTATCATGCCGTGCCTTTTGAGAAAGTCAGTCGATAGATCGCCGTTTTTGTACTCTTCAGAGTCCAAGATGGTCTTGTACAACGGGATTGACGTCTCCACCCCTTGGATGTAAAAGTCGTTGAGTGCCACAAGCATCCTGGATCTTGACTCGTCAAACGTCTGCCCCCACGTGACAAGCTTGGCCATCAGGGAGTCGTAGAACGGCGAGACAGTGCACCCAGGATACAAGTAGGTGTCGCACCTGACCCCCGGCCCAGCCGGTATGGTCACGTCCGGTACCGGCCCCGTCGAGGGGGCAAAGTCAAGGAACGTGTCCTCTGCATTGATCCTGCACTCTATGGCATAGCCGTTCATCTTGAGATCGCTCTGCTTGAAGGGTATTGGCTCCCCGTTTGCGATGTCCAGCTGCAGTTTTACCAGATCCAGTCCGGAGACGAACTCGGTGATGGGATGTTCCACCTGCAGCCTGGCGTTAATCTCAATAAAGTAAAACTCCCCGTTATCGGCCCGCAGGAACTCGGCGGTACCCAGATTGGTATAGTCAACTGCGTCGACTGCGTTGCACACTATCTGGCCGATGCGTTCCCGCGTCTCCTCGTCCACTATGGGTGACGGGGTCTGCTCGATCAGTTTCTGGTTCCGTCTTTGTATGGAACACTCCCGTTCAAAGATGTGGACGGTGTTGCCGTGCGTGTCCCTTGCCATCTGGTACTCTATGTGCCTGGTCTTTTCAAGGAACTTCTCCACCAGTATTGCAGACTTGCCCACTGCCGCAATGGATTCACCCGTCACGGACTCGTATCCCTGACGGAGTTCCTCGTCGCTGTTCGCAAGCCGGATTCCCCTGCCGCCGCCGCCATATACGGACTTGAGCATTACCGGATATCCTATCTTGTTTGCAATGTCTGCTGCCTCGTCTGCGTCATTTACCAGATCCGGGCTGCCAGGAACGGTTGGTACGTTGGCCTTGAGCATGGCGGCCTTGCAGCGCATCTTGTCACCGCACAGGTTCATGGAGTCAGCCGACGGGCCGATAAAGTTGATGCCGTTTCCCTCGCACAGCCTGGCAAAGTCGTCGTTCTCGGAGAGGAATCCATATCCCGGATGGATCGCGTCTGCTCCGGATGAGAGAATCACTTCAAGGATCTTCTGCTGGTTCAGGTAGGACTTTGCAGGCGCCGCAGGCCCAATGTGGTATGCCTCGCTTGCTTGCTTTACGTGGAGCGAGTTGCGATCCTCGTCAGAGTAGACCGCGACTGTCTTGATGCCGAGTGCCTTGCAAGTCCTGATGACGCGCAGGGCAATCTCCCCTCTGTTGGCGATAAGTACTTTCTCAATCATATTTCATCACAGATTTATGTTCCCGTGCTTTCGAGGAAGCTGCTTTTCGCGCTTGTTTGCAAGCATCCTGAGGGCCTTGATGAGCATCGGCCGGGTCTCGGCAGGATCAATTACGTTGTCCACCGTTCCATGCGATGCGGCAACGTAGGGGTTTTCAAACTTTTCTGTAAACTCGTCAATCAAGCGTCCCTTGAGGGATTCGGGATTCTCCGCGGCCTGCAGCTCCTTTCTGTACATTATCTTTACTGCCGCCTCTCCCCCCAGCACGGCACACCGGGCAGTGGGCCAGGCGTAGTTTATGTCGGTTCTCAAATTCTTGCTTCCCATTGCAATGTACGCCCCGCCGTAGGCCTTTCCAATCACCAAGGTAATGCGCGGAACGGTAGCCTCGCAGTACGCGTACAGCAGCTTGCTGCCGTGCCGGATGATTCCGTTGTGCTCCTGATTGGAGCCTGGCATGTATCCCGGGGTGTCAACTAGGGTGATTATTGGTATGTTAAAGGCATCGCAGAATCTGATGAATCTTGATGCCTTGCTTGAGGAGTCTATGTCAAGCGCGCCTGCAAGATGCATGGGCTGGTTTGCAATTATCCCCACCGCCCTGCCGTCAAGCCTTGCGTATCCGACTATAATGTTCGGGGCAAACATCTCGTGCACTTCGAAAAAGTTGTGGTCGTCGACTATGGAGTTGATGATCTCCTTCATGTCGTACGGCTGCAGCGGGTTTTCGGGGATTATGCTGACAAGGTTGTGGTCCAACCTGTTTGGATCGTCGTCGGTTCCCGTCCTGGGCGACATCTCGGCGTTGTTCTGCGGCAGAAATGAGATCAGCTTCTTGATATAGTCCATGCATTCGTACTCGTTTTGTACAACAAAGTGCGCGACTCCACTCTTGGAGCCGTGCGTCATGGCCCCGCCAAGGTCGTCAAAGGAGATCTCCTCGCCAAGCACCGTTTTTACCACGTCGGGTCCGGTGACAAACATTGTTCCTGCCTTCTCAACCATCACCACAAAGTCAGTCATCGCAGGAGAGTACACGGATCCTCCAGCCGAAGGCCCGATGCTTGCAGTAATCTGCGGAACCACCCCGGATGCAAGCTGGTTGTGATAGAAAATGTCTGCAAAGCCGTCAAGGCTCATGATGCCTTCCTGTATCCGCGCCCCTCCGGAGTCCATTATGCCGATTATCGGACACCCCGTCTTGAGCGCGTGATCCATGAGTTTGGTGATCTTTTTGGCCCCCATCTGGCTGAGCGTTCCGCCAAGAACTGTAAAGTCATACGCAAACACAAACACCTGCCTGCCGTTGACGTCTCCATACCCCCCCACTACGCCGTCGGTGAAGAATTTCTTCTTTTGCATGTCATACTCGTGGTAGTGGTGCGTGGTCATTGGGTCAACTTCGGTAAACGTTCCCTCGTCAAGCAGCAGCGCGATTCTTTCGCGCGCGGTAAGCTTGCCCTTGTCATGCTGGGCCCTGATCCTGTCCTGCCCCCCGCCTTGGAGCGCGGTATTCTTGCGTTTCAGGTACTCGTCAATCTTTTCTGAGTGCATGACTCTGATCTAAAGATACGGTTGGTATATTAATTTAGTTTCATTGCATGCTTTCAGATCCAAGAATTCGGAACTTTTTGCTAGATGCGTGCTGGTACGAGTCCAACAGATTGCCTTGCTGGCTGCACCGGTTGCAGACGCACATCTGCGATACATTCTGTATGTCGCACTCATCTGCAAACTCGCACTCTTGACACCCGGCAGGGCCGCCGCATATGATGCAGTCCAGCCCTGCAGTCTCGGCGCATCTCTCGTGCTTGACTCCCAGTCCCTTTGCCCACAGTCCCATCTCGTTTACTTGGATCTTTTCTTTGCACACTATGCAGGTTCCCGGAAACCTCATGGGCATCCTTCTCCAGCTCATCGCGCCATCCCTGCCTCCTTGCGCATTATCTCCTCGAATTCCTCCAGATCGGGATCAGGTTCAAGGGAGCCGTTCTTCAGGCAGCGCAGCATGTACGGCATGGATATTGCCGCAAACGTGCCGGCAGACATGTGCAGTTTTTTTGCCATCAGCAGCGAAAGCGACTTTATCTTGGCTCCGTCCCACCGTATTCTGTTCAGCAGCGGCCATGAAATGTTGTATCGCGAGTACTTGATTCTGGGATCATTCACGTACAGCCTTATCAGTATGCCGTTGAGGTACCGGAGCATCCTCCAGTTCTGCGTGCGTATGATCCTCCCGTACAGCATGTCAGCCTCGGACAGTACGTCTAGGTGGCGCGCAACAGACGGCCCGTCAAGTTTGCTTGATATTATGCTGGAGTAGAACGCGCCGATCTTCGTTCTCGGATCGCCGTCCATCATGTATAGTATGCCCTCCGCCTCCCGCGCCGTCTCTGCCTTGAAGAACGCATTGACTGCAGCCTCTGGGGCGATCCCCCCGGTGGGCGACTCCACCTCCGGGTTGAACCCAGTCGCCATGGATTGCGCAAGATTGATCATTGAGCGTATGTCGCCACCGGATCTGCTGACGGCCCTTATCATGGATCCCGGGCTGAGCGTGGCGTTCTCCTTTCTCAGCACCTCGCCTAGGTACATGCGGAGCAGGCGGGGCGGGATCTTCCTGAAATGGATTATTACAGACGCTTTGCATATGCCCTTCATCTTGTCTGGTGTTATGTCGTTTGCCGCAAGCACGATCGGGACGGTCGGAACCTTGAGTATCGCGGCAAGCGCCGCAGCCCCGCCGTAGTCTCCCCGCCCGTGTATTCCGTCCACCTCGTCGACGAAGATCATTGGCGATCCCATGACGCTTGCGTTGCCCATCGCGGGGCCGAGAATCTCGTTGATCTTGGACTTGCTTCTCGCGTCGCTTGCATTGAGGCCCAGCATGTCATACCCGAACTGTCGCGCTACGATGTACGCCAATGTGGTCTTTCCCACTCCCGGCGGGCCGGTAAGAAGGAGGGGCTTTGCACCCTTGCGCCACTTGGCAAACCACTCCATGACGGTCGCGCGAGCCTCCTCGTTTCCCACCATGTCGCGTATTGCCGCAGGCCGGTGTTTTTCAGACCACATCAACTGTGCATCACCTGGGAAGCGAGGATTCGAATACAGACCAGCTGCCTGATTTTTTGAGCCGATCATGCCAGTAGTGGTTGTAGTGGTCTACTGTCAAAAACAGAAATTCCAGAAACTCGCGGTGCGTAAAGTCATCCGGGAGCAGGCCTATCGCAAGCCGGGCGTCCTGAAGGTACAGGTTGCTCTTCTCCAATGTCAGGTCAAAGCCCTTGCGAACGTCGCCTGCAAGCAGCGAGTAGTACAGCGGCCACGACGGAATCTTGACGAACCCGTTCTTCATGGAATCCTCCATCTCGTTGCCGCATCCGACACCCTCCGCGGCCCTTGCCATGCCAAGGTAGAATATCTCCCCCAGCGGCCTCTGCGCCAGCGCCATGTTTCTTCCTGCCGTGCCCATGACGGCCCGGTACTTTTTGTAGGACAGCGTCATCTCTTCTTCGGTGATCTCGGTGGGCTTTGACTTGAGTTTCTCGTCAAGGTCCTGCCCCACCCGGGCGTCCCTAAACCCCCTTTCAAACTCCTCAAGAACCTCCTTGCCTCCGCGCGATATCTTCTCGCGCGCAAGTCTCAGAATGTACGGGTTCATCAGTTTGTAGTCGTCAAGAAACTCCAAATCCTCGTCCTTGTCGACGATCCTGTCCATGGGCTCGCTCAGATCGATTGCAAGTATGTGTCCCTCGACAATGTCCCGCCTCAGTTCTGGATCGTCTTTCTTCGTATATCCCGATGCGGCATCAAAGAGCGCGTTGAACACGGGAAACGTCATCTTGACAAAGTTCGAGTTCAGTATCCTCAACACCCGGTCCATGAGGATCTCCGGCTTTGCCAGATTGGATCGCACCTGTCCTATCTGGGACGCATCAAGAATCATCTCAGGCGAATCAACCTCTTGGCCAAACGCCTGCTGTGTTTCTGCCGGGTCGCTGTCAGACATTATCTGGCCGTGCAGGTCCCGTGCAAACCTCTGCGCAAAATCTGGAAAACCGGCTTCTGCCTCCTCCTTGTATCGGTTGAACATCTTGAACCCCTTGGACTTGAACAACCCCTGCTTGAGAATCTGCTTGCCCGGCCTGGTGCTCATAAGCGCGTCCTTGCTCACCACTGACTGATCCTTGCCGCTCACAAATTATCGCCTGTTTTTTGGTATTTATGCCTTCAATGCCAGCCCCGCACGGGACAGATTCTTCACTTAAATTACGAACGTCGATACTACCCCCATGGATACGGCAGGGGTTCTCATGGAGGCATCAAGAAGAATCTTTGAAAGCATAGACGGCATGGCAGGCACCGGCAGGGCGGCAGGAGATTTTGGCATCGGCGCAGGCGGGGACGTGTCGCGAAACATAGACATCGTCGCCGAAAAGGCTGTCTTGGACTATCTCAGAGAGATCGACTTTGAGTGCGTCGTCCTAGGCGAGGAGTGCGGAAGGGTGGAGCTGTCCGAGAACCCCAAGGGATACGTCATCATGGATGCCATAGACGGTTCTGCAAACGCAGTCCACGGAGTCCCGTTCTTCTGCAGCTCCCTTGCGTTTGCAACCCGGTACAACCTCAGTTCGGTCACCGACGGGGTGGTCACAAACCTGACTGATGGAAAGTCATACAGCGCCTCAAAGGGAAGGGGTGCGTTTCTTGACGGAAAGCGCATAAGCGTCGCCACCCAGGAGTCGGTCTACAGGATAGTCGGGGTCAACACGTCGGGTGCCACGCCAGACCTGATGAGAAGGATGCAGCCGATATTTGAGAACAACCACACAAGGCACTTTGGCGCAAACGCCCTAGAGATGGCGATGCTTGCCCGAGGGCACATGGATATCCTTGTCGACCTGAGGAAAAAGATCAGAATCCAGGACATTGCCGCAGGATACCTGATAGTAAAGGAGGCAGGCGGCCTCATGCTAGATGAGAACCTGGGCCAGCTGGATGCGGATCTTGGATACGGCACGAGAATCTCTTTTATCGCAGCTGCAAACAACGGCATTCTCGACGAGATAATGTCACAGATCAAAAGCACTGCATGACACAGATTCCGCGCCATAAAAGATGCCGGCGCCACACAATTCCAGACATGGTACCTCCGGCAGGTATGGCCAAAATGCCGCACCGGCGATCGCCCATGTTGGATTCGGCGGCGCGTATGACCAATAAAAGAAATACATTTAACCAAAGTGAGAAACTATCGTTTGTATGGTAAAGGAGACCAATGCCAGAATTACTTATGTCGAGCTGCTAAAAGAAGATCTGGCCATCATACGCCTGGTGCCCGAGACTGGCATGCCAAAGTACAGGACGGGTCAGTTTCTGACAGTCGGCGTTCCCATACCTGCAGAAAAGAAGATCGTCAGAAGGGCGTACTCCATTGCCTCGCATCCGGAAAACAGGGACTACTATGAGTTTGTGATAAGGTGGGTGAGAAAGCCGCTTCCGGGCCGCGTCACCACCGAGCTGTTCTATGCAAGCGTGGGCGACGTGGTGAGCTTGGGCGATCCGACAGGTGCCGCGCTGCAAATAAGCCAGGAACTGCCGGACGGCTCGGAGGACAAAAGGAGGATAGTCTGCGTGGGAGGAGGAACCGGGCTGGCGCCGTTTATCGCGTTTGCAAAGCACCTGCACGACACCAACGACAAAAGGGAGGTCGTAGTGCTGCACGGCGCAAGCTACGTAGATGAGCTTAGCTACAAGCGCTTCCTGACAGATCTGGAGGAAGAAAGCGAGGCACGGGGAAGGGACAAGTGGAACTTTAGGTACAAGGCGGCAATCAGCAGGCCAAAGGAGTTCTTCAACAGGTCGTGGAACGGCCATGTCGGCAGGGTGGAGTCTTTCTTCAAGCCCGACAGAAAGACCGGCCTGTCGCCGATCGAGGAGGTGGTAGGCGAGCCGATCACTCCGCAGAACACGATCATCTACATCTGTGGATACCAGGGAACCATTGACGGCGTCATAGATTCGGTCGGCTCAAAGGGATTCATCACCGAGCATGAAAAGGATGCAGCCGGGAACTTTTCAATAAAGTACGAGTCCTACGGATAGCCGACGCCTTTGGCACTCGGACATATCTTGTCGCATAATCCATTTTCAAACCACGGTTACCAGTTCATCCTCATGAGAGGCAATACCAACCAAATACAGATAGCTTGAACCGAATGTTGTGATTTATGCAACAAAAAGACCAAAGTAGCAATGTTTTTTAAGTAATTTTAGGCATTGGTGTCATGAAGCTATTAGAAGCTACAATCAATGCTGACAAGGCAAGCCACGTCTCGGATGCCATCAAGGACATAGTAGGTGGATTTACCATTCTGGAAGGAAGCGGAAGGGGATCCTCTGAGAGGCAGACCATAAGGGCAGGCAGAGGCACGGGCACTTTCATAGCGGAATTCAACAAGGTCTCAGTCATCAGGACCATTGTCGATGACGCAGATGTGGAAAAGATTGCCACAATCATATCAGATGCAGTGTTTACCGGAAAGGCAGGCGATGGAATCATTACGGTTTCAGGTATAGATAGCGTGACCAACATCGCAAGCAAAAAGAGAGATTCCGAGGCACTCTAACCAGTCAAAGTTGACATGTGAAGACAAAATGGATGTAGAGAGACCTTACTGCTGTCCCTCAATTCCCATCAATGTCAGAGTCGACCTTATTTTTAGTATCTTTCGAATCTTCCATGTGATGGTTTCACGCAGATCCTCGACCTGGCCAGATTCTACCTTGGCCAATATGTCATACGCGCCAAACGTGCCGTGTACCTCAATTACGCCTTCGATTGATTTGAGTTCCGATATCACTACCTCCTCGGAGCCAAGCTCGCAGTTTATGAGGACGTACGCAGTGGCCGTTAGGAAACAACTCCCATGCTCATACATAAAAAAGCCGTCTTCAAATATATAAGAATAATCAAAGCGCGCAGCGGGAGGTTCTGTGAATCCTTGCTACAAGCATGGTTCAGGCGGGATGGAGCAGTGCGGAACCTGCCGTGTCAGGTGCAGGATGCGCGTGCATCGTACATGACCCTTTCAAGCTGGCCGATGTCTTCTGAGACGGTGATTCTGGATCGCAGCTTGGAGCCGCCCTTCATCCCGCGTGTAAACCTCATCGCCTGGCTCTTGATGTTCGCAAACCGGATCCCGTAGCCTGCAGTCATGTGAAGGTATTCAAAGAAAGCATCGAGCCGGTCTTCCAGAAGATACTCGCGGTACGAGCCGGTCTTTAGGTAGTCGTTGATCTGCTCAAACAGGAACGGGTTTCCCATGGCGCCGCGTCCGATCATCACATAGTCGCATTCGGTATCGTCAAGCATAGCCCGGGCATCCTCAGGTGTTGTGATGTCGCCGTTGCCCACGATGGGAACGCCGGCAGTCTCCTTGAGGTCTTTTATCATGGCCCAGTCTGCGCTTCCAGAGTATCCCTGGCTTACGGTTCTTGGATGCAGCGTAATCATCTGAATCCCCTCGTCCTCGGCGATGCCTGCGATCTTGCGGAACAGGAACCGGTCAGCGTCGGTGGTGCCGGAACGGATCTTGATGGTTACAGGCTTGCTTACGGCACCCACGAGGGTGGCAAGAATCTTCCGGGTCACGTCTGCATGCTGCAGCAGTGCACCACCGGCCATCTGCCTTGTGATGTGCGGCGCGGGACATCCCATGTTGTAGTCGATGATGTCAAAGAACGGCTCCACTATCTTGGCGGCCTTCTCTAGTGTGGCAAGGTCGGACCCGAACAGCTGGACCGAAAGCGGCCTCTCAGCATCGGAGAACCGGATGAACTCCTGGATCGTCTTGGTCTCCTCTTTGAGCTGCTTTGCCTTGGCCACGATGCTGTGGATGTTTGTAAACTCGGTCACCACCAGCCCCGCCCCCATCATCTTGCATTGCAGCCTGAGCGCGGGATCAGAGACGCCTGCCATGGGAGCCAGAAACGCCCTGCTTGAAAATCGCGGAAGCACGGTATGGTGTTATGACTCCGGTATATCTATCATGTCAGGATCCGATATCTTCAGGGATCCGGGCAGCCGTCTGCGTCCCGGTCGCCGTCATAGTCTTCGGGTTCCAGCGGGCACAGATCCTGGGCGTTTATGATGCCGTCAAGGTCTGTGTCATGGACGAACCTCTGCTGCTCCGGTGCCGTGTCGGGGCATCCGTCGTAATCGTTGTACTTGTTCCATGTCTCAGGGCTAGTGGGGCATGCATCTATCCCGTCATGATACCCGTCATGGTCAGAGTCCAGCCTAGTGGGTGGCGTGGATTCTGCCCCCGGAACGTCGGGGCATCCGTCGTAATCCAGATAGTCGTTATAGTTTTCAGCCTGATCCAGGCACGCATCCCACCGGTCATCCACACCGTCGGCATCGTCGTCAGCAAACTCATATCCTGCAGATGGAGCGGCTGCAACCGTGTCGGGGCAGCCGTCAGAATCCTCGAACATGTTGTACGTCTCGGATTCCAGTGGGCACTGGTCAAGCCCGTCCACTATGCCGTCGCGATCCAAGTCACCTGTGGGAACAAAACTGTCGGGGCAGCCGTCCGTGTCCATAAGGCCGTTGTAGTTTTCCGGCCGGTTCGGGCAGTAGTCCAGGAAGTCTATGATGCCGTCACCGTCTGAGTCGGCAACCACGGATCCGGCCACGACAGCATCGGGGCAGCCGTCGTCGTCTGCGATCCTGTTGTAGGTCTCCTGGCGCAGCGGGCACTGGTCGAGTATGTCGGGTATTCCGTCACGGTCTATATCTCCTGTGGTACTGTACTCTTCAACGTCAGGGCAGCCGTCCTCATCCATGAACCCGTTGTATCGCTCCGCTATGGTGGGACACACGTCGTCTGAGTCATAAATGCCATCATAGTCGGTATCGGCAGGCGGGGCAATGGAGATTACGGGAACGTCGGGACAGCCGTCGTGGTCCAGGTAGTTGTTATAGTTTTCAGGCTGGTCTGGGCACGCGTCCTGCCTGTCATATATCCCGTCAGCATCGGCATCAGGTAACGCGTATACAGGGACAGCGCCTGCAGGCACCGTGTCGGGACAGCCGTCAGAATCCTCGAACAGGTTGTACGTCTCGGATTCCAGTGGGCACTGGTCAAGCCCGTCCACTATGCCGTCGTGGTCCAAGTCGGCCGTAGGTACAAACTCGTCAGGGCAGCCGTCCAAGTCCATAAGGCCGTTGTAGTTTTCCGGCTGGTTAGGACAGTAGTCCAGGAGGTCTATGATGCCGTCACCGTCTGAGTCGGCAACCACGGATCCGGCCACGACAGCATCGGGGCAGCCGTCGTCGTCTGCGATCCTGTTGTAGGTCTCCTGGCGCAGCGGGCACTGGTCGAGTATGTCGGTTATTCCGTCACGATCACTGTCGCGCTCAACATGAAGGATTACACTGTCGGGGCAGCCGTCGTCGTCCTGAAAGTCGTTATAGGTCTCACGTTCCATCGGACAGAGATCGTCCACATCTAGGATAAAGTCAAAATCAGAATCATCTGGAAGCGGGCTTGAGACTACAGAGACGTCAGGGCAGCCGTCCCAGTCAAGATAGTCGTTATAGGTTTCAGGCTCACTCGGGCATGCATCCCGCCTGTCATCTACCCCGTCTGCATCGGCGTCAGGGGAGGTATATCCTGTGACAGGATCGATTGCGACTGCATCTGGGCAGCCGTCACTGTCTGCGATCCTGTTGTAGGTCTCAGGTTCGGTAGGACACTGGTCCGCATCATCGGAGAGTCCGTCAGAGTCAGTATCAACTAGGCTCGTGGCATCATCAGGGCAGCCGTCGGTGTCATCAAGACCGTTGAAGGTCTCGGGCAACGAGACACACAGATCCCGATAGTCCGGATAGCCGTCGCCGTCCTGGTCGGGGATGGAACTGCCGGTGACTTCTACCAGATCAGGACAGCCATCGCCGTCATCAACCCTGTTGTAGGTCTCTTTTGCAGTGGGGCAGTTGTCCAAGTGATCCTGAATTCCGTCAAAGTCTGCATCATACCACGGGACAAAGTCTGCCGGGCAGCCGTCGATGTTGTTGCCGTACTGGGGATCATAGTCCTCTATGAGGTTCGGACACAAATCAACTGCGTTTGGCACGCCGTCGCCGTCTGTGTCTGAGTCGACGGCATGCACGTTAAGGGGCATGCCGATAGTGAGTACAAGCATAATCATAAATCCCATTAGGCAGTATCGGTTCATTGTTGCAATCTCACATACATTTCGGTATCTATAAAGTTTCACTAATTGGGCATGCGCTGCAGGATCGTGCTTGAAATCATGCAGCAGGCGGCATCGTCGCAGGCACCATGGCCGCCGTGTCCGGGTATAGTGGGCGGCACGTGAGGGAGTACATTTGGTTGCAGACCGGCGGAGCAAGTCGCTTGGAAATGCCAGATGTTAGGTCCGGATCTATGGGTCGTAGCAGCCGTCTGCGTCTTGATAGCCGTCATAATCTTCCGGCTCCATTGGACATGCATCCACGTCGTTTATGATGCCATCAAGATCGTCGTCATGGACAAACCTCTGCTGCTCCGGGGCCGTGTCGGGGCAGCCGTCGTAATCGTCGTACTTGTTCCAAGTCTCAGGGCTGGTAGGACAGCCGTCAATGCTGTCAGGATAACCATCAGAGTCTGAATCAAGCGTTATGGCCTTGACGGATTCTGCTCCCGGAACGTCAGGGCAGCCGTCCCAGTCAAGATATTCGTTATAGTTTTCAGGCTCGTTCACGCAAGAGTCCCACCGGTCGTCTATCCCGTCGCCGTCAGCGTCAGGGAAGGAGAACTCTGCTAGAATCATATCGACCGAATCCGGGCAGCCGTCTGCATCCTGGAACCTGTTCCAGGTTTCTGGCATCAGCGGGCAAGCGTCGACATCATCAGTGATTCCGTCTCTGTCGGCATCGGATAATGACAGTGTGCTGTCTGGGCATCCGTCCAAGTCTGCCAGGCCGTTATATGTCTCGGGCTGCGTGGGGCACAGGTCCAGCAAGTCAACTATTCCATCTCCGTCAGAGTCTGCAGAAATCCGGTTGTCTGCTATGTGGTCGGGGCAGCCGTCCTCATCCATGAACCGGTTGTAGTTCTCTGAAATGCTTGGACATTGATCCACGTCGTCATATATTCCGTCTCCGTCAGAGTCAATTATAGTCACATGCGCCACGCTGTCGGGGCAGCCGTCGTCGTCCTGGAATCCGTTGTATCGCTCGGCCACGTCGGGGCATTGGTCGGCAAAGTCCATCACCCCATCATAGTCGGCATCCATCGAGACAAAGTATGTATTCCTTGGAACGTCAGGGCAGCCGTCCCAGTCAAGATATTCATTGTAGGTTTCAGCCTCGTTCACGCAAGAGTCCCACCTGTCGTCTATCCCGTCGCCGTCAGAGTCAGGGAAGGAGAACTCCGCTAGAACCATATCGACCGAATCCGGGCAGCCGTCTGCGTCCTGGAACCTGTTGTATGTCTCAGGTTCCGTGGGGCACGTGTCTATTCCATCGGATATTCCGTCATTGTCAGCGTCTGCATAATCCGACGTGCCGTCTGGGCACCCATCCAGATCGTCAATGCCGTTGAGGGTTTCGGGGTCAGCAGGGCACCTGTCGTACTGGTCAAGGATTCCGTCGCCGTCAGAGTCGCTGGCAACTATGTTGCCTACAACGGCGTCAGGACAGCCGTCTTCGTCTGCGATCCTGTTGTATATTTCAGGATGGAAGGGACACGAGTCGTCAGGATCCAGAATGCTGTCGCCGTCTGCGTCACCGATGACCGTAAATGCCAGCTGGTCTGGGCAGCCGTCTTCGTCCTGGAATCGGTTAAAGTTCTCCCGGTCCAACGGACATGCGTCAAGGTGATCCGGAATGCTGTCAAAGTCAACATCGGAAATCATGAAAGATACCGCACCCGGCGTGTCTGGACAGCCGTCCCAGTCAAGATATTCGTTATAGTTTTCAGGCTCGTTTACGCAAGTGTCCCACCGGTCGTCTATCCCGTCGCCGTCAGAGTCTGGCAGGAAGTAGGTAAAGGTCTCAACAGGTAGCTGGTCTGGGCAACCGTCTGCGTCCTGAAACCTGTTGTATGTCTCAGACTCGGTCGGACAGTTGTCCACACTGTCAGAGAGCCCGTCAGAGTCAGTGTCGTTTAGGACCGTGTTGTCATCGGGGCACCCGTCCCGGTCATCAAGGCCGTTGAAGGTCTCAGCATCCGCAGGGCATATGTCCAGATAGTCCGGATAGCCGTCGCCGTCAGAGTCTGGAACAAAGCCGGTATCAATTTCGACCAAGTCTGGGCAGCCGTCTTCGTCTGCGATCCTGTTGTAGGTCTCTTTGATTGTCGGACAGTTGTCTATATGATCCTGGATTCCGTCAAAGTCTGCGTCATACCACGGGACAAAGTCTGCCGGACAGCCGTCGATGTTGTTGCCGTACTGGGGATCATAGTCCTCTGCCAGGTTCGGGCACAAATCGACTTCGTTTGGCACGCCGTCGTCGTCAGTGTCGTTGTCCACTGCATGAGCGCCGGAAAGCATACCAACCGAAGATACCAACAAGAGCAGGAATCCCAGGCGATATGTTCCTTTCATTCCAACAGCTTCCTATACATCGGGGCAGCCATCATTATCAGAAATACCATCATAGTCTTCAGGTTCGAGCGGACATGCGTCACTCTCGTTGATAATACCATCTAGATCAAGATCGTGCTTGTAGCGGGACTGTTCTGGGATGATGTCAGGACAGCCATCGTCGTCTTTGTATTTGTTCCAGTTCTCTGCAAGTCCCGGACACTGGTCTTGGTCGTCAGCAAGGCCGTCGTTGTCGCTGTCAGGCGTGCGCTCCACTACCGGTAGCACATCTGGGCATCCGTCATAGTCTAGATACCTGTTCCAGACTTCTGCCGTGTCAGGACACAGATCCATCACGTCTGAGACTCCGTCGCCGTCAGTATCAATTTGGACTTCAACTACGTCCGGGCATCCGTCCTCATCCATAACGCCATTGAAGATCTCTGCAACCAGCGGGCAGGCGTCGTTTGCGTCATGGATTCCGTCGTTGTCAGAGTCGACTGTCATGGACGCGATTATGAAGTCCGGACAGCCATCAGTATCCTGATGGCGGTTCCATGTCTCGGGGGATGTTGGACATGCATCGACTGCATCGGGGATTCCGTCAGAATCCCTGTCTGTTGTCATGCTGTAATCGTCAGGACACCCGTCCCTGTCAAGGACTCCGTTGAACGTCTCGGGTTGGTTGGGACAGTGGTCCACATAGTCGTTGATTCCGTCCCCGTCAGAGTCAGGTAGGGGTGAATAGTTTGCCACATAGTCCGGACAACCGTCACCGTCGTTGAATCTGTTGTAGGTCTCTGGAACAAGCGGGCATTGATCCACGTCGTTTAGGATTCCGTCATAGTCAGAGTCACCTGTTGCCTGAGTCTCAATCTGGTCTGGGCAACCGTCTGCGTCTTCAAATTCATTATAGGTCTCCCTAGCCAGCGGGCAGTGATCCACGTCGTCTGGGATTCCGTCATAGTCAGAGTCAGATACTACGGGGTCATCTGGACAGCCGTCATAGTCCAGATACCGGTTCCACGTCTCGGCCGCAATGGGGCACTTGTCCAGCGAGTCACGGACTCCGTCGCCGTCAGAGTCTGGCACTTCCTCATCAGGGCATCCGTCTGCATCCTGATACCCGTTGAACACTTCGGGCTGCAGCGGGCATTTGTCCCTCAAGTCCACGATGCCGTCCCCGTCATGGTCAATCGCTAAAAATCCGGACGTGCTGTCAGGGCAGCCGTCCGTATCTTGGAAGTTGTTCCATATCTCCTGCGCGAACGGGCATGCGTCTAGATCGTCTGGAACGCCGTCCAAGTCGCGGTCAGATGTAGTAGCAGAGTCCGGGCAGCCGTCGATGTCAAATACGCCGTTAAATGTCTCGGGCTGGCTGGGGCACAGATCCACGTAATCATTTATCCCGTCACCGTCGGAGTCAGGAATTCCCCGGTTGTCTGTCAGGGAGTCCGGGCATCCGTCGTCGTCCTGGAATTTGTTGTAGGTTTCTGGACTCTCCGGACACTGGTCCAAGCTGTTGATGATTCCGTCAAAGTCAGAGTCTTGTGTTGATGAGTATGGCGGTATGTCCGGGCAGCCGTCCTCGTCCATGAAGTGGTTGTATCGTTCAGGCTCCAGTATGCACTGGTCACTCTCGTCTGGTATCCGGTCGCCGTCTGCATCGTTTGGTGCGCCTAGGAAGTGTGGGACAGAGTCAGGGCATCCGTCATAGTCGGCAAACCTGTTTACAGTCTCGGGGTTTGAAGGACAGCTGTCAAACTGGTCTGCAATGCCGTCGCCGTCTGCGTCATCGGCGGACACGTCCCTCACTACGTCGGCACATCCGTCAACGTCGCGATATCCGTTATACACCTCCGGCTCTTCCGGACACAAATCCACTTTGTCCTCGATTCCGTCGTTGTCAGTGTCAACAAAGGAGGTGTCAAGGGTAGAGTCCGGGCAACCGTCCTCGTCCTGGAACCGGTTGTAGTTTTCTGCGCTCAATGGGCACTCGTCTAGGGAATCGTTCACTCCGTCCCGGTCACGATCGCCGGCCTGAAAAGAGTCGGGGCATCCGTCCCGGTCATCCACCCCGTTGAGTGTTTCGGGCTGGTTGGGGCACAGGTCATACCTGTCTGCAAAGCCGTCCCCGTCAGAATCTGCTATGTCGCTGCCGGCATTCACTGGAGGAATGTCAGGGCATCCGTCCTCGTCCTCGTATCCGTTATAATTCTCCCGGACACTCGGACACTGATCAATGTGATCCTCTACTGCATCATAGTCCTCGTCATACCACGGGACAAAGTTGGACGGGCAGCCGTCTTCTAATCCATCATAATCCTCCTGCAGGTTTGGACACAGATCCACCACGTCGGATATGCCGTCCTTGTCAAGATCATCGTCTGCAAAGATCGGTGTGAAAGGCATACTGGTTAATACTGCAACAAGTAATAGTAAGAATGAAAAGCTGTTTATTTTTACCAACACAAAGAGTTTCGAAGATCCAGTTATTAAACCTCACTGTAAGTAGGCAAATCAACATTAGATTTAGGCACAAATTAAGCAGAACGCGCGATCCGTCCAATTCGGGCCGGCCACGACAGGAGAAGACGGATTTGTTTTGCGTAATGGGCCTAATGCGGCATGTATGGCGGGGCAGTACAGGACGGCGCCCCTGCCCAGAGTGACGACCCTAGATGCAAACGCGTCGCCCGCATGCAGAGTACGATGTCATGATTCGGGCATGTTGCAGGCGTGCCGAATTTCACGCCAGACATGGGCACGTGCCGTGCAGATATCAGGCACGGGGCGTGTCAGACAGGCCGGAAGGCGGCAGCCAAGCGGCCTAGTACCAGATGTCCGATTAATTTAAGTAAACCGACATGGAGAACGTGGACGATGAGTTGTTCGGGCGAGACGGTGACAGAAGACGGCCTGATTCAGATCAGGCCGGCCATATCAGAACAGCTAAAAAAGGCAAAGTACGGCGTGGCAGACCACTCAACGGTGGAGCTGTGCCACTGGACAAAAAAGTCGTTCAAACACGAGGGTAATTGTTACAAGCACAAGTTCTACGGAATATCCACGCACAGGTGCATGGAATTCTCCCCTGCAGGCATGCACTGTGAGAACCGCTGCGTCTACTGCTGGAGGCCCATGGAGTTTTACGACTCTATGGAGATGAATCCCGAACAGGTAGCGGCACCCGAGGATATACTGACAAAGCTGATGGCAGAGAGAAAGAGGTTGATCAACGGCTACTATGGGGATTCCAGAAACGACAAGCAGAGACTTGACGAGTCGCTCCTGCCCAGCCATTATGCCATATCACTTTCCGGCGAGCCCACCATGTACCCCAGATTGCCGGAACTTATCAGGTATCTCAATTCCCTGGAGGCTACAAAGTCGGTCTTTCTAGTGACCAACGGTCAAGAGCCGGACATGATTCAAAGACTGCAAGACGAGAATGCGCTGCCCACGCAGCTCTACCTGTCTACCAACGCCGCAGACCGGGACTCGTTCATCAGGATAAACAGGCCAAGGTATGAGGACTCGTGGGAGAGGTGGAACAGGACGCTTGACATGCTAAGGCATCTGGACACCAGGACTGTCCTGAGGGTTACACTGATCCGAGGACACAACGATCACCGGGACATGATCAGGCCGTTTGCAGAGATGTTCAGGCGTTCAAGCCCCCATTTCATAGAGATAAAATCGTACATGCACATAGGCCGTTCTACAAACAGGCTGGAGCACTCAGACATGCTGGACATGCAGGAGGTCAGGGATTTCAGCAACATGGCAGCAGAGCAGAGCGGGATCTTTTCGGTGATGGATGAAAGCTATGTCTCAAGGATATCGGTCCTGCAAAACGACAGCCGGCCCATTGACCGGTTTATACGCACCTATTCAGATACCATCTAGAGAAGGCTTGCAGGGAGAGGCGCCTGTGGGATATCTCATCTTTGGCATCAGTCTCGGCAAACGTCTGTTCTGATCCTGCCGGAATGAAGACCGGGTCATACCCCCATCCATTGCCACGTTCGGACTCGGATATCGTACCGCGCACTTGGCCGTCAAACGACTGCACCCCGTTGCCGTCACAGTATGCAACGACTGAGACGAACCTGGCAGCCCTGTCCGGTCCGGTCAGGGCAAGTATTCCCTTACATCCTAGGGTGTCAAGCACGTACGACGAGTACGGCCCGGGAAATCCGCCCAGCGAGTCTATGAACAGTCCCGCATCCTCCACCAGCACCGGCCGTGCAAACTTGGAAAACGCGTCCAGGGCCTTTGCAGATGCGATAATTTCAAGGGAGTCTGACTGGATCTCGGAAAGGCCGTGTCTGAGAAATTCAATTCCCACCCCGAACGACTCCAATATTGCTTCTGCCTCCCGGTACTTGTTTGGGTTTGACGACACGAATGCAAGATCAGACAACCCGCGCATACCTCCCCCGTCCCTCAATCTCAGAGACCAGCCGGGTAATCGTGGCAGAATATTGCCGTCCCGTTTCATACTCGTATCCTGCAAGAAAGTTGTTCCACGCAGGCTCCATGACCCCGGCGTGTGCGCTGTTGAGAATCTCCTTGATCAGTCTAAGATCCACGGCGTGATCCTCTGGCTTTATGGTGTTCTGGGACAGCCCAAAGTCGATGATGTAAAGGATTTCGTCCGAGAGGATAAAGTTAGACGTGGTAAGATCCCCGTGCATCACGCCGTTTTTGTGCAGCATCCCTGCCAGCCTCCCCATGCCTCTGGCGGCGCCGGCTATCTCGGATTCTGGCAGGTCGTGAACCGGCGTTCCGGGAATCATCTGCATCGTTATGCCCGCCTGCTTGCGGTCTACAAAATAGACAAGCGGGGACGGGACGCCGAAGGACTTTACGTGGGATATCATCTGCGATTCCTTTGCAGTCCTCTGCCTCCGAAGCCTTGCGTCAAGTACGGGATTGCGGTACTTTTTGGGTGCGCGGATCTTGAGTATTGCGTCTGCACCGCGCCAGACAGTCTGGTATATGTCTGCCTCCGCTCCCCTCTTGATCAGCTTCATTAACATTATAACCAAAGAAATTCAATAAAAATTGATGGAGGAGGGAGAAAAGAGACTCAAGCAGGAGGACTGCAGCGAGGACAAGATTGGCCTTGGAATCCTGACACTGACAAACAGGAGGCTGGCATTTGACAAGACGCGCGCAAGGATGATGGATTTTTCAAAGCACATGGGAGACACCGTACTGGATGTGCCGCTAGGCGATGTTGCCAAGGTGTGGAAGGAGGGTTTGCTGATGAAGAAGGTGTGCTTTACGACTGGGAGCGGCGAGGATTCCAAGACATACAAGTTTGGCGTATTCAACACGAAGGGCTGGCTCAACTCCATCAAGGACGCGATGGACGCAGCAGAATAGCGCGCGGATGATGTACTGTCGGAATAGGTCTAGTATTCCACTACCACGGAATCCAGCCGCCACGACTGCGTGACAAACGTGTCTGCAAGCATCGCCCCGCCCTTGACCTTGGATTCGAGCAGGCCGGTCCAGCATATCTGGCTCCCGCAGTCGCCTGCATACTTTAGCGGAACCACGAAGAGCTTGCACCCGTGCCTTGCGCATACGTCATTTAGCATCTCGGAGAGTCTCTTGTTTGCTGCAACTCCCCCCACTATCATCAACTCCCTCTTGCCGGTAAAGGACAGGGCGCGCTCCACTGCCTCGCTGATCATGGCAAAGGCAGTCTCCTGGAGCGAATAGCACGCGTCATTCCTGCCGCCCTGGGCAGCGGACTTTGCCGCAGACAGCAGGCCTGAAAACGAGACGTCGTTTCCCTTTACCGAGTACGGCAACGGGACGTACTGGGACGATTCCGAGGCCAGCCGCTCTATGTCCGGGCCGCATGGAGAGGCAAACCCGATGGACCGTCCGAACTGGTCCAGCAGCTGCCCCAGCGTGATGTCAAGGGTCTCGCCGAACACGCGCCACTGCCGGTTGAGAAACGCAAGAAGCATGGTGTGCCCGCCGGAGACCAAAAGTACGAGCGGGTTCTTGGCACCCGTAAGCAGCCGTCCCAGCTCGATGTGCCCTATCGCGTGGTTAACTGGATATATCGGGATGTCATAGAATGAGGCAAGCGACCGTGCGACCACCGCCCCCACGCGCAGGCACGGCCCCAGTCCCGGTCCTGCAGCATAAGACACCATGTCAAGATCCCCTATGCGCACGCCCGCGTCTGCAAGACACCGTGCCAGCACGTCTGAGCACTCTGCTGCATGGTGCCTGGATGCCTCACGCGGATGAATCCCCTCGCCCTGGGCAGGCCGGTAGATGCTCCGGACATCTGACAGTATGCGGCCTTCCTCGCCGCTTCGCTCCATCACGGCGCACGAGAACGTGTGCGCGGTGCTCTCTATGCCCAGCCCCAGCATGCTATCCCCTGCCCAGTGTCGATACCACCTTGACTACGTCTCCGTCCTTGAGGACGTGGCTGCCACCTATCCGCTGCTTGGTCTTGCAGTCGACTGCGTGCAGGAACCCCTTTGCTATGTCCGCATGAATCAGCCCTGCCAGGTCCCGGGCAGTAGAACCCGGAGGGAGGAGTTTTGCGTCCGGCAATATCCGGCCGTTCTTGTCGGCAAGCCGAGTCTCATCCTCCACCGGATATGCCACTATGAACCCCAGCAGGTCAAAGGCGGCGGTGTTCAGGATACCTTGAACCCCGGTGGATGGGATTTTTGAAAATACCGATCTTGCAATATCGAGGGCCTTTTGCTGCGGCGGCGACGGACTTACTCCCGCCCGGACCGCAAAGTCCCCGTCCCCGGGGGAGTAATTAATCATGCCCGCCCCGGATGCCTTGCGCAAGAGAAGCTCGGTCTCTGCGCTGCACGGAACCACGGCAGACTCGATCCTATCAAGTATTGAAATGTCCCGGCACAAGTCAGCCTTGTTTGCAGCGATTATCATTGGTTTGGTGCCGCTCCTCAGCTCCCGCACAAATGCCATAATGTCATGATCCGACCACTCCTTGGGATTCTTGGATACCAGGCCGATCCGCTGCAGCACGTTTTGCACCTGCGAGTCCGTTATCCCTAGGCCGGTAAACCTCTTTGCGATACCGTCTACAATCTTCGCCCTCTTTTGATCCACCTCACGGATAATCTTGTACCACTCCCTTCTGAGTATGTCTGCAAACCACTGGTTAAACTCGTCCTGCACAAAGGCAACGTCCTCAAGCGGATCATGCGTACCTGCCGGCACCGGCTGCCCTTGTATGTCGGTGGTGCCGGCAATATCTACCACGTGTACCAGCACGTGCGCCTGCCTGGCATCGTCAAGGAACTGGTTTCCCAGGCCCTTGCCGTCGTGCGCGCCCGGAACCAGACCTGCCACGTCCACAAGTTTTACCGGAACGAGTCGCGTACCGTTGACGCACAGGTCATTTTGGTGCGTGATGCCAAAGTGCCTGCATGCGCAGTCCGTCCTGAGAAACGCCACCCCTATGTTCGGCTCTATCGTGGTGAATGGAAAGTTGCCTGATGCAACGTCGGTCTGGGTCGCGGCAGAGAAGAATGTCGACTTGCCGACGTTTGCCTTACCTATCAAACCGATCTGCACACACTCAGGGACACGATTCTACATATTAGTATTAAGTAACGGCTTGCCGCCGGGTTGGCCTGAAAGTCATTTAACAAGGCAGCACCAACACCACACCATGTCGGTAGTAATTACCGGAAGCCCGGGCGTCGGCAAGCACACGATATCCAAAAAAATCGCAAAATCCCTCCAATGTTCCATAGTGGACATAAACAGGGTGGCAGCAGATGCAGGCCTTGCCGGCCCTGACGGCGTGGATACCGACATTCTGGGCGGCATGATGGAATGCAAGCCGGGCATGTCAGTCACAGTCGGGCACCTGGCACCGTATGTGCTAGACGCGGATCGTGTCAGGGCAGTCGCCATACTAAGGCGAAGCCCGTACGAGCTGGTCGGCGTGTACCAGTCCAGGGGATACGGCGAGGAGAAGATACGCGACAACGCAGGCAGCGAAATACTCGGGACGATTGCAGCATACTCGCATGACAAGTTCGGAAAAAAGGCATTCGAGATCGACACTACGGAATCCAGCGCCGACGAGTCGGCATCGGCAGTAATGTCAGCAATATCAGGAGACGCGCCACGCACCAAGATAGACTGGCTTGAACAGGTGGCACGAAAAGGCGACCTGCAAAGATTCTTTGGTTACTGATTAAATACCCCATGACAGGGTGTGATGTTGCTTGTTTGAGATATACAAGACGGATCTTGCAGGTCGGATAGGCTCCATCCAGACAAACCATGGAAAGGTCATGACCCCCGCATACGTTCCGGTAATCCACCCTGTCAAGCAGACCATCCCGGCTCGGGAGATCCGGGGGATGGGATTTGACATGATAATCACCAACGCCTACATCACCAGAAACCGCTACGGGGACGAGGCCGTAAGGAGGGGAATCCACGGCATAACTGACTTTGACGGTTCTGTCATGACAGATTCCGGCGGGTATCAGGTTTTGGAATACGGCGATCTCAGCGTCAAACCGTCCGAGATGGCAGAGTTTGAAAGGGGAATCATGACTGACATCGCGATTCCGCTTGACCGCCCCACTGGATTCGGGCTCCCGCTCAAAAAGGCAGAATCGTACGTAAGCCATACCTTGAAGGTCTCAAGGCAGACGCTCAAGGACAGCATAGACAACGGCCAGATATGGGTTGGCCCCATACAGGGCGGGGAACACTTTGATCTTGTGGCAAGATCGACCCGCGGCCTGGTGCGTGCCGGCTTTCAAATGCTGGCCCTCGGAAGCCCGGTAGAGTTCATGGAAGCATACCAGTACAAACTGCTGGCGCAAATGATAGTGGCGGCAAAAAGAAACATGCCTCACTCCGTCCCGCTGCATCTCTTCGGAGCCGGCCATCCCCTTACCATACCGCTTGCAGTCGCTCTCGGATGCGACACATTTGACTCGGCGTCATACATCCTCTACGCCAAGCAGAACAGGTACATCACCGATGATGGCACCAGAAACCTTGACGAGATATCCGTATTCCCCTGCGGATGCAGGATCTGCACATCACACACGCCGGCCGAGATGCGGCTGCTTGATCCCGGCGCAAGGACAGACGCCCTTGCCCGCCACAACCTGCACGCCATAGGGCTGGAAGTCGACAGGACCAGGCAGGCAATCCACGAGGGCAGGCTGTGGGAGTACGTCATGAAGAAGGCAAGGGCCCACCCCAGACTCTTTGAGGCCTCAGAGGTGCTTACCGGAAACTGCGATCTCCTCAGTACCGCCACGCCCAGGTTCAAGACAAAGGCCGTATTCCTGTATGGCCGAGAGGATCAGTTCCGCCCCGAAGTGGTATCGTATCACGAGGCCGTCAGGAGGTTCAAGTCAAAAAAGGACATATTGCTAGTCGTGGGAGAATCAGGGGTAAAGCCCGGATACCTCTCCCCCCAGTACGCCAGGCTCAAAAAAGACATGGCAGACTTTGACTCCGTCCAAGTGTGCCAGTACAACCCAATCCTGGGGCTCATCCCGATCGAGATATCCGACATATTCCCCGCCGCGCACCACGAAACTGCCAGGGTGCACTTTGAGCCAACGGAATTTCAGGCGTTTGCAGACACGTGGAGGATATTCCTTGAAAACAATAAATTCTCGGAGCTGCGCTACGACGGAAACGATGAGTTTCTCAGATACTACGCAGGGATGCTCCCGGACGGGTGCGCAGAAAATCCATTATAGCGAAAAAAGAAAAAAGAGTGTTGCAAAAAGACGCGTCTATAGTGCAGCGTCTTCTGCCCAACCCTTGACGAAGACACCATTCTGGTGAAGAGGTACTGGTTGTCCAGCAGTGTAATTCATTGGTCTCATCCAAAAGATGGACTTTGTCGGGCATACACCTATGCATGCGCCGTCAGAGATACATCTCTCAGGATAAAAGACAAATGCCTTACCCCTCTTCCAGCCTTCTACAGGTTTTACTCTGAGGACATCGGGACCAAGAGTCGTACATATCTCTACGCACAATGCGCATCCTATGCATCTCTGCTCGTCAATGTCTGGAAGTATTGCTATTGGCATTACAAGAGAATGTTTGCCTGATGAATATTTAAACTATGATCGAAATTCATAACCCTGTTATGAAATCGATCGTCACGTGACCGCTTCGGCGTGCCGGGCGGGTAGGCGCATGTCTGGAACCGCCTTGGATTCGCCGGCACGTGCAATAGATCCACTAAGAAATCTTAAAAAACAAAAAAACCGTGTGTGTACACGTTTATTTTCTCATTGCGTCGATCTGACCGGAGGTTACCCAGTCAAGAAGTTCTGCAGAGGACGGGTTCAGGTCAGCCTTCTGACTCATCAGATTGTTAACCCAAATCCAGTTAATCTGGTTTAGCAGCGGCTTGTTTGCCTCATCGCCTGCACGAGTCTTGGCTACTAGTCCTTGATCTTGCTGATTTAACCATTCTTGGAAGCTTCTTCCCATGAGGATCGATCTTAGCTTGCACTAATTAAAGCTTTTGAAGATTCCGTTTGCCATATAATATCATCTGGATTTATTCCAGAAGGTATTAACATGGATGCGGATTCATCAAAATTCTTGAATATCAAAGTATTGGGGGCTGCAGGCGAGGTCGGCAGATCCGGGTTTCTGGTAGGCTGCGGCAGTGCCAACATCCTGCTTGACTATGGCGTCATGTTTGGAAGGCGGGGAACGCCGCCCGGCTACCCCATGCATGTCAAGCCCAAGGACGTCGACGCAGCGGTAATCACGCACGCGCACTTGGACCACTCCGGAAACGTCCCGTCCCTGTTCATGGGCGAGGGGACAGACGTCTATGCCACGCCGCCCACGTTTGACCTCTCAAGACTGCTCATAGAGGATATGCTGAAGATTGAAAAGCAGCACCTCTTTGAGCAGCCGGAGCTTGAAAACATGATGAGGCATGCCAGGGAGATTGGATTTAGGCAGAAGGTGAAGGTAAAAGATGCTGCATTTGAGCTAAGGGAGTCAGGGCACGTCGTTGGCGGCAGCACCGTCCTTGTGGAATCTGCAGGCAAGAGGCTGTTTTATACCGGGGACATCAAGACCAACGGCTCAAGGATGCTGCGCGAGGCTGATCTGGACATCGGAGAGATCGATCTGCTGGTGACAGAAAGCACCTACTCCCAGACTGCGCAAAAGCCCAGGGCGGAGTCAGAAAGGGAGCTGATCGAGTTTGCAAACGAGGTGACTGAAAGGGGCGGCAAGATATTCATCCCGTCGTTTTCAGTGGAGAGATCCCAAGAGATCGCATGCATACTGAGAAATGCCAATTTCAAGCACAGGATAATCATGGACGGCATGGCGCTCAAGGTCAACGACATAATATTCAGGCATCTAGAGTACCTGCGCGATCCCAAGGTCTTTGAGGACGCCATAAGGAGCGCCACGTCGGTCAGGAGCCAGAAGGAGCGCAGGCGTGCAATGGAGGGGCCGTGCGCGATCATCTCGCCGGCAGGAATGCTGGTGGGCGGAAACGCCGTGCTGTACCTGCAGTATCTTGCATTTGACAACAAAAACGGGATAGCGCTGGTGTCGTACCAGGGCGAAGGCACGCCGGGGAAGGCGCTTTTGGATACCGGCAAGGTGATCGTCAAGGGCAGGGAGTCCAAGGTCACGGCCGAAGTGAGACAGTTTCAGTTTTCAGGCCACGCAGACAGAAACGAGTTGTTTGAAATGATAGGCAAGATCAAGGGGAATCCCAAGGTCCTTACGGTTCACGGCGACGCCGAGTCGTGCGACACCTTTGCCCAAGAGATCCACGAGAGGTTCGGGTTTGAGGCGCACGCGCCACAGGTCGGCCAGACAGTGAATGTCTGAGATGGATGTTGCCGGCTCCATAAACAGCGGCCAAGTGTTCCTGTGGAGAAAGATTGGAGAGTCGTGGTACGGCGTTGACGGCCAGAATGTCATAAGGCTCAACCAGGCAGAAGTCCCGTCCGGCCCGGCTGCAGACTTTGCAAGATGTGATGATGACATGGACGGGATAATCAGGTCGGTTTCAAGGGACGCAGTCGTAAGGGACGCAGTTGCCAAGTATCCCGGGCTCAGGATATTCAGGCAGGATCCATTCCAGTGTCTGATATCGTTTGTGGTGTCGTCAAACTCCAGCATCCAGAAGATCAGGACGTGCCTGGACAGGCTGTGCAGGATGTACGGGGACTGCCTCGCAGTCGATGGGGAGGAGTTCTTTGTGTTTCCAAGGCCGGAAAGACTGGCAGGTGCCACGGCAGGGGAGATCGGCAGGTGCGGCACCGGATATCGCTCGGGATTTGTCAGGGACGCGGCCCGCATGGTGGCATCAGGCGGCATCGACTTGCAGGAGCTGCGCGGCATGGAGTATGCGCAGGCGCGAGACACCGTGTGCACTGTTCCCGGCGTCGGATACAAGGTGGCAGACTGCGTGATGCTGTTCTCGCTTGAAAAGCCAGAGGCGTTTCCGATCGACAGGTGGACTACCAGGATTCTAAGGGATTACTATCCAGGCAGGTTCAGCCTAGGAGCAAAGACGATAACCCAGCTGCAGTACCGCAGGATCCACGAAGAGATCGTGGACTATTTTGGGCCTTGTGCGGGATACGCACAGCAGTTCCTCTTCAAGATGGAAAGGGAGAGGCTCGGCAGAAGATGGTAGCCTGATGCCGGACATGCCCACCCCTGGGGGTGCCAAGTTTGCCGGTGTTGCGGCCTGCCATGGTCAGGATGGCATCAGCCATCCGGGCTAGTCCCGGTACATCCTCGTGAATCGTATACTGAGATTAATCACCCCGAGGAAGATCACAAACGCAATGGACTGCGCTATGATGGATGCAAGATACGGGTCGAGGGCGATGCTGAGAAGGTAGTACTGTACGAGCCACCTAGAGACACCATACACCACCTCCGAGATTCCAAGGGACGTGATCAGCTTCTTTAGATCACTTTTCAGCCTTGCCGAATCAGTGCCTCCCGATTCCAGACGGTACTGCTTCCGGTTGTCAAGGTAGAACAGGCCTCCGAACGTCAAAAAGTAGACAGAGTAATCGATTATGGTGACATATGTGGAATTGAGATAGTCCGGCAGGTCGGCGAGCAGTTCGGCCGCGGCCGCAGATACCAATAAGGCTACGACAAATGCGATTATGATGTTCTTGTTGAATTGTATGTGCTTAGAGACCATGAGGTTTCCCACTCAGGTACGTAATTAAACTCAATCCGGCCTTGCCGCGCGGCATGCTGCACCAGGCGGTGTCGTCGGAGGGCAGGCACGCAGATTGCAGATGGGAATGGGATAATGGCAAATTCGGCGATTATGCGAAAACGCTGGTTTGTATAATTGCAAATGGCCTTGGAAGGCATTGGAAATCTCTCCTGTGCTGTCGCAACGGGTTTGGGACGTAGTCCATCAGTCGCTAAACCCTTAAAATGGCATTCGGCCCCTCAATTCTTGGGCCCATAGCTCAGCATGGATAGAGTGTTGGACTTCTAATCCAATGGTCAAGGGATCGAAGCCCTTTGGGCCCGCTTCCACTGTGGGCGCGTTTGATAAAATTATTTATGCCCACCCCGTGTTGTGGTATCATGAAGGACATCCAGTTCAGCTTGAACACTGCAGACATCCGTCCGGACTCCGAAATAGTCGGAACCATATCGGTGTCATATCCTGGAAGGTACGACGGGGTCGTCATCAACACCCAGATCTCAGACTCCAACGAGCACATAACCTACAAGTCCTACAACAAAAAGACCATCTCGCACAACGTCTCAAGGCTGTTCATACCGCGAGACGCCATGCCAGACGATGTCGCCAAGTTTACGGCCACGATCAAGTTCGTTCCGGAACAGGAGCACGAGGTAAAGTTCAGGGCCTCGATAATAGAGCAGCACAAGGAGATTGAAAGCCAGATAATCTTTGCCAAGTACTACGCTTAGGACAGGTAATTCCATACTATTACAGAATCCCATGTCCGTTATGACATGATCCGGCAAACGCCTAGAACCTGCTCTTCGCTATTGTTATGGAGCCTTTCATCCACGGGTGCGGCGTGCAGTGGTAGTGCACCTCTGCGGGTTCTGTGAAGACAAACTCGTATGTATCGCCGGGCAGGATGACGCCGACGGAGCCAAAGTCGCCGCTGTACGAGTCCGCATACCTGTGGTCAGGAGTGACCGTGTGCGCAGTCTCGTCGCTGTTGGTCCAGATGACATGGTTGTCAATGGTCAGAAGTATCTCGGAGTCCTCTGGTATGTACGCATCATTACCCTCTAGCAGGGCCCCCAGCACTATATCTATGGTAAGCGTCGTTTCAGGCTCCAGTATGTCTTCGGAGACAGACGGCTTGAGCAGGGATTCTGGAAGGTAGAAGGACGTGTAAAACACCAAGACGACAGACATCCCCACAAGCAGTGAAATGACTCCTATGCCATAGGCGTGGCTCGATGCCTGAGCGCTCATTACCCGATGGACGCCTCTGAGTCATTATAAAGCTTCTTTGGATCCATTGTCCCTATCCCTGTGTAGTGCTTGTACTCTTGCCTGCCGCGGCCCCCGTGCCTGCCGGCAGGGACTTTACCTTCACGGTGATGTCGCCGATTGCAGGCGCCTTTTCAGATTCCAGCTGGGACTGCGCCTTTTCAGATTCCAGCTGGGACTGCGCCTCAATTTCAGCCAGTTTTGGCTTTTCGTCCATAACCGGTGCCGGTGCCGGCGGCGGGATGCTCTTCTCCTGGCTCATGCCGTACCGGTACACATGGAAGAATGCTGCAAAGACGAGCAGTATTATTCCGATGAAGAACAGCGAGACGTTCTGCATGCCGGTCAGGGCGGCGTTGTACGCTGCAATGTTCAGGAACACCTGGAAGGCAAGCAGCGCCACGAGTATCCAGTTTATCCACTTTTCAGAAAAGTTGATCGTGGCCACCTTTTGCGGTCTTGACTGCTTTGCAAGCTTTGACTTGCGCTCTGCCTCGTTTGCAAGCTTGATCATCATGTAGGTGAACCCGAATCCCAGCGGAACCAGCAGTATCATGGTGCCGTAGAAGAATATCGGATCGATCACGAGGCGTTCCACCAGCGGGATCGAGATGTCCGGCGATATGTAGAACCCCCAGTAGGTAGTCACCATGATTTGGGCCAAGCTGGTGATTCCAAAGGCCGTAATTATGGGTCGATCCCTCCATGAGAACTTTTTGTACCGGTCTATGAACGGTATCAGTATGAACGATATAATGAACAGCAACGGCCACAGCAGCCCAGTGACAAACTTGTCGTACTGCGTCCGCATGAAGGCATAGATTCCAGTCAGGTACCATTCGGGAACCGTAACCCCGGGCGCGATAGACGGTTCAAACTTGAATCCCAGATCGATTGGAAACACGCCTCCGGTTATCAGTATGGCGCCCGAAATGGCCATGACCATCGGGACGTCAAACACCAGAAACCGGGGGAAGTGTACTGCCATGAGTCCCAGCATCACTATTGGAAGCAAGAAGACGTGCTGCGCATAGAACCGCAACACAAAGTCCGAAAATCCGCTGCCAAGCGCAGCGTCCCGTATTAACGGCCCCACCACGGGGATAGACGTTGTCAGCGACGCGGCAATGCTGATTGCAAGCTCGGCCCTTTCGCTGAATATCACATCATACCCGGTAAAGGCCTCAAGAATCGTAACCACCCCAAGTATGACGCCGGTCATCCAGAGCACCTCGTTGCGGATCTTGTACCTGCCGCTGAAGTACTGGTAGTACATGTGAAGCACTGCAAGGAGCACCATGGCGTTGGAGCCGTGGTAGTGGATGTTTCTTATGTGGAATCCGAACGGGACATCGTCGTTGATGAACTGGACGCTATCCCAGGCCCGGTCAAGTATGGGTTGATAGTAGAACATGAGCAGCGCTCCTGACACGCCCAGGATGATAAAGACGATAAACGTAAGCATCCCCAGAAAGCCGAAGGGACTGACAAACCTTGCAGGAAACGAGAACTTGATTGCAGTGAATATGGTCCTGTCTATCCCATCCCAGAGCCAGTAGAAGAAGGCTACTGCCCCTGTTCTTCTCTCAAGCGAAACGGCCATATCCGATTACTCCGTTTCCGTGTGCGGTAAAGGACGGCGGCGTTATGAGGATGAGTCCTGACGGTTCTATCTCAAGTGTAAGCAGTGGCAGTGTATTTGATGGTGAAGCCTGCACAGATGCAGGACCAAGGAACGCTATTCCGGTGTCGGGATCGTACATGGACCCATGGCATGGGCACTCGCCCCTCTTCCTGTTATCATCAGGCCAGTACTTCCAAAGGCACCACAGGTGGAGGCAGATCATGCTGAATGCTCTGAATGCCGAGGCGTCGTTGCTTGCTCCCCCGAGCTCCTCGGGCAGCCTGATGAACTGCCACTTTCTGAACGCCTCTGCGTCAAGTGCCGAATCGCCGGTTGCCGGATACGTGATTACTTCGGCGTGGTTTATTGGATACGTGTTGATGTTTGCCTGCGTGCCGTCAGGCAGAATTACCGGAACCTTCTCAAGGGACGCCTGATTCGGGTTGGGCATGAAGTTACCAAATGGGACGAATGGTGCAAAGGCCAGTCCAGTGCCTGCAGCGCCGATCAGTTTCAGAAAGTCTCTTCGGGACAATCCGGAGGACTTTTTTGTTCCTAATTCCGACATCCAAGCTCAAATACACGCCAATTTGGTTATAAACCTTGTTCAGTCGGATTCTGTCAACTTATCGCGACACGGACAAAACCGCTAACCGTCGTGGCATGGGGGACTTACATACAAAAATAGCAGGCGTATGCAGTGAATTACGTGCATGTGTATGCACGGCTCAAACGCCGGCAGGTGTCTTTATTACAAAATGCAACCAGTAATGTAGAATCACGACATGAAAGTTCCCAGTCCAGAAACGTACACGCTGACCAAAACCGTTCCGCTCCACCAGTCCAAGGAAGTTTCAAAGTTCATCTGGAGACTGCACCAGGAATGCAGGTGGTACTTCAACAAGGGAGTGAAGATGAGATTCGACAACAGGAATCTTACCAAGTTTGACCTTTACGGAACGGTTACCATGTTGCGAAACAATACGGGATGGAATGCCGCATACTCCCAAATGCAGCGTGCAAGCATAGACGACGGAAGGAAGACGGTGAGGCCCCACCAATCCGCCATAGACAGGAAGAACCGCATGGCCAAAAGAAGGCAGAAGGAAGGCAAAAAGGCGAGAACGATCCAGTACGCAAAGTCGCCCAAACGGTTCTTTCGAAAGAAACATTCCGGCAGCCAGCCAGCGCTGCGGTCGTTCCAGAAACTGAAGATAAAGAAAGGCACGATAAAGTTCGGCGGTTTCACGCTGAAATTGAAGACGGGCGAGTTTGACGGAATGGAATGCCTGTCGTTGAGCGTGGCAGAGACCACCAAGAAAATAACCAAGCGCACAGGCCTGAAGACAGGACATACGAGTTGCATGTCCAGTTCCCGCACTATCCGCAGCCCAAGACAGAAGGCAGCACGATAGGGATAGACGTCGGAGTCCACAACATGCTCGCGACGGCCACGCTGGAGGATCGCTCCATGAAACTGGTAAAGATGACGCACGACGCGAAACGGTACAAGCATGACGAGATCAGTCGCCTGCTCTCGAAACGCTCCAGACTGAAAAGGAACGGGAGGAAGTGATCCAAGATGACGCGAAAGATAAGGCGGCTGCTCGCACGCCAGCAGAATGTCAAGGCCGACTGCATACGCCAGACGGTATCTGCAGAACTGAAAGGCGCAAAGACTGTCGTGGCCGAGAACTTGGACGTCTCGTCCATGCTGGCCAAGGTAAAAGACAGCTGGATTATTCCAAAAAAGGAACAATCCAAGGCAAAAGCCGGCAAGGCCGCTCCTTCCAAGCGTGGAAGGAAGTGCGGCAGCCGAGGATTAAGGAGGGCGGTTCAGAACGCCTCGTTGGGAATGATGAAAGCCTGGATCATCCATTATTGTTTGAAGAACGGAATCACCCTGTACATGGTAAACCCAAAATACACTAGCCAGGCCTGCCACGAGTGCAGGCTCGCAGAAAAGCAGTCTCGGAACGGAGTAAGGTTCCACTGCATCTCGTGCGGAATGGAATTCCACGCGGACATCAACGCGGCGATAAACGTCCTGAACCGGGGACGTTTGGAGATGGGACCATTCCCGGCGGTCGGGAGGATCGTCGAGAGACAGAAGGACGGTACGGTAGTCTTCACTGAAGACCGCTGGAAGGAGAAAGCCGATCCGATCCGTTGCGGAACTGATGAACCAGTGGGTTCTGTTCCCGCACATAGTGGAGGCGTCAAACAACGTCAGCCCGAAGTGCCATTGCTGTTAGAAAACCACGAAGGTTGCACCAAGAAACGGTGCAACTTTTGTATGTAATTCCCTGGCATGGAATCATCATATTGGTAAAATAGAACCGCATGCAGCATTGGTCGCCGCGCGTGCGCGGCTTTGTTCACGCCACGCCGTTTTTGGTCACAGTGGGCTGTTAGCTTGGCGGATCCTACAGCCGCACGGGAATTCCTCTCTCCTTGAGGTATTCCTTGACTCCCTCCACGCCATGCGACTGGTAGTGGAATATGGAAGCTGCAAGGGCCGCATCAACTCCCGTGCGGACAAACACGTCTGCCATGTCCGCCGGGCTGCCGCACCCGCCTGAGGCTATGACTGGAATCGGCACTGCGTCCACCACGGACTGCGTTAAAAGCACGTCATACCCTTTCTTGGTTCCGTCCCGGTCTATGCTGGTAAGGAGTATCTCGCCTGCGCCAAGATCCTGCGCCCGTCTTGCCCACGATATGGCGTCAAGCCCCGTTTCCCTGCTCCCGCCGTACACGAACACCTCGAACCAGAACTCCCTGCCGTCCTCGCAAAAAACTGTGACCCCGTCTTTCATTGTATAATTCCGCTTGGCGTCGATTGCCACCACCACGCACTGCCTGCCAAACAAGCCCATCAGATCGGTTATCAGGCCGGGATTCTTTACCGCCCCGGTGTTTATCCCGACCTTGTCTGCACCGTTCAGCAGTATCCCCCTCGCGTCCTCTAGCGACGACACGCCGCCGCCGACGGTAAACGGGATGTCAAGGACCGAGGCTACACCCCTCACGAGATCCCTGATCGTCTTGCGGCCCTCGCCGGATGCGGTAATGTCCAAAAACACCAGTTCGTCTGCCCCCTCTTGGCCATACCGCCGTGCAAGATCCACAGGATCGCCTGCGTCCCGGATCGACTCAAAGTGAAGCCCCTTGACCACCCTGCCGTCCCGAACGTCAAGGCACGGTATTATACGCTTGGTCAGCGCCATCTCCCCGCCTCCGCTATCGTAATCTTTCCGTCGTACATAGCCCGCCCCAGTATCACCCCTGACGCACCGGCCTTCATGACCTGCTCCACGTCACCGACTCCAGATATTCCACCGCTTGCGATGACACGTGCGCCAAGCTTGCATGCTTGCCCAAGGTAGTCAAGTTCCGGCCCTTCCAGTGTGCCGTCGCGTCCCACGTCAGTTACCAGAAAATCACTAAACCCCATCTCCAAAAAACCCCCGATGGCGTCAATCAGCCCCACGGTGGTGGACTTTTGCCACCCGCGGGTCACGACCTTCCCGTTCCGATGGTCTGCAGATATCACTATCTTGTCCGTACCCGGCGATACACGCAGACTCTCCAGAAGGCCCGGATTCTCGAATGCCAGCGTGCCAATCACCGCTTTGCCTGCCACGCCGGCAGCGGCGCGCACCGACTCTACATCCCGCAGCCCTCCTGCTACCTGCACCGGCACGGAGACGGCATCAAGCATATTGTGAATCGCGCCATGGTTGCCCCCCCTGCCCAGCGTGGCGTCAAGATCCACTAGGTGCAGCATGTCTGCACCCTGGCGTTCCCATTCCAGTGCGACTGCCACCGGATCGTTCCCGTAAACGGTCTTGCGTTCCGGATCCCCCTGGTACAGTCGCACCACCTGTCCATCCATCAAGTCGATTGCAGGAATTATCATCATCGCTTACACACGTCAAGAAAGTTGCTTATCATCTGCCGCCCCACGGTGCCCGACTTTTCCGGATGGAACTGCGTCCCGAACAGGTTGTCCTGCTCCACCACGGCCGGAATGCTGATGCCGTAGTCGGACTCGGCAGCCACCACATCAGCAGAATTGGGTCGCGCCATGTAGGAGTGGACAAAGTACACCCACGAGCCATCATCTACTCCGTCAAGCAGTCGGCACGGCCGCACCATCTCGATGCTGTTCCACCCCATGTGGGGCACCTTCATCGCCGGTGGCAGTACCGCAACGTCGCCGCTTATCACGCCAAGCCCGGGCTCGCTGCCTTCCTGGCTGGCCTCAAAAAAGATCTCCATTCCAAGGCATATTCCCAGCACCGGTATGCCGTTCACATACTCGGCAAACCCGTCGTAGGATCCGATGCTGCGCACCGCGGGATCAAAGTGCCCCACGCCGGGAAGCAGCAGGCCTGAGTAAATATTGGATTCATCAAAGTCGGCAATGACGTCGACTTGCGCACCCGCGCGTTCAAGTGAATGCTGGAGGCTGAATATGTTTCCGACCCCGTAGTCAAATATCGCCACGCGTGTCATTTCATGGAACCCTTCGTGCTCGGAGGTCCGCTAGAGGCCGCGTCACGGGCGCACGCCTGCCGGAGCGCTACTGCAAGCGATTTCATGGCAGACTCGGCCTTGTGGTGGTCGTTGCTTCCGTATCTCACCTCCAAGTGTATGCAGGAGTTCATGTTCTGCAGCAGGGAGAGAAAAAAGTGCTCCAGATCCTCCCGCGCAATTCCCTCTACCGAATCTCGCTGCAGTGGCAGCGTCAGCTTGCAGAATGGCCGCATCACCAGATCCACGGCCGCCACTGCAAGGGATTCGTCCATGGGAACCGAGGCAAAGCCGAACCTCACTATGCCGTCCCGCTCCCCCAGTGCGTCATCCACTGCCTGGCCCAACGCGATCGCAGTGTCCTCTATCAAGTGGTGCTCTATACGGTCGTTTGATTTTGCCCTCACCTCCAAGTCCAGCATGGCATGCCTGCCAAATGACGTAATAATGTGATCCAGAAAGTCAATTCCGGTGGCAATATCGGTGATACCGGCACCGTCCACGTCCACTGACACGGATATCGTAGTCTCCTTGGTGTCGCGCTGTATCGACGCCTTCCTGTGTTCCATGGATCCATAATATGACCATTCCAAATTTAACATCTTCGGAACGTCCGGCGCATGCAAAACGAGCAGCAGAACGCGTGCAGCAAATCTGACATCGCCTGACAGAATACTCAAAAAACCCCACGGTGGCAGGAATTATGGCCTGCCAGTTCTGTCAGATGTCTCCAGCATGACATGGAGCAGCTGCGCCAGCCGCCCTATAGCGCCTTCAGTGCTTTGGGAAGATCCAGTATGGAGTCAAGCGTCATGGCTGCATCACCCTGAACGAACATATCGCGCCTGCGCGTGCCGGCACCGGCAATGCCGCAAAACACGGCAGAGTCCACCGAATTGGCCATCAACATATCCTCGACAGAATCTCCCACGTACAGCACTGCCTTGCATTCCATGCAATCTATTGCCTCCTCAAGCGACAGCGGGTTTGGTTTTGCGTACTTTCGTGGCATGTCTTCAAGGAACCTGCAGCACGGCACGTCAAAGTATCCCATCATGTCTCCCAGCGTGTACCGGGCAGGCTCGTACCCCCTGCCGGTCACCATGGCCATCTTGGAGCCGAACTTCCCGCGCAACGCATCCATGGTGGAATGATCCGGGATTATCCGGTCAGAATCGATTAACCCCGGGCCGGAACCAGACGACTCTGCCCCAAACACCTTCCCGTGCAGGACCGGTCCGTAGAAGAGCTCGTTGAATGTCCTGTACACGACGCTTCCGGTGCGCCCGTCAGGATAGTCCAGCCGATCCAGGACATCTTGCATCCCGCTCACTCCTGACAGGTACTCCTCCACAGACTGTATGCCGGTCCGGTCGGCGTTGCATATCACTTCATGGACATATTCGCCTGCATTCCTGCCCAGTCGGTGGGCTGCTGCAATCCCCAGTATTGCCGCGTACGCCAGATCAATCTCGTCGTTAAATCCACCGGTAGTCTTGAACCCGTCTATCATGGAATGGTCTATTCCACCTGCCACTCCCATGCCGTCCAGAACGTGCCGGACGGTCTGGATTATTGCCGCACTGTACGATTCCGTGACGTCGACTAGCACGCCGTCGCAGTCAAACACGATGCCGTCCAGATACATGACACCTCCATTTCCCCCGGATTCCCCACCCGGTCATCTCAACAGATCACGCACGGCAAGCAGAAACTTCGAGTTCATCTCCTTTGTCCCCACCGTGACCCTCAGGCATCCTTCATACTGCCCTATCCGGCCCAGACGTCGTATTGATATGCCCTGCTCGGCAAGTGCCGAGTGGATCCTCTTGTACGCCCCGCCGGCGTCAAAGAGCACAAAGTTTGCGCTGGACTCAAAGACCACAAAGGAGTCGTGCCGTCTGAGGGTGGTGATTATCCTGGCCCGCTCGGCCTTGGTCTTATCTATGGCGTTCCTCACGGTGTCCAGTCTTGCCATGGCCTCGATTCCGGCCTCTATGGTGATGGTGCTAAGCGGGTACGGGTACTGCAGGATGTCGGTAAAGAGACCCGCCAAGTTCTTGTTTGATATCATGTATCCCAGTCTGAGTCCGGCAAGCCCAAACGACTTTGAAAGTGTCCTGGTCACTATCAGGTTTTTCTGCCTCCGTGCCAGGCCGGCGACGGTATAGTTCCCAAACTCCCCGTACGCCTCGTCTATTATCACCAGACCCTCAAAGGACTTGATCAGCCGGTACATCTCGGTTTTTGGAAACTGGAATCCCGTGGGGTTGTTTGGCGAGTCCAGATACAGGATGTCTGCTGACGAGGAGTTTCGGACAAACTCCTGTACGTCAAGCCTCATGCCGTCTGAAAACGGCACCGACACCATCGGAACAGAGTACAGCTTGCACCGCCGTTCAAAGAACTCGAACGTCGGGTTTGACACAAGCACCCGAGTGTCAGGGGATGCAAAGTTTGACAGTATGATGTCCAGTATCTGGTCAGAGCCGTTTCCGATGCCGATCATAGCGGGCGGAACGCCTGCGTAGCTGGATATGGCCCGGATGAGGCGCTCTGTCCCGCCCAGCGGGTACTCCCGAACGTCGGAGCTTCTTCGGGCATACTGGATTATCTCATTTTGGAACTGCTTTGGGATGGAATAGTTCTCGTTGGAGTCAAGTTTGACGCTGCCCGGAGCCAGATCGGGTTTCTTGTACCCCTGGATTCCAGAAAGTTCCTCCACCCTATTCTCAAGCCAGCCAGTCATGTCAGTCTACCTCGGACGGCCGCGTAGTGGTTTGGCAATCCCTCTGCACGCGTCAGCGCCTCAAGGTGCCCGGATATCTTGGATAGGGATTTTTTTGATGCAGATACGTGCGTGGCAAGCTTTACAAAGTCCAACACGGACAGCGAGCCGCGCGTCCTGCCCTCGTTGCTGGTGGGAAGGATGTGGTTGGATCCAAGCAGGTAGTCGCTTGCCGCAGACGGCGTGTCGTGTCCGAGGAGTACCAGTCCGGGGGTGGTGATGTTGGATGCAATTGACTCTGGAGCTTCAGTTATTATTTGGAGGTGCTCCGGGGCAAGCTCGTTGGCAATCTCAATCACCATTGCCTCGTTCCTGCACACTGCGATGAATCCGCTTGACAGGCTGGCATCGACGTAATCCATTCTTGCCAGTCCGGGAAGGAGTTTGGAGATCATGGCATTGACGGCATCTGCCAGAACGGCAGACGTGGTCACAAGAAAGCAGAACGTGTCAGGGCCGTGTTCGGCCTGCGATATCAGGTCAAGTGCCACGGCTTTGGGGTCGGCGCCGGCATCTGCGATTATTCCAAGCTCGGTGGGGCCGGCAAGCATGTCTATTCCGACATCTGCAGACACCAAGGACTTTGCCTCAGTCACGAACGCCCCACCTGGCCCGACTATCTTGTCGACTTTTTGTATGGATTTTGTGCCATATCCTAGGGCGGCAATCGACTGTATTCCGCCGGTCCTGTAGATCTCAGAGGCGCCGCACATGTCAGCTGCCACCACTGTCGCGGGATCCGGGCTGCCGTCTGCGTCAGGAGGGGATACGACTGCTATCCTCTCGACGCCTGCCACACGTGCGGGAGTGATCGACATTATGGCAGAACTTGGATATCTGGCCTTTCCGCCGGGAACGTAGCATCCGACGCTTCGAACCGGGACGAACCTCTTGCGTATCGTGATGCCGTCATTCCTGACGGTCTTGTCCTTCAAGAGAGACATGACTGTCTTTTCTGTCTTTTCAAGCCTGTCCCGGGCCATGCGTATTGCGTCAATCTGGGCTTGGGAGACCTTTTTGTATGCGCCCTTGATCTCCCTTTTGGTCAGGCGCAGCGAGGAGATTTTGACGTTGGCAAACGTGTTTTCGTAATGGATTACCGCAGAGTCACCCTCTTCCCGGACTCGTGTAAGGATGGACTTGACGTACTGGAAATCTGCTGGTGTGTGTTCGGTGGTAAGCGTTGCTAGGAATTTTTTTGTGTTTGTTACTTTGAGTATTTTCATCAGGTCTCCTCGTCGCGTTTGATCTCCTCGAGCTCCAGTATCTGCCTTGGCTCGTGGACCACGAGGCCCTGGGCAATCTTTCTTAAATGCGGGATTATCTTGTGGAATTCGTCCTTTTTGATGATGGTGTTGACGCCGAACCATCCTGGCTCGGCAAGCGGCGCGATAGTCGGCCTTTTGAGGGACGGCATCTGCTCTAGAAGCTTTTCAAGGTTGTCCTCCTTGATGTTGAGATAGATGTGGAGGTATTTTTTGCCGTGCACCGCGCCACGCAGGAGGGTCACGATATCAAATATCTTACCGCGCTTTTCGGCGTCCTTCAGGGAGTCGCGGTTTGCTATTAGGTGCGCGCTGGATGTGAGGATCTCGTCTGCAATTCTCAGCTTGTTCTGCCTCAGGGTAGTGCCGGTCTCGGTTACGTCAATTATGGCATCGACGTCCTCGGGCGGCTTGGCCTCGGTGGCACCAAAGGACAAGTGGATCTGCACGCTCTTGTTCTTGCCCGGACGCATCCACGGGGTGACTATCAGCGGATCCTGGTCACCGTGGTACTTTTTGTATGATTTTAGCTGCATGACGTACTCTGCAGCGGTGGTGAGGTATTCGGAGGATATCCTAAGGGTCTTGTTCCTTCTGGCATAGTCTGCAATCATGGCATCAAGGCTCCGGTATCGGTGGCTGTCCGGGAACGCAACGACGAGCTTGATGATGCCGTACTCTAGATCTAGTAGCGGATCGACATCAGAGTTGGTCTCCCTGACCCAGTCCTTGCCAGTAATTCCCACGTCGTATAGTCCTTCTGCCACCAAGGTGGGGATCTCTTGCGGCCTGAGCATCTTGACTACAATTTCGGGATCGTCTAGATATACGCGATAGGTACGGCTCTTTCTGTCAACGCGGGTCCACGCCCTCTCGAGCAGCTTGAATGTGGCAACTTCCAAACTACCTTTGGGGATTGCAAATCGTACCTTGGACACATACATCGTGTTGTAGTCTAGGTATATGAGGGTTAAGCATAAGAACTGGGAAGTGGTCTAAATTTGCAAGAAAATTTTAGAATTTCTAGGAGTGAAATTAATTAGACATTCAACCAATCCCGCATATCGGCGAGCAATCCAGAAGGCTGTCCCGCAAGATAGCAAAATGCACCCTGGAATGCGACGTAATCTACGACATGGTAATTCTGATGAAGAAAGCACGCCCAAGATTGTCGCGGTGTGATTTGAATTACATGCCGCCGGATGGCTTGAACTGTTCAGCCTGACTGACGCCAGGGTAATTCACAGGGAGGAGTACTGACGAGATTGCCATACATTATCTTAGGGAATTATATACGTAAGTTACATGTCGCCGGCTGGCCATTGCCGGCCGCGACAGCCGCTCCACGTTCTTTTCTGAAGGCAGTGGAGCGTTTCGATTGGTTCTCTCGCGTCATGGCAGTTTCCGGCATAGCTGCGCCGGGCACCATGCGCTCCTTCCTCCTGGAGACGACCTTCCCGGCCGCCTTTGCGCCACGCATCGCGATGTTTACGCTCGCGTTGGCGTCTGCGTTGGATTCGTGCCCGCAGTTCACGCATACAAATGCGGACTGCGAGCGCCTGGAATTCCTGTCGGAATGCCCGCACTCGCTGCACGTCGTGCTGGTGTGGTGGGGCGCGACCTTGTGGAATTCCTTGTCGTGCTTTAGCGCGAACCATTCAATGTATGACAGGACTTCGCCGACTGCGGCATACATTATGGTGCGGTTCAGGCCAGTCTTACCGCGCTCCTTCCTGGACATCTGCTTGGGGTGGAGATTCTCGACTGCGACCACGCCGGCGTCCTTGAATCCTTCCTTGACTGACTTCCTCATGAAGTCCTTGCGGCAGTTTCGTATTTTACGCACCTTTTTGGCTATTCTTCCCTGTTCCTTCTTCCAAGTGTTGCTTCTTTTCTTGCGCTTGGATTGTACTGATCTTCTCCGGTCTACCTCGTCGCCCTTGTACCTTCTGGCAGAATCCGGTGGTGCCACAAGTACCGTGCTGTTTTGGTCGAGGTTGTGTATGGCCATCATGTTGACTGCGCCCACGTCGGCTCCGATTACGTCGCCCCCGGCACGTTCGGGCTTGGCTGCATGCACCTGCACGTGGAGTTCGTACGTGCGGTCCTCCGGTTTGGTGCGCTTGGTGATTTTTTTGGTGGTCTCGACTATCTGGAACGACTTTACGTCCTTGCGCCCAATGTCGGCAGTTTTCGGCACCACGTTGCAGATGCCACCAATATTCCAAGAACCGTCACTGTTGCAGGCCGGTTCCCCATAGCATCCTATTGCGGGCTGCCTTTTGCAGTCGTTTCTTTTTCTGAACAGGCTGTCGGGCGGCGTGTATTTTCTCTTACTCTTTGGCATCCATTGCTTGCATTTGTTGGACTTGCGGAATGCGTCAACTGCCTTGCGGCCGCAGTCGATGGCGTACCGGTGAATGTTCGCGTAAAGATCCAGCCAGTCATGTTCGGCGCGCTTCTTGGTGATGAGTGGGTATAGTCCGTACCGTCCGTGATGTCCGTCCAATTCCTGCCGGACTCCCTCGTTGAAGCACCAGTTGGCCTGCAGCCGGGCATTCCAGATCCGGCGCGATGCCTCCTTGGACTGGTATAATGGAACGGTGAAAGTCTGAGTGGTGTATGGCAGTGATTTTCTCATGTGTGGTATTGTACGGTACAATGCGTTAAAAAGGTGCGTTTATGCGTGGCGTTCTTCGTTTTAATGGTCGTGCACGGGGCTTGGCGGTATTTCGTCTTGTTGGAAGTGCCGTGCGGGCAACATGTAACTTACGTATATAATTCCATTATCTTACCACCCTGAGGAGTTTGTCATCGGTGCTGTCCGGAAAGCCCTGCCCGTCCGTGTTGGACGTGATTACGTAGATGCTGCCGTCGCTGCCCTGTATGGTGTCACGTATGCGCCCGATGCCGCTAAGAATGGATTTTTGGGAGCTCAGCCCCTCGTTTAGATCCAGCTGATACAGGTTAGAGGACTGAAGCGAGGCCATCACGAATTCATGCTCCAAGTCTATCAGGCTACCGGAATAGAACATGATTCCCCCCGGCTTGATGGTGGGATCATAGCACAATACAGCACCCTCGAACCCCTGTCCGCCCGTACACTCGCGCTCAGGCCAGCCGTAATTGGCCCCGGGCAGTATGAGGTTTATCTCGTCGTTTTTTTCTGGTCCGAACTCTGCTGCAAACATTCGACCTTCGCCGTCCCAAGCCATTCCTTGGGGGTTTCGGTGTCCAAGCGAATACACCGGAGAGCCTGCAAACGGATTGTCCTCTGGAATGCTTCCGTCGTCATTGATTCGGAGAATCTTTCCTGCCAAGGAGTCGGGATCCTGCGGAAGGTGGGATGCGTCAAATGGGGTTCCTGTGCCAGCGTATAGCTTGCCGTCCGGGCCGAACTTTACAAAGCCGCCGTTGGTAAACGGCGAGCCTGGAATTCCGTCAAGTATGGTAGTGGCATTCTGCAGCCTGTTTTGTGACTCGGTTATCCTAAGGATTCGGTTCCAGAGGCTTCCGTTTTCCTCATACGTTAAAAACACATAGATGAAATGATTCTCTGCAAAGTCCGGATGCAGCGCGATGCCAATCAATCCGGCATCAAAAGCGTCTGCCGGGCGCAGCACTGCCAGCGGGGCATCCAAAAGCGTGTCGTTTTGCACCACCCTGATGCGACCGTCCTTTTCGGTTACAAAGATCCTGTCGTCGTGTACTGCTATTGCGCGCGGGTTGTCAAGGTTTTCGGCAAGAATGGAGACGGAGTCGGATTTCGGGCCCGAATTGGGTGCAGGTATCGGGATTGGGTCAGACGGGGAGGTTAGGACCATCACAGAGAACATGACTGCGCCTGCGACTGCTGCGATCTGAATCCTTTTATCCACACGCTATCGGGGGCCCGAAATTATATTAGAACGTATGCGTAATCCCCCAGCTATTTTGCAATTCCGTGCATGCTTGACAGGACGAGTCGTGACTTGCCGCACAGCTATGAATGTGTTACAGGCACATGCAGATACGTGATATTTGGACTCGAACCAGACTGGGCGCATATGAAGCAATGATATCGGAACCTGATTTTAAGGCAATCCGACTGCCTGTAGAGCGTTTATGGCCATACGATTCAAGCCAAGATTGGTTATGTCTGGTACGCACAGAAATGCAAAATATCTGGGAATTACGTATACGTTCTATTGTACCGCGTCATCCCACCACTGCGCTACCTGGGATGCAGGTATGGCATCCACTACCTTTTGCAGGATGGAGCCGAGTATTGGGTTCTCGTTGCTGTATCCTACATTCAGGGCGTACTGGTGTCCAGTCGGACCTGCATTGTACAAGTCGATTCCCGCAGTCTCGGCATAGGTTACTATGACTGGCCAAGTGGCCGCAAATGCGTATTCCTCTCCCGTCTTCATGAGCTCAAGTCCTTCGGCAAAGGTGGTCACGGACGTGTACTCAATTCCAGGATGGTTCTCGTCAAGCCATGCCTCTATGGCATAACCTTCTATCGTGATAAGACTGATATTCTCATCTTCCAGAGTGGTTTCCCTGTCAGTGGATGTCACTATTCTTGTCTCCACCGTGTAGTGTGGTGTTGTGAAGCTCAGGTACTCAAGCCTCTCAGGCGTGCTGGCAATCATGTACATGGCATCGGCCTCGCCATTTTGCATCATCGCAAGGGCATCGCTCCAGCTGGCTGCTGCGGGAACTCCTGCAAAGTCAGCCCCGGTCAGTCGGGAAAACTCTGATGTATACTGGAGAGTGACTCCTGAAAGGTTCCATCATGCAGGGAGCGCTTGTGCTGTTCTGTCCTGTCCTCAAGTTCTAATATAATCACGTCAATTGGTCAGCATACTCTATCGGGAACCAGTCGGGATCAAAGGCCACGCGTATGGCACTGTTGGCTCCCACCTGATCTGAACCGTTCTCCTCAAGCCACGCAGTCTCCTCTGCAGTCAGTTCCAGTGAAGACATCGCATCAGTCATCTTGTCAGTCTATTGCGTCGTCATATGATTCGACATAATATCCAGAGCCAAAGACGTATCCATCATGCAACACAAAGACTAGGGAGCGCTTGTACTGTTCTGTTCCGGTCGCGGGGTTGTTGAACGTGTACTCTACCCATACCTCGCCCTCCTGAAGTTCTAATATAATCACGTCAATTGGTTTGTTGGTGGCTGCAATCAGTGCACTGTTGGCTCCCACCTGATCAGGATTTGAACCGTGTGCTACAACAATTGCATCCGAGTCTAGGACAAACGGATACGACGGATCAGTTGACATCATTGCGGTAATGGTTGCAAAGGCACCATCAGGATCTGAATCGTACAGGGCGATCGTCTCATCCCACTCCCCGGACTATCGATTCTGGCGATGTATAGTATCCGGAGCCAAAGACGTATCCATCATGCAACACAACTAGGGAGCGCTTGTACTGTTCTGTTCCGGTCGCGGGGTTGTTGAACGTGTACTCTACCCATACCTCGCCCTCCTGAAGTTCTAATATAATCACGTCAATTGGTTTGTTGGTGGCTGCAATCAGTGCACTGTTGGCTCCCACCTGATCAGGATTTGAACCGTGTGCTACAACAATTGCATCCGAGTCTAGGACAAACGGATACGACGGATCAGTTGACATCATTGCGGTAATGGTTGCAAAGGCACCATCAGGATCTGAATCGTACAGGGCGATCGTCTCATCTATTACTCCCCGGACTATCGATTCTGGCGATGTATAGTATCCGGAGCCAAAGACGTATCCATCATGCAACACAACTAGGGAGCGCTGTTCCGGTCGCGGGGTTGTTGAACGTTGCCCTCCTGAAGTTCTAATATAATCACGTCAATTGGTTTGTTGGTGGCTACTGTTCTGTTCCGGTCGCGGGGTTGTTGAACGTGTACTCTACCCATACCTCGCCCTCCTGAAGTTCTAATATAATCACGTCAATTGGTTTGTTGGTGGCTGCAATCAGTGCACTGTTGGCTCCCACCTGATCAGGATTTGAACCGTGTGCTACAACAATTGCATCCGAGTCTAGGACAAACGGATACGACGGATCAGTTGACATCATTGCGGTAATGGTTGCAAAGGCACCATCAGGATCTGAATCGTACAGGGCGATCGTCTCATCTATTACTCCCCGGACTATTGATTCTGGCGTGGGTGGCAGGGAAAGGCTTACGCCGCGATCCAATAACATCTGGTATGTGTCTGGGTACAGGCAGACAGGCATGTTGGAACCAGTTACATAAAGATCTCTTGGTTCATTGCACTGTATCTCGTGCAACGCAGCCCCGGCATTGTATTGCTCCAATGGGGGCGGATATTGGATATCCTCCATGGCATCTGACAATGCACTTGACAGACGCGGATTTAGCAAGCGGGATTTTATATTTTCTGCCTGTTCACGTGTTGGATCTGAATTCAGGCGAGATCAAGTTTTCACGCAGGCAATGTGGATCCAAGTATTAAAACGGATAATATTCCTAAAAGCATGAATCGTTGTTTCATTTCATGGTTGATTGATCCAACTAATATTTATTATTACTCGAGAATCTGTACGGTTAGATATATTTTCAGTAATCAAACAACTTGCGCCAAAACGTGACTTTTGGAACCTGTAGTGCAAACAATTGTACCGCGTAGTCTTGTTGGATTCCAGACGCGGATTTGCAAGCCATTTTATATTTTCATGCCTGTTCATGTGTTGGATCTGAATTCAGGCGAGATATGCTTGATAAAGCGTATATACTCCTGATCTTCACTTATCTTCAGCGGGGTGGGGAAGTCAGACTCATCAGGGCTAGGTCATCCCGGCGGGCTCATAACCCGCAAATCAGTAGTTCAAATCTACTCCCCGCTATTACTACTATAAAACCACAAAGCCGACTTGTCAAAGGGCGCAGTGTTGCACCTTCCAATCCGCTCCGGGGGACGGGTAAGGTGCCGTCTGGCCGATGCAACAGGCGTGTACGTCTGGCATTGAATCAATCTGGGTATGACAGCATCCTCTTTCCTCGCAGATGTTGTGCCGCAACGGACGCATTTGAATCCCTGCCCACGTCCCTTGGATTTCATTCTCTTGGAACACTCCGGGCACCGGGGGTTTGATGGGATGGTGTTGGTCTGAAGGTCCTGCACGTGGAGGAATTCCAAGCTGATAGTCCTGGGATGGTTTGGTGATGCGCGCCTTACGCCACCGCCCACGCATACCTTGTCGCCGGGTATCAGGTGCGAGGCTGCGGTGGAGAATCCCGTGGGGCGGTATATTGCACATCCGAACTCAACACCGGCTGAGTTCACTTCGAACATGACGTGCCCGCCGCGCATGACCCGCGGCCGGGCAGACACGGTTCCGGTAATTCTTCCGGAAGCGTATGGGGTCATGGTGCTTTCATCCAGATCATGCCTGAGATGGTCGCCCGTGCCTTGGTTTGATTTGAATATCATGTGGCCAGCTGGCTGCTCGTCACTTTCGAGCATTCCTGCTGCCAGCACCAGCCGGTCGGCCCTCTCACCACGAATTCCGTAGAATACGGGATCGGATCCGTGCGGCGCTATCAGCACGCGTCCGCTTGCGTCGTCAATGCTGCCAAAAGTGTCGGGAAACGTCTTTTCCTGCATTGCCTTGACGCTGCTGGCAGATATTCTTCTCTCCTGTCCCAGCATATCCTTGGTGCGGTATGCCAAAAGTTCTAGCGTGTGGTCTCCAAACTCATACCCGATCGCGCCTATGGCGCCAACCAACCCCTGGCCATTCCCTAGGGAAAAGTGGTCAAGTCCGTTCTTTTGGACGAGCTTCTTGGCACTGCCCCGGCTGACAAGCTGCCACAGCGCCAGGCGGCCAAGGTCTGCAAATCCGGGTGGAATCTCATCTCCCTCGACAAACACCAGTCCGGGATTGGCCCCGTTGGCAGTGTCAGAGTATCGGGTCACGGCATCGCGCACCAGTTCCTTGGCACGGTCGGGATTGTCGGTGGAGATCTTCATCGAGACTGCCCCGTTCCCCCGGGTCTTCCACGGTATGTTGGGATTGAAGCGGACAAGCCTTGGAAAGTCTAAAAACACGTCCCCTTTTTTGAGCAACATGCCAGCAGTCGTATAGGCAAGAAACGTGGTGCACATTCCCTTGGGGGAGTCGGTATCGTCAAACCCGATGTGCAGAGTCGCCATGGAGTCAGTATGGTACAAGGCATTTTTAGTTGTTGACGGTTCCTGTAGATGAACAGTCAAGTCTGCACTTGCAGGTCCAAGTCCGCGTGCCAGCCCTAACGAATTCCGGCCTGATCGGGCATTCCCATTCTGACATGGTATAAAGTCATTTGATTTAAATTAAAAGCACAACACCACAATCTGACATTGATAGTAATAGACGAGAAGAGGATATTCGATGAGATTGAAAGGAGGCAGCCGGCGTCAGTCTCGCTCAACGGCCCGGAGGGGATAATTGCCGGCGTTCAGAACACGGCAGTAAAGATAACAGAAAGGTTTGGGATCCCAGCGTATGTTATTGCAGACACCACGTGGGGTACGTGCGATCTCAACGCCAAGGGCGCCGAGGTTCTTGGCGCCGGAATACACTTCAACATAGGCCACACGGTAAACACCGAGTCCCCGGACGGGACCACGATACTGGTTGACGCCTTTGACGATGTGGGGTTTGGCAGCGTGGCAAAAAAGTGCGCAGACATGCTGGCAGGCAAGACGGTCGGGCTTGTTACCGACAGTCAACACCTGCGCCAAGTGGAGCCGGTCAGGAGCATGCTGGAGGACTGCGGAGTCAAGGTCATGATAGGCGGCGGAAAGGGCCAGCTTAACGACGGGCAGGTGTTTGGCTGCGAGTTTTATCCCGCAACAGAACTAAAGAAGACGGTGGATGCATACGTCTTTCTGGGACAGAGCAACTTTCATGCGGCAGGAGTCGCGCTATCCACTGGACTGCCGACGTATGTGCTGGATCCGTATTTCAACGAGGTAAGGGAGGTGAGCGAGTTTGCGCAAAAGCTCAAGAGAAAGGCCACGCTGGCCGTGTACAAGGCAGCGCAGGCAAGGACGTTCGGGGTTATAGTGGGGCTCAAGGAAGGGCAGCTGTCAAAGGTGTTTGCGCTGAAGATCAAAAGGGAGTTGGAAAAGGAAGGTAAGAGGGTCCAGCTGTTTGCGATGACAGACATCACCAACGAGAGGCTCAGAAACATCAGCGGAGTCGACGCCTTTGTCCAGGTGGCGTGCCCCAGAATCTCCACTGACAACCAGTTTGACATGCCGGTCCTGTCCACCCCGCAGGCAAACGCGCTGCTAAAAGTTCTGCGAAACGAAGACGTTGAAGGGTATCTGGAGATTCCCCACTGGCTGTAACCTGATGGTGTTGGCACCCTACAGTTGCGGCTTTATCAGGATCTTTCCGAACAGCCCCCTGCCACGCAGCATTCTCGTGTGCGCCTGTACTGCATCCTCCAACGGATATACAGAGTCTATGACGGATCTTATCTTGCCCTTGGACATCCAGTAGAGTCCCTGTTCCAGCTCGGCCCGGGTGCCTTGGGTGGATCCGAGTATGTTGATTCCCTTGAAGAATATGTGGCGCAGGTCGGTCCTGGCATCGTACCCGGTCGTGGCACCGGTGGTGACTATCGTCCCGCCATAATTTAGCAGGGTGAGTTCCCTATTCCAGTGGGAACCGCCGATGTGCTCAAATATCACATCCACTCCGGGCACGTCGCCGTATGGTACCGGAAGGCGGGCGGCAATCTGCCTCACCTGCCTGTGCCAGTCGTCTTGCCGGTGGTCGACTGCATAGTCTGCCCCCAGGGACAGCAGCCTGTCAAGCTTGTCCGGGCTGGCAGTGGCAATTACCGTACATCCGTGCATCTTGGCGATCTGGATGCCATAATTGCCAACTCCCGAACCTCCCCCCATGACCAGCACCAGCTGGCCCGGTCGTATTCTGGCCCTGCCCACAAGCATGTGCCATGATGTCATCAAGGTCATGGATGCGGCGGCCGCGTCGTCGTATGACACGCCGTTGGGAATCTTGACTGCGTTGTACTCGGGAAGGTGGGCATACTCGCAGTATCCTCCCCACAGCGGCCCGGTCTCAAACCCCCAGATGGATCTTTTTGGACAGTCGTACTCCCTTCCTCCGGTGCATGCGCTGCATACCCGGCATGACAGGTTTCCGTGCGAGACTATTCTGTCTCCGATCTTGATGTCATGGACATCGCTTCCCACCGCGACCACCTCGCCGGCAGCGTCAGTGCCAGATATGTGGGGCAGTGGAACCGCCAAGGGCTTGCCCCTCATGCCCCATATGTCGTCATAGTTGAGCGCGGCTGCCTCAACGCGAAATACAACCTGATTCGAGCCGGGGGTCGGACGTGGAATATCACGAATCTGCAGTATCTTGGAATAATCGTCGTCAACTGCATACCTGTCGTACACCAGCGCCCTCATTACACGTCTGGCATACTTGGAGATATATCAGTGTGAACTACCAACGACTGAAGTCGTTGGCTTCCTCGTTCAACGAGCTTGCTTGACAATGTCAGTGTGACATGGTTAGAGGCATTCTCTCCGGAGGCGTAACTTCCCTGCATTCCACAGGTAGTGTCTTGATTCCTTTCTGCCTTATGTTGATGGCGGCATTGTGGTCCCTGTCCATGACGAGACCGCAGGAATCGCAACTGTGCGTCCTTTGTGCCAGGGATTTTTTTACCATCCTGCATCACCTGGAACATTCCTGGCTTGTTCCGTGCGGTAATACCTTCCTGAACAGAATACCAGCGCTTTCAGCCTTGTATTCCAGCTTTTGAAAGAATGAGTTCCACGAGGCGTTGGCGATCGATCTTGCCAGCCTGTGGTTCTTCATCATGTTGCTAATTGAAAGATCCTCTACGAATATCGTGTCGTACTTGTTCACATATTCCCTTGAAACCTTGTGCCCAAAGTCCCTGCGCTGGTTTACCACTTTTTTGTGGATCTTGGCAAGCCTCAACCTTTGCTTGTGCCTGTTGGATGATCCCCTGGCCTTGCCGGACATCTTTCACTGCGCCCTCCTGAGTCTCTTTTCAGATTTTTTCAGGATCTGCGGGTTGTCTATTCTATGGCCGTCTGAATCATGTATGAAACTGGTGACTCCCATGTCAAGCATCCATGAATGGATGGGCTTTCTTGGTAACAGATCGACTTTCTGAAGCTGTGTGCGTAAATAACATCAAAACCACAGATTATTCCTTCAATTCAGGCACGGAACTTCAGACTTGAACTGTTACCTTTCTTGCCATTTTTTGGTAAGAGGCGGTTTGTCACGGCAGGAATAGGTTACACGCCGAGTAGGTACGACACTGCCATTACGAACTCGTCGACAGTAATATAGCCTAGGGCTACCATCCTGCCCAAGTTTGGCTTGACCCATGACGGGATTTCTCCGTCCTGCGGCAGGCTCAGTGCCTCAAGCAGTTCTGTATCGGTTGCAGGCGTGGAGTCAAATCCCGCCCACATGCGGATGGTTTGCAGCATTTCGGCTTCGGAAGTGCCCGGGGTTGGCGTGGAAATGATGGAATCCGTCGAATTAGTCGTTGCAGTGGCGTTGGCAGCAGGTATTACCGTGATTGCGTCTATCATGTGTGCTAGCATGGTGGAGGATCCGCTGTTCCATGTCCTGACCACCATGTTGGTGCTGCCCATTGTATCGTTAAACGTGACAAGGAAGTTGACATTGGTCTTGAACGAGTATGTCTCGTCTGTTTCCTGTGTCACCGTGACGTTTGAAAGCCAGCCGTTCGGATCCGTCACTTGGAGGTTGCCGTTGTCAAACCTGATGAACGTGTCGCTGTTGAAGTAGTGGATGTCCGTATCATGCAGGTTCATGTAGAGGGTAAAGTGGGCGATTGTGCGGTAATCGTACACGACAAAGTCAATGCTGGTCGGCTGGTCGGCCACAACTTCCTGCGATTCAAGCGTACTGGACATGCCACCCAATGGATATCCTAGGCTGTTTATCGTCACGGGGTAGTCAAACGTGCCGTTGATGACTATCGGGGAAGTGGGCGTGCGCCAGTCGTGGTCGTGGACAATTGTCAGCAATTCGTACGGGATGTCTATGTTGAATTGGGATGAGCGTAGCGCGTTAAGATCCATTATTGGAGGGTCGATGTTGGAACTGCGACGGTTGTTGGAGCTGGAATCAGATGAACCAAGAAGGTTGCCTCCGTTGCCGTTGCCACCGTTCCCGTTGTTGCTGTTCCCGTCGTTGCCGCTGCCACCGTTGCCGCTGCCACCGTTGCCGCTGCCACCGTTGCCGCTGCCACCGTTGCCGCTGCCACCGTTGCCGCTGCCACCGTTGCCGCTGCCACCGTTGCCGCTGCCACCGTTGCCGCTGCCACCGTTGCCGCTGCCACCGTTGCCGCTGCCACCGTTGCCGCTGCCACCGTTGCCGCTGCCACCGTTGTTGCCACCGTTGCCGTTCCCGTTGCCACCGTTCCCGTTGTTGCCGCTGCCACCGTTGCCGTTGCCATCGTTGATGACCTGCTGCTCCGATACTAGAAGTGGTCCAATAAAGGTAGACTTAATTTGAGATGGTTCAAAATTGTCATACTCGTTTTGGGTTTCAATGGGACTCAGGATAAAGTCTTCAGCGTTTTCAAAATTGTTTCCTGAAAGATCCTGTATGTGTCCAGATGTCTGGATATAGGTAATGTACGGGAAGGTGTTGTCTGTACCCTCGGGCAGCATCTGATCGAGTGTCAACGTGGCTGACCTGCCGGAGACTGAGATGTCAGTTGCCGTAGCGTTGACGCCAGCGTATTGCACTAAAAAGTCGCCGGGATTGGCATTCACATTAACTACATTCTCGGTAAAGTACAATGTAACCTCATCACGATCGGGCGAGAGGAGTGCGATGACAAGTTTAGGCGTAATTATGTCGACTATGATAAACCTGTCAAGGAAGGGCAGTATCTGATTTGTTGAATTGTCAGATACGGCGCCGCGTTTGATTCCAAACAGCGGAGTATCCAGACGGTGGACTTCAGACTGGTGGGGTTCGTCAAACCAGACTGTAATGGTCTGGTTTGTTATCGGATCCGGCTTGGACATGTTAAGGGACATATCAAGTGACACATAGTTTACGTAGTCGCGGACATACAGGTCTGCAAGATCCGGCTCGGTTACTGGTTCGGTGAACATTATCGTCATGTTACCGAACCCCGGGTGGTATACGGCAGACGTGATCTTCACGGTATCGTGTATCGGCTTGTATTCGACATATTCAACCGATGGCCGGGTGGTGTCATTTATGGTAATCGGGATGTCGATGGCAGCGGTGATTTTATTGTTAGAGTAATCGCGTACGGCATCTTGATCCACACCCAGTTCGGGCGTGGACATTGCATTGAATGCAGATTCAGATTCTTCGTCTAGTATGACATACATCATATTGTTTGTCAGGTGTCTCTGGGTTAGGTTAACAAGCATGATGCCATCGGCGTTACCACCAGAGTCGCGGATGTGCATCTTTGAGTAGTCCGGCGTGTGTACCGGCTCGTCAAACGTGATAAGCAACATGCCCAGATTGGTATCATATGCTGCCGATTCCACCACGGGCGGGGCCGTGTCGCCTTGGATGATTGGCTGGTCTGTCGTGGCAACGATTGGATTGCTCGAAGCGTCAGATACCGCACCTGCGTCAATGTCCAGCTGCGGTGCGGTAAGATTGCCAAATGTCATCCTTTGGGTTTCGTCAAGTGTGACATGAATATTATTATCAGTAATTCGTGTCTGCGTAATATCGCCAAGCGTGATGCCGCCGGTGCTTTCACTAGAGTTACGTATGTGCATCTTTGAGTAGTCTGGTGTCACTGACTCGTCAAACGTGATGGCTATCTCACTCAGGTGTGCCTGGTATGTGGATGATACGAACACCGGCGGGCGGGTGTCAGACATGTTGATCGGATAGTCACCCGGTACGACGGCGTTGACAGAAGTGTCGTATGCCGCGGCCGTCTCGTAATCTGCAGACCAATCTATCTCAAGTAGGTGTGTGTCCATGGTCTCAAAGGCGGTCCTCTGGAGCGGGCTGAGTATCGCAGTCACGGTATCATCAGCGTGCCCTATCATGGCGACATCGGCAAGGCTGATGCCCCTGATGGAGGCAGTCGAATCATGTATGCGTAGCTTTGCATAGTTGAGCATGGATATGGGCTCGTTGAACCTGACAGTCAGCGTGCCGTTACCGGTTGTGTATGTTGCAGAGTCAAATTCCGGCCGGGTGGTGTCATGCACGTTGATAGTCAGGTTTGCAGCCGCCCGGTTCGTGTTCAAGATGTGGTCATCTTCGGATACCGCACCGGCATCGATGTCCAGCTGCGGGGCGGTCATGGATTCTATCACCCCACCGTCGCGGTCAAAGTCGATAATCACGACGTTGTGGTCAATGTAATGCAGAAGAAAGCTATCAAACTGAAAACTAATGGGACTGCCAGAATCATGCATGCGTATCTTTGAATAGTCCACATTGTCCACGGACATGCTGAATGCGATAGACATTGTGCTGTTGCCTGTAAAGTATTTGGCGTGAACCAATGCAGGCGGCACGGCATCGTCTATGATTACCTCCAAGTTTTCAGCGGATCGTATCGGATTGTCCGAATCGTCAGACACCGCATCGGCATCGATGTCCAGTCTGGGCGCGTGCATGCCGTCTATTTTAGCTATCTGGGATGCGCTAAGCGTGGCGTTTACCATGTTGCCCGATGCGGATAAATCAGATTGGCCAAATGATATGCCGCTGGCATCACCGGGGTTTATGTCGTGTATGCGCAGTACCGCATAAGTACCCACAGTCACGTTCTCGCTGAACGTAATGCTCAGTACGCTGTCACTTGTGCCGTAACGCGCAGACTCGAATGACGGCCGAAGGGTATCGTTTATGGTGATTGAGATGTCGTTTTGGTCGACCATGTCGTTGTTAGAAGGATCGGATGCTGCACCGGCATCCACGTCCAGCTGGGGGATGGACAGTCCATGGAATGTGACTTTCTCGTCGGCATTAAGCAGCGCAGACACCGTATCGGCCGTATGATCTAGTCTGGCTAGGGAAGAAATTGTGATGCCTCCGGTGCTGTTGCCGGAGTCGCGGATGTGCATTTTTGAATAGTTCAATGTGGTTACCGGCTCGTCAAACGTTATGAGCAACATGCCCAGATTGGTATCGTATGTCACAGACTCCACTAACGGTGGGGTCGTGTCGTCTAGGACGATCGACTGATCCGGCGTGGCGACGATCGGATTGCCTGATTCGTCAGACACTGCGCCGGCGTCAATGTCCAGTTCCGGCGTGGTAAGGTCTCCAAATGCAATCCTTTGTGACGTGTTGAGCGTGACAAACAGGATGTCGAGGTGATTTTGATATGTTGCATCAACGTCGACAAGCGTGATGCCGCCGGTGCTGTTGCCGGAGTCGCGGATGTGCATCTTTGAATAGTCCGGTATAGGCACACCCTCATCAAACGTAATGGTTAGCTTCCCCATGCCCGTATGGTATGCGGCAGATGCAAATTCTGGCGGCGTGGTGTCATGTACGGTGAGGATGTGGTATCCCTCAAGAATCGGATTGTCAAACTGGCCGTGTACGGCTGCATGATCCACTGCCAGATAAGGAATAAGCATGGTGTCAAAGGCGATCTGCTGGTCGGTATCAAGCGTGAAAGTCATGGTGTCTGTGTCGTGCGTTTTGTTAGACACGTCTGCAAGCACGATGTCGATGCTGCTTCGGCCAGCGTCGCGTATGTACAGCTTTGTATAGTCAACCATTGTTACCGGCTCGCTGAACTCTACGACGAGCGTGCCGTTACCGGTGGTATATGTGGAAGAACTTGGCGCCACCGGGAGCAGGCCGTATGCGGTACCATGCCCGGCTAGCACTACAGATACTGCCAGAATGGGCAGCAGGATCCAGACTCGATTCAACAAGTATGTTGCAAGCACTCAGTATAGCACAAATAGCAACAATCCGTGTTTACCAACAAGCTTGTTTTTGTTAACAGCAACAAACGGCTCCACAAACAATTATAATCGCTGCAGCCCCATCCCATGCATGTCTGAAAATGTAATATTTCCAGGGGATGTCATATCATCCATCGAAGAGTACGAGGCAGGCAGGAACACGTTTGACGACGGCAGCATGGTCAGGGCAGCGACGGTGGGCAAAAAACACATCGACAAGGCCGCGCGCATTGCCAGCATAAGCCACCCAAAGCTTCTCTCGGTGCCCAATCCAGGTGATATCGTTGTCGGAACAGTAGCTGCGGTGATGTCATCGATGATTGCAATCTCCATCGACTATATCAACGGCAAGCCCACCACATCCAAGGTGGAGTGCATATGTTCTACTAGAAACATTAGAAGGAGGAACATAGCGCTGGCAAGCGACATAGTGACACTGAGGATTCTCAGCCATCTCAACGGCACCATTCACGCCACGATCGACGAGCGTCATCTCGGGGTACTGTTTACCAAGTGTAGAAAATGCGGGGGCGACGTGGTGCCCATGCGGGACGCCATAAAGTGCAAGGAATGCTCGTGGATAGACGAGAGAAAGCTCTCCTCCAACTTTGGCAACGGCGAGTTTGTAAACCTAAGAGAAAGCAGATGATGGAGGTATCGTTCCAGGGAGAGCGTGGTGCGTACAGCGAGAGTGCAGCCGTGCAGTTCTTTGGCCCGGAGATCACGGCAGTGCCGTGCGCAACGTTTGCCGATGCGCTCAAAAACACGGTGGAGGAAAGGACAGAATGCACCATTCTTCCCGTAGAGAACTCCATAGAGGGAAGCGTCGGGCGAAGCTACGACTTGCTGTACTCCACGCCGCTGAACGCGACCGGGGAGGTATACCACAAGATAGAGCACTGCCTGATTGGCACAGGCAGGCTTGAGGAGATAGACACGGTGTACTCCCACCCGCAGGCGCTGGGGCAGTGCAAGGGATTCATAGAAAGGAACCGCATGAGGACCATTCCGTCGTATGATACAGCAGGTAGCGTAAGGATGGTCAAGGAGATTGGCAAGGCCAGCTGCGCCTGCATCGCAAGCCGGAGGGCGTCGGAGATACACGACGTGCCGGTGATGGAAGTCGGCATAGCGGACAACCCAAGCAACCATACACGGTTTCTGATACTCTCAAAGGACAGGTGTCATGCCACGGGCAGGGACAAGACCTCGTTGATATTTTCCATCAGGCACGAGCCTGGATCGCTGTTTCAAATAATGGAAAAATTCCACGACAACGGCACCAACCTCACAAAGATAGAGTCAAGGCCTACCAGCACAAGCACCTGGGAGTACAACTTTTACGTGGATTTTGAAGGGCACGAATCCGATCCCCGGATTGCCGAAATGCTTGAGAATATAAGGCAACAGACGCTGTTCATGAAGGTGCTTGGATCGTATCCATCTGCGCAGACAGGCTAGAATCCCTTGGGTTTTCGCATGGTAAATCCCATGCTGAACCCGATTATGACCACTCCGGATATCATCACCATGAGATCGTACGTGAACCAGATTGGATCGGAGCTCCGGATCAACACGCCTGTGATCTCAAGATCCGTCCCGCCGGTGTTCTGGATTTGGATTATGCTTGGGCCGTCGGACAGGTGGGTCCAGTTCAAGTCCGCCCCGTCCTTGTAGGAGGTGCGGGAGGATGGCTGGTCGTCGCCAGGAATATCCAGCTTGAGATCAAACGACTCCCCGGCGATCTGCATGGATTGCTCGGTGCCTGCTGGTGCGGGAATCGTGTAGATGGTCGAATCCCCCACGACAAGCACGTGGGATTCGTTGACCGTGATGGTTCCTATGTGTATCACAAGAGAGGCGGCGCCGATTCCAATTATTATGGATCCGACTACCATTCCGATTATGGTCCTCTTGGATATCATGATTCAACTGCCCAGAATACCGTTTAAAAGATTAGCGGAGGCGGATTCTGGTCGGACATGTGTTTGGTCAGCAGGGGCATTTGGTCTTGCGACATGGTGCACGGCATGCACAAAACACCGCTTGGTGGAATGGTGCTGGCTGCCAGACAGCCTCGATGGGAGTTGTGAGGCTGCGATGTTCTGGCATGCCAGTGAACTGCCCCATGATGACAGGGTGCATTGGACTGCAGGATGTCACATCAGCGAGACGTCGTGTGACTGGCTTTCTGCAAATCCCGCCCGGGACATCTTGATGAATTCGGCGTTGGCCTGCATTTGCGGTATGGTGTGCGCGCCACAGTAGCTCAGGCCGGAGCGCACCCCGCCTGTAAGTTGCTTGAGTATGTCCACTACTGTCCCCTTGTGTGGTACCATTGCCTCGACGCCTTCGGCGACGTAGTCGTTGAGCTCGTCGTCGACGAACGCCTGACCAGCCTCCTTGGACTTGCGGCCCAAGGATGCCGCAAGCGAGGCCATTCCGCGATACACCTTGAAGCGCTTTCCGTTCTTTGTCAGGACGGTGCCGGGAGACTCATCTGTTCCGCCCAGCATGCTACCCACCATGACTGACGATGCGCCTGATGCCAGAGCCTTGGTGGCGTCGCCGGAGTTTCTCGTCCCCCCGTCTGAGATTATCGGAACGTCCTCGTCTCGCCCCACCTTGGCGCAGTCCATTACTGCGGTAAGCTGCGGGACGCCCGAACCGGTGATGACGCGTGTTATGCATATGGAACCGGATCCCACGCCGACCTTTACGGCGTCGACTCCTGCGCGTATCAGGTCCAGTGCACCGTCGGCGGTTGCGACGTTTCCAGCGATCAGCTCCCCGTCGGGGAACGCTTTTTTGATGGTGCGGATTGTGGTGAGTGCATTCTCGCTGTGGCCGTGTGCGATATCCACTACAAGCACGTCGGCGCCCGCATCTAGCAGGGCCTCGCTCCTCTCCAGAAAGTCCCCTCTCACGCCTACGGCTGCACCCACGAGTGGACGGCCCTTGCCGTCCTTGGACGCGTTTGGAAAGTTTGCAGTGTTTGTAATGTCCTTGCTGGTGATCAGTCCCATGACGCGGCCAGAGTCGTCTGTGATGGGAAGCTTCTCTATCCTGTGCCGGTGCAGGATCTCCTTTGCGGTGTCAAGCGTCACCCCAGGGCGTGCAGAGATTACGTCCTTGGTCATGGACTCCATGATGGTGCTTTGCGGATCGGCAAACAGCAGATCCCTGTCAGTCATTATTCCCACCAGTCGGGACTCAGAGTCTACCACAAGCAGTCCGGATACGTCCTTTTCTGTAGCGTAATTCATCGCATCCGAGACAGATTTGTCTTGGGATATCAGGTACGGGTTCTCAATTATGACGCTGCCGGACCTCTTTACCCTGAGAACCTCGTTTGCCTGCTCCTTTATAGTGAGAAAGCGGTGTATGATGCCTATTCCGCCTGCTCGCGCCATGGCCACTGCCATGGAGGATTCGGTGACAGTGTCCATGTTTGCGCTTACAAACGGAATGTTGATCGAGATGTTGCGGGAGAGCCTGGTGGTCAGATCAGTCTGGCTCCTGCTTGTAATATTGGAGTATTTGGGCACAAGGAGAACGTCGTCAAAAGTTAACCCCTCTCTGAATTCCAATGAAACCTTGTTAGGAAGTGTCCATATTGATTATAAGCTTTTGTGTTGAAGGTTCTGTATCTGACCAGCCCGATCTTTTGAACCAGTGATTTGTCTGGCTCTATGCCAGCCTTTTTTGTCATGCTCACCGAGATTAATTATGGAATGTGAGGATTTTTTTGTATAATATCTTGGTGACCCAGCATGTCGTTTTGACACGATACAGAACAGAATGGTTTTTAGATTCAAGTTCATGGTTTGAAAAAACGATTCCATGGAAAACAGGCCGTTTCAGATTCCCCACATCCAATCAACCCGGACGGAGTCCCAATGATGTCAAAACCGGGTTGCAAGTAAATTACAAACGCCCGAGTGGAAACGGAACGTGTGGTATGAGGCAAAAACGGAAATCTCTCTTGCCTTTTTAGAGACAGAATGCAGTCATTGGCGTATTGGCAGGTAAGCATCTAACAGCCGTCCGGGTCACCATGACGGGTGCGCATCAGCGCGGCAGCGACTGTGGCAGCGTCCCGGGAGTTTCTGACGTTGTGGGTACGAATGATGCTGGCACCATACAGTACAGATGCAGTCTCGGCTGCGATCGATCCTGCCAGCCTTCGCGACGGATCGTCTTCTCCCAGCAGGTTGCCGAGAAACGACTTGTTGGATACGGACACCATGATTGGAATGTCCGGGGATATGAGCCTCAGATTCCGTATTACAGCAAGATCCCTAGATACCCAGCTGCCCCTAATCCTTGTGTGGAACGGGCCGTCCCCATTCCGCCTGAAGAACCCTATCGACGGATCCAGCACTATTTTGTTTGCCGGGACGGACGCAGTGTTTGCAATATCCAGACTCTCCTGCAGCAGCCTGGACGCGACTGCCTCGTGTTTTCCCTGCACGGGCCGGGGACTGTATGCGCACAATATCACCGATGCCCCATAACTGGATGCGACATTCCTCATGGCGGGGTCGTACTTTAGTCCCGAGATGTCGTTGATTATCCGGACCCCACACTTCATGGCGGCCTCTGCCACAGAGGCCCTGCAGGTGTCAACTGATATGGGAAGGTTTGATGCATCCTGAATTATGCCGACGGCGTTGAGAACGCGATTCGTCTCCACTTCTTTTGACACCATGGTCTGAAGGTACGGCGCAGTAGACATGCCGCCAACATCGATAAAATCAGCCCCGTCGTCTTCCATCTGCTTTGCAGCATCGCGTATGGCAGAATTGCCCGTCCGGACCGACTCCTGGTAGAACGATTCCGGGCTGGTGTTGAGGATTCCCATTATGCGCACCCCGTGGGGTCTGCCAACTCGCACGCCACCGATCACAGTCATAACGATTTATGGGAGTCTAGACAATTTTAGTCATATGACCATTCCGGGCTGGGAGCGCATGTACGCCGGTATCATAAAGGAGTTCGGGTATGACAGGGATAGGGACGAGGAATCGGCTGCCGTCCTTGGAACCGTCATAAGGGAGTCAGACGCAGAAGCAAGAATCTCCGGGATGATACGCGACAGGGTGGTGTTCGTGGCAGGTTCCGGGCCTTCCCTGCCGTCTGCGATAAAACACATCAAAAGATGCAGGGGAAGGGCGGTGGTGGTTGCAGCCGACAGCTCGGCGGGGCTGCTTGTAAGGAACAAGATAGTGCCGGATGTCATAATCACAGACCTTGACGGGGATCTGGGCCTGTTTGATGAAATGGCAGACACGCAGACCATATTCGTCGTGCACGCACACGGGGACAACCGGGACAGACTGCACATGGCAGGAAGGTTCAAAAACTGCATCGGCACGGCCCAGTCGGGGCAGTCAGGCAGGATACATAACTTTGGCGGGTTTACCGACGGTGATAGGGCGGTCTTTCTTGCCAGCCACTATGGCGCAGACAGGATAATCCTTTTTGGGATGGATTTTGGGGACAGGATAGGAAGGCACTCCGGCACAAAAATGCAGGACAGGCAGACAAAGATTGCAAAGCTCAGGAAGGGCAAGGAGATTCTGGAATGGCTCGCAACACACACCGAATCCAAGCTGTTTACCACGTCAAGGCCGATTCGTGGATTTGACAGGATACCATACGGGTCGCTGGATTCTGTGGCAGGCTGAGCCGCAAATCCATGCAAGGTCTGGAATGCATTTAATACCCAATCTGACGGCACCTAATCATTATGTTCTCAGAGGAGCAGATAAGGGACATTGTAACACTCAAGGAGGAACTGGTTAGAAAGATAAGCGACCACCAGGAGGCCATTGATTCGCTGGAGAAGAACCTGCGCATTCTCGACACGGTACTGAAGGGATCCAGCTTTACAAAGGCGTCCCAGATGGCTCCAAGGAAGAGCGTTCCGGAGAACATTCCGGAGGATGTCTCAGAGGAAGCTTTGCAGGACGGTGCAGGACAGGACGACTCGATCCCAATAAAGAGGGGAAACGGTGGGGAACTGATCGCAAGGGCGCGCGTCGCGCCGGACAGGCTTACCATCACGATCGAGGATCATGTCAAGGTAAGCGAGGATACGCCGCCGTTCCGGTCATTCTTCATGGACAGGGTCATTGGCGACATTAGGAGAAAGGACGAGGCCATGGCCAAGAAAGGGGAGGTTCCGGCAGGGTCTGTCATAGAGTGCTCGGTGGAGAGCAGCAAGGCAGGCATGCGCAAAATAGTTATCAGAAATTATGGTCAAAGCGACAGGGCAGGGGATCTTATCAATGCGGCAGAATGGTCGCTTACAAGAATGCTTGAGAAGGCCGGCGAGTAATGACATGGACAGGATCGTGGTGCTAGATTTTGGATCACAGTATAGCCACCTGATCTGCAGGAGGATAAGGGATCTCTCGGTGTACGCGGAGCTTGTACCGTACGACATTGCCTTTGAGGATCTCAAAAAGCGCAACCCCAATGGGATCATACTGTCCGGCGGGCCGTCAAGCGTCTATGACCACGCCGCCCCCGTGCCGGACGGTAGGATATTTGAGATGGACGCGCCCATGCTGGGAATCTGCTACGGGCACCAACTGATCGTGGACAGGCATGGCGGAAGGGTAAAGAGGGCAAACAAGGAGTACGGCTCGGCGCTACTCCAAGTAGACGATGCCTGTGGTCTTTTGGGAGGAATAGGGGATTCGGTAAAGGCATGGATGAGCCACGGCGATGAGGCAGAGGCCGTGCCTGCAGGGTTCAGGGTAATAGGCCACACAGATACTGTGAAGGCCGCTGCAATCGTCTCGGAGGACAGACCAGTATACGGCATACAGTTCCACCCTGAGGTGGCGCACACAGAACAGGGAACCAAGATTCTCAGAAATTTCGTGCTTGACGTCTGCAGGGCAAGGCAGGAGTGGACCATGGAGGGGTTCGTGGAGGATGCAGTCAGCCGCATCTCAAAGATTGAGGGCAACGTGCTGTGCGGCGTCAGCGGCGGAATTGACTCCACTGTAGCCGCGCTTATCATCCACAAGGCCATAGGGGACAGGCTCAAGTGCGTCTTTGTGAACAACGGCCTGCTCAGGATGGACGAGGAAGACGAGGTGGAGAGAATGTTCAGGGACAACTTTGCCGTAAACTTTACTGCCATAGATGCATCAGTGAGATTCCTGGAGAAACTCAAGGGAGTGGCGGATCCCGAAGAGAAGAGGATGTCAATAGGAGAGGAGTTTGTACGCGTCTTTACAGAGTTTGCCGAACATAACGGACCGTTCAGGTGGCTGGCGCAGGGCACGCTGTATCCAGACATCATCGAGAGCGGGGTCTCTGGCGGGCCAGCTGCCGTGATAAAGACGCACCACAACGTCGGAGGGCTGCCGGACTGGCTGCACTTGGACATCTTGGAGCCGCTCAAGGATCTGTACAAGGACGAGGTGAGAAGAATAGCGGGGATTCTCGGCGTGCCCAAAAAGATACTCGTCAGGCATCCGTTTCCCGGCCCCGGTCTGGCAGTGCGAATCATCGGCGAGATAACACAGGCAAAGATAAGCATTGCCAAGACGGCAAGCAAGATAGTCGAAGACGAGCTGAACAAGGCTGGTCTGTACGAGAAGATATGGCAGACATATGCGGCCGTAGGCGACGACCGGGCAGTGGGGGTAGTGGGAGATGAGCGAAGGTACGGCAGCATAGTCATCATAAGGGCAGTTGATTCCATAGACGCAATGACTGCAGACTGGACCAGGCTGCCGCACGACGTCCTGGAGAGGATGAGCAACCGCATTACAAACGAGATCGAGGACGTCACGCTGGTCACGTACGCTATATCAAGCAAGCCCCCGTCTACGATCGAGATGCAATAGTGCAGTCCAGCGCGGTTCCGGCACTGGAATCACATCCCCGGAATGCGCGGCCTCAGATCAGGCAGGCCCCGATGACGCCTGCAGAATCGCCCAGTGCATTTTTCAGTATCGGGGTAGTGAGGCGATCCGAGAAGACCTTGTCGTGCACGGATTCGATCCCTTGGGTGTATAGAAAGTCTATGTTTGACAACCCGCCGCCAAGCACGATCGCGTCAGGATCCAGCACGTCTATGATGCCGGCAATGCCGTATCCAAAATCCTCTAGAAACTCGTCCTTCCACGCCCTGCCCGGCTTGGAGTCGAGATTGTGCACTATGTCGGGAATGGGCATTTCCACGCCGGCGATCTCCTTCCACCTTGCCTCTAGTGATGGTCCGCTGAGGTACCTTTCTGCGCACCCGGCCCCGCCGCACCAGCAGGGGCGGCCGGCTCTGTGCAGCACGTGATGGCCCCATTCACCTCCGAGGCTATTTCGGCCGTGGTGGATTTTTCCGTCGATGACAATCCCGCCTCCCACGCCGGTTCCCATGATTACGCCAAAGACCAGCCCAAACCCCCGGGCGGCGCCCATTCGGGCCTCTGCCAGTGCAAAGCAGTTGGCATCGTTGTCCATCAGGATCTTCGTGCCCAGTGCGTCTTGGAGATCTTTCTTGAGCGGGCGACCTGTCAGGCAGCCGGTGTTGCTGTTTCTTATCACTCCGGCCTCATCAGATGTAACGCCCGGCGTGCACACGCCGACAGAGTAGGAGGATATGCCGTCAGACATGATTGCAACCAGACGGGATATCGCGTCGATAATGCCGGGATAGTCTACCGGCGTAGGGGTGCGGGTTCGCCTCACCACGTCAAGATATTCGTTGAGCAGTACGGCCTCGGTTTTCGTGCCGCCAAGATCCACGCCGATTCGGTGCAATAATTGAATGGTGTGTGCAGGCGGTATTATCTTATCCCATCGAAGGGGCGCCGCCTGAGACGGCAATCACGTCGTCGATTCTGAGAATCATGCATGCCGACTCGGTGGCAGATTTTATTATCTGCTCCTTGACTGCGACAGGTTCTATTACGTCGATGGCAAACATGTTGGCAATCTTTCCGTTCCTTGCATCGATTCCAGTCCACTTGTTGCCTTGGGTGTGCTTTGAACGCAGCGTCGCCATGGTGTCGATTGGATCCATGCCTGCGTTTTCTGCGATGGTAAGCGGTATGACCTCGAGTGCTTCGGCGAATTTTTTGATTGCAAGCTGTTCGCGCCCGTCAAAGTTGTCTGCCCATTCCCTTATCTGGGTGGCTACAAACGCCTCCGGCGCGCCTCCGCCTGCGACGATCTGGGGCTTTTCGATTACGTCCTTTACCACCATCAGGGAGTCGTGGATTGAACGATCAACCTCGTCAATTACCCTCTGGGAACCTCCACGAATCAGCATGGTTACAGACTGGGGATTGTTGCATCCCTCGACAAAGACCCACTTGTCAGACTCGATCTTCTTCTGCTGTACTAGATCTGCCTGTCCCAGATCCTCTGCCGAGAGATCGTCTAGATTATTGATAACGCGACCGCCCGTGGCCTTGGTGAGCTTTGTCATGTCGCTCTCCTTCACGCGTCGCACCGCAAGAATGCCGTTCTTGGCAAGATAGTGCTGCGCTATGTCGTCTATGCCCTTTTGGCATATCAGGACGTTTGTCCCGACGCGGTGCAGCTTTTCAACCATGTCCTTGAGCATCCGGTTTTCCTCTTCAAGGAACATCTGCATCTGCGTGGGGTCGGTAATTCTTATCTCGGAGCTCATCTCGGTCTTTTCAATCTCAAGCGCGGAGTTGATCAGCGCAATCTTGGCGTTGTCTATCTTGGTGGGCATGCCGCTGTGGACTATCTCCTTGTCCAATACTATACCTTGAACGACCTGGGTGTGCTGTATTGAGCCTCCGGTCTTCTTTTCCACCTTGATGTTGTCAAGGTCTACAAAGTAATCGCCACCATTCTTTGTGACTATCCGCAGCACTGCGTCAACCACAACCTTGGAGAGCGTGCTGCTGTCTTCTGATACCAGTTTTGACTGCATGCTTGTAGTGGCAATCTTTTCGAGCGACTCGGCATCGTCAGGTTTTATGGTGATGGCAAGCTGGTCAAGTATCTCAAGGGTCTTGTCGGCGGCTGCCTGAAATCCCTCGACGATGACAGAAGAGTGGACATCCTTTTTGAGCAGTTCCTCCGCCCTTGCCAGCAACGCGCCGCCAAACACGACAGACGACGTAGTGCCGTCTCCCACCTCGTTGTCGACTGCCTTTGATATCTCCACCATCATCTTGGCTGCCGGGTGTTGTGCGTCGATCTCTTTGAGGATCGTTGCGCCGTCGTTGGTAATCGTGACGTCTCCTAGCGAGTCCACCAGCATCTTGTCAAGTCCCCTAGGTCCAAGGCTGCTTTTCACCAGTTCTGCGACCAATTTTGCCGCAGCGATGTTGTTCTGCTGGGCATCCCTGCCCTTCTGCTGCAGGGCGCTTTCTTTCAAGACTAGAACAGGGCCGCTTGGTCCTTGCTGGATGGATGCCATAATGTTTTGAATGCACAAAACCCCTCTTTTTAATATTACTCGGTTTCCAGGCGTAAGAGATTAAGTCGCCACCATTTGACTGAGTGGAGGATTGGTTCCGCTCGGATATTTTTGGCCATTTCGTGATGTGGGCACAAATGGTGGCGGACGCGACAGAATGCGAGGGTTTGACCCATGCCAAACCGAACTCCTTATGGGCATGATGGGGGCGACTTGACATCTCGCTATTGCATAATCCAACGCAGCACACAACAAGTTAACAATATCAGATTACACAATACTTTTGTGCTTGACAATCTCTGGTTGATACTTTTGGGGTTTGCAGCCGGAACCGCAGGATCAATGGTCGGTTTTGGCGGCGGAATCATGATATCACCGGTTCTGGCGTTTCTCGGATTCCATCCGGCACTGATCGCAAGCAACAGCCTGTTTGGCACGTTTGGTAACCTCAGCGGGGCCACGGTCACCCACGCGGTGAAGAAGAGGATCAGGTATTCCCTGGGACTGAAGCTGGGCATCATGTCGATTCCCGGCACGGCCGCTGGTGCGATAATGGCCGAGCACATAGAGTCGGATCTCTTCAACGTCATGCTTGGCGGCATACTTGCAGTCAGCGCGTACATGCTGTTCAGGGGCAAGATGAGGGAAGGGAGTGGCAATCCCATGCGGTTCATGGCAGTCATGATGGTCATGGCAAGCATCTCTGCAGGAATCGTGTCGAGTTTTTTTGGCATTGGCGGGGGAGTGGTGATCGTGCCGTTCATGGTGCTCGTGATGGGAATGAAGATGAAGGAGGTGGCAGTCATGTCCCAGCCTGCCCTGCTGGTCATCGCCTTTGTCGGCCTGGTGGTGCACGGGTCACTTGGACACCCTGACATGTACCAAGCCATGCTGCTGCTGGCAGGAGGATTCGGCGGCGGGTTGCTGGGAGTCAGGATTTCCAGACGACTCAAGGGCAGACATATGCAGATAATCCTCTCGGTTCTGATCTTCAGCGCCGCTGCAAGGCTCATCTGGGGGTTTCTGGAGGAGACATACAGTGTCGGGCTCCTTGCGTTGGGCAAGATGCTGCCAAGTTAGAATACGCCCACACCTTGCCTATAGTGACACGCCAAAGTAAATGCACTTTTGAGGCTTAAATAAAATCGAATCCATACAATTGCATGTTTCGCACCCATCAGGTAAAGATACGCCAGTCAAGAAAACTGTCCCAGAAGATAGCCGGATGCGCGCGGGAATGCATGATGTCTATGACATGGCAATCATGGTAAAAATGGCGCACCCAAAAACCAGCGCATACGACATGATAAACTTGATACCGGGTTGGAGGCGGGAATTCGGCCTGAAAGGAGCGACAGCGATGCACGGGCAGGCAGCCTTGCAGGCCAGAAGGGCGGTGATTGCGTTCTGGAAATCCAACAAGCGCAAACATGCACGACGCATGAGGCACAAGAACGAGATACGGCAGGGCAAAAGAAGCCGGTACAAGCACAACAGGTGGACCGAACCGTCCAGCCTCATGCGACGCAACGACAAATCAGAAAGGCTCAAGACGCTTTCCTGCAGGAGAGAGCCGAAAATGAAAGGGGATGGTTCCATCCAGCTCACCAAGTTAGGCGTGGTCTGCGTGAAAACTGAGATGCCGGAAGGCAGGCTCGTGTCATTCCAACTGAAAGACGTGACTAAAAAATTCACCGGCCGTACCAAGGATGGCGACAGGAAGTTCCTGCTCCTGGTGCAGGTGAATGTTCCGGATCCCGAGCCCGTGGCTGGCAAGACGGCCGGGATAGACTATGGCGGGGCCATACCGGCCGCCACATCCGACGAACATGGGAATGAGCGACTTTACAGGCACTCAGGCCGGGTGCGCGAGGCAGAAAGGTGACAAGATAGACCATTTGAGAAAGGAACTGTCAAGGCACGTGCAAGGCTCCAGAAACCACAAGAAGGCAAAGCGAGTTTTGTCCCGGGAGTCTAGGCGCATATCAAACAAGCAGGAGAATGACGAGTGGAGGATTGCCCGCTCCATCACGGCCGGCCTTGCATGCCTGGCAATTGAGGATCCCAGGCGCCTGAACTTTGCCGCACTGAGGGCGAAGGGCGGAAACAGAAAAAAGGGCATGAATAGAACAATGGCATACTCCAGGCCCGGCGCACTGAGGGCCAAGACCATTCAAAAGATGGAGGAGCGCGGCGGAATTGTACGCCCGGTGGATCCGCGCAACACCAGCCTGCGGTGTCCCAGGTGCTGCTTTGCATGCAGGGAGTCGCGGAACCATGGGGACTATGACTGCATCATGTGCGGCTGGTACCACCATGCCGACAAGAACGGCGCATCCAACATAAAACTAATCTGCCTCCACGGCGCGGAGGCCGGCGGCCGAGTCCACCAAGGTGGGACTGTCATTACGGACAGTGATGCCGTCGAAAGGCGAGAGGGCCACGGAGCGGTAAATTCCAAACGGAATTTACCGACAGGTCGGCTTGAACCCGACAATGCAGACGTTGTCAGGCCTGACAGAACGCCCAAAAGAGCCCAGTTTGTCGTGGCCGGCTAGTCCGGGTGCAGAAACTTTTGCTCGTCACTATAGGCGCACAGGTTTGATTCAGCAAGGAAGCGACATATGTAATATTCTGGAACGGCAGTTCCGAAGACCGGTCCGTGTCAGGTCTGCTGCAGGTGCATGCTGGCACACGCAGGGAGTCAGGCAGAAAGGTCAGGCCTCGCACACGGGCTTGATGTAGCGCCTTGCCTTTACGTCTACCATGCCGCCCGAGAGTATCCTGACTGACGGCAGGGCCAGAAACGGCAGAAACAGCGGGATCAGAAACGGTTTGGAAAATTTGCAGCCGGCATCAATGATGGAGTTGTTTATTCCCTCAAAGTTTGCAAGCACCTCCTCGAACGGATCGGTGGAAGCGATGCCTGCAAACTGGAGCGGCATGGAGGCAACAACTTTACCGGAATCCACGACTGCCATTCCGCCTTTGTTCCGGATGACACAGTTGGCAGCAGCTGCCATGTCAGAATCGTTTGACCCTATCACGATCATGTCGTTTTCGTGAAAGCTCCACGTTGAGGCAAACGCACCGATCTCTGCGCCAAAGTTCTCAAGGAATCCCACGCAGCGCCTGCCAGTACCGTGAGTCCGGTCAAATGCGGCCACCTTCCACACGTCGGCATCGCGCGATGCGCCAACGTGCAGGCCGTCAGAGGACAGGCTGGCAGAGCCGATGCGGGTGACAATCTCGGTAAGCATGAATATGGTGTTGGCCGTAACGTCCTTCTTTGACTTTACCTGAAAGTCTCCTGCAGAGAGATTGTCCAGCCGGACGGTGTCGCGCGCCCACGGCGGGATCCGCTTTTTTCTGACAGGCGCGGCCATTCTGCCGTCGGATGCTGCAAGCACGCCGCCTGTGAAGACCATGTCGGGCCTGAACGACTGCAGGTTCTCAAAGACTACCATGTCGGCAAGCCTGCCGGGTGCAATTCCACCTAGATCCCGCCCCATACCGTAGTAGTCAAAGCTGTTCCGCGATGCGATTGTGATGGCATCCACGGGATCAAGGCCAAGCCCCACTGCCTCACGGATGCAGTGATCAATGTGGCCGGTTCCTGCAATCGCTGCCGGATCCAGCCCGTCGGTGCAGAACATCAGCCTGTCAGTGGATATGTCGCCTGCCAGTATGCCCGGGATGATCTCCTTGAGGTCGCGCCTTATGGAGCCCTCCCGTACCATCACCCACATGCCAAGGCGCAGCCTTTCAAGGGTCTGGTCTAGGTTTATCGGCTCGTGACAGGAGATGATTCCAGACGAGACGTAGGCATTGAGTTTTTTGCCTGACGCGCCTGCCGTGTGGCCGTTGATTATGCAGTCGCGTTCAAGCATGGCAGATATAGACTTGGCGGTGCGGGGATCGCCTAGCGTCACCTTGGTCCAAGAGAACACCTCGCCCATGCCGAGCACGTGCCGGTGTCTGAGGGCGGCCTGCTCTTCTGGCGGCGTCAGGGACATGCTCTTGCTGAACTTGGGATCGACTGGAAGTCCGCCTGGAACGACTTGGAATATCCGGATCGGCAGTCCTTCGCCGAGGCGGAGAAACTCCTCAAACCCCCTGTAGCCGGCGGCACTGACGACATCGATCGGGTCTGAAAAGAGCGATGTGACGCCGCAGGGCAGCGCCATACGGGCAAACTCCGATGGCAGCACGAACTGGTCTATGTGCAGGTGTGGGTCTGCAAGTCCCGGACAGACGTACCGGTCTTTGAGATTGATTGTTTTGGTATCAGGGCCCTGCGCGTGACCGGCGTCGTTTCCCACGTATGCGATGCGATCCCGGTGTATGGCAATCTCGGTTCCAGGGATGATCTCTCCGGTGTACACCGAGACCAGGCGGCAGTTCTTCAAGATGAGATTGGCCTTCTTCTCCCCCGTGGCTACTGCTACCAGAGACGGAAACACGTCTGCCAAGATTGAATTCATGTCATACGTTTCGTGGAATTGCTATTTATAGTGACGAGCAAAGACCCCAGCAGTCGGACTTGCCAGCATCAGCAACAAACACCCTTTCCAGCGCTCCGGCAGAACCATAATTCTCGTCATTTTCAGATCCAAGCCAGCTTGTTTGATCGTCTGGTGCCGGATTATCAGATTCGTGATCCTCGCACTTGGTGACGATCTCGGGGCATGTTTTACTTAACCCGGGCGTTATTTTCGCAAGAATTTGTGCTCGGCATTATAGATTCAATGCTTAAATTACGGATGAGGCGGTCTTGTTGATGTGAATATCCCCAAGATGATAAGGAAGTACTGCGCAAAGTGCATGACGCATACAGAGCAGAAGGTCTCCATATACAAGGCCGGAAAGAGGCGCGGTTCTGCCAGGGGTGAGCGCAGGCATGCCGAGCGCAAGCACGGCTACGGGGGGCAGAAATTCCCAAAACTTGCCAAGCCTGCCAAGGTCACCAAGAAGGTCACGCCCATCATGACATGCACGGTATGCAAGAAAAAGTACAACAAGAAGGGCATCAGGATAAAAAAGTTTGAGTTGGTGGCGACATGAAGAAGGATCACATTGACGTTCCAGAGCCTTCCAGTAAGTTTCAGAAGGTCATATGCAGCGAGTGTGAGGAGACCCAAGTGCTGTATTCGCATGCCTCTACCCAAGTTGCGTGCAACTCGTGCGGTAACGTGATTGCCCAGCCGACTGGATCCAAGGCAGTCATATACGGCAGGGTGTCAGGCAGCGCCGAGTAGGTCGTAGTCGTACGGCGTATTGAGGTTGAATGCCAACCTGCGATCATCCATCACCACGCGCGTCTCGGTCACCGCATCAAGCGAGGATATCGCGTCGGAGTTTACCACCGATATGCCAGAGTAGCAACACGTCTTGCCTTCGTGCTCGACTCCCTCCCGGACATCGAGTCCCAGGGATTCAAGAAACGCCTGGCTGACAATAATGCTGGTCCATGCGCTTTCAGCAGCACGGCATTGCAGCACCTTTTGTATTATGTCGCCGTCAAGCAGCGGCAGGTCGCCCGAGGTGACAAGGGCAGGGCCGCGAATCGATCTCAGAACGCAGTTCAAATCCTCCACGTATCCCTCGCCGGAGGTCTCGAATGTCTCTATTCCCTCGTATTCAAGAAGCCTCTTGGTGTCCGGGGAGTTGGGACTGGTGGCTGCCACGATCCTCTCAAAGCACCCCGAGTCCGTCAGGGAGTCGGCAACGTGCAGGATTGCAGGTTTCTTGTAGCGCAGCAGCAGCTTTTCAATCCCCCCACCCATTCGGGTGCCGCGGCCGCCTGCCATTATGATTCCAATCATATTGACACGAACACCACCATGCACGCCAGTCTGGTCAGCTCGTTGGAGGCGCCAAGCACGTCCCCCGTGATGCCGCCAAAGCTCCTAGTGGACAATCCTAGAAGGAACAGCGTGAGTGCAATCGCAACGCCAAGCATGAGCAGGCCTTCCAGCCCCCCTAGCAGTATCACCGGCACCAGCATGATCGCAAATGCCGCCGCAAGCCTCCTCCGGTCCTTCATGGCAAGCAGGAACAGCGAGTTTGAGCCCGGTGCGGCAGAACCACCCATGCCGGCCATCAGCACCATCGAGAACTTGGCCAGTATCTCGCTTACCAGCACTGCCCGGAGCAGATCAAAGCCGTCTGCAAGCGATACTGCTGCTATCAGGCCTGCCATGTACAGGACGATGCTGACGGTTCCTGCAGAGCCGGTCGAGACGTCTTTCATGACTGCAAGCTTGTGGTCTCGGTCGCCCTTTGCCATGAGGCCGTCGGCAAAATCTGCCAGGCCGTCTGCGTGATGGATGCCGGTGATTACTGCAATGAAGGCTGCAACAAGAACCCCGACAAGCAACGGATCCAGGAACAACGACAGTCCGAATGCCACGGAACCTGCAAGCAGTCCCACAAGTGCCCCGACTGCGGGGAAAAGGTACATGTGCCGTGCGGCATCGTCAAGGCTGCCGGAGGACGGAATGATTGTCAGAAACGAGAGGACCGAGCCCGCGCCCCTAAACATGAATCCACCATCCTGCAAGGAAGAGTGCCGTGGCAATGGGGGCAGAGACGGCGGCGGCAAACAGGACAGACGTGAGCTTCATTATCGACACGGCAGTCTTGACGTGCTCGGCTGTCAGGTGTGTGGTGCCGCTTCCCAAGCTGTAATGGCCTACCTTTTCAAACTGCGTCCCAAGCGCGCCTGCAAGTGCCGCCATTGGGTAGCCGGCGTTGCGGCTTGCAGTCCTTGAGCCGTCGCGCACCATGGTGGAGTACGACCCACGCCAGTCGTATCGCATCAGGGCTGCAGAGACTACCATCACCAGCCCGGTGAGCCTGGACGGGACGTAGTTGAGAATCGTGTCGCATCGTGCGGCAAACCATCCCACGTTACGGAACATGCTGGATTGGTATCCGATCATCGAGTCTGCAGTGTTTACCGCACGGTACACAAACGCACCCGGCAGACCAAATATTGCATAGTAGAAGAGCGGTCCGGTGACACCGTCGACGGTGTTTTCACTGATGCTCTCAAGCACGCCGGATATGACGTGCCTTTTGTTCAGATCCTTGGTATCCCTCTTGACTATTGCAGACAGACCGGCACGGGCGGCTCCGATGTCGTCCCGGCCCAGGGACGCAAGCACCGCGTCTGCATGCCTCTTCATTCCCCGGACTGCGATGGTAGTCTTGAGCAGGACGCCGCCAAGCAGGACGGATGCAACAACTTGCAGGTATTGGGGAAGCACGGATGCTCCTGCATCAAACAGGTACAGGAGCATCACTACAGATGCGGCCGCGGCCGCTGCCACCGGCACCACGACTGCGACACCGCCAAGCCTGCCGGGGATGAGTCGCGCCCGGATGGTGATGGCTGCAATCATCCCCCCCATCCAGGCAGTGGGGTGGTAGCGGTTTTTGGGATCGCCAAGGGCTGCGTCTATAGCGAGTGCTGCTGCCATGACGAGGAGGGTTTCAAATATCACACTATCATCCTCTTGATTCGCGCAAGATCCACGTGCTCCTTTATGGTTCCGGCCAAGCCGTCCAGTTCGGCCTCAAGCTGGCTCATGCCTGCGTCATCCCATTCAAACTCCTCCGGATCCGAATCCAGCGAGTCCTCTTCAGGCAGGTTCAGCGGGACGAGCGGCACGGTGCCAACAACCGGCACGCCGGTGATCCTCTTGATCTTTTTGAATCCCGGCTTGAGGACGTCGATGTCGCCACGGAACTTGTTGAGTATGTAACCTTGTACCAGGCTTCTGTGCCTGTCGGTCATGAGGGCCATGGTGCCGGCCAGGCTTGCAAAGGAGCCGCCCCGGTCGATGTCAGAGACCAGCAGGACGCATGCCTTGGCCTTCCAGGCCATGCGCATGTTGGCAATGTCATACTGCTGCAAGTTGATCTCCGCAGGAGAGCCTGCACCCTCCAGTATCACCAGATCGAACTCCTTTTGCAGTCTTGCAAGCGAGTCCGAGGCTGCCTTGAGCCCCTCTGAGTTTACAAAGGTGTGGTAGTAGTCATGCGCGTTCATCATGCAGCGCGGCTTGCCGTTGACGTATACCATGCTGGATTGGTATCCGTCAGGCTTGAGCAGTATCGGGTTGAGGTCAGGAGAGATGTCGCACCTTGCAGCCACAGCTTGGATGGCCTGCGCGCGTGATATCTCAAAGTCCGCGCCGCGGTACGAAAAGTTTGACATGTTCTGAGACTTGAACGGAGCCACCTTGTACCCCATGTCCGAAAATATTCTGCAAAATGCCGCAACCAGCGTGGTCTTGCCTGCACCCGACGACGTCCCCTGGACCATCAGGGATCTCATTGGACCGCCTCCAGTGCCAGAACTAGTCTCCGGTTGTCCAGACGTGAGCGCACGGCGATCCGTATGTAGTGGGAGTCCAGCCCCCGGAAGCTGCTGCAGTCGCGGACCAGAATCCCCCGGGCAAGCAGCGCTTTTTGCAGCGTGCCTGAGTCACTGGTAGTTCGGATCAGGATAAAGTTGGCAGACGATTCGAGGCACTCGAATCCCTCAAGCCGCGATATGTTTCGTCTCAGGTATGCAGACTCTCGTTGGATGATTTTCCTGGATTTGGCCAGGTGTGATGTATCTGCAATGGCTGCGCGCGCGGCAGCCTGGGCAAGGGAGTTGACGCTCCACGGGACACGGACGCGCCGCAGAATTTCGGCCATCCGTACCGGGGCGGCGGCGTATCCGATGCGTATGCCCGGCATGCCAAAGGCCTTTGTCAGGGAACGCAGCACCACCAAGTTTTCATGCTCCCGGACGCATCCTATGACGGATTCTCCGGATTCGGCCATCTCGATAAAGCACTCGTCGAGGAGCACCAGGGAAGACGCCTGGCAGGCGCGCCTTGCGACTGACAGCACGTCGTTTTTAGAAAGGAGTCTTCCGGTGGGGTTGTTTGGGTTGCACAAAAATACGCACCCTCTGTCGGGAATCTTGGCAAGAAACTCGTCAATGGAATCTGAGAGGTTCATGGTGTCAAAGTAGGAGATGCGGGCGTTGTACAGACGCGATGCGGCCTCGTACTCAGAGAACGTGGGGACTGGCATCAGGACGCGAGTTTTTGGGGAGAGAAACGCATGGCAAAAGTTGTAGATTATTTCAACTGCCCCGTTGCCTGCTACCAGGTTGTCTGCAGGCAGGCCGGCATATTCTCCAAGATCAGACAGCAGCGCAGGCGAGTCCGCGTCAGGGTACTCTGCTATGCTGCCGATGCTCTGTTTGATTGCCCTCCTGACAGATTTGGGGGTTCCAAGCGGGGTGATGTTCGAGCTAAAGTCTATCGTGGCGTGATCGGCTTCCTTTACGGAGTATCGGCCGCCGTGCAGTGCCGGGACATGTCTGAGAACGGAGGGTACTGGATCCACTTTCATGGCTTTAGATGGCGCATGCGGATTTAGTGTGTTGTGGTAATCATGGGACTGTCATGTGCAAAAAATACCTTCGCGGTCCGTCTGGGCCTCAGGGGAGAGGCGGTCTGGCCGCTGGCGAATACTGAAGCAGCAGAAAACGATTATTAATTGAACTGAACCACATCAGAGAATGAAGAAGATCAGAACTGCAATCATTGGTGTCACCGGATCCGTAGGGCAGGAGTTTGTCCAGTCCTTGGAGAACCATCCGTGGTTCGAGGTAACCCAGATTGCAGCATCCGAACGCTCGGCCGGCAAGAATTATCTCGATGCCATAAGGGATCCGGGTGGAATCATCGCATGGGATGTTGGCGGGGAGATACCCAATTACATCAAGTCCATGAGGGTTCGACGGATTAACGAGCTAGACACATCCCAGCTGGACTTGGTATTTTCTGCAGTCGAATCCGTGGCTGCAAGGGACATAGAGACTGCCATGGCAGAACACGTGCCAGTAATCTCGACTAGTTCCGCATACAGGTACGAAAAGGACGTTCCGATTCTCATTCCCGGCATAAATGACGAACATGCCGGACTGCTTGAGGTGCAAAAGAAAAACCGCAACTGGAAGGGCTGGGTGGCGCCGCTGCCCAACTGCACCACCACGGGTCTTGCTATCACGCTCAAGCCGCTGCTGGACAAGTATGGCGTAAAGAAGGTTCTGATGACATCCATGCAGGCAATCTCCGGGGGAGGGAGATCCGGCGTGTCTGCGATGGGCATTACAGACAACATCCTGCCTTTCATCCCAAAGGAGGAGGGAAAGGTAAAGACCGAGACCAGGAAGATTCTCGGAAAACTCATCGATGGCAAGATAGAGGATGCAGACATCATGGTAAGCTGCACGTGTACCAGGGTTCCGGTGATCGACGGCCACATAGAGTCAGTCTTTGTAGAGACGCGCAACGACATAGACCCAGCCGGCGCAAAAGAGACGTACGATTCGTGCAACCAAACAGTCACGGTGGCGGGCCTGCCTTCGGCGCCAAAGGACTACTATGCGTTCCATGAGGATCCCACCAGGCCGCAGCCAAGAATGGAAAGGACTGTAGGCGGCGGCATGACGACCACCATAGGCCGTGTAGAAAAGGAAGAGCTCTTCGAATTCGGCATCAAGTACATGCTGTTTTCGCACAACAAAAAGATGGGCTCGGCGAAGGGCGCGGTGTTGCTTGCAGAAATGCTGTACAAAAAAGGCAAATTAAATTAGTTTTTTGTAATTTTTGCAATAATAGCTTTATAAGAACTTGAAAGCTATTCAAGACAGGGTGTTTTAGATGGCAAGGATAGACGATTTGGACCTTCTCATTCTTTCAGAGCTCTCCAACGACGCCTCGATGTCGATCCCGCGCCTGTCAAAAAAGATCAACGTCAACGCTTCAGTGGTGTATTCGAGGATCAAGAGGATGGTCAAAAAGAAGCTGATAGAGAGGTTTACGATAGTGGTAAATGATTCGGAGCTCGGGTACGGCGTAAAGGCTCTGGTGGGAATAAACATTGACACGAATATGCGCGATCACATCATCGACAAACTCTTCAAGATTGATGGGGTGAGGGAGATAGCAGAGGTGACAGGGAGGTTTGACATACTGGTGACCATGTATTCCATATCGCTTGAGCAGATGCACAAGAGGATCTCAGAAGGCGTCGGCAGGATAGAGGGGATCAGGTCTTCAGAATCGTTCATAGAGATGAAGACGCATGGAAAGGCAATGCCATATATGCCCTCAAACAGAAGTGATTAGTATTGCAGAGGCAGAGGACAGAATCAAGGATCGCAGTATATTACGAGCTCACAAAGCCCAAGATATGGTACCTGCTGGTGTTTACCGCATTTGGCGCAGCGCTGACTGCATCCAACATATACCAGATTGAGATATCGCCTGCCACGTGGGCACTGATGCTCTTCTCTGTGGCAGCCGGATCGGCAGCTGCAAACACCCTGACAAACTATCACGATCGGGACATTGACGCAATCATGGAGAGAACCAAGAACAGACCGCTTCCGTCAAAGCGGATCTATCCTGCAGTCAAGGCGAGGAACTTTGGACTCGCGCTGGCGGGAATATCCATGGTTCTGGCACTTGCGATATCACTTACCACCACCGTAGAACAAGGCGCTTGGGCTGCGGCATTCATTGCATTTGGGCTGATAAACAACATTATTGTCTACTCGTACGCACTGAAGCGAAACTCCAGAACTAACATCATCTTAGGAGGGTTGTGCGGAGGATCGCCGCCCATGATAGGATGGGTGGCGGTGACGACGTCGGACTTGTGGACAATGGGGCTGGCAATGGCCGGACTGGTGTTCATCTGGATTCCGATGCACATCTGGGCCCTTACACTGCACTTCAAAGAGGACTACAACAAGGTCAACGTTCCCATGCTGACTGCAGTGCAGTCAGAGAAGACCTCTGCCAGAGCGATCGCAGGCTCGACTGTGGTGATGGTGCTGTTCTCGATTGCCCCGTTCTTCATAACTACAGCAGACGGCGAGGAGATGGTGGGTAGCGTATACCTGTGGACTGCCATCGCGTCAGGTGGGCTGATGATAATTCTGTCGGCATGGGTGATTGCAAGGCCGATGGAGAGGGCATCGTGGACGCTGTTCAAGTTTTCCAGCCCGTATCTGGCGGTGCTGTTTATTGCACTTATGGTTGACTCTGCACTATAGGACCAAGCATTCTTCCAATTCCTCAAGCGTGGGATAGCTTCAAAGTTTTATTAGTGAATCTACACAATCGGTCGTATTGCAGTGCAGCATATCAGAGTGCAAATCCGAGGCAGTCAAGACAGTGAAGATTAGTATCAAGGAGAGCAGAAACCTGTGCAAAAAGCATTATGCGTTGTTTAAGGACAAGGATGTCAAACATGCATCAAATTTTATTAGGGCTTCAAAGAGCCTTCACAATGATGCAATTGAAAAGTTTAACAATGGATGATTTTGAGGGTTCACATGGCTAGCAAGAAGAGTGCTGTAGTAAGCACCAAGACAACAATTCTAAGCACGCAAAAGGCGGCAGAAAAACCCGCTAGGGCAAAGCCGGCAAGGAGGCAGAGGCTGGCAAGTGCGGCGCAGAAGCCTGCAAATGAGACCGTAAAGGAACCGACGAGGAAGCCTGCAAATGAGACCGTAAAGGAACCGACGAGGAAGCCTGCAAATGAGACCGTAAAGGAACCGACGAGGAAGCCTGCAAATGAGACCGTAAAGGAACCGACGAGGAAGCCTGCAAATGAGACCGTAAAGGAACCGACGAGGAAGCCGCAAATGAGACCGTAAAGGAACAAAGGAGAGGCCTGCAAGTGCGGCGAAGCCTGCAAAGACAAAGCCGGCAAGGAGGCAGAGGCCTGCAAGTGCGGCGAAGCCTGTAAAGGAACCGGTCAAAACGAAGGAGGAGGCAAGATCCGAGTTCGAGGAGGCGTGGAAAGATTACAGTAAAGCATTGGACACCTGGAAGGAGGCCATTGCATGGTGGTATGACGCCACAAACAGATCCCTGGTGACGTACCGTGTCGCCTGCCAGAAGGCATTGGAGACTGATTCGGAGGCGTTAAAGAAGGTCAGTGTCAGCTGGCAGAACACGTGGGAGATAATCGGCCCTACGTACATCAAGCAACAGACAAGCATTATCGAGAACATCTTTGGGAACACCAACATCGAGGAGATAAATGGATTCAACGAACAGTGGGAGAAATTCCTCAAGACTTCAGGCAGCGACTCGATAGCGGCATATCAGGAAGCCATAAAGAGATTCAACCGAGCATGGGTAATGTCCTGACCCGCATGTTGCATGTATCAGGGTTTGGCAATCAAAAACACCTAAAATAATTTTCCAGCAGGAGTCAGTCCGAAAAAGTTCAAACATGTGCCTTGCAAAATTGGACACGATAAAAATCCACAAGCGCGTGTCTATAGCAACACGCAAAAGTTCGTGCACAAGGCTTAAATAAAAATCCCAATCATACCAGGACCTGCTAGGTAGGTCCAAAATATTGTCCCAAAAGATAGCCGGATACGGCGGAGGCGTTGCAAAATTGGATGCACGATCCCAATAAATCCACAAGCGCGTGTCTATAGCAACACGCAAAAGTTCGTGCACTTTCAAGGCTTAAATAAAAATCCCAATCATACCAGTGCGTGTTTCGCACCTGGAATGCGATTGTGTCTATGACATGGCAATCATGGTAAAAATGGCGCACCCCAAAACCAGCACGTACGACATGATAAATCTGGTTCCAGCTTGGAGGCGCGAATTCAATTTGAAAGGAGCAGCAGTGATGCATGAGGCAGCTGCCTTGCAGGCTCGGAGGGCGGTAATTGCATTCTGGAAATCCAACAAGCGCAAACATGCACGGCGCGTAAGGCACAAGAACGAGATACGTGCGGGCAAAAGAAGCCGGTACAAACACAACAGGTGGACGGATCCCGGCAGCCTCCTGCGACGCAACGATAAATCAGAAAGGCTCAAGACCATCTCCTGCAGGAGAGAGCCGAAAATAAAAGGGGATGATTCCATCCAGCTCACCACGTGGTCCGCGTGAAAACTGAGATGCCCGAAGGCAGGCTCGTGTCGTTCCAACTAAAGGACGTGACTACAAAGTTCACCGGCCGCACCAGGGACGGCGACAGGAAATTCCTGCTTTTAGTGCAGGTGAATGTTCCGGATCCCGAGCCCGTGGTTGGAAAGACCGCGGGAGTCGATTACGGAGGTACTATTCCAGCCGCCACGTCCGATGAACATGGGAACGAGCGACTTTACAGGCACTCCGGCGGGTGCGCCAGGGAAAAAGGCGACAAGGTGGATCGTTTGAGAAAGAAACTGTCCGGGTACGTGAAGGGCTCCCGAAACCACAAGGCGGCAAAACGCGTCCTGTCCAGGGAGTCAAGGCGCGTATCCAACAAGCAAGACAATGACGAATGGAGGATTGCCCGCTCCGTCACTGCCGGCATAGGATGCCTGGCAATTGAGGATCCCAAACGCCTGAACTTTGCCGCAATGAGACAAAAGGCGGAAACAGAAAAAAGGGCATGAACCGAACCATGGCATACCAGGCCCGGCGCACTAAGGGCCAAGACCATTCAAAAGATGGAAGAGCGCGGCGGAATTGTACGCCCGGTGGATCCGCGCAACACCAGCACGAGGTGTCCCAGGTGCTTATCCGCGTGTAAGGAGTCGCGCGACGGTGAGGATTACAACTGCGTCATGTGCGGCTGGCACAACCATGCCGACAAGAACGGTGCATGCAATATCAAATTAATCTGCCTCCACGCGGAGGCCGGCGGCCGAGTCCACCAAGGTGGGACTGTCATTACGGACAGTGATGCCGTCGCAAGGCGAGAGGGCCACGGAGTGTGCGCTCCAGAAATGGAACGTCCAACAGGCCGGCTTGAACCCGGCAATGCTGACATTGTCAGGCCTGACAGAACGCCCAAAAGAGCTCAGTTTGTCGTAGCCGGCTAGTCCGGGTGCAGAAATTTTTGCTCGTAGCTATAATCCGAGGAGTTCTCCAGCATGGGTGCAGAAACCTCCGGCAGATCCCCGAGGTTATCAAGGTTTACTTGGTTGCCGTCGATTCGTATGTACTGGAGGCCGTCAACCTTGTGCAGACGGATCCTGTGCCCAAACTTCCAAGACTTTCCCCCGTCGTAGACGGTGGCGTATTTGCGGTTCTTCTTCAGTTCAGAGGCCAGCGTCATCCGGTCCACAAGCATCCCGTCGGTAAGCGTTTGGCCTATGTCCTCATGGCACATGACAAAGGAGATTAGGTGATCAGCGTCATACTTTACCTGAGAGATCAGATAGTCTGCCCATTTTTCCATTTCAAAAAATACTGAATAGCCACCGGTAAATAAACACGACGGAATCGTTTCAGGCCAGCAAGCAGATTACAGGATCGCCTCTGACCGGTCAGAAACCATGCACGTCTCAGGATGCGCAGCTGTAGTGTCAGGCTGGGAAGCAAGGTTATAACGTACGTGAACCAAGATGGATGGATGGACATATCCGTGGAACCATGGAAGAAGCTTATCATTCACGAGGTGATAGAGTACAAGTTTGACGACTGGGTAAAGCAGATAGCATTCAGCACGCGGACATCCGGCGGTGGAATCCCGACGATGCAGTGGACAAACGGGATCGTCTTTTCGCCGGCAAATTTTCCCACCACAAACGTGACGATCGAGGAGCAGTTGAAGGGAATCCTGCACTGGTCATCAGTCTCATTTGCAATAAAGGATAAGTTTGAAAAGCAGATCGTAAAGGAGAATGCCACGATCAACTTGGTTGATGTGAGCGTGAACGAGATCTTCAAGGAGCTGGCAGTCAACCTCAAGAGACAGTCAAGGTATGCAAACCAGGAACCCGATGGGGCCTAGCAACATCGAGTGACATGCGCCTTCCGCGGAAAGGATTCAGTGAACGTCTTTTCTGCCCACAATGGCAGCAGACTTTCTGCCTTTCCTGTCAAAATATTCCATGACAAAATGGAACACGATCAGCTTGCCAAACACCACAGTAGAGATCAGCGCCAGTATGGGTTCCTCCAGGTACAGCAGGTAAGCAGTCACGCCAACGGCAGTCATTATCTCCAAGGCGGTGCAAGTGCAAAACAATAATAGTTTTTCCTTCAATCCAAGCTAGCCGGGCTTTGGCCACATCGATTTCCAAGTGTCGGCAAACTTCATCATCGTCTCACCGTAAGCGTTCATCTGATCCATCCCCGAAGTGCTGAGCGATTTCTGCCAGTTTTTGGCAAACTGCGCAAACGCGGCCTTGCCGGTGTCGCCAAAGGCATTCTGCCATTCTTCAAACGCCCTCATGCTGGTCTTGTTGAGTGCATTCTGCCAATTGTCCCCAAAGGCCTTCATGGTGTCGTTGCTGGATTCGGCGGTGGCCTTCTCCCAGACTTCGTTGAACTTGGCCTGCATCTCGGCGCTTGCCTTTTGCATCTGCTCAAATAGGACCTTCCAGTTTTCAAGTGACTTTGAGTATTCCTGCCATAACGCATCCCACTGTGCATTGTTATCTTGTCCAGACATTGACTGGCATAGCACGTTGCCTCTCTTAAACCAATCTATGCGGGACTCGATCCGGCCGTGCTGGCCTGGTCTGACAGCCTGGCCTGCAGGCGCTTTTCCATCCGCTTCCTGCCTTCCTCGAACTTGATCCTGTCCGCGTCTGTCCTGAGGATCAGCCCGGGAACAGGCATGGGTTTGCCGTTCTCGTCTAGCGCCACAAACGTCACAAACGCAGTGCCAGCAACGGTGCTGATTCCGGTGATGATGTCCTCGGCCTCCGTCTGGACCTCAATCTCCATTGACGAATGGTGGACGTATAGTGACGAGCAAAAGTTTCTGCACCCGGACTAGCCGGCCACGACAAACTGGGCTCTTTTGGGCGTTCTGTCAGGCCTGACAATGTCTGCATTGTCGGGTTCAAGCCGACCTGTCGGCAAATTCCGTTCGGAATTTGCCGCTCCGTGGCCCTCTCGCCTTGCGACGGCATCACTGTCCGTAATGGCAGTCCCACCTTGGTGGACTCGGCCGCCGGCCTCCGCGTGGAGGCAGATTAGTTTTATGTTGGATGCACCGTTCTTGTCGGCATGGTGGTACCAGCCGCACATGATGCAGTCATAGTCCTCACAGTCCCGCGACTCCTTGCATGCAAAGTGGCACCTGGGGCACCGCAGGCTGGTGTTGCGAGGATCCACCGGGTGTACGGTTCCGCCGCGCTCCTCCATCTTTTGAATGGTCTTGGCCCTCAGTGCGCCTGGCCTGGAATATGCCATGGTGCGGTTCATGCCCTTTTTCCTGTTTCCGCCCTTCGCCCTCATTGCGGCAAAGTTCAGGCGTTTGGGATCCTCAATTGCCAGGCATGCGACGCCGGCCGTGATGGAATTGGCAATCCGCCACTCGTCATTCTCCTGCTTGCTGGATATGCGCCTAGACTCCCGGGACAAAACTCGCTTTGCCTTCTTGTGGTTTCGGGAGCCTTTTACGTACCTTGACAGTTCCTTTCTCAAATGGTCTATCTTGTCACCTTTCTGCCTCGCGCACCCGGCCTGAGTGCCTGTAAAGTCGCTCATTCCCATGTTCGTCGGATGTGGTTGCCGGGATTGTTCCACCATAGTCTATCCCTGCCGTCTTGCCAGCCACGGGCTCGGGATCCGGAACATTCACCTGCACCAGGAGCAGGAACTTCCTGTCGCCGTCCTTGGTGCGGCCGGTGAATTTTTTAGTCACGTCTTTCAGTTGGAACGACACGCGCCTGCCTTCCGGCATCTCAGTTTTCACGCCGACGATCCCCAACTTGGTAAGCTGGATGGAATCATTCCCTTTCATCTTAGGCTCTCTCCTGCAGGAAAGCGTCATGAGCCTCTCCGACTTGCCATGGCGTCGCAGGAGGCTGGACGGGTCGGTCCACCTGTTATGCTTGTACCGCGTTCTTTTGCCTTGCCGTATCTCGTTCTTGTGCCTTACCCGCCGGGCGTGCTTGCGACTGTTGGATTTCCAGAACGCAATCACCGCCCTTCTGGCCTGCAAGGCTGCCTGTTCGTGCATCGCTGATGCTCCTTTCAGGCCGAACTCGCGCCTCCAATCGGGGATCAAGTTTATCATGTCATAAGTGCTGGTTTTGGGGTGCGCCAGTTTCACCATTATTGCCATGTCATAGACATCATGCATTCCCGCGTGTATCCGGCTATCTTTTGGGACAATATTTTGGACTGGCGGATCTTTACCTGGTACGTGCGAAACATGCAATTGTATGGATTCGATTTTATTTAAAGCCTCAAAAGTGCATTTACTTTGGCGTGTCACTATAGTTTATCCTAGCGCTCAGTGTGAGGACGTTTCCCACAAGGACCGGTTTAAGAAAGCTGACGCTGTCCATGGATACCGTGACGGCGTTGGATCGCGAATGCCGTTGGGCCACTATTCCCGCCACCATGTCGATGTGCTTTAGTATCTGGCCGCCAAAGACGTTGCCTGCGGGATTGGCATCGGATGGAAACATCCGGACTATCACCTCGGCACGCGACTCAGAAGAGGTCCTCTGAGCCGGACGGTACCCTGCAGACATTGTATGGAATTTCAGGCCAATGGATTTAAGCGGTACGATCCGTTTTGGCATACCTTGCAAGATCGATCCCGTCAATTCCCGGAATCTGTGCGATCTCAAATCCCTCCGGGCGTTTTTCAAGAGATCTGGTCGCATCGATCCCCATCTTTGCAGTCTTAAGATTAGTCTGATCGCTTGACGGATCCAAGCTGGAGCCCCGGACATTTTTTAGAATCACTATATCCCTGTCAGCCTGGAAGCGCGTGGCCATGGCGTACTCCACAGAGTCTGCGTTGTCCGGATCAATGTCAGGATCCACTACCACCACCTGCTTGAGGGACCGGTGCGAGGCAAAGGTCTTCTCTATTACCCGCCTTGGATCCGACTCGTGCGTCTTTTCAATCTGCACCACTGCATGCATCCAGTTGCACCCCCCGGCGGTAAGCGACACCCTGTGGGTCTGCGGAAATGCCTCCTTAACCTCCCTGTTCAGTTTTGATTCTATCGGCATTCCCATCAGAAGCCTGTGCTCCGAATACCCGGACAGGATGTCGTGGAATATGGGATTGTTCCTGTAATACAGGCAGTCAACTTCAAAGACCGGCTGGTGCCTCTTGTGGTCGTATGTCTGAAGCATCTCAACCATCCATTCCTCGTGCGTCCTGTCACTAAGTATCCTCCCTTCCATCACAATCTCCGCCTCCGACGGAACTACCAGGCCGGTGATCGGAAGCCTAGTCAGGGTGAGCTTGCCGTCAAGCAAGGAGTTCGCGACGTTAATCTCGTCTGAGCCCCATTCATCCTGGTACGCACCGGCAATCGAGATTGCCGGGTGTACGCCAACTGTGACTGCCGCTTTCAAGTCCTCCCCGTGCTCCACTGCATCCAGAAAGCACCTGTGCAAGTGACGCTCCTCGACCATCCTAATAGAGAAATGTGCGTCGCCTATGGGCATCATGCGATGGAACGAAGAGTTTTGCATCCCCGTGTCGGGATTTCGGACGTACACCATCGATGATGTGATGAACGGGCCGGGCTCCTTTTCAAAATGGGTAACCACCGGCAGGCATGATGCGTTCCGGGTTTTGTTCTCCATGAACTTTCCCGAAGAGACAGTCTCCGGAGGCCTCGCGTTGCCGATTGCCGCGATGATCTTTCCATGTATCCCGCCCTCCGGCGCCCCGACCGCGGCTGCAAACCTCTTTCTGGTGCCTACCAGATTGGCAACAAGCCGAAAGTTGCTTCCCTCCACGTCATCAAACATCAGCGCATGGGAACCGTCGGCCTTTGCCGTGATTCCGGCAATCTCAAAGACCGGGGATGCCCGAGATTTCACGTTCAGCACCTCCCCGGCATCCTGTATTTCGGAGATGTACTCCCTCAGGTCAGTCACCGTCTACCATCTCCATCATCTCGCCCATCAGGGCCTTCGCAGTATCCGATCCCAAGCCACGCTGCACAAACACCGACACCAGCGCAATGCCCCGCATCCGCGTGCTGAGGCGCTCTGCTGCAAGCTTCAAAAACAGGGACTCGGTCTTGGATGGAATTATGGTGATTGTCACAGGCGCAGGCCCGGTTGCCAGTGACGCAGTCATGGATCCTATGCGGTCTGCCCCCTCGCTAATGAACACGGAACACCCGTTTTCAAATCGTTGAACCATTAGAGAAAAAGTGCGGCCCTCCAAACATACTGTCTTTTGACAGGCTCTGTCTGGAGGGGTCAACACACTTTGAACAAGTCCTATGCTTTTATTGCTATTGATTCATGCTCTTGGGGGACGACGGCATGTGCGGGGTTCTTTTTGCAGTTCTTCTCATGCTTGCCAGGATAGACAAACAGCTTCTCACAGTATTTGCAGGGTGCTTTCTCCCTAGTTTTTGTCGTCTTGGCTGATGCCACCATTGCTTCAGGCTGGATAGCCATATCCGGTTTGGCCTCGATCGAGTCGGCCTCAACACGGGCTCGCAGTTTTGCCTTGTACTTCAGATTGCGGGGTTTGGTTCTCAATCTGTAGCCGCAGCAGGGACACCAGAGTCCTTCCCATTTGATGAATATTTCACAAATTTGGCATCGACGTTGTCCCGAGGCGTATCGTCCGGTTCCAACAGGCTTTTGGGCCTTATATCTAACACAAATTCCTTTGCAAGTCATCTTGGTATATAATATATATTTTATAACTATATAAGGATAGATCGATAAAATATTAGCAAAACTACCAGAAATATTGGAAGTATTCTAATTACTGGGGCAACTAATCTCATTAGTTTCAAAGAAAACCAGAAAAACTTCAATAAATATGTATAGCTGATTTTACTGGAGCGATTTATACCAAAATGCCTCATCAGGCGACGGTTTGCCAGAATTCAGACCAAATTTCATGGCGCTTTGCATCCATCTGCCCCAAGACGACTCAACCTAAAAGGCGTAGGCTCACATGGTTCCGGATGTGGCAGGCCGAGTTTCGGAGCGCACATATCCTTCCCGTCGAGAGATGTATCGTGCAGATAGGATGTCCCTCCGGCCCCGTTGGTTGAAGTTTTTTATCTTCAGACTGGTGTTCTGCTCGTCTACAAATTCCAGCTCGAACGGCGGGCAGTGCTTCATGCCAAGCATGCTGGCTATCTGTCCGGCCAGGTGCATGTTCCCGTTTCCAATCTTTACTATCCTGCGCCCCGCATCAAGGCCGCTCATGATGCCGGCTATGTGATCCACGAGGGCCTCGACAGAGGAGTGGAATGACCCATCAATCTCCATTCCGCAGTAGGACACGGACAGGCCGGTCCTCTGGCCGGGATCGATTCCCAGCACGAGATCCTCGTCTTCAAAGTCGGGCCTGATCTTTTGCATCATAAGGCCCCGGGCCACGGCGGGATGGTGTGCAAGAATGTCCTCAAAGAGCACCGGCATCCTGCACCCCCTGAGGGATTCTCCATACGTGGTGAGTACAAGGTGTCCGGTATATCTGGGGATTTCCCCGGGAAGAAGGGAGTCAAAGGAGAGGTTAAACTTTTTCAAAAGCGTGGAGAACCGGTAGTACGGCCTTCCGTAGGCAGTTGCAACTCCGATACGAGCATCAAGCAACGGGTCTATGACATGTATTGCACGGGATAGAATTTAGGGTTATGGTTTTAGAATGGTTGACACGACGTGTGACACGGCATCGTCAAAGTTTGCGGCGATCTTTTCTTGAATCTCGGCGAGTTTTGTTTGGCCTTCCTTGGTGATCTTTTGGGACTCAGCAGTAGCCCTTTCGCGGGATGCGCTGATTATCATCTCGACTTCGCTGGTGGCGATCTTTTGGGTCTTTTCTAGCATGGCGTCGATCTCGGTTTGGACCTTGATTGAAAGGGCCTGCTTGATGTCAGCTGCCTTGGAATTAAGTGAGTCAAGATCATCCTCGAGGGAATTGAGTGATTTGAGTACCACGGCCACGCGGGATTCAGACATGTTCCTGACGGTAATTGCTCCATACTTAAATCATTCTTAGAATTTGTGCTCCGAATATTCGGAGTCGTCATCCTGCGCTCAGAAACAGAATCGCTTGCGCTATGTTGCCGTCTGCATCGGTCAGGGCAGATATGGCCTTCGCCTCGTCTGCTCCTGTCTGCTGGATGACCATCTGAATGTCGTCTTCTGAAAACGCCGGGGCCTCTAGTTCCCTCTCCTCGTAGTCGCTGGCGTCGATCATGAAGATCATGCTCTCCTTTGCCTTCATCTCGGTGACGTTGGGTTTGTTGATTATGATCTCTTTCTTGCTGGTCCTGATGATTACTTCTTGGACATCCTGCATTTCGTTCATGTCCATGCCCATCTTATTCATCGACCTCCGCATGCCGCGGTTTTGTCCTCGCATCATGACTATGCCTTGGCAGTGGAACTTTTTAAGCTATTCCTTGTCTTGACTGCCACGCCGCGCTTGAAATCGTCGATCATCGGGTATGACAGGATCGCCCTGCCGACTGCAATGACTTGGCCTTCAAAGACTACAGGAGTGTCGGCAGACGCCTTTACGTTCTTCCCGCACCGCACTACGTGCTTGCAGAATACCGATCGTCCTTCTGCCACAAACGGGGCAGCATCAGGACTGACCTCAACGCAATTCTCCCTAAACGCCCTGCTGCCCAGCAGCATCTGGGCAAAGTGCGGACTTAATGCCAAGCCGCCGTCGATTCTCAGGGTGCACAGCAGGTTGCCCTGGTGCATGACGGTCCTGATCCGTCCGGTCTTGCGTGAGAATGTCATCTCCACATCCCGTGGCATGTGACTGGAGACACCCTTTCCAAACAGCGCATCAAGCGTGTGCCGCAGCTTTAAGATATGATCCACAGATGCGGGCTGTTTTCACTACATATAGTTCAAGTCTTGGGAAGGCCGTCTTGGCATGCAGGATGAAAACTTTGGGCTGTCATACTGCGGGAAACTGGTTTTGCAAGTGTTGCGGCATGGTACACATCAGCTGTCTCTCAGAGTCTGGCACGATACCATAGAGTTATGATCTGGTGTGTCCTATGAGCACAACCGGATGAATCAAATCGCTGAAGAATCGATTAGAGTCGATATATATATCCATAAGATACGACCATGATGATCTAAAACTATATAGATAAGTTGTTTTCACTATTTATTGTGAAGGAAAGAGAGGAGACAAGGAAAATTCAGTTTACCGGCAAGTCATCATACATAGTTTCACTGCCAAAACAGTGGATTCGTGAATTAGGGCTCAAGCAGGGAGATCAGCTTAGAATAGTCAGGAAAGGTTCGTCCACGCTGGAGCTGCATCCGCCAAAATTTGAGTCAGAATCGCAAAAGAAAGAAGACGCCCTGATCGAAATTGAGACTGGCGACGAGTCCTCGGCGGTTGTAAGAAAGCTGATATCCCTGTATTTCCTGGGATTCAAGACGATTCACGTAAAGCCAAAGGGAGGCAGACTGAATCCAAACCAGAGGAACGTGGTGAAGGAAGCAGTGAAGCGGATGCTCATGGGATCCGAGATCATCTCGGACTCCAGTGAGGGTATAACGGTGCAGGTGCTGGTCAACCTGCTGGAGCTTTCAGTGGACGGGGCGTTCAAGCGGATGGTGCATCTGACAAAGTCAATGTCAAATGACGCGATTTTGGCAGTAAGGGAGAACAACTTGGAGCTTGCACAGGAGGTGATCAATGCGGACGACGAGGTCGACAGGTTTGGGTTTTACATCATACGCCAGCTAAAGATTGCAATCCAGAACGAGTACATGCTAAAGGAGATGGGTTTCAAGAACGCCCGGAACTGCCTGGGGTACAGGCTGATAGTCAAGAACATAGAGAGGACCGGGGATCATGCGTCTTGGATTGCAAGGGATCTGCTGGAGTTTAAAAAACCCATACGCGCTGACGTCTTGGATCGGCTGCAGGACATGAACGAGTTCTGCCTATCTGTGCTGGACGACTCGTGCCTTGCGCTCTTCAAAGAGGACTATGCGCAGGCGGAATTGAACATCAAAAAGACCCAGGAGATCGTGTGGTACGAAAAGGAGGTAAGGAAGGCATCCGGGTTCCTAGAAGATGACGAGGAGATCTACAGGGTCAGGAGAATGGCAGAGAACATCAGAAGGGTGGCAGAGTATGCAAGCGACATATCTGAGATTGTACTGAACATGAACATAGAGAAGGTCCTCAAAAAGACTGTATGATTCTGCGGAGATGCGTACGGGGACATGAAGGCAATTCTGATCACATATGACAGGGAAGGCATTGCAGACGAGGCGGCCGGGTTGTGCGATACCGCAGGGTATCAGATAGTGCATACGGTGAGGCAGAGGTTTCTCAAGAAACCAAAGTACGGGGTAAGCAGCGGTGTGCTGGAGAGGCTGGAGGAGATTGTGGAGAAGATGCATCCGGATGTGATAATATACGACGAGATCCTAAAGCCGAGTCAGAACTACAACCTTGCGTCTGCCCTGCACATTGAGATAATGGACAGGGAGATGCTGATACTTGAGATCTTTGAGAGCAGGGCGTCAAGCGCGGAGTCAAGGCTGCAGGTGAAGCTGGCGCAGCTGCGATATGAGATGTCAAGGGCAAGGGAGAGGGTCAGGCTATCAAGAATGGGCGAGCAGCCGGGATTCATGGGGATAGGCAAGTTTGAGGTGGACGTATACTATAACGACATCAAGCACAGGATAAACATGACAAGGGCAAAGCTCAAAAAATCCGGAAAGCAAAGGGAGCTGCACAGGCAGGCGAGGAAGAGGATGGGATTCAGAACCATATCGCTTGCAGGGTACACGTCGGCAGGAAAGACGACCCTGTTCAACAGGCTGACCGGGGAGGAGAGGGCAGAAAGTGACGAGCTGTTCACCACGCTGTCCACGACCACCAGGAGGCTGGAGGTGAGAGGTGAGCAGTTTTTGGTGTCAGATACCGTGGGATTCATCAACAAGCTGCCTGCATACATGATAGACGCGTTCAAGTCCACGCTTGAGGAGCTGCTGCATGCAGAGGCCGTCGTGGTGGTAATCGATGCCGGCGATCCGCCGCAGGAGATGAAGAAGAAGTTTTCAAGCTGCATGAGGACCTTGGGGGAGCTGGGCGTGCAAAAGGAGAAGATGATCTATGCGCTAAACAAGGCCGACCTGATAGGGCACGAGGAGATCAATTATGCAATTGAGACACTCAGGCTGGCCGGCAGAAGGGTTGTTCCGATCTCTGCAAAGACAGGAGAGAACGCCAGGCACCTCAAGGAGACGATCAAGGATGTGGCCGGAGTGCAGTACGGGGAAGAGTACGGAGGGGCAAGGCGTCTTGACAATTGAGGTGGTCAGGATCGGCCAGCGGCTTGTCAGGGACGACAGGGTAACGACCCACGTAGCGCTAGTTGCCAGGGCATTTGGTGCTGCAAGGATACTCATGAGCGAGGTCAACCCCGAGATAGGAGACACCGTAGGAAAGGTCAACAAGACATGGGGAGGGGATTTTGAGGTGGAGACAAGTGGAGGCCGGTTGTGAGAAGGAAGAAGGATGAGGGATTCGCGGTAGTGCACCTGTCCATGTATGGGCAGGAGATCAACGGGATACAAGAGAAGCTCAGGAGGGAGAGGAACCTGCTAGTAGTTGTGGGGGCAGAGAAGGTTCCAAGGGAGATATACGAGCTGGCAGACTACAACGTGGGAATTGGGTGCCAGCCCCATTCGGAGATCAGCGCACTTGCCATCCTGCTGGACCGCATACAGGAGGGAAGGCAGTTTGAAAGGGAGTTTCCAGGCGCGGCAAGAAGGATAATTCCCTCAAGCAACGGCAAGAACGTGGCAATGTGGGAGTGACTGTCATCGCGCCCGGGCGGTGCGGTTTTATCGGTTTCGTTTGCGATGCCTCGTGCTGGATAGATTGCCGCATGTCAGGTGGCAAGGCTATCTGGGCCCATTTGGTCTGAAAACCGGTTTGACTTAATGCCAAGCTACATGTGCCGGGCAGACAGCGTCGTTTGGAGTGATAATGAGTCAGGGAGTGGTCAGATTGCCAGAATCCTAGAGTTTGCCATGTCAGTACAACCTTCGGGCGGCTAGAATAACTGCTGAATGTCTTTTTTGATCTCGTCGATCTTTTTAGAGTATGCCTTTTTTGATCTGTCGTTCTTCTTCAGGTTCAGCACCTTGCCGCACGAGGAACACCTGAACATTCCCTCAAGGGCGTCTTCAAACGCAACCCGGGGACAGTCTTCGTTGCCACAGTGGTAAAAGTCAGAGGCATTTTCATAGTCCAACCTCTGCTGCAGCCTCTCACCGATCTTCTTCTTTTGGTTCTCGATGAAGTGTTCGACTTCGTCCTTTCTGGTTCTCCACCGGTAGACAAACCAGCCCTTGCGCTCGTCTTTTACCCTGATTCCGGTAATGAGGGACTTGCCAAACAGGTCATAGAGGACCTTTCGCACCATGTTGATTCTAAGTCCGGTGGAGCTTGCGATCTCCTCGTCGGTAGCGTCTTCTGCCTTGAGCAGTGATCTTGCAACCTTGAGGTACTCGTCTCCCCCAATCATGGAGGCTATTCGGACAAATGGATCCTCATATTTGTCTACCAACCACAAAAACAAACAATCTTCTGTTATAAATTACAATCACATTGGCAGATGGCATGAAGGGATCCGCACATGCCCAATGGCGTGATTGCCTGCGCCGGATTGCCACTCTCCAAATAAAGATATAGAGCAGGCAAATGCAGACAGTAATGTCAATTCAGGAACCCCCGTCAATCTGCAACATGTACAAGGACAGCATCTCCAAGATAGTCAACAGGATGGAAAAGCACCTGCCCGTGCATCTTCAAATGTATTCTGACATGTACAAGGAGTACCTTCACACGCTTGATGACGTATTTGGCACTTGCATGGCGGCAGAAAATGCCTTTGAAAAGATGCTTCCGCGACAGGATTTTCTCAAATATGTCGAGCCGTATGCAGACAGCGTGACTAACATGTGGATCAAGCATGTTGATAACTTTGACATTTATCTCAAGTGGTACACGCAGATGAGGATCTCATACATGAAGAGTTACGACGAATCCGTGCATGCACTAATCAACCCGTACACGGCAATGCTCGAGTGGATATCAAAATCCCATGAGAGGTTTGGGGAAGACGTGCGTTGAGCCAGATAGACACGGTCAATCCCGCTACCGGCGAGACCATTGCTACATACCAAGCAATGGATAAGGACCAAGTTTTCAACATAGTTGGAAAGGCCAAGGGAGTGTTTTCAGAATGGAAAGTCGACTATGAGAAGCGCCGAAGCTACATCTACAACCTGGTGGAGTATCTAAAGAAGAACAAGGTGCGGCTTGCTGAGATCGCGACTGCGGAGATGGGAAAGGCTATCAAGGAGTCTGTTGGTGAGGTGGAAAAATGCGCATGGGCTTTGGAGTTCTACGCAGACCACGGGGACAGTTTTCTGACTGACGAGGTGCTCAACACAGATGCAAGAAAGAGCTTTCTTACATTTGAGCCTCTCGGTGTCATAGGCTCCATCATGCCGTGGAACTTTCCATACTGGCAGGCGCTGAGGTTTGCAGCCCCGTGCCTGATGGCTGGAAACGTAATCGCGATGAAGCCGTCAAGGGTGACAATGCAGTCGGGCATAGAGATTGAAAAGGCGTTTATCGAGTCAGGCGTTCCTGAGGGAGTGTTCCAGACTGTCGTGGGAAGCGTCGAGTCTGCCAACCACCTGATCGATTCAGACACCAACGCCATCACGTTTACCGGAAGCACCAGCGCGGGCATAGAAGTCGGGAGAAGGGCAGCGGCAAACCTGAAAAAGTGCGTCCTAGAGCTTGGCGGAAGTGATCCCTTCATAGTGCTTGACGATGCAATCGTTGAAAATGCCGCCGAAGGGGCGGTGAAGGGCAGGTTCATCAACTGCGGTCAGAGCTGCATAGCTTCGAAGAGGTTCTTTGTCACAAGGAATGTTGCAAAGGAGTTTGTCGAGCTGTTCATCAAAAAGACGTCGCAGTTGAATGTCGGAAACCCGATGTCCATGGAGACTGACATTGGGCCGATCTCGAGCAGGGAGGGTCTTGAGAACATATCCGAGATGGTAGAGGATGCAAAGGCCAAGGGTGCAGAGGTCCTTCTCGGAGGGGACAGGATTGAGGGCAACGGCTTTTTCTATATGCCTACTATCCTGTCTGAAGTGAAGCCTGACATGAGAGTTGCAAAGGAGGAGGCGTTTGGGCCTGTGGCGCCGATCACTATAGTGGAGAATGAAAAGGAGGCCATAAGGATGGCCAACGACACGGAGTTTGGGCTGGGTGCAAGCATCTGGACGAAGGATCTTACAAAGGCAGAGAGGATGTCCAGACAGATAGAGTCCGGGATAGTGAGTGTCAACAACGTGGTGGTCTCGGATCCCAGGATTCCGTTTGGCGGAATCAAGCACAGCGGGTTTGGAAGGGAGCTTTCAAGGTATGGGATGCTGGAGTTTTTGAACATAAAGTCAGTCAGGTTCTATGACAACTTGGTGCACAGCCACTACGTGGAATAGCGACAACGCCTTAAGTATCGGATTTGATGTATATATAGTGACGGGGAGGCTCGGCTATGCATACCGAGTGAAATGCCAGGAACGCCTTGATCCTCAACGTACTGTTGGGGTTCATGATTCCAGTAGGACATGTCCTCGTCGAACCATGTTATGGTGCGGTGTCTCAGATACGTTGAGACTTGTTTTATCTATTAGGAATGCAGCCATGTGTGGCCGGGGATTTCAATCACGTCGAAACTTTCCGCCGGACGCAGACATGATCACACAGGCGTGGCCCGCGCAGGAGATCGCATGTCCACCTTATTTCCGGACGTAGTGCAGTACAACGTGATCCCCGAGCTGTCTTGCGGATTTGAGATGCATCTCCGGCGAATCTGCAACTGCGGCAAACCCCCGCCCCCTCACAAGGGATATGGCATCCTCCCCGCCCAGTAGATACGGGGATATGGTCACAACAACTTCGTCAAAGAGGCCCAGACGGACAAACTCCCAGTTTACCATCCCCCCTCCTTCGACAAGCACCGTCTTTATTCCCCTGCCTGCAAGCCGCTCGAGCAAAAGCCTGATATCCACAGAATCCCGGCCTGCAACGATCACCTCCGTGCGTGACACGAGTTCCTCAAGGCGTGCGGCATCGACACTTTCGGATACGGCCAGTATGGTGGGCACGTAGGCGGCAGTCTTTAGAACCCGGTGGTCTTCTGATATCTCCCCGTTGGAGTCTAGAATTATCCGGACGGGGTTTGGCCCGCGCGCGTGCCTGACAGTCAGCATTGGATCATCGCGCAGAACGGTATTTTTGCCTACGAGGATTGCGTCTGTCCTGCCGCGCAGCTCGTGTAGCCTTGCAATGTCATCCTCGGATGACAGCCTAGAGTCGCCGGTCCGGGTGGCAATCTTGCCATCAATGGATACTGCCGCGCTTAGAATTACCCGCGGCCTAGATGCTGCCATGAACCATCCTGCCCCCGATCATGACGCCTCTTATTGCAGACTCGGATGCCCTGTGCACCACCGAAGCATACGGGTTGTGCATGGGCTCCAGATCAATCATGTGCGTATCAAGAAATATGCAGTCAGCCATCATGCCGTCTGCAATCGCGCCCACGTTCCGGCCCAGTATCATCCCGCCGTTGACTGTTGCCATCTTGAGAATCTCCCTGGGATCGACCCTCCTTTGCCGAATTCCCATGGTTGCCTTCCAGAGAAAATCCATCTCCCGGAACATGTCAGGCGAATTTATCATCACGTTATCAGTGCCCAATGCCAGCATGCACCCTGCCTCGTGCATCATGCCAATGTCGGGAATTCCCTCCGCAAGGGCAGAGTTTGCCCTCGGGCATACGACTATCCCGCGGGTCTTTTTTGATGCTATTTCCAGATCGCCGCGCGGGGCATGGGTCATGTGCACTAGAAAGTGCGGCTCAAGGTCCAGCGCCCGGACGGTCTCGGCTGTGCCGGTGACTTTTTCAGACATGCTGATGCTCTGCCTGGTCTCGGAGGAATGGATCGCCTTGATTTTGGGAGTGCGGGAGTATTGCCTTAGTACTGCCGTGCTGTACTCGTTTGCCCCGCTGATGCCGATCCCGTCGCACTGGTCGACTAGCGCGGCAAGCTCCCGGGCCTTGGAGTCCGGAAGGAGGGCGTTGCCGCCCACGTCCCGTGCGTCCTGATAGAAATCCACCCTACCCAGAATGACTGCCCTGATTGGAACCCCTCGCAGGGCGCGCTTGAGCAACACTACTCCTGCCAGGCCGCCCTCGCGGAAGTCGGCAAACGTGGTGATGCCCCGCCTGACCATGGAGCGGCACGTGCCTGCCATAAACTCGGACAGTACGTCCGGTGGGGTGTTTTTGAGAATTTTTGACTTTACTCCGTGCATTGGATGGATCTTCTGGTCGACGGATCCGTCTAGCGTGACATCCTTTCCAATAGAGTCGCCGATATGTGTATGGGCGTTGACAAATCCAGGAATCGCCAGCAGTCCGCTACAGTCGACAGACTTTTCCCTGCCGCGTGGCCTAAGTTCCGGTCCAGTGGATTCAATTCTCCCGTTTCGTATTCGTATGCACGTGTCCCGGGAGTAGTCAAGGCCAGGGCCCAGCAGGGCGGCGACGTTTCTGATCAGCATGACATCTCGTAAACCTCGGGCTTGTTTCCTCCTGAATCCCGGATCTCCCGTATAGTGTCAAGGGATTTTGTAGCCAGCCCGGCAGCCTCCCTGCCGGTTCGGCCACAGCCGATTCCACAGTTCAGAGAGATCCCGTCATCGTCGCGCACCATCTTGATAAATTGTCGCACCGAATCTTTTGCAGCATTACTTGCCACAACCATAAAGTTGTCCCCTCCCAGAAAGAACGCGAGTGAATTCTGGGCTAAGAAGAAGCAGGACATCTTGGCGTACAGTCCGAACACGGCAGACGTGATCTCGTAAGGCGAGTCTGTGCGGTCACGAGAGGTGAGGCCGTCAACGTCAAGGTGCATGATCAAGACGTTTTGCACACCGTCATTGATGGAACCAAAGATGCGGTGCTCCTGATCCAGTGCCATATCATCCACCCTTGCCCGGTGCGCTGCCTGGTTTGCTTCGAACGGTGACTCGCCGAATCCTATTGACATGGTCAGGCGCACGTCAAAGGACTTTTCAAGTGATTTCTGGATATCCACATGCTCCTTCAGCGCAAGCCCGTTGGAGACTGCAAAGAACTCATCGGCTCGGTTGAGAAACACCAGGCAGTTCCTTTCAGAGAAGAGTCTCTGAACCTCCCCGTATATGGAGGCCTGCAGCATCTGCAGTTCGTGTTCCCTGTCGCTTCCCAGCGTCAGTGTCCACGGACCGTACCCGCTGATCTTAAGAATGCTGAGCTGGATCATCTCTGAATTCTCTGCAACTCCTGGTATATCTTCAGTACCGCCTCGACTGCGCGTTCTGCAACCGGCCGTATCCTGGCATGGGCGTGCCTTGCCTGCATTCCTGGTCCCGATATTCCAAGCGACACGGGTTTCCGGTGCCTTATGGACAGGTCGGTAAACGCCCGCGCAGCAGAGTGGAATATCACCTCGTCATGCTTTGTCTGCCCCTTTATCACGGCACCCAGTGTGACCACTCCGTCTACGTCATCCCGGTCCAGCAGCGCGTCGACTATTATGGGCATGTCGTATGTCCCGGGAGCCATGCATACGTGGGTAACTTTCAGGTTCAACGAGGCTGCCTTCTCCTGCGCCACTGCCAGCATCCTAGTGGTCACTGTGTCGTTGAACTCCGATGCCACGATTCCTATATTCAACACCGGTTCACCTTTGCATACTCTAAAAGTTCTTTCCCATCGATCAGCGGGATGCCGTTCTGCTTTGCAAACACGGCAGCCTTGTCCACCGAGAGTGCCGCGTACGTCTGGGCATCCATCATCTCGCATATTGCAGTGACCGGAGTCAGTCCTGCTGTCCTAGCAAGATACACGGACATCTCCGTGTGTCCTTGTCGTGCGGCAAGCATCCCCTTTGAGGCAATCAATAGTGGCACGTGTCCGGGGGTCTTGAAGGAGGAGACAAATTTTTTCTGCTTGTTCTCCACGTGGCATATTGCTGCCATCTCGCGTATCGTCTGCGACCTGTCCCGGTCAGTGATTCCGGTGTACGTCCGGTAGTGGTTCACCGACAGCGAGAATGTGGGATGGTCCCCGTACGGCGCAAGGCCCATGATCATCTCCCTGTCCGGAACGCATTCGGCGAGCATCTCGTGCATGTATCGGAGTCCGAGCGAGTCTGCAAGGCCGTGCTCGACTGCCACGCACAGCAGTCCTCCGGCGTGCATTCTCATCCTTGCAACGTGCTCCGGGGTCACAAATTCGGCAGCAACAACCATGTCAATCTCGTTCTCCCTGCCTGCAGAGTCGTAAAGAAGCACAAACTCCCCACGCCTCAGCGACTCTAGTGCAGATTCAAGCGACATGGTATAGATTCCCGCAGTTTTGTTATAAAGGTTACTAAAAAACTGGTAATTACCATTAAACTGGTAACCTCCCCTTACTTCATGATGTACTTGCCAAGGATGTCAGTTTCTATGTTGACCCTGTCGCCTAGCTTTCTGGTGCGAAAGTTCGTGACATCTACGGTGTGAGGGATTAGTGACACCGATACCACGTTGTCCCGGACATCAACTACTGTCAGGCTGATACCGTCTATGGCGACAGATCCCTTCTGTACTATATACCTTGAGAGATCCTTGGGAACCACTACAGATACAGAGACTTCATCTGGCTTTTCGTTAATCTCTTGAATAATTCCAACCCCGTCGACATGTCCGAGTACAAAGTGCCCCTCAAGCCTGTCGCCTACCTTGAGGCTGCGCTCAATGTTTACTACTCCGCCGACTTTCAGGTTGCCAAGATCCGTCTTGGCTACAGTCTCTTCTATCATTTCAAAGACGCATTCGGTGCCGGACAGATTCACTGCAGTAAGGCAGACGCCGTTGAGAGCCACGCTCTGTCCGGTTTGAAGCCCGTCAGAGTGGGAGCCCAGATCCACGGTAATTCTTGTGGCGCTTCTTCGGGTAGAGTCTGCAATTTCCCTGATTACGCCGATCCCCTCGACTATCCCGGTAAACATCAAGGGATGGTGACAGACACTATGTATAAAATTATTGAGATTCACTCATCCGGAGTCAAGATCTGCGAACTCGTCTTCGCAGAACTGATGGAACACGGTGCACTTGTTCTTTTTTGCGTCGGCTATGATCTTTTTCATGTCTCGGTTCAGCACTCCTTGGGCGGCCAGAAACGCCTCATCTGCCAGCCCCATCCTTTCATACAGTCTTGACTTGGCAGGCGGGATCTCCAGAATGGCCGGGTCAATCCGTTGGGCCCGGTCATAGTAGTCCAGCGCCTCGTGGTACCGGCCTAGGTGGCTAAAAGAGATGGCCTTGTTCATGAGTGCAGTGACGTCATCTGGATGGATTCCAAGGGAGCGGTCATAGCACTCAAGTGCTTCAGAATGCCTGTCCAGCTCATTGAGGGACAGTCCCATGGTGTTGAGTATCCAGTTGTCAGCAGAACCGGTCCGGAGGATTCTCTCGCAGATCACAAGGACTTCTGCGTGTCTGTGCAGGCATTCCAGCGCGTAGATCTTGTTCTTTTGCGCATACATGTCAGAATCCTTTATCCCCAGAACCCTGTCGCAGTATTCGATGGCTTCAGGATACCGTTCCATACGGATCAGGGCAAGGGAGATGTTCTGCAGCGCGACCATCTCGTCGGGATTCTTCTCAAGCAGTCCCTTGCAGTAGATGTACATCTCGTCGTATCTCTTTGCGTTGAACATGCGGGTGATCACGTTTGTTGGATCAAGCAGGTTGACCATCGTATACGAATGAAGGTTCACTGCCTTTAATCTATCTGGCAGGCTTCTGCATTCAGGAATTGCACGTGGCACGCCACGCCCAAAAAACAACCGAGGTCATTCACCTACGAGATCAAGAAGCGTCCTTGCCTGCTTGAAGTGGACCTCGTCTATCATCCTGCCATCTACCGTGGTGGCGCCTGTCCCGCCCTTTGCAGATTCAAGGTATGCTTGGCAAACCCGCCGTGCCCACATGATCTCGTACGGAGTAGGGTAGAACAATCTGTGGACAGTCTCGATCTGATCCGGGTGTATTATGCTCTTTCCGGAGTATCCAAGGCTCTTGCCGGCCTGGCAGTCGTCTTCAAACCCCTTTGAATCTCTGAGATCCTGCCATATTGCGTCAATTGCGGCAACGCCTGCAGCGCGTGCATCGACTGGAATCTTTGCCCTCGAGTATGCTATACCGGGCACGTCCTTTGCATACTCCACACCCAGGTCGTTTAGCAGGTCAAAGACGCCAAAGACGACTGCCGGTATCCTTGCACCAAAGGAGGCGATCTCGTACGTGTTGACCACTCCCTTGGCAGACTCGATTGACGGGATTATCGAGACGGGCCCAAGTCCCCTGGCATTCTCAAGCTCGGCCAGATCCCCTGCTATGCCATTCAGGGCTTGCACGTCATCAACTTTTGGCACCACGATGCCTCCAAGACCTTTTTGGACTATTTCGTCCAAGTCAGATCGGATCAGTCCGGAAACAGGAGAGTTTGTCCGGACGAAGACTGTGGAAAGGTACGAGTCGCTCAATTCGAGTGCATTCCTTATCAGCCTTTGCGCGCCTGTCTTCTCCGAGTCCGGGACGGAGTCCTCCAGATCAAGGCAGACGACGTCGGCCTGCAGCGACTTTGCCTTTTCTAGAAATCTTGGATTGTTTCCGGGAACGAATATGAGGCTACGAAAGAGTTGCGTCATGGAGTGGTTAGGCGCCCTCTGGCTTCATTAAGATTTTGCCAAACAGCCCCTTTCCAGTCAGCATCTTTGTGTGCGCTTCTGCTGCCTGTTCAAAAGAGTATACGGAGTCTATTGCAGATTTTATCTTGCCCTGGCCCATCCAGTAGAGCCCTTGGTCCAGCTCTGCCTTTGTGCCCTGCGTGGAGCCAAGAATGTTGGTTCCCTTGAAGAAGACATGCCTCAGATCGGTTTTGGCATCATATCCGGTGGTGGCACCGCATGAGACGAGCGTCGCGCCGTACTTGAGCAGTGTAAGCTGCTTGTTCCAGTGGGTCTGACCGATATGATCAAATGATATGTCGATTCCGGGAGCCTCTCCCTTCTTCTTTGCAATGCCTTTTGATATTGCCCTGACCTCCTTGTGCCAGTCGTCCTTTCTGTGGTCCACTGCATAGTCTGCGCCAAGTTCAAGGCACTTGTCAAGCTTGTCCGGGCTGGCAGTTGCTATCACGTCACAGTTGTACAGTTTGGCAATCTGTATGCCGAAACTTCCCACTCCGGAGCCGCCGCCCATGATCAGGACGGTTTGGCCGGGAATGATCTTTGCCCTGCCCACAAGCATGTGCCATGATGTAAGTAGCGTCATTGACGCAGCAGCTGCATGGTCATACGATACAGTATCAGGGATCTTTGAGACGTTGACCTCTGGTAGGTGGGTGAGTTCCTGGTATGCACCCCAGTTGGGACCAGTCTGGAATCCCCAGATTGTCCTGTAGATACAGTCAAACTCTCTTCCGTCTGTACATGCCTTGCAGACCCTGCACGACATGTTGGAGTGAGACACAACCCTGTCTCCGATCTTGATGTTCCTGACATCCTCGCCTACTGCAACAACATCTCCTGCTGCGTCAGAGCCTGAGACGTGCGGCAACGGCACCGGAACCGGCTGACCCCTCATGCCCCAAATGTCATTATAATTAAGAGCCGTAGACTTTACCTCAAAGACTACCTCGTTGGGCTTTGGTTTTGGATCGTCAATGTCCTGGACTTTGAGTATGCGTGCATAGTCGTCATCCGGCGCATACTCGCTGTACACAACTGCTTTCATAGTAAGTGCGGGCATTCACCCATAATTATATTTTATCAGAGCAACAAATCTCCATTCGGCCGGCTGCCAGGTGCTCATTCAGGTGCAAGTTACCTGACAGGCCGTTTAAGATCATTTTGCAGTGCAGACACCAAAGGGACAATGCGTCACAGGGCGTGTGTTAGATGCGGTTTATCTTAAAATCGCGCTTGGGCTGCTGTATGGACAACAGGATCTGCTTTAGCTGGGCGTCTGAAAGCTGTCCTGGAATCTGCCCCTTGGTTGCCATTCCGATCAGATACTGCTCTACAAGGTTGGACATCTCTGGTCGTACCATCTTGATGTTGCTCAGCCTCATCCTGGCCTCTGGGGAGAGTATCTGCTTTAGAATCTGCTCCTTTTGTGCCGCTACCTCATTGTCCGAGGGGTGCTCGCTGGGTTCAGGAAAGCTCATTGTGAATCTATGCGTACACCTTTAGTTGCGGGTTCTGGGTGATCATCTCGTTGAGAATCTCAGTGGAAAGCCTGTCAAGTTTCTGCATGCCGTTTCGAGATATTGCCCTTCCCTTTCTGTCGACTTTCTCCACATAGCCAAGATTTTCCAGTCCGTGAACGGCGTTTCGGATGATCGCTCCTCCGGCATCCTTGTGGTGTGCAGCACCATATCCTGACGGCCTTCCGCCGCCATAGATTTTTCTTAATTCGTTAATACCAATCGGGCCGTGCAGGTAGATTTTTCTCAGTATGGAGGCGCATCGAGTATGCCACCACTCTCTGTCCTGCGGGGGCTTGTCTGCATGCGCCCCGGTTTTGACAAAGGGAATCCAAGATGGTGCAGGAATGTCCTCGCTCTTTAGGATCTCTGCTAGCCTTGCAACCAAGACATTTGCGGGTACGTCGTACACCTTTGCCATGAAGACAGAGCATCGTGAATCGTCTTATAAATCATGGAGGTATGATTTTGTGGTACGTGTGCCCGCACAGCAGGCACGAGACCCTGATTGACTTGGCGTGGGATCGTCCAACCCGGATGCGGGAGCCTATGCCGGGCGCGATAAACGACTTGCACTTCTTGCAGAACATCATCCGAAGGTGGTATGGCATCCGTATCCTGTAGCGTGTGCTAATTCTGCGTGCCAGCATTGCTTGGCGTGTGGCAAGGTCGGGATCCGATCTTGCATTGGAGATTGCGGTGCGGATAAGAATTTCCATCCTCTCCATCGCCACCTTTCTGACTGCGGGCTTCACAGTACTGTTCCGGCGTTTGCCTAAAAATTAGTTTGTGCCACATGCATGGCATCAAGGGTGCAGTCAGCGGGATTCGAACCCGCGTGGCAGGGTTGGAAACCCCGAATACTAACCAGGCTATACTATGACTGCGGCAGTATGCAAATTCAACCGCCTAAATAAAAATGGTCTTTTCATATTCGTAGAGCATTCTGGCAACCACCACATGACTCTCAAGAGATATGGTTCCTATGGAGTATACTGGATCCATCAGGCACCAGGCAGAATCAGAAAAGTGTCCCTTCTGGAACCCGCCGATTACAATGCAGGCACAGTCTGGAATCTTTGCTGCAATGTCCTCGTATGTGGATGGTGTTCCCCGGCTGGACAGTCCTATAGTGACTGCAGGATTTATCTCTTCTAGCAGTTCCCGCAGGGAGCAATCCTCTAGCTCAAGCAGCACTTGGTCGTCTGAGGTTATCTGTCTGTCCCGGTACAGTCTCTCCATGATGCCCTCGAAGCGGTGGTACGACTTTGGCATGCGGACGCCTGAACCGAACCGTATGACCTTGTCGTTTATGGTGTGTATGTATAGTCTCATCTGATCCTTATAGTACAGCGGGGTTGTGACTGCCTCAAGTACTGAAAAATGAACCAAGTCCGGCCGTCCGCGCTTAATCTGGCAGTCAAGTCCCCGCATTGCGGCAAAATGCCACGAGTTGTCCAGCAGTATCTCTGACGGCATCCTGCCAAGCCTTCCAGCGTGCCGGATTACTGACGGATGGGACTGAATCCCCGCAGGTACCAGTTCGAGGGATGACTCGGCCAGAACCAGCGAGATCATCCTGGGTTGATCATCCCTATCTGGTTCTTGAATTCGTTCCAAGCAGGCTTGGGCATTCCTTCCACATCCACGAGTCCGGAACTGCAGATATAACGGTCCAGCCGTTCGATGACAAACTCGCTGGTTCCAAGGATGGAATCGCCTCCCACGGTAATCTTCTCCGAGCCTATGTCTTGTTGTTCGGCAACACAGGTGCCCTCCGGCCTGTCATGCTGCCGCCCCCACGTCAGAAACTCTATTTCAGATTCGTTATCAGAATAAAACTCAAACATTCGCTTCACAAACTCACTCTGGGAGTCTTCGTCCCCTCCGACAAAGTCTGATGTGCTCCAGCTTACTTCCAGAAATCCCACCGGCTTGCCTGCTGCAAGATTGATGGCTTGTTCCAAATCCCCTGCAGCCTCTGCGGGAGTTCTGACTATGTCATTGAGGCTGTCGACTGGAAGGTACGAAAACACCACAACATCCCCCACGGCAAGCGCGCCTACGACGTGATCCAGGTTCTTGTTTATCACGTAATGGAGTGCAAACGAGTTTCCAAACATCACGTCTGGATGCTTCTCCTTGAGTATCTCATAAGCCCCGTTAAACAGATCCCGGTAAGCAGGAATATCCTGCTCATTATATCGGAACTGGGACTCTGTGGAACCGCCTATGATGACAGTGTCGATGATGTCATACCGAAGCAGGATCGCATCGAGTACATCTGCTAGCCTGTCCGCCCCGATGGAGTCAAGTGACGGGTTTCCCGTCCAGTCCGGGAACGGTCCGAGTATCTTGCCGTTCACGACGGAAAAGAACAATGTCACCCTGAGATCGTTCTTTTCGCTCAACCCTATCAGCACATCTGACTGGCTCCAGTCAAACTCACCTCGCTCTGGTTCGATGATGTTCCAGAAGAGGTACACGTTGGTTCTTCCAATACCGGTGGATGATGCATCCAGAAATGCCTCGTCAAGCTGCCTGAGCGATACTGTTTGGCTTGGTGCGTTAACTGCCAGGCCGATCTTCTCGTTGTATACGAGCACGTCCGAGGCGGGGGGAGGTTCAGATGCGGCGACTACAGTTAGCACTATAACTGCAGCAACGGCGCCTGCGGCCGCGCCTGAGATCAATCGGTTCACAAATGTTGAAAAGAAAGGGCAAGTAAAAAATCATTGGGGTTGCCGTGCCTGCATGGATGTGGCAGGAAAATCACAAAGCGCACCAAGGATTATCTTCAGTCTGCAAGACACATGCCATGGAAGTGATCGTTATGGTGGGTATTGCGGGTTCTGGCAAGACAACGCTTGCGACGTTGCTGTTCCCGTCACACCGCAGAATAAGCCTGGACGAGATCAGGCACGACAGGAGACGCGAAGATGAAATGGTGGAGGAATCCCTAAGGCAGGGAGAAAACATCATAATCGACGATACCAACCTTGAGCGAAAAATCAGGGCGCGGCACATCTGCCTGGCCCGCAGGCATGGTGCCCAAGTCAAGGCAGTTTTTATGAACCTGTCAATGCAGAAAATTCAAGAAAACAACAAAAACAGGAAAAAATCTCCACCAGATGGAGCGTTGTTTAAAAGACCGTGAGCGGGAAATCCCACACCATTCATGGAGGAATGTGATTCCATGAAAGCGAACGAATCATGAACAAGGTGAAATCAAACAGTTCCATGGCCGCCAGACTGATGATTTCCAGAATTGGAACCACTGGCACGTGCCGACATTTTGGAATGGGAGACGTTTTTATCTAAATTAGACCACATGCATGCAGGAATGATCAAGAAACGCGCAAAGAAGCAAGAATGTGGGATGAAAAGTTTCAAGTTCCGCCTGTATCCAACGAAGATGCAGGAAGCCAGGCTGGACCATTCCATAAATGCGTGCAGGATGCTGTACAACGAATTCGTTGCAGAATCCCGTCTGGCGTACAGGGAAGGCTACAAGGTAACATTCGACGAACTGCAGAGGATGATACCTGCCATGGTTCCAAAAGGAACGCCGCTGCACAGCAAGGCAGCCCAGATGGTGTTGTGGCAGTTCTATGCCAACATCAAAACGCTGTCATCCATATCAAAGAAAGGAAGGAAAATCGGAGTCCTGCGTTTCAAGCCAAGATCAAGGTGCAGGAGTGTCAACTACAACCAGTCAGGGTTCCGATTCCTGCAAGGCGACACGCTGAAACTCTCGAAAATAGGGAAAATAAAATGCGTGATCCACCGCAAGATTGAGGGAGAAATAAAGGGAGTAGTAGTGAAAAAAGACCTTGACGGCAGGTGGTTTGCAGCGGCAATGTGTGAAGGAGCAGGTGCAAGATACTGTTCCCTGGAAAGAAAAAAGATAGTGGGGCTGGACGTGGGAATTACCAACTTCATATATGATTCAGACGGCCACAGGATCGACAACCCGCAGATCCTGAAAAAATCTGAAAAGAGTCTAAGGAGGGCGCAGAGAAAGCTGTCTGGCAAGGCCAAGGGATCTTCCAACAGGCACAAGCAAAGGTTGAAACTTGCCAAGATCCACCAAAAGACTGCGAACCAGCGTCGTGACTTTGAGCACAAGGTTTCAAGAACGTACGTGGACAAATACGACACGATATTCGTAGAAAATCTTTCAATTGATAACATGATGAAAAACCACAAGCTGGCAAGATCAATCGCCAACGCCTCGTGGAACTCATTCTTTCAAAAGTTGGAATACAAAGCTGAAAACGCTGGTATTCTGTTCAGGAAGGTACGGCCGCACGGAACCAGCCAGGAATGTTCCGGATGCGGCAAGACTGTAAAAAAATCCCTGGCACAAAGGACGCACAGTTGCGATTCCTGCGGTCTCGTCATGGACAGGGACCACAATGCTGCCATAAACGTCAGGCAGAGGGGAATCGAGACACTACCTGTGGAATGCAGGGAAGTTACGCCTCCGGAGAGCATGCCTCTGGTCGTGGCACACTGCCATGGTCAAGCAAGCTCGTTGAACGAGGAAGCCAACGACTTCAGTCGTTGGTAGTTCACAATGAAAAAACAGTTGAAACCTCCCACAATGCAGGAAGGATTTGATTTTATTCAAGAAATTAGAACAGGCATTCCAGACTGCAGACAATTCCTCTCAATAAATCCATATTCCCGCAGCAGCCCAATTGCAAAATAAGCAATTAATGTTGAAGTAATGCCGGATCTAACCTGACAAAAAAATCCAATGTCAAGGCATCATGTTTCGCCATCGGCAGACTATGACAGAATTTAATTGGATGGTGGCCAGAGTGATTGATTGGTGCCAGAAGAACACGGGGCCGTGCAAATTTGTAGATGCGGTTTGGAGTAACAGTCGACGATCTGCTTTATCAAGGAAATTCAACTATATTCGGGTAATTCCAAGCAGATGTAAAACGAATAAACCGGTTAAGGACGAGCGTGGTTCAGCGTGGCCATGTTAAATGATTGGCAGCAGATCATCCAGACGTGCAGCCGCTGTGTCCGCATTCGATGCAGATGCTGCATCCCTCCACGAACGCAAGGCGGTTCTTGCACGTGGGACACAGCTCTTCTTCTGGTATCTTGTCAGGCTTTTGGGCCTCAATCTTAATCTCGTTGTCACGTGGTTTTAGTGCAAGGGCCGCAGCAGCATGCGATCTGACGTACGGGTTTGTGATGTTGGATTCTATAAATTGGGCAACATACGTGCTGGGCCTGACATCGAATGTCTTTTCTGCATTCTCGCTTGTCATGTGAAGCACCTGATTGTGCCGTGAACCGTCCCGATACACTGTAATTCCCTTGAGGCCCATCTCATGGGCCAGCAGATATGCAGACTTGACGTCCTCGGCTGTGACATCGTACGGCATGTTTATGGTCTTGGCAATGGCATTGCCGATCCAGTCCTGCCATACGGCCTGTGCCATAAGGTGGTCTGTCCAGTGTATGTCCATTGCCGTCACGAACGTGTCCTGCATCCATTGCGGGATATCCGGAATCCCCTTCAAGGAGCCGTAGTTGTCTGCTATCATGCCAAGAATCTTGTCGTTGTAGAGTCCGGCCTCTTTGAGCGCATCCTGCACTACCTTGTTTGTGTAAAAGAACCTTCCAACAGTGACCCTCTTTTCAAAGACCAAGGCAAACGCAGGCTCCATTCCGTTGGAACAGTCCGCAATCATCGAGAGGGTTCCGGTAGGTGCTACGGTGGTAGTCAGGACGTTCCGGATGCCGTGTGTCTTTATCTTTCCAATCAACGCATCCCATTCATGCGAATGCTGCTCCTTTGGCTTCTCATAGTATCCGGCGACAGAGATCTTGCCGTCAGGATATTCGGTCTTCGAGCACAACGGGAACTCGCCGCGGGACTTTGCAAGCGCGACGCTCTCCTCCATGGAGTAGTATGTCAGTGCCTCAGATAGCCTTGCCTGCATCTTGTAGCCGTCCTCGGAGTTGTACGGTATGCGAAGCTTGTACAAAAGATCGGCGACTCCCATTACGCCAAGCCCTATTCTGCGCGACTCTATTGACGCCTTGCTGATCTCCGGAATCGGGTACTTGTTGACGTCTATTATGTTGTCAAGGAATCTAGTCGTCTTTCTGATCGTCTCTTCATATCTCTGCCAGTCGAACTTGTAGGACCCGTCTGCCTGCCTATTGACCAGGTTTGCCAGGTTGATGGACCCTAGGTTGCACGACTCGTACGGGTAAAGGCTCTGCTCTCCGCATGGATTGGTTGCCCTCAGGGGGGCCTTTCTAGCCTTGGCAAATACGTTATACTTGTTGATTTGATCAAAGAATATGAGTCCGGGCTCTGCACTCTTCCATGCAGACAGCGCGATCAGGTCGGTCAGCTGGTGTGCGTTGATCTCCTTGACTGGCGTCTTGTGATGCGGGCTGCGCAGGGCATAGTTGCCGTCCTTGGTATTTACCAGTGCGTCCCAAAAGTCCTCCCAGATTCCAACACTGATGTTAAAGTTCTCTAGTATCCCGGGTTCGGTCTTGTTGGTGATGAATTTTTCAACATCGGGATGCCAGACATCTATAATTCCCATGTTAGCGCCGCGCCGCTTTCCTCCCTGCTTTACCACCTCGGTCACGGTGTTGATTATATTCATGAACGATACCGGGCCAGACGCGACTCCCGAAGTCGAGGCCACGATGTCGCCTTCTTCGCGCAGATCCGAATAGTTGATTCCGACGCCGCCGCCTGACTTGAAGATTAATGCCGCATCAGATGTGGATTTCATGATCTCCTCCATTCCATCCTCCATTCCCAGCACAAAGCATGCAGACAGCTGCCCAAGTCTCCCCCCCGCGTTCATCATCGTAGGCGAGTTTGGCAGAAAGTCCTGCGATGTCATCAGTTCATAGTACTCTGTAATTCGATCTGCGTACGTGTCAAGCTTCTTGCCCACCAGCAGCATCAGCAGAGCCTTGAAGCTGATCTTCATTTGTTCCTGTCTGGCAAGCGACGCATACAAGTTGATCAGCGATCGGAAATGGTACTTGTTGAGATAATATGGTCCTATCTTGAATTTGTAGTCAAAGGAATCCAGTTTTTGAAGGTACGACTCGGCCTCGGCGACATTCTGCACATGTCCCCCATTTCTGTCAAATATGGTAGAGTCGTACATGAGATCTCCAATCCCCACTATGATTGCAACCCTCTCAAACATCTGTGTGGGTGACTCAACAATCTCGTTCTTGCCATCTCTGAGTAGGTACCTTGATGCAAGCACTCTCAGGCAGTTCAGATCAAACTTTTTTGAGACGGAGTCCAGTGTGTGCAGATTCAAGACATTCATCTTTTCCTCCCGGAGCTTCCTTCTCTCGTGTCTGTATACAATATACGCTTTGGCTATGTCACTGTGACCGCTATCAAGCAGCGTCAGCTCGACAATATCCTGAATGTGTTCCACTGTAGGGGTACGGAATTTTGTAAATCCCTGCTCGACTAGCTTGTCTACTACTCTGCTTGCAAGCTGATCGGCCAGGTTGCGATCTGCTTTGGAGACTGCAGCCAGCGCCTTGTATATGGCATTTGAGATTTTGTTCTTGTTGAAGCTGGTAATGGTGCCGCTACGCTTTTGAATTTGGTGTATAGCACTCTCTACTCGAGTATCATTCATTGAAGCATCAAAACATCTAGAATGTATTGGTATATAGATTTGTCCATAAGTTTCATAACTGGCGATCCTAGGAAAATAAGAAAAACCTAAATGAATAATAATTGGACACAAATATATACCGCACATTGAAACATGGATAATTCGATCTGCCGCGAGTACGGCCCGTACATCAGGCATGATTTAGGCACGGATTTACAGGATTGGAAGCCTCTAGCGTACCACTCCAACTTGTGTTGTACCGGTCTGAAAAATAACATATGAAATGAATATATTCATACATCAATATCATATGTAAATAGAGCATTGCTGCCGTGAGGTACATCCAGCACCACATGAATGGTATTGCTATCATGGAACTCATAGCAGTTCAATGTTTATGGAATCGTCAGTCTTCAAGATCGTGCTGGCTTGAAGTGATGTAGCGTGAATTGCATCTTGGGCACATGTCCTCAAACGGCTCGTCCTTGAAGCCGCACTCGTAACACATTGTGACGTCCTTGACAGGTCGAAAGTGCGAGACGAGTTCGGACATTTTCTCTATAGATTCCTTGACGCTTTCGTATCCGGCATTTTTGTCGATCTGTAGCGTAATGGAGAGGCCGCCGTTGAATAGCCTTGAGAGCCTGTTGGACTCGGATATCGGTTCGCTCCTGCTGGTGTACTGGTGGATTTCGGATGCGTTAATTGTCACGCCTTGAGAGTAGGAGCGGTTGTCAGGGGAGCCTAGGACGGAGTTCTTGCCATACTTTTCCCCATCCATCTCTGCAAAACGCCCCGAGCTGTCAGTATTGGTCATGCACACGAATATCGGATCTCCGAGATCTTTACTGCTTTTGTTGCCGATATCAACTGCAGTCGTAATCACTTTGTGAAGTATCTCGCGACCTCCCTTGTCATTTTTGTAACCCAGAATACCAAACACGGCCTCCTTAAGCCCGACTAGGTTTATGATCAGGGAGGCAGAGCTGCGCTGCATGAATTGGGTGTTCTGCGCAAGGATGGGATGGAGCCCCTTGCGGGTATGATCCAAGATTCTTTTCTTTCTTAGCGCCATGGCCGCAAGGGATGGTTTCATCAGCAACGAAAGCTTGGCTCGAAAGTAGGTCTCGTCCTTGTTTGACTCGAAAGCAAGTCTTGGAAGATTGAGCGAGACGGATTGAAGTGCTATAGAGACTGGTCCGTGGTTTCTTTTGGATCCTGTGACCATGCCGGAGCTTGCCATGTGTCCGTTGATGAAACTCACCCGGCCGCCCAGCAGGATTATTTCGGATATCGAGCCAGAGATGCCGGTAATGGATTCCTTACCATAGTCGATTACGAGGCCGAATTTGGGGGTCGGGGTAATCCTTGCGTAGTTCTTGTATGCGTCGATTATGGCAGCAGTCGTCTCTGGTTCTAAACCCAGCTGAAGACGGATTGATACTGCGGTGCCTGGATCGCTGTATTTTGGTGTGGGAGAGGCGGTGACAAACGCATCTCTGATGCTCTGCTCCAGATTTGGATCAAAGGCGTGAGTGGCAAACAACGGTGCGAGTCCATCGATTACTATCTCTTGGGACGCCTCGCGGGAAAGAAGGGACATCATTATAGAAAGTGAGGCTGAAAGATCCCCCAGTCGTTCTGACGCTGGAACCCTGGACACGTCAAGATACTTGCCGCCAAGGTTTACTCCGTCCTCAAAGATCTCCTTGATGTTGATGAACATGGTGTCGGGAATCAGGGACCAGACGCCGGGATCTGTAATGTGCAGGTCGCCGGACAGGTGCGAGTCTGCAAGATCCTTGGCCAGTACGCTGGAGATGAGTTGCTCGGCAAACACCCTTTGGCTGACGGCAAACTGCAGTCCCTCGACGCCGTTGTTTATCTCCTCCAGTTTGGAGATCATCTCGTGTATGTCGTAAAGCGGTATACCCATGCGTGCAAGCCTGCCCCGGTATTCTTCGTGGCCGTGCTCAAGCAGGACTGAGTTGACAAGCTCTCGGATAAGCGAGCCTGTCAGGTAGGTGGTCTGGTACTTGTAGATCCTGTTTTCTACCTCCTCGGTAATCTTCTGGGCCAGCTCGAGCGGTAGGTTTCCCTCACGAACCAGTGACTGGGTTATCTTGTAGGGGTTGAACTCCTCAAACGAGTTGTGCGATGTCCTGACGTACATCTTGCCGCTCTCTATGATGGATCTCTCCTCGATCTGTCGTGCCAGGCTCAGTACCAGCTTGCCTAAGTTAGTGATGGTGTAGCGTCTTTCGGATTTGTTGAGTGCAACAAGCGACTGTCGGAGGAGTTTTCTCAAGTGGTATGCAAACTTGCCGCTCTCTTTTTTTGACTTGAATCCTGCAAGCGATTTTAGCTCGGAGTATGTCAAGGGGCCCTTGGAGTTGAGGATTCGAAGTATATCGATCCTGTTCGGGCTTGCCATGACAGAGAAGATCATTCTTACGCGTCTTGACGTGGACTTGAGTATGCCGCTTCTTTGGGGCTCTACGTCGTCATCCATGAAATTGTCTTGATGTGAAAGTAAATAAACATACTGTCAATTCATTTTGACAGGAATAGGGGTGTTTTGGGGAACGACAATACCAAGGAACCGCATCATACGTCTTGGATGTCAAGCGAAAACTCGGATGTGGAGAGCTTTTGATTACAGGATGGGCACTTTCCGTCCGACGAATTCAGTATGTCCTTGAGCGGCTTGAGCATCTTCATCCGCCCAATCTGCGCTCCGCACTTGCCGCATGTGATCTCCACTGACATGAGGATTATCACATGGTTGGAATAATTAAAAGTTGGTTTGATAGTTTTTTGATAATCAGGATAAATAGTTTTACTGCTTTTCGATCAGGATGCCGCGCTGGTCGTAGCCTGCAACTCTGACCCGGGTGCCGACCGGAAGATCTGCCGGGGTTGCGATTTCCCCCATGAATCCAGATATCCTCAGGTCAGAGTCGTCCAGTCCGAGCACGACAAATGCATACGGGGTGTACCTCTCAAAGCCCGTGGGAGGCACCGTGATTATTGTGTAGGTGACGACCGAACCGGTGCCTGACAGCAGTGTATTTTCAAAGCCCTTGCTGCCACACTTTTGGCAAAAGTAGACAGTTGAGAGGTGGAGGTGGTCGCATGCAGTACACTTGTGGGCGAGGATCTTGCCTTGTTTGGCATTCTCGATAAGGCTTTCCTTGACTGACATGTCATACACCTTGAAACAAATGGACTGCGCAGCTTGCGCCGGTTGCACCAAAATTGTGGGTCAGGCCGATTTTGGCATCCTTGACTGTTCTCTGACCGGCTTTTCCAGTCAGCTGGTCATATACCTCAACTACCTGGCCCACGCCGGTGGCGCCGATCGGATGCCCCTTGGACTTGAGGCCGCCGGACGGGTTGATCGATATGTCCGAGTTCAGTTTGGTTCTGCCCTCGCGGACTGCTAGAACGCCGGTGCCCTTGTCAAAGAACCCCAGATCCTCGGTATCGACTACCTCTGCGATCGTAAAGCAGTCGTGCACTTCTGCAAAGTCTACGTCGTCTGGGGTGATGGAGGCCATCTTGTATGCAGCCTCTGCTGCGATCTTTGTACTGGGGATGGTGGTCAGGTGTTCCCGGCCTTGCAGTGCGGCAGGCGAGCCGCCACGGCCGGAACCAATCACCTCGATATAGTCTCCTCCGTTGTCCTTTGCAAACTTTTCAGAACAGAGTATCACGGAACTTGCCCCGTCGGAGAACGGACAGCAATCGTAAAGCTTGAGCGGGCTTGCGACCACAGGCGATCTCATCACGTCGTCGACTGTAATCCTCTTTTGCAGGTGGGCCTTGGGGTTGAGCATGCCGTTTTCGTGGTTCTTTACTGCGACCCGTGCGAAATCCTCTTCGGTGGCGTCAAACTCGGTCAGGTATGCACGCGCTATCGATGCAAACAGTCCAGGGAATGATGCGCCCGACTGACCCTCGTAAAAAAAGTCCGAGCAGTATGCAAAGTATGTGGTGGTCCATTCGGTTCCCGTGTGGGTTACCTTCTCCACGCCGGTGACAACCAGGCAGTCGTAGAAGCCGGCTGCGACGTTTGCGTATGCCTCACGAAATGAGACGGAACCGCTTCCGCAGGCAGACTCTATGGACAGTGACGGTTTGTCCGAGATTCCAAGGTTGCTCATCAAGACAGGGCCGAGATGGACCTGCTTGTCTGCAACGCCAAAGACGTTTGAGATGTATGCTGCCTTGACTTCCTTGGGGTCAATGCCTGCATCCTCGATTGCCATGACAGATGCCTGTGTAGTGATATCTGCAATGCTGTCGCTGAGTTTTCCATATTTGGTGCTGCCTGCACCAAGAACGCAAACCTTCTCCACATCGGCATTGATCGAAGTCCATATAAAAATCGTTTTAGTAATGATACCATGGCAAGAAAGCCAAAGGCAGAATCCCGATCCAAAACCATGTCCAGGCACATGGTGAAGGCTACAAAAACCGGAACCGACAGATTCAAGAGAGAGATCCAACAATACCTGGATCCAGCAGGATACCTGTCGTGGTCCGCGAAGGAGAAAAAGTATATGGTTCTGGGGACAAACTTTCCAAAGAAGGGGCTGGTGCAGTGTCCGGAATGCGGTCTAGGTGAGCTGATGGTGATCAGATCAAGGGCCACGGGAAAGCGCTTCATGGGGTGTTCGAACTTTTATGGCGGATGCAAGGCATCGTCACCGCTGCTACAGAAGGCAAGACTCAGGGCGACGAAGAGACGGTGCGAGGTCTGCAGGTGGCCGGTTGTGATATTCAGGTACGCCAGAACCCAGAGTTGGACAAGGCAGTGCTCAAATATCGCGTGCAACAGCAGAGCCTAGTATTCCGGTGATTGGTACACGTCGGTTCTTCTGTTCTTGAGCAGCGGCAATATTCTTCGCGTCTTTTGCACGTTTCGGGTGTCGATATCGGCATATCCTATGCCCTGTCTCTGTCCCATGTCAAGCAGTATCCGGCCAAACGGATCCACGACCAAGCTCCTTCCGCAGTATATGTTGCCCACATGGTCAGGCGCGATGACATAGCATCCGTTCTCGATTGCCCGTGCCCGGTTGATGGTAATCCAGTGCTCCTCCTTCATCTCCCCTTGGACCCACGCAGATGGGGCCACAAGAACCTCCGAGCCCGAGGCTGCAAGCCAGCGGGACATTTCAGGGAACCGCAGGTCGTAGCAGATCATCATGCCCGTCTTGCCCACGGACGTCCTTACCGGCATGGCAATCTTCGAACCTGGTTCCATCTTTTTGGACTCTTTGAATCCCAAGGCGTCATAGAGGTGGATCTTGCGGTAGGCAGAGATGGTCTTGCCGGTTTTGTCGATTATGACAGACGTGTCATGCACCTTGTTCCTTTTTGCACTTTTTTCATAAAATGAGCCCACCACGTCAATGCGGTTGTCACGGGCAGCCTTTGACAGGGCGGTGACAAACTCCCCGTCGACGGTCTCTGCCATGGCTGCAAGCTGTCCGGGCGTCTGCGAGGAGTCCGTATAAAACATCATGAATTCTGGAAATGCGCACAGTGTGGCACCGTCTGATGCGGCCTTGGAGATAAATGATGTTATTTTCTCGAGGTTGTCGGCCTTGTCGCTTGACGCCTTGAACTGGACTACTGCTGCCTTCACAAAGGATGTCTGCCAGATTGCAATAAAAAGAATCTGCCCGCACGCGTGGCAGCACCGGACAGGCTGGATTGGTTCCCTTGCAGTTTAAAAGACCGTGAGCGGGAAATTCCACACCATTCATGGAGGAATGTGATTCCATGAAAGCGAACGAATCATGAACAAGGTGAAATCAAACAGTTCCATGGCCACCAGACTGATGATTTCCAGAATTGGAACCACTGGCACGTGCCGACATTTTGGAATGGGAGACGTTTTTATCTAAATTAGACCACATGCATGCAGGAATGATCAAGAAACGCGCAAAGAAGCAAGAATGTGGGATGAAAAGTTTCAAGTTCCGCCTGTATCCAACGAAGATGCAGGAAGCCAGGCTGGACCATTCCATAAATGCGTGCAGGATGCTGTACAACGAATTCGTTGCAGAATCCCGTCTGGCGTACAGGGAAGGCTACAAGGTAACATTCGACGAACTGCAGAGGATGATACCTGCCATGGTTCCAAAAGGAACGCCGCTGCACAGCAAGGCAGCCCAGATGGTGTTGTGGCAGTTCTATGCCAACATCAAAACGCTGTCATCCATATCAAAGAAAGGAAGGAAAATCGGAGTCCTGCGTTTCAAGCCAAGATCAAGGTGCAGGAGTGTCAACTACAACCAGTCAGGGTTCCGATTCCTGCAAGGCGACACGCTGAAACTCTCGAAAATAGGGAAAATAAAATGCGTGATCCACCGCAAGATTGAGGGAGAAATAAAGGGAGTAGTAGTGAAAAAAGACCTTGACGGCAGGTGGTTTGCAGCGGCAATGTGTGAAGGAGCAGGTGCAAGATACTGTTCCCTGGAAAGAAAAAAGATAGTGGGGCTGGACGTGGGAATTACCAACTTCATATATGATTCAGACGGCCACAGGATCGACAACCCGCAGATCCTGAAAAAATCTGAAAAGAGTCTAAGGAGGGCGCAGAGAAAGCTGTCTGGCAAGGCCAAGGGATCTTCCAACAGGCACAAGCAAAGGTTGAAACTTGCCAAGATCCACCAAAAGACTGCGAACCAGCGTCGTGACTTTGAGCACAAGGTTTCAAGAACGTACGTGGACAAATACGACACGATATTCGTAGAAAATCTTTCAATTGATAACATGATGAAAAACCACAAGCTGGCAAGATCAATCGCCAACGCCTCGTGGAACTCATTCTTTCAAAAGTTGGAATACAAAGCTGAAAACGCTGGTATTCTGTTCAGGAAGGTACGGCCGCACGGAACCAGCCAGGAATGTTCCGGATGCGGCAAGACTGTAAAAAAATCCCTGGCACAAAGGACGCACAGTTGCGATTCCTGCGGTCTCGTCATGGACAGGGACCACAATGCTGCCATAAACGTCAGGCAGAGGGGAATCGAGACACTACCTGTGGAATGCAGGGAAGTTACGCCTCCGGAGAGCATGCCTCTGGTCGTGGCACACTGCCATGGTCAAGCAAGCTCGTTGAACGAGGAAGCCAACGACTTCAGTCGTTGGTAGTTCACAAATAATCAGAGCCTGTCTCCTGCCAGAAACCAGTTCTCCTTGGGATTGTCCTCAAAGACTACAATTACATGGTTCTCCTTGGTCTTGAGAATTTCTACGGCGGACTTTGTCACGGCCTTTGCAAATGCGTCCTTTTGTTCTTGGGTCCGGCCGGGATACATGGACACTTTAATCAGCGGCATCACGTTCCGGATGAAGTGTAAGGAATTTATCTCTTTTATTCAGCGGTAGTCAGATCGGTAGCCGTATCGAGTTCCGTACAGGTTCTCGGAGCCGTACATCTTTTTGTACAGGTAACCGGTCGCGAGGCCAATTGCAAACCCCCCGATGTGGGCAAGGTATGCCACGCCGCCTCCTGCGACTCCAAACCCCCCGATGAAGAGCGGAAGCAGGTTCTGGAAGACCAGCCAGAACGGCAGGAACCATCTTGCCTGGATGTGCATCATCCTCCAAAAGAACCCCAGCATCAGGAATGTCTGGATCCTGGCTCTGGGGAATATCACCAAATACGCGCCCAGCACGCCGGAGATCGCCCCGGACGCGCCCACTGCTGGAATGACGCTGCTGGCATCGCCGTATATGTGGACCAAGCCTGCAACAATTCCCCACATGAGATAGATTCCCAGATACTTTAGCTTCCCGAATTTCTGTTCTATGTTGTCGCCAAAGATCCACAGGAACAGCATATTGCCTCCCAAGTGCATCAGGCCTCCGTGAAGGAATGTGGAGGTGATCAGGGAGACGTACGGCATTGCAGGACACGCCACTGACACCGGGCCTGCGCCAAAGTCGATCCTTATGACATCCCCGCCTGTGACGCAGTATGGGACGGCGCCCCAGTCGTAGAACAGGTTAAAGGCGTTCCCGTTTGTAAAGTCAAAGAACTGGCCGGTGTATGCCACCTCCATGAAGAACACCGCGATGTTGGCTATCATCAGGGCGTACGTAACCCTTGGCTTGAATCCAGGCGGGTGTGGATTCTCGTCTCGCAGGGGGAACATCGTATTGAGTGGTAAAAATTTGTATAATAAGATTTTTTTGAGTCTGCTGTGCTGTCGGATTGGACAGGGTAGCAGAATCTAAACCACGAGTATGCCTACCTGCACAAGATATTCTATCATGGCCAGAAACTCGTCATCGGTGATTTGGTCCTCTGACCACATTTGGGCAGGCACCGCCACCCAGGATGGAATATTCCACTGCGATACTGCGATTATGTCACGCGATGGGACAAATATTATCGCCTTTTCAAACAGAAAATCAATTCCCTTGAGGAATTCATCTGCAGATATCTCTCCCGCAGCCCACCATGACGCGCCGAGCTTGATCCATTCCGGTACGCGCGGAAGGTCAGGCGGAATGCCCTTGTCAAAGCCCGATATTTTTACTACGTCCTGCGATATGGGTCCGACTGAGAATGCTATGTGCCAATATCCAAGTTCGTCCATGCTTTGGATAAAGTCTATGGGCTGGTCGTTGACAGTGACTGCAAATTTCTCGTTTCCAGACATGGCTGGAAGCTCAAAGTTGGCATAGGTGGAAATGGCAAAACTGTTGTATCCCCGGAGAGTCATCGTGGTTCCCTCCTCGTCAAAGACCTGCCCGGAGTATCGCGAGCCCGAGTCGTATCTGAAGTTATAGTCTCCGCCGTTCTTTTGGGCAGTCAGCGGAATCACTGTGGTGTCGACAGGCCCAAAGCAGCTGTAGTAAAAGACGTCCTCGGTAATCGCAGGATCAGGATACATGGAGAATTCTACGATTTCACCGGGCTCAATTTTTTCGATAAACTCGATGTTTTGGGCGATATCCAGGACGGCGTCGTGCCCGTGTACTACGGCAAAGATCTTGGGATAGTGGATGGTCTGCTCGCCGTTGTTCTGAATTCTGCCGGTTATGTGGCCGTCCTCGTGCTTTACCAAGGTGTCGTCATAAAGCACGTCGATGGGAATCCGGGAGGCGATTGTTCGCTCAAACGTGAGAACTGGTTCCTCAAGTACCGGGGAACGGGAAGTGATGTCCGGGAACTTTACCTTGAACGGAATCTCGCCATATGGGGGTAACGGGACATGCCTTATCGTCTCGGAGACTGTCCGGGAGCCGTCGACCACCGAGATGGTAATAATTGGAATCACTGCAAAATTGCCCACGTTTTTGACGTTGCCCACCACGGTATATACTCCGAGGGCGTCATGGTACCCCAAGTACTCATCCGGTGGTATGACTGGTCGGGCATCTGCCATTTGAATGGCGGGCGTGCAGAGCAGCCCCGTAATGATGATGCCTGTCAGACAGGCCAAGTGTACGTAGTTCAATTAATCTATCAATGGGATGCTTTGCCTTAATATGATATCCCTTTGGGACTGCTGCTGCAGGCATCTGCGTACCGGTGGCTCGGAACAATTCTGGTCATTGCTGCAGGATATGAGGCGTGGTTCGGGCCGTGCAGGCGTGTCAGTCAAACCGTACCGGATCAGATGTGGATTATTCCCACTTGGATAAGAAACTCCAATCCCAGAATGAACACGCCATCATCAATATGTCCGTCTGCCCACAGCGCGGCATTGGTTCTGACCCAGTCTGGAATGTCCTGCAAGCCGCCATCCTGCGACGTCGTGGACACCGTGATTATGCCGGTCTGAATGAGGTACTCGATTGCGCCGATAAACGTCCCGTCATCAATCTGTTCTTGGGACCACAGCAGTGCGTTGTTCTTTATCCAGCCCGGAATTTGCACGAGACTTGCTGGTGGCATGACCCTGTCCACCACGACAGGAAGTGTCGTCTTTGCAAAATCGTTGCCTGCGAGGTTTTCAAAGTTGAGATGCACTATTCCCGAGACATCTTCCGGTATGACAAACTCTGCGATGTTGTGTGCCTCCCGAGAGTCCGAACTCGTACCCTTCTGCTCAAAGACCGTCCTGCCGTTGTGGGTTACCGAGAACTCGTAGCTTGTAGCAACTGGCCTGTTCTTGAGAAAGATGTCGGTAACATCAAAGAGTATCCTTGCATCGGAACCGGATCTGAGATTCTCGGGCTCCCACTGTAAAAGGATCCTGAACTGGCCGTTTTCTGTGACCGAGCTCATGTGCGGGTAGTTGCGATCTGGCAGGATTACAAAATCCATCCTGTCAAGGTTCTGGTTGTCCTCAAGTATTTCAAACAGAATTCTCTGGGGAATAATGAAATGGACGGTCCTCCAGTCGGTAAAAAAGTCATCAACTTGTACCACATCTTCAGGCAGCTGAACCCCGTTGACATACATGGTAAATCCTGACACTAGCAGATCACCAAACGTGTACGGAAAGGATATCTCCTCGTGTACCACGGATGTCTGGTTGATGTTCTCCAGGCTCCACTCAAACGGCATCGAGTATCTGATGCCCCTTGATTCCCAGTCATACTCAAAGTCGGCTATCTCGTCATAGTATGTAATCACGTTAATGCTCTGATTTCCAAAGTTTGGATCCGCAATCGCATGCGTTGTAGTCTGTGCAATTGATACGCCACCGTTGAATTCCAATGGTTCGGTAAGCGTTCTGGAGTAGCCGTCTGCCGTAAGTACGGTTATATCAAACTTGTATAGTCCTCCGTTGCCTAGGTTCGGTCCCTTTACATGAAACAGGTAGTTGTCAAGGCCCAGCAGGGAACCAAAAAGACCACCCTCTGCTTCCTGCACCACCACGGAATCCGTATCCTCTGATACAAAGTTGAATACTATGGATCCGCTGTCTGCCAGAAACTCCTGCTCAAACAGGAACGTCTCTCCCCGTTCAGACTTTATCAGGAATGTTACATCCCGCAGGGTGATTTTGGAATCAAAGTCAATCATGGAAATTGATATCTGCTGGATGCCATCTGTAGCGGAATCGACCGGAGTGGAGGATATCTCCAGAGTGACAAGTCTGCCGTCCAGTTCCACCGGGGGAAAGGTCTCGCTTGAATCTCCGTGGCCGTGTGCACTGTTGGGCACAAAGAGGATCCCCAGTGAGAGGAATGCCAGCATGTAAAGCTGTTTCAACCTGTTTGAATCTGCGTGCGTCTATTAAAAATCTAAAGGCATTGCCAAGATCACGTTTTTAATATTGGGCTGGGCGTATGTCAGATTGGTCAGGTCCATCTTTGGGGGTTTGCCTTTCTGATCTGCCTGCCGTCAATGGTGACATGATCACTTTCTTCGAACACGGTATGCCAATTTCCGTTGTCCGGAAAGATCTTGTTCATCTCCATGATCCTGTCATTGGTTGGCCGCTTGTTCATCAGGGCACCCCAGCGCATGTTTGGGATCTTGGGCATTATGTCATTGATGTCTCGCACAGTATGGTGTTGTATAATTTCCTTAAAAACCTATAACAGATGTCTGAATGAATCCGATCCAAACAGGCATTAATGCAGTATCGACTGTTCGTCTGTCAGGGATTGGTGGTGGTATGGCAGCTAAACCACTATGATGCCTTGCTGGATCAGGAACTGGATTGCCTGTATGAAGACGGCATCGTCGATGGCGCCTTCCGTCCACAGTACCGCGTTGTTCTTTACCCATGCCGGGATCCCGCTTGAGTCGGAACCGTCACCGGACTCGGTTGGAGGAATATCTATGATGCCTTGCTGGATCAGAAACTGGATTGCCTGTATGAAGACGGCATCGTCGATGGCGCCTTCCGTCCACAGTACCGCGTTGTTCTTTACCCATGCCGGGATTTGGGAGGTCTCGGGTGGAGCAGCTTCGGGTTGGATGGGGCCTATTTCGACAAGCGCAGAGCCTATGCCAGAATACGTGGTATCAAAATCCAGTCCCGTGCCGGCCACGTGAACGTCGATCCTGAGAAGTCCCTCAGTTGGGACATGAATGTTTTGTATGTCGATTCCCTCGGGGGCGGAGATGAATGGGTTGTTAGGATCGACTACGACAGATGAGAACAGCACTTGGTTGGATTCGTCAATTACAGAGTATGCATACCAGACATCAGGGATTAGTTGCTTGTCAGAATCAAAGAATGCAAACTCGAACGGAATGGTCTGGCCAGCGCCGTATGCGTTATCCCATGAGAGTTGGATGTTGGTCTGGGTGGGGTTAGAGTTTACCAGATCCACAAGGTAGAACTCGGTAAAGATTTTCGATACGTCATGGATTGGAACCAGCCGGAAGTTCATGTTCTTGTTTGCATGGTGTTCCGGACCCAAGGCGGCGTTGATCTTTTCCAGTTCACTTTGGGACACTAGAAAATGAATTATGTTTGTCTCTTCCATGCTGTATGGATCGTTGAGCAGTGCCCGTTGGCCAATCTCAATTCCGTTGACGTATCCCTTGAACTGCGTTCCGTCAGAATAGGGTGCAAAGCTTGACGGGATCTGAATCTCCTCGTGCACCACCGGAACCAAGCCTACGTAGTCGGGACTCCAGTCAAATGGCATGTCAAACGTGATAGAGTTGTCAGATGGATCAAATGCAAAGTTGCTCACGTCGTCATAGTATGTCTTGACGACTACCGGAATCTCCTCTGCGTGTGCAGTGCGGATTAAAAAGTCCTGTTCTTGTGCGATGCTGACAAATGTATCATAGGTAAGCCTCTCTGCAACCTGCACCTTCGGACCGCTTGCACCCTCGATGTCTATCCTGATGTTGTACAGCCCGCCTTTGTCAAATACGGGTCCTGTAATTGTAGGTCGTGCGCAAATATCGACATTGTCGTCATTACATTCGGTGCCGAACACATAAAGTGCTCCGGGGGCACTCACGTGTTCTGAGCCTCCGTAACTGGTACACTGATTGAGTTCTGCCGCATCACAGTCGCTCTCTGGGCGAACCTCCACGTAAAGTATTCCGTCGTCATCATAAAAGAGGCTCCTTGCAAGCAGATCCTCAGTCTTCCAGACCTCTACCCTGTATGTCACCTGATCCAATGTATTGTCTGTCAAAAGATCAAAGAATCTAATCTTCAGGTTCACGTCATCAATACTTCCGACTGCAAGATCAGACGGAGTAATATCTGTACGTACTGTGACTTCCATGCCCTCAAAGCTGATGGGCGGTGCCTGATCTCCTCCCAGTCCATGTCCAAAGGCTGCCGGAAGAGCAGCAGAAATTGCAAGAGTTCCGGCAATCACAACAAGCAGTCCTGACATATAATGCAATAACGGAGTTATACAAAAACCATATTTAAAGCTGAACGATGCAATAATTACTTCAGGGTTTCCAGTCCTCTACCCGCAACTACTGAAAGTCTTGGTTTAGACCAATGCACAGGTGATCTGCCATTGTTCCAACATTCCGACAATCTTCCAATTTCTGTCAAGTATAATTTTTATTTGCTGGATGACAACAAGTGTCATGAGGCTTCTGCCATATGCTTTGATGGTGATGATTCCAATGCTGGTAGTGCCCGCATTTGCAGAGACTCAGACTCTGCCTACAGAAGATGGCACGCTGGATGTCAGGCTGACGTACGATGCAATAGAGCTGGGGAATCAAACTAGGATAGGCATCGACTTTATCAATCCGCAAACACAAAGAGTTCAGGAGCATATTGATTATACCGTTGCAGTCTCAAAGGACGGCCAAGATGTATTTGGTCCGATTCCGTTGACCCACACATCAGTGGGTTCGGTAAAGATTCCAGTCCTGTTCAATCAAGGTCAGGGGGAATACACCATGGATATTCAGGTGGAAGGAATACTGTTCCAGCCAATTCCAGCAGAGACCGTGTCGTTTGGGATCGTTGCAGGCAGCGCACAGGCACAGGTACAGCCAAACAACACAAACTCAACCCAGCCGCCACCTGGCGGTTGTCTGATTGCGACTGCCGCATACGGCTCGGAGCTTGCACCGCAGGTACAACAGCTAAGGGAGATTAGGGACAACACAGTGCTGTCAACAAAGTCGGGTGCTGCATTCATGACAGGATTCAACCAAGTGTATTACTCGTTTTCGCCTGCAATAGCTGACTTGGAGAGAGAGCATCCGGTATTCAGGGAAGCGATAAGAATGGCACTGATACCGATGCTGGCATCCTTGTCTTTGCTGGACCGTGCAGACGCCGGTTCCGAAGAGGAGGTTCTAGGCTATGGGATCTCCATAGTGCTACTGAATATCGGGATGTATATTGGGGCTCCGGTATTTGGATCTGTAACATTGTATAGAAGCATCCAAAAAAATAACGTATCTGTTCATGTTGGCCAAGAAAATTTTGTTAATTAGGCACAGATTTGGATGTTCTGAAAATAATTTTCATGCCTTTTGGACACAACGTGCCCACATACAAAATATCAAAAAATTCTAGTCAGGTTTTTATGTACCATGTTACTTAACCACGCTAATGAAGACTATAACGATTAGTTCTCTATTCGTACTTTCTGCTCTTGTGGTCGGAATGGTTGCAATGCCACCGGTTGCTTTTGCAGATCATTCAGAAGTCACAATTGAGAATGCAGTAGGTTCAGCTTCTTCGCAAGATTGTGTGGACACCCCAGAAGGATGTTTCATTCCAAAGGTTGCAACAGTTGATGTTGGTGGAAAAGTAATTTTCGCAAACAGCGATGTAGTAGGTCATATAGCCGCATCAGGTGTCATAACTGACGATCAGGTGGGAACTATATTTAATACTGGCCTATTCTTCCCAGGAGACACATTCGAATGGACACCAACTGAAACAGGTGAGTATTCATACTTCTGCCAAGTGCATCCGTGGATGATTGGTACAATCATTGTACAGGAAGCAGGGGCAGTGATGGAGCCGAAGGACGATGAACACATGAAGGACGACGCAAGCGTTACTGACATGCTGTCAGACGGCACAGTAGTCAAAATCTGGGCCGATGCACCAACTGAAGGCGAAATGATGGAAATCTTTGTCAAGTTTGCCAACTATGGCATGATGGAAGACAAAATGATGGACGATGAAGCCATGATGAAAGACGAAATGATGGAAGATGACGCCATGATGAAAGACGAAATGATGGAAGATGACCATGATGAAAGACCATGATGAAAGACGAAATGATGGAAGATGACGCCATGATGAAAGACGAAATGATGGAAGATGACGCCATGATGAAAGACGAAATGATGGAAGATGACGCCATGATGAAAGACGAAATGATGGAAGATGACGCCATGATGAAAGACGAAATGATGGAAGATGACGCCATGATGAAAGACGAAATGATGGACGACAAACGCATGATGGACGGAAAGACGGGTGTAGAACATGTCAACTATGACATAGTAATAACACAGAACGGCGTGGAAGTACTTAATGACAGTGGCGCGCACTCACATGACGGCAAAGCAACACACACGACAGCAGCACTTGCATCAGCAGATCCTGTAGAGATCACAGTCACCTTCAATGGTTTCGGTCTCCCAGGTGATGAGCCCACGGGTCCGGTAGGTGAAGTGTTAACTTTCATGAACGTTGTTCCAGAGTTTGGTACCATTGCAATGATGGTGCTGGCTGTTGCGATCATAGGCACCGTTGCAGTAACTGCAAAATCTAGAGTGATTCCAAGACTTTAGGAATTCTCCTTATTTTCTTTTTATTATGGCTACGATTCCCAACTAGCTGCCATGACTGCCAAGGCGGTTCCAAGGCTTTAGGAACTTTATCTTCTTTTTACCATGGCAGCGACTGCCAGCACGATGGCCGCCACTGCAATCGACAACCCAAATACTGCAAAGTCGTACGCCGCTCCGCTGTCTGAGGGGATGTCAGTCTGGCCGGATCTCAGATCAGACACATCCTGTTGTATCGCAGAGATCGCGTTCTTCATGGCACTGATATCAGCAGAATCTCCCCCGCTGACCGGGGGAAAGTCCAGAATTCCGGTAGGCTCCATATCCTCGATTGGAATCTTGACGTCAATCGGGGTTCCGTGAATCTCGCCCTGAATCGATACCGAATACGAACCGGTCTTGGTCGGGATTATCGGCGAAAAGTAGTATCCAGGCCGGGGATCAGAGCTGATGTCAAGCGGTTTGGATGCGCCGCCAAATGACACTGCAGCTCCTGCATCGCGAAACACGCTGGTGACGCCCTTGACAGTTCCAGGAGTCTCTCCTGGTTCGAGCACCTTGATGACTATGTCGTTTCGAATCCCGACAATGGGAGGCTCTATCCCCCACCCTACCTCAATCTCATACTGTTCAACATGAACCGTGGTATGGGCATGTGACTCGACGCCTGCCCCAACTAGGAATAGTGCGACAATCCCCAGAACCAGTATTTTCACAATCATCATTTGACATTTGGATGTTATTATTCTTATGTGGGCTGCACGGGTGGATCAGTACCGGCACATACATGAAGACCGTCAACTGTTTAAATTATCAGTGAGGGACTAGACAACAAATGCGGAAGTATCTGGTTGTCATTCTGGTACTCCTCTCAATGTCGGTTCCGCTGGCGTGGGGGCATCCATTCACCGAAAAGACCATCCCGGATTTGTCCTCAAATGCGCCTGCGGGCACCACGGAGGTGATAGTCGTTTTCTCGCAGGCAGTGGATATTGACTTTAGCGAGATAAAGGTGTTTGACAACAATGGGGAGCAGATAGACAACAGGGACACAAGATACCACGAGGGTGAGGAGTCGCTGATCGTGACAACCCCTCCGTTGCAGGATGGCATTTACACTGCGTCAACCAAGGTACTCTCCAAGACTGACGGGCATTTGGTGCCCGGCACGTTCCTGTTCGCCGTGGGCGACGTCATAGTAGATCCCTCAATACTGGAATCAAAGGGGCCGGAGGAGATAGTGTATGTCCCCGGGGCTGCTGCCAAGTTTCCGGGCCTCGTAGGCCAGACCATCGTACTGGGTGCGGCAGTGGCGTCCCTCATGGTATGGGGAACACAGAACAAGAGAACAATCATGGGCAAGCTTGAGGCAGTGGAGAGGATTCACCATGGAAGGTTCATGCTGACTACCGGAGCGGGACTGGTGCTTGTATTGGTATCAGACGTCCTAATCATCATGGTCCAGTCAGTCAAACTGGACGCATCGCCGTTCACCGTGCTCGGGACCGATTTCGGAGTCATCTGGATTGCCAGGATGATCATGACCGTGGTTCTGCTGGGCATATGGTTTGCCATGAACAAAAAGACCACACTGTCAGGAAGGGCGCACGTTCCAATTCTTGCAGCATCGCTTGCGCTGATTGCGACGACTAGCATGGTAGGACACGGATCATCCCTAGGCGGCATGGCTGGCCTGGCGTTGGACTATGTGCATAATTTGGTTGCAGCAGTCTGGATAGGAGGCATATTTTATCTCGTATTCACCCTGCTGCCGGCACTGTCCGGACTTGCAGACAGGGAAAAGGAGCGCATGAGCTTGGCCATGGTTCCAAGATTCTCGATGCTGTTTGTCGTTTCAGTCGGCGTGGTAATCGTCACAGGCCCGGTTCTGATGTGGCTCATAGAAAGCGACGTGGGATTGATTACGGAATCCGTCTTTGGGCAGCTGATCATGCTGAAGATAGTGCTTGCCGGAATCATGGTCGGCCTGGGCGGGTACGTGCAGTTCAGGGTACAGGCCAGGGCGGAGAGAAATATCCGGTCAGGAGGAATCACGGTCCACAAGAAGATCAAAAGGATGCTAAAGACGGACATAGTGTTGGGATTTGCCATTCTGGGGATAGTGGCGTTGCTGACCAACGGGACGCTGCCGGCAGGAGAGATTCAAAAGACGGAGGCCAGCCAGACAGCCTACGGCTACGGGGCGGTGGAGTTTACGGAGAATGCAAGGTTTGAAGTTGAGATGTTTCCATTCTCCAGCGGGACAAATACTCTCTCAATCAGGACAGCCGGACTTGATGGAAGTCCGCTGCACGACCTAGACGGCATCAAGGTAAAGATATCAAATCCGTCAAGGAACATCTTCCCCGTCGAGGTCCCCATGGAGCAGGCCGGCGAGTCCGAGTTTCAGGGAGAGATGACGCTTGGGTTCTCCGGGGAATGGCTCATGGAGATTACCGCGCAGAGGACAGAGAGTGCAAGCGAGTCGATAATACTGGACTTGTCTGTAAAACCCAGACTGGCAGACATCCGAGTCGAGGTAGTCGAGCACGAGTTTCCCGAAGAAGCCAAGCCACTCCAGCCAGTTTATGACGGCGCAGGCTCGATATGGATAAGCGACTCGTCGGCTCCCCGGGTGTGGCAGTTTTCCATAGAGACGCAAGAGTTCTCGTCGTATTCGTACAACGGTGTTGCCACAACGTTTGTGACGTCAGACGGTGCTGGACTGGTGTGGTTTACAGACAGTCCGGGAAACCAGATAGGATATGTTGACATCAGGACCGGAAACGTAACAACAATACCAGTCCCGCACCTCGATCCCACAATCTCAAGGAACGCGTTGCTTACCATTCAGGCAGACCGGGACGGCAACGTCTGGACAGTCGTTGTCAACAAGGACAGGATTGTAAAGTATCTGCCAGAGTCCGGCGTGTTTGAGGAGATTGTGCTACCGGGAAGGGAGACGCTGCCGTTTGCGCTTGCAGTGGACCAGGCAGGCACGGTATGGTACAGTACCGCTGGCACCGGCAAGATAGGATACGTGGATCCTACCACAGGCAGGCCGGTGGAGATATCGGCGGACAGGATCCTCAACGGTCCGGAAGCCATGCTCTTTGACGACGAGGGAAACCTGTGGATCGCAGAGCACACGGGTCTTGCAATCACCAGGTTCAACCCAGTGCTGGAGACATTTGAGAGCGTTTCTGTTCCGGACCAAGAGGCCCTGCCGTTTGGAATGGCCCAAGACAGGTACGGCAACGTCTGGTTTGCGCAGCACGTAATCGACAAGATAGCAGTGTTTGATCCTGACAACGGCGATCTCTTGGAGGTACCAATCCCCACGGAGACGTCGTTTATCCAGTTCATGACGACAGACGGGGACGGCAACGTCTGGTTTGCAGAACAGGAATCAAACAAGCTTGGAACCGTAAGAATCACCGAGGTTCCAGTAACGGTGGAGAAGGCCGCGGCATCAGATGACGCGGGCCTGGCGTACTCTGAGATCGCATCTCCGCTCATGGCAGCAGGAATCGTCGCATCCGCACTGTTCTACGTAAAGGCCGTTCACGACAAGAGAAGAATCAACGACCTTATCAGCCAAGACGGCACGCAGGACTAACATGGAGGGCAGAAGCGGATGCCTGCGGCATTTCAGGGCATGTGGGGATTTATTTTTCGGGACGCAGCGACGGCTGCTGCAACAGAGGCTGCCAGCACAAGCATTATAACGGGACCGAATTCAGGCACCACCACCAGTCCAAATTCAGTCTCCTGTCCGGTGTTTCGGATGTTCTCAAATCTTATGATTGTCGGACCGGTTTGCCCGTCCTCGAAGGTAAACTTTTCAAACTGTCCGCCTATCTGTGCCATCCCGGAGGTTCGGTGTATCTCTTGGCCGTTTTGAACCACTACAAACGTGTACTCGGAATTTCTCAGCGGCTCGCCGCTCGCGCCGTCCCTGATGGTAAAGATGAATATTGTCGCGACGCCCGGTTCGGGCTCTACCGGCTCCCACGCAAGGTTCATCAGAAAGTCCTCGCTTTTGGTGTAGGCGTCTAGCGGAAACACCACGTTATCGCTAGACGAGATTGTAAATGTGATGGTGTCAGGGAGCGGCTGGTCCGACTTTTTCATGCTGTTCTTTAGGAACCTTAGGTGATCCTGCAGCAAGACGATGTGGACTATCCTGTCATCGTCTGCGGTATAGTCGTCGACGAGTAAGGATGCCTTGAAGAGATCGATCCCGTTTGCGCTTCCGACGTAGCTTGGGGCTAAGAACTCCCCAAAGTCGTCTGGAAGCGAGATCTCCACGTGAAGGACTGGAATGTGCGACATCGCCCTCTCGCTCCAGTCAAAGGGCATCTCGATGGTGGCCTGTCCAATCACTGGATCATACTCGAACGCAGACACGCTGTCAAAGTACGATTTTGTCCCAAACACGACGTCGTTGCCTGCGGCGTCGGTCTCTGCGTGTGTGGCGACGTCGATGATGCTCAGATCGGCATAGTGCGTCTGGGAGTCGTCTATTATGTTTGTGGGCTCGCCTATGGTTCTCAGTTCAATCTCAAATGTGTACAGGCCTCCCGAGTCAAATACGGGTCCGGTTATTTTGACGGGGCCGGATTCGGTCTCGTGCCATGCCCTGAGAATGTCATCCCGCTCTCCGTGGATCTCAATCTCTCCTTGCGAGGGCGCGATGTCGATGTGCAGGATTCCGTCTTCGGCAAAAAAGTAGTCCCTGAGCAGCATCTTGTCTCCGTCAAACATGCCGATCAAAAAGGTCACGTTGTTTGCATTGTCCCGGGTATCGTCTTCGGTTGCCGTGAGCGTGAGCCGCCTTTCGCCGCCTGGCTCGACGTTCGGGGACATCGCAACTGACACTGATATGTCGGTTCCCTGCACGTCAATGGCGCGGATGTGATCCAAGTCCAGCCCGTGTCCATAAGCACCTACAGGTGCAAGAACCATGCAGGCTGCCAGGACAACGCAGTATTTGATCAATGGTGTCATATTCACGGCACCACTATTTTATTGTCAGCAGATCCTCGACTTTGCCTAACAGGTTGCCGACGGAATCGGCCTCGAGAATCGGCTGCAGGTCGTCCGGACTCTCTGCGCCCAGAGCAGACAGCGAATAGACATAGTCCATGGTGGGGGTGTCGGTGACGAGGTAGTATTGTTCTAGAAGATGATCAAGCGCGTGGGATTCGATCACGCGGGGCAGCGCTTGGGCGGCAACCTTGCGCTTCCACAGGTAGACTATCCTATTCCACCTGTCCAGGGTTATGTCCTGATCAATCTCTGGGATCATCTCCACCTCTGCCCGTATGTACGGGGTGCCGTCTGTGCCTGCGCGCGTCCCGGACACACCCCCGGGAGATTGGGGATCGTAGTCGGCTGGACGGGGAAGAGACGGCGGGATTATGCTCTTGATCCTAAACGGGTTCCTGCCTACAGTGTCAATGTGAATTACCGCCCCGTCGAGCTCGACATCCTTGCATCCGGTGATCTTTGCAACGGTTCCGACGGATTGGGGGGATTCCCATCCCATGACGGTTAGGGTCTTGTCTATAAGGCATACGCCAAACTGCCCGTCTCCGAGCATGCAGTCATCGACCAGCTGCTTGTAGCGGGGTTCGAATATGCGCAACGGAAGGTTCTGCCTTGGAAACAGCACCAGATCCAGTGGAAATATCGGTATGGTCTTGGTCAATACTCATACTGGCACGCATCGGGATATATTAATGCCGAATCAGAAACCGTCCTTGTTCAATGTAAGCCCCAGCAGGGCAGAACGGATGTGCATTCCGTACTCGGCCTGTTCAAAGTATCTGGCGTTTTTGGTCACGTCGATCTCAGGCGAGATCTCGTCGGTCCTAGGAAGGGGGTGGAGAATGATCGCATCGTCTTTCATCTGCCTGAGGGTGTCTAGCCCGACCGTGTAGCTTCCCTTGACCTTGAGATACTCCTCTTCGTCTGGGAACCTCTCCTTTTGGATTCTTGTCACGTACAGGACGTCGAGCTCGTCAATGTGATCCTCAATGTTGTTGGATTCGGTATAGTCCATCTTCTTTTTAACTTCGTAGACTGAGTCGGTGCGTATCTTGAGGGACTCTGGAGAGAAGAGGTGAACGTCCACATCGTAGTTTCCCAGTCCGTACAGCAGCGAATAGACGGTTCTTCCGTACTTTAGATCGCCTGCGATTCCAATCTTGAGGCCGTCAATCTTCTTCTTTTCTTTTTTAATCGTAAAGAGATCCTGGATCGCCTGTGTGGGGTGTTCCTCGGTGCCGCTGCCTGCGTTGATTACTGGTTTTTGGGAGATCTCTGCTGCAAACCTGCTTGAGCCGTCCATGGCGTGGCGCAGCACCAGCACGTCTGAATAGATTGACGTGATCCGCACAGTGTCAGACAGGCTCTCGCCCTTCTGGATTGACGACGAGGAAGCGTCAGATATTCCGATGGAGCTTCCTCCTACCGATGCCATTGCGGCCTCAAAGCTCAGCCGGGTTCTGGTGCTGGGTTCGTAAAAGAGGTATCCGAGTGTCCTGCCCCTGCAGATCTCCCTCCGGACCGAAGGTTCAAGCCGCATCAGCCGGTCGGTTGCACCAAAAACCTCTTCGAGCTGCCCGCGAGTAAAATCCTTGATGGAAATGATGTCCTTGCCGTAAAACTCGTTCATATTTCAATGATATATAGCAGTGGCTATACAAGTATTTTTATGGAAGAGTCCGAGCTGTTGGTTCGACGAATCCGGGAGGGAACCGTAATCGACCACATTGATTCAGGCAAGGGTCTGCGCGTCCTTGACGCGCTGGGGATAAACGACAGCTACGGGAGTTTGATTACCATCGCACTCAACGTCCCGAGCGGCAAGTTCAGGAAGAAGGACATAATCAAGGTGGAGAACAGGTTCCTCATGGACGATGATACAAACAAGCTGGCAGTGATCGCCCCGAGCGCCACCATCAACATGATAAGAAACTACAAGCTCGTAGAGAAGAGAAGGGTCTCACTTCCAAACGAGATAGAGCGGATCTTCAAGTGCCTGAATCCAGACTGCATAACAAACAGCCAAGAGTACATAGAATCCGTCATGGAGGTAGTGGACAAGGAAGGCAGGGTGCTCAGATGCAGATACTGCGCAAGGATACATACAGACCAGTTAGGTACAATTAGGATAAAAATTTTGAGTTGACTCGTCAGGACTATTGCCCCAGTATGATAAACATCATGACTATGCCGTAGATTGCGATGGATTCTCAGATGCACTGCGCAAGGACCAGACCAGTTAAGGTACAATTAGGATAAAAATTTTGAGTTGAAGAATGTCTCGTCAGGACTATTGCCCCAGTATGATAAACATCATGACTATGCCGTATCGCACGGCAACAAGGCAGAAAGGACAGTCAACCATGCCTACGAAGATGAATACCTTGGACTGCAGAGCCGGATTCTCACTGATGACTGCAAGGCCTGCTGCACCCACCTGGCCAAGACCTATTCCCGCTCCACCTGCTGCAATGCCAAAGGCCAGACCAGCGCCTAGAAGCTTCATAGAGTCACCGCTAGATGCACCATCCTGCGCAAATGCAACCCCGGTAGAGCCCAGAATTGAAATTGCTGATGCCGCCAAAAGTAACAAGGCTATAGTTTTCATTGATATTTGGGGCTCCCTCAGATCCTTATTTAAATCATGGGAGGTTGGAAGACAGGCACGAATCAGTCCACCATAAACGAGGATTACGCACAATCACTGTTCTTGCCGCATCCGTACCGGCTGTAGGAGGCGATTACCGGAAACCAGGCGGTGTGTTATTTTAACCGGTCTGCATGGATCCAAGCGCGCTTGAATGCATGCATTGGGCGGTGTCGGCCATTCGGGTTCGGCAACAGGATTCACGGGTATGAAAAGACATGGGGCGGACGCAGGAGCTAGATTCGATTCAGCGTCTTCTTTTTGAACGAGGCCAGATCGGCCTTGATGGATTCTTCAAAGGCGTCATAGTCTGCGGTCAGGGACTTTTTGGATTCTTTTATCAGTTTTTTAATCTCGTTTTTGGCCATTACTTCTTGCTCTCCATCTTTGCCTTCACTTTTTTTAACTTTGCGAATTCCTCCCTCTCCCTTTCTTCAATGGTAGCAAGGATGAAGCGAATTCTCTGCTGGTACTGCGGGATGATTACGTTTTCAAGCGCGTTAAGGAGTTTTTGTGTCTTTTCCAGCGCCTTTGCCAGGCTGAAGATGGAGTTTTCGTGCTCTGCGGCCTTGCAAATCTTCGGGAGCAGTTCCTTTATCTGCTTTGATGCTCTGTCGATTGACGAGTTTGTGTCTGCAAAGCCGTACGGCATGGAATGGGTATTGCCCTCCGTGACAGATAATGTGGGAATCTTGACATCAACCACCCTTCGCACATTGACGTCGACTTGCATGACAGGCGGGGTTGATTCGGCAACAGAGTCTACCGTGCTTGCCCCCAAGGAAAGATAAGCCTCGGTTACGGACTTGTAGATGTCCTGTAGCGGATCCCATATTCCTCCCCGCGCCTTTGAGGCCTCCACGATCATCTCCTCAATGTTCTTCAAAAGCACCTTGCGCTTGTCGTCAAGAATCTTCTGGACCATGATGGCGACTTGGCTGGAACGCTTGTACTTGAATAGCTCGATTTTGGTTGCAGCTACATTCTGCCCAAACGACATGTCTACTTGTCCTGATAGAACTGCTCTACGTACTTGTCCTTAATCTTTGTCAGTTCATTTTTTGGCAGTTTGGAGACGATCTTCCACAGTATGCTTAGAGTTTCCTCAATTGTGCGGTTCTCGTCGATTTTCTGTGAGAGAAACTCCTTTTCGAATGCATCCCCCACGTCCATGTACTTTAGATCAATCTCTGTCAGCCCGGCCTTGCCTACGATTCCTGCCAGTGCCCGAACCTCCTGTGCCCGGGAGTAGGAGTCATAGTTTTGGTTTGATATTTCGCTGTGTTCCTCCCTTGTGCTTCCCTTGCCGATTCCGTCCTTCATGAGTCTGCTCAGGCTCATCAGGATGTTTATTGGTGGATAGATTCCCTGCCTGAACAGATCGCGTCCCAGCACTATCTGGCCTTCTGTGATGTATCCGGTAAGATCGGGAATCGGGTGCGTAATGTCATCAGACGGCATTGAAAGGATCGGCACTTGGGTGACGCTTCCTTTCCTGCCTACCAGCTTGCCTGCCCGCTCGTATATCGTGGAGAGATCGGTATACAGGTATCCCGGATACCCCTTTCGTCCAGGAACCTCCTCTCTTGCCGCACTGATCTCCCTGAGCGCCTCGGCATAGTTTGTCATGTCAGTCAGGATTACCAGCACGTGCATGTCAAGCTCAAATGCTAGGTACTCTGCAACGGTAAGTGCCACACGGGGTGTGATTATTCTCTCAATTGCAGGATCGTCGGCCAAGTTGAGGAACAGTACGCTTCTCTTCAAGGCGCCAGACTCTTCAAGGCTTCTTCTAAAGTATTCGGCCTCGCTGTACTGCACGCCAATGGCTGCAAACACCACGGCAAAGTCATCACCGGTACCGACCACGCTGGCCTGCCGCGCAATCTGCGCTGCAAGCAGGTTGTGGGACATTCCGGAGCCTGAAAAGATCGGAAGCTTCTGCCCCCGGACTAGCGTAATCATGCCGTCTATCACCGAAACGCCTGTCTGGATGAAATCCTTTGGGTATTGGCGCTGCTCGGGATTCATTGGTTCCCCGTTGATGTCGATGAACTTGTCTGCTATTGGGTCCGGAAGTCCGTCTTTTGGCCTGCCAAGTCCGTCAAAGACCCTGCCCAAAACCTCCTTTGAGACGGGCATCTCCATTACCTTGCCGACGAATTTTGCGTTAGTTCCGGCAATAGACAGTCCTGTGGTTCCCTCAAAGACCTGAACTACGGCCTGGCCGTTTCCGACTTCAAGCACCTTGCCGAGCCTCTTTTGACCGTCGTTGGTATGGATTTCTACGAGTTCGTCAAATGCAGCGTTTTCAACCTGATCTACTATTACCAACGGGCCCTTTATCTCGGCAATCTTGCTGTATTGTACTCCCCCTTGGGTAGTCAATTTGATACCTTAACCCCCATGATCACTTCGCCTATCAGCTTGGAGTTGCCAACAGTCACAGTCTCGTACATCTTTGCCTCAGACATGCCGTCGGCCTTTACGGCCGGACCACTTACCCAAACAATTCTGCCTTGAGCTGCCATATTCTAATCTCCTACTCCGAATTTGGATGCAATTTCTTTCCTTATTAAAGGCTTCAGATGCTTCATTCTCGCATCAATGGTGTTGTCAAATGTCATGGTGTCGTCTTTGGACTTTGCTATAATCCCGCCCAAGCATTCAAACGCATCACCGGACAGATCCGCTTCAGGAAACTCGGACAGTACCGACTGCACCACAGCCCTGTCCTTGTCATTTGTAAATATTGTAATCTTGGGGGTTCCCAGAATCTCGACTGCCTCTTTCAACATGGTCCTGACTAGGTTCTCGTACTCCTTGTCCCGTTTGGCATTAGCTATTCCATCGACTGCCTGGGAGAGAACCCGTACCACTGCGTCCTCGACTGCCAGTAGTTGCTTGTTTCTGGCATCGAGATCCGCGCTTCCAATAATCTGTCTTGAGATCTTGTCAGCCTCCCTGTTGCCGTCAGAGATTATCCTGTTGTACTCTCCCTCGAGCATCTTGGCCGAATCGTCGAGTCTTTGCAGGGAATTGTCAAACACAGATCGTGTACCCGAGATGATCTCCTTTTCGGTGCTTGCAAGAATCTTGTCGATGGTGGCCTCCAATGCCAATTCAGGCGTCATGGGGGGCGTTGAGCCATAATAGATTTTAATGTTTGGAAAAAATTTGATGCGGCCACGCCAGTGACAGACACGGAATCAGAAAGGTATTAAACACAACGGGAATACCCAAAATTTGTCTTGGCAACCGCAGACATACAATTGGGAACCGTAATCCTACCAAGGGGCGAGTCGCCAAAGGCCATTTCAAGACTGACTGAATTTGAGTGGTTTCACAAGGTCGATTCCCAAGATGACCGCGTGACGCCGGAAGTAGATGACATCCTGCTAAGGGCGCAGCAGTCGTTCCAGGCAATTGATGACATCGTCAAGGGCATGGGCATTCCCCCGATTGTGGGAATAATGGAGATTCTCTTCAAGGGCACGGTAATTAAAAAGAAGGACTATGAGATGGGCGAAGTCGAGGAGATGGTCGCGCAGATAGAGGCAGAGATGCCGGGTGTCATCGACAGGCCTGCAAAACTGCTAAAGGATATAGAATCGGCAAAATCATCCATCGAGGAGTACAAGACCATCAAGGAGACTCTGGAGATGGTCAGAAAAATGAGTGTCGACCTTTCCGGATTCGGCCTGACGAGGTATTTCTTTACGGGCCTCTTTGTGATTGATTCGCAGGACTTTGACGAGATAAGCCGTTCCCTTGACGGCGCAACGCTCACAAAGTACGAGCTGGAGGACAAGAACAAGTCGGCATTGGTGGTGATTGCAGTCGCCGCAGACTCCGAGAAGGTCCTCAAGGTTCTAAGAAACTTCAACTCCAACCCGTTCAGGATTCCAGACGGATTCCCGCAGGTTCCAAGCCAAGCCTACGACCAGGTAGAGTCAAAGATCAAGGAATTGGGCACAAACGAGGCTGCTATGACAAAGGAGCTGGCAGGACTCGCAAAGAAGCTCAGGCGTGACATACTCGCCCTGCATGAAAAGGCCGGGGTGGCAAAGGATGTTCTGGAAACCCTGAGAAAGCCCGGCGGCACCAAGAATTTTGCACTAATCCAGGGCTTCATCCCAAAAAGGATGGGGTCGAAGTTTACAGATCTGACAAAGAAGTGGATGTCCGTAGTGGAGGATGTCACGGATCCCGAGCAGATAAAACAGATTCCGACACTCTTTGACAACAAGCGGTTTGTCCGGACATTCGAAGTCATTACCAAGAGTCAGGGGATTCCAAAGCACGGAGAATCGGATCCCACCCCGATGATCGCACTGATGTGGCCGATATTCTACGGGCTGATGTTTGCTGACATGGGTCACGGACTGCTTCTCATGGGAATGGGCCTTCTCTTCAAGATGAAGGGCCAAGGCGAGCTGTCCAGGTGGGGAATGCTTATCGCCATATCCGGTGCGTCTGCTGCGATCGCAGGAGTTGGTGCGGGAGAGGCGTTTGGCTACCACTTGGACCACCTGTGGCCGTTTGAGGGACTGCTTGAGGAAGGCGGGGCGCTGCACTCTGTCAGCTGGATAGTGGGCATTCTCAGCGTCGCGGAGCTTACATTCGACCAGGTAATTGACATACTCAAGGTATCGCTATTCCTTGGAATAATTCACTTGTTGTGGGCAATGACCTTGAGAATAATCAGGCTCCTAAAGGAGGGACACAGGATGACAGTCTTCACAGAGGCCCTTCCAAACATCACACTGTACGGCGGAATCGTGGTCATCATGATGTGCGCCATAGGATCCCAGTACGACGTGATGAACATGTACTCTAGGGTGCACACCGAGGCGGTTCCGTGGGTTACGCTGTTTCTGGGCGAATGGGCTCAGGTGTGGATAGTCACAAGAATCGCAGTAGTCATAGTAATTGCGTCGATGGTCATAATGATGATTGGCGGCATCATGCATGCAAAGAAGCATCCCGAGGACGGAAGCGATCCGGCAAGTGTCATCATGGAGGTTTTCCTAGGAAAGACCGTCGAGAGCCTTGCCCACACGATCAGCTACGCCCGACTAGGCATCATGTTGCTGGTACATGCTGCCCTGCTGCTGACGGTAAACAATGCATTTGCGTCGCTTGGAGGTATAGAGTCGGGAGCCGCCATAGCCATGATTGTAGGCGGAAACATTGGAATTATGATGATCGAGGGGTTGATCGTATACATCCAGTCGCTCAGGTTGCACCTGTACGAGTTCTTTACCAAGTGGTATGTGGGCGGGGCACAGCAGTTCAGGCAGGTAAGGCCCGAGCTCATCTACAACCAGTTCGTCTGGAAGAAGAAATAGGCACTCTATTCTACGGGAAGGTTCACGTTGTTTCCCCACTCGCCCCACGAGCCAAGATAAACCCGGACATTCTTGAACCCGGCTATCTTCAGGGCAAGAAAGGAGTGCGCGGCCCGGTAACCGCCTTGGCAGTATGTTACGATCTGCGAGTCTCCTGGCATGCGGTACAGTGCGGACAGATCGGCTGGATTCTTGAACGTGCCGTCCTCGGACAGGTTGAGATTCCAGTCAAGGTTAAGCGATGTGGGAATGTGGCCGGCATTGGCTGCCCGGACGACACTTCCGTCATATTCTTCAGGAGAGCGGGCGTCAACGATCTCCAAGCGTTCCAGGTTGTCGCGAATCTCCTCAAAGCCGATGACAAGTCTGGGATCGGGCCTTCCTGAAAACTTGGACGGCATGAATCTGTTCGTTCCGGTCTCGATTCGGAGACCATCGCTGCACCATTTTGTGATTCCGCCATCCAGCATTGCCGCGTCAGGATGTGACAGATACATGAGCATCCAAAGTCCCCGGGCAGCCAGCATTCCGGAGACATTGTCATAAAGGACGACCTTTCTTCCCTCTGCTCCGATGGCTGCAAACAACGCCGTTGCCTGTCTTTCAAAGTTTTGGATTCCCTCTGCAGTGGTATCAATCCAATGAAATGCAAACAGATCCAAGTTTACGGCTCCTGGAATGTGCCCTTTTGAGTACTCGGTAAACGAGCGGGCATCAACAATCAGGAGGCTGGGATCCGCAAGAATTGAGGAGAGTTTTGCAGTGGATATCAGCATGTGTCGTGGCAGGGGAATCGCATCTAAATTGATTGTGGTGGATGGGTTAGCAACTTATCACAAGGGGTCAGGTCATCCCATCATGCCCAAAAAGAATTCGATTTTGCATGGGCCAAACCCGCGTATTCTGTCGTACCTGTCATCTTGCGCAGCATGCGTTCGGGCTCGTTGGTTCTATGATTGAATAATAAAAAGAAGGAAAGAAAAGTGTATTTTCTATTCGTTGACGTATGCTCTTTCGCCGTGCTGTGCAAGATCGAGGCCAATCTCCTCTTCTTTTGGAGTGACTCTGATTCCGCCAGGCCATACTGCGTCCATCACCTTCAGAATTACGAGTGTAACTCCAAAGGCATAACCTATGGATATTGCAGCACCTAAGATGCTGATTGCCTGCTGCTCCATTCCTTCCGGAGTGCCTGTCCATGCACCGATACCATCGCCTGTGTCCCAGATATGTGGACTTGCAAGGGTACCAGTCAGAACTGCACCGGTTAGACCGCCCATTCCGTGGATGCCCCACACGTCTAGTGCGTCATCCCATTTGCGTGCATTCTTGAATGCGATGCTCGCATAACAGACGGTTCCGGCCGCAATGCCGATAATGATCGCAGCCATAGGGCCAACCCAGCCGGAGGCCGGTGTTATTGCAACCAGTCCAGCCACTGCCCCTGACGCAGCACCAACAATACTTGGTTTTCCAGTATGTGCCCATGACATCAGGACCCACGTGACTACAGCCATGCCTGTGGAGGTGTTTGTAACCGTCCATGCACTCACTGCAATGCCGTCGACCTGAACTTCGCTTCCAACGTTGAAACCAAACCAGCCAAACCACAATATTGCAGCACCGAGTACTACTAGTGGGACGTTGTGTGGTTCCATTGGAATCTTGCCATAGCCAAGTCTTCTGCCAAGCACGAAGGCTCCTGCCAGCGCAGCAAATCCTGAAGATATGTGCACTACGGTGCCGCCGGCGAAGTCAAGCGCGTATGATGGAGACAGATCCGGATTGAGGTCTAACGAGCCTCCTCCTATGTATCCTCCACCCCAGACCCAGTGTGCTATCGGGTCATAGACGAAGGTTCCCCATAGGAGCACGAATATGACTATCGCGCTGAACTTGATTCGGTCAATCAGACCACCAATTATGAGAACTGGTGTGATGATTGCGAAGGTACCCTGGAACATTGCAAAGAGCTGGTGAGGTACAGTACCTGGCCAACTTAGACTACAATAGTCCCCGTCCTTGAACTCGTTCATCTGATAGGCTGCGGCCCACGTGTCCTGACATGGCCCAACTTCACCTAGTGGCGCGTATGGAGATACCAGGTTAAACCCTGCATAGTCCAAGTTGCCCATGAACATGTTTGCGTCCGAATCAATTGCGCCGAATGCCAGCGAGTACCCCCATAGAATCCACTGTACTGACATGAGACCCATAACCATCAGGGTCATACCAAGTACGTTGACGATGTTCTTCGATCTGGCGAGACCGCCATAGAAGAAACCGACTCCGGGAGACATGAAGAGTACTAGTGATGTTGCCGTCAGCATCCAGGCAGTGTCACCCGTGTCAATTAGACATGGGAGCATATTGCCTTCGCCGTCGTCATACCAGCATTCGTTGGGGTTTGCAGTGTAGATACCACTGGTCCCCTTGACATATCCGTCCATACCATCTGCAACATTCTGTGCATATGCCTGAGACATTGCGCCAGTTGCTGTTATGGCTACTGCGGCCACAAGTAATAGAGCATACTTGTGGTTCCTAGAATTCATTAGATTATCCAACGCTGAAAATTATTTAAGGATTGAAGACTTAAAAAGTTGTAATAAAGTAAATTTTTATATTTTAGTATGCTCTGATATTAACATAAAAAATGAAAATGAAATCATTATGAACGGGCGATGGCAGTGTCAGGCACAAGACTAGCGATCTACAACACGTTCAAGACCAGAAAGGACGTCAGAACGGGGGAAGCAGAAAGGCAGAGAGCCATCATTGCGATTCTTGCAGAGAATGCAAACCCCACGGAGAGAACTAGGACGGGAATCTCTGACACCATTGCAAGGAAGCACGGGGCAACGTCAAAAAACATCTATTCAGGGATCTTTCGCGATCTCGACGAGGTTCTGCTGCCTGCAGGAATAGCAGAAGAGAATGGCAGGCTCCCATTGAAGAGGGGGCCGAGGGTACTGCAGGAGAAGGGAATCCCGTATTATCACCTGACCAGAAAGGGAATTTTGGCAGCAGTGGGGATAGAGGAGATTGGCAACAGGGAGAAACTCCTGATGGAGTTCTTTGCCGGGGCTGAACCATGGGAGAGGGAGTTTGAGGGAATCATATGCCGCATGCTGGAAATCAGTCCCAATTTTACATACTCCATAATTGAGAGGTATGTCAGGGCGTTTTGCTACAACGAGATCAAGGATCTGCTGCCTTTTGATCTTACAAGGTTGAGGGACGTTGCAGACAATTCGCTGATGATCCAAAAGGAGGTGCTGTCAGCGTTCTTGCAGCTGTCAAGGGAGGAGAAGAAGGATGCCATCAGGTTTCTGGACAAGATTACATGATGCCGGCGGAAGCCACGTGCGCGATTCCATGAACCTGCACCCGGCGCCGGCATGGGGTTGGAACCTGGGCAAGTGCCTCTGCCACGCCGTCAGCAAACATTAAAATCCGCAGTTCGGAAAGATTTCATCGAAATGGGTTCTTCAAAGAACGTCTATGCGTCGGTAAAGGCATACAGCAAGAGGGGCAAGCTGCTGACAAGGTCTGACTTTCAAGTTCTTGCAGAATCAAGAAACCTTGAGGAGTTGATCACCAGAATCAAGAATACAGTATACGCTAGTGCAGTTGCAGGCATTCAAAAACCGTACACGTCGATTGCCATCGAGTCGGCCCTCAGAAGCAGGCTCGCCGACACCCACCATTCCATTGCAAAGACTTCAGGGGATTCGGGGGTTTTGGATGCGTACTATATGAAATTTATCATATCAAACCTGAAGCTGATCCTCAAGGGGAAGGTGCTGGGAAAGCCCCAAGAAGAGATCGAAAAACATGTTAACCTTCACGCCGAGGAGCTGATCAAGCAGAGGGATGTGATAGTCAAGGCCCTGGCTGCAAAGGATATAGATGAAGCCGTGGCAAGCCTGAATCAGGCACAGTTTGGCGAAGAGATCGGAAAGGCAGCTGCATTGTACAACGAGAAGGGAAACATCCAGATATTTGATACGTACTTTGACAAGATACTGTACCAGTATCTGGCAGGAGCAATGAAGAACTATTCGGACAAGACCGCGACGAAGCTGGTTGCGATGGATATTGACTTTTACAACATACAGAGCGTGATAAGGGGAAAGTTCTGGGGACTGCAAGAAGAACAGATCCAGGATTTGATAGTTCCCACCAGCCCGCCCGCAAGGGATCTGCTTGGCAGGATGATGGGAGCGCCGACCATCAGGGACGCGTTCAGTGAGCTGTTGGGCACAAAATACAAAGGCCTTGTTCCGCAACTCGAAGGCGATTTGGACTTGATAGCTGCATTTGAAAGAGCCTTCGAGATGGAGATTTACCGCACCAGCCTGAGATCGTTTACGAAGATGTTCAGTTTTGCAACCATAGTAGGAATTACCAGACTGACGGCATTTGAGGTAAGGAATCTGGCAGCCATTGCATTTGCAGTGGAGCAGAAGATTCCAACTGCAACTACAATGTCAAAACTGATCCTGCAGGAGGAGTGACGTCTTGGCAGGTTTGAAGAGAGGAACCGGCCCCACTCCGGAGACCTTGATCAACACCATATGGGGAAGTTCTTTTATGGCGATGATCTTTGCGCTGCCACCACTTGGAATATTTCTGGGAATCTACCTCGGGACGGGTCAGCTTGTAGTCGGGGCGGTGGCGGGATTCGGGGTTCATTTTGTAACATTGGCATTTTCGGATAGAATCTCAAAGGCGATCGCCAAGGCGATAAGCTAGATTATAAAGAATAGCCTGATTGGTAATGTATCATGATGGGGGACAGGGATTTCCAGACCACGATACGCGGCGCGATAGGATCCATAAGCAAGGAGCTGGAGATCAACATAGACACCAAGGACATCAAGACCATCCATCTAAAGGAGGCAGTCCAGTGCCTGAGGCGCTCATACTATGACAGGATGGATCCTCTAGATATCGAGATAAGGGGATTCAACGAGTTGATTTCAGGGTTGCTCAAAAAGTTCCAGTACGGCAGCGAGCCCAAGGAGTTTGTACTGGACGATCTCAAGATTAGAGGACATGCAGACATGATAGTGGACGACGCCATACTGTTGTTCAGGTCGGCAACAGAGGAGCCGGACAATCCGGTGGCAGACGACATACTGTATCTTAACGCATGCATGTGGATATACGACAAGGATGACGGCATCATCGTTTACATCACAGGTAACAGGAGGGAGACTACATTCTCGCTTACACGCAACAAAAAGATGTTCGAGGAGACTGTCAGGAGGGTTCGCGTGCTGGCCAGCCTTCTCAAGGAGCAGAAGGTGCCTGTCCTGGAACCATCTGTCAGATGCGCAGAATGCCAGTACTATGAACGGTGTTTCACAAAGAAAAAGAACACCAAGCAGATATCCATCGCCGAGATGCTTGGGCTAGGCGACAAGAATTAGCCTGGCCGTAAATACCCAGATTCACGGGACTCCTGTACGCACATGCCATTACCTTTTTTTGAGCATGCATCACGTGCAAGAACAGGCCACATGCCAGATTCTGGATAAATGAAAAATATTGTAAAGGATGTTTTTGTTTAATCCAGTGGTTCGGGATGTCCCTTTCCACGAAGAGCAAAACACACTACTGCAAGTGCAATTGCGACTCCTGCTGCCGCACCAAATGCGGCCATACCTGCTTCTGCCATTTAATGAAAAATCGCTAAACGAGGTTTTATAACTTTGCCAATTTTGTTTTTGTAAAAACAAAGTATCATAATTTTGTTATTTTGTGATACCTATCGGACAAACTCGAAGTTAATCTCGTTCTCCTGCCCGCTGGTCATGGAACTCAGGTTGTAAAATACCGTGCCAGTGATCTTCCAAGAAGCCGAGCCGTCCTGCAGATCAGCCCACAGTTGGGGCGTGTTTCCAGAGTTTCTCAGCGTGATGGCATCCTTTAGGATGAGCGAGTTGTCTCCAAGGAGTGTGTAGTAGTTGGAGCCAAATTCCACCATTCCCGTCGGCCTGCTTCCTATCTGGCCCCCCGAGAGCTGCTCGGATTCGGAGTAGCCAGTCTCAAATAGCTGGTAGTCCATGGTCTGGACAATTACTGCACGCGGGTTGGGATTGTGTATTACAAACACCACGTCGATTGTGGCTGTACGTTCTGAGATCTTGGCGACTGAGATGTCGTCGAGTTCGACCCGCAGAGGTTGTATCTGCTGTGCTTGGGGGCCTGTGCCGGGGGCATCTATTAGCGACGGTCCGGTCAGAAGAATTCCTCCGAGTATAACTGCAAGCACGACGACTGCCACGCCCACGAAGATTTTGGGATTGACCATCACAAGGTAGTGTGTTGAGATGGTTATTATACCATTGGAGAAAAATAATGTAGTGCAATACTTTCAGGCAGTCCAGCAGGGAAGACAGAGGGCAAACAGATCGCAGATGAAGATGTTCAAGGTAGCAGGATTCGGCATGTTGACGCTAACCACCAAGAAGAATGGGGGTAACTTTGAACCGGTAGGGGAAGAGGAGTATGTGGCGGTGATTGAATCGCAGGACGGACATGTGGCAATTATCGTAGACAGCGACGGGTTTACAAAGGCGCAGTCAAAGGCAATGGGAAAAGACGAGGCAGTGTCGGTGTATGAGAAGCTGCGCCAAACCGGAATTCCCGAATATCCCGGCAGCGAGATTCGCATCTGGACGGAGACGAGGCGAACCGTCCAGAACGAGTCAGGTTGATGGCAGAGCGATCTCGGTTCCCACGTCGCCGCCCTTGATGGCCTTTTCGATGATCTTCGGATCCGCCTTTATGATTCTCGTCTTGATTCTGGAACGCTCTATTACCTTCAGGGCAAGGATGTCCATCAGGTCATACCCGCCTGCGACAGAATCCTCGTGAACTAGCATGGCCTTAAGGTTCTTCAGCTCGATGCGCTTAAACTTTTTTGCGTTCTTGAATTTTCTGGGATCCATGTCGTACACCCCATCCACGTCGGTTGCATTGAGGAACTGTTCGGCCTTGACCTTCTCTGCTATCAGTGCCGCGGTTCCGTTGGTGCTCTGACCAGGATGCAGTCCCCCGGTGACTACGATCAGTCCCCCGTCTACGGCGTGGCGAATCTCCTGCAGTGTGACAGGCGGATGCAGGTAGGCCCTGTTCTTGAGCGCGTATATCAGCAGTTTGGCATTGAGCCGCGAGATCTCGATGCCCAGCTCGTCCAAGCTGGACTCGTCTGCACCAGAGTGCCTGGCATGGGATATGTAATGGCGTGCGATGGTGCCGCCTCCGGCAACCACGATGGGTTGGCATATCTTGCTTACCTTTACCAAGAATTCGGCATAGTCGGCCAGCATCTTTACGTTGTCCATGCCAAAGACCTTTCCGGACAGCTTGATTACAATCCTCTTCATAGCAGATCCCTAAGTATTGATTCTGCAGCAATTTCAACTTTTTTTCTATTCCGTTGATGCGTGTAGACACGGAGTATGTTCATGTAGCCTGAGATGGCCGAGACTATCGGCATGTCTGAGACTAGCACCTCCCGTCCAGAAGATCTCTCCCCCCTGCGCGTCATCAACAGGATTGACTGGGATTTGTTCATCGAGGGCATGGTGGGTAGCGAGGAGGCAGCCGCGCTGTCTACAAAGATCTCGTCTTCGTCAATTCGTGATCTCTTTGAGATCTCTGCCCGGATGTTTCCAGTATCTATCCCCGTGTCTGCCTTGCCTGTGAGGATCTTTTCAAATACGCACTTGATCAGCCTTCTGTTCTTAAAGTCCTCGACGAGTTTTCTGGCGCCCTTGAGGTTCGGAGATTTGGAAGATTCAATCATGGACAGTGCCTGCTCGTCGGTCAGGTTAAGGAACCCGTCTGGGTCAGATGTGGTGAACCCAAACTCGTCATCAGAAAGCCTCAGTGCTTCTACCAGCATGACTTCTGCCGCCCTTACAGTCTTGTGAAAGTATACTGCCTTGAACATCTGGTATCGGGAATACACCATTGATTCGAAGGAGTACAGCGCGGACTGGTCCAGTGCCAGATGCCTTCGGTGCACGTCAAGCGAGTGCGTAATTCTCTTGTAGTCAATTCTGGCATGCTCGGTGCCCGTAAAGTAGCTGTCCCGGAGTAGGTAGTCCATCATGTCGGCGCTGAGCGCGCCTGAGATTATCTCATTGAGGTACTTGAATCGAGATCGGTTAAATGCGACATCCGCGATGAGCCTCTTCTCAAAGCCGCTGCTCTCCAGATAGTCGCCAATGTCAGACTGCAGGATAAGCCTTCTTCCAAAGTCCTCATGCGATGTCTTCTTTGTCCTGCTTACCTCCTCAAATATGTGTGAAAACGGCCCGTGGCCTATATCGTGAAGCAGGCCTGCCAGTCTGAGTATGTCGATCTCGTCGGATTTTATGGCCTCCTTCTCGTGCAGCGCTTGTCCTGCTTGGCCCGCGATATACATGACCCCCAGAGAGTGTTCAAACCGCGTATGGAGTGCAGTTGGATATACCAGGAATGCGCAGGAGAGCTGCTTTATGCGTCTCAGTCTCTGAAAGAATGGGCTGTCAACCAGTGGCTGTTCGGATTGGGAGACTTGGACAAAGTCATGAATTGGATCAATAATGTCTACATACTTTTTCATGTCCCGGCCCGCTCTATTATTTGGAGAATCTCGTCATGGATATCATCTTTAGATTTTGAGGCATCGACTACGTTCCAGCCGCCTTTCTTGGCGACATTGATATAGGCATCCAGCACATGCGCGATAAACTCCTTATCTCCTTCAAACCTGTCGCGACCAAGACTCTTCCTGCGAAAGGACTCCTCTGCGGTGATATCCAGCAGGATGATGCTGTCTGCTTCGGGCAGTCCGGCATCAAGATTCTCAAGCCACGCCTTATCCACGCCGTTTGTAATGCCGTACACGATATTCGAATGGTAGTAGCGGTTCATTATCAGGATGTCGTTGTTCTTCTGGGCGTCTTGGATATCGCGAGCTTTCTCCCACCTGTTGGCAGCCAAGAGGCAGTGGATTACCTGTGGCGCGTATTCCTGCTTTCTCTCCAGAAACCGTTTGATCTCGGCTCCTATGGGGGTTGTGTAGTCCGGAAAGTCAAACTGCCTGACTTTCTTCCCCCTATCAGTAAGGGCCTGCGTCAGCATGGCAGACTGGGTCATTTTGCCTGCTTGATCCCCACCCTCAATTACAACAATCATGAATGTAACTATTCAAACCCGTAATAAAATGAAATGGATCTCTGTGGCAGGCGCTCCATACAGCATGATCCATAAGAGTTGGAATCATCCATCGTATGAAGGCCTGGTTGGTCATTATCTGTATTCTGTAATGAATCAGGGCTGTGTCCTACGGCCATATGCGAACGGCAATCGGCTCTTCGATGACGTGATTCATCTGGTTATGTCTGTAGGGCGCGGCCATGAATCCATCAATCTTTATAAGTAAAAATCAGGTACAAAAGAAAATGGGATTGGCAGGATCGATGGCAAGGGAGATGATAAGGGAGATTGAAAACAAGTCAAAGGAATTTTACGAGTTTGTCTTGCCGCCCGTAGACATGCACTTGGACGGAGATGTGCTGGTGCTGCAGGCAGATATGCCGGGATTTGAAAAGAAAGAGGTCAAGATTTCATTGAAGGGTAGGATTCTTGACATCAAGGCATGTAAGGAGGCAAAAAAGGGGCACGACATGATCTGCAACCAGCGGCCTGACGTAATTGACAAGAGAATAAGGCTACCTGTGCGTCCGGCAGAGGACTCGGCTACGTCTGCAAAGTACGAAGACGGGATCCTGACAGTTACAATTTCAGTCCAGAAGGATGGAACCGACATCACCGTAGAGTAGCTACCTTCTAAACGCTGCAAACACGCCCATGATTATCAGCGATGATACCATGCCGGCAGTGCCGATCAGTGCATCGGTGGTGTAGAGTACGGCAGAGCCTAGAAATACTGCAGCCGAAAGTATACTGCCCGGAATCAGCGTGTCGGTTCTGGATCTTGCACCTGATCGCAATGACTTGTTCTCGTCTAAAAACATCTTAAGTTCGGGTGCGATGGATATGGTGGCATCGATCGACTTTGCAAGCCTCTCAAAGGAATACTTGAGCTCTTCAATGTATGCGTCCTTGATCAGTTTCTCTTCCTGAAGTATCTCCCGAACCACCTTTACAAATTTGAAATCAACCTTGTGCGTCTTGTAAATTCCTTCGATGATTGAGGCCATCCTCATGTATAGGGCCAGGTTCTTTGGCAGCACGAACGGGAACTTGCTCATTGTCCTGTTTGCAAGTTCCATCAGGCTTTCCACCTCCATGTCGTCTGGCCTCTTGCCGTGCATTGCACCAATGGTCAGCCCAATTCCTTTCTCTATTACCATCTTGTTGGAGTCAGGAGTGAGCATGCCAAGGTCGCCCATCGCATTGACGGTTCTTGCCGGATCCTTCTCCACCAAGGCAAGATACAGTCTAACCAGCCTGAGCCGGGTCTCGTCGTCAAGCCGTCCCACCATCCCGTAGTCGTACAGAATCAGCCTTCCGTCATCAGTCACCGAGATGTTTCCCGGGTGTGGGTCCGCGTGAAACACGGAGTATCGTAAAAGCATCGTAAAGAAGACCTTGTGGACATCGATGACAAGCGCCTTTCTGTCGATTCCCTTCTCTTCAAGGGATTCAATGTCTGTTATCTTTATTCCAGGTAGGTACTCCATGGTGAGAACATTCTTTGAGGAGAGATCGTCGTATACGGACGGAACCACCACCTTCTTGTTCTCTCTCATATCATGCATGATCCTCTTGAGGTTGGCCGACTCGTTGTTGTAATCCATCTCCTCGTAAATGGTCTCTATGAACTGTGCCAGCATGGCTTTTGCAGAATACCGCAGGGCGGGGTCTACAAACCTCAGTGCCAGTGGAAGCACCTTCTTCAACACCTCTATGTCCATGGCCACGACATTTTCAATACCCGGTCGCTTTACCTTGATGGCTATCTGCCGGCCGGAGGATGTTCCGCGGTAGACTTGACCGAGTGATGCGCCCGATATCGGGTTGGGATCTATCTCGTCAAATTTTTCCGATATGGGGCCCAGATCTCTTTCAATTATTGGCCTTATCAGATCGAATGGAGCGGCGGGAACGCGATCCTGTAGTTTTGCCAGTTCTGCAAGATACGGCTGGGGCAATATGTCTGCCCTTGACGAGAGCCACTGTCCCAGTTTTATGTAGACCGGCCCAAGCGAGATGAAGGTATCAAGCATCTTTCTGGCATGTTTTTGGAACTTTGCCGGATCAACCCTGTCTTTCTTTTGCTTGACCCACTTCTTTCTGTCCCTGCGCAGGGCGATGATTGACGGAAGGAGTCTGACTAGCACCCGGATGGTTCTAAGTGTCGACATGGCGTTTACCCCATGTAGTCCTTGATCTTTTTGGCCGCCACATACCCCACATACCCGTAGACGGCCGATGCTGCCAGTCTTGATGCTAGGGATGGCTTGCCTCCGGGCGTTATGCCCGAGGTTCGCGAGCCGGAAAATATCGCACACGCCAGACCTGCCAGAATCTCCGGGGCGTCAATAACCAGATGCCCCACGGGGTTCCTTCGGGGATCAACTCTGTCGGTATGGACCAAGAATTTGTCATCATATTCCCTTATGTGCAGGTTGCCATACCTGTATTGCCTGCGCGCCCCATTCTTCTGGCCCAAGACGGTCTCTTCTGCACCGTCAGGCATGAACTCCCTGATCTCTTTTGGAATCGCAATCTCGTTGCTTGGCATGATCGCAAGATCGGGCAATCGCTTATAACTTTACACTCAAGCATGACGCACAAGGTCGCTAGCATTCACAACCAAGAATTGCTTTTCAGGGCGCCGATACGCAACGCTGCATGTCGTGTGCAATGGTAGGCCAATACGCAAAGTGTCAATGCTTGACCCCTGTTATACCGACGCGCCAACGGGGCATGCGCGTCATATCTTGTCCTTTGTAAACATGACCAGGCTGGCTCCAAAGCACACCAGCATTCCAATTCCGGTTACATATGCATAGCTGACTTGAATGCCTGGAATCTCATAGTCGTAATGGTTCAGCGCCAGGGTTCCGGCTAGGAGGATTGCCCCAAACACCATCAGTTTCCGATGCGTCTCCAATACGTATCATCCAGTATGAAACTATATGAATCTAGAAATCCGTGGCGTGTGACTGAAACTGATGGTGCGGGAGATGGGATTTGAACCCACGAACTCCTAAGAGATAAGGACCTGAACCTTACGCCGTTGACCAGGCTGGGCGACTCCCGCAATATGGCTTTTGGATATCCTGAATAAGTTCTTTATTATACGACGGGCGTGTCAGAATGGTCAAATGGAGTTCAGGGAGATCTACTGCAGCAGCTGCAAGAAGATACTCGGACTCTACAACGTCAAGTTCTACAACGAAGACAAGATTGGAGAACTGCTAAAGACTTCCCACTCCATACATGTCAGGAACGGCCACAGCATAAACATCAGGAAGTTTGTAAGAGGCTGACTTCCCGGATTGCCCCTGCCAAGTTTGAGACCCGGGGGATCCCGTCTCGGATATGCTTGTTCCATGGTTGGGCATACAGTATGACAGGCTTGCCGCGCCGGATAAACTCGCGTGCATTCACAGGAGAGTCGTCGATGAACACGTCATAGTCCAGATCAGCCTTCATCGTCCCGGCAGCCACTGACACATAGCCGTTATGAAATATTCCGTGGTGTGCCAGCCATTCCCTTACAAAAGAGTCGGTGTCTGGTTCCCTGGCAGTGACAATATCCACCTGGCCCAGGCAGGAGAGGCGCTTTGTGGCATCTGATAGTCCTGTCTCGGTGGGGGGAATGGATCTCCAGTCTCTCCAGCACGCTCCAAGCTCTGCGTAAAACTGCTCTGGTTTGATCTTCAGCCTCTTCCAGAACATCCAATCAGTCACATCGTGTTTTGCAATCGCGCGCCTGACGGTGTTGTTATATGCTATCCAAGGCACCAGCACGTCGGCAAGCACGCCGTCCAAATCCAGCGCAATCCTCATCGTGCCATCAACCATCGGCCTGCTTAAACTCTCGCAGGAGGTTCTTCTGGTGCCTGCTGAGTTTCGTGGGGACGTTTACCACGATGCGGATGTACTGATCCCCTTTTCCTCTAGAGTTGATGTGCGGCACGCCTTTGCCGCGCAGTTTGATTATGGTGTTTGGCTGGCTGCCCGAGTCTACCTTGATCTTCTCGACGCTTTCCAAGGTAGGAACGACTACCTCGCATCCCAATGCCGCATCAGCCATCGAGATGTTCTGGTCGTAGAATAGATCCTTGCCGTCACGCTTGAAGTGAGGATGCGGTTGTACCTTGACCCTAACTATAAGGTCGCCGCTGGGACCGTCCGGAATCTCATCTCCTTCTCCGGGCACGTTATAGTCGCCCGACTCGATTCCTGGAGGAATTGTAAACTTGATCTGCTTTTTTCCACGGCTCTTGCCCTTTCCCTTGCACGTGCCACACGGGGTCTCTATTATGGAGCCCTGTCCCCTGCAAGTGCGGCATGGCGTGGCTGTGACAAACGAGGCAAATCCGACGTTTCTGGTCTGGCGCACCTGTCCGTGGCCGCCACAACCGGCACACTGTCTTCTCGAGGTACCTGGCTTGCACCCGGAACCCCTGCAGGTGCTGCACTGAACCTGTTTTTGCAGATCAATCTGGACATCCTTGCCATGAAGCACGTTCTCCAATGTGACTGAGGTCTCGTAGAGAATATTCGAACCACTCTGGCGTCCAAAGCCGGATCTACTGCCTCCAAAAATGGACTCAAATATTGAATCAAACCCGCCGCTGCCCCCAAAGACGTCGCTGAAGTTGCCGCGCGCGCCACGGAAGATGTCCTCGGAGCTGTATCGTCCGTCTACTCCCGCGTGTCCGTGCTGATCATAGATCTGCCTTTTTTCTGTGTCAGACAGGATCGCATACGCCTCGGAGATCTCTTTGAAGTGTTCGCCTGCCTCCGAGGACTTGTTACGGTCAGGATGAAACTTTAGCGCAAGCTTTCTGTACTGCCTCTTAATCTCGTCAGGGGCAGAATCCTTTGATACCCCCAGAACCTCATAGTAGTCGCGTTTTGCACTCATGACTCATCATTTTAGGGATTCGGTATAAATTTTAGAGTTTTTGGGGTTTATGGTTTAGCAGAGTCTGCGGTGCTGTCAGTACCGGACTCTTGCTGTCCCCCCGCATCTTGATCACCGGGGTTTGGGCCGGTTGTGCCTTGGTCTCCAGTGCCTTGGTCTCCAGTGCCTTGGTCTCCAGTGCCTTGGTCTCCAGTGCCTTGGTCTCCAGTGCCTTGGTCTCCAGTGCCTTGGTCTCCAGTGCCTTGGTCTCCAGTGCCTTGGTCTCCAGTGCCTTGGTCTCCAGTGCCTTGGTCTCCAGGACCCGCGCCCCCGCTACCCGAGGGGGCTGCGTTCTTGTAAAGTTCTACTGTCACTTCGGTGACAAGCGCCTGCAGTGCCTCCAGTTTTGGTTTTAGTTCCGAGGCGTCATTGTTCAGGACTTCCTTGACTTCCTTGACGGCATCGGAAATCTTGATTCCCTGTTCCTGAGTAATCTTGTCCTTAAGATCGTGGTTGATCAGTTTTTCGGTCGTGTAAATGTAGCTCTCTGCTTCGTTTTTGAGATCAATGCTCTCCTTCTTCTTCTTGTCATCTTCTGAGAACTTTTCGGCATCCTCCTTGAGCTTCTCAATCTCGTCCTTGGACAGCTTCGAAGATGACTCGATGGTGATCTTGGCTTCCTTTTGTGTACCAAGATCCTTTGCAGTAACGTTGATGATTCCGTTTGCGTCTATGTCAAATTTTACTTCAATCTGCGGCACTCCTCTTGGGGCAGGCGGCAGATCAGCCAAATTGAAGCTTCCCAGCGAGACATTGTCAGTTGCCATTGGCCGTTCGCCCTGAACCACGTGGATGGTCACGGCCGTCTGGTTGTCTGCTGCGGTGGTAAAGACCTTGCTTTTGGACGTCGGGATGGTGGTGTTTCTCTCAATAAGCGGTTCCCTGACCCCGCCAAGGGTCTCGATCCCCAGCGTCAGAGGCGTAACGTCAAGAAGTACTATGTCGCTGGTAACGTCGCCTGCAATTATTCCTGCCTGGATGGCAGCGCCCATGGCCACTGCCTCCATCGGATCAACACCAGACTCTGCACCCCTGCCGACTACCTCGCTGACAAACCGCCTCACTATGGGCATTCTTGTGGGGCCGCCGACCATAACAATCTTGTGTATGTCAGAGGCTGCAAGTTTCGCGTCCTCAAGTGCCTTGAGTATGGACGGTTTGCATCGATCTACTATGGGGGAGATGAGATCGTCAAGCTTGGCCCGGGTGATTCTCAGTTCAAGGTTTTTTGCCCCCGAGGATGGGTCGTGTGAGATAAAAGGCAGGTTAATGTCAGTCTCCATCACAGTCGACAGCTCAATCTTGGCCTTCTCAGAGGCTTCCCGGATTCTAGTCATTGCAGTACTATCTGTGGACAGATCGACTCCTTCCTTCTTTCTAAACTCGTCTACAATGTAATTAATCAATGTCAGGTCCATGTCGGTACCGCCAAGCTGGGTATCCCCTGACGTGCTCATTACCTCAAAGACACCGCCGCCCATCTCCATAACGGTGACGTCCAACGTGCCTCCGCCAAAATCAAATACAAGAATCTTCATGTCTTCTTTTGCCTTGTCCAACCCAAAGGCCAAGGATGCCGCAGTCGGCTCGTTGATAATCCGGACTACGTCAAGCCCGGCAATCGTTCCGGCGTCCTTGGTTGCCTGGCGTTGGTTGTCGTCAAAGTATGCAGGAACGGTGATTACGGCTTTGTCTATCGGCTCCCCAATGAACGCTTCGGCATCTTTTTTTATCTTTTGCAGGATGAACGCGGAGATCTGTTGGGGCTTGTATTCCTTGCCCTGAATCCGAAAGGTGTGGTCAGACCCCATCTTTCTCTTGGCGGCGATTACGGTGGAATCCGGGTTTGTCACGGTCTGCCTCCTCGCAGGTTCTCCTATCAGCAGATCGCCTGTTTTGGAAAATGCAACAACCGACGGAAACGCCTTCCCCCCGACAGTTGTACCCTCGGCGGCAGGTATGATTGTGGGTTTGCCGCCCATTACAACAGATGCAGCGGAATTACTCGTTCCAAGATCAATACCTATTATTTTGGCCATTTTATATACTCCTTTTTGAAATTTCCACTAACGACGGTCTTACTGCGACATTATGAGAAATATATCCTTTCCGAATCTCTTTTACGATGGTGCCGTCATCCAGATCCGGATCATCTACCACGGATATGGCCTCATGGAAGTTCGGATCAAATATCTCGCCGAGTGCATCAATCGGGGATACGCCATATTTTTTGAGCATCAGATCCATGTTTTTTAGAATGGAGTCAAGTCCTTCTGTATCGGCCCCGTTTTCTGCAAAGACATCAATGGCCCTGACAAAGTCGTCATGTATCTTGAGAAAATCCAACACGAACTCATCTACTTTTGCGCGAATGCCGTCCTTTATGTCGGATTCTGTCTTTCGACACAGGTTATCATAGTCTGCAAGTGCCCGCTTCATCTTTTCCTCGAATTCGGCGGTCTTGGCCATCTCAAGATCCAGCATGTCGGGTTCGGTTGGCTCCTCGGTTGGCTCCTCGGTTGGCTCCTCGGTTGGCTCCTCGGTTGGCTCCTCGGTTGGCTCCTCGGTTGGCTCCTCGGTTGGCTCCTCGGTTGGCTCCTCGGTTGGCTCCTCGGTTGGCTCCTCGGTTGGCTCCTCGGTTGGCTCGGTTGGCTCGGTTGGCTCGGTTGGCTCCTCGGTTGGCTCCTCGGTTGGCTCCTCGGTTGGCTCCTCGGTTGGCTCCTCGGTTGGCTCCTCGGTTGGCTCGTCTGGATGAACTTCGTCTGGATTGCTTTCGGACAATATCAAGTCAGAGTGCCAGTCAATCTAATTTATACGCTTATTGAACGATGTCGCACATGGGATTGGCTTGCACAATCATCAGAGTCGGGCTCTTCTCGATTTTGAGGGCATTTTCAAGATCGGGCTTGGTGCACACTACAAAGATGGTTATCTTGTCGGTGTGGAACATGTCAAGGTCGTGTTCGGCATGCATCTCGACGTCGCCGATGTAATCCCTAAGCCGCGATGCCAGCATTTGGCGTATCTCAATCTTGTCCCCGCGCATCGCATACCGGTCAAGCGCCCAGCACAACACCACCTTGGTCCGGCTGGCCTTGATCTCGTTCCTTTTGAGTATTGCGCGAATCTCATCGGTAAGTCGCTTGATATAGCCGTCGATCCCCTTTGTGCCGCCGTTAATCAGATACATCAGCGTGTTTGTCCTCTCAAGGGACGAGGTCAGTATCTTGAGATCGAACAGTCCGCTGACCATCTCGTCTAGAAACATGTCCCCAAAGCCGTCAGCGGTCATGTCGTTTCTAGTAGTCTCGTTGGGCACATGCTTGGAGATCTCTAGGATACTGCAGAGATTCGAGAATCCGGTCAGAATGTCGATTGCGTGAAAGTTTTCAGAGGATGTAATCGTGACAAATTTCTTCTCCTTTTTACCGCCTGCAAGCAGGCCGGACAAAACTTCGTCCTTCTTTCCGTTGAAGGAACCGATGAATCGAGGCTGCCTGCTCTGGTCGTTTAGTGGATAATAAAAGTATGAGATGCTCTTTCCGACCTCAAAGCCGGTCACATGCTCAAGCAGTGTGATGGTTTCGCTGTTGCCGCCAAGCCTGGTGGGGAGTGAAAATATTACGGAGCTGTTCTTCTTTAACGAAGTTGTCGCATCTTTGAACTTGGAACTGATCTCAATTTTGATGTCCTGGCCGGTCTGCCGGATCAGCGGGGTAAAGAAGAGATACCGCGCCTTTGAGATGGCCACATTGATAGGCTCCATGGGCAGTATTGGCTCGTCTTCCTTGAAGGCTGAGACGTCCGGGTAAGTTCTTGCAATCTCGGCTGAGATCTGGATTGCAGACGTGGTGGATTCGTCTATTATGCACACGTCTGCGCCCCTGATCGCCATCTGACATGCAATGGCATACCCCTCTGTGCTGAGGCCATACACCACCACTTTGACTGCATCCATGCAATTACAGATATGGTAGAACAAAAAAACTTATTGAACAGAATATTATTCCGCAGGACTTGAAGGCGCAGATAGGCACTCTTGCCCCCGGATGTTTGGCATCGAGGCACGCGAACCTGGGTGGAATGGATGAGTATGGGGTTTTGGACTCGTCTGGTGTGTTTGGGCATGTTTGTGGGGATTTGTGGTGCCGGCTTGAGACAGGTGTGGGCGACAGCGCTGGAGGAGCGTAAGAACCGACGCCTGCATGCCATCCTGCGTAAAAGGTTAGGCCCCCTGCCTGCAAACCCAATAACTCATGCTCAGACTAAACCTTTTACCATCCTGCAGATAGAAAGTTCATTAAGGGAACAGGCGTGCTCGATTTTGCAGCCCGGTAGTGTAGTGGTCAAGCATGGGGGCCTTTGGAGCCCTCGTCCCCAGTTCGAATCTGGGCCGGGCTATATATTAAAGAATTAGTGCAATCCCTTGTGTCCAACCCCCTTCCCTGCAATTCAATAGCCTTCACCGGCATGCCAGAGATGTTGCACCATTCCAAACCGGCTAGCAGGCATGGAGGCCGGGCATTAGGTGTACAAGCCGGCTGTGCCGGAGTACTGCAGCGTATTAAAAGTCCAACTTTGTGAGGCGCCTAGATGCAACTATGAACAACGCAGATGCCAGGGCTGCAAGAACCACTATCTCGACAATTACAATATCCGTGACTGTTCCAAATATTCCGGCCCTGATGACATCCACGAGATAAGTCAGGGGGTTCAGGTAGAATGCCGTACGCAGCGGTTCAGGCACACCCTCGGCAGGATAAAATGCCGTACTGACAAACGCAAAGAACAGAAAGACTGTATTGATAATCACGTTAAACCCCTCACTTGAGCGTAGTCGTGTAGAGATTATCGATGCTAGCGAGCCAAACAGTACCGAGCCTGCAACGGCGCCAAATACTATCAGCGGGATGGTAACCAGTGAGAAATCTATGGACTCGAGGAATACTGGGAATCCGACCAGAGCTATCATGGCCGCACTGATCATGCCGATTATGCCTATCGTGCATATGTTGCCAAGAATGTAATGGCTTCTGGTGAACGGCCCGGATATTATCTGTTCAAACATGCCGTTCCTTCTATCGTTCCAAATGAGAATGCCGGATATTAGCGTGCTGTTCATGATGTTGAATCCGATCATCCCCGATGCCAGGAAAGCCGGATAGCTCATGCCCTTCGGGCCTAACTGAACCTCTGGAATCAGCTGGGCGTAGGCAAATCCTGCAACAAATATGTAGATCAGCGGGAATATGACCTGCCATATCAGGAATCCCGGATTGAGAGACACGGTGATGTTCCGGTTGACAAGTCTAATTATCGGGTGCATGTTCCTCCACCATCTTTAGAAATATATCCTCAAGGTTTGTCGGAACCGCCGAGAGATCATCCACCGTAATATGGTTGTCGCTGAGTATCTTCAGTACATGCTGCAGGACCAGTTCTGACTGGTTTGAATATATTATGACATCGGTTCCGCGATCAAGGCTAATCGTGCAGTCCGATATTCCGGATAGCAGTGCAGAGACTTCGGGCTTCTTTTTTGAAAGATGAATCTTGATGGTCCTCTCCTTGCCAAACCTGCTCTTTAGAGCATCAGGGGTGTCGACTGTAACTATCCTGCCATGATTAATTATTGCAATCTCGTCACAAAGATACTCGGCCTCAGTCAGTATGTGCGTGGTGTAGAATATGGTCAGCCCCTCGCTGACCCTGCCCTTGAGATAGTCCAGTAGTCTCCGCCTAGCGCCGGGATCCAGTCCGGCTGTAGGCTCGTCTAAGAACAGCAGATCCATGTCGTGTATGAATTCGCGGGCCACCTGAACTCTCCTTCGCTGCCCTATGGAGAGATCCTCGTTTCGCTTTCTTCTGATTCCCACAAGATCAAAATCCTTTAGCAGCTGCTCTATCCGGATTCGGCGCTCGCTTCGTGGCACGTTCCACATCATTCCGTACTTGTCAAGGGACTTTTCAACTGAGAGCGTCGGCTCGTAGCTTGGCTGCTGCAAGACGACACCTATCCTGTGACGCACCGCCAGGGGATTACGTATCGCGTCCACGCCAAGTATGAAAAGCGAACCGCCTGAGGGCGGAATGAGTGTGGTAAGAAGCTTTATGGAAGTTGACTTTCCGGCACCGTTTGGTCCCAAAAATCCAAATACCCGACCCGGCCGAACCGACAGCGTGATGTTATCCACTGCCTTGACTGAACCATACGACTTTGAGAGGTTCTTTACGTCAATGGACATCATACATGAATCGTTGTATCTCCACTAATTTAGTCAATCCCCGCGGAACGTGCACTCAGACTGCATGCATCTCAAGATGATGACGTGGTAGCAATCCGACTGCGACACGCGCAGTACACGTTTTCTGAATCTGCCGACATGTCTGCCACCTACAACACGCACGGGAATGTAATCATCTGTCCGTCTGAGTTAATTTGAATTTATAATAAATAAATGAAAATACCGGTTGGTCAAATCCGTTTGCGGTCAGGAAATCGCATGGGAAATGATCGGCATTCCCAGGCAGGTGCAAAAAAAAGCTTGCCGCCGGCCATTTTATTTAAAAAATCCGGCAGGCAGGATGTTGCAGGAAGCATTTATTCCATTAAAAATAATAATCTAAATTATTACCGCATAATGGACGTCTGCCATCAGGCGCGTCATGGTTTGCGCCGGCGGCTGCAGGATTAATGCATTAAATCCAAACATTTAACGCGCATTATCTGCGGTGCCTGCACATAATATGGCGTTCGGCATGCAGGCACATGGTGCGCGGTGATTTTCCACACGGGCGGGTTTCGGCAGATGGTGCATGCCGCAGTTTCCTGCACATCCAGATATATGGGTAGAAGGCAGGCGCGTACGTCGGCAGGACGGATCATAATGCTGCCAAACCCTGCCAGCATCTGTGCCAAACTGACAGCAATATTATGTGAATCAATCAAAGCATTCAGATGGTAGCGCTCATGCTCAGGTCCGGTAACTGCACAGGCATAAAACGCCTAGCATCTGCAGAATCACGCCTAGAAACAGATGGGGTTTGGGCGTGTACAGCCGGCACAATGAAATCTTATAATATAGAGATACTACCACGTAATGAATTGACAGAGTATAATGATCTGCTCAACAAGTTGCTTGAGCTCAAACCGGAACTTACGACGGATGCGATTATGGACAAGATAAGGATAAAGAAAGAAAAGATCGGTGCAGGGTATCTGACTGACAGTGGGGCTCTGTTCCTGATTGCTTCTGAGATGGGGCTGGACCTTGCGACACCGCAAAAGATCGAGATGGATTTGAAGGATCTGTATGCGGGGGCAAAGGAGATCACGCTTGAAGCAAAGGTTCTGAACATCTCGCCTGCAAAGCAGTTTTCAAGAAAGGACGGCTCGCCATTCCACCTCAGAACCATGACGGTATATGACGCAGATGCCACGGCAAGCGTAAAGATGTGGGATGAAAAGGCAATGTTTCCGGGAATCGAGGATATCAAGCCGGGAGATCTAGTCAGGATAATAAAGGCATACGTAAAATCGGATCTAACAGGTGCCCCTACAATCAATGTAGGATCAGGCTCCAGTGTTGAACCAGCAGACACGCAAAGCACGATTCCGTCCATAGACTCCATAACAAAGGACGTAGACGAGCTGCAGGAGGGACAAAAGAACATTGTAGTCAGGGGGGTTATCGAAGGACGGGTTTTTGGCATGGAGTTTACCAACTCTAGGGGCCAGCCAGGCAAGGCACTCAAGATGAGACTCAGGGGAAAGAGCGGAGTCGCAATGCCGGTGGTCCTCTGGGGAAAGGATGAGTCTGATGTTCCAGATATGATTGAAGAGTCTGCCGAGGCAAGGCTGCTTGGAATAAGGGTCAAAAATGGAAACCAGGGATCGGAGATCCACGGCGACGACGCAACCATAATTGAGATCAAGGGTGGGGAGATAAAGCCAGTCGTCGTAAGAATTTTGTCCATATCCAAGACCGGCGAGGGCAGAAGCATGATGCTCGGAACGGATTCCAAGAGTACGATATACAGCATAACAGACTCTTCAAACATGACCGGCACATGCACCGAGGGTGATGTAGTGGAATGCATGCCGTCAAAGGTGTACGGAAGCTCGGTAGCGCTAGATGGAAACTCGTTTGTAAGAAAGATTGACGATGACGGCACCATCCCGTCTCTGTCCAAGGTTACAACAAAGATCAACCAGATAAAGCCTGACAGGACATATTGTGTAGAAGCCATAATCCTAAAGGCCAGCGAGAGGCGCGAGATCCAGACCAAGTCCGGAGAGCTGATCGCGCTTTCAGAGATGCTTGTAGGCGACGATACCGGTCAGATTCCTGTAAAAGGATGGAGGGATCAGGCCGGACTTCTAGACGAGTGCGGGCTTGGGGACATTGTGGATATCACAGGTGTCAGCGCAAAGGCAGGATTCATGGGAGAGTCTGAGTTGTCCCTGACTGCGTTTTCCAGCATAAAAAAGAAGAACCAATCCAAAGACGGTTCCCGGGACTAGTCCCAGAATCCCCTTGTCACGACATACTGCCTCTCGGCCTCATAGATCTGCTTGAAGAGGTACTCCTCGTCTACCATGTTTCTCAGGATTCGGGCCGCGGTGTCTGCCCCCACCCCGTACCCGGACATCACAATGATTGCAGTTTTACCAAAGTTCTCCACCAGTGAGGAGACCTTCCAGGCGCGTTTGAACTTGTGCTGCTCTTCTGCAGAAAGGTTTTTTCCTTCATGCTTCTTTTGTATGATCTTCTGAAGGTCGTAGTCAGAGTAGAATGTGGTGGTGATCTGCCTGCACTTGCAGTACGGGCATATCAGGGTGTCGGTCACTTGCCGGGTCTCGACTACCTTCTCCCATCTTCCGCATCGCGCGCAGAGCAGTCGATGCCGCGTCTTGTCCAGTCTTGCCTTGACAAGATCAATTATTCCCTTGTCTAAGTTTGCAGGCGATGAGTAGTACTTTGAGGTATGATCCAAGATGGGTTCTGCCAGCTTGGAGAACCTGTCGACTTCAAGCCATTCCACCCTCGTATCTCCCTGACGGATTCCTTCAAGGATCTTCTCCGTCCCCTTGAGGTCGTACTTGTCATGGAACAGCTCTCGGAGTGCCTCGTCGACAAGCACCGTCTTGGAGTATCGCTCGTAGAGGAATCTGGCAGACTTGCGTTCGTACACGGCTCCGCGCCCCACTATTCCGAACTTTTTGGCAACGCACCAAGTCCTCCAGTTGACGTTATGCGTTCCGGTCAATGATGCCCCCACGACGGAGTAGAGGTCGTAGTCGTCTTTCAGGACGGCAAGGAATACACCGTGGGATATTCTGGACCGAGACGACAGGGCGATCCTGTAACCGTCCGAGCGGGAGTCGACAACAGAACCCAAAATGGCAGAGAGCATCGAGGACAGGAGCGTCGACAGGGTCGAGTTGATCCGGGTTCCAAGGCAGGAGTGGATCACTATGGAACCCTCAGCCCGGTTTGATTCCACTGTGAGGTGGTTTCCATCAGGCATCTCAAAGTCCAGTTCCGGTATTACCTTGTTTGACAGCTTGGCAGAACCGTGCCTGACCCTGGTGCGAAATCCTGCCACCTTTGCAGCCGTTTTGTAGTCTATTGGAATGTTCTCTCCCTCCCAATACGGGACGGTAATTCCGCCGCCCCGAAACGGCTCGACATTCACGGCAAACGACTTTTCGTCTACGTTGAGTATCTTCCACTGCGACCCCTTGAGCACAAAGATGTTGCCGGGATCTCCAAAGTCGCCTACAAACCTCTGATCTAGCGAGCCTATGATTCTCTTGCCTACGCTGTCAAACACCTTGAACTTTAAGATGTCCGGGATGGTCGAGAGGTTCTCAAAGTAGTATCGGAAGGAGCCTCCCTTCTTCTTGAAGGACATCTTGTTCCGATCAAATAGCAGGATAAAGTTGGAGTCGAGTAGATCAAGCACGCCTTCCAGATCTCGGAGCTTCAGGTTCCGGAACGGATAGGCCCTCGTGACCAGCTCGTATGCCTGTTCCATCGTGACCTCTCCAAGCTGCATGGTCAGCCCGACTAGGTGGTGCGCAAGGACGTCAAGGGAGTCGGAGTGAATCTTCTGCTCCTCAATGGACCCCTCATGTATGCGTTCAAGTATGGCCCTTGCCTCAAACTCGTCGTCGGGATTGTTTGTGACTATCAGGCCCTGCGCAGATTCCGCCCGGTTGTGCCTGCTGCGTCCTATCCGCTGGACAAACTTTGATACCTGTCTTGGGGAGCCGTAATGTACTACCAGCTCGACTGAGCCTATATCCAGCCCCAGCTCAAGCGATGACGTGCATACTACGATGTGCCGTCCTCCCCGGCGGAGGGACTCCTCGGCATCCTCCCGAACTTCTCTGGACAGGGAGCCGTGGTGCATGTCTATTGTCATTGAGGATTTTTCCTTGAGAATCGAGGCCAGAAACTCCGCCTCTCCCCGGGTGTTTGTAAAGAGCAATACAGGCGAGTCAAGCTTCATCTTCTGGATGTATCGTATTATCTCTTCTGAGACGTCAGTAATGGTACCCTCGACATATTTTATCTCCACGTCGTACTGCCGCACCGATGTGTCCCTTGCTATCCTGCACTTTCGCTTGGTCCCTACAAGAAACTTTGCAGCACGCATGGGGTTTCCCACTGTGGCAGACAGCCCCACCCGGGTAAGGGAATATCTAGAGTTGAGTTCCAGCCGCTCGATGCTCAGCGAGAGCTGTGCTCCCCTTTCACTTGCAAGCAGTTCGTGAACCTCGTCTACCACGACCCACTCCAGCTCGGATAGCGCGTCAAGTATCTTGGGCTGTGTCAGCAGGATGACCAGTGTCTCGGGGGTTGTGATGAGTATGTCAGGAGGATTCTCGGTTATTCTCTTCCTGTCCTTTTGTGATGTGTCTCCGTGCCTAATCTCTATGGACAGGCCCGATTCGGCGGCATATCTCGTGATTCGCCGGAATACGTCACGGTTCAACGCGCGCAGTGGGGTTATGTAGAGTGCCTTGATTCGCCTGTCCACCCGGGAGTGGCTGAGAAGGGAGAAGATCGGGATTACAGAACACTCGGTCTTGCCCGAACCGGTGGGGGCAATAACCAGACAGTCTCGCTTTTGCAGTATTAATGGAGACGCCTTTTTTTGAATCTCAGTCAGGTTGGAAAAACCAAATTTTTCAAACAGGGACCTAAGAGTCTGGTTTGTCTGCCGCGTTTGATCGTGTTCTTTCATAAGCAACTACGCCAACCAAGCCGATGATAAACATGGCTACGGTGATTATTGGAATGGAGTCAAATATTCCCGCCATCGTTAAACTAAGGCTTCAACTGTTAAATATCTAGCGAGAGTGTATTCAGGCACTGCGGTTAGATGGCTCCGGCTGGGCCGTCATGCCGGTCGGTCATCCGACACGCCTGACGCGTGAATCACATAGGAGAAATCGGTGCTTGCCATGGCCCACCAGACCCTTCCTCGAAAACTTGGCTTGGCCTTGCTCAGGTGGATCTTGATGTGCGTGAATGGATCAATGGCAGTCCTCATGTTTTCAACCTCGCGATCCTGGAACGTCCTAATCATGTTTGTCACGACCACGGGAATTCGGGATTCTATGGAAAATCTGGATAGTTCATGCATGTGCCTCATGAACAGGGTGTTTTTTTCATGTACCATGCTCCTGAACTCGTAGGAGAAGAGATCGGTTATGTTGTCAATTACAACTAGGGAGAAGACGCCGTTCTTCAGATTTTGGACCGCCCTTATCTGTTCGGATGTGTTGGTTATGCGGGATACTGTAATCCGGTCAAGAACGTCAGGAACCGAATCACGGATGTGCCGAATGTTCAAGATGCGCTCGGGTCTGAATTCACCTGTGGTATCCATGTACAAAACGCGCCCCCCGTTGATGATCGAGCCGGCTGCCAGTTGAAGCAGCAGCTGCGTCTTGCCGGTGCCGTTTTCTCCAAAGATGTCTGTGATTACGCCGCTTGGAATTCCTCCGGACAGAAACCTGTCAATTTTTTGGAGTCCGGTGGGAATCAATTCAACTATCAGAGCGCGGGCAGAAAATTTAAAGAATTTTGATCACAGATGCGACATTGATTTCTGCCTTGTCAATTCTAAATATTTTTTACCATGGTATTCAACGTCTCCAGTCTGTTGATTTCTTAGTGGTTGACTGTGCCTGTGTGAGAGTCGTGCGGTATTCTTCAACCAGATTATGGTTTGTACGAGGCTCCACAGTCAGTCACGTCGCAATTAATTTGGAATATGTAGAACGCACGTCATCCTCGTCCTTTGCGCCCACTATTATCGCGGCACCGCCTTCCATGATTTGGATTGTAGCAGAATCCACCAATATGGTTGCGCCCATGTCGCTTTTGGACTCTATCACGTATTTTGAATGCACATCCAGTGAGATCTTTGCAGGTTTGGTGGCGCCCGTGTCGCCTTTGGACTCCACTCGTGAAAGCACCTCGTTCAATTGTATGGAATGCGGTGGAGTCACGGCAAATGTGCGCTTTCCCATGTCGCGTCCGCACAATTCTTCAACAACGAGTTCTGTCGTCTTGTTTACGCGCCTTTTCTCATCCCCACATATGCCGCATTCGGGCACGCGTTTCACGCTTGTATGGGTGAACGCCATGCTTGACATGTCGACGTGAAGCATCCTGTTCTGCAATGCGGGCTTGTTTCCAGTCAGCACGGCTATAGCCTCTGCAACCTCGATACTGCTAACCATGCCCAATATTGCCGGATGCACTCCCTCTATCCCACATGACGGCACCATGTCGTCTGAAAGTCCGGGAAATATGCAGTTGTAACAAGCAGATCCTGGCAGGACGGTAAACACCTGTCCTGAAACTCCGACGGCACCACCGGTAACGAACGGAATAGACTGATCAATGCATGCCGTATTCAGGGCGTACCGAGCCGCCACGGAATCCAAGGCGTCTATTACCACGTCAGACCCCTTGACTATATCCGGTGCCGATGAGTTATTCACTGATACAGGAATCGCCACAACATTGCATGATGGGTTCATCTCCCGCAGGCGCTTTGCAGCCACTTCGACTTTCGGTTCCCCTATATCATCATCCCGGTACAGTATCTGCCTGTGCAGGTTAGTCAGGTCTATTGTGTCTCTGTCTACTATCCTAATATTTCCGACACCCATGCTGGCAAGCCTCTGCAGAATCGGCGTGCCTAGCCCGCCTGCCCCGACCACTGTGGCCGTGGCGTTGCCTAGCTTGATCTGTCCCTCGTACCCTATCTCATCTAACATGATCTGGCGCGAGTACCTTTGGGTATCTTGCTGGCTTAACATAAATGATATTTTGAGTTAATGTCTTATAAATTTGCTGAAAACCAAATATACGATCAAGTTTGGAAATTGGTTCGTGTTCCGATCACGGTAAAAAGATATCGGGCTAGTATCGGTGCGAAAGATGCCGCCCAACAGGGAACAGGCAGAAGGCCGCGTTCAGCAAGGGAGGAGATGCTTTGTGTATTCCCCAAGTCATGGTCGCGCGGGACGGCATTCGTTTCATTGGCATCGCATGCATTATGTCAGCAACTGGCATGGGCAGGGCAGGAACTAGAGAGCGCTTGGGGCGGACTGGGATTTGTCAGCGGTTTCAGATTTTCAAGCGGTCAGCCTTTGCCATCCGGGCCGACAATTGAGTCCGAACGGGTCAAGGCAGCAGGAGCAGAATCCACAACCCGCTTGACGCGTCCCACTGAACCGTTCTGCAGTCTGACTTTTATCCCGTGGGGGTGAAAGCTGCTTGAAGTCAGAATGGATTCTACTGCGCCGTATGTCAGATTGCCGGTTCCCTGATCCCTCTTTGTCTCTATCGCGACACGCAGGCCCTTTTTGATCCGGTTCCGGCCAGGTATGTCAGGCATGCTCTAAAAAATACACATGATGATTTAAACAGTGCAGGCACCGTCGCGGGCACGACAGAATGGCATCACATAACATGCCTGCATGAATCGTCCGCGTCGCGTTCCAGTGGTGTCGTTGGGGATGCAGTGCCGGATCGCGCGGTTCAAAATTCCCCAAATTCACCCGAATCCAAGAATTACCAAAGATTTTAAACAAGGTTTAATGAAGACACGCTAGAAATTTACTTGGCACGATTCAAAAAGAAGAAATCCCAACCAACACCCGGGCCGGGCAGTACCAAGGTGCCATCAGAGACATCCGTAGAAAAACCAAGCGATGCGCCACCCAATGTAGAGGACTCGGTTTCGCATCCTCAGGCACCCCCGGATGATTCCAAGATTGAGGGGATCAGGAGTGCGGAGAACACCAGAAAACTCAACTTGCTTTACTGGCTTCGGATAATCTTGGCCGTGACTGCGGGAATCGTTGCTACATTCATCTTTGAGGACATAGAAGGCGAGGACAAGAGGTGGGCGTCCATCGGATTCATGATAATAATATTTCTTGGAACCATAGTGGTTGCGAAGAATATGAAGATGCAGCTTGCCTCATCAGACAGGAAGAAGGTTGTCACGCAGGCAATCGGGAGCTATGTCTTTTTGTATCTGTTTACATGGATAGTCACTCACACGATAGCCAATGCGGGAAGCGTCTCCGGCGGGATCAATGTCTAGTCTCAAGGATGGCCATGTGGGATTTTAGGACTCCCGGCATTCCAGACGGAATGTTTGAGCGTACCGAAAAGGTGCCAATAACAAAGGAAGAGGTAAGGGTCATCCAGATCAGCAAGGCCAGACTCCGTCCCGGACAGACAGTCTATGACATCGGTTGCGGAAGCGGCTCGATCTCAGTCGAGGCGGCCATACAGATAGGGGAGACAGGCAGGGTGCTTGCAGTAGATCGTGACATCAACGCAATAGAACTGACAGGAAGGAATGCCGGCAGGTTTGGACTTTCAAACATTCAGCTGATTCACGGGAACGCCAGGGAAAGAATTCCCGACATGGAGCCTGCGGATGCAGTGTTCGTAGGAGGAACCGGAGGGGATACTGCGCCAATTACGGAGCTGTGCCACAAGAGACTGAGGGCCGGGGGAAGGATAGTCATTGGGACCATACTGATCGAGACGCTTTATGCGGTACTGCAGGTGCTTGACACGCTGGAGTTTGATTCTGTAGACATTACGCAGGTTACAGTATCCAAGAGCAGAAGGACCAGCACGGGCACCATGATGCTTGCGCGGAATCCGGTAACTATAGTCTCGGCCACCAAGCCTGCCACAAGAGACTGAGGGCCGGGGGAAGGATAGTCATTGGGACCATACTGATCGAGACGCTTTATGCGGTACTGCAGGTGCTTGACACGCTGGAGTTTGATTCTGTAGACATTACGCAGGTTACAGTATCCAAGAGCAGAAGGACCAGCACGGGCACCATGATGCTTGCGCGGAATCCGGTAACTATAGTCTCGGCCACCAAGCCTGTAAAGTCGCTCATGAGCCTGCGCCGCACACGGCAGGAGTGGTTTGGGAATTCGGGGGAATTACATACAAAAGTAGCACCGCTTCACGATACAACTCCCGTGTTTTTCCCTGCCGTATCTCGTTCTTGTGCCTCACGCGCCGTGCATGTTTGCGCTGTTGGATTTCCAGAACGCAATCACCGCCCTTCTGGCCTGCAAGGCTGCCTGCTTAGGAGCGGGCAATCTGCTCCACTCGTCATTCTCCTGCTTGTTGGATATGCGCCTAGACTCCCGGGAGCAGCAGTGGCACCACATGCGGCAAGTAGTTTTCAAGTACTCCGCCGTAGTGTCCAGCATGCACCATCGTGCCGAACTGGAACCGCCTCGGATTGGTTCTCTCCTTCTGGAACTTCTTCACCCCGAGGTGGATCCGTCCCATGGCGTCCTTCTGTTTGCAGACGACATTCCCTGCCGCCCCTGATTCTGTCCGGTGAAACAAGTTCTCCGGGGAGTTCAAATCAGCGTGATTTTCGCGCCCGCAGTTCACGCAGGCAAATTTTCTGCCGTCCCTTGACTTTTTTGATTCGTGTCCGCAGACAGAGCAAGTGATGCTGGTGCCGTGCGGCGGCACTATTACCACGGCGATTCCGTGCTTCTCACAATATTGCAATATCATGTCCTTGACATAGCCCATCGCGGAGTGGTACATCACGCGGTTCAGCCCACGCTTGCCTGATCCCTTTTTTGTCATGCTTGATATTTTGAGCCCCTCGATTATTACGACAGCGACGTCCCTGAGATGTACGGCAAGCGATTTCCTGACGAAGTCCTTTCTCTTGCTGGCTATCTTTTCGTTCTTTGCCCGGCGCCTGCGCTGGAGGTCCTTGTAGGTGCGTCCGTTCTTCTTTACCCTGCTTTGTTTCGACTGCATCTTGGAGTCTCTGTCGTATTTCCTGTGCTTGGCGTCGTGCGGGAGTTTGGTGATCTGCAGGGAGCCGTTGTCCGGCGTTGCCATGCCCCACATGTTGCTGGCGTTCAGGTCTATCGCCTTGGTGTCTCCCTCGTGGAACGTCGGCGGTTCGTGGTGGTACTGGACGTGGAGCTCGTACGTCCTGTCTTCCGGTCTCGTCCTTTTCGTGAGTTTTTTGGTGGTCTCGACTATCTGGAACGACCTCACCTGGCCTGGAAACGAATCCTTTAGTTCGAGCCTGCACGCCTCTATGTCAAATGTCCCACATTTGGCGCTCGGTTTCTGGAAGGAGTGCAGCGCAGGCTGCCTGCCGTCCTGCTTCCTCCTGAACAGTGGTTTTGGCGATGTCAATGGCGGCAGTTTGTTGTCATGGCGCGCCTTTCTTGCCAGCCTCACCGACTTACACCCATCTATAAAGTTGGCACGCAGGAAAACTCTCTGGTACTTTCCAAGCCATCCAGTACCTTTCCTCATCTGTGTCAGGACTTTCTCAGCGCTCCTGGACGTAACTTCGGGGTTGTCAAAAGCCTGCCTCACACCCTCGTTGAACGCCCACCTTGCGGTGTGGTGCATGTCCCACAGGACGAGTGAGTTTTCCTTTGACTGCCGGATCCGCAGGGTCTTGGTAAGGATCATGGCATCCCCACCAGGACACAAATTGATTCGCCGGAAATGAAAAACAACGGCCGGCACGCGCCAGGGATTGCTTCTCGGTCAGTATTCGATGGTATGGAGCAGTCGGCTACCGTTAATACTGGACGCGTGCAAAAAACATCTTCAAGACTGTCGTTCGGGCGCGTTTCCATGCCTTGCAGTACGGTATGGTACGGTATAAGTTTTCATTATCTCCTTGATCGCGTCATTTAGATCGGCAGCAAATGCCATCCCGAAGTGCCGCTGTTGCTAGAAAAACACAAGGAGTGCGCCGCAAAAAGGTGATATTTTTGTATGTAATTCCCGAATTTGGCATCCAAATAGACTTAAAGTCAGAAGCGGCCCGGTATTTCCATGGGTGTGAAACTGGTGGTTACCGGTGCAAGCGGCTATGTTGCACGGAACCTCAGGAGGTATCTTGCAGGAGACGTCGAGCTTGTCTCGATATCACGGGGCAGTATCAGAACGTTTCGTGACGAGACGGGGGTTGTGTCAGATGACTATTCCAAAGGGCATGTCGTCTCAGAAGTTGCCGGTGCAGATGCACTGGTTCATCTTGTTGGGATTGGCAGGCAGTCTGTCAGGATCGGTTATGACGAGGTAAACGTCCAATATGCCCGCAACGCCGTGGAACTGTGCAGAAAGGCCCGAATTAAAAAGATCGTCTATGTCAGCGGCCTGGGTGCGTCGGCGAGCACGCCACTAGCGTACTTTATCTCAAAATTCAAGGCCGAGGGGGTGGTCGCAGGGTCCGGACTGGACCACACAGTCTTCAGGGCCTCATACATAGTTGGAAGGGGAGATGCGCTCACAAGGCACATCAGGAGGCAGATGCAAACTGGGGTGATCGAGATTCCGGGATCTGGCAGGCACACCATGCAGCCTATTCACATTGATGATGTCTCTGAGGTGATACTTCGGTCCGTCAGGCAGCCGGGGTTCAGAAACAAAATACTTGATCTTGTAGGCCCAGAGTCAGTCACTCTTGAGCAGTACGCCAGGCACGTTGCAGGAGCAGACATGGAGATCAGAAGGATCAGCTTCGAGGATGCATACCATGCTGCAATAGTCAATCCAAGGACGTACTTTGGGGTCGATGATCTAGGCATACTGGCAGGCAACTTCTGCGGGAATCATTCCCGCCTGCAAAAGATATCCAAGATGAGATTCCGATCGGTAATGACGGCGCTATAGCCGGGCAGACTTGCGCAGTACTTCGACCTTGTCCGTCCTCTCCCAAGAGAATTCCGGCTCGTTCCGTCCAAAATGCCCGTATGATGCCGTCTTTTTATATATCGGTCTCTTCAGATCCAACTCCGAGATTATTCCCGACGGCTTCATGTCAAAGTTTTCCCTCACCAAGTTCTCAATCTGTTTTTCAGGAATCTTGTTAGTTCCAAACGTGTTTACAAACAGCGATACTGGTTCTGCCACCCCGATGGCATATGCCAGCTGCACCTCGCACCGGCTAACCAGTCCGGCGGCAACGAGGTTCTTTGCTATATACCTGCACATGTAGCAGGCGGATCTATCCACCTTTGAGGGATCCTTTCCGGAAAAGGCGCCGCCTCCATGCCTGCCGAATCCGCCATATGTGTCCACGATGATCTTTCTTCCGGTCAGTCCGGCATCGCCGTGCGGCCCCCCGATTACAAACTTGCCGGTAGGGTTGATGTGGATCTTGATCCCGTCATGCCAGCGCGTGCCTAGAACATGTCGGATTACCTTTTCTGTGATCTCTGCTGTGATCGTGTCGTGGGATATGTCCGGGCTGTGTTGGGTTGAAACCACTACGGTCTCAACCTCCACTGGCTTGCCGTCTTCGTATCGTACAGACACTTGGGACTTGCCGTCGGGTCGAACCCACGGCAGGGTTCCACTCCTTCGGACATCAGAGAGTCTCTGGGTCAGCTTGTGTGCAAGCAGAATCGGCAGGGGCATCAATTCCTCGGTCTCGTCTGTCGCATATCCAAACATCAATCCCTGATCTCCTGCGCCCTGCTCCTTGTCCACGGTGGCAGTCACGCCTTGGCTGATATCCGGACTTTGCGAGTGTAGCTTCAGGTTAACTTGGCATGTGTCTGCATCAAACATCAGATCCTTGTTATCATATCCTATCTCCCGGATAGTCTTCCTCACCAGTGCCTCCTGCTCATTCCGGTCAAGGTTTGCCTTGGATGTCACCTCGCCGGAGACGGCTACAAAATCCGTAGTCACCATCGTCTCGACGGCCACGCGCGAGTCCTTGTCTTGTTCTAGGTAGGCGTCCAGAAACGCGTCAGAGATGTTGTCACATATCTTGTCCGGATGCCCTTCTGTTACGGATTCAGATGTAAACAGAAAACCGCTGGCCATAAAACCGCCTAACTAGAGTTCATTTTCTAGTTTGATAAACAGGACGTTATTGCCCCGAACAATCACTCTGCCATAATTTGCGATAACCCTTCCGCCGTGAAGCTCTTCGGCATCAGTCATAATCAAATTCATATACGAATCCACATTGTCCATCTTACCCTTGTACTCAACTTCGTTCTTGAGTCTTACTGTCACCCTCTTTTTCGTACTTTTTTGAAGAGTTGTCAAAGGCCTTTTTGAGCTACTTGGTTGGGACACTAATTATTCACTAGACTTGCAACTTTTCCTCTGGAATAAAAGCTTTGCTTATGGGACGGCGTTGTCCAAATCCTAGTTCTTCCGGCCTATTTGATGTACCTTTACGTACATTTTATTGGTTCTGATTCCGTCATTATGGCGAGATTTCCTGTGGCAGGAGCATGATACGGCGCATCTCGTGCCAGAATCGTGCAGAGGTGCATGGCATATGCTAGACACGTGTCATGCATTTTTTGCATTATCCTTACGACAGCAGGTTGTAGCAGACGCACCTGAGCAGCAACTGCAGCCTTTGGGTCGGCAGTGTTTTTGCCCGGACCACAGCAGTGAACCTGCACTTGAACGACGAGAACACGGACTCCACTATACTGCGCCGGTGGTACGTCTCTTCAAACTCTTCAGGGTTCTTCTCCTGCCACCTGATCATCTCTGCCCTCGGACCGAATCCTCGTGCGACGTGGTTCTTGCGGGTGCAGATGACCGGCCTTCTGCCTGCATCGCGGATCATCTTGTAGTTCTTGACTGCATCATACCCAGCGTCAAGCATCACGCACCCAGTACCGTCCGGAACCCTCTCGAACATCTCCCGGAATATGGGCGAGTCGTGCGCGCGTCCTTTGGTGACTGCGCAGGAGACGATCTTTCTTCCCTTTGCGTCAACTATCACGTGCAGCTTGACGAATTCGCGCCTGGAGATGAGTCCCCTCTTGGCGTCCTCCCAGTCGGCGTACTGGTTTATGGCGACTCCGGTGGAGTCGCCCAGAAGGGAACCGCGCGCCTGGGATCCTGCCTGCATTTCGATTATTTCGTGCAGCCACCCGTAATCTGCGATTATGGTGACCGCATGGTGCAGGCAGGATTTTGATGGAACGGTTTTTAATCCATACATGTGCAGTGTTCCCTGATGTGTCTGCAGGTATGAGACATGTTGACGGTATGAATGGCAGCGAAACTCTCGGTCTGCAAGGCATACCATGTATGGGATCATGCGCACCTTGCCAGGAGTGGCAGATGGGTAGATCTCACACAGCAGGGCGGCGAGGGCCTTGATTCGTAATCGTGTTACGTGGCCCTCTCCCCTCCTCCTTGTCTCGTATTCCTTGTAGTATCCGGCGGGCCGTTCCCATTTCTTGTCGTTGGCGTTCTTGCTTTTGCAGCGTTTCTTGCTTTTGCTGTGTTTCGTGTTTGTATCACGTTTTTTGTTCATTAAGCGGCGCGCAATCTATGATCTTTAAGCTTTTCGTCGATTTTGAGTTCAGAGTTTGGACAACGCCTTATGGGACAGTCCACGCAAATGTGCACCCCTAATCACGGAGGCGGTTCAGGCTCCGGTCTGATCTTGAACATGGTCATCATCAAGGTCTCCAAAAACGCGATCTGTGCAATAACCGGCTCGCCGTCCCATCGGAATTGTGCCAACTCGACGTTTGCACACACCCACATGTTGTACATGAGCAGCGCGTACGCAAAGTAAATCATCCTTGGGGTCACGCCGATACTTGAGGTCTTTACCCTGGTGTTTTCAATCATCCTGTATCCGGTTTCTATCCCCCAACGCATGGCGTACTTTTCAACATCGAGCCAGGGAGCGTTTGTGGCAAACACGATGAATTTTTCTTCAGGCTTTAGATCCTTCTTTTCCTTCTTCTTTTTGCTGACTCTCTTTCTGGGAACAATGACCCCGTAGTATGACACGCTGATCCTTTCGGTGTTGGAGATGCTCATCTTGGATACCTTTTTGGATCCGGTGGATGCATGGTGCGCCAGGGCCTTCTTGACGGAACCTGTGTTGACGCCCGGAATCAGGTACCGCACGCCCATGGAGTCAAGCGTCCGGATCACGTCCGTGGAATAAAACTCGCGGTCAAGCAGGAACAGGCCGGGGTTTACGCCCACATGCTTGACTTGTTCGATGATTTTACGCACGAAAACGGCATTCAAAGAGTGCTGCGTCATGTTCAGGACCGCAAGATTCAGCCGCGAACCTGCGTTGACGCATTGGGCCGTGATGTACGTCTCAAACACACTCGTGCCGCCCTTGCGCTTGCTGCGCACCAGCTTGTTCTCCCATTTTTTGTCGTACCGTGGTATGAGATGCTTGTCTATTGCCACGACGGGTCTTTTGGGAAACCTTCCTGCGGCCTTGACGGATGCGACCTGGCCGGATATGATCGTGCTGATGCATCCTGCCACGAGATCAACTTCTGCGTCCTTTGTGCGCTGCCTGAACCACTCCGCTGTCGGCATGTGGGGATTCCGTGCAGACGTTGCCATCCTTGACTTCCGGGCAGCATTTACAACCGATGCCAGGTTGGAGCCGGCCATCACAGCCTTTATCATCATCTCGTGGAATATTTCGGGATCGTAGACGGCGTTGTACCTGTCAGAGAATCTAATGCATGACAGGCCGCCTAGCATGGCCACGTAGATACGTGAATATATGGAAACATTGCGTGAAACATTGCGTTTCAGGTGGCGTTTGCTTGGAATCAATATGTCATCTGAAACGCGCTCTCATAGATCTTTTTCGATTGTCGTCTCGCCGGACTCATTTAGCGCACATTTGCGTGGACTGTGGGAGTTGTGTTAATTTTTTATCACTCGGGTGGTGTCAGCTCCCGTCGCCTGCAACACCGGCCTCGCGTTCTGGATGATCGCCTTTCACTTGTCATCCCCACACACGCCCATACATTTCCCGGATGCGGGCGTATCACCGTCTAACCCGTGAAAAAGGCTGCGATGTTGGGGTTGGCAGCGGCCATGTTCAGATGTCCGAAATGCAATCCGAGAACGTGTTCCATGCAGGTTTCGTTCTTATTGGGACGGGAGCAACATTGGGGCAGCTTATGCCCTTTGACATTGGGATGATCGGTCGGGTGATGACTTCTCCAAACGCCACGTTTGCCCATCTCTCCGGCAACGCCGATGCATACCTTGGGCAGTCGGTGGCGGTGTTTTTGGTCTCGTCTGTCCTTGCCGCCATTGTCATAATCCCCTACGGGGTTGCCTTTGGGTATGAGGGCGAGTCTGACTGGGGTCAGTCACTGAGCCACTTGGCATCCATCTTGGTTAGCGGAACAGTCGCGCCGCTGGTAGTCCACCTTGTGGGACGAAGGCTGGGTGGAAGTCCGCACTGGAAGCAGACGTTCGTGGTGTTGTTTCACGCAAACGTGTTGCTTGCGGTGGCAGCCGTGCCAGTCGCGGCACTGGTGCTTGTCGCGTCCGTGGAATCTGGCATGCAATACGACGTGTCGGCCCTTCAATACGACGTCCCGTACGCATACGTGTACTATTCCATAGTGGTCGCCATCTCCGTTTGGATCCTAGTGGTAACCGTGAAAGCGACCAAGGTGGTGCACTCGTTTGGGACTGCAAAGGCTTTCGGGGTGATAGTGCTGTCCATCGGCGTCTCCTACACGGCCAGCGCTATTTTTGAGGCCGGCGTGTCGCTTGTAAGAGGCTAGGCCACCCCCATCATGCCCATAAGGAATTCGGTTCGGCATGCATTTCCAAAACAGTAAGAGTATAATCTCGGACAACCTGAGACAGCATCATGGCTCTGGCTGGAATAGAATTGAGGTACCTTGTGGACAAAATATCCGAGGAGGTCAGGGACTACTATGTCAGCAACATTTATGGAATCAACAGGGACAGCATCCTCTTCAAGATGCACCACACGGAGAAGAGCGACATCTTCATGATGATCTCCACATCAGGCATATGGCTGACCTCGGTAAGAATAGAACAGATTGCAGAGAACAGGCTGCAGAGAAGACTGCGCAGTGATCTGCTGCGGCTCAAGCTCAAACAGATAAGGCAGGTTGGCTCAGAGAGGGTGGCCTATATTGTATTTGAGGGATTTGAAAAGGAATTCGTTCTGGTAGGCGAGTTTTTTGGCGACGGCAACATCATACTGTGCAACAGTCAGATGAAGATTCTTGCGCTACAGCACTCAATTGACGTCAGGCACAGAAAGCTCGGCGTGGGATTAGAATACGTCCCGCCGCCGCAGAACAGCCTAGACATATTCAACATTACAGAGTCCGATTTTGACGAACTCGGAAGGACCGGACTGGGCGGCGCGAAATGGCTCGGAAGGACGCTGGGATTTCCTAGGAGGTATGCAGAGGGGATATTCGAAATTGCCAAGATCGACTCAAAGATTTCAGGCACGCAGCTGAGCCAAGAGCAGGTCAGGGGCGTGTATGAGACCACCAAGGGGATTGTCGCAGACGTGGTGTCCGGAAGGCACAGCCCCGTAATAGCTGGCGGAGAACAGCCAGAGGTCTTCCCGGTCACGTTGGGCAATCAAGACGAGTCATGCAGGCCGGTCGATGACTTCATCAGTGGACTCGATGCCGTCTTTACAGAGTCGCTTCTAAAGGAGGGGAGAACTATCCAGTCAGGCGGTTCCGAAAAGAAGATCAGGGAGCTGCAGGCGCAGCTAGAGGAGCAGGAGAAGGCGGTAGACACAGTAAAGGAGAGATCCAGAACGATAGCAATAGTGGCAAACTCCATACTTGGAATGATCTCGCAGGGGATCACCGCAATCCGGGACGACCGGGCCCTGCAGATTCTGTCCGGGAACAACGCAGAGTTGGGAAGTGAGAAGGGAATCCCGCACATGGCAGTCGCAGGCCAGAAGATCAGGATAAACCCAGAATCACCGCTGCATTCTATTGCGTCTGTCTTATTTGACGAGGCAAAGCACCAGTCAAGAGCAGTGCCGTCAATCGAGAAGATCATGGTCAAGACAAGGCAGAAGATCGACAATCTTCAGAACAGGAGCGAGTCGGAGAAGGACGCAGTCACGGCATCGGAGATCAGAAGAAAGAGCTGGTATGAGCGGTACAGGTGGTTCCTCACATCGGACGGACTGCTTGCAGTAGGGGGGAGGGATGCTGCCTCGAACTCCGCAGTGATAAGAAAACAGATGCAGGGAAACGACAGGATATTTCACGCGGAGGTTCACGGATCTCCGTTCTTCATACTAAAGGACGCAGCAGGCACTCCTGCAGACAGCATGAACGAGGTGGCACACGCAACAGTATGCTTTAGCAGGGCCTGGAGGGAGGGCATGTATGGTATGAGCGCATACTGGGTGATGCCGCACCAGGTGAAGAAGTCTGCACCCACCGGACAGTTTCTGCCCAGAGGATCGTTTACCATCGAGGGGCAGAGGAACTTTATCAAGCCGCAGACCCTCAAGCTGGCAGTAGGGGTGGTGCCGCAGGGGGATGGCCATGCCCTGGCGTGCGGCCCGCCGGAGCCAATCAAGAGATACTCGGTATGCTATGCGGTAATAGAGCCGCACGGTTCGGAGATGGTCGAAGCGGCAAAGAGGATCAGGGCAGAGTTTGCCAAGCTGGCAGGAGACGAGACGAAGGGCATCAGCATCGACGACTTTGTGCGCGTGCTTCCCGCTGGAAAGAGCCAGATCAAGGATATCGGCTACGGGGATTCGGAGTCGCGTCAGAAGATGCATGCAGTCTGAGCCAAGTCCGGTCTCTCGCATGCCGTGGAAAATTTCACGATTGGGGGCTACCTTGCAGAATCAGGTGGGGGATCCTACGGGTACGCTATGGAGTCTGCAATGACTACGTCCAGTTCCTGAATGCTGATCCTGCGCTGCTGCATGCTGTCCCTCTCTCGGATTGTAACCGTGTCGTCCTCCAGAGTCTGATGATCGACGGTTATGGCAAACGGCGAGCCTACCTCGTCTAGACGCCTGTAACGTCTTCCGATTGCCCCGGAGTGATCCAAAAACGCGTCGCACCGCCTCTTGATTCGAAGGTAGATGTCGTCGGTCTTCTCTTTTAACCCATCCTTCTTGACAAGCGACAATACCCCTACATGTACGGGGGACAGGTACGGCCGTAATGACAGGACAGTCCTGTCGTGTTCTGCGTCCTCGTTGAGGCTGTGTTCCAGTATGGTGTACAGGCTCCTGTCGATTCCCATGGATATCTCAAAGACGTGCGGCAGTACCCGCTCGGTGCCGTCCATCACCTCGAACTTCTCCTTGCTCTTTTTGGCATGGCACGACAGGTCGTAATCTGACCTGTAGTTGCATGCCACCAGCTCCAGCCACCCGGTTGTAGTCTCCACCTCAAAGTCAAACGCCGTCTCGGCATAGAACGCCTTCTCCTTTTGGCCCAGCCTCCTAAACCTGCTTCTTGTGACGTCAATGCCTGTTTTTTCATAGAATTCTGCCAGCAACCCCAGATAGTATGCGACAAACTTGTTTGGGATCATTTTGGACTTCACTGCCTCCAGGCATGTCACGGACACGGGCTCAGAGTCGGTCTGAATCCGTAGCACGGTGTCTTGAACTTGGCCGAATCCGTCCACATCATCCAGCTTGGATGGGTTGCAGAATACTTCGATCTCTGCCTGATAGAATTCCCTCAGACGCAGAAGGCTCTGCCTGGGAGCAATCTCGTTTCGAAAGCTCTTTCCCACCTGCGCCACCCCTAGCGGCAGTTTTCCCCTCATGGTCTTGTAGAGCCTTGGAAAATCGACAAAGATTGACTGGCACGTCTCGGGTCTCAGGTATGCCTCCTCGGCGTCAGGGCCGATGCCCACTGCAAACATCATGTTAAAGTTTCTTGTCGTGGCAAGATCCCCCTTGCATCTGGGACACGTTATGCCGTTTTGTAGTATCGCCTTGTCAAACTCTTCAAGGTCGGCACTTTCTGGAATCTCAATCTGCGTAATATCGGCAATCATCTTGTCAGCCCTGAACGTGGAGCCGCACTTGGTGCATCTTGTGATCGGGTCGGCAAAGTTTCCAAGGTGTCCGGATGCCTCAAATACCGACCTTGACATTATCTGGGATCCGTCAATCTCAAGCATTCCATCCCTCCGGACAAGCTCCCTCCTCCACAGTTCGAGAAACTTGTTCTTCAGTCCGACGCCAGACGGGCCATATTCCCAGAATCCGGCAGGCGCGTCTCCATAAACTTCACAGCTCGGAAAGTAGAATCCGCGCTCAAGCGCCAACTTCATGACTGCGTCATAATTCATGTCTTGGGGGTTCTGCTGTCGAATAAATTTCTACGCAAGCTCCTTGGCCTTTCTGATGTTTTCAAAGTCGTCCCGGACGTCATCAATCGGAGTCTCCAGAATGATTGGGATTCCCTTCTTGTTGGCTAGCCGTACGACGGCAGATATCCCGGCCTCCCCGATGCCACCCAAGCCAAGATGGTAATGCCTGTCAAGATTGCATCCCATATCTCCCTTGGCGTCATTCAGGTGGAGGATCTTCAGGTGTTCCAGTCCCACATGCCGATCGAACTCTGCAAACGTCTTCTCCACGTCATCTTTTGTCCTAAGGTCATAGCCTGCCACAAACGCATGACATGTATCAAGGCACACGCCGAACCGTTCGGCAGGATCCAGTTGTCCGAAGATCTCTCCGAGCTGTTCAAAGTCCGACCCGACGGAGTTCTTCTGGCCTGCGGTGTTCTCCAGAAGTATCATTACGTCGTTGTCGGTTTTTCCTGCCTTGCTCAGGCCGCTTACCAGCCTCTTTATCCCGGCCGCTTCGCCGGTGCCCAGATGGCTTCCAAGGTGGGTTACAAGGTACGGTATTCCCAGCTGCGCGCACCGCTCGGTCTCGCTTATCAAAGTATTTACCGACTTGTCAAAACCGTCATCCTTGGGAGTCGCAAGGTTTGGCAGGTACGGCATGTGCGCGCATGTTGCAAGCCTGTCTATCCCGCTGGCCTGCATCTTTGACTTGAAGCTGGCAGTGTCCTTATCTGTGAGGGGTTTTGCGTGCCACCCTCGGGGGTTTCTAGTGAATATCTGAAAGGCAGAGCACTTCCTCTGAACGGCGTTGTCGACTGCCATGTCAATGGATCCAGAGATTGAGACATGGCACCCTACATGCATATATTCAGACTGGCTAGGACATAATTTAAACCCGTCCGGGTTGGAGATGGGTTGCGTTATGAATATTGGACCGGGTAAGCCCAGTCTAGGATCGCGTCGGGGGAAATACTTCTTTTAGATGATAGTTGCATTGAAGTGTATATGCCAGAACCTAGCAAGATCGCAGAGGAGACGTGGGAGGTTGCGTTTGATTTGTCTGAGAGGATCGATCTGGATGAGATTGAAGATGACGAGACTGTAGAGTTTGTCAGGGAGTCGCAGGGCATCACAGGGTTTAAGATCATGCCAGGGAGTGCCGGAGACGCCATGACGCAGGACATGGCAGAAGAGAAGGCGATGCAGATGGCCCTGATGTGGACCCAGTGGATGACAGTCATTACCGGGAATGTTCTGGATTTCAGGCAGGCAGGCGCGGCCCGGGTAGCGGATCCGTCAGGCAGGAAGAGTCGGGCACAAGACGCCAAAGGCAGAAACGGCAGATCCGCCGGAAGGTCGCTGAAGAGGCTGACAGAAGTGGCAGATGTGGAGCTGTCTGTTCTGCTTCAGTTTGCCAGCGAGGCAAAAAAGGCTAGAGCCCGTGAATACATCACAGGATTCATTCTAAACATATGGCAGGCAGTCGGAGAGGGCAGGGCCGAGGGAATACTGGACGAGGAGACGGCCGAGGGAATAAGGTGCCTGCGACACATGCTGGTCCACAGCAGCGGGCCTGACCAGGCAGGTTCGGAACTGCAGAAGAGAGTCGCCTCCGAAGAGGTCACTCAGGAGGTGTCTGGAAGGTTGCAGGACGCGCTCTTGGACAGGCTGAAGGTGGATTCCAAGGGCGCTCTTGATTGCGCATCGTTTGGAAATGTGAGAATAATGCGTGGTTACGGGGACGGCGCCATCGACCAGATTATCGAGTTTGTCAGCAGAAGGATGAGTCTGCAAAACAGCACGGGTGCGGCGGTGCAGACCGGCGTGCACGCGCTGGGGGAGAAAGAGGTTGCCAAGTATCCGTTTCTGGCAGACGCCGGACAGTATCTCAGGGACAAGGGGTTCACGCTGGAGCAGTTTGGGACGGATCCCGACATGGCCCACGTGATCAGAAACGCTTTCGAGAGGGTCCAGGTTACCATCCAGAGAGGAATCTACAGGTCAGAAAAATCGTCAGGCGATGCGGCGCTGCCAAACGAGGTTTTTTCGTTCCTCTTGGCCATCGTCCTGCTGAAGCTGTGCGGCAATCAGAGCATGATCAGGAGGTTTGCACTGGGAGAGGCGAGGCGTGCAGAAAAGCATCTTGAGAGGGATTTGGCCGATATAGACGACACAAGGCACAGGCTGGCAGTAAGAATCATCGACGAGCTGTTCTCTATCCGGATCAGAAGAGAGGACAAGTATTTCGTGATTCCCATATCCAACTACATACAGCACTCTGTCCACTTTCACGAAAGGGAGTGGAAGCTGGTCAACAGGCACGTCTGGAACGGAGTGGTCCATCTAACCCCGCACGAGACGGTAAGGCTGATCAGAAACGAGCTGGTACTGCACATCAGCAAAAAGATCACAGGCGCCAGAACCCCCGAGATGATCTCCGGTTTTGAAGGATATGTGAAGAAGTTGGTCGATATCTCAAAACAGTTCGTGGTTGCCACAGTCGATACAGGGGAGTATCCGCCCTGCATAAAGCACGCAATAGACGTGCTGGAGAGGGGGGAGAATCTTCCACACTCGGGGCGCTTCATGCTGGCCACGTTCTTGCTGGCAAGGGGCCAGAGTGTCGAACAGATTGCGCCGCTGTTCAAAAACGCCCCGGACTACAACGAGCGGATAACTGCATACCAGTTGAACCACCTTGCAGGAAGCGGTGGCAAGCAGTACTCATGCCCGTCATGCGAGAAGATCAGGACGCAGGATCTGTGCTTTGCCATACCAGAATGCGACAACATCATCAACCCCAGGCAGTTTGGGAAGAGAAGGTAATGCACGAGAATGACATGAGTCTCCTGAGGAGTGCATTCAAGAGATACTATTTTGAGCACTTTGAGATGATTCAGACCCCGACGCGCACGCCTGAAAGGGAATTTGGGTATCAGAAGTTCGGCTCCGGCATGATCCGCCACATATCAGTAAGGAACGACGGGGAGTTGCGCCTGCTGCTCCTGCAGAACGTCCCGTCAGACGTCTACTGCTCGAACGCATGCTACCACTTCCCCAGCCTGCCCATGGCAGAGAAGGTCTGGAAAGAGGCGGATCTGATCTTTGACATTGACGCCAAGGATCTCGGTCTGCCCTGCAGGGAGGAGCATGCTGTGTCGGTGTGTTCTGAGTGCGGCAGGGTAGGGGATGGGCTGGACTGCCAGGCATGCAGTTCCAAGAGGACCGTGGCAAAGTCCCTGCCGTGCAGAAAGTGCATGAAAGGCGCAGGGGAGCAGGTTGACAGGTTGCGCCGGATTCTGACAGACGATCTTGGCGTGGACGAAAGCGGCATACGGATCTATTTTTCAGGGAATGAGGGATTTCACGTCCATGTGCACGGCTCGCAGTTTCAGGAGATGGGATCTAGGGAGAGGGTGGAGCTTTCGGACTATGTAACGTTCAAGGGGACTGTTCCCAAATCGTTTGGGATGAAGCCGACGCCCTCACGCAAGGACTTTCCGGATCCGGCTGAAAGGGGATGGCGTGGGAGGTTTGCAGGATACGTAGCCGGCTCAAAGTCCGCAAGGAGTAAAACCCTCAAGGAGTTGTTTGCAGGCGGTCCGGTCCGGTTCCAAGAAGTTCTTGCAGGCGCTTCAGGTAGCATAGGGGTCAGGATCGATCCCAACGTGACAACCGACATCCATCGAATCTTCAGGCTTCCCGGATCCATAAACAGCAAGAGCGGGCTTGTGAAGATCCGCTGCGAGAATCCGGCAGAATTCAACCCATACACTTCGGCTTCACTCCTTGACGACGACGTGGTAGATGTTCAGGCAGACTGTCCGAGGCAGTTTCTCCTGCGCAACAAGAAGTTTGGACCATACTCCAATGAGAAGGTAAGCGTCCCGACGTATGCCGCAGCCTACATGATATGCAAGGGTGTGGCAAGCGCAGCATGACTGACAGGCGTGGCGCGTACCATCCGCGTACGACGATGCCGTACAAGCTGGTAAGACATTAATTTGCCAAGCTGTAATAGAGTTTGATTTTGTATAGTGCCGCTACAGATAAGCAAACCCCACCTCCGGATACCGGCAGGTTTGTCAAACTGATCATAATAGCAGTCATCGGAGTTGCGATCTTCGCAATGGTTGGAAACCAGGCAGTCATACTGTCGATGAACTTTACAGAGTTCGGCGAGCAGTTCAGCAAACCGCTCTACTATACGCTTGTTTCAACTATCATTCTCGCGGCGATCGCACTTGTGCGTGTGAATGTCGCAGGCAGGTCGTCGATCTTCTGGTACATAGTCAACACCACCATAGGGCACATTGGCAAGGGAGGGCAGCAACCTCTCTCGGCCAGCATACTAAGGTTCAAGGAGTACAAGCTCTCGCCGGTACAGTTCGGCATATGGCAGGTCACCAAGATTTTGCTCTTCGGGGCGTTCTTTACAAACATCATGTTCGGGTTTGCCGCAGTCGCGTTTCTTGAGGGAGACACGCTCGGTGTAGAGAACATTCCAACTATATTCACGCTGCCGTTTGTAAACCCCGGCACGGACCCCAGTTATGCCACAGAGAACGTGGTGCCGATGATTCCGGCCTTGGTGATGTTGATTCCGGCCGTTCTTGCAGCAGCCGGCCTGCGCATAGTGCTCTACGTCGGGGTACACAGGATCATCGACGTTATCACATCGTATGTGCGGGACTCGGTAGATGAAAAGCCCAAATACCTCAACTACGTCTCGACCATTGAGGGGATCGCCGGGATCGCCGTGCTGTGGGCAGGAGTGAATGCCTTCTTTGTGGATCAGATTGACTACAACACAAAGTATGTCGTCGGGGGCACGCTGCTCATCGGAGCGGCGTTGATCGTCTTTTCAATTATTGACAGGATACGGGCGCGCGTGCTGACGCACATGTTCAAGCGGGACGTATACATCAGATTCTTAACGATAGTGGCAATTGGAATAACCATCTTTGCAGTCATAACAGTCAACGACAGCATAGCGGATGCAAGGAAGATAGAGTACCTGGGCCCGTATACGGCCCAGCAGATAGGCGTAAACAGGCATCTTGGCCAACTAGACAAGATACAGGAGAACACCCACGACGTCCAGTTGACATCGGTATCGCCCAACAACATAGACAACTACGTAGAACAGAACAGCGACGTCCTGGATGTCGTTCGGGTCTGGGACTGGGAGGCTGCCTTTGCCAAGCTGAAGCCGGAGATAGGACTCATCCCGTATGTGGACTTTGAGGACAATGACATTCTTCGATTCAACAACACGTTGTACTGGACTGCATCAATGAAACCCATCATACCCACGTCTGTGGCGGCAGACAACCTGTGGTACAACGAGCACCTAGTATACACCCACGTTCCAAATGGATTTCTCACTCTTGAGGCAACCGAAGGCCAGATTGTAGACAGCAGCCAGTTCTTCCAGCAGAGGGAGATCTACTATGGAGAGGGAGGATTGTTTGAGACGAAATGGTCAGGATATACCACGGAGCGCGGCACAAATACTGACGAGCTTGGAGAGGCATTCTATTCTGGTGCGGGCGGACTGGATATTCCGCCCCCGCTGAGCTGGATATTTGAGCCTAACTTTTTGCTCTCGTATCCGGCCGATGCGATACATGTCATGAGGTACAAGGATGTCAACGACAGGATGCAGGTGCTGTACCCGTACTTCCTTTACAACTTGTTTGGGGCGGAGCTGGACTCGCTTCCAGTCACCGACGGACCAAATTCGTACTGGTTGATCCCGCTGATAATCGGATTTGACACCCAAAACGTCCCGTGGTCTGTAGGCAACCCATACCTGCGGCTTGTCGGATACGCCCTTGTGGACTCGTATAACGGAGACATCCAGCTGCTCAAGACAGGCGACGATTTCTTCACAGAGATGTTCCACGAGCAGTACGCCGAGCAGTTCCAACCCATGCCGGCGTGGCTTGAGGAGCAGATCAGGTACCCGGTGGAGCTATTCAACTGGAAGACAGAGATGTACAACATCTATCACGTGACCAGCATTGACACGTTCATCCAGGCAAACGAATTCTATGAGATTCCACGCGGCCTTGACACGTACTATGTGGAGGCAAAGCCACCAGGATTTGAGCGCACGGAGTTTCTGGGATTACTCTCACTTGAGCTGAGGGGCTCGCAGGGCAGGAACCTTGCAGGATACATGGTGGTAGAAAACGATCTTGCCAATTTGGGAGACATGCAGTTCTACGAGGTTCCACTCAATTCCACTACCAAGCTGATCGGCCCCACGGCAGTTCGGGAGGCGCTTGACAGGGATCCCGAGTTTGCACAGCTAAACACGCTGCTTAGAAATCCCAGGATCGGCGACAACATCCTGTACCGGGTAGGCGATCAGGACATCTACTTCATTCCCGTGTATACTGCAGGCGCCGGAGGCGTGGTTGCCCAGCTGGGAACCATCGCGGCAGTGGGCGCGGCGTTCAACGGCGAGTACTTTGTCGGACTTGGCGACACGCAGCAGGAGGCGTTTGAGGCATACCTCAAGAAGGTTTCCGGCGTGGCAGATGCAGTGGTGTTTGATGATGACTTTGTCGAGCTTAACAGGGCAGCCAGAGTGGACATCATAAAGGCGGTGTTTGAGGATAACGAGATCATGGTTGTAGAACCTACATCGATACAGGTTCCGCTTGCGTTCAGTCAGGGGGAGATAGTCTTCTTTACTGAGAACGAACGCGAGGACGTCGAGGAGCTTCTGTCGGTATTCATAGACGACTTTGTCAAGCCGCGCAGCGAGAGGATCTTTGTGTGGGATGACGACAACTATGTCAATGTGGGAACCATAATAGTAAAGGACGACATCCCCGAGATGCACTATGTCACCGTCGAGGTAGGCAACTAGTTGCTACTGGTAGTTGACAACGGCTCCGTATACACAGATAACCTGACCTGCCTGCTAGAAGATCTGGGGGTTGGGTTTGAAAGACGCACCCCGCATGATCTCAGGCCGGACCAATTTGGAGATTTTGACGCAGCGATCCTTTCGGGCAGGAAGAGAAATGAAAGACGCGTCAACGAGATCAACTCGGGAGTCATCAGACATGCCATAGGACGCGGCGCAAAGCTGCTTGGAATATGTTACGGTGCAGAGATTCTGGCGCTGACACTGGGCGGAACCATAAGGAGGACAGGCAGGCTGTACAAGGGTGGGGAGGCAGTCAGGACCACGGTGGAGAACCCCATATCAGAAGGCGTCATGAGCGTCTTTGAGAGCCACAGATACGAGATATCCAAGCTTCCCGAAACGCTGGTGCCAGTCGCAGTGTCTGAAGGAGGCAGGTACGAGATCATCAGGTACCGGAACAGGCACGTCTTTGGAACACAATTCCATCCGGAGATGAGCGCCGACGGCCATGATCTTATACGGAGATTCTGCCAGATATAGCAAGTCCGTGCAGGCAGGAAAATATGAACCGGGACTGCTGCGTGAATTTATGCACACGTCTATAGGATTTTAATAACTCGTATGATTCACGTGTCCCATGGAAGACGGCAACGAACTCATCCTACCGCTTGTGGACAAGGAGAACATCTGCCTTCCGTTGCCCATCAATGTAGTGTCAACCTACTGGAATGTCAGCCTGCCCATGAAAGAGGCGGCCAAGACCGCACGCAAATACCAGGGGTTTGAGGGAAGCGTCCTGATTGAGGGAATCGAGCTGGCAGAACTGTACGGTCTTAAATGCATGATGGTGCGTTCGTCGGTAGCCGAACTAAAGAAGATTATCGACTTGGGAATACCTCCGATAGTCATCCTGCCGGGAATTCCAGAGATTACCCACCACGCCTCAGTCATCACAGGGTATGACGAGGAGAGCATACTGCACTACATCCAGACAGGCACCGCAGAGGGAGAGCAGCAGGAGGGTGCAATACCCCAAGAGATATTTGAGCAGGAGTGGTCCGAGGACGGACGGGTGATGATTCTGCTTGCCCCATCGGATATCATGCCTGGCGCAAAGCTCGAAAATGAGTCAGGCGGGGAGTCAAACCGGCTGTGCCTGACAGCAGAAAGGCAGTCCATACTGGGAAACCGCAGCGGAGCAGTAGAGTCACTAAGGAAGGCCATGAGGCAGGATCCGGACAACCCCACCGCCTTGCAGATGCTTGGAGGCATGATGAACGAGCAGAACCTGCCCGAATGCATAAAACTCTACCAGAGGTGCCTGGAGATCAACGGCAGGGCATACCTTGCATGCAACGGCCTTGGCAATTACTACCTCAAGACGAAGCAGTTTGGAAAGGCAGAGTCATACTATACAAGGGCCATCGGAATTGACCCGAAACGATCAGCCAGAATCTACAAGAACAGGGCATATCTCATGCAACAGCAGGGGGACAACTCAAAGGCACGAGAGGATCTCAGGAGGTATCTAAAGTATCATCCGCGCGCTCCCGACAGGGGAGTTATTGAGCAAGCGATCAGGGAGTTGTGATGCGGAGTGCGGGATTTGAACCCGCGGCCTTCAGCTTGGGAAGCTGACGTCATACCGGGCTAAACTAACTCCGCGTACAGAGCCTATGTCAACTATGATTAAATATCTTGGTAAACAACATACGGTATGGATGCAAGATGTCCGGAGTGCGAGAAGGTCGCGGTCCTAGACGACGAGATCACGAGCGTAAGATGCCCCCACTGCAACTTTGAGGCAAGCTACGACGACTATATCGAGATCATGAAGGATCAGGCACTAAACATGGCCACAGACTACATTCCTGACAGGTCGGGACTGTAAATTTAGGCGGCATTTTGGGGGAATTTTTTTAGTGTTGGGCAAGCAATAATTTTCCACAAGATGCCACATGGTTCAGAAAACTGAGTATCAGCAGTTAATGTAATAGGCGAGGTCGCCCAGTTAATGTTCCAAAGATTAATTAGTCGTGCGATTTTTTTGGGAGTGCTTGGTAAACTTCAAGGTAACAATATCGGACACAAAGGGAAAGACCGTCTCTAAGGAGCTCAAGGACAGCGATGCAAGCCCCCTGCTGGGCCTGCAGTTGGGAAACGAGACGGACGCGTCAGTTGTGGGGCTTTCAGGCAAGTTGAAGATTACCGGAGGCTCTGACAAGTCAGGGGTTCCGATGCGAAGTGACATTCATGGCGCGGCAAGAAAGCACGTCCTACTCTCCAAGGGCGTTGGTCTTCAGGATGCCGAGGCCGGTCAGAGGGTAAGAAAGCTAATGCGCGGAAACACCATATCAGAGGAGATTTACCAGATTAACTGCAGGCTCGATAGTGAGCTTCCAGCAGAATCCCCAGATGCGGAAACTGCGTAAAAAGAATAACTTAACATATAACGGTTGAAGGTTTTGGTTTATGCATTGGAAAGAGACACTCCCGGAGTGGTACATTGAAAAGTACGGATACCAACCGTGTGTGAATATTGGAACCGCAGGCCATGTGGATCATGGAAAGACTACCCTCATCCAAGCACTGACAGGATCTTGGACCAGCGTCCACAGCCAAGAACTCAAGCGTGGAATCACTATCCGCGTAGGCTACTCGGATGCGGCATTCTACAAGTGCAGCAGTTGTGAGGAACCCCTAGGATACTCGACTGTCCCAAAATGCAACAACTGCGGAGGGGAGAGCCAGCTGTCCAGAGTGGTGAGTTTTGTAGACAGCCCCGGGCATGAGAGCCTAATGGCAAACATGCTGTCCGGTTCTGCATTGATGGACGGCGCACTGTTGCTAGTTGCAGCAAACGAAAAGGTTCCAAGGCCGCAGACAAAGGAACACCTTTTGGCTCTTCAGACACTCAACATACAGCAGATTGTAATGGTGCAGAACAAGGTGGATCTGCTCTCATACCAAGAGGCGCTAGGTAACTACCGCGACATCTCAAAATTCGTAGAAGGGACGCATGCGGCAGGGGCGCCGGTGGTTCCGATCTCGGCCCAGTCGGGACTGAACATAGACGCACTGATAGGCGCCATAGAGTCCACCATCAAGACGCCTGCAAGGGACGAGACGAAGAATCCTGTCATGCATGTGCTGCGCTCGTTTGATGTCAACAAGCCGAGCACCAAGATCAGGAACATCAAGGGCGGCGTTGTGGGTGGAAGCCTTACCCAGGGAGTCTTTGAGGTGGGAGACGAGATCGAGATACGGCCAGGCATCATGAACGAGAAGAAGAAAACCTACCAACCGCTGTCAACTGAGATCATCTCACTCGGGACGGGTGCAGGAATCGTCGATTCGATAAAGCCGGGTGGCCTAGTTGCCATAGGAACAAAGCTGGATCCGTCCATGACCAGAAGTGACTCTTTTATCGGTTCAGTCATTGGAAGGCCGGGCACGCTTCCAGAGAACACCACGCATCTGAGTCTCGGGGTAAACCTGTTTGACTCGGCGGTGGGAACCACGCAGGATGTCAAGGTGCAGCCCATACAGTCCAGCGAGATGCTCCGGCTCAACATAGGGACCGCTCCAGTGCTGGGCAAAGTCTCCAAGGCGGTATCTGACGGCATTGAAGTTGAGCTAGGAAGGCCCGCATGCGTCTTTGAAGGAGAAGCCGTGGCGATCAGCAGGAGGATTGCCGAGAGATGGAGACTGATTGGTGCTGGAATAGTTGGTTGAAGTCATCTGTGATACAAGCTTTTTGATTCATCTTGCGACCAGGCGGATCAAGAACGTCGACAGACTAGATGTGGAGATAGGACAGATAACGTTTGTCGTTCCCCAGGTGGTAATGACCGAGCTTTCCAGGCTGGCAGAGAATCCCGCAAAGAGCAGGGATGCCCTAGATACCCTGCAGCATGTCAGGAATTTCAAGAAGATTCCCATCACGGGCGAGTTTGCCGACGGGGAGATCCTGCGGCATGTTTCAGCCCACGGGGGAGTGGTTGCCACGGTGGATGCGAATCTGAAGAGGAGGGTAAAGGAATGCGGGGGAGCGGTAATGTCCCTCTCAAGGGACAGCATAATACTTGAATCTTAGAAAAATTTAACTTTGAGGGTTTCTCAAGTCCCCTCGTGGACAGCTTTACAATCAGGAGTACCGCGTTTGAAAACGGCAACGTCATTCCAAGGAGATACGGATACAAGAATGGAAACCACAGCCCTCCGCTGGGGATCAGCCAGATTCCTGCAGGTACAGGATCCCTTGTGCTCATAATGGACGATCCGGACGCAATGGGTGCGGTGGGAAAGGTATGGGTGCACTGGGTTGTGTGGAATATCAAACCTGACACGGCCGGAATCGGCGAGGACTCGGTTCCCTCAGGATGCATTCAGGGCACGACGGATTTTGGCGAAACCGGGTATGGCGGTCCGGCTCCGCCGGACAGGGAGCACACGTACGTCTTCAAACTTTATGCGCTGGATTCCATGCTGGACTGCAAGAAGGGATCCGACAAGGCCCAGATTGAAGACGCGATGCGCAGCCACATCCTTGCAGAGGCCAGGCTGGAAGGAAGGTACTCGCCAGATAGATAAAGAGTAATAAGGAAATGTCATAAAAGATGATGATTGAAAGGAAATTCGTCACTCATATCTGTCGGCTCTCATGAGCTAAAGTACAGCCACCTTCTGATAATCGGCGTACTCGCCCTGTCGGTTACGATGTCTATGCTGGTTCGTTCCCAACCCGCAGACTTTGGGTTTGAGCTCAACGAGTTTGATCCATTCTTCAACTACCGGGCCACGCAGTACATGGTGGAGAACGGGATAGTCGAGTATTATGAGTGGCATGATGATCAGAGCTGGTATCCTACAGGCAGGGACATATCTCGCACGTCCCAGGTTATGCTTCACCTGACGGCCGCTGCGACCTATCAGGCGTTCGGCGGCGGATCCAGCCTTTACGACTTTACCATAATATTTCCGATGGTAGTCGGCTCGCTGACTGCCGTGGTACTTTTTGCCCTAGTCAGGGTCATTGGCGGAACCACTGCCGGGCTTCTTGCGGCCATGCTGTACGCAGTCTCGCTGCCCATACTGGTCAGGGGCACCATAGGGTGGTTCAAGTCAGAACCCCTAGGCCTGTTCTATGGCATTTTAGGAGTCTACCTGCTCTTGAGTGGACTAAACACGGGAAACAGGACGTCTGCCATTGCCAGGATTGCGGGAGGCGGCGTGTTCACGGCATTTGCCATGTCAGCATGGGGTGGGAACCAGTTCTTCATAATACCAGTCGGGGTGTTTATCCTGGCGCTGCCGTTTCTGCGCAGCGACCACAAGTTTCTCGTGTGGGCCGTTCCAGTGTACACGGCCGTCTCGTTTTTGGCCTCCGTGGGATTTGAGCGTGGACTGGCTCCAGACTCCATGGAAGGACTGGCGCTGATCGTTCCTACCGTATTTCTGGTATCGTGCATCATGCTTCAGTCAAGGAGCGGCAGGCACAAGACCAGAAACGGCCTGCTGCTGCTGGCGGCCTTTGTCATAGTCGGGGCAGGCATGCTGGCAATAAATTCCGAGATAGACATCATATCGAATCCAAGCTTCAGGTACCTTAACGCCATCAACCCGTTCATGACCACGACAGACCCCTTGGTGGATTCGGTCTCAGAACACGCAACCACCACCATCAGCCAGTCGTTTGTATTCCATTCTATTCTGATGGTATTTGCCGGCATCGGCGTGTGGCTCATCCTCAGGCATATCGGCACGGAGGATTCGGGGCCGATCAAAAACGACATGCTGGCATTCATACTGATATTGGGCATGGCAGGAGTGTACATCAGCTCGGCTTTTATCAGGCTGGAGGTCTTTGCCGGCATAGGAATAATTGCCTTGGCGTCTGTCGGGTTGGCCGTTCTGACAAGGGAGTTCTTTAAGAAGAGGGCCGACACAGACAAGCCCATCGGAAACGCCATCAGGCTGTCATACGCGGCAGGAATCATAATCCTCCTGACTGTCCCCATGGTGTACGCAGGGGAGCAGTCGCAGGTGTTTGCCTCCACGAGCCTGCCGCCTGCGATCCTCAACGGCGCGTCATATTTTCCAATAGCCACCAATGACTGGCTGGACGCGTTGGAGTGGATAAAAACCAGCACGCCGGAAGATGCCGTGATTGCGTCATGGTGGGACTACGGGTACTGGATATCCACCATGGGCGAGAGGGCAAGCGTGGCAGACAACGCCACCCTAAGCACGGTCGTGATTGCGGGCATTGCCGAGATGTTCCTGAGCACGCCAGACCAGGCGTGGCAAGCTTTGCAGGACATGGGAGCAGACTATGTGCTTGTCTTTGTGGCAGCACAGAGACTGCCATCGGACGGAGGGGAACCGCTGTACACTCTGAATTACGGCGGGGATGATTCAAAAAAACAATGGTTCATGCGGATAGCGGGCCACGATGTCTCCAGGTACCTGCATGCAGACGGCACGAGCGGCACGGATTACTTTTGGGACGAGACAGTCCTTGGAAAGATGTTTCCATTCACCCCCATATTGTACGTCAACCCGAACAATCCTACACAGCAGGCACCAGTGTATGTGAACGGGCTGATTCCAATCTATGCCGAGGAGATAAAGTATCCTCCCGACGGGGACGGTCCGCTAAGGCTGGCCTATGCGTCACAGAGTTTTGTAGACAAGCGGGATGCGGCGGTAATAGGGATATTCATATACGAGGTCAATCACGAGTACGGCCAGAACCCCTAGTCGTACCTTTCAGGCAGCCTGTACCGCATGTATTTGTCGTCAGGTGAGAATTTGGCCGGATGGACGGAGACCGTATCAGAGTCGCACGCCTGACATCGTGCCTTCAAGGTGTACCGGTTGCATGCAGGACACCGCCTCATCTGGAATCGCATCTAGTTCGTCCTCGTCTTCCTTGACTCTTCCCTGGTAAACTTGAACGAGCCCTTCTTTTTGGTTATGCCGGTCTGAATCTCGCTTATTATCGGCTTTAGGGACTTTTCAGCGGATTTAAAGTCCTCCGAGACTATTGAAAGGCGGTACTTTGGGGCTCCGAGATAGGTAATTTGGATGGTAGCGTCCCTTTCCACGACATCGAGCAACGTATTTTTTATGATCTCCACCCCGTCGGCTTTTTCACTGGTAATCTCCATGATGCCCCGGATCTCTACTGACGGCAGCTTCATCTTGGAGGCAATCTCCGCTATGACGGCAGCAGTCTTGTCTGGAATCTCCAGATCGCTGACCGAGTCGATCCCATTCCTTCCAACCTTTACAAACGCGTCATAGACTGAGTCAAATTTTGAGTATATCTGATCCTCCAGATTCTCAATCTGGGCGTCTGTCAGATCCGCCTTCTCCTGCACGTTTTGGAGCAGCGTCCTTCCCTTCTCAAACTTCTTGACTTCCTTGAGCTTGTGCTTCCTCTGGTCGTTTGATACCTGCTTGAGGGACAGGTCGATGTCGCCGCGTTTCGGATTGACCTTCTTTACAAGCAGCACCTTCTTGTCTCCGTCCCGGACAAACCTGTTTATGGCCCTGATCCAGCCAGGCGCGATCTCCGAGATGTGCAGGAATCCCTGAATGTCATCGTACTCGTCAAGCGTCACGTACGCACCGTGATCCATCACGCGGGTAACGGTGGCAAGCACTATCTCGCCCTGTTCTGGCATTTCATGGGTTTCGACAGGCATTCTTCTAGAGGTCTCCGGTGCGTAAATTAATGTTGCTCGTCGGATTTCAGCCTACATCATGGTAGACGGCACGCACAGTCCGGTGCAGCGTCCGTCGGAAAAGACCGTCAGACGCATGAGGTACTCTGGAAAGAAGAAACGGTTCACCAACAACACCAATGTCTACATCAACAAGAAAGGGATGATAGTCGGGATATCAGAGCATCGTGGGCTCTACAAACGACATCACGCTGCTTCGGGAGGAACCGATGTCGTTTGACAAGTGGGCCGAATCCATGAAGGATGGCTCCACACCAAAAGAGGACAGAATCCGCCTCTGGCAGACAAAGGCCATCAGGAAACCGACAAGACCTGCCAGGCGCAAATCTCATGATTACCCACAAGAGATCAAAAAACCGCCGCACCCTGACTGACAAGCAAAGGGAGCACAACAATTTGGTCAACTCCACCAGAATAATGGTGGAGCACTACATCGGAAGGCTCAAGCATTACGCGCGTCTGACAGACCCGTACGGCGGGATCATGGGCCAGTTCAGCGACGAATTCAACGTGATCACCGGGCTGGTGAACCTGCACCTACCGTGGGACAGGATAGACAAGGGCTCGCCGTCACTGGCAGGTGGGAAACGGTCATTGACTGAAACGGGCCTCCCCACCTGCAAGCAGTGCCCCGTTCTGATGATATGACTGTGCATGCTACGGTGCCGAAATGGTGCGCACGCAATGTTGCGAATCTCTGCAAAACACATTCAACACCGTGCGCCTTGGTGAAAAATTAAGCCATAAAATAGGTAATAATTCCGACGTGCTGCCTCGGATTAAAAATTACGCGGGATTGCGCATAAGATCTATTGTACAATGAATGGATAATCGTCATGGCAATGCCTTCTGACTGCACTGAAAGGCAAAGTGTCATGACCATGTTTACTTTCAAGGTGCAGTTGGAATCACTTCTCACATGCCAGCCCAAACCACCTACCTGATCTCAGATTTGAGGTACATTTTGCTTAGCTGAAAAGCAGTCGCTGACGGTGCCGCGGTTAACGCCGAGCAACTTTGCGGTGAATGTGGGGTTCTGTCTGTTGACGCACACTATGTTCACGGCCACGACGCGGGTGTACTCGCGCATACCTCTGGTTTTCTTTAGGACCACTTTATTTTTTCGGCTTCAGCTCAGTCGTCCATGCATCGGGTTGAAATTTTGATCATTTACGCACCACATGATGCGGGGTTATGATCCCAACCATATTACGATCTGATCTAATGTGGGTGTTACATATACATTTGATTCAGGAAATTCTTTTTTATAATCTTTGTTGGAAGGCCATATGCAATATTTTTCAATGTATGCGGGATCATGTTTGATCGCCTCTCGTTGATCAGACAAATCAAACATTTTAACCAAGAATCGTTTAAGTGAATCGGGATATATAGGAAAAAATGGACAGCCATAATGAGGTTCTATCAAACAATATTTGTATGGTACTATCACAATATGTTGTTTAGCAACACGTCTAATTTCTGAAATTGCTTTTTTAAAATGCATTTTGTCTGTAACATGTTCTAACAAACCAATAGAAACCGCCAAATCAAATTGGTTGTTTGCAAATTGACTCAAATCTTGAGCATTCTGTTGTACGTATCGAAAATTTGGATGAGTGTGTTTACATTTTTGCGGATCGATTAAATCTACTCCAGTTATATTCCAAGATGATGGAATAAAATCCTCAAATGATCTTCCAGTTGAACCGCAACCCACGTCAATTATATTTATATTTGGACTTGTTTTAACTTTTGATAGTGCGCATGTAATTCTATTCCTTCGTCTTGCACGAAGAATTTTGTTAGTAATAGCGAGATTATTTAGATTCATTATGAAAGCCAATGATTATGTTCTATTTTAGTATGATGATGTGCACGACGTTGTCCAAATCTTAGTTCTACAGGCCTATCCGGTGTTCTTTTACGCGTGTTTTATTGGTTCTGATTTTATCCATTTGATGGAATTTCCCCGTATCTGAAGCATGATGCGGTGCATCGCATGCCAGAACCGTGTCAAGACGCATAGTGGAGGCCAAAAAGATCCGATCACTTGTTATCTGAATTTTTTGGATATTTACACCGAGCCGAAAGATTTTGATCCGGGCACATGTTCCGCACCCGAATGGTATTTTCCCGTGCGCCGGTTCGCAATGGAGCATAGATCCCAAAAGATTGCCGGGGCTGTTAAAAGTCGATGCCTTTTTTTGCCTTTATGCCACGCTGGAACGGGTGCTTTATGTTTCTCATCTCAGTAACCAGATCTGCCGCCTCAATAACCTCGTCCCGGGCATAATTTCCTGTCAAGACCAGATCAAGTCGCGCCGGTTTTGTGCGGATTAGCTCCAAGGCATCTTCAAGTCGGATTAGTCCTAGATTTACTGCGTAGTTTATCTCGTCAAGTATGACAATGTCGTATTCGTCGGACTGGATTCTCTCCCTGCTGGTCTGGACTGCGTGTCTTGCAGCCATCTCGTGAATTTCCCTGGGGCTCTTGTCGTCTATAATCCCGACAAACCCACTGCCTGCCCGGATCATCTCAAACCCCGGCTTGAGCATCTTGGCAGACTCTATCTCGCCGTAATGCCACGAACCCTTGATGAACTGGATCATGCAGATTTTTTTGCCATATCCAGACGCGCGTAAGACTATGCCCAATGCCGCAGTCGTCTTTCCCTTGCCTTTTCCGGTGTACACTATGGTTATGCCGTCCCGCGCCATGGTGTCATTCCCGACTGGTCTTGCTAAAAAGATTCGGAATTTGTAAGCGCGGCGCACGGTTCCGTCTACACTTGTCTGGTGCGGGAAAACGTCGGCTGCCTAACCTGCGTTTAGGGTAGCAGAATGCAGTCCGGATGATCTTTTCAAGATTCCGGCATGGCATATTCCCTAAACAGGGCAGTCCGGTTTGACATGATTGCCATAATTTCTGAACTTGCACAAAACACAAACCGCAACGGCATTCAAGCGGTTTAAATAAAAAACAATCATAGTCATTTAGATTGAGAATTCCTAGGATCGTTTTGGCAGGCACTAGCAGCGGGGTTGGCAAGACGTCAGTCACATGCTCGATAATTTATGCGCTTAATAGGCAGGGTTATTCTGTCCAACCCTTCAAGATAGGCCCCGACTATATCGATCCTGGCTACCTCTCAAGCATCGCAGGCCAGGATGCATGCAACCTCGACGCCTGGCTGATGGGCGAGGATCATCTGCTGGAGAGTTTTATCTGCAATTCGGCATCAGACATATCCGTAGTCGAGGGCGTGATGGGGTACTATGACGGCTTCGGAGGAGACTCAGACTATGCAAGCACCCACCATGCAGCATGCATAACCAAGACGCCGGTGGTTCTGATCTTGGATGCGTCCAAGGCAGCGCGATCCATTGCGGCGACTGCCATGGGTTTTGCAACATTCCATGAGGATTCCAGAATTGCAGGAGTGATTCTCAACAAGGTGGGCAGCGACAGGCACGAACAGGCATGCAGGATGGCTTTGGAGGAGACAGGCATTCCGGTACTCGGCTCCATTCCAAGAGACCCGGCGTTGGACATGGAGTCGCGGCATTTGGGATTGGTCTCCACGCTGGACCGGCATGCGTTGCATGCCAGAATCAGCAGGGTTGCACAAACCATATCGGAATGCTTGGATATCGACAGGATGGTGCAGATTGCGCAGGATGTCTCTCACCTACCTGACATGGCAAGGCCGGCATACGAGAAACCCAAGACGCGGATAGGGGTGGCTCTTGATACCTCGTTCAACTTTTACTATCGGGACAATCTAGAGGCGCTGCGTCGCTGTGGCGCCACGCTCGAGTTTTTTAGTCCCGTCACAGACGCCGGGCCGCCTGACTGCGACGGGTTGTACATAGGGGGCGGGTTTCCGGAGGTTCTCGGAGACAGGCTTGCAGGAAACCGCCCCATGCAGGAGGGCATCAGGCACATGGCAGAGGACGGCCTTCCAATCTATGCAGAGTGCGGGGGGCTGATGTATCTTACAAGACAGATCACGTCAGGCGGCAAAAGACACAGGATGGTTGGCATATTTGATGCCGAGACTGAGATGACAGGACAGATGACGCTCGGGTACACCGAGGGGAATATGACTACAGACACTCCCGTGTCTGCAGGACCGTGCGGCTTTCGCGGGCACGAGTTCCACTACTCCCGTGTGGTCTCGGTCTCGCCGGATTCCAAGTTCGTGTACAAAATGAAGATCGGCCAGGGAATAGATGGCAACAGGGATGGAATGATTGAACACGACACACTTGCTTCGTACGGGCACCTTTACTTTGACAGTTCGGATCATGCAGGGGCATTTGTCATGAACTGCACCAGATACTCGAGGGGATAGGATTTCATCGGGGGGATTCTGCACGGATCAACTTGAAGAGCGCGTTGATTATTGCAGACGCCGACGGGCTGCCGCCCTTTCTGCCCACGTTGGTTATGTGCGGGGCGTCGGACTTGGAAAGATCCTCTTTTGATTCTGCAGCGCAGATGAACCCCACGGGAATTCCTATTATCAATGCGGGTCGTACAATCCCCTCCTTGGTCATTTGAACCACCTCCTGTAATGCAGTCGGGGCGTTGCCTACTGCCACCACCCCGCCGTCAATTTCGCCCGCAGCGACCCGCATGGATACCTTGGAACGTGTCGTTTCTTGCTTCTTTGCAGCCTCCATGACTGCCGGATCCGAGATGTTGCAGACAGTCTTGTTGCCAAAGTCGCGGAGGTTCTGTTTGTTAAGCCCTCCCAGAACGCCGTTAACATCCACGACTATGCTGCATCCGCTCTTCAGCGCATCCATGCCGCTCCGGATGGCATTATTGCAGAAGACTATTCTGTTTTTTCCCGCAAAATCAAAATCTGCGGTGGAATGAATTACTCTCCGGACTATGGGCCACTCCATCGAGTCATAGTGGTGTGATCCAATCTCTTCGTCAATGATCCGCATGCTTGCGTCCTCTATGGACTGTCCCTTCTTAGTCTGCATCTTCCACGTCTCCTGCCCGCTCCATGATCAGATCTATCATCTTCGGATCTGTACCCAGATGTTTTGTCGTGTAAAACGTCTTAATTCCAGAGTCGGCAAGGGCGGGAATAAGGTCGTTGTTAATGTCAGTTTTTACGTGCGCGCCCTCGTGTAGAAAGTAAAACACTGCTATCAGCACCCGAGGGTTGTTCTTAGAGCACGTCTTTACCCCTTCAAATATGTCCGGCTGCTCTATCTCCAGCCAGCACCGACTTACGTTCCGGTATAAGCCATTCAGCTCGTTTACAATGTAATCCAGAGACATCCGTGCGTTGGGATCCATGCTTCCGTGCCCAATGAGCATGACGTCGACGTCCTTCTCCGGAAGGGTTACGTGGTTTTCGGCCATGGTGGCAGATATCCTGTTTCGGACAAGGCTTGCCAAGGTCGGGTGCATGCTCATGGGTTTTGTAACGACAAATTTTACGTCCGTATCCTTTTGAAACTTCATGACATCGGTAACTGCACATTTGACCTTTTTCCCAGGGTATAGGAAGTATGGCACGATTGTAAGCGAGTCTATGTCCTGCCTGAGACACCTTGCAATCCCGTCCTCTATGTATGGCGGTTCGACTTCCAGAAAGCAGAAATCTACAAAGACGTACCTGCCGCTGGACATTATCTCCGAGCAGATCGCCTCAAGTTCCTCAGACGCCTCCCTCTGCCTGCTTCCCCTGTCTATGAGTAACAATCCGCGCCTCAATCCATTCTCCTTGCTATGGCTATAGTCAGATTTGGTGGGAATTTCTGTTTTTCGACAACCAAGTTACCACCAGCAGATATCATGGCGGCTGCCTCTGAGACGCTTGCGGTACCTTCAAAGGATTTTACAGTGTCAGAGGGGTTTGGGGTTTGGATTTGGGCCAAATTTTTCCTATCCACGTACTCCACAGGTATGTTCATCTCTAGGGCTGCTTGTGTCAATCCGGGTATGTCCTGCGGTTTCTTAATGGATGCCAGTCCAGATACAGAGACGGGGCTGAGACCAAACTTTTCAAGGGTGTGCAAAATTCCGTCCTTGATGGTATCCTTGGGAGTGTCCCAATGCAGCCCCACACCTACCACCAAACTTGGTGGCCTGTACACCACGGAATCTACAGGAATCGTGCCTTCAATTATCCTATCCGAGATTACAATGTGGCCCTTGGAGCCTGACTCTCTCAGGGAGTTCATGTCGCTGTACATGGTAACGTTCTGTGGCAGTTTTGTGTACCATTTCCTGCTGCCCGTCTCTTGGAAGACGCCTATGGGATCCCCATTGACCATGTGGGCACTGACCCGGGTGACAGTAGAATCGTCTTCAATCTGCCAGCCCAGCTTTCTTCCTATCAGATCTACAGATATTGTCTTGTTCACGTCTGCGGCAGTGGTAATTACAGGCGTGGCTCCTATCTGGGATGCAACTTTTAAGGCCAGTTCGTTGGCGCCTCCAATATGTCCAGACAGGGCGCTAATTACAAAGTTTCCTTGGTCGTCAATTACTATTATGGCCGGATCCGTCTTCTTGCTTTTTAGGTACGGTGCGATCAGTCGGATTACAGCGCCTAGAGAGAAGATGCATACCAGAGCATCGCTGTTATGAAACAACTCGGCAATCTTTTGCGTGGTGGATTCAGAGTACCAGGTTATTCTGTCGTCTCCATCCGAAAACTTTTCGGGCGCAAGGACGTGCCAATTTGGGAACGATTTCTTGAGGTCCGCTCCCATTTTTATCCCGTTTCTGGTAATTGCGAGAACTGACACATTTTCCATGAATACGGAATGCCTGCTTTGATAAAATATCTTTGCAATCGCCAAAATATGTGCACGTCGTTTTTTACAAAAATAATATTAACTATCATCGCAGTTGTTTCAGTTTTCAGCCCGTCGACATGTCGGGAATGTCTGGTTTTTGTTATACAATGCTGCAATAAGTTTTTGTAACACCATGCAAGAGCAGACTTATGGAAGTTAGTTGGGACGAGAGCGTCTGCATTCACTCAGGCAAATGCATAAAGAATCTTCCATCCGTGTTTACAAAACAGGATGGTAAATTTGTCATAATCCAAGACGGCGCACCTGCCGAAGATATAAGAAAAACTGTCAAGGAATGCCCGTCAGGCGCATTGAAGATAAAGGAATAGTTTTGGTGTGGTTGCATGCCTACGCAGGCATGCCGTTTTGGAAACCGCGCCTGTTTTTTGGGGCTTTTTGCATGTCATTCCAGTGAATTTTGGTGCCGCCTATCCGTCGGTCTGACAGGCATGTTCTACAGGTACTGAAACAGCAGACATCGTCCTTGCCCACAAGCACGGCATGTCAAGGATTGGCGGTTTGTTGCACGCCGTATTCAAAAGATTGGCCAGTCGCCAATTTTATGATTTACGTGTCTGATCTGGCCAGAATACTTCCGTCAAAGTCAAACAGCACCACCTCGATGGGAACCGAATCGTTGCAGTGCCTTCTCATGTGCCTGTACGTGTGGGCGCAGATCAAGTCAAAGAATCCGCTAATGCCGTTATTTTGGACAATTTCAGATACGTGCCTTGCTGTGTTTGCCCTTTTTATCTCCCGGATGGTAGCCGCGTCTGCGCCTGACTGTTCTGCCAGTCCGGCAAGAAACCCCATGTCCACCTTTGAGCCCTTGACATGAGTCTGCTTGACTCCTGCTGCCATCTTTGCCAGCTTTCCAATAAACCCCACGATGTACGCCTTTTTGATTTCCTTCCTGCCACACTGCTGTATGGTGTACCCGGAAAAGTCTCCCATTTGTATAAAGCAGTGATCAGGAAGATTCACTATCTTCCTTGCCATCTCCTCGCTTCTCCCCCCGGTTGTCAGCACCACCGTGTCGTTGCCCATGGCCAGTGCAACATCGAGGTTCTGCCGGATTGACGCTGCGTATGATGCCGTAGAGAATGGAATGACGATTCCGCTGGTGCCCAGAATAGATATGCCGCCCTTGATGCCTATTCTGGGATTGTCAGTCTTGGGACCGAGTTCTGCTCCCTTGGGAACCGAAATTACTACCAGTATTCCGTGCCGGTCAAGTATCTGCCTTCCGACATCCTGCAGGTTCTGTATGATCATTCTTTTTGGCACGGGATTGATGGCAGGTTTGTTTATCTCCAGTCCCAGGCCTGGCTTTGTGACTATTCCGATACCCTCTCCCCCGTCGATGTCTATCATTCCTGCCATGCCCGTAAGGGACAGATCCACTATGATCTCGGCGCCGTGGGTAACGTCGGGATCGTCTCCTCCATCCTTGACCACAGAGCATCTTGCGTGGTCGGATCCATACGTGCAGGAGTTTATGGGAATCGATATGTTGCTGCCTTTGGGCAGCAGTATGTCCACGCCGGATACGTTTTGCTGGCCGAGTATTGCCAACAGCGCGGCCTTGGCAGCTGCCGTGGCCGAACTTCCCGTGGTGTAGCCGGTTCTGAGATTGCTCTGTCTGTCCACACAGACCGTGCTTGCCAATTGTATTAAATTTATCAGGTAAGTCACAGGCAGGATTTGATCCCTTGGGTTTGGTCCTGCAGCAGAGTCATGCCTTAACCTAGATTTTTAATTGGGACTGTTTGAAAATTCCCATGCCAAGTCTGACTGCAATCGGGGTGGGTCCGGGGGATCCCGATCTGCTTACGGTAAAGGCCGTAAGGGCAATCCAAAACGCGGACATCATAATGTGCCCAGCGTCAGGCGAGGACAGGCCAAGCATAGCATTCTCAATAATATCACAGTTGATCGACAAGTCGGAAGACCAAGAGGTTGTGAAACTGATCTTTCCGATGACAAAGGACAGGGATGTTCTTGAACAGACATGGAAGAGAAACGCCAAGATCATGGCAGAGAGGGCCATGTCAGGAAAGAACGTCGTGTACATTACCGTGGGGGATCCATACCTGTACAGCACGTGGATCTACATGCACAGAGATCTTGCGGCGAATCATCCGGACATAGACATAACTGTCATACCTGGGATCGTCTCGATATTCACGTTTGCCTCCAAGGTTGGCGTGAGCATTGCCGAGGGGGCAGAGAAGGTTGCAATAATTCCATCATGTTATGACCTGTCCAGTGTCAGGGAGATTGCAAGGAGCGCTGAGACGATGGTCTTTCTTAAGGACGGGAGATACTTTGATCAGGTGATAGACGTGTTGAGGGAGTCGGGATTTCCCGAGGATTCGATATTTGCAATAGGACAGGATCTTGGAACCGACAAGGAGATCGTCAGAAAAATGACGCTAGGCGAGGTAAACGACCGCGCCCTGACAACCAAGTACTTCTCAATACTGGTGGTAAAGCGTGTCTGACGTCTTCTTTGTGGGGTGCGGGCCGGGAGATCCCGAGCTCATTACAGTAAAGGCCAGCAGGCTGATTCAAGAGGCAGACGTGGTGGTGTACTCCGGTTCCCTAATCCCCGATTCCATCTTAAAGCTGTGCGGCAACGGCGAGCTGCATGACGCGTCGGGGCTTGTCAGGGAGGAGATCTTTGAGCTGCTGTACCAGAACGCAAAGAAAGGCAGGCTTGTGGTCAGGCTTCACGACGGAGATCCGTCCATATACGGCGCGATAAGGGAACAGATTGACAATCTCAGAGCAAAGGGGATAGAATCCACAGTCGTGCCAGGAGTAACTGCGTTCCTTGCCTCGGCGGCAGCGCTGGGAACACAGCTTACCCTGCCGGGCGTCACCCAGACGATAATCATCACAAGGGCCGAATCAAGAACCAAGGTTCCAGACAGGGAGCGGATATCCGAACTCGCAAGACACGGGGCCACCATGATCTTCTATCTCAGTGCGCAGCTGATTACAGGTCTTGCAAGGGAGGCAGTGGCAGGAGGCTACAAGGAGAATACGCCTGCAGCAGTAGTATACCGGGCAAGCTGGAAAGATCAGACGATCCTGAAAGGGACGTTGGGGGACATTGCAAAAAAGACAAGGGATGCGGGGATTACAAGGACTGCGATCATAATTATCGGTGATGTCATAGAGCCCGAATCATACGAGTACTCCAAGTTGTATGACAAGGAGTTCAGCCACGGCTACAGAAGAGCCAAAGTCAGATAGAGAGGGGCAGGATCTTATTCTTAACCCCCAGTCTTGCCAGGATCTTCTGAAGATCTTCAGGATCTGCCGAGGTGAATATCCTCAGGGAGTTTCTTGCCGAATTGTCGTGCTGTCTTGAGAGGTTTCGGGCAACCATCATGCCGGGATCAATGAATCTGACGTGGGGAAACTCGTCATCTAGCATGTCCTGCAGGAATGGAAGGTGTGTGCTGGAGAGGGTGACAGTGTCGATGGAATGCCGGGATATTGCGCCCTCCAGAACCTCCCGGATTGCCGTCCTGCACGTGTTCGTGTCCGTGAGGAACCGGCCGGACTCTACCAGGGCCACAAGTCCGGAGCCGTCGATCCTGTGGATTCTGCACTGTTCGGGGAGGTTCTGCCGGATGTATCTTAAAAGCCCCCTGCTTTTCACAGCTGACCGGGTTGCCAGAATTCCAATCCGGCCGGATCTGGAGACCTTGCACGCCTCTGCCAACGGCGGCCTCACGCCGATCACCTTTGGGTTATGAATCTCCAGCATGAGGCTGGGCGTGTTTGAGGCCATTAGGATGCAATCCGGAGAGAATTTCTCCTCAAGCGTGCGGATGGTCCTGGTAATTATCGAGTCGAGTTGCGCACGGGACTTGAGCCCGTAGGGGAAGTTGTGCTGGTCTGCAAAATACACAATGTCTGCCTTCATCACGCTCCGGATTGCCCGTATGATTGAAAGCGATCCCAGGCCAGAATCAAAGACGGCAATCCTTGCCACGTATTTTGGGGGCGGTTCTGTCATAATAGTATGCCTTCAGGATGGCGGGGTTGCGCCGGAATCCCACCTTCCAGAGGCCAATATTGTCAGCTAAATTTAGTTCGATGTTGATCTAAATATACACGATACATTAAGACTAAATTCCTAAATCAGCAGTTATGCCAAACTTCAACAAAACTTGGTCTAAACAAGAAACAGGTAGTGTGACTGGCAAGCTTCGTGAGGCCGTCAAGCCTCAGGGAGCGTTAAAGCCACGAATCCAGACTGCAGTGAACAAGCTACAGGTTCAGGTCTCAAAAATGGACTCCATGCTTGGCAAGTTGCATGAAAGGGACGCACATCTCTTCAAGAGAGTCGTGGCTGCCATGCAGCAACACGACATCAGCACGAGCAGAGTCCTGTCCAACGAGCTAGCAGAAATCCGCAAGGTAACAAAGATGCTAAGCAACGCAAGGGTGTCACTGGAGCAAGTTCAATTAAGGCTAACGACCATCCATGATCTTGGCGATGCCATGGTGGCAATAGGACCAGCAATGTCAACCATGAAGGGGTTGAAATCCTCGCTCGGAAGATTCATGCCAGAGGCAGATTCGGAATTGAACGCGATGACTCAGACTCTCAACGGGCTCATGGTCGACTCGCTTGCAGGGGACTCATTCGGCAACATGGATTCGGACCTCTCAAACGAAGAGACGGAGAAGATCCTCCAAGAGGCATCCGCAGTGGCCGAACAGCAGATAGGAGAAAAATTCCCGTCCGCACCAACCTCAACCGGACTTTCGTCCCGAACAACTACTTCCAGCTTCGAGTAGAAGACGAACAGTTCCTTCCTTTTGTTTTAACACCGTGAGCGGGAAACCCCACACCATTCATGGGTGGGATGAAAGCGAACGAATCATGAATAAGGTGAAATCAAACCGTTCCATGGCTGCCAGACTGGTAATTTCCAGAATTGGAACCACGGGTACGTACCGATATTTTGGAACAGAAGACGTTTTTATCTAAATTAGACCACATGCATGCAGGAATGATCAAGAAACGCGCAAAGAAACAAGATGTGCAATGAAGGGTTTCAAGTTCTGACTGTATCCCACGAAGACGCAGGAAGCCAGGCTGGATCGTTCCATAAACGCGTGCAGGATATTGTACAACGAATTCGTTGCAGAATCCCGCCTGGCGCACAGGGCAGCCAGGAATGCTCCGGGTGCGGCAAGGCAGCACAAAAATCCCTGGCACAAAGGGCGCACGGTTGCAATTCCTGCGGTCTTGTCATGGACAGGGACCACAATGCGGCCATGAACATCAGGCAGAGGGGAATCGAGACACTGCCTGTGGAATGCAGGGAAGTTACGCCTCCGGAGAGCATGCCTCTGGTCGTGGCACAATGCCATGGTCAAGCAGGCTCGTTGAACGAGGAAGCCAACGACTTCAGTCGTTTGGTAGTTCACTTAAAAATTAACCCCAGAGGCGTTCCTTGAAGGTCAGCTTCTTGTTGAGGAGGAAGTTGCCAAACGCGGCAGACGATATTCCCAACATCAGTGCCAGCGGATACACGACATCGTGCGTGTCGATAAGCCAGAACACCATGCCAAGCTGCACCAGCGCGCCCAGAGAGCTGAACAGGCCAAACTTGCCATACTGTGTCAGGGTCCTCCACTTTGAAAAGTCCCGATCTTCGAATGTCCAGATCTTGTTGAGGATGAAGTTGGTCGATATGGATGCCATTATTCCAAGGATGTTGGCGTGGAGATACCACATCTCGGCCAGCCCGGATGTGAAGAGCATCGAGACTGCATAGTTTACAACAAGGCCGGATGCGCCGACTGTAAAGAACCGCGCTGCCTTGGACAGGAATCGCACGGAACCGCGCCTCTCGCCGGTGACCTGCCTTCCTTTCCTGTACAGCCGCCAAACGGATCTGAGATAGTCCACCACCGTCGCCCTGTCAAGCTTGCTTGACCCAAGCTTCCTGTTCTCAAACGTGTAGGGGATCTCCCTTACGTGGATTCCCTTGGTCTTTACCAGTAGTTCCAGCAGAAACTTGTAGCCCAGCGCATCAAAGCTCATTCCCTTGATGATGCTCTTCCGGAAGGCAAAGAAGCCCGACATGGGATCCTTGATCTTGACCCCCAGACCCTTCTTTGCAATCACAGTCGCAGTCTTGCTCATGATGCGCCTCTTGGCAGTCCAGCCTTGGATGCGGCCGCCAGTGATGTATCTTGATGCCACCACCATGTCGCACCGGTGATGCCTGAAGGCCTCGATCATCTTGGGAATGATCTGCGGCGGGTGCGAAAAGTCTGAATCCATGATCACTATCATCTCTCCCTTTGCGTTTTGGATCCCGTTGAGGATCGCAGAGGAGAGGCCGTTCTTGGTCTTCCTGTGGATGACGTCTATCGTGTCACCTGCCATTCTTTTGATATTTGAGATATAGTCTTCGACTATCCTTCCTGTTCCATCCGGCGAGTTGTCGTCGACTACTATGGTCTCTGAACGGATTCCCTTCGGAATATTCTCGCGAATGGATTTGAGGATTCCCAGTATGTTCTGGGACTCGTTGTATGTGGGAAGGATTATCGAGAGCTGGGGGTTGTTCGCAATCATATGCCTTTCAACCATACTAGGGGGTAATTGAATATTAGCCTGTAACAAATTTCATACACGGGTAATCTTTTCTTCACAAGATGCGTGGGCTGGCAGGCACAAGGCATGACGCGTGGGCTGGCAGGACTGTCAGGACAAGGAGTCGTAGAACTTGCACCCGTTCCTGATTTTGCAGACATCGCACATTGGGGATATGGGCTTGCAGATGTTCTGCCCGTACATTACAAAGGTGTCATTTATGTCAAGCCAGAATTTTTTTGGAACCTTCTTCATGAGCTCCTGTTCGGTCTCTTCGGGCGTCTTTGTCTCTACCAGGCCCAGCCTGTTTGAGATTCTATGCACGTGTATGTCCACCGGTATTGCGGGCTTTTCATACGCGTAGACCAGCACACAGTTTGCAGTCTTTCTTCCCACGCCGGGCAGTGCCACCAGATCCTCCAAGTTGTCAGGCACGGCTCCCTTGTACTGGGTGTGAATGATTCTTGCAACATCGATTATTCTCTTGGATTTGACATGATAGAATCCAATGGAGTGGATGATCTTCTCTACGTCCTCAAGCCTGGCGCCTGCAAGCTCCTCGGCGTTTCTGTATCGGGCAAACAGCACCCTTACCACCTTGGCCGTGTTCTCATCTTTTGTCCTAGCAGACAGTATGGTGCCTATCAGGATGCTAAACGGGCCACCCGTCTCTGCGTCATGCAGCTCCCGCAGCGCAGTCATTCTGGGAGGCTTGACAGAGTTCATCGTGGCCATCATTCCAGACAGAATTCGCTTCATACCGTGTGGGAACGACGAAGTGTTATATCTGTAGATCCCGTCAGGAATCATATCGTGAATCTTACGGATTCGGAGAAGGCCGCACTAGACGGGGAGGCCGGGGAGATAATGCAGATGGCATACAGGATCCTGTCTGCCACAGGCGAGGCCACAGACGCAGAGAGGCTGGTTCCCATAAAATGGGCACATCTGTCAGGAGTCAACTACAACACGATAGGCGATGCAGGAGAAGAGTTTCTCTCCAGCATCAGGGATGCTCGGGTCAGGGTAAGGACCACCTTGAATCCCATGGGGTTTGATGTTGACAGCGTGGGGGATTACGGGCTTGACGAGAACTTTGTATCAAAACAGCTCTCAATCAAGTCATCATACGAGGCCATCGGCGTCACGCCGTCGTTCTCGTGCATACCGTACGAGATATTTGACGTTCCAGAACCAGGCACGCAGGTGGCGTTTGCAGAAAGCAACGCTGCAATTTATGCAAACTCGTACGACGGCCTGATGACGAACAAGGAGAGCGCGTTTAGTGCATTGGCAAGTGCAATCACGGGAAAGAGCCCGTACTCTGCGTTGCGCAGAGGCGGCACGCCCAGCATATCGATCCGGATGAAGGTAAAGGAACCAGATGAGCTGACGTACGGAATGCTTGGATTCTTTTCTGGCAGGATGGGCGACGATTCTGTAAACATGTGCGGATTGGACGCGATGGACAGGAGGCAGTGCAAGGCAATGTGCGGCGGAATGGGGACATCCGGCACGTGCGCCAAGTTCGTCTTTGACGAGGAGGTTGAAGGGGAGAGTGTGGATTTTGATGAGAAGGAAGCGCAGAAGATCCACGATGAATTAAACACGGCAGAGAAGGGCGACATGATCGCACTTGGAAGCCCCCAGTTGGGATTTGAAGAGATTGCAGGACTGGCAGGCATGCTGGAGGGCAGGTCGTTTAAGAAGAGGTGTATGGTGTTCAGTCCCAGAACGGTAAAGGAGTATGCAGTAAAGACCGGCCATGCAGAAGTGCTGAAAAAGGCAGGCTGTGAGATTCTTGCAGACTGTTGCATATGCTTAAATCCGCTGATAAGTCATGACGATGTCGATGCCGTAACCACCAACAGCATCAAGGGCGCATTCTACCTGAAAAATGCAAACAAGGTCGATGTGAATCTCAAGCCGCTGTCACAGATAATCCGGGAGGAGACGCGGTGAAGGTGCTTGTCCGCGGCAGGGCGCACGGGGTGGTCCTCAAATCCGAGAATCCGATCAACTTTCTTGGAACCGTCGAGAAACGGACAGGAGTGGTGAGCGATGACAGTCACGACCTGTCCGGCAAGTCGATAAGGGGTACGATTTTGGTGTTTCCCGGAGGGGTGGGGAGCAGTGTGGGTGCGTACACCATTTACTCTATAAAGTCAAACAACGCGGCCCCTCTGGCGATGATATGCAAAAAGGCGGATCTAACAGTTGTGACAGGATGCGCGCTGGCAAACATTCCTCTCCTGACTATCTCAGGGGAGCAGTTTGACTCCATAAGGGACGGAACGAGGTTATGCATCGACACGGATGCCGAACCAGCACTGTCTGAGATGTGACTGCTGGCGCCCATTGCGGCAGTTTGGGCTTATCTCCAGATGTTGCTGCTAGCGTTTTTTGGTAAGGTACAGCACGCCGACAACGGCTCCGATGCCTGCTGCCACGTAGAACGGGAACAGTGCCAGCACGTTCTGTGAGGGATCGCCTGAGAGAAACTCCAGAACCATGCTGCCGGAGTTTATCGCAGGGGGGTCGGTGGAGCCTTCCATCCCGTGCACAGAATAGCCGTCTATGGCAAACACCCCAATGTCCAGGTTTGTTACCACAATTCTGGCTCCGTTGTTCACGGTAAGTCCGGCCCTGTCCGTATAGGATACTATGGACTTTGCCTGCTGAAACCAGCCTCTGTCCAGATCTCGATGGACCACGATGTATCCTTCGTCAGGCGTCTGCACCGCAACCCAGTACTTGCTGTCAGGATGCGAGCCCATGCCCACCTCGATGAACTCGTCGTGCGTCTCTTGATCGTACAGTCGGAGGACTGCGTTGCCGTCGGGATTTTCGTAGATCAGGTTGTTGTCGATAGTCACCTGCCAGCTTACTGCGTGGGGTTCGTCAAGCACCTCCACTGGGGCTTCGCGCAGGACACGGTTGAACTCGTCTGCGGAAATCTCGATTATCTGGATACTAAGCGAGGGGTTTCTTACATCCTGTGCCGAGGCAGGGATGAATAGAAATCCTGCAAGCAGGATGACTGCACACAGATACTTCACGAGTATGAAGGGGGCGTGATTGAATAAATATCTAATCAACGAATGGCTTTGGATGATCTAGGATCACTTTTGCCACTTCAGGTCTCAGGATATACTTGGATGGCGGCTGGCCATTTTGAATCATCTCTCGCAGTTTGGTTCCGCTGATCTGCTCCTTTGAGTCGTCGCCGTGCGGGCATGCCTTGTGGGTAGTGTATGTAAGGCATGTCGTGCAGTAGAAGAATGCCGGAAAGAAGACCGGGGAGATCTCCAGATCGTGATAGTCGGCAAAGATCCTCTGCGCTGCAAACGGATCGTAGAACTTGCCGACGCCTGCGTGATCCCGCCCTATGATGATGTGCGTGCATCCATAGTTCTGTCTCATGATTGCGTGGTGGATGGCCTCCTTGGGGCCAGCATATTTCATCTCGGTGTGAAGGGTGCCAAGCATGCATCTGTTCTCCGGATAGTACAGATTTATCATGGTTTCATAGCATTTTATGATGACGTCGTCGGCAAAGTCGCCAGACTTCTTCCTTCCAATAATTGGATTGACAAACACGCCGTCTCTGGTGGTGATTGACGTTTTTTGCAGCATCTCGTGGGCCACGTGGGGTGGATTTCTGGTCTGAAACGCGCAGATCGTCTTCCAGCCTGCCTGTGCAAACGCATTCCTAGTCTGAGTGGGGGTCATTCTGTTCTTTCTAATCTCAGTCGGTTCTGGTCTCTTAATGTAGTCTATTCGTCCCCCGGCAAGGTATTCATTCATGGCCATGGTTCTGGCCACTCCCGGGTGAGATGGGTCAGTGGTGCCGTACACGCCTTGGGCAGTCTCCTTTTTGTTAAATGAAAATATATCCTCAACATGCAGCACCGCGACTGCATCACCGTGGGGGTTGCGCAGCAGCACGTCTCCGGACTCCTTCATCTTGGAACCTGTAGATCCGTCCACATCAAGCGTTATTGGGATGGTCCAAGCCAGATCGTTTTCAAGCCTTCCCCTAGACACAACGCTCTCAAAGTCCTGCCTGCCAAGGAATCCCTCAAGCGGGCTGAAGATGCCGTCGGCTATGTTCTCAACATCATTTGCAAGATCATTGGTAATGGTAATGGAGTACAGGCCTGCAGTGTTGATGTTGGTGATTCTATTTACCAGCGTTCCGCCGTGTGCCTTGGTTGTGCCTTGCACCATTAGGATTCCTTTGTATCAGGGGTTATATGAAGTCCACACTCCTTGTGCTGGTTCTGCTCCCACCACCACCTTCCGGCTCGGAGATCCTCGCCGGGTTTTATCGGTCGGGTACAGGGGGCGCACCCGATGCTCGTGTATCCATTTTTCAGCAGGGTGTTGCAGGGGAGATCGTTTTTCCGGATGTAGTCTTGAACCTGCTCCCACGTCCAGTCAATGATTGGATTGATCTTGAGGATGCCTCCATGTCCGTGATCCAGCTGGAACATGGTCATGTTCTCCCGTGTGTTGGTCTGATCCCTTCTCAGTCCGGTAATCCACCCGTCCAGGGTGGCAAGCATTTTGTTCATAGGATGGACCTTGCGGATGGCGCAGCAGAGTTTTCTGTTCTCCACGCTGTCATAGAAGAGGTTGGGGCCTTTCTCCAGTACCATCTCCTCGACTTCGCGCGAGTCAGGGAAGAGCACCTCTATTGTAATGTTGTATCTCTTTCGAACCACCTCCATTATGTCGTACGTCTCTTGGGGCAGTCTGCCCGTGTCAAGCGTAAAAAATCTGAATTCGGGGTTGATTTTCAGCATGATATCCATGATTACCGCATCCTCGGCCCCGAAGCTTGATGCCTTGGCAACCTTGGGGTGCAGATTTTCAGAGGCCCATCGCAGCGCATCCTCGGCAGTATTCATGGAGTCGTTGAGCTTGTCTACCTGTTCGGGCGTAAATCTTGTCATGCGGGTATCTTTACGCATTGGTTCTATATTGATTATGTGAATTTGGGTGCTGTTAACTTGGCGGGAACCGCGTTGGATTATACCTGCAAGTAGCTTTTGCATAATCCATTTTCAAACAGTGGGTTACCGCTTCATCCTGTCTAACAGTCCAAGACCTGTCACGTACATGTAGCGCGCTGATAGCTACGCGGCAAGCCAGAACGGGTTCTGTCAGGTACGCGCAGGATTGCAAAATGTTTGGGGATTGCGCACGCGTTCTATTATATGCAGGCAGATGGCAGGATGCGTGTATGAACGAGGTATCATATGTGGTAGTGTTTCCGACGGTATTTTCAAGAAGGCATACAAGGCAGTTAATCAGAAACGTCAAGGACATCCTAAGGATCAGGGGGCAGCAGTTCAAATCCGTCAGGCGCGACGGCGACGTAGTTCTGGTGCACGCAAACGATCCCGTCTTTGCCTCATCGGCAATAGGACTGCTCTTTGGCATAGAAAAGATCGCAATTGCAAGATGCGTAAGGAATGACTTTGACGGCATTGTGAAGGAGATTGCCTCCACCGGGGGGAACTTGCTTCTGCAGGGGGAGAGGTTTCTGGTAAGGGTGGAAGGAACGACAAGCGGGTTTCTTGCCGGGGACGTCGAGATTGCGGCAACGTCCAAGATTATCGAAGAGCGATCCGGTGCAGGCGCCCGCCCTGGAACAGAGGAGAATCACGACAAGGTGCTGTACGCGTATCTTACAAGGGACAATGCATACGTCTGCATCTTCATAGACCAAGGCTCCGGAGGCGTGACGTATGGGCCGAGGGAACAAAAGACGGCCTGTGCAGTGTATGACGAGATCTCGGCAGTGTCGTGTCTTGAGGCCATCAAGCAGGGTCATGATGTTCGGATCATGGTATTCTACAGGCAGGAATCGGAGCTGACCTGGCTGGTGCGGATAATTAACAGGATAATACCAAGACTGGTACGAGCCGAGGTAGAGTTGGAGTTTTTCAATCTGAAGATCAGGCCGGGGGCCAAAAACTACCAAGTCTACGTCAGGTCGATTCTCGAAGTGATGCTGCGCGGCCAAGACGGCCGCATATCCTTGGCGCTCTCGCCGCTAGTAGTTTCAGCAGACTTTACAGACGGCATGGTACGGGAGGTCTTCAGGGCAGGGAGGATTCCGGTTCTGCCGCTTGCCGGAGTGGACTCGGGTATGGTTACAGACGCAAGGGATGTAGGGCTTGAAAGGGCGGTTGCAAGGCTCCAAAAGACGGCAGCGATCACCTCGGACCATGTTCCGGCACCCGCAGACAGGGAGGTTGAACAGGCCCTGAAAGCTGGCAAGAGGATCCGGATCACGGTAGGACCCAACAACGTGCACGACATTTTAGATTCGCTGGATCACTGAGAATTTAAACAGGCATTGGGGATTGGATGTTGTGCCCAAGATAGGAGAGTTCATCTACCCGTGGGGAAGCGGCCACTATTCCCGTATGATGAGGCTAAACGAAGTGCTTGGAGAGTATGTTGATGTTTCTGACATCCACTTTTCAAGCAAGGGTCACGTGTATGAAAAGCTGCAAAAGAGGTTTCCCGACAGGGCAGACAGGATTCACAGGATACTGATGCCCACCCCCATAGACGGGAGATTCGGTCCAAGCGTCTCAAAGTCGCTGATGAACCTGCTGCTACCGGTTTCAAATAACCCCTCGTTGGTCAGGCAGGTTGTAAGCTATCTCAGGGAAGAGAGAAAGCTGTACGATGCCGAAAGGTTTGATCTGGTCATCAGCGACGGCGACATGGGGTCAAACATCCTAGCAAGAAACAGGAACATTCCATGCTTGTTCATCACAAACCAGTTCAGGCCCAGACTGTACAGCACCAGATCGTACCTCTATCCGTCGCTGTTGTTTGTTGCAAGGCAGATAGCCAAGGCGTCAAAAATTCTCGTGGCAGATTCACCGCCGCCGTACACCATGTGCGAGTACAACTTGAATCTTACAGACGAGGTAAGGGACAGGGTGGAATACGTCGGGCATTTTACAGATGGCACGAAGATCAAAAGAACGGAAGAGTCTGACCTTGAGAAGCTGGTCCGGGGCGAAGAGTTCGGGTACTGGATGCGTACCGGAAACAAGTCCACCAACGACGGAACCGGAGAGAGGTACAAGGAGGTGTTTGCCCAAGACGGCATGAGGGACGAGAAGAGGATCATATCGCATGCCAGGGACGATCCGGGAATAGAGTCGGTTGTTGGAAGGGACAAAAGAAGGTACACGATCCGCGAAGCCTTGGACAAGAAGATAGACTGGATGCAGATTGACGCGGGATTCCTCTCAGAACAAGAAAAGGACACGGTTCTAAACATGTGCAGGTATGCCGTTGTCAACGGATCGCACACGGTAATGGGGGAGATAATGGGAGGAAAGGCAAAGCCCATCATAGGCATCCCAGTGTATGACGAACACACCAACAATATCAAGTGGGCAGACGAGAGGGGCCTCGGGGTGTTGGCTACAAAGACAAAGCAGGTGGTCAAGGCAATAACTAGAATCAAGGAGAATTACAACGTCTTTGAAGAGAACTTGGTCGAGTTTTCAAGAAATTTTGTTGCCAGTGGAGCCAGGAATACGGCCAAGATCGCCTCGCAGATTCTTGAAGAGAAGAGATAAAATGCAACTCTTCCAAAATACTGTTTGTCTGGCACGCGGGATGTTCGATGGGCGAACGGACCGCAAGGGATGATGAAAAAATCCGCGTGTCAGATGCAATTCAAGTAGTGTGCGGTAGTATGCCATCAATGAGGAAGGTGGCCAGACATATGCTGGAGATTGTCTGGCATATGCTTGTAGACCAGAAAGCGTGCCGCATGAAAAACGATAAGACGGCATGGCAAGAGTTGATGGGACGTGCATCGCATGCAACCTGATCCGGCAAGCACGGTTGTCAGCGGCCAGCCGTAGTGCAAGGGACGATTTGATGTGGGCGTGCCAGATGCAGCAATGCATAAAGATGCAGCAGGCATAACCGTACGAGGGGCAGTTTATGGAGTTTAAAGAGTACGGGTACGGGGATTTTCTCGATCTGTTTATGGGCATTATGAGGGCAAGCAAAAACAACACGTACAAGTTTGCGCTTGCCAGGTTTTTGCTAGAGTACAGCAGCAAGAACACAAGGATCAGCGTGAGGTACGAGGAGATCGCAGAGTATTTTCTCAGATACTACTGGGATCAGGAATGCAGATCAAAACTGAGGCAGGGCCCGTCCAACCAGACCCCCGAAGTGATTAAGATAATCCGAAGAGAGTTTGACAAGTCGTACTACCCCCAGAGTTTTGGTGAGATAAAGAAGGACGAGCCTGCCAGAGTGCAGAGATGCATCGAGGAGGTTGCAAAGAAGTGCTTTGATGATGTGATTCCCAGGTTTCAGCTGGTCTGGGGCAAGGAGGCAAAGATATTCTATCACTATATGGCAAGGGAGTACCATGACAAGAGCAACAACAAGAAGATCGACCCTGGCGGGGGCATAATGCTCAATCCCCGCGCGGTGGAGTTCTTTAGAAACAATTACGTCATGCTCTACAAAACGATAATACTGGAATGGGTTAGGTTCTTGGAAAATCTCAACTTTGGGATGCCGCACTTGACATCAAAGATAGAAGGAATCAGGCTTGGCAAGCGGGATCAGACCAGATTCAGGAGGATTCTGGAGCCGTTTGCAAGCAAGTGCTTCTACTGCGGGACGGCCCTTGGGAGAACAAGGACGCATGTGGAGCACGTCATTCCGTTTGATTACGTGGGAGAGACTGAGATGTGGAATCTTGTTTTGTCCTGTGGGGACTGCAACTGCAGCAAGCTTGGCAGCCTGCCGCCGAAGAGATACATCGGGGAGCTTATCACACGCAACAGCCAGTACAGGAACAGAATCAAGGAGTTGGACCGATCATTGAATATACTGCGTGCGGATTTTGCAGGCGACATAAAGTGGCACTATGAGAATGCCAAACGGCACGGCTACGCTGTTCTCAGAAACTTTCCAAGATAGGATCACATACGGGGGTTTGGGAATATGAACGAAATGCCATTTGGGACAAGTCCGAATGTGGTTGGGTTTGTAAGGCAGAAACATCCAGAGACATGGATGGGGTGTTTTGCAGCCCGCAGAACGTTTCGCGCGGGTTATTCAGGCATGCGAGTACATATGCGGACGGACCGTGCCTGACAGCAGCAATAATTCGAACGCGAGCGGTCATGTGGAGAAAATTGTGCGCATGCCGTGTGGTAAGGCTTTTATGGAAAAAATTAACCCAACCCAACAGTGACCAACTGTCCAGAATGCTCTGCAAGGGAGAGAAAGAAGATCCAAGAAAGGTATGAGGCAGATACTCCAGAAGAAGAGAGGGGCAGGGAGGATCTGTACAAGCTGTTTGACGAGATCGACATCCCGATGAAGATTGATGTGGCCACAAAGCACTTCATCTGCAAGAGGTGCGGACTGTACGCTACAAGAGAGCAGGTGTCAGACATCAGATACAGGCTAAACCAGAAGGAGAAGACGCGCCAGGACAGGCAGGACGACTACCTTGATTGGTGGCAGAAGAGCAAGAAAGAGAAGCAGAATTATCAGGACAGATTGTAGCATGGTAAAAAAGAAAGACGAAATCCCAGAATGGGTTTCAGAGGACATCAAGAATGCCAAGTTTGGCAGCCCTGCAGGGCAGAAGCAGGCAGGTTACATTTTGGAACTGTACTATGCGGACAACAAGATGGATGTGCAGTTGTACGAGCCGGTAGAGGACGGAAGACACATAGTCACAATGGATCTGTTAGAAGGGACGGGGGATCTGGAGAAGGGGGTCGTCTACGAGTTTGTCTTTAACCAGTACAAGGCACCGCTGAACAGTAAGGTCTCAGAGTACCTTAAGGAGGAAAAAGAGATCGACATGACTGCGATATACCGGTTTGAACTCAAGTCGGTGGAACGTCTGGACGTGAGTTCAGAGGCTGCAGAAGAGTAGTCAGTTCCGCCTCGCGTTATCCATCTGCCTTTTGAAGAATCTTCCAAGAATAGGATTCATCACGTAGGGGAACGTGTGCTTGAGCCACACTGCGATTCTTACTGCCGAGGGAACGATGATCTCAAGCCGGGGCGAGGATGCGGCCCTCAAGATTGCGCCTGCCACGGCCCCTGGACTCAGTGACGTCGGAGAGTATTTTGGCATCCTTTCAAATGACGGATGGTCAAAGAAGCTGGTACGCACCATTATCGGACTGACTACGGTGACGCCGACTCCGGTGCCCTGCAGTTCGTGCCTGAGTCCCTCTGAGAATCCCAGCATCGCGTGTTTTGTGGCACAGTAAGAGGCGATTCCTGGAAGGCCAAAGCTTGCCGCGACAGACGCGACATTTACGATGTGGCCGGAGCCGTTTTGTATCATGGACGGGAGAAGGTTCTTTACGCAATAGACCATTCCGAGATAGTTTGTCTCCATTTGGGATTCTATCTCGTCGATGGAGAGATCACTTACCGGACCATATATGGCAAACCCAGCGTTGTTTACCAGAATGTCGACTGTGCCAAACCTCCCAAGGGCCGTCTTGACCATGTTCTGTACCTCTTTCTTTTTGGAGACATCGCACCTGCATACAAGCGTCGTCACGCCAGACTTTTTCAGATCTGCTGCAAGCATTTCAAGCAGATCTGCCCTTCTTGCGACCAGAACCAGGTTGGCGCCATGTTTTGCGAACCTGACGGCAGCCTCCTTGCCGATGCCAGAAGATGCGCCGGTAATCAGGACAGTCTTGCCATGGAAATCCACAGATCATGTAGGGGTGTTTTTTGGATAAAGCGGTTTCGATTAGAACTCCGCGTGCGGTTGGTTTTTGGCGTGATTCCTCGGGGCGGGTGCAAAATTACGCAATATCAGTCCGCAGATCCGGTCTCGGATTTGAACCTCTCGACTATCTGGTGTGCAGAAAAGACGTACTGGAGTGGCACATGCGCCTCGATCCTTTTGCGATCCTTGGCTGTCCCCCGAAACACAACACACAGAAGATACACGCAGTCATGTCCTGCAGCCCGTACTGCATCCACTGCCGTTATGGCAGACTTGCCGCTGGTGATTACATCATCCACCACCACTGCGGGGGATGAGATTCTTCCCTCGATCATCTTCTGGGTTCCGTGTTCCTTGGGCTTTTTGCGCACGTAGAATGAATCCACCAACGGACTTGACGGATCCCTTTGGTTTTCCAGCCAGCTCAGTTGCGAGACGGCAGTAGCGATCGGAATGGAACCTGCCTCAAGGCCGCCGACTGACCTGGCGCCCAGTTTCCGTATGCGGCCGTAAAGCACCCGGGCCACGGTGTTGATTCCCTCAGGATGGCCGTTTAGAAGTCTCAGATCAAAATAGTACTCGCTGGTTCCCCCCGCGGCCAGTTGGAATGGCTTGTCCGGGGAGTACTTGAATGCGTCAGTCTCCGTTAGCAGTCCTACCAGCCTCTGCTCATTCTCAGAAGACGCCATCGGCAACAGGCCGGTTCCAGTTCATATAATGGTATGGCCCGGAAAATATTTGAAGGCAGGATTAGAAGGCTGACGGCCTTATTCGGACACAGGGAGGGAAATCATACGTAACGATACTGTGATAAATGGGGAATGAAGTTCAGCCTTATGACAAAACAGTTTGTGACAGATTTGAGGGAAGGTAGTACCGTAGAGTCCTATTTTGCAGTAATCAAGAAGGAATCCATACAGAAGTACAAACAGAAGGTAGGATTCTATTTTGGAGCAAAGTTGGGCGACAAGACGGGAGAAGTCAATCTCAAATACTGGGGCAATGAAGACGAGGATCAGATTAAGCAGCTTCACTCCTCCTTTGGCGAGCTCGATGTCGTACGGATTGCAGGAAAGGTCAGCGTCTACCAAGGCAAGAACCAGATCTCAGTCAACCCTGACCACGGAAGGATCTCAAGGACGGATGATTTTGAGCCCGGCGATCTTCTCAAGACGGCTCCCAGGGATATTGGGGAGATGAAGAGGGAGTTTCTGGAGATCATTGACGGCATGGGTAATGCGCACATCAGGGCGCTCCTGAAGAATCTGTTTGATGACGAGTACTTTTTGGACAGATATGCCAACATGCCTGCTGCAAAATCAAACCACCACAACTATATCGGCGGACTCTTGGAGCACGTGCTTAGCATGATTGGGTTTGCCAAAACGGCGGCCAAGTCACATCAGCGATTAGACTGCGATCTACTTGTATGCGGATGCATCCTTCACGATATCGGAAAGATGGAGGAACTGGAGGCAAGCACCGGCATTTCCTACACCACGAAGGGAAGTCTGTTAGGCCACATTACCATGGGATACAACATGATCGGCCAGAGAATACGGAAACTGGATTCGTTTCCGGAAGATCTGGCCCTGAAGATACTTCACATGATACTGAGCCACCATGGCAAGTTGGAATGGGCATCCCCGGTGGTTCCAAAATTCCCAGAGGCCGTAGCGCTCCACCACATTGACAACCTAGATGCCAAGGTCAAGGGCGTCATTCAGAACATCGAGAACTGTGATCCGGAAGACGAGTGGTCCCCGTGGACAAAAGAGTACGGGGCGCTGTTTCTAAAATAGTCCTTGCAGTCACGTGTCTGACTGTTCCTGTGCGGAACGCGAATCAGATATTTTGCTCAGGGCCAGCTTGACTAGCAACAACCAGGTAATGAGGATCGGCACGTAGTATGTTGCAATCCTCCATCCTATCACGGCGTCCCATGCAAGGCCTTCCTGGGAGGGATCAAAGTCAAATGGATTCAGGTTGTTCAGATACGCTACGATGCCAAACTCGGCCAGGCCCGCACCGCCCACGGTAATAGGCAGGTTTCCTATGGCATTGGCACCCATGACGGCCATAATGGAGTCAAAGATTCCTATTGCGTATCCTGTCCCGACTGCGATCAGCAGGAACGAGATCCCATAGAACACCCACGATGCAAATGAGAGGAGGAATGATATGGTAAAGACTCTTTTGGATTCGGATGTCTTGAGGTTCTTCCTGCTTATCTCGCACATCTCGGCTATCCACATGTTCGTCTTGTCAAGGTATCTGCCGCCCTTCTCCTTGCCAAATCTTCGGGCAAGGCCGGCCAAGACTCTTGGAACCTGGAATGTGCGCTTGGAGGAGAGGAAGAACAGTATCATCCACAGGGATGTCACAGTGATGCTGGTGCCCAAAATGACTATGCCGACAGTGTACGCCCCGTTCAGCAATGCTATGACTCCTGCTATCATGGAGATTATCCCCCCCGCAAGCACTTCGGTTACGATATCCATCATGGCTATCCATGTGGCCTTGGACGGCTTTACGCCTTTTTTGTGCAGATAATAGATTACAATGAACTCAGCTCCGATAAACATGGGGGTGGTAAACTTGATGAACTCGCTTCCAACCCTGACGCCGCTCAGTTTCAAGACAGAGTCGATGCTCCCCACGTACTTTCTAGTGATGTAGGCAAACTTGATCCCTTGAAGGCCTAGTTTGATCATCATGGCCACCACTGCGCTTGCAAATGGAATAATTCCAATAGCAAGAATGTCCTCCAGCCCTATGTCAAAACTAATGGCAATGATCAGAATTGGGATCAGGGTTACTGGGATTACGATGAGTCTCCAGTTCATGTAACAGCGTGTTTTGTGAATCAATATGAAAGTTAGTAGGGCCGCCTTCCACGTGCAACGACTGGGTGCTCCACAAGCGCAGAACGGCGCGTAGTTTTATCAAGATGCGCGTCATGATAATCTATAGCAACACGCAAAAGTTCGTGCACTTTCAAGGCTTAAATAAAAATCCCAATCATACCAGTGCGTGTTTCGCACCTGCTAGGTAAAAATTCGCCAGTCCAAAATATTGTCCCAAAAGATAGCCGGATACGCGCTGGAATGCGATTGTGTCTATGACATGGCAATCATGGTAAAAATGGCGCACCCCAAAACCAGCACGTACGACATGATAAATCTGGTTCCAGCTTGGAGGCGCGAATTCAATTTGAAAGGAGCAGCAGTGATGCATGAGGCAGCTGCCTTGCAGGCTCGGAGGGCGGTAATTGCATTCTGGAAATCCAACAAGCGCAAACATGCACGGCGCGTAAGGCACAAGAACGAGATACGTGCGGGCAAAAGAAGCCGGTACAAACACAACAGGTGGACGGATCCCGGCAGCCTCCTGCGACGCAACGATAAATCAGAAAGGCTCAAGACCATCTCCTGCAGGAGAGAGCCGAAAATAAAAGGGGATGATTCCATCCAGCTCACCAGGCTGGGGCTGGTCCGCGTGAAAGCTGAGATGCCCGAAGGCAGGCTCGTGTCGTTCCAACTAAAGGACGTGACTACAAAGTTCACCGGTCGCACCAGGGACGGCGACAGGAAATTCCTGCTTTTAGTGCAGGTGAATGTTCCGGATCCCGAGCCCGTGGTTGGAAAGACCGCGGGAGTCGATTACGGAGGTACCATTCCAGCCGCCACGTCCGATGAACATGGGAACGAGCGACTTTACAGGCACTCTGGCGGGTGCGCCAGGGAAAAAGGCGACAAGGTGGATCGTTTGAGAAAGAAACTGTCCGGGTACGTGAAGGGCTCCCAAAACCACAAGGCGGCAAAACGCGTCCTGTCCAGGGAGTCAAGGCGCGTATCCAACAAGCAAGACAATGACGAATGGAGGATTGCCCGCTCCGTCACTGCCGGCATAGGATGCCTGGCAATTGAGGATCCCAAGCGCCTTAACTTTGCCGCAATGAAGACAAAAGGCGGAAACAGGAAAAAGGGCATGAATAGAACAATGTCATACACCAGGCCCGGCGCACTAAGGGCCAAGACCATTCAAAAGATGGAAGAGCGCGGCGGAATTGTACGCCCGGTGGATCCGCGCAACACCAGCACGAGGTGTCCCAGGTGCTTATCCGCGTGTAAGGAGTCGCGCGACGGTGAGGATTACAACTGCGTCATGTGCGGCTGGCACAACCATGCCGACAAGAACGGCGCATGCAATATCAAATTAATCTGCCTCCACGCGGAGGCCGGCGGCCGAGTCCACCAAGGTGGGACTGTCATTACGGACAGTGATGCCGTCGCAAGGCGAGAGGGCCACGGAGTGTGCGCTCCAGAAATGGAACGTCCAACAGGCCGGCTTGAACCCGGCAATGCTGACATTGTCAGGCCTGACAGAACGCCCAAAAGAGCTCAGTTTGTCGTAGCCGGCTAGTCCGGGTGCAGAAATTTTTGCTCGTAGCTATAAAAGACTGAAATTCTGACCTTTAGAGTGACTGGCCAGGAGAAGGCGACTCGTCCCAGTTTGATCATCATGGCAACCACTGCCAAAACCTGAGGGCAGGTTTGGGTACCATATGAGAAGACTTCTTCTACAGTCGCTTGTGGCAGACGACATGCCGGAAAGATGCTACGCCGTCACCTACTTGGAAAAGCTGGATTTGCAGCCATAGTTTGAAATACAAGCAGACTGTGATCACACAGTTGAAGTCGATCTTTGTGCTCGGTACTGCCGGGGCCGGAAAATCACTGCTCACATCAAAACTGTGCGATAATTACAGAAGGAATGGGGCATTTGCTGCAGTCCTAAATTTGGATCCTGGCGTTGAAAGCCTGCCGTACACGTGCGACGTTGATGCCAGGGACTATGTGGATTTATTCTCCATAATGCAGCAGTACGAACTAGGCCCCAACGGAGCTCTGATAATGGCAAACGACCTGCTTGCGGCAAGGATCGGGGATCTGCAAGAAGAGATCGACGGGGTGAATCCGGACTACCTCATCATAGACACGCCGGGTCAGATTGAACTGTCTGCATACCGCTCCAGCGGGAGTTTTCTTGTAGACGGCATCGTATCTGACGAGAAGGCCGTCATCTTTCTGTTTGACGGCGCCCTGATAACTACTCCGGTAAACTTTATCTCAATTTCACTGCTTGCGACGTCGATAAGGTTGCGGCTGAACCTGCCCACAGTCAACACAATAACAAAGACGGATCTCATAGGGGACAGGATCGGGGAGATTCTCGGATGGTCCACGAGCCCGGCGGCTCTAGAGGAGGCGGTGTCCAAGGATGCCAATGGGGAGATCTATACGCTTACCATGAATATTCTGCGAGGCTTGAAGATGGGCGGATTTGCGCAAGGACTGATTCCAATCTCAAACACGACAGAAGACGGTCTAGTCAGCCTCGAGGCCGCCCTGAGCAGGATACTCAACCAGGGAGAAGAGATGGGAGACTAGATGGCATCGGTAACAGTCAGGGCACCGTCATCAACTGCAAACTTGGGACCCGGTTTTGATGTTTTTGGGCTGGCAATGGATGCGTTCTACGACAAAGTAACCCTGGCTGAAACGGGCAAGGAGATCACGATAGTTACAGACGACGACATTCCTGCAGACCCGGACAGGAACACGGCAGGGCTGGTCGTCAGGAACATGGCAGAAAGATTCGGCGTGGGCGGCGGCGTAGAGGTCAGGATCAGCAAGGGGGTGCCAGCAGGGTTTGGAATGGGAAGCAGCGCGGCATCCGCGGCTGCGGCAGCCGTGGCGTTTGACAGACTGTTTGGACTGAATCTTGATGGAAACGCCTTGGTGGAGCTTGCAGGTTCCGGGGAGAAGGCAAGTGCCGGCTCCATACACTATGATAATGTTGCAGCCTCGGTGCTGGGAGGGTTCGTGGTTGTAAGAACCAACCCCTTGGATGTAATCAGGATAGCGCCGCCGTCCAGCCTCAGGATGTGTGTGGCAGTTCCAAGGCTCAAGGTTCCAGAGAAGAAGACCGAGGTTTCAAGAGGAGTGCTGCCAAAGAAGGTCAGTCTCTCAGATAGCATCCTAAATCTGTCAAACGCGGCAGGAATGGTAGTCGGATTTATGAGAAGGGACCCGCAGCTAATTGGAAGATCTGTCAGGGATGTGATAGTTGAGCCTGCAAGGCAGCACATGATCCCAGGGTTCGCAGAGGTCAAGCAGAACGCTTTGAAGGCAGGAGCGTTTGGGGTTACGATAAGCGGTGCGGGACCTTCAGTAATAGCATTCGCAGACGACTCGGCAGACTTGGAGGGAATCAGGGCGGCCATGTCGGAGGGGTTTGGGACGTCAGGTACGGCGTCGCAGACGGTCATATGCAAGCCCGCCCGGGGAGCCATACGCAAGGGATGATACAGGATTGGATCCCAAGAAGGCAGTAGTTGTTTTCAGTGGAGGTTTGGATTCTGTATGCACCGCCCTGCTCCTCAAGCCAAAATACGAGTTGTATGGGATCAGTTTTTCATACGGACAGCGGGCAGGAAAAGAGGTTGCCGTGGCAGAGGACTTTGCCAAACGGCTCGAGTTCAGGCAACACAAGGTAGTCGATATTAGCTTTATGAAGGAGTTGTACGGTAACGCCAACGTCCTGACTGGAACCAAGGACATACCGGAAAGGTTCGAGTACTCGATTGTAGTTCCGATCAGAAACGCGATATTCCTATCGATTGCATCTGCTTGGGCATACGCCATTGGTGCCTCCCTGGTCGGATACGGCGCGCATACCGGAGATAGTCACTATCCTGACTGCAGGCCGGCATTTACAAAAAAGATCGAAGCCGCGTTCAACCAAGGTGAGATCGACGGAATCAAGTCCGGGCTGCACAAGAAGATTGAGATATGGTCTCCCTATAGGCATGGCCTCTCGAAAGGTGATCTGCTAATGGCGGGTACAGATGCCTTAGGGGACTTGATCTTCAAGACATGGAGTTGCTACTCGAGCAGTAGGTTTCATTGCGGTACCTGTGAATCGTGCAACAACCGGAAGGCTGCGTTTGAAGAGGCAGGCATTACGGACAGGACAAGATACTTGAGGCAGTGTTAGTAGCTGTTCCTTAGAATCTTTTTCTTAAGCAAGAGTCCCCGGATCACAATGTACCATGCCAGAAATATCAGCCCCACGATTCCCATGAAGACGTAGTTCTGCGTGTCTACTGCAAGGCCCTCAATCGAGTCGGTAATCTCTCGCGAGACCAGCATGGACGCTGCAAGAACGATTCCAAACTCCAGCGCATACCATGTCCAGTTGGGCCACGATTCCTTTGGAACATGGGCGTTCGGGTGTACTCCCATAATGGTGATCAAAATGGTTGATTATTTAATTATTCCAGTATCAGAACGAGTCTTGGACGTGTTGCTTAATCATGTTCATGATGCCTTCCTTCTCTTCCCGGTTTTCATAGATTCCACGGAATGCAGAAGATAGCAGCACCGCGTCGTTTCTGACTCCCCGCATCTTCATGCACAGGTGTTCTGCTTCTGCCAACACCACCACCCCTCGGACTCCCTGGCCGTACAGCTCGTCGGCGATGTTCTTTGTGAGCCTCTCCTGTATCTGCAGTCTCCTCGAGTATTTTTCCACAAGCTTTACTAGTTTGGATATTCCAAACACCCTGCCGTTTGGCGAGTACGCAATGTGGATCTTTCCGAAGAACGGCAGCATGTGGTGTTCGCACATGGAGTAGAACTGGATGTCGCGCGCGATTACCGTGTCAGAGTCCTCTGAGAACTGCACTGACAGCTCCGAGTCAGAGTCGTAACCTTCAAAGATCTCGGTGTACATGTTGGCAATTCTTTGGGGCGTTTCCCGTAGTCCCTCGCGCGTGGGATCCTCGCCGACCTCGATTATCAGCTCCCGTACAAGCTTCTTTACGCGTTCATGATCCATTTGATAGGTACAACATTAGTCGGATATTTGAACCTAGTCGGGTTCCCACTGTTCCCAAAAAACTGCATTCCCCCATCCAAGGCATGCAAAAAATAAAGACGCATGGGCGGCATACTTGAATCACATGGTAGTGGCCACGCCAAACACAATACGTCGGACAAGCCTCCAAGCTGAGAACAGTCAGTTTTTGGATGCCGAGGGAAGCGTTCAAAAAGACGCCGCCGGGCATGCATTCCAAGGATCGTGTCATGCAAGATCCGGAATGCCTTATGGTGCACCGATGAACTTGTGCAGCTGCGGGACTATCCGGACATCCCCGTAGTAGGGAACGACTGCGTCGTACAGATCCAGCAACTGTTCCAGCGACGGCTCGGAGACGCCATAGGTGGGTTGGATGACGAACCCGGACACGGCGTGCGCGGACGGGCTCCCAAAGATCTCTGACGCCAAGGAGTCGAGATCGCCGGGGTTTGTCTTGGAGCTTGCCACAACCTTGATGTATGTTGTCTTGTCCTGCCTGGCAGCAGACGCCAGACACTTCATGGCGTGGCCGGTCAGCTTCTCATGGTGCTGGGGATCCACAAAATTTGAGTCCCTTGTCTTAAACTCAATTTTTATTATGTCAAAATACGGCAGGACGTGGTTGAACCTGTCGACATCAAAACATGACGATTCCAAGTAGGTGGGGATTTTTTTCTCCTGGACGTGTTTTGCAAGCAGCGCCACGGCCTGGTGCTGTATTAGGGGATCGCCTCCGGTAAAGTTGACCTTGAAGGTTTGTTTCTGCAGGCCTGAGTCGATCATGCCGCAGGCCTCCTCGACTGTGTGTTCCGTTCCCGAATCAAGCGGAAGGGATTCTGGGGTGTCGCAGTAAAAGCACGTAAACGGACAGCCGGCCAGCCTTACAAACAGCGTCTTTGTTCCGTAAAGAATGCCTTCGCCTTCAACGGATGTAAATATCTCAGACAGTCTGACATTCAAGCAATAATGCTTGAAGGCCACTCTATTATTTATCTAATGCATTACGGGCTCTTTTGAATAGAAGAGTCCGGAGATGAAGAATACCACTCCCAGAATTCCTATGGTGCTTCCGACAAGCTCCACCTGGTTTTGAAGGTCTGCGCTTGTAGGCGCCCACAGCCAAGCCATTAACGCCCCCACTACGATCATCGGGATCCCCACGCCTACCGTAATTGCCTGGGATGCCATGCTCAATGCTGTTGGGAAAATGTATATGAAGTTTATGATGACAGGGCAGTCTTGTAAACCAGACAGGCCGCTCTTGAAGTGGATGGAAAATCATACACTGCTGCAACCTGCACGTCCTGCAGACCAGTCACATGGTCAGCACTTCGTCAGAAGTTGGAGTTGAGCGAGTTTGTCTTGGTAGCAGTCTCTGATGGAACCGACGGAAACATCTGGCCAGTAGAACTTTCCGCGACGGCAGCTGCCTCCTTGAGAATGTTTTCAGATTCAATGCTGGAAGACTCGTCAATCCCGAACGTGGCATCGCCTGCAAAACTCTCTGTCATAAAGCCGCCAAGCATGTCTGCCATCTGAGCAATCTCCCGTTCTGCCCCGGGCATCACCTTGCCTAACGAGCTCTTCAGGTTCCTCATAAGACCCATGGTCGGCATAATTGCCACCACCGTATCTCCCAGATCCTTGCAGGTAGTCAGACGCAGTTCGATCTGCTCCAGCGCAATCCTGGCACTGCTCAGAATCTTTGTAACCTTTCTGATCTCGGCTAGTTCATTTCCAAGAACCTTGCTGGTCTGGGCATCATGCTTTTGTGTCGCCTCCACAATCCTCTGGAAGAGTTTTGTGTCGCGTTCCTGCAGGTTTGCAATCATGGAATCCAGCTTCTTTATCTGCACCCGCAGCTTGCTGATTGCCTTCTGGACTCGTGGCTTCAGGGCGCCTTTGGGTTTTATAGTATCGTTGATTCTCTCAGAGATACTCGGCGTCGGCTGTTTTGACCACTTGTCACTCATGCTGGGCATGATTGTGGTTGTGTAGTTCGTACTTAATTTCAGGTGTAAATATTGATTAACCGTACATCAAATTTCACTAACAAGGATCGGCCTTGCGTGTGTCGCATCCCAGGCGTGAGCCGGGTTGGCAGAACCCACGGTTTCAAATTTTCCCAAGTGCAGACAGTGTAATTTAGACGACGCAGCGCCAGACGGGAAACGGCGCAAGAGGCCGCACGCGTTAGTGCCCTAATAAGGGGTGCGGGGCGGTTCAAAATTCATTTTTATAACATCAGGCAGAATCACCCCCGTGGACAAGAAGATAATAATCCCACTGGCGGCCATAGCGGTAATTGCCATAGTAAGCGGCAACTCGCTAGAGCCATCTGAGAAAAGCGAGGTCGTATTTCATGCAACTCTTGCGGACCCAGATCTGTACAGGAACGGCGTCTACAGTGACAGGTTTACGGTCGAGGGTGGAGAATATGTCTTCAGGTTTGTTCCAAACGGGAGCAGCCCCGTGGTACTATCAATAACACTGACCGGGGAGGGCTTTGACTTCCACGAGGAGTTCATGCTCGAAGGGACGCTTCAGGAGACCGGCATCTCCGAATACTTCACTTGGGACTATGACGGGCAGAAGGCCGTTTCAGTTCCAAACGAAGGAGAGATGGCAATAGTCATTGACCCCAACGGGGACGTAAACGGCGCGGTCTCGGTGGACATGTTGAAGATATAAGAGGCGTACCCCCTTCACGGCAGAACCTTAAGAGATTTCCTCTTGCTGTCAGATCTTCTGAGTGCCTTTTTGTTCTGCGGGGCTACGCCGGGTTAGTCGATAGAAGTTGCATCCATCGGCATCATTCTGTATAGGAATTTTAACTATTTAAAAGTTAGTTCAATAAATTATGGTTTTTTAACAATTTTATAGAATATCTTACATTAATCTTGGAAGAAAACAAACACAAATTGCAATCCATGACATGCATATTGCAAGATTCCCCGCATGCGGAAACTTGCAGCAAGCGCCACAAGTCCAGATGATGCCAAGGAGCAGGCCAATGAACATGAATTTAATACAGCTGCGTGCTAGGTATGGCGTGAAAGATCGAAGATCGAAGGCCAAACTGATAATACTTTTGGGGATCATTTGGGTCATAATCACCCTCCCGTTGCCATGGATCATCAACAATCCGCAGGTCTCAGAGGCTCAATTCAACACAATACTTGGCATCATAGGAGTCATGTCGATTCCGTTCATCGTACTTGGAGTGGTATGGACGCTAAAACCGGAGCTGACAACCTAGGTAGAATCGTGGCTGACATTCCGGTGTCAGAAAGAATTCCAGAATTTGACGTTGCCATAGAGGCTGCCGTCAGGGCGGGCGGAGTAATTATGAGAATCTACCAGGGGGCCTTTGAGGTTTCTACAAAGACAGATGGTTCCCCAGTTACCGAAGCGGATCTTGCAAGTAACGAGGTTATCAAGGAAATTCTTTTGCCTGCCGGGCACGCGATACTCTCGGAGGAGGACGCGGATGATTCCCAGAGGCTCTCGGAGGATACGGTTTGGATAGTGGATCCGCTTGACGGAACCTCGGATTTTGTCGACAGAACCGGCGAGTTCACCGTGATGGTCGCGTTGGTGAAAAACGGGGTGCCGATACTCGGGGTCATAGGATGGCCTGCCGAGCAGACATTGTTTGTAGCGCAGAAAGGATTAGGGGCGTACAAGTACTCGAAGGGGACGTGGAACAGGATGTCGGTCACGACAGTTTCGGAGATCTCAGAGTGCAGGGTGGTGGGGTCAAGACACCATCTGACTCCGGAGGAGAAGGCCTTTGTCAAGAGTCTTGGCATCGACGATTTTACAAGTATTGGCAGTTCGTTAAAGGTCGCAAAGATTGCATCCGGCATGGCCGAGATATACATTACCACGACCAATAAGATGAAGGAGTGGGATACGGCTGCATCACACTGCATCATCTCGGAGGCCGGGGGGAGGATGACAGACGTGTCAGGCAACGGCATCACGTACAACAATACAGATGTGCGGCATCAGAATGGAATTCTAGTTACAAACGGACTGGTTCATGAAAGGGTTGTGAAAGATTTCAAAGCAGGTTTCGTTCCCTGAGAAAACTCCTTGCCTTGTCGGCGCTGTCTGAAAGGGTCTCGTGTTCGGTGTCGATTATTAGGTCGGCGTTCTCCGGGGCTTCGTACGGATCGTCGATTCCGGTAAACCCCTTAATCTCTCCCCTTCTTGCCTTAGCATACATGCCCTTGACGTCTCTTTCTTCGCATTTTTCAAGCGAACACCTCACATAGCATTCGGCAAACTGGTCACCTGCATCCACAATGTCTCTGGCGCTTGATCTGTTCTCCAAGTACGGGGACACCAGAGATACCACGCTTGGAACCCCGTGTTTTAGCAGCAGTTTTGCCAGGTGCGCGACCCGCTTGTTGTGTTCATCCCGCCCGGCCTTGGAAAAGTCCTTGGGCGAAAACCATTCCCGAAGCTCGTCGCCGTCAAGCATTGCAAGATTGGGGATGTCTTTCTGCAGATCCCTTACGATGGTGGTTTTTCCAGAGCACGGCAGGCCGGTCATCCAGAGAACAAAAGGTTTCATGGAACGGATCTTTAGACAGCCCATAAAGAGTTTCCGTTAGTTCTTAACCCAAGGAAGTAATTCTAGATGCTCGATCTCCTTGATCATCGCGTTCATTCCCTTTGACACTTCCATGACGGACTTGAACTGATCATACATGTCGTACTCTTCCTCTCGTGAGAGAACGTCCGAGGCAGCCTTGTCAAAGAATGCCTCTTCCTTGACCATGTGGACTGCCAAAAACTCAGAGTATGTCTTGAGGTATCTTGCCACAGGCTCCCTTGCGTCTTCTCCGTCTCTCCAGGCTTTGAGGTGTTTTTTGATCTTCGCCGAGATGCGTCTGGAGAACTCATGCTCTATGAGAAGGCCTTTAATCTCGTTTTTGAGATGATCGTAGCTTGCAACGCATGGAAAGTATGCATCCTCCTCGCTCGAATAATGAACCGAGTCCAGAAAATCATCAATTATTGCTGCAATCTTTTCAATGTCTGAGAGGGGAATTTCTCTGCCTGCATAGAGTTCCGTATAGCACCGAATGATGATCCCATCCAAGCGTTTGATCTTCCGGTGATCCTCGCGCAACGACTCTGTGGCACTCAACTGGTATGGTGTGAGTATGGGTGATTTTATGTGTATCACGATAGACCTGCATGCCTACGCCATGCAGATGCGCCGGCGGATGCCAATTCAGATTGGTTTTTATCAGTACCCACACGAACGCGGTCATTGAATTCGGTAGTGTTGACGATCCTGGGCATAATGAACGGGCAGATTGGTGAAATCCGGCTGCCGGATGTTGATGTGGGTTTGATCTTGGACAGGGTTGGGGGTGTACGAGACATGGTTGGGGGTGTACGAGACATGGTTGAGTCACTGACGGTCCAGGGCGGGGGCATAGCCTCGGCAGAGATAATATTGCTCACAGCGGGGGTTGTGATACTTTTGGGTGTTGCTGGAGAGGCGTTTTTCAAGAAGACCGGAATACCAGACATCATATTCCTGATGGTCTTCGGGGTGGTGATCGGGCCGGTCCTTGGAATAATCGGGCCGGATGCAGTCATTCAGATTGTGCCGTATTTTGCCGCACTTGCCCTGATAATCATAATGTTTGATGGGGGGTTGAATCTTGACATCAAGCATGTGGCCAAGACTGCGCATTTTTCAGTGGTTCTGGCGGTTCTGGGTTTTATCCTATCGGTGACCATAGTTGCGGCTGCGGCCATATACGTCCTGTCGTGGCCAGTTCTTGACAGCATACTGTTAGGCTCCATTGTGGGCGGAAGCAGTTCGGTCATAGTGTTTAGCCTCGTCAGAAACATCAAGATCACGGAAGAGGCAAAGTCCATGTTAAGCTTCGAGTCGGCGCTGACTGACATTCTGGCCACAATAATCGCGTTCATTCTATTTGAGGCCATCCTTGCAGGACAGTTTGATGTGCAGACCATACAGGAGACCTTTGGAAGGGCAGTCGTCGTAGGTCTGGTCCTAGGACTGGGGGTGGGAATTCCTTGGATGTACGTATCCTCAAAACTTAGTAACGCCCAGCACGCCTACATGCTGACTCTGGGGGTTCTGTTCGTCCTGTTCTTCTTTGCAGTATCGTTTGGAGAATCCGGGGCGCTGACGGCGTTGGTGTTTGGCTTGATGCTGGGAAACAAGAGGCATCTTGCCAAAATTCTCAGGTTCAAGCTGCCAAAGATCGAGACGGACGATCCCACGCACAACCAGTTGACGTTTCTGATTAGATCGTTCTTCTTTGTGTTTGTGGGGCTGTTGGCAAGTTTTGGACAAATAGAATACGTCGTGTTTGGGATTCTGACCACGGTGGCAGTCTACATAGGAAGGTCGATCATCATCAAGATTACTCTGACAAAAAGATTCTCAAGGCTGGACAAGGCGGTGACAACCTCGATGATTCCAAGAGGGTTGGCGGCGGCGGTGCTTGCCACATATCCGGTAACGTTGGGCCTGCCCAACGCAGGCGCGTACCCGCAGATCATATTCTTCATCATCCTGTCTTCAATAGTCATCACAACCATGGGGCTGGGCAGATCCAAGCGCATACCGCCGCCGGAGCCCACGGGAGGCGGGTTTGTGGTGTTGAAGTAAATGGGTACGGCGTACACCACCTTTCGCGTCCAAATCAGATTGCGGTGTTTTTAAATTGGGAGCTGTCACAGTGGGGGATATGGCAGGCCAGAACAGAGAATCGTACAACAAGGTATTCTCAAGACTGAAGAAGCACCACAGGTGGTTTGAAGAATCCATTCCGCTGATTGCAAGCGAGAACATTCCCAGTCCGGCCGTACGCGAGGCGGTGGCCTCGGATTTTGGCAACAGGTACGCTGAAGGATGGCCTGGGGAAAGGGTCTATGCAGGGTGTACCTATATCGACGAAGTAGAAACCGAGTGCACGGATCTTGCAAAGAGGCTCTACACGGCCGAATTCGCAGACGTCAGGCCAATCTCGGGCGTCATTGCAAACCTTGCCATCTACTCGGCGTATTCAAGCCCGGGAGATGTGATGCTGGCACCGTCCATTCCGGCAGGTGGCCACATATCACATGGCAAGAGAGAACATTTTGGAACCGCGGGGCTGGTTCATGGATTGGAGATCGAATTTTATCCGTTTAACGCAGAGGAGATGACGATTGACGTGGACAAGACGAAGACGAAGATCGCGCAGTTGGACAAGGACGGTCGCCTTCCAAAGATTGCAATGTTTGGCGGTTCCCTTTTCCTGTTTCCACATCCAGTCAGGGAGCTATCAGATGTCCTAAAGAGCCACGGGGTCCACATCAATTATGACGCTGCTCATGTTGCAGGATTGATAGCGGGCCACAGGTTTCAGGATCCACTCAGGGAGGGTGCAGACACCATGACCATGAGCACGCACAAGACGTTGTTCGGACCCCAAGGTGGATTGGTGCTCGGCTCTGAGGTACACGGGGAGATGATAAAAAAGACGGTCTTTCCGGGACTTACAAGCAGCCACCACATCAACAACATGGCAGGAAAGGCAGTCGCCTTTGCAGAGGCGCTGGAGTTTGGAACAAAATACGCAGACCAAGTCATAAAAAATGCAAAGGTGCTTGCAGAGGCACTCAGTGATGCGGGCTTCAAGGTACTTGGCGAGAACCGGGGGTTTACAGAGTCGCACCAGATCGCAGTCAACGTCCTGAACTATTCAGACGGCGGTTCGGTCGAGGCGGAGTTAGAGAAGGCCAACATAATAGTAAACAGGCAGCTCATCCCAGGAGACATAAAAGCCGGAAGAAACTATTTCCATCCGGGTGGAATAAGGCTCGGGGTGGCAGAGATTACCCGTCTGGGGATGAAAAAGGCACAGATGCAGGAGATTGCCTCCTTCATCAAGCAGGTAGTGATGGACGGAAAGGACCCGAAGAAGCTGCGCCCAAAGATCAAAGCGTTCAGAAAAGACTACCAGAAGGTCAGGTTCTGTTTTAATGACGGTCTTGGTGCCTATGAGTACGTCAAGTTGAGATAAGCAGGTCCGGCAGTTGCGTGTCTCCTAAGGCAGCCGCGCGTTTTAGCCCAATAAAGATACAGGCCGGCAGCGTTGGCGCTGCAGTCAGGAATAATCGGTGAGAAGGGACTGATCTCCGCGACTCTTGCCAAATACCAGCTCAATCTCGTCTGAGAGCGCATTTATCCTTTCTTTCTGATACCTGCTCACATCATACGTGGCAACCAGCCTCTTTGCAAGTTTCAGGTACTTTTCAATCGCGGGTTTTGTGATGGTAGGAAGCAACTCATGGCCGCACTCGCATGTCTTAATAAGGGGTATTCGTCGGTATGAGCGCGTACAGTTCATACACCTAAATTTTTGCCGGGCATACGCCCTAAGGTTTCCTACTATGTCGGGGACGAAGTGGGTGGATATGACGTTTGAGACGATTTCAGTCGTGTCCACGGCGTCAATAAGTTCGGCATTCCTAATCTGCATATCAAACTTGTCAAGCATCGAACCAAGCGTCGAATAGGCGCTGCGCGTCTTTGATGTGATCAGGGACGAGGTTGTGTGGGTGCAGAAATAATCGTAGAACTGCCTCTCCGTGTCCAAACGCGACTTTATGATCTCTACTGATGAGACGCTTGAGGCCTTGGCGCGCGCAAGCGTAGACTCGAAGAATTCCAAAGGTAGGGACTTTACCACCTCGAGGTTGTGTGCCTGTGGCTGCGATTCGTGGGGCAGGACCAAGGGCTGGATGAGCAACGGGGCATCCATGAGTCCGCCTATCTTGTCGGACAAGAACAGCCTTGAAAAGTTAAGCAGTGCGTCTGTAAGCAGCATCACGGAGTCAGCGTCCCCGTCGGCATCCCGTCTTTTGGCAGAATGCCAGCTGGGTGTCCCAAAACACACATTGGTGCTGGTAAACCCGACGATTCGTCCCACAATCCCAACCGACGTGTGCGGCGCCAGTCCGATTATCAGGTGGCCCACGAGATCATCCAGATCCTTGACGTTGTAAAATGGCTCGGTTTTGTAGAACCGTGCAAGAAGGGTGTCGATGTATTTAGTGACTAAGACCAGATAATTCCCGCTGTCGTATGGAAGTATTACGTCCTGCATGCGAAGTTCAACGGTTTGGTCTGGGTAATTCAGTGGTTTCCCGTCCACATCGCAGGTGTATCCCAGATCTTTGAGTCGCTCAACCGAGGTTCCTATCCATGATGGTTTGAATTGGGTCAGCGGTGAGTTTGTGGCGTCAAACCGTACCGTTCCGTCCTTGAAGACGGTAAGTCCAAAGTGCTGGCGTGCCAGCCCCTTCTCAATGGGTTCAGCAGTTCGATCCTGCCCTATCAGTTCTTTGACTCCCTTAAAGGGTTCCTTGACACGTATCCTCATGTTCTCCTGCGCAAGCATTAGTCTTGCCTTAAGCGGAAACGCCTTGTGGGAGTAGGTTCGGGCCTTGCGTTCGCATTTTGGACAGTCCTTTTCATCCACAACGCACCTACAGTTTTGGCAGTAGTATGTAATGACGGTCTTGGCTCCGCACAGGGAACAATTAATACCAATCGAGGGTTGGTCGCACTCGACGCAGTGCCTGTTGGAGATGGTGGTAAAGAAATTTTCACCTTTTGCGGCCTTGAGCAGATCCCTAGTGTAGCCTCCGTTGTGGCCCACTGGAAAAAGGATGTGTGTGGGGGGTTTCATCTGCCTTGCGGCTGCCTTTTCAGGCCTCCCTATACGAACGCCCACGAAGCACGAGGATTTTGGCCGAATTTGAATTCCCGAAGAGTTGGACAGAATCTCCAAAACCGAGTCGCCGGTCTCAGGTTTCTTTTGGAACAGCAGGTAGCCGAATATCACGGCCTCCTCGCCCTCTAAAACTACGACTTCCCCGTCAAGTCTGTGCGGTGTTCCCAGCACCTCAAGGGTTCGCTTGACCCCTGATGGATACCGGATTGTAGATTCGTCAGCTGTCAAGGGTTTGAAGAGATCTTCAAGTTCCCCAACTGAGATCGTGTCCCAGAAGTACAAAAAACGCGGGTGGAGTGGCATTCCACATTCCAAGGATATCTGTATTGCTTCTTGGGCAGAGGGGGTCTTTAGGAGAAACGGTGCCTTGGCTTGGCATTTTGGATTCTGCTCCTCAATTCTGCTCCTCAATTCTGCCACCCAAAACTCCTCTACATATCCGGAGGGAACAAGTTGCGTGTTGTTCTCGAGAAAGTCGCCAAACGATATGAGGATGTCCCCAAGGTGCAGTATTTTCTTGATCTCGTTTTTTATCTCGGCTCCGTGTTTCAGATCACGGATCTTGACTACGCTACCGTTGTTAAGCAACACCGTCGGAGTCTCGATAGAGTCTACAAAGGCGACAGTCGCCCCCTTTCCAGGAATGTCGGTCTTAATCTGCGTCCCGACCACAATGGTGTGGTTTAGAATCTCTGCTATTACGGGATGTATGCCGACTGCGGCAAAGCCGGTGTTGCAGGCACGTCCATACCTGAGACGAAACCCCCCTGGCTTGTTGGACATCGACAATACAGATCTTCCTGCAATCACTTCCCTCATTCTTTTTGTTGCCGCGTCTTCTGAGCTGTCGCTTGTCTGAATTGCCCCCTCAAGCTCCTTAAGCCATTCCCACCCGTCCAGATTGTACAGCTCAATTCTTTTAAGGAGTTTCTTGGACCGGCCGATCAGTCCGTCGTTCAACACCCGCAGGGCGCCGCCGCGCACGCGATCCGTCGTGATGCGAACCATGGATTTGTGGTTGACTACCTCATAAGGATCGGTGTCGACTCCATTAAGTTCCACGGGAAGGTGTGATATGACGTGCTCGATGTCCTTGTCTAACACATGAAACTGAAAACTGCTCGCTTCCCGTTCATATATCCTCAGCTCTTCTACAAACCTTCCCGTTTCATCATCGTATGAATTGGCCTGAAATTTAGACAGGCCGGCCTTTTTTCTCACATGATCCGCAATCAGCATCGTCACGGCAGACTCGGTTCCCCCCGCAGAGCGCATGGGTCCTGCTATCGATACTGACAGGTATTTTGATCCGTCCTTGTTTGCCTTGATTTCAACTTTACTGATTCCCTGAAGAGGTGCAATCGTCACTCCCTCCGTTACGATTGCAAGGCCCACACGGACTGCCAAGTCCAGTTTCTCCTCAAGGGGGGCGTCTGGGGGCGAATACGTGCCAAGGGCAATCCTCTCGGACAAGATGAGTGCGGAGATCTCCTTACCGTTTGTCTGCAGTAGTTCCCTGAGCGGATCGGCTATATCGATGTCGTGCATCTTTGCCACGCGGTCGGCCAGATCAAATGCGATTTTTGGTTCCACCATCCCAGAAGAGTCGATAAGGCAGGACTTTGCCTTTGCCACCTTCTCAAAGATTGTGTATGAGTTAGTCGAGAGATCCGAGTAGTATTTGTGGTAGTGTTCAGGCATTGGAATGTCCTTGATTCTGGATATCGCGGTGTTTTCAGACATGGTGTGGTTATGCCCTGCTTTTGATGGCCTCTGCCATCGCCCGAAGTTTGTTCAGGCTGCCGCCCCGCTCAAGGAACGTTCCAATAACCAAGGCGTCGGCACCTGCCTCTGCCAAGCCTTTGGCAGTTTCAGCATCCCTAATGCCTCCACCAACAATCAAAAACCCGTCAAACGCCACTCTCACAGTTTGAACCATCTCCGGCGTTACGCTGGCTTTGGCTCCCGAGCCGGCTTCCAGATATACAAACCTCATGCCCAGAAACTTGGCTGCCAAGGCATATGCAGCTGCTATCCTAGGCTTGTTGAATGGTATGCCGCGCGCAGAACCCACAAACCACGCAGACGTTCCATCTCCAATCACCAAATATGCCGTGGGTAGTGGCTCTAGGCCAAACTTGGCAACACTTGGCGCCCCTAGTGCTTGGGCCTGCGTGATGAAGTATGGGTTTTCAGAATTCAGAAGCGAGCTGAATAGAATCGCGTCCGCGTTAGGCACAATCCCCGTTATGTTGCCAGGGAACAGTATGAGTGGGATCTCTATGCCCTTCTTTATTTCAGCAACAGCGTGGTTCATCTCCATCTGATCCGCAATGGAGGATCCTCCAACTAGTATTGCAGATGCCCCGGCTTTCTCCGCGTCGGAGGCCAGTTTGGCAGATGTCTCCAGATCCGATGTTTCAGAATCTATCAGCACAAACAGTAGCGTGGTCCTCTTCGCTAGTTCGGATCTTAGGAATGTCTCCACCTTGCCTGCCATACAGGTGGTTTGTATGTGACACTTTAAAGTTTAATTGTGGCATCACATACAGATTTGTATAGCTATGGTGGATCCCAAACAGTCAAATTTCAACAACGTAATTCGTCAAATCATCAAAAAATCATTGTTTACAGAGCGACAAATTGAAATTATCTTAAACCAGATGAATCTTCAACAGGCCGAGTTTGCCATCACACGGGGTGCGTATTACCGTCAAGTGGGCCAGTCAAGAGACAAGATGACAGCCCTGGTCTACACAATAGTGCTCCTGCGGGGATTAGGCATATTGCTGCCTGACGACATGGATGTAATTCTACAGATTTCAAGCCAGATTGATGTGATAAAAGATGGTGATGTTTTCCCAGAAAGGGAAAATCAAGTAACTGATGTGATAGAAAAGTTGATACGACAAATGGTTAAGGTGTGATGTTTGGTGACAAGAAGTAAATTGTAAAGATTTATTGTGATTGTGGGTGTAAGTTTGTCAACGTAAAATGTAAAACAATCTTATTCGACTACAATAAATCACACTATAACTCCACATATCGTGATGTTGGTGGAAATACCAAATCTTGAAGTGATTTTGGGTGTGATGGTTGCGTTTCTAGTGGGTGCGGGCGGTGTGTATTTGTATTATGTAATCAGCACCCATTTCAAGTCCAAAAACAGCATTGGTGATAGTGTGTATTCGGACAGGTTCAGGTATTATGAGAAGCAGCTGATAGATATGAAGATACGCCTGGACAGCCTAGGCGTGCAGGATGCAGAATCGAGACATCAAGAACCAACTCAAGAACGCATGCCTGTCGAGAAAGGTGTGGTGTGGAAGCCGCGCGTGCCAGAAGCCCGAGGCGGCCAACAGGTAGAAGCTCAAACGGCCAACGGCGTCGCGCCGGATGCGGTGCCCGAGGCGGCCAACAGGCACCTTAACTCTACAGATTATGTGTTGCATTTAATCACAGACAACCCCATGACATCACGTGATATCCAAACTAGGTTAAAAAAAAGTAGAGAGCACACATCACGTTTAATGAAGAGGTTGTATGTGGACGGGTATGTAAAGAGAAACGTGGAATCAAAACCATACACATATTCAATCACAGAGAAGGGTGTGGCAAGAACCAAGGCGTAGTTTGTTGTGTGGTTCGGTCGTTTGTGTAGCTCCTGCATACCCCCCACCGTCTTTTTGTCAGGCGTCCTTGTTTGAGCTAACGTGTTTGTCGGGTACTGTTCAAGTCTCTGCTTGCATGTTGGTTTGGATCCACCCACCACTTCTACAACGTTTGTGGGTGCTGTGTGTGTTGTAAAGCCCCCGTTTTGTTGTTGGTCACCGGGGCAGGGTGTTAGGCGTTGACGCTGTTGTAAGTGGTTTGTTGCGTGTATGGTTGGCGGCAGGCGTGCAGAATGTGACGTTTAGTTTAGTGTGTGATGTTGGTGTAGGTTGTATGATAAACCGTGATGTGGTTGTGGGGGGTGTCCTTACTGCCTTTGGTCAAGTTTTATGGTTTGGTAGGTCCATTCCCGGCCGGTACGAATCCTGTCAACCTTCCCCTTAGATGAGAACCGCGACAAATATGTAGATATTATGCTTAGTTTGATCGGCTCATTAAACTCATCTTCATACTTTTCAAGTATGTTGGTGGAGGTAAATTTTCCTGTTGGGAAGAACTGATCCACGATATGCCAGATTTTTGATCCTACAGAATCCATGTTGGGTGTGTTTGGTTCCTCCTCAATATTCATCAGATCCATCATCTCGAAGATCTTTAAAATCTTCTCCCGGGTGACGTTCCCCTCCAGTTTAATGTCATACTTGGCACCGTCAGAGTCCTCCATGTCTATCCTGATCCGTTTCTTTACCATGGGATCATAAGGATCTGGTGTTGGCAGATTAATGGATCTTTTGAAATTTGTTAATGAAGTGGTTTGTTAACATTGACTGCCTGCATGTGTCCGAACTGGCTTGGTCGGTTAACAAAACGTTGAACACAACCCACAACGAAAACTTTGTTTCGTGACTGGAGTGGAAATGAAGGGGTTGTGTAGGGTATGTTAACGTTGTTAAGACCCATGTTAACGCCTAGAGTGGAAATGAAGGGGTCAAAACAACCCTTTTGGTTTGATTCTTAACAATCGTTTAACACCATGTTAACCAACATCAAGTCAACCCACACACCTATGTTTCCACTCCATCCTTTTCTTAAAATTTTTCAAGCAAAAATAATTAATTACAAACTTAACTAGAATTATCATTCCATTCTAAACCAAGAACAGAGTGTGTTAGATAACGTTGACAGGAAACATAGGTGTGTGGGATGTCTGACCCAATTGATAGGCTTCTTGATGCAGCAGAATCAGGAAACATCATCATACAGGATAGGGAGATCCTTCACTTCACATACATACCAGACATGATCCATCATAGGGACGCAGAACAGGAGACTGTTACACAATCACTACTTCCAATCCTGAGGCAGTCAAGGCCTTCAAACCTCTTAGTATATGGGAAACCTGGCACTGGCAAGACGCTGGTGGTTAGAAAAGTGATATCAAAAATCCAAACTAGGGTAGAAAAATCAAACTTTCCTATTAAATTAATCTACACCAACGCCAAAGAAGAAACCACACTTTACGGGTTGTTAGTGAGTATGGGCAGGCAGCTTGGAATCCGTGAAAAGGATCTACCAACAACAGGCCTTGCAATCAGCGAAGTCTTCAAAAGGGCACTTAACAAAATTAACCAAGACCAACTTAACACAATATTTGTAATAGATGAGATTGATTATCTAGCACAACTAGTATCAAAGACAAAAAAAGACATCTTGTATCAACTTATTAGGGCAAACGAGAGACTGAACGCGGGGTTTCTTACCGTAGTGGGGATCTCAAACGATCTAACCTTTAAAGAAAAACTTGATCCAAGGGTGATTAGCAGCCTTGGGGAGGAAGAGGTTGTCTTTCCCAACTACAACACGGAACAAATCAAAAAAATCCTTCAAGAGAGGATCGACAAAGCGTTCGTGCCAGGATCCGTTGAAGGGTCCGCGTTAAACCTGTGCGCTGCCCTTGCAGGAAGCGAACATGGGGACGCCCGGAGAGCAATAGACCTGATTCGAGTTGCAGGTGAGATCGCAGAACGACAGCAGCTGAGCCGCGTCACTACAAACCATGTTAGAGAAGCCTCCCAAAAAATAGAAGAGAACAAAGAAGAGGCATCACTCAGATCCTATCCCCTGCATGAAAAACTGTTGATCCTTGCGATAATAAGGGCAAACGGCTCCAGTACGGGAGAGATATACGCCTCTTACAGAAACCTCTGCAAGATAGTTGGCCGGGACAACCTTACCCAAAGAAGAATTACCCAAATGTTGAGCGAAATTGAACTGTCTGGAATTATCTCAGGCAGGCTGATCCACCAAGGAATTCACGGAAGGACGAAAAAATACAAAATTACAGTATCCACAGAGATGGTTAAGAAGACATTTCAAGACGATCTAACCCTTCACGACATCATCTGAGATCATATAGTCGCTCATGAGCACCCGAAACGTCTTCAGATTGACTATGAAGGCTATGCACGGGTTGGGAGTTATTCCAACACTCGTCTGAAATGGCGTCTGCCTCTGCCAACAACCAGAATTGATGACCAACACGCCCCTGTACATGTCCAACTCGGCCCTATGAACATGCCCCGCATGAAAAATATCCGGCACGCTCTCAATCACCATGTGGTCCTCCATCTCTGGCGCTATGGGCGTCTGGCTGCCATAAATTGGACTTAGGTGTCTTGCCTTGAGCAGGTGCTTCATCACATTTGCAGGTTTGTCGTAACTAAGGCCCGGAGTGATCTTTACAATATCGTCAATACTCTGTCCATGAAACATCAAAACCTTTACCCCGTTTAACGAGACCATGGATGGGTTACCCACCATTGTGACATTGTCCCTCTCCCACAAACCCGGGTTGTGTTTTTGCGGGATTGCCGGCTGGGGCAGCGCCCTCCTGCCTGGATCGTGGTTCCCGGGCATGATTATGATCTTGATGTTCTTGGGGATCCTATCAATCATGTCCTCAACTTTTGCAAGCTGCTCCTTTATGGTCTGGTAGACCAACTCCCTGTCTTGGTTTGGGTATATTCCCACACCATCCACTATGTCGCCTGCAATCAGGACAAAGCGGATCTTCCTTGCCACCGAATCCGGACCTGAAAGCCAAGAAACAAATCGGGCAAACTCCTCCTCCATAAAATACTTGCTTCCTATGTGGAGATCCGAAAGGAACACCGCATAAACATCACTCTTGGCCTTGTTGGGAGGATGATCCGGAACGTCTGGAAAAATTAAATCCTTTACAATATAACCGGACTTGGCGCGGCCAGCCCTAACCATAACAAACTGGTCCAGCAGAAGCATGTCTGCAGTCTTTTGCAACTCACTGTCGTATATGGCCGCCTTGAAACTTCCAGACGGATCCTCCAACTTCAACTCCATCCTGTTCTTATTGCTGCTTACCTCAGTCACCAAACCACAAACATAGATGTCATCGCCGGGTTTTACGGACTTGGAGGAGCCTGCCGCCGCGGCCGTCTTGAGCATCCTGGCCTCCGGCCTCATTAGGATTATCCGCTTTAGTTTGTTGAACCTACTGGCAAACAAAGCATTGTACCCACTAACACCCTCCCCGGTGGCGATACTACCTGTCGGATCAGACCACACCTTGACATCTCCCTGCAACAGGGGATCGTCACTGATTCCAAGGTGTGCCTCCAGATCATCCTTGTTGATCTGAAACTGCCCCTCCCTAGCCTTCTCCCTGACCATGTCCTTGACGACCCTCTCAACCTTACCCGGATCCATTCCGGCCAGAATCTTAAAGGCATCCGGGTGAATCTGGACGCCCTTGTTTAGCGCGTAGTTGAGCGCAAGCGTGATCTCCCATAACAACAAATACAGTTTGGTTTAATTAAATCTGCACGGACTGCCTCCGCGCGCAGGCAACCCAAAACACACACCTTTCCATACCCGCCCCCCTCTAAACACAAACCTGCACGTCATACAAAGGCCCGATCACTGATTGGCGTGGCAGGACGGCAACACGTATTCAGGCATGCCGTTCCAACAACTCACTCAACCCTCAAATATCATCACAAGACCAAACCAGTATGGGCGGTGCCAGAATACTTGTGTTTTTTGCGTCCCTTGCAGCATTTGTTGCTGTGTATCAGATCGGCTCAATGTCAGCCGTAAGCCCCGAAGAGGCAGCCATATTTATGAACGAGTTTGAGGATCTTGTCAAAGACATTGATGCGCTTGGCATTTTCCTGCACAACACATCCATAGTACTGCCAATGTTTATTCCCGGATTCGGCATTGGGTGGGGAATGTTCTCTGCATGGTCCACGGGGTTTGCCTTTGCCGCAATCGCCACAACCACCCCCGGGCTAGCCGGAGTCTCCCCGTTGGCCATCCTGTTTCTTACCCCCTTCGGATTGATGGAGATGGTTGCATACTCTCTTGGCGTGTCTAGGAGCTTTATCCTGATCGCGGCGATTATTAGAAAGGCCGACCTTGCCAAACACCTTAAACCTACACTGGTAGAGATCGCAGCGGCAGTAGGGCTGCTTCTGGCAGGCGGATACATAGAGTACGCCCTGTTGACTCTGATAACAGAGAACGGCCTTCAAACCCCACTGTACTGACTAATTCCGGCAGGCCGCCAAACACGGCAACACGCTAGCCCTTCCACTGCCACTTGTAATTCATATACGAGTCGGGTTTTGTCTGACCCAAAACCATCACGCACATGTCTGAAAACTCCCTTCCCTCCAACTCCCTCACCATACCGCTAAAACTGGCTTCGTTCGGGTTGGTCAGTGACTCGTAGACACGCACAGGCATTCTTTCCGTGTCAAAATCACACTCCCTGAGATATCCCGCTATCTCTGATGGCATGAAATGCTTGTCGGGCCGTCTTGGCCATGGCCTTGGAACCACAATAACGTTGAGGCCCCGGACTAGCGCCTCCTTCATCTCCGCCTTCTTGTCCTCGATCGGGACAGTCACGTGCATTGTGATCACCCTGGACTTGTCAAGAGGAACCTGTGCCCGTGAAGCCGCAACCTGGATTGAGCTGATTCCCGGAACAACCTCCACCGTGCCAAAAATCTCCACCAGCCTGTCCACCACCTCTGATTCTGAAAAGTTTACATCTCCTGTGAATGGAACCACCAGCACCCTCTCACCAAGTTCGCGCAGAACCGTCTGGTACGTCTCCTCCTGGTTCCCCATCGTGATTTCGTGAACCTCCTTTCCATGAAGCAGGCCCTCTATGGTTTTTAGCGTGTATTTGTAGCCGACCACCACGTTGCACTTCAATATGATATCCCTCACAATTCCGGTTACATACGTTGGAGAACCAGGACCGACGCCGACTGCAAACACCCTTCCCAATCTTATCTCGTAAACCTCTGCCGATCCTTAATATATTGTACAAATGGCCCCCAGTCCACCTTCATGTACTTTGTGGGCTCCTTGGCCGGATACTTTACCCAATCTTGGGCTATTGAGTACTGGTGCTTCTCCGTCCTTCCGTCACGCTCATACTCCAGCCGCAGCACGCTGCCCCACACCTCATTCTTGTATTCTATGATAGATATGTCATCAAACGAAATCTCCACATTCTTCTCGTTTTCAAGATCATCCATTAGATCCTCCTCACCATAACCATCGTGCCGGATCATTACATTCCTTGATCTGATAAAGTTGATCACCTGCCTTTGCGTTATGGCTCTCCACCAGTTCATCTTTGCTTCCGTTTTGTGGACGAACATCAGGTGTCTGTCCGTGAGTATCAGCATCCCCTCCCTGCCTCCGATTGAGAGAAACTTTTTCGACTCTCTCCAAACCGAGACCAAATGAGCTTGGATCTTCTCACCTGGCTGCATGTTGCTGATTCGGACATCTTTGTTAAATACTATTGGCTTGCACGTGCCTGCAAACACACCTTACGTGCACCAAACGACCCGACACGATTTTTAAATGAGCACTACTTCCAACACACCGTTGAAGAAATTATTGATGCTTGTCGTACCCATTTTACTCATGATGTCAGGCCTTCATGCGCACGCACAATCCGACATGCTGGCCGTGATAGAGACCGATCTGGGAGACATAACCTTGGAGTTTTTCCCAGACGACGCGCCAAGGCATGTTGAGAATTTTATAGATCTGGCTGAAACAAGATTCTATGACGGAACCATCTTTCATCGAATAATTCCTGGCTTTATGATTCAAGGCGGCGATCCCAACACGGTCAGCGGCGATCCCACCACTTGGGGAACAGGAGGTCCGGCAGACAGCGTGGATGCGGAGTTTAACAACATCAAGCACAAGCGCGGAATCCTGTCCATGGCAAGATCATCTGATCCCAACAGCGCCGGCTCGCAGTTCTTCATAGTCCACCAAGACTCTGCCTTTCTTGACGAACAATATACCGTGTTTGGAAGGGTTGTGACCGAAGAGGGCCTCCGAACCTTGGACACGATTGCAAACACTCCAACCGGAAGCAGTGACGCTCCCATAGATCCAGAACAAGTGCGGATAACAAAAGTATCCATAGTTCCACGTTCTGACGCATCAGGCCTTCTCGAACTGCCTGATCCCGAACGTACGGGTTCTGCACCGGCTCCATCTGCGGACACGACTATGGGCAGTCAGAGATTTGAAAGCCAGGAGCACCAGTTTGCCTTCAACGCACCCGCAGGCTGGTTGCTACAGGAACCGCCAGGCGCAGATTTGGGCACCCCCGACGTGGTTGCAGTTGGACCCAGAAACGGCATCCTTGATCCGTTCATTTCCATATTGGTAGAAGACACAGACCAGAGAACCACTGACGAGGTCTTTACCCAGATTTCTGCAATGATTGATGAACTAGAGGCCACCGAACCGCTCGACATTGTCTCGCGGGAGGTGGTTACCATCAACGACCATTACGCGTATGTCATTGTAGCCGACACCATCTCCCCGTCTGACGATGCGATCGAGACAAGGTTCCACCAGGTTCTGGTTTATGGTTCCGACAACATCTATACCATTACCTACGCCAACGGACTGGATGATTTTGACTCACAACTCCCCGCATTCCAAGCCACCTTGGACTCCTTCGAGATCCTCTCCGAATCTCCCATACCGGAAGAAGACCGGCCCAGAGACAGCGGCGCCTCGTCCGTATATGCCCCACCAACCGAAGACGGCGGGTGCCTGATTGCGACTGCAGCAATCGGCTCCGAGTTTTCTCCACAGATTCAGCAGCTGCGTGAGCTGCGCGACAACACGGTGCTTGCGACTGCATCCGGCTCTGCATTCATGACCGGATTCAACCAACTGTACTATTCATTCTCGCCTGCAATAGCTGACATGGAGCGCCAAAACCCTGCATTCAAAGAGATCGTGAGGCTGGCAATAACCCCACTTCTCTCAACACTGTCTCTTCTCAACCATGTCGAAATAGACTCGGAGGCGGAGATGCTCGGGTATGGAATTGGAGTAATTCTGCTAAACGTCGGCATGTATGCTGCAACACCCGCAGTCGCTATATACGGTGTGAGAAAAGCCCTCCGTCCCAATGCCCTGCACACCCTGCCGGCCGACCCTGACACCGGACGGTAACTGCACCAAACCTCCGTGAACTACCAACGACTGAAGTCGTTGGCTTCCTCGTTCAACGAGCCTGCTTGACCATGGCATTGTGCCATGACCAGAGGCATGCTCTCCGAAGGCGTAACTTCCCTGCATTCCACAGGCAGTGTCTCGATTCCCCTCTGCCTGATGTTCATGGCTGCGTTGTGGTCCCTGTCCATGACAAGACCGCAGGAATCGCAACCGTGCGCCCTTTGTGCCAAGGATTTTTGTGCTGTCTTGCCGCATTCGGAGCATTCCTGGCTGGTTCCGTGCGGCCGCACCTTCCTGAACAGAATACCAGCGTTTTCAGATTTGTATTCCAGTTTTTGAAAGAATGAATTCCACGAGGCGTTGGCGATTGATCTTGATGGTGTGGGATTTCCCGCTCACGGTGTTAAACCTGCAGCCCTTTACAGACTACCAAACATCGTCAACATCGTCGATGACCTTATACTCCTTTTCGACATCACGCTTTATCAGTTTGAGCTGGGCCACGTCCCTGTCAAAGAACAAATCCACCGCCCAATCGATTGCTATTCTGACCTTCTTCTCAAACGTTGCAACCTTTGCCAAGTATACGCTGTTCCAGATAAACCATGCCACAAAACCTGTAAAATTCATTCCCTTGATGTGGGCAATGCCGGATCGCTTTCCAATTATTGCCATCTGTCCCCTGTTCTTGTAGATATATTTCTCCCTCTCGGCATTCATGATCAAAGCTTTTAGGTTCTTTGCGGCAATCTTTGCCTGCGACTCTGCCACCTGCGCGGTGGGCGGAACATGCCTTTTTGTGATTGGATCCGTGAACCCTGCGCAATCTCCGATCGCAAAGACGCCCGGAAACCCTTCTGCCTCTAGATAGTCATCGACCACGATCTTCCCCCTCTCAGTCTTGAACATGGATCTCTTGATTGTGTTCACCGGCGTCACTCCAGCAGTCCAGATCACAGTCTTTGTTACTATTGCATCCGTGTCGCCCCCGTCAGAGTCATCCGTCTTTGAGATCTTCAGCGTAACCTCGTTTCCATCAAAACTGGTCACGACAGTATTCAGCCTTATGTTGATTCCGCCTTCCATGAGCTTCTCCTTTGCATAGTGAGCCAGCTTCTGGTCAAATTCAGGCAGTATGACAGAGGCCATCTCCACCACCGTCACCTTGAGATACTCCTTGTGGATCGTGGGATAGTGCTTTCTTGCATCCAGCAGGAGTCCCATCAGCTCGCCTGCAGTCTCTATTCCTGCAAAACCCGCACCCACAACCACGAAATGCAAGAAACTCTTTCGCAAAATTGGATCCGTCTCATTCTCTGCCTTTTCGAGCATGTCGATTGCCCTGTTCCTTAACATGACTGCATCGTTAAGGGTTCTCATGCTGAACGCATTCTTCTCAACATCCGCCATTCCAAAAAAGTTGGTCTCGCTGCCAAGCGCAAGCACCAAAAAATCATAATGTATTGACACACTCCTCTTGTCGGCCGTTCCCCACAACGTGACCCTCTTCCCATAGGGATCGACGCTCTTGATTCTGCCCTCATAGAACTTTGTCTTCTTGCATATGTTTCTGATGGGCGTTGCAATATGTCTCGTCTCGATCACGCCTGACGCGACTTGGGGCAGCATTGGCGTGAACAACAGATAGTTGTCCTCGCTTATCATTATCAGGTTGATCTCGGCGTCGTTCCCGAATTTGGATTCCAACTGCTTGGAACACATCACTCCTGCAAAACCTCCCCCTGCGACAACAATATTTCTCTTTTTAACCAACCTCGATTCGGTTTTTCTATAATTGGTTGTCATAAAAATAATGCTGTCCGCCCAGTCATGGTCTAGAGTGGCATGTTGCCATTATGCAAGGGCCAGCTGTGGCACGGATGGCCCAACTTCCGCAACACCCAGCATCATATTTGGAATGATACCCGACGAGACTGCCCAACCGAGCCGTGCAGTAGCAGTTCTTTGGTGCCACGTGCGAAGTTGCGTTCAGCGATTCAATACGTCTTCCACTCGATGACTGTTGGTCCTTGTGGGTGACGCATCATCCCCTTACGATATCCGTATGCAGTATGTCATATGCCCTTGGCGCGTCCCCCTCCCTTAGGATGACAGTTATGCTGTCCTGACTGAAGAACGCATTTGCAAGCTCGATTCCGTTTCTGTGCAGCACCTCGGCAACATACGAGACTGCGTCTGACTGGTTTCTTGCCTCTGGAATCATGATCCTGATCTTTACAAGGCCGGTATTGAACATGTCTTTGCTTCCCTGCACATTCTCAAAGATCCGCCTGACATCGGCCATGTCCTCTGCAAGGAACCTAAATGAATCGCTGAGCCTGAAGAAATCATAATTGCTTGTAACCTTGGAAAACTTGTCCAAGATTGCAACCGGATCCATCCCATCTGACTCCTTTGTAGAGACCCTGACATCCATGATTCCGCCCGTCAGAACCAACCGCGCATTCTTCAGAACCGGTTCTTCTACCACATCTTCTCTGGAATCAAAAGAGTCTGCGTATCTCTTGATTGCAACCACTACTGTGTTGAGATTGACCGTGTTCCCCAGAATCTTCTCAACTTCCGGCTGGATTCTTACTGCAAGCGCCGTATAGTTTATCAGATCCATCCTTATGCAGTCGTAAATGGAGCGGTTCCTGGTGATGATCTCTCTTACTGCCTCGGGTACGGATATGCCTGACGTCCTCACGACTACTATTCTTTCATGTCATTTATAATTACTTTGTGTAATTAATTATGCTTACTTTCTTGTTTCTTATAAAGAGAAACTTATTATGTCAGAAATACTACTTTACCTTAGTTAAATTTATATTATGTAATACCTATTACATTAGATAGGTGAATATGACACGTTATTTGACAGTGAAATCAACAGAGCCTTTAGAAGAATGTCTGAATCCTTTTTTGACGCGGATGACATCTTTGAAGGTGCCAAGGGCAACCTTGAAACAGGACCGCACTGGTATGGCTACGCCCTAAGCGTTGGCCCCAACGGAAGACCCATCCTTAAAGAGTTTGGGCACAGGCCGGAGGCAGCCAGGGATTCTGCAAGAGAGCCGATGGTGGACACGATCGTTGACGAGAAGAGCAACACGGTGAAACTCATAGCCGAGATACCCGGAGTTGAAAAATCCGACATCCAGGTTGTTGTAGACAACGACGCAGTCGACATATCCGCCGCCCGTGACAACAAGAAGTACCACGCCAAAGTTCCCATAAGGCATAACGTCGATGAGAAATCGGCAAAGGCCTCTTACAAGAACGGCATCCTGCAGCTTGTATTTGGGCGGGTTGCGGCAAATCCGACAGGCACAAAGGTGGAGGTAAACTAACCCCCCTCCTTTTTTTTGAGGTAATGGCATGAACAAAACTACATTAAAGATAGGCGAGATCCCACTGCAGCATGTAGGGCGGGGGCGAGCCATAGTCGATCCCAAGATTATTGAGGAACAGAAGTGGGGCACGGGCCAGATCCTAGAACTGACATACAACCGGAAGACACACGTCAAGCTCTGGCCTGGAACCTCCGAGGAATACGGCAAGGGAACCATTAAGATTGATGGCATTACTAGGCAGAACCTAGGGGCCGGAATAGGGGACAGAGTTACGCTGAGATCTGTAGAGGCGACAAACGCCGAACAGATCGTCCTGTCTCCGACAGAGAAGGTCACAGTCGAAGGCCTGCAGGAGTTTATGATCTACAACTACCTTAACCACGTGTTTTCCACGGGGGACTCGGTGTCCCTGAATACAAAGATGGGAGACCGCGTGCAGTTCATAGTGACAGGGACGAGGCCTGCCAAGCCGGTTATTGTTACCGAGGAGACCGCGTTCCATCTTGGAACCATGACCCAGACAGTCGACGTCTCGATTCCCCGGATCACATACGATGATCTTGGCGGACTGAAAAACGAGGTTCAGAAGATTCGCGAGACCGTCGAGCTCCCGATGAGACACCCCGAACTCTTTGAGAAGATCGGCGTCGATGCCCCCAAGGGCGTTTTGCTTCACGGACCACCCGGAACAGGAAAGACGATGATCGCAAAGGCCGTGGCCGGGGAGACCAACGCCCATTTTATCTCAATTAGCGGTCCTGAAATAATGGGAAGTCACTACGGCGAAAGCGAGGAGAGGTTACGAAAGATCTTTGCAGACGCCGAAGCAGAGTCGCCGTGCATCATCTTCATCGATGAGATTGACTCGATTGCTCCAAAAAGAGACGACGTATCCGGCGAGGTTGAAAAAAGAATAGTCTCCCAACTCCTCTCGCTGATGGACGGAATCAAGTCCAGGGGCAAGGTGGTGGTAATAGCTGCTACCAACAGGCCTGACTCCATAGATCCCGCGCTCCGAAGGCCGGGCCGGTTTGATCGGGAGATAGAGATCGGGGTTCCAGACGAGAATGGAAGGCTGGAGATCCTCTCAATTCACACGCGCGGAATGCCAGTTGATGGAGACGTGGACTTTAAACACCTCTCCCGAACCACTCACGGATTCGTAGGGGCAGACCTGCAGATGCTTGCCAAAGAGGCCGCCATGAGATCCCTGCGCAGGATTCTTCCCGAGATTAATCTTGACGATGATGAGATCCCCGCCGAGATTCTCCGGGACATACGGATTACTGGCATGGATTTTGATGCCGCCTTGAAGGAAATAAGTCCCAGTGCCTTAAGGGAGGTTCAAGCCCACATTCCAGATGTAAGCTGGGATGATGTAGGCGGTCTCAATCAGCTGAAGGATGAACTGCGCGAGGCAGTTGAGTGGCCCATCAGGCACAAGGAAGCCTTTGAGTATGTTGGCGCAAAGGCACCTCACGGAATCCTGCTTTACGGCCAACCCGGAACCGGCAAGACGCTGATCGTCAAGGCTCTGGCCCACATGACTGAATTCAACTTTATCAGCATCAAGGGTCCGGAGTTGCTTTCAAAATGGGTTGGCGAATCTGAGAAGGGCGTCAGGGAGATCTTTAGAAAAGCGCGACAGGCAGCACCATGCATCGTCTTTCTTGACGAGATCGACGCGCTTGTTCCCCGAAGGGGAAGCGACGGTTCTGGCTCGCACGTAACAGAGAACGTGGTCTCCCAAATACTGACTGAGATCGACGGACTTGAGGAGCTTCACGACGTGTTGGTGATAGGCGCGACAAACCGCCTAGATATCATAGACGAAGCCCTGCTGAGACCCGGCAGGTTTGACCGAATAATTGAGGTACCCGCGCCTGACACCGAGGGAAGACGCCACATCCTTGAAATCCACACCAGGGGAAAGCCTCTTGCAGGCGATGTTGACATTGCAGGCATCGTGGATCTGACAGACGGGTTCTCCGGAGCCGAGACTGCCGCAGTGGCCAACCGAGCCTCCATTGCAGCTCTGAGAAGATATGTGGCCTGCGGATCCCAGGACATCAAGAGCATTCAGATCACGCAGCAGGATCTAGCAGACGCCGTCTGCAAGGTGGATCCCGAGAGGAGGGCGCCTGTTGCCTCTTAGCCATTTTGAGGAGGGCATTCTACACCAGAACACCCGAAGGATCACCGACCTTCTCCTTATAACATCACATTTTCCGATCTGCTTGGTGCCACCAGCCATTCACACAACACTCTAAATACTGAGGAAGCTTACACAAGACAATGAAGATCTATCTTGATTTTGAACCGTGTCCTACCTGCGACTTTATGATGGCCGCATTGAGCAGTCATGAGATACTGTCTGGCGATGACGAGATCCGTGCAAGTGAGTCGGCAAAATTTCTCAGACATCTGACGTACAACCATGACGAGGTGATACAGGCAGTCGTGGACGATCTTCCAAAGCAAAAGAGGAACCAAGAACCTAGCTTTTACGGATAACACATTCTCTCGTAACCACCCCCCCCCCCGCAGGCTGCGTCATGTTGCCGAGAACGACTTTAGATATTTAGCGTCTTTTTGATCAGAATGATTCTGTTCCTTATGGTAACGTCGCTTACTCCGGCCTCGGCGGCAAACTTTTTCTGACTAATCTTCTCTCCGTTTATAACACACGAGATGTATAGCGAGGCTGCGGCCTGTGCCACCGGATGCTTTCCCGCCGTAATTCGTTCATCCTCGCAGCGCTTGAGGATATCAAATGCGTCCCTCTTTGTCTTCTCCTTGAGACTCATGTTGTTTGAAATCTTTGAGATAAACGACGTCGTGTCATACTGGTTGAGACTTAGGCCCAGAGTTATGATCAGAGTCCTCAGATCCCGTGAAAGAACCCTTCTCTCGATGTTTCCGGCACCTGCTATGTCGTCAAGTGTTCTTGGAATGTTATTTGCCCTGCATCCTGCATAGAGGGATGCTGCGACCAACGACGTCATAGTTCTCCCCCTGGTAAGCTTTGCGCTGACTGCCTTTCTGTAAATATAAGCCGAGTACTCCACAACATTGACCGGAATTCCAAGCTTCGTCTTCATTCCATGAAGCAAAGTGAACGCCTTGCTCAGCGCGGCGGTCCTTCTTGACCTGCTTCTCTGATCCCACGTGCGCAATCTGCTGAACTCGTATTTTGTCTCGTTGGACAAGGTGTTTCCGGAGGAATCCTTATTGTTACCAATTACCGTTGACAACCCCCTATCGTACATGGTCAGCGACGTGGAAGGACCAGTCCTTGCCTGCTTCAGGTATTCTTCCGTTCCATAACCGCCCACTTCATGTGACAGGTCAAACATACTCTGCTCTAGGATGGTACCGCATCCCCCGCATATAACCTCCCCTCTCTCAAAATCTGTTATTGCGGGTTGGGTCTGGCAGACATGTTCATCACTGCCTTCATAATTATCTATATACCCTTTTCTCACTCAATATATATTGGTACTTTCAAAATAAAAAGCATGACTTATAGGCAATTTTGGTATTAAAATTTAATCTTTTGTGTAAAAAATTCCTATTTTTCGTAATAATAACGTGCTCTATATCTTGCATGATCTACAACATAATAAGTGTTGATTAAAACACAAGGTATGGATTTAGATCCATATTTATCTAGGCACAATTGCCTAATCCGGCACATTTGTGCCTAGAAACATGGAGAATTGATTCCATAGACCCCCGAGGCTAAATTTTCGCGCAGCAAGCCTGCAACATGCGGATGTAACCTCTACTTGAAGACGCCTGGCACTCGAAAGCCGCACCCTCATACGCCGTTTGTGGCATTAGCGACATTACCACCAATTGTTTTTCATGCCTCCTGTGACCATTACCGGATGACGGGATTGTAAAACATGATCCCGGCGGCATCACCCGTTATAGAACCCGGGACTATGCCCAGACAAGGCTGGCAACAGACCATTTAAATTCTGACGGCGCGTGCAGAATTCTCACTTTTTTATTGACTTGAGGGAATATCCGCGGTTTGCAATCATTTGTGTTACTGCCTCTATGGTGTAGTCGATTCCGTGGGCATCATCAAAATGATCCCTTAGATTGCTGATAGAACCCAACGTCTCTTCACCGTCTATGACAAACTTACATTCGAATCCGTACTCTTCGCATCTTAATTTGAGAACCATTTAATATCAAAAGCACGCCAAACTATAAAATCCTATCCTGCTTGTTTTGCGTTTCTGCTCAAAATCAAACGATCTGGACAAGATGAAACGGCAACGCTGGATTCTGATTCGATTTATAATGGCAACGCGTGATTCTGCATGTTGTTGGAACTAGACAGGATGGTGTTTGGAAGGATTACAGTCAAGGAGATTATCGGCGCACAACCACCGATCCAAGACGCCCGAAACATCCTCGAGACGGAACTTGAGGGATTGCTGGCACGGCTTGAATCACAGACAAAGGAACACCTTCGGGCAATTTTGGACGAGCAGAAGGCGGCACAGGCGCATGTCAACAGCAGGCCGGGCGCAATGGCCCTGGCCCAAAACAAGATCCAGATGTACAACAGATACAGTAAAAGATACATCCGGGCGATCGTGGACCTGCTGGAACCCTAGTCATGCCTTTTACCCACACTCCTTCTCCTTATCAACAACGTCATTATCGTGCCTGCCGGTATCCCTATGATCGTTCCAATACTGACATACGGTGCAATGAAAAAATCACCAACCCAGATCCCTCCGTCGCCGGCAAGCTCCATGAATGTTCTGGGTCTTAGAACCAAGGAAACCGTCTGAGAATCCGTCTTTTCGTCTCCAACGTCATCCGTATACTCTACAACAATCCCAAAAGGAATTCTGTATTCCGTGTCCACCGCGGCGGGGGTGACTATCTGTGCCGTTATTTCCACCGGCACATCCTTTTCAATCCTTGAGAATACGTGCAGCGTCTCACCCAGAAATTCAATGTCATCTGGCGGAACCATCCTGATCCTGACGTCTGTAATATCTATGTCTTCTGAGATCACCTCCACGCCTATTGGAAACTGGGCATTTGCAAAGATCGATTCGGGGGTGCTTGTAATGATGGTCACCCTTGCCTCCTTCTTTATGGTGATTGGGATTGCTATGTCATGGATGAATGGTTCTTGGGGCGTCTCATTATTTGCAATAAGGATGTGCATGTACCTCGTATTCAGAAAGTAGATGCCCGGCCTTACCTCTTCTGCAACATGCAGGCTGACGTTTTTGCCGTATGACCCGCCTTGGGCAAGCCTGTCTATGGTAATGCCCCCTGGCGGATCCACGGTAATTGATGGAACATCCGGTAGCGAAAAGGCAAAGGAGATGTCCTGCTTGTCCTCCCACCCGTTGTTCTTGACTAAGATGGATACTATTCCCTCCCTCCCTGATAGCGAAAAGGCATTCCCTCCCTCCCTGCAACAATCTCCCCCGGATATGTAATCTCAACTTCCATTCCGCCTTCCACGCTCACGGTTTCTGTCTCGGCCTGCGCGTCTAACCCTAGAACCAAGAATACTGTCAGCAACGATGCGAACCAAAGCGGATTCATGCCTCTCAGCTCCATTACTCGGTTATGACTATTATCTTGTCCGGGACGAAAGTGTGTATGTGTAGCATGCACTGCTTGGCAGTTCCGTACACCCGACCAACTCCTCTTGATTCATAAATAGCACAAAATTCCTGATTCTAGAAACAGTTATGTCAACTACAGCAACGACAATGTGTCCTAGGTGTGCAGGAGGAAAGCTGCACCCGGTGTCACCGATAATGAATCCGGAGAGACGTTCTGCACCCGGTGCGGGTTCGTAATCACTGAAAAACTACAGGAATCCGGCCCAGAATGGCGTTCGTTTGCATCCGACGAACACGGCGACCGAGCAAGAACCGGCGCACCAACCTCGCTTACGATGCACGACATGGGGTTGGCGACGATAATCAACCCTGTCAACAAGGACGCATCAGGCAGGCCGCTTTCGGCAACGATGAAAAACACGATTGAGAGGCTGAGAACTTGGGACAGCAGAAGCCAAGTCCAGGAGCCCACTGATCGCAACTTCAGGCAGGCGTTTGGCGAATTGAACCGGCTCAAAGACAAGCTTGCAATCTCTGACGCGGTGATTGAAAAGGCAGCATACATCTACAGAAAGGCCCTTGAGAAAGGCCTTGTCCGGGGTCGCTCGATATCCACCCTGATGGCATCGTCGTTGTATGCCTCATGCCGTGATACGGAAACCCCCCGAAATCTCAAAGACGTGGAGCAGGCAGCGAACATCAAGAAAAAGGACATCGCGAGATGCTACCGGCTGCTGGTCAATGAGCTTGATCTGAGGATGCCTGTCACCGACTCGATCCAATGCATTGCAAGAATTGCAAGCAGGGTTGGCATTGCAGAAAAGACAAAAAGATACGCAGTTACAGTTCTAAAACAGGCGCAGGAAAACGAGATCTCTGCGGGCAAGGATCCCATGGGACTTGCGGCAGCGGCATTATACCTGTCCTGTGTGAAGAACGGCGAGGACAGGACCCAGCACAACATAGCCAAGGCAGCAAACGTCACAGAAGTTACCATTAGAAACAGGTACAAGGGCCTCAAGGAATCACTTAATCTGTAGAATATCACGAATTGGAGAATTTCACCGCAATGTTCATGGCGTAAAACCTACCAGAAGACAGGATCATATATTTTGGCATACGGCAACACCAGTTCCATGTCTGGGACACTTTATCACTGATCAGCTGCATTCTGAGTTTTGGCAACCAAGATTTGAAACACCGTCAATAAATTTCGACGGCAACAAAATCCAGAACAGCACCTGGTTCTATCTTTGGAAATTTTGACGCCGCGCGTCCTGCAGGCACATGTAGCGTCGTCTTAATACTGCATGCTGCATTTATCGAAGAGCCCACACCTTTGGCCTGTTGGTTCATGTCTGAATCCGGCTTTCTGCAAACGATCTTAAAATATAATAAGGGATCCCATAGGTAATTGGATATGGTCATGCAGGCAACTTCAAAGGGAAACATGCCTGTCGTTCTGCTGAAAGAGGGCAGTTCTGAGACAAAAGGCAGGGATGCACAAAAGAACAACATTGCAGCATGCAAGATAATTGCCGAGATTATTCATACCAGCCTAGGCCCGCGTGGCATGGACAAGATGCTAGTGGATTCTCTGGGAGACGTCACCATTACAAATGACGGGGCAACAATTCTCAAGGAAATTGATGTCCAGCACCCTGCAGCCAAGATGCTAGTTGAAATTTCAAAGACCACCGACAATGAGGTTGGCGACGGCACCACTTCTGCTGTGGTTCTTGCAGGATCCTTGCTTGAGCACGCAGAGTCCCTGATTAACCAGAACGTGCACCCGACAATCATCGTTGATGGGTATAGAAAGGCAGGCAAGAAGGCCAAAGAATTCCTGGAAAGCATTGCAACCGCCGTATCTGTAAGCGACAAGACCATCCTGACAAAGATTGCAAAGACCGCGATGCAGACCAAGCTTGTTAGAAAAGACTCCACCCAGCTTGCCGACATGGTAGTAGACTCCGTTCTGTCTGCGGTTGAAAAGGACGGCGACAGCTACAACATTGACATTGATGATATTAAGGTAGAGAAGAAGGCAGGCGGTTCGATCAAGAACTCCACGGCGGTACAGGGAATCGTGCTTGACAAGGAGATTGTACACGGTGGCATGCCAAAAAAGATTGTCGAAGCCAAGATTGCGCTCATCAATACCGCATTGGAGATCAACAAGACCGAGACTGATGCGAAGATTAACATCTCAAATCCCCAGCAACTCAAATCCTTCCTTGACGAGGAAAACCGTATGCTTAAGAACATGATTGACAAGGTTATAGGCTCCGGAGCAAACGTGGTTTTGTGCCAAAAGGGAATCGACGACATGGCGCAACACTATCTTGCCAAGGCCGGCGTGATTGCAGTCCGACGAATTAAAGAAAGCGATCTTACCAAGCTTGCCAAGGCAACCGGCGCCCGAATGGTTACCAACCTAGACGATCTATTCGAGAAGGATCTTGGAGTAGCAGACTTGGTAGAAGAAAGAAAGATCGAAGAAGACAGATGGGTGTTTGTGGAAGGATGCAAGCATCCAAAATCCGTCACACTACTTCTTCGGGGAGGCTCGCAACGAGTGGTAGATGAGGTTGAACGCTCTATTCACGATGCCCTCATGGTTGTAAAGGACGTAATTGAAAGCCCATTCATAGTTGCAGGCGGGGGCGCTCCTGAAACGTTTGCCGCAACAAAACTCCGCAGCTGGGCAAAGACACTGGAAGGAAGGGAACAGCTGGCGGCAGAAAAATTTGCAGATGCCTTGGAATCAATTCCGTTGACGCTGGCAGAGAATGCCGGAATGGATCCGATAGACACCATAACCATTCTTCGTTCAAAACAGCAAAGGGGAGAAAAGTGGACCGGCATCAACGTGCTGAAAGGGAAAATATCCAACATGAAGAGCAGCGACATCATTGAACCACTTGCAGTAAAACTCCAAATCGTGTCTGCCTCCTCCGAAGCGGCCTGCATGATTCTCAGAATTGATGACGTAATTGCGACCCAAAAATCCGCAGGCGGACCACCAGGCGGCGAAGGCGGAATGCCTCCCGGAATGGGCGGAATGGGCGGAATGCCTCCCGGAATGGGCGGAATGCCTGACATGGGCGGCATGATGTAGCCTGAAACTCTAATATTTATCTCTAATTACATCCAGCACATAATCATGAACAAACTATCAACTCTGGCCGGTCTCAAGTATGTATACTTGGTCGTATTCTTTACACTGCTTGCAGGATTCTTTCACCCACTGATAACCAACACAAGTTTTGACAGCGTCGTATACGGCGTCTTTGTGTTGTTTGTCGGTCTAGGAGGCGGATACCTGCTTTACAGGACCACCATATCCTGGAAGAAGAAACCCGTACTTCTTGGCTGTGGGTTTGTTCTGGTGGGAACCTCGCTGTTCCTGATCATGAATATTGCCGGCCAGGTCTAGACGTCAAAGTACATGTAGAACTCGTGAGGATGGGGTCTGATGGATATCTCCCGCTGATCCCTTCTCTCCAGCTCCACTATCTTGTCGATTACATCGTTGGTGAATACTGTATTGAAGAATCTCCTGTCACTTTCCAGCTCGTCGAGCGCCTCTCCCAAGTTCTTTGGAAGAAAGCCAATGCCCTTCTTGGTTCTGTCCGATTTTGTCATGTTGAAGATGTCCTCGTGAATCATGTCTCCCGGATCCATCTTCTTCTTCAACCCGTCCATTCCAGCAGCCGTAACTGCTGCAAACACCAGATATGGGTTGGATGATGGATCCGGCGCCCGAAATTCCAGCCTCTTCAGATGTGCGTACTCGTATCCCCTGAGGTGTTTTGGAACCCTTACAATGGCAGAGCGGTTTCCGGAACTCCATGCAATGTACGCCGGGGCCTCGTACCCCGGAACCAACCTGTGGTACGAGTTGGTCGTGGGGTTGCATATTGCAGAGAGCGCCTTGGCGTGGTTGATTATCCCGCCGCAAAAGTACCTTCCCGTCTGGCTGAGCTCGATCTCGTCGTCCGGATCAAAGAACATGTTCTTCTCTCCATTCCACAGGCTAACGTTAACGTGCATCCCAGAACCCGAATCCATCGCAAGCGGCTTTGGCATCATGGTTGCAACCTTGTGATATTTTTTGGCCACGTTTCTGATGACGTACTTGTACGACTGTGCCGCATCCGCCGCGTTTGTCAGAAGATCGTACCTGATGTCAATCTCACACTGCCCTGCAGTGGCCACTTCGTGGTGATGGTTGTCACACAGAATTCCAAAGTTGTTATGGAGGATGTCCACGCACTCGTTCCTGTATGGTGTAAGGGTGTCAGACGGCGTGCTTGGATAATATCCCTCTTGGAGCCCCATGGGGTATCCCTTCCCCTCCTGACTCCACGGAGCTTCCTCTGATTCAATGGAGTATGACTGTCCCTTGTACGGCGTCAGGACATCCCAGTGTACCTTGTCAAACACAAAGAACTCCACCTCCGGACCCCATGTGCTGTAGTCAAACCCCTGCGACTTGATGTACTCCTCTGCCTTCTGGGCAACTCCTCTGGGGTCTCTTGTCAACCTTCCTCTGTCCTCCCCCCAGTATATGTCGCAGAGCATCCTTGCCGTCTTGTGCTCGGTCATCCATGGAATTATTGCAAACGTGTTGGGATCCGGCTTTAGGAGCAGATCTGAATCGTCTATGCTTGTAAATCCCACAATGGAGGATCCATCCAGCTTTGGAAGCCCGTCCCTCATTTGTCCCGGGGTGAAAGTGCTGGCCGAAATTGTAGTGTGGTGAAAATGGCCAGTCAGTCCGGTAAATTGAAGATCAACGAACTTTATCTTCTCGTGCTCGATTCTGGCAAAGATTTCATCTGTCGAATAGGCTATTCGAATAGGTTTTCCATCACTCACTTTATAGGGCAACTGCTTCAATCAAACACAAATAAGACTGTCATTTAAGGATTAGGTGAGAAATGTCAGAACCAAATCAATTGGACATAAGTTCTCTGCACAACATGGTACGACGGGAGATAGAAGACGACTCCCTACTAGAAGCCGCGCCTGACTTTTACCGGACGCTGTCTGACTTTATGGGAGACCTGAAGAGACAAGAGTACGATGGCGTGGAAGGCCAGATTAAAGACGCCATGATACGGACTGCAACGGAGCTGGCAACCATACTGATACAAACCAGGCTTGGCAAAATAACCAGATCCGCGGATATCTTGGCAGACCGACTCCTGGATGAGGAAAAATTCATTCTGGACTCTAGGGAAGAACAAAAGGAGAGAATGGACATGATCCTTTCGGCCACGATCAACGGAAAATCCAAACTTCTCGAATCTATTACCATGAACCACAAGACAAGGATGGTCGCAGTCCGGTTCCTGCAAAAAGTCGACCAGATCGTCGGCGCGGATCTTGAGATGTACGGTCCGTTCGAGGCAGAAGACATTGCCACAATCCCATATGAAAACGCCCAGGCGCTGATTGTAAAGAATGCCGCGGCAAAGATCCGTTGGGAGGATTAAATAGAAATTATGTCTTGTTCTTGATACGGTGTGTCTCACACTGGTGTTGACGTTATTGATTTTCTGTTCTATACCATCTATCCCGTGATCGGAATATTCTTAGTCGAATGCGCAAGCAGGCTGGTCAAGGCACCCAAGTGGGCAAAATTGTGGACACAGGCAGCAGTCTCGATAGGGTTCGGCGTATACTATCTGTTTATCCTGCCGGAGCCACAGAATTTTCCGTTTACCGCCCTTGTGATGTTTGCGCTTGCCGTGGCACTGCTATACCAAGGAAAGAGAGCAAAGATGTCCCCTGACAAGAGTCCGTACTGAATCTAGAATTTTCCGAACATGCGCTTGAAGATGCCGGGCTTGTTTGGTCCGCCGTCCCGGATCACGCCCCTTTCTCCAAACTTGCTTGCTCTGATTTGACTGAGTTTGACGCATCTGTGCTCTTCTGGAAGCCGGTGTTCTGCACAGAACGGATCCTTGCAGTAGTTGCACTGAAATGGCATGTCTGTCATATCGCCGCAATAGGCACACTTTTCAGCCTTCACGCCATGTGTTGTTCTTTTCTTCTAATAAAGTTACCAGCGACAAGAATCGTATCTGCTTGGGCCCACATGTGGATTTTGGAACCGGCCGGCGGAAATCTGACCATTCACGAACCCCGTCTAAACGTTTTTACGATGTCTGGAAATTGTGAATCTAGATGATCGAAAATAAGGTTGCAATAGTGACCGGCGCGAGTAGCGGCATAGGACTCGCGACTGCCCTTGCGCTCTCCAAGGCAGGCGCCAAGGTAGCCATAGGTGCCAGAAGAGTCGACAGGCTGGCAGATCTTGCAGGAAAGATCTCTGCTGCCGGCGGGGAGGTATTTTATCAGAAACTGGATGTGACAAAAAGATCCGAGTGTGAGGACTTTGCCAAGGCGGTTCTGAACAAATGGGGCTCCATTGACATACTTGTAAACAATGCAGGACTGATGCCGCTGAGCTTCTTCAAGAACCTCAAGGTGGATGAATGGGACCAAATGGTTGATGTTAACATCAAGGGCGTGTTGTACTGCACGGCCGCTGTGATCTCCCACATGAAAGAGAAGAAGTCCGGACATATAGTAAACATCTCCTCTGTGGCAGGCAGGATAGTCTTTCCATCAGGAAGCGTCTACTGTGCGACAAAACACGCAGTTGCCGCATTGAGTGAGGGACTGAGGCAGGAATTTAGCACGCGTTTGGGCATCCGGATTACCAGCATTGAACCCGGGGTCGTGGATACAGAACTCAACGATACCATAACCGACGAGTCTCTGCAGGCATTTGTAGAGAAGGCAAAGAAGATGCAGTCCCTACGCGCCAAGGATATTGCAGAGGCGATACTATATGCAGTGAACACTCCTTCCTTTGTCAACGTAAACGAGATTCTGATAAGGCCCACAACACAGGAGCGCTAGTCTGATTCCTTCTCCCTTGCAAGGTGCTCCAAGACCGCCCTGATCTCAACGCCCAAGTCCTGCCGGTTCCCGGCAACGTCGATCTTTTCTGGAATCTTATTCTTGAAGTCATCGTCTTCCAACTCGACCCTCCTCATCTGAATGCAGTCCGTGTGGTCCTCGTCGGTCGCAGACACCCTGTTACAAATATTGCAGATCTTCATGCATTCTGTAAACAATACGACGATTTAATAATTTCATCTGTCGTCCACATACAAGGGATCGTCGTCTAGCTTGGTATGATACTAGTCTGGGGGACTAGTGGTCGCAGGTTCAAATCCTGCCGATCCCACCATAACCCTCCATGCCATTTACACCATGAACAATATCTTGGTTCCTTGCCTGCTGCGGCAGATTCATCTCACCGCGTGGAATTTCTCCTGGACAGTTGCAGATAACTGCTGCCGAAAAGGCAATCTGACCCTTAGCCAAGCCAATTGTCTGCAATGCTCTGGCTGCGCCCGCGCCGCATAGGACTGCCGTGCACCACATCCATACCATGGCTGCTACAACTTTAATACCCTGAGAAGTTCGTCAAAACTCTCCTGCGTTACCTTGAACTTGTACCTCCTCAGCGCCGCGATGATGTCCTCCTTGGACGGGTTTCTGTAGATCCTTTGCACCCTTCTTGCGATTCCCGAACCGATATAGATTGCCTGGGTCATGGATGTGACGTTTGACGCCCTCCTGTCGGTGCTGGAGCTCTCAAAATCAATCAAGACCGGTCCTGCCTCACTGACTATGACATGCTTGGTGATGTTGCTCAATTCGCCGTGGTCAAATCCGATCCTGTCCAGCCTATAGCACTCCTCTAATACTTTCCTGATAACGCCCTTTAGTATTCCTACACTGCCTGCACCCTTCAGCGAACTCATCCATGAGCCTATTCTGACTCCCTCAACAAACTCCATGATCAAAAAGTTTCTACTGGCATCCAACATCTTCGGCCCGACGCCTACGGAGTTAGCCAGTTCCAGTAGTGCAGCCTCGTCTTTCATGCTGCTTCTTTGAGAGTCCATCCTTCTGATCTTCAAAGCCACCTGTACCCCGTCTCTTCTTGCAAGAACCACCACACCTGCATACCCTTTCCCCAAAACCGCAAGATTTCCAAGCATGGTAGAACCTGACAGTGACACTGCCTTGATCTGCAACCTCTCAAGCTCCCTAACCCTTGCATCCAACTGCCGCTTGGTGGCCTTCGGGTATCCGATTATGCCTGCATAGGGCTTGTCTGCAAGCTCTTCAATTGAAATAAAGGAGCGCATCATCAGTTGCAATCAACTCGCCTGCAGCCTCTTTAATTGGTTCGTCCATGTCCTTGCCGCCGACGCTGACTCGAAAGCCCAGTTCAAAATCTCCCTGAAGCCCCTGCGGCACGCAGGTCTTGATGCTGTTGCTCAACAAATCCTTCATGAATTCTCCTGCCTCGGCATGCTTCCTTGTCTTGAGTGCGTTGATTCTTCCGTCTCCAATCCACACAAACTCCGAATCCTCGAGATGTTTTTGGACGAACCCGTCGGCGCTTTCTCTTCTGAAAAACTCCGGCCCCTTCTTTACGTACGCCGACGGAATACGGGGCGATTCTAGCAAAAAGAAGAGCCACGCCTTCCGATCATCTGTATGGGCCTTGCTCCTCAGCACCCTAAACCCCCCCTGTCTCAACTGTGTTGACAGTGATGATGCAGCCCTCTTTATCTGTCCCCAGAGAATATCCGGGCTTCTTGACTCGATCCCAAATTCTACTGCCAACACGTTCTTCCAGTATCCCTCTGATACGATCGGACTCTTCCTCTCAAAGAACTTCAGCGAGGGCCTCTCAACGAAGGCCCTGCATATCATTATCAACCTCCCGAGATTCTCGCCTGATATTGCCGCGGCCAGATTCCTGTCCCCGTCTATAGGATCCACTATCACCACCGAACTGTCAAAATTCCTTGCCGCCTTTCCAATAACTCGTCCCTCCTCGATCTCCGAGATGGATCTTACCGCGCCCTCAAAACTGCCAAACTCCAGCACCAAAACCTCTGTCAAATACCCACTTACGCCCTGCTTGGCCATCTCTGCGCCATAGATCCCATTTGCCTTGAAAAACGCCTTTAGAACCCTGACCTCGTTTCTCTTCTCTACATCCAGAGCACCCTTCATGAACTTTGTATGGAACGTGGATCTGTCTGCTGCACTTTTCCACCTGCCGGCCTTCACATCATAGAATGGCACCACGTTGATCTTCGTGTTATCCACATTGGCTTCCACATACGGGTGCTCCGAGTACCTGGCATATGGGGAATAATCCTTCAGGGCCTCAAAACCTACAATCCTTGAGATCCTTTCAAACTCACTATCCGTAACCGATTCCTTGAACCTGACAAATATGTCCACGTCGGCGTCCCACGGCAACCACGTCCCCTTTGCAAAAGATCCACCAAACTCCAATCCCACAATACCCGGAAACCTTTCAATTACTTCCCGCACCTTGGCAAACACGCTGTCTGCAATACGCTCCCGTTCCCGCCTCTCCTCATCCGAGGGAACGGTCTTTTTGGCTATCTCAGAGACGATCCCCTTCATGATGCACCCACCGTTGCCAGATCCAAATAGACCGGACCACCAGACCCCAACACGCTCTTCATCAGACTGATATTACCTACACTCTGTGTCCCAAGACACACTCCCTCGTACCTCTTCAACTCTTCTGTCATATCCCGCGCCTTCTTTTTAATTCTAAATACCGTCATGTGCGGTCTGAACGGCTTGTCCTCAGACAGTCCCAGCGGCCCGAGTACATCCCGAACCTTGCCTGCCAGCCCGGTTAGCATGCTGCCTCCCGCACCGTCCGTGCCTGCCCATACCGTCCTTGGACGTCTTGCGTTGGGAAACGCACCGATCCCAGTCAGCGACACGTCAAACCGTGAAAATCTGACACTTTCGATGGCCCGTATCACATCTGCAAGCAGATCTTCTGAGATCTCCCCTAGAAACTGGAGTGTAAAATGGAAATTTCCAGACCCCACATGCCTGTCGGCCGCGCCAATCTCAGACTGAATCCTCCTTATCGCGTCAATTATGCTGCCCTCCGTTATCTGGGCTGCCACAAAGCTCCTCACAACTCCATTCTCTGGATGAGTTTGCTATAACAATATCTGCCAACCCCAATAACCTCTGCACGTAATTGGAACCTATAGCAGCACGCAAAAGTTCGTGCACTTTTGAGGCTTAAATAAAATCGAATCAATACAATTGCATGTTTCGCACCTATCAGGTAAAGATACGCCAGTCCAAAACATTGTCCCAGAAGATAGCCGGATACGCGCGGGAATGCGATGATATCTATGACATGGCAATAATGGTGAAACTTGCGCACCCCAAAACCAGCACGTACGACATGATAAACCTGATTCCTGCCTGGAGGCGCGAGTTCAATTTGAAAGGAGCGACGGCGATGCACGAACAGGCAGCCTTGCAGGCTCGGAGGGCGGTAATCGCGTTTTGGAAGTCCAACCGTTCCAAGCACGTCAGGCGCGTGAGGCTCAAGAACAAGATGCGTGGGGGTAAGATAAAACGGTACAGGCGCAACAGGTGGACCGATCCTTCCAGCCTCCTGCGATGTAATGGCAAGTCGGAAAGGCTCAAGACCGTCTCCTGTAGGAGAGAGCCAAAAATGAAAGAGAACGGTTCCATCCAGCTCACCAAGTTAGGCGTAGTCCGCGTAAAAACTGGGATGCCCGAAGGCAGGCTCGTGTCGTTTCAACTGAAAGATATAACTGCAAAGTTCACCGGCCGCACCAAAGACGGCGACAGGAAGTTCCTGCTTTTGGTGCAGGTGCATGTTCCGGATCCCGAGCCCGCGGCCGGCAAGACCGCGGGGGTGGATTACGGCGGTACCATTCCCGCCGCCACGTCTGACGAGCATGGGAATGAGCGACTTTACAGGCACTCAGGCGGGTGCGCTAGGGAAAAAGGCGACAAGATAGACTGCCTGAGACAGGAACTGTCAAGGTACGTAAAAGGCTCTCGAAACCACAAGAAGGCAAAGCGAGTTTTGTCCCGGGAGTCTAGGCGCGTATCCAACAAGCAGGAGAATGACGAGTGGAGGATTGCCCGCTCCGTCACGGCCAACACCGCATGTCTGGCAATCGAGGACCCAAAGCGCCTGAACTTTGCCGCAATGAGGTCAAAGGGCGGGAATAGAAAGAAGGGCATGAATCGTACCATGTCATACTCCAGGCCCGGCGCGCTGAGGGCCAAGACCATCCAGAAGATGGAAGAGCGCGGCGGAACCATATTCCCGGTGGATCCTCGCAACACCAGCACGAGGTGTCCCCGGTGCTTATCTGCGTGCAAGGAGTCGCGCGACGGTGAGGATTACGACTGCGTCATGTGCGGCTGGCACAACCATGCCGACAAGAACGGTGCATGCAATATCAAATTAATCTGCCTCCACGCGGAGGCCGGCGGCCGAGTCCACCAAGGTGGGACTGTCATTACGGACAGTGATGCCGTCGAAAGGCGAGAGGGCCACGGAGCAGACGTCCCAGAAACGGGACGTCTGACAGGCCGGCTTGAACCCGGCAATGCTGACATTGTCAGGCCTGACAGAACGCCCAAAAGAGCCCAGTTTGTCGTAGCCGGCTAGTCCGGGTGCAGAAACTTTTGCTCGTAGCTATAAACATGAAAACATACCCGACGTCCGCCCCGCACGTGGTGCCAAACGAACAAAACGCCACGAAAAACCTCATACAACCATACATTTAAAATTACAAGGGTTACACGTACAATATGACACATCAGGAATCCATCTGGGACAGCACCCCGTCGCTAAAGTCATACACGCTATCCAACTTCCGCAAGCTCCCGCAGATTGAAGAAATGACCGAAGAGGCCAAGTTTGAGATGGAAGTCGTGGGAAACGTTCTTCCCTTCAAGGCAAACAACTACGTAGTAGAACAGCTGATTGACTGGAACAACATTCCCAACGATCCCATATTCGTCCTGACATTTCCTCAAAGAGGAATGCTCAAGCCAGAGCATTACGCCATGATGGAGACGACACTAAAAAACAACCCTGACAAAAAGGAGATCGCCTCTGTCGCAAACGATATTCGTCTGCAGCTAAATCCTCATCCGGCAGGGCAGATGGAACTCAACGTTCCTGCGCTCCAAGACGGAACCAAGCTGTTCGGGATGCAGCATAAATACAAAGAGACCTGCCTGTTCTTCCCGAGTCAGAGCCAGACATGCCATGCGTACTGTAGCTTTTGCTTCCGATGGCCGCAGTTTGTGGGGATGGATGAGATGAAGTTTGCCATGCAGGAAGGCGAGCAGCTGACGCAGTATGTCTCAGAACACCCTGAGATTACCGACGTGCTCTTCACGGGAGGCGATCCGATGATCATGCGCGCGAAGATATTTGCAAAATACGTCGACGGACTTATAGAATCCAAGCTTCCAAACCTCAAGACGATCCGGATCGGAACAAAGGCATTGTCTTACTGGCCGTACAAGTTTCTTACCGACCCCGATTCTCAGGAGATGCTAGACACATTCAAAAGGATTACTGACAGCGGGATTCACTTGGCAATCATGGCCCATTTTAACCACCTCAACGAGATGTCTACCGGTTCCCTGAAATCAGCAATACAGGAAGTCAGAAAGACCGGCGCCCAGATCAGGACGCAATCCCCGTTGCTGGCACACATCAACGATGACGCGAACATGTGGAGCAAGATGTGGGTAAAACAGGTTCAGATGGGGTGCATTCCGTACTATATGTTTGTAGTCAGGGACACCGGCGCCCAGCATTACTTTGGAGTCCCTCTCGTCAGGGCATACGAGATATTTAGCAAGGCATACTCGACTGTCAGCGGACTGGCAAGGACCGTTCGTGGGCCAAGCATGTCTGCAACCCCCGGAAAGGTGCAGGTAGTGGGAACCACCGAGCTTAACGGCGAGAAGCTGCTTGTCTTGAGATTCCTGCAGGGGAGAAATCCTGACTGGACACACAACCCGTTCTTTGCAAAGTATGACGCTGACGCCATCTGGCTTGATGATCTAAAACCGGCATCCGGCGACAAGTTCTTCTTTGAAGATGAGCTGGCCCGCATAAAGTCTGCAAAGATGAACTGATCTAAATCAACAGACCATATCTGCAAATCGCCACCCCGTGCAGCCATATACGAATGCACCGTCCGTCACTCCCTCGGGCCAAAACCAAATATCATATCTTGCATCATTGACATCTTGCCATATTGGCAGCGCGCATCCGGCGCAGATTTTCTCGGATTGGTTGGTATTTACGTGTCAAACCCGTGCACCGTGTTGCATGCGCAAGTCACATAAAAAAATAAAATTGGCGTTTAATGTCGTAAGAAAAGAAAAACCACACGCCGAAGGTAAGACGACATGCCAAATTCGCACCCACGATCATAGAATTATGGTACAATACCCAAAAACTCAAAACATTCTTTACACTCTAATGAATAATCAAAGTATTGAGATCTGAATACCTAGCTCTCTTGCTTGTTGTTCCCGGACTACTTGGCACCGCACACGCACACACGGTAGACTCTGTCGGAGAGTATCGGGTTGAGATCGGCTGGATGAACGAGCCGGTAGTGTCTGGCGAAACAAACGGCATTGAGTTTTTTGTCAGCCCGCTTGAGCCCGGGTTGGAACTTGAAGAACAGACATTCCAAAACGGCATTGAAGGTCTGAGAAAAGACATCAAGATCCAGCTAGTCCTGAAGGACAGCTCCATCATCCTCCCCCTCACGGCTGACCACAACATACTTGGCAAGTACTATGCGTTTGTAACACCTACGGTACCCGGATTCTATCAGGCAAACATTCTCGGGGACATACACGGTACCCCAATCAGCCTGTCCATGCATCCGCCAAAGGTAAACGACCGCACCCACATAGAATTTCCAGAACCGCTGAATCTTACATTAAGTCTGCTTAGCGAAGACCAAGACGTGCTTGCAGCCGATGTTGAGACCCTGAAGCAGTCAGTAGCTGACATGGAATCCGACGTGCTTGCAGCCGATGTTGAGACCCTGAAGCAGTCAGTAGCTGACATGGAATCCGTGCAGACACTCGGCTATGCAGGCATTGGTCTTGGCATCGCCGGTGTTGCAATTGCCACTACAGCGCTTGCGCGATCCAAAAAATGAAATTACTATGTTGATGCCATGTCAGTCACGCGTCTAACCGTGAAAATCAAGCAAGTGTTTCATCAAAACTGATTCTGTGGCATGCAATTTACCCGTTCCCCACATGTGGATATTCAGCAATCTCAATAGCAGCGCCTTTCAGAACTATACTGGCACGCAAATGTTTTGCACCGGCAAGGAAACACCTCTGACAAAACCTCACAACTCTCGCCCGGTCTTGATAACCTACAAGTAGGGAAACACCGCATACTAACTCTGTTGGCATGACATGAAGAGCAACTATGACATACTGGGTATTGCAGAAGGCTCCACGAAAAGAGAGATCAGAGACGCATTCAGGCGTCTGGCACTTCAATTTCATTCTGACCGGGGCGGTGAAAACGAACAATTCATAGAGATCAAACAGGCATACGAGGATCTCAAGATAGGCAAAAAGTACCCCGACACTGATCTCGAAAAGATAAAGAACACCCGAGTGTACACAGATGACGCAGACGCCGATGCCAGGAGAAGGAACCAGATTCTTGGGCAGCAGATATTCAAGGAGATGAAGACAGCAGAGGAATGGGCCGCGGCTCTCAACCGGGCCGGAGCGACTGCAACAAGGCTGTTCGGCTCAAAGACGCTCGGCGAGATTGAACTTGAAAGAAAGGCATCAGGCGCATTGTCGATAAAGGGCAACTTTATGGCTGGATCCCTTACATATGACGGGCCTGTCATAATGCAGGGAAACATTACAAGCCCTTCATGGACCGAGGAATACCGAACCCACATACACCTGTTCCGCGGCGACTTTAGGTTTATCGAACCACTGGAAAACAAATACAAGATTGAAAACGGAGCTTGCCTTACCGTTGACGATGGAAACGCAATAGTGGGAAACATCTTTGGCAGAAAATACCGGGTTGATGATGCCGAAGGCCGGGTCGGGGTGTACCAGACCCGGGAATACCGGACCCGCATATCAGCCCCAAAAGGAAAGATCATAGCTGAAAACGTTGTAAATACAGTCTCTCTTGAAGCTGACACGGTGATAGTCCTCAACGTGGAAGACGACGTGAGAATATCTGCGCGAGAGGTGTTATTCTACGGAGGTAAGCTCACATACGACTCTATAATAGAACTGAAACAAGGCGGCACGCTCAGGTTCTTTGAAAAGTTTTCTATTCAGGGTCTTAGCGGTGATGCGATAATCAAGTTGGAGGATGGTGAGAGAATCCGACTGTTTGATCTTAAGACACGAAAGATTACCAGTCTGGCAGACGAGTTTGTGCCAGACAAGGAGAGATATGACAAGAATGCCACCTTGGTGGGGGGCGGGTTTACCATCACATACGACATGCTTGCCAATCTGTCAAGGAAACCATCCAAACCCAAGAGCCGCTGGATTTCTCGATTTGGTTTCTCCAAGAATTGAACAGCCTGGCTGCAAGAAACAACATCTAAGATTTTAAAAAATAAAAAAGAAATTAAAATGGTTGAACGAATCTAATCGATTAGTTCAGTCCAACCTTTGACGAAGACTGAATCCTTGTAGAGTGGGACTGGCTGTCCTACGGTAAAGTCCATCGGCCTCATCCAGAAGATTGCCTTTGTCGGGCACACACCAATGCATGCACCGTCAGAGATACATCTTTCTGGGTAGAAGACAAATGCCTTACCCCTCTTCCAGCCTTCAACTGGTTTTACCCTAAGTACATCTGGTCCCAATGTAGTACAGATCTCTACACATAATGCACATCCGATACACATTTGTTCGCTGATGTCTGGAATAATTCCTACTGGCATAACGAAATTGATTTCGAATTTGTGCTTAATATAACTTGCTTTAAAAAACTTGGCTATAACGGCGTTTGAAATTTTATAACGGCGTTTGAAACCGATCGCGTTGCCCCTGCTCGATTTTGTCTGCCCGAACACGTTCTAGCAAAAGTCTGCCGTCGACCTTATTGAGAAAATAGCATCCTGCCTCCCTTGATCTGATGATCTGCCTTCCTCCTGGGGCAAGAACCCATCCCCGACCGTTCCTAGGCCTTACCATTGCAGTCACTATGACCGGAGAGTCTGCCTGCCTGCCAAGCGATGCAAGCAACATTATGCAGGAGTTGACAAATCTGGCAGACTCTATGTCATCAAACGCTCCATGCATGCCATTAAGCGAGTCTATGACAATCAAGGTTCTCCCTTTGGAGGATGCCAATATTATCTTGGCAAACTCTGCCATCCAGTCCTGTCGGCTAGGTCGAAATACCTCCACGTCGTTTCTTCTGCGAATCATGCCTGATTTCACATATCCCGTGTAAAGCAGATCCATGTCAACAAAGACTACCGGATATGTGGTGCAGCTGATCATAACATCAAGAAACTCCATCTTATCAAACGGTTCCGAGCAGAGTACGATTCCTGGCATGCATCTGCCAAGTTCCTCCATGATCGATGACGGGCTCTCTGAGACCTGCCTAGGACTTTTATCCAACATCCATCTAGCATCCCACAGATATAATAATGAATTTGGCATCAAGGGACGTTTCTGGCGATTTTCCAGCCTCTGAAAAAATCTACCTAAACAACGCCGCAATCTCAGTCATGCCATCCCAAAGCATAGATGCCATGAGGGAGTTTTTAATCTCGTACAATTCTGCAGGACCAGATTCGAAGGAATCGTGGTCGTTTGTAGTTGAGAAGCTTCAGAATCTAAGACGCACCATCTCAGAGATAATCTCCTGCAGGCCCGAGGAAGTAATTCTTACCCAGAGCACCACTGACGGGGTCAACATAGTGGCAAACGGACTCCCGCTTGACGCAGATTCCAACATAATAATACGCGGAATGTCCCACGAACATCACTCCAACCTGTATCCGTGGGTCAGACTTGGCTGCAAGACCGAGGTTAGAAGCCTTACGATAGATCGAAACGGCTTCTTTGACCTTGATGATCTGGAGTCAAGGCTGGATGAGAATACGGGACTTGTGGCACTTAGCCACGCCCTTTACAACACCGGCTCAATACTCCCGATTCAAAAGGTTGGGCAAGTAATCCGCGGCAGAACGCCATTCTTCGTTGACAGTGCCCAGACTGTCGGATGCCTAGACGATGTCGACGTCTCTAGAATCAGATGTGACTTTATGTCATTTAACGGGTCCAAGTGGCTCTGTGGTCCGATTGGCATGGGTCTGTTCTACTGTCGCAAGGACTCAAGCTACATGCTTGAGCCTGCCGCTGTTGGTGGTGAGTCTGCCACACTTGACGGTAAAACAGGGATCACCTTCAGGGATATACCTGACAAGTTTCAGACAGGATTTAGAAATTATGCCGGAGTAGTCGGCCTCGAGTCGTCTGTAAGATATCTGCAAAAGTTTGGCATAGACAACATCTGCAAAAAAAATCGACGCCTCTCGACACTCTTGCGTGACGAACTAGCCTGCATGCCAAATGTCATCCTGTACGGGCCTGAAAGTGCAGAAGAGAGAACCAGCATAGTATCTTTCAACATATCTGGATTTGAACCGGATGATGTCGCCGCCAAACTGGAAAGACAAAACATGATACTGGCGGTTCGTGAAATAATAAACACCAAAATGGTGCGGGCATCACCGCATTTCTTCAACACAGAATCCCAGATACTTGACGTTGTCGACGCGATAAGAAAACTATAGATTTTCTTGCTCTTCTATTACCATCATGGTCAAAGTAGATTGCACCTTGGTGATTTTTCTGATCTTGTTGGTAATGACTGCTCGCAGCATTTCTCCATCGTTGGATGTGATCTTCAGGACTATGTCGTAGACTCCATAGACTCCTTGGACTTCATGCGCAAGCTCCTCGTTGGCTAGTACCTCTTTTACCTCATTGATTACTGATTCGTCTGATCCCAAGTCGGAATTCAATAGGACATATGCAGTTGGCACAAGAGTTTTCCCCCCAAAGAGTATTTAACCTTTCATGGTCAGCTGGCCTGTTACATAACTTACATTATTTGATTAGGGCTGTCTGTATTTGGTTGGTATTGCCTCTGATGAGAATGAAATGGTAACCTGTGGCTTAAAAGCGGATTATGCAGCAAGCCATGGTCAGCCCGAATGCAGAATTATTACCATGCTGGCATGGGTTTGCACGCTGAACAATTTTCATGCCTGCATTTTTGCATGCAGCCCTGCACACACCACAATGGCGTCCTGTCGCCCTGCGTACCTGCCATTACCAAACCTATGCCTACTGGTGCAGGTGCCTAATTTGGTACGGAATGGTTCAAAGGCAGACAGGTCAAACGGAAGTGCATTTTTTGGAGCATCGGCACCGTCTGCAAACAAAAAACTCCCAACAATCCATCACATTTTACTTGGGCGTGTCTGTGCAACATATTTGATGATTAATTTATAGATTCGGCAGAATTTTATCTGCAAACAAAAGTTAAATGAAAGGTTGCCAATGTTTAAACAGAACCAAGAAAATGAGTCGCGAAAAGAAAAATCCAAAAAAAAGAATCTCTGAAACAAAAAAATCATCTGGAAAGTTTTGGAAGCTTTATGGGGCAGTTTTTGTCATAGGGGCCGTAATCTTTTTCTTGTTGGGCTGGGTACTGTGAATCCAAACACGCGCAACGGATCTACCAAAACCTGTTCATGCGTAGCGTACATGGTTTAAATTAGATTTGTCCATATCCCACACTCTACACAGACCAAATAACAACGAAAAATCTTGATCGCACGTGGCCTGACATATCAGTATATTTCTCACGCCGAACCAGTCCTGTAGACTAAATAATTTCTTAAATACCAAAAGCCGATACCCTTTTTGGTATTGGACTATGACATTTTGAAGAAACGTGACGGTATTGACATCTTGTGGGAGGGTGTAGTGAGACTAAGCCAAAGCTTTGTTGATTGTATGACTGAATCTGTTGTGCAAGACGATATGAAAATCTACACGTTTTATGATCGCAGATTTGACCGTGAAGACAACGCCCAATTTGACAATCTTGCCGCATCTAAGAATTTTCCAAACAAAGTGACTATCGTTCTCAAGGGGAGTAAAATCACGGAGCTTATGAAATGCTCTGCATTCACAAGGCAGGAGCGCTTTGAGACAAAGAGACCGATAAAGTCAACTAAAGGAACAAAAATCACTCTCAAGGGATTTTTCTTAGAACCGCTGCAACATACAGACATGCCAGAATACGCATGCCTGTCCGTGTTTCAGTTTGACAACGAAAACTCTAGCAATCAGACCGTAATGCAGCTTGACTCAGTAGATCTTAAGCACTCCCTGATTGTAGAAAAGTTGGGCTGTGTTGCCTTTGCCTCCGGCTCTCAGGGATCCGGCATTACCTTTTCGAGAGATCCAAAAAAATCTGTAACCATCCTATACGTGGCATCCGATCGAAAACCATTCATTGTACGACTAGACACAAACCAAAACAGAAGACGAGTGGTTTGCAGAAGCGACGGGGCAAAGATGGAAGCAGACAGTCCGGCCGGGCATCTGCAAAACCCGACGCCAAAAAAACCCGTCAGTGCCGCTTCGTTGGACGAGGCGTTGAATATTCTCAACATAAGACTTGCCAAGGGCGAGATCACAATTTATGAATATGAAAACCTTCGAAGAGTAATGGAAAGCCGCACGGATCAGGCATCCACCAACTGGTGGGCATAGTAGGTCAGAATTCAAGATTAATCTGTGGCTTTAATGGAATGCCGAAGATGTTAAAAGCTCTATGTATCCGGAATCTTGTACCATGGTCTTCTTGGCATCAAGACCCATTTTACAATTAACGCAGTGGCAACCAGGTAGACTGCAATTCCGATCGGCTCCACCCAGTTTTGATCGTTGGTGCCGGGGGCTATTCCCATGGCTGGCTCCACAGCGTAGACAAATATCAGACCTGCCATTAGGGGAGCCATTCCTACAAAGAATATCATGAGGGACCATGTGTCTCGAATTGCCCTGATCAAATCCCTGTACGTCCCGTGCGGCTTCTTCCACTTGCCCGGCCCAACCCATGTCTGCATTCCGCTTGCATACCAATACACCATGCCCTGCAACAGCATCGAGCCGATAATATTGCCTAGCGTCACCGGAACAAGATTTTTGAGCCATGCCTCCCCCCACGTGTAATCTCCTCCGGCCCAGATTCCAGCAGCAAGTGCAAAGTGGTTTACTATGCTGTGCTCAAACCCTGTGGCAAAGAATATGGATACTGGAATGCCAATTAGAAAAATCTTGGCAACAACATCTTGGGTTCTGTATGCACCCCACACCCCCATACCAATCATCCAATTTGCAAAAATCCCTCTAAAAAACAACTGATCCCACTCAAGAACATTGACCTTGGTGTTGCCGATTCCCGCAAGCATTTCCATCAGTGCAGAGCCAGCGGCTCCTGCCTGGTCCGCGCCAAGAATTATCATCCATGAGACTGCAAACCCGGCTATCCAGTGCCCGGAGTGGGTAATCGACCACTGCCACAACACCTCCCGCCATTTGGCTTGGCCACTCATCAGTGATATCCCTGAAGTCATATAATCTCCTGTCACGAGGTTGGATCCATAGATGATCACAAGCACCAGGGCGGAAAAGCCAAACACCACAAACATTAGAAATTTTCCCAGTCCTGGGGAAAGATCCGGCGCCACCGTGGCCATTATCATCCATGCAAAAAAAGCCGCGAAAGCAAGATAGCTCATTGACTGCCAACCCATGAGAATTCCCTGCGCGGGATTTACCTTGGTTTTGGCAACACCCATGTTGCTTAGAGTCCTTATTGTGTCTGAAATTCCAAACAGTCCTGTCATGATGCGCGGCGGCGCTTCCTCGGCCTTCGGCACCGAATCTTCCGGAGCGATGGAGCCAGCAGCGGCATCTTTTAATTCAGAACTGGCCAAAAAATCACGCTCATCCACATCCTCAGATTCGTTCATTTCTTTGATGAATATTCTATAGTAAATAAACATTAAATTACTCAATCAAAACTAATCCTGAAAAAATATCCGACCGAACGTGCATGTGGAATCTTTACTTACTACCGGCTTAAACCAACATGCCTGCTCTGTCCTGCATAAAACGGAACAAAACGTGGATAATTACACCATGTCCATTCTGTTCGTAACGAATTCCATCTTGCGCGGCCATGTCTTAAAAAAATATTCTGGAAGTGTAGTGACGGTACGCGACGAGTCCGGAAAAAACCAAAACCATGACAGTGGCAATGGATCCCGACGAAAATTCAGGAATTACCCGTGTGCCAATAATCTCTATGATCCCTTCGCCTTCTAGGCCGTCAACAATTAAACGGTTGCTTGCCTGGCCGGTTACCGTGTGGATGGGTTTTTGTTTGCCGTCTGCAAAAACCGAATATGATCCTCCCAAGAGCTCGTCAGGAATTGTCACGTGCATAAACAAAGGACCCGCCCTCGACTGCGGAAAATTCGAAAACTCTTGTGATATCACAATCTTTTTTTCTTCAAGAATAAAATCCACTTCTATCCTCTTTGTGTTATAAAATGTTTCAATCAAAAAGATGCGATCATCTACAGCAACACGATGCTCGTTGTGAAAAAACACATCCAATGGTCCCCAGCAAAACGGATCCAAGGAGCATTCTGCCACTACTTGGCCAAGATTGCCGTTGTCTTGTCCTCTCGTGGCCGTCCTAAACGTCCAGTCTGTGAATGCATCAGAGTCCGTGCCGTCAGGGAACCGTTGCCATGTTTTGTCATCCTCTAGTCCGTCTCCCACACCCTCGACGACATCCAGACTTTCCGCCCCGTCCAGCAGCATGACCGTAATGTTCTGCGTGCCATTGAAATCCCGTGCGACGTCTTGGATGTGCACCACAAGATATTCTCCTGATTCAAGCAAGCCACCCCCCGAAAAAGGAATCAGTACGGCAGCATTATTGCTATGGAGTTGCAGCTCAAGGCCTACCAGAGAAATCGGCAGGTCAGTAGGATTATACAACTCAACCCATTGCGTCTCACCCCTGATCGGACCAAGTTCTACCTCGTTGACAACCACGTCTCCCATGACCTCGACTACTGCATGCGGTGCCAGAAGCAGGCCAAACATCAGTGGCATGAGTAAATTACCCGACAACTGTTTTAGAAGGCATTATGATGGTTAATTGCTTTTTCGAAGACAACCAACCAGGTTTGTGATGCTGAATGTAGTCGAATATTTTTTTACATTGAACGCAGCACCGATTTGTCTTTGAACAATACTCCAACAACTGTTAAAATAATCATATTGACTATCGGCAGATCTTCACCTTGCCAACACCATCTACTTCATTCAAAAATGTGGAGTCTGCAAGATCTCTTGGATGGCAGTGAGGCAAAACTACAAAAGCAATCAGGATCTGTAGTATTTTGTCTACGGATTTAATTGACCCACACCGCTACGGCGTGTTGGCCTGAAAGATATCTCATACTTGGCAAGTCCCATCTAGCGCAGCTTGTCCGGTCTTGCATGACCTGCATACTGAAAAACTGATTAACTGCTATTTCTTTCCATTGGTATGAACCCGATAGATCTCACGCTTATCATATCTCCTGCACTGCCTGTCTTTCCAGGATCTCCGAGGCCACAATTCATACCTTGGTCTGATATCAAAGATGACGGGTATAACCTCGAACTGTTGTTCCTCAGCTCCCACACCGGTACACACATTGACGCTCCGTACCACTTTGCATCCGACGGCATAACAATCCATCAGATACCCCTTGACAGGCTGATCGGGAGGGGCATCTTGATCAAATCTCCAAAAGAGGCAGACTCTGCTATAACCAAGGCAGACATAACCCTGTTTGAAAAGGAGAACGGAATGATTCCAAACGGCTCGTCTGTCTTCTTTTTTACCGGATGGCAGAGAAATTTGAAGGACAGCAGCTATTTCACAAGAAATCCTGGACTAGACTCGTCTGCTGCCCGGTATCTTGCATCAAAGGCCATCAACCTTGTCGGAACCGACTCCCCAAGCATAGACCTCGGACGCGACGAGTCATTTGGCACTCATCGCATACTCTCCAAGGGGAACATTCTGATCGTAGAGAATCTGGCAAACTTGGACAGGATTCCATCCCGAGAGTTTGACTTTGCCATCCTCCCACTGAACCTCAAAGGTGCTACCGGCTCCCCGGTCAGGGCAGCAGCACTGTAATGCTAAAAATATGGCGCCTTCCTCACAAACAGCATGAGCAAACCTGGAAACATCTGGCGAAAGGTTCACGGCAGAGTTACCAGAAGACCCACAAACTTCTCCTGGCTACTAGACGACAAGCTGGCAGGTTCGGGAATACCGACTAGCCGGTCGGAGATCGATTGGATCATGCACCAGAACGTACAGGCCATAGTTACCATGACTGAAATGGCCTTGCCCGAAGACTGGATACGGAACATAGGCTATCTGCACGTTCCCACACCTGACCTCACGGCTCCTGATTTGGACCAGCTAGACGAGGCTGTTGGGTTCATTCATGAGCAGATCCTGCACGGCCGGCCGGTAATGGTTCACTGTGCAGCCGGCCTGGGCAGGGCAGGTACTGTACTTGCATGCTATTTTGTAAAGCACCACGGCTACTCGGCAGATGCGGCAATTGCGATGATCCGGGAGAGGAGACCGGGTTCCATCCAATCCGAGGCCCAAGAGACTGCAATCAACTATTATGAAAAACGCCTGAATTAGGCAAATTCCGAGACCAACTTCCCGTCAACAATCCTGATCTTGAGGGTCTTGTCACCCTGAAATACCATGGTGATCCCGCCGTCCGAGTCGGGGTCCACAACTCTTACCAGTTCCTGCATCCTGATTGATTCAAACTTATCCATTCATCTGCACCTACTCTGGAATCGACACGGTATCAATTTTGTCACCTACGGCCTTGATGAACAGAAACCTGTTGTCCTTGAAGATGAACGTGATCCCGTCCTCCTTGTCGGGTTCCTCTACTTCGAGCACCGGCTGTCCCAGCAGGCCATCATACTTTGCCATGTGCTGGATTGATACAAGTTCCTTATATCCCTTTGAACCTATTTGTTGCAAGAGGCTACGCGTAATCTGTCCGATTGGCAGGCAGACCCACTCTTGCAATTTATCTCATTATACAACCGTAACTTCGATCTCTTCTGATCTGTTCTTGATGTTGCCTGGTTCCGTATAGTGGTGCTTCTGCCACGATGCAAACACCTCCGCTCCTATCTTGTGCACGCCTTGGCCCAGATCCGATGCCCTGAAAACAAATCGCTCGTTAAAATCAAAGAGCTCCTGCTTCGTCTCGTCCTCAGAGAGTCTGATGAACGGCTCAAAGTTCTTGGCCACCTGCACCCATATCCTTCTGTCCTTCATGGGATTGACAAGTTTAGGATTCCTAGTCCAAAAGATTGATGCTTTTCTGTATGTGTTGATGGTGCGGCCCAGTTCCTTCTTCCTGAACCCACCTGTTGTAAGCTTTATGCCGTACTTCATCTTGAACGCAACGTCGTTTGCGTTGTATGCCTGGGTCCAGTTTGCCTCGTTAAAGGCGTCCCTGATGCCTCCCTCAACTGCAAACTTTGCCGTGATCTCGACATTTTCATTACCTGAGTACTCGTCGATTGACTTTTCCAGCCTAATCTTTGAAATCCTGCTTTCTGCCATTCTGTTCACAATGATTTATATCCACAATAAGTTCTTTTTCCGATTACATGAAGGCCAGCGTTATCAGTTCTGAATCCAGCGAGATCAGTCTCTCTGTAGAGAATGCCGACATAGGCATCCTGTACGTCATTCAGCATGAGCTTTTGAAAAACCCAAACATCAATTTTGCAGGCGTTATTGTAAAACACCCCCTTACCGGCGAATGCTGGATGAGGATAAACTCCAACATGAAACCGCTCGACGAGATCAAAAGGGCTACGGACTCTGCAATAGATCTGGCCGGGCAGTTTAAGAACCTGCTCAATTCGAAGATTAAGGTAGAGTAGGTTGAAATTCTGCCCTGAATGCGAGCTCAAACTAAAGAAGGCCAATTCCGTCCTCCAATGCTCCAAGTGCGGCTATGTCGAGGGCCATGCCGTAGAATCCAAAAAAACGATCGACGAACCAGAACCGGGAACGCCGTTCAACGTCTTTGAAGGCAATGAAGGCGAGGAGTCACACCCCACAATCAAAATCGACTGTGAGAAGTGCGGAAATGACGAGGCAGTCTGGTGGATGCTTCAAACCAGAAGCGCAGACGAGCCCACTACCCAGTTCTACAGATGCACAAAGTGCAAACACACTTGGCGCAACTACGCATGAGTGCCTGCAGGCCTGCCGCACCGCTCCAAACCACAGACACAAATACCCGTCCTTGGCAGCCTTCTGGGAATATAGGGGCAAGATTTCTCTTCTCATAACGTTTAGATTTAACCCTAAAATCAAATGTCTTGACTTGGTATTTGCTACAAAAACCAGCGGTTCGGACGATCTCAAGGCAATCATCTCTGCCATATCCACGCTAGTCGAGGAGGCCACCTTCGTTGCCACCTCAGAGGGCATCACCTTCAGGGGGATGGATCCGTCACACGTGGCCCTTATAGACATCTCTTGGCCCAATTCTGCGTTTGAGATGTACGAATGCGACAGCGATATAAAATTTGGAGTAAGAATAGACGAGTTTTCAAAGATCATCAAGAGAGCCGACAAGAAAGATGACATAGAGATTAGTATATCTGATCAGGATATGCTGCTTGTAACTGTTGGAAGAAACAAAAAATACAAGATGCGCCTGATTGAGAGCTCGGCTACCGACACGCCGCTACCAAAGATTCCATACGACTCGAAGATCGTTCTTGCCTCCTCAAAATTCGACAAGATTCTTGGTGACGTGCAGGTCGTATCAGACTATCTTACAGTACACACGGCCGAATCAAAGGGAAACTTTTCAGGGAAGGGCGACTCCGGCGAGGTCGTAATCGACATTGACACCGATGATGACGCCATAGAGGAGATCGTTTCGCAGGACGAAAGCACCGGAACATACAGCCTTGAGTATCTCAATCCGGTAGTCAAGGCAGTAGGGAACAGCGTCGGCAACATTACCTGCGAGTTTTCCAGTTCAAAACCGCTACGAATAGAGTTCAAGGTCGCAAACATGGGAAGAATCCACTTCTATCTGGCCCCCAGGGTGGAGAGTTAAAAAGCATTTAAAGACTGACTTTTCAGGTATCTTGAATTGAGACTCGTAGTAAAGTATGGCGGGACATCAATCTCTTCCCCAGAAGACATCAGATCTGTGGCAGGATATATCCGCTCTCTGTCCTCCCGAAACCAAGTAGTTGTCGTGTGCTCGGCAACCGAAGGAACGACTGATGACCTCATAGGCATTTCAGAATCGATCAAAAAGGGGAACAGGTCCAAGGCAGAGCAGATCACATTAAGAATTGTCCACAGGCACATAGATCTTGCAAAGAAGACGATAGAGCGGCCGGCCGTATGCACAAGACTGCTAGACAGTCTTGATCATGACTTTGCACAGCTTCGTGCACTGATTGACGGAATGATGCTGCTCGGGGAGATTACGCCAAGAACCATGGACTACCTGTTTTCGTTTGGAGAGAGGCTGTCCATACAACTGATAGCATCGTCTGTGTCTGACCACGGCAAGCGAGCAGTCCAGTTCACAGGCAAGGCTGTGGGGATTGTAACTGACTCCAACTTCGGCGAGTCAAAGCCACTCATGGACACCACCACGCTGAGAGTCTCCAAGACGATAGAGTCTGCACTCTCAAAGAAGATCGTTCCGATAGTAGGTGGTTTTACCGGTGCAGACCAGCACGGGCACGTGACCACGTTTGGCCGGGGCGGCTCTGACTACACCGCAACCATAATAGGATCCTGCATCAAGGCAGACGAGATATGGCTGATGAGCGACGTGGACGGCCTGATGACTGCGGATCCGAAGATCGTCAAGAACGCAAAACTGCTCAAGGAGCTCTCCTACAGCGAGGCAGTCGAGATGACCTTGTTTGGCGCAAAACAGATACATCCCAGAACGTTTGAGCCACTGCTTTCAAAGAACATTCCAATCAAGATAAGGAGCTCTAAAAACACAGACAATGAGGGAACATTGGTCAGTTCCTTGCCATCTGCGAATGCGGCAAACACGGTAAAGTGTGTGAGCAGCATACGGGGCAACGGGCTGATCGACATACATGGCGGCAGCATGGTGGGCATGCCCGGTACTGCTGCCAAGATATTTGCCACGCTTGCCAAGGCCGGCATCAACGTGATGATGATCTCTCAGAGCCCGTCAGAATCTAGCATCACGATAGTGGTAAGGAACGCCGATCTCGACCGGGCCGTGGGCACATTGGAGGTGGAGCTTTTGGGCAAGATCATCAAAAAACTCGACATTACCACGAACATGGCCATAATTGCATTGATCGGCGCCGGCATGAGAGGGACAGTTGGCGTTGCATCAAGAGTATTTGGTGCAATAGAGAAGAAGGGAATCAACGTGTCGATGATCACGCAAGGGTCTTCTGAGCTTAACCTTGCGTTTGTTGTCAGGAATGCCGACACCAACAGCGCAGTGCGGGCGCTGCACGACGCCTTCTGGCTGGACAGGATAAATTAGAACACATGAATAGAAAATTAATTATGTGCGGAGCGGCGCTGTTATCTATTGAACAAACTGGCAATAATCGTAATCATCGGGGTCGTTGTAGCCGGTATTGTCGCCGCGTCTTCGGTCTCGGATCAATTCGCCACCGCCGGTTCAACTAAAAAAGTCCATTTTACGCACACCATCCAGTCCATGCCCTCCCTTGGATTGGGGCAGGAGGATCATCAGATGGCCTTGGTTCTTTCGCCAAACGAGGGGACCATATATGACGGATCCGTGACGTTTACCTCCAGCATGCCGGTGCATGTGATGATTCTGCATGAGATAGGAGAAGATGATTCCAACGGCCAGCCGGTCTGGACCGTGGATGACATAACATACTATGCGCTTACGCTGCTTGAGCCTGCTGCTGCGGACACCGTAGAATTTACCGGAGCCGCGCTCGGACTATACTCCCCCATGCCAGACGAGTTTGTCGCAACCCTGTCTGTTGACGGGTGGATCCGGGGTGAGACTACCCCGATAATAACACAGAACATCACGGCAGAGCGGGAAGATCCACCCACACGACTCGCAAGGGTGAACGTTCCTGCCACCATTCCACTCCACACGGGAATCTATGACGGAGAGCGCATCCTTTACATCATTACTGACGGAAGCGATGAGGATTATGCCAACTCTCTTTCGGAGATTCAGGAGTGGCGCGTAGAGCTGGCACCACCGCTAAAGGACACTCCTGAGGATATTCTGCAGGATCTGTATGTCTTTACAAACGGCGTGGAAGGCGACGGAATTTATGGATTCCAAAGTGAGGTATTCTCCAACACCCCGGCGCAGGAGTCCGAATACGGCGCCCTGAATTCTGTCATTGAGGTTGCATGGAAGAACGGCCAAAGGGAGTCCGTGCTGGAGTCAGTCGAGGACATACTGGAGACACACGAAGGTGGAAGGATTACGCTTGACGATACCGGCGTGGTAGTCAACGCCCCACAGATTGTCTGGCCTGACGGCCAGATGACGGTGCGAGAGGATCCAGAGATTACCAACGGCATGCCCTACGGGGGAGGGCAAATAACTGAGATTGACGAGGAGTCCATGACCGTGACGTTTGTGGCTCACAGGGGTTGGGGGCCTGACGGAAGAACCGTATACTATATCGTGACTGACGCGACACCGCAGGCACCGGCAGGCACCATGGGAGTAGTCTCGTCCCCTGTCACCGCGGGCCTCATAGCCCATTCCGCGGCCGTGGATCTCTTCCAATTCAACAACGGAGTGAAGGGTTCGGGCCCGCTGGGATTCCAAGCAGGTATATCCACTGCGGCCTTGGGTGACGAGAACTACAGCCCGATGTGGAGGATTCATTTGGTTGAGTGGCATGACGCAGAGTCTGCACAGGTAATGGAGACCACAGCGGACATCGACGCGTTCCGTGATGCAGACATGGTGACAGTAAGCATCGCACGTCCCACAAACAGCGATCACATAGTCAACTGCCCCTTTATAGATCCGTTCCAGTAGATCCTCTAAAGGGATAAATTACTTGTGCGGCGCACATGTCTTGAAATTGACTGGAAAATTGTACATAGTCGGAGTCGGGCCAGGTCACCATGATCACATGACGTTTCGGGCAAAGCAGGTAATCGACCAAAGTGATACGATTGTAGGATACGAGACTTACGTAAACCTTGTCCAAGACCTCATAGGGGGAAAGACAGTGTACCGCTATGCAATGACTCAAGAAGTTGAAAGGGCCCACCAATGCATCGATCTTGCAAAGTCTGGCAAGACAGTCTCGTTGGTGTCAAGCGGGGATCCGGGAATATACGGAATGGCCGGACTCATATATGAGACGCTTGCCGAGACCGGCTGGAATCCAAAAGACGGCATTCCAATAGAGATCGTTCCCGGCGTGTCGGCGCTCAACTCATGTGCCTCCATAGTGGGCTCCCCACTCATGACCGACTTTGCCGTAGTTAGCATGAGTGATCTGCTGGTTCCGTGGGAGATTATCAAAAAGAGGGTCGAGGCTGCTGCGCAGGGTGACTTTGTAATAGTGATATACAATCCGGCCAGCAAGAAGAGGATCCACCAGCTCCAAGATACCAGAAAGATTCTCCTGAAGTACAGAAAGCCTGCCACCCCTGTTGCAATCATAAAGGGTGCGTTTAGGTCGTCTGAGACCGTGGTGCTGACTGACCTTGAGAACCTGCCAAACCATTCTGACAAGCTCGGCATGATCAGCACGGTCATCATCGGAAACTCTGCCACCTACACCTACAAGGATTTGATGATCAACCCCCGGGGGTACAAGTCAAAATACAATCTCGAGGAGCAGACCAACCCAAACCTCAAAATCTAGTATCCTTCGCTTATCATCTTGCGCAGCTCAGGACCCATGGCCAATTTATCCCTGATCGGGGCCATCACCTCCACAAGATACTCGCCGACTGTCCGCTTCAGATCTCCCGGATGAAGCCTCCCTGACCCAAAGTCCAGTTCCATCTGGCCGTACTTGGAATATGAGACGTTGCCGCCATACTTTGCAGGCCGCTCCACGCGCACCTCCCCAAACTCATGGAAGATTATGGTCCTTGCAATCTCCAGCAACGGGTTGTTCTGGGTGATCCTCTCCTCGCACCACGCCTTGTTGATCTTTCTTCTCACCTCGTCGTCGGTATCATGCATGAAGATCCCCGAGTTCGGATCCGACTTGCTCATCTTTGCCGCCTGCGTGCCTGCCTCTGCGGGCCTTCCAAGTCCCGGCAGCAGGCCGTGGTGGACGGCCACCGGCACCTTCCATCCCATTTTGGGAAACATGTCCCTTACCAGCATGTGGATCTTTCTCTGGTCCATTCCGGCATGGGCAATGTCCACATCCAGCGTATGAATGTCGACTGCCTGCATCGGCGGGTAGAACAGTTTTGCAAGCTCTATCTTCTCGCTTTCAGAGCGGCCCATTATGGTCAGGGTCTTCTTCGTCCTTGCAAGCGACATATGTTTTGTAAACCTGAGAAGATCAGACCAGTATTCAGGCCTCTCCTCGTACAGCTTGGATCCCAGGACGATCTCCACGCCCGGACAGATCGTCTTGAAGGCATCCTGATAGTATCTTGACACCCTTGCGATCGTCTCCCAGTCTCCGCCCAGCTTGTCATTAATCATGGTGTGCCAGTCCGCAAGGAAGACAGTGCACCGCACCCCTGCCCTTGTAAAGTCGTTAATCTTGTATCCCGTGCTGATCAAGCTGCCTAGGTGGAGGAATCCGGAGATCTCCAGCCCTATGTAGTGCTTCGGGAACAGGTTTGTCTCAAGCAGGCCGGCCAGCTCGTCACGGGTCACCACCTCTGCTGTAGACTGCTCAATCAGGGCAATCTTCTCTGCAACGTCCAAACCAAAAGAGCTCTTGGGCCCAAATGTATAAAGTTATTTGACGATCCACGAATGAAATTCCGTCCCGAGAACCATCTGATTGATCTCGTGCCATGAAACTGCGCGTACCGGACGGCTCTAGATCTCCGAATCGATGCTTTTTCTGGGCTTTACGCTTAGGTAGAAGGCATGAGCGCTGATGATAAAGCATGCAAGAAAGATCTTTGTTGCAAAGACCAGATTCCACGGCCTGTCCGGATCCGGGTACGCCACTGCCAATCTGTCAATGTCCGGAACCATTCCGTTGACTATCCCTGCTGCAATCTGTGCGTTTAACACCGTAAAATTGTACAGCACCTCATAGAATGTAATTATTACAAACCCGAGCAACATCAGCTGGAGCAGTGCCATCCTAGTGCCCGTTATCTTGTTTCCAGCAGTCCGCTTCCAACCAATCCTGGAGACGCAGTACCACCCAATCACCGTTGAGAAGAATATCCAAGTCGATACCCTTGCAAAATTTTCAAACGGGATCGTCGTGTTGTGAATTGCTTCCCCCATGACATACGTTCCGTTCTCCATCCACTCTAGCATGGTTACGTATACCCCAAAGACCAGCGACGAGACCATAACAAACCCACAGACATAAAACACGTACAGATACACCTTGTATCCTGCGTCTGTCTCGTCAAGGTGACGTATCCTCATCATGCCGTCTGGCATTCTCGAAATATAAAAATTCGACTTTCAGGGCATCCAAATACTTGGAAAGCAAAGACATGGTGAAACACCTACCCGGGTGTCAAAACCAAAACCCATGCCACCGGCGACCAAGCACGGCTCCAGATTTAATAGACTGTCTCTTGCAAAAAATATAGTTGAGAATACCAATTAACGCCCCACTGGTGGGCAAAAAAGAGATATCTGCTGCCATATCCGTACTCAAGAATGGCGCGCTCACCTCGTCTGCGACAGACGGAGGCGCGCGGGTTCGGGAGTTTGAGAGTGCTGCTGCGTCATTTACAGGATCAAAGTATGCCGTCGCAGTCAACTCTGGCACCGCCGCGCTGCAGGCTGCACTGCATGCGCTAGATGTGGGGCGCGGAGACGAGGTGCTGGTCCCATCGTTTACTTTTGTCGCTACCGCAAACGCCGTAGCCTCCACGGGGGCAACGCCGGTCTTTGTGGATATTGCAAAAGGCGAGTATACCGTAGATCTCGAGGATCTAGAGAGAAAGATTACCAAAAAGACCCGCGCCATCATCCCCGTCCATCTCTATGGTCACGTGGCAGACGTGGATGGACTCTCTAAGATATCTGCATTGCATGGAATTCCAGTAGTGGAGGATGCAGCACAGGCCCTAGGCTCCACCTACAAGGGAAGGCAGGCAGGCACGTTCTTTGAGATGGGATGCTACAGCATGTATCCGGCAAAGGTGATGACTGCCGGCGAGGGAGGGTTTGTGGTAACTGACAGCAGGAGGTTCCGGGATCGGCTGCGAATGATTAGAAATCACGGAATGGTCCGAGGGTACGACACCAGAATACCGGGACTGAACCTCCGCCTGCCCGAGATCAGTGCCGCGATCGCAACAGTCCAGATGGAAAGGCTTCCAGACTTCCTAAAGTCAAGAAGGAGAAACGCAAAACTCCTATCAGACATGATATCCGATCTCAAAATCACCCTTCCATGCGTGAAAAAGGATCAAGATGTCAACTGGTACCTATACACCATATCTGTCCGGAGCCGCAACCGGCTTTTAAAGCGGCTCAACGATGCTGGAATCGGTGCTGCATCATACTATCCCACACCAGTCCACAAAACCCCACTGTACCGATCCGATGTCCGTCTTCCCAACACGGAACGGGCCGCATCGTGCGTGCTTTCCCTGCCGGTTCATCCGCAAGTCACAGCAAAGGACATCAAGTTTATTGCAGACACCCTGCGTGAGGCACTATGAATGCGCTGGGTGAGGTCATTGGCAAGGTCTGCGAGATTATTCTGCCCATACCAGAAGAGTCGTTCCCGGGCAATCCTGACTCCAAACTAGCAGTCTGCACGCTGTCAAGCATGGATCTGCTCAAGTCCCTGACACGCTCTGATGCCATGAACCACATTTCGATAGCCGGAAGACTACTCTCTGAAAACAAGGGAATCGATTCCATCCTGAGGCATCTGGACGGCAACCCCCGCATAACTGCCCTTCTGGTGTGCGGCAAGGACGTCTGGGGGCACAGAGCCGGACACTCGCTGTTCGAACTACACCGGAACGGCACCGACAGGAATGGCAGGATAATTAGCTCGACAAGCCCTGACCCATACGTTACCGTCCCCAAACACATGATAGAGCATTTTCAAAATAACGTCACCCTGACAGACATGATGAGCCAGACCGACCTGAAACTAATCCTTGAGGGGATTAGCAGAATCTAATATCCGTCCCTCTGCCTCTGCCTGTTGATGTCGTTCTTTCTCTTGTATTCCTGTATTATGTCCTCGGGGGTTAGATCAAGCTCGATTGAAGCCTGAATCACAAAATGCCATATGTCGATCAGCTCCTCCCTTGCCTCCTGTTTGTTGAATTTCGTGGGCGCCTTCCACCACTTCCAGTTGGTGGTCCTTTGCAGCTCGACTGCCTCGTGCATGATGGCAGTGCACAGGGCCGATATCCGTCCCTCCGTATCTGCCGGATACCTGTCCAGATTCATCATGTCTGCCAAACCCTTCTGCAGTCCGAATATCTTATCCAGCCGGTCTCCTGATTCAGCTACGTCTTGCGCCAACAGCGGTTTTATCCAACGAATCGTTGACTTAAGTCTTTCAGAAACCTACCGGCAAACTCTCGTGCGCGCGAATGCGGCTGTATGGGATGTTTGCACAAGCCCGAACCCGATGATTCCCATGCATATCTCCGGCACGTTGCCGCCTCTTCGGACACCCAACCCGGATTCCTCACATATCAATCATATTCTTGTACGCCTCGACCCTTGCGGCAATGTCCCCGTCCCTTATCCCCAACAATCCGTCCAAGCCGCGGCCTTGTACTGCAAAGGAACCCAGAACATTTCCGTATACTGCAGCCCCTCTGATCTCCGATATGCCAACAGCTCCCACGTCTGCCAAGTGTCCCATCATCGCACCTGCAAAGGCGTCTCCTGCCCCGGTGGGGTCTGCAATATCATCCAGCGGAAAGCCGGGAGTGGGAAATATCTGGTCTTCATGAAATATCAGCGCTCCATGCTCGCCCTTCTTGATGATGACGTATTCTGCCCCCCACTGCTTCATGATTCTTGCACATCTTACCAGATTGTGTTCCTTTGTAAGCAGCCGGGCCTCCTCGTCATTAATCACGACTGCATCAACTGCCTTTATCATCCTGATCACCGCCTCGCGCTTGGTGGAGATCCAGAAATCTATGGTATCGCACATTGAAAATTTTACCCTGTCAAACTCTCTGAGCACTGACGTGTTCTGCTCGGGATCGTTATTTGCCAGGTAGACAAACTTGGAGTCCTTGTACTCCTCGGGAACCACCGGCACGAACCCCTCTACCACGTTCAACTCCGTCTTCAAGGCGGTCCTGGTGCTGAACGTGTCATCATACTCCCCGTCATACCTGAACGTCCTGCCCTCCCTTACTACCAATCCATCCAGATTCAGATGCCTTGAGAGGATGTCATGGTATCCTTTTGGAAGATCGCTTCCGACTGCAGTAATCAGTCCCGTATCTACAAAGTTGCTTGCAGAGATTGCCGCATATGTGGCCGAACCGCCCAGCATGTCCCTTTTGACCCATCTGTGGCACCTGATTGTATCCAGTGCGACCGAACCAAATACAGTCAGCATCTGAGGGACTGTCAGCCCTGATGTATAAATTCCATTACTTGTGAATCTGTCGGATAGTATGTGAACGGGACATCGATTGACGCCACGAGCACGTCGTACTTTGTGACCCCTGTTATCCACACCGACTCGACTCCCTCGTCGTTGGAATCTGCACGATAGGTGCCGCTTACAACACTTTCGTCAAGCGGGTTTAGCGTAAAGGCCTCCAAGCTTCCCCTGCCCAAGACTCTGTCATCACCAATCACCAAAAACTCCGTCTGGCCTGCTGTCAGCACCAGCAAGGAGGGGTTGTCAAACTTTACCTTGATGTCGTACTCGGAATCCATTTCACTGTCGCCTTGACCGTTGCTTTCGATGATGGCCGCCTCCACCTGTGAGACTGACATGTACTGCGTATACCCAAAGATAGCCACTGCCAATATGCATATGACTACCACTCCGCGTCCCTTGGATTCCATTACGCTATATTTTGTCATCATCATTTAACGCATTTGGTAAAAAATCCCGATAACTTGTGTAAATTTTTTGATCTAAGTTTTAAGCAGATTAGATACTACAACCTAAATCCATCCTTTTCCATTACCATACATTGGCACGAATACGTCTAAGACTGGGTGAAAATGAGATAGAAGTGGACTCCCGAGACATCTATGTTGACAACCAGACGCTTGGGGATGTCATAGACGGGCTCTCACAGCATCTGTCAGACAGCAGGGCAAAGATCGTCTATACCATAGAACAGATAGCAGACGAGCCAATCCTAGACGACCCGGTTCCATCCGAAACGCAGGTTCCAGCCGTTTTTGAAGAGTCACCTAATGCATCCGAAATTCCGGTGCTGGCCATGCTTGACGATGCCGAAGTGTATGAGCCAGAGTTTGCCGAGCCTGAGAGTATCCCTGTAAACAAAATCCCCTCAAAACTGCTGGCCATCGAGGCTGCCGGATTCTTTGAAGTTCCAAGAACCGTTACCGAGACTGTCCAGCATCTAAGAGAGAACGGCTGGGCGGCAAGCAGCTTGGATGTATCCAAGGCAATGGTGGCAATGGCCGCAGGCAGGAGGCTTGTGAAGAATTCTGTCGGAAGTCATGCCTGCTATACTGCCCAAAGGCCGCTTATAGTCAGCTAGGGTATCTGCATTCCTTGCATTCTGCAAAGATCTCCCCGTTTAGGTGATCAAAGTGCGCGTTGCAGCTCTTGCACGTGTGGTGCATGTCAAAATATCCGTCATCCTCAGTCTCCCCGGTCCTGCGTGATTCCAGATCCGTACTGTTGCATCTTATGCAGTGGCATCCACATTCCACCCTCATGTCCTGACAATGTATCTATACTCTGATTACTTATACAGTTCATTGGACAAGAAGAGAACCATTCCCATAGAGATCGATGATCACTTCCGCCTCTTTGGCAAGGAGCCCTGGGAGGTGGTCTATGGGGAAAAGTGTCCTGTCTGCAACACCCGGATCGACGAGTACGGGTTCTGCTCCTGCGGCTCTAGCGGAGAGTAGCCCTTCTTATCAGCGGCACTGCCATGACTGCCAAGAACCCGACTGCCAGCGGCGCCGCTACGGAGAACTCTGGAACCACCGTGGTTCCCACAATTGTAATCACCCCTGAAGCGTCAGGCTGCATGCTCACCCATACGTGGGTTCCATTGTTTGTGTAACCGTGAAAGGGAATCTTCCCGTCATCAAGGAATACTGCATACGGCCCCCACAGCAGCTCCTGTGGGATGACGACCGTAACGAACTGGCCGTTCCAGTCGGAGCTGAATCTGATCTCCTTCATGGGCTGATCAAACTCAAAGTCCTCAATATCTGCAAACGTTCTCACCTCGACGAGAAACTCCTGTCCCTCCCAACTGACCAGCGTCAGGTTTTTTGGCTCGTCCAAGGCGTACTTTAGGGTCAGCTGGCACCCGTGGCAGTTGAATCCCTCGGAGTCCTCAAAGTACAGGGGCCCGTCGTTGATGAACACCAGATCCACCTCCTCGGGAAACAGAAACGTAGTCGTCTCCGGATATCGAAAATCTATTGCCCACACGCCGTCTGACAAGGACGCAACGTCATTCAAGTTGTAGGTCACTATGGAGTGGCTGTCTGACGGCAGGATGGTCACGGTGCGCCCGTCGCTGACTACCAACTGCGCCCGTCCTGCCTCGTCTGTGATTGAAATGTTCCTGACATCCCCGGGTATCAACACGAACTCTGTCTGGAACTCAGACGGTGCTATCACGTGCCTTGCATGCGCCATCCCCTGTCTGTCGAATGTTACCTCGACTAGCCTCTGTTCTGCTGGCAGGTTTTCCGAGCTCTGCGCCTCTGCAGGCTGGATTGCAAGGACCAACGGAATTACAAAAAATACTAAAAAAGTGGTTTTCATCTACCCCACCTGTACATGAAGCATCTGGGCTTTCTCTAGGGGGCAGTCGTTTCCGTCCCTCTGAAGGCTTACGATCTTGTCGGCTACATCCATGCCGTCAGTCACTTGGCCAAACACGGTGTACTGCCTGTCTAGGAACGGGCTGTCGGACGTGACTATGAAGAACTGCGAGCCTGCACTGTCCGGATCCTGCGCCCTTGCCATGGAGACTGTGCCCCGTCGATGGGATCTGGAGTTAAACTCGGCCTTGATGGTGTATCCAGGTCCTCCGGTACCCCACGACCCCTTGTTGTCAGTCTTTGTGTTCGGATCCCCTCCCTGCATCATGAATCCAGGAATGACCCTGTGAAACAGCGTTCCGTCATAGAATCCGTCCCTTGCCAGCTTTTCAAAACTTCTAACCGTCTCAGGTGCCAAATCTGGCAGAAGCTCGATTGAGATTCTTCCGAAATTGGTCTCGATGTTTACGACTGTCATTTTGACTGCTTGGGCACCTTATCATAAGAGTCTTTTCAGGCACCGTTCGGCTTCCTGCATGTCTTGGAACGACTGGGAATATAGCAGTTATATATGATGATCGTGATTGGGAGCTTGTTGAACCCGACAAATCAGACCTTGGAGGTCAAAAAGGCAATAGAATCCTGCATGGATCAGGGCATGACAGACAAGCAAGACATCTACACCAAAATAGTCCGTGATCTTAACGTCCCAAGACCCACAGTGAGGAGAGTCGCACGGGACTTGAGAATTGAGATGCTCAGGAAGATCGACATCCTTCAGGCGCGCATATCTGACGCTGAGCGCACATCCTCAAAATAATGCTGGTTTGAGCCTGTAGAATGTATCCTGCAGACATAGCCAGATGAATCAAGTCCTCGAAGAACCGATTCCCGTTCGTATATGCCCGTAGGACACAGCCCACACTGCAACATTACTAATATAAAAGACAAATTTCTACCTAATTCATGGGTTATATGGGAAACCACTTGGCCACTGTGTCGACGGCTGCCTTTGCAGCCGTCCTGACCGGGCTGTGGTTCTACTTTAACGACTATGCCCCCGTGCTGAACTTTGTGTTCACCATGGCAGTCCCAATCACCTGGTTTCTGGCACTCATGTGCTGGCTGGCCCAAAAGAGTGCCGACTACGTCCACAAGCCTTCTATCACCCATGACGCAGACCAGCCTGCCGTTGGCGCACCCATAATCCCTATAACGACTTCCGGCGACCAAACCCCCCCGAAGGTCGAAAAACAAGCTGGTGCTGTAAGCTACGTAGGGAGCAGTTCGGGCAGTAATCCGTGACGAATCCGTCAGTCAGTTTCCGTCCGTGCAGTGATGGCATGTTATTCCGTGGTTGTCCTTGCACCCGGGACAGCTCACGGCACCTCCGTAATGGCACTTGCACGAACACGTCTCTGTCGGATCCTTCACGACAACCCTACAACCGTGTCGTTATTTGACCTTTGCATGATTGCACAATGCCGTGAACCTGTCGTATCTGTATTCTCCATCGGGGGCAGAGGCTTCATGCTATGGATGGCTTGGGGGCAGCAGCTTGGATGCCATCTCGAACGTCTCATCGACCATCTCTCTTAGCCTGTCCTGCGCGCCTGGATCCGACACGGCATCTCCGCTGACGGACTCGGTGGTAAGGTATACTGCCTTCGGATTTGTCACCACCCTGAAATACGACATCAGCTGCGTGAGCAACGTCTGTACATCGGTAAAGCCAATGTTGCCTGCTGCCATGATTGCCATACCTGCAACCTTCCCGGGCGTCTTTTTGTAGTTTATGTACTCGAAGAGGTTCTTTAGTGCCGAACTGAAAAACGAGTTGTAAATCGGGGTGCCTACAAGCCAGACATCGGCTTCAGTAATGTCTCTTGCCGCCTCCATCGTGGCATGGTTGTACTGTTCTGCAGGACCACGATAGCACTCTATCTGGCCTTCGGACAGGTTGATCAGCTTCGTGTCCGGATTCCTCGATTTTGCATACTCAAATACATACTTCATCATTACCTGCGTGACTGCTTCCTTTCTAGGACTCCCTGATATCACTACAACCTTCATGTCTTAACCCGCCGTGCTGATCCTTATATTTTTGACTGCCTGAGATTAGGGACTTACATACAATAGTACACGATTCAAATCGCGACACTATCGTGGTTTTCTAACAGCAATGACACTTCGGTTGACGTTGTCTGACGCCTCCACTATGTGCGGGAACGGAACCCATTGGTTCATCAGTCCCGCAACGGATCGGATTGGCTTTCTCCTTCCAGCGGTCTTCAGTGAAGACTACCGTACCGTCCTTCTGTTTCTCGACGATCCTCCCGACCGCCGGGAATGGCTCCATCTCCAAACGTCCTCTGTTCAGGGCGTTTATTGCCGCGTTCTTGTCGGCATGGAATTCCATTCCACACGAAATGCAGTGGAACCTTACACCGTTCCTTGACTGTTTCACTGCAAGCCTGCACTCGTGGCAGGCGACTCGTGTATTTCGGATTCACCATGTACAGGGTGATTCCGTTCTTCAAGCAATAATGGATGATCCAAGCTTTCACCATGCCCAGCGAGGCGTTCTGGACCGCCCTCCTTAATCCTCGGCTGCCGCGCTTCCTTCCATGCCTGGAAGGAGCGGCCTTTCCGGCTTTTGCCTTGGATTGTTCCTTTTTTGGAATAATCCCGCTGTTTTTTACCTTGGCCAGCATGGACGAGACGTCCAAGTTCTCGGCCACGACAGTCTTTGCGCCTTTCAGTTCTTTTGATATCGTCTGGCGTATGCAGTCGGTCTTGACGTTCTGCTGGCGTGCGAGCAGCCGCCTTATCTTTCGCGTCGTCTTGGACCACCTCCTCCCGTTCCTTTTCAGTCTGGAGCGTTTAGAGAGCAGGCGACTGATCTCGTCGTGCTTGTACCGTTTCGCGTCGTGCTCCATCTTCACCAGTTTCATGGAGCGATCCTCCGGCGTGGCCGTCGCGAGCATGTTGTGTACCCCAACGTCTATCCCCATCGTACTGCCTTCTGTCTTGGGCTGCGGATAGTGCGGGAGCTGGACATGCAACTCGTATGTCCTGTCTTCAGGCCTCGTGCGCTTGGTTATCTTCTTGGTGGTCTCTGCCACGCTCAACGACAGGCATTCCATTCCGTCAAACTCGTCTGTCTTCAATTGTAGTTAAGTCGTCGAATTTCATAATGCCTTTCTTTATCTTCAGTTTCTGGAACGACTGCAGCGCTGCCTGCCTGAATGTTTCTTTCGAAAGAACCGTTTGGGCGACTTTGCGTACTGGATCGTTCTCGCATTTTTGCCTTCCTTCTGCTTCCTTTTGGCCATGCGGTTCTTCCTGTCTACATTTGATTGGTGGAGCCTCACCGTCTTCCTTCCGTCGTCTATGCTTGCGCGCTGCATTTTGGAGTATGCATCATTCCATCCAGTATTGTTTCGCAGAGTGGTGACTGCATCGTAAAGGTCGAACTTTGTCAGTTTTCCGTTGTCGAAGCTCATCCTCACTCCCTTGTTGAAGTACCATCTGCATTCCTGCTGCAATCTCCAGATGAACTTCGAGACTTCCTTGGACTGGCGGAACGGAATTGTTTTCGTAAGCACGTATGTTTCTGGACTTGGAACTTTCATGTCGTGATTCTACATTACTGGTTGCATTTTTGTTATAAAGACACCTGACGCGTGTATTATTGTATATAATCCCCTGAGATTACCCCTTTCATATTTTCCAGTATGAAATAAGACGGGCTTGGAGGGCTTCGATCCCTCGACCTGTAACTTAGGAGGCTACCACGCTATCCATACTTCGCGCCATACTGACTCTGCGCCACAAGCCCGGAGGACAAAACGTTTCTAATTATTTAAGCCCATCTTTTTAGAACAGTAGGCCGAAACGTACTCTTCAAGGCCTTGTCCCGCACGCCAGATCCGTGAGGAGCAGTCCAGATGTCAGTTTTTTTAGATGCTGGTACCCCGTACGGCTCGACTGGTTTCCTTGGTAGTATTTTTGACACGTGTCTGCATCGGTAGGACTGTTCATCATAAAGTTTGCAGCACCATCTCAAAAACCATTCTGACGCGCATTCGTGGAATCTTTGCACACATTTGTTCTAAACCCATAAAATGAGAATCTGTTTTAAATATTGACCTCATGTATGTCACTCAACATCTTGCGCTTCCCCAGACTAAATTACGTACGAATTCTTGTCGCATGCCTGCTAGTACTGGCACTGGTTCCTAAAACTGACATCCATGCAGACGCCGAGGATTTTTCAGAATCAGACACATCCGTATTATTTATCTCCGAATTCCTGTCATCCTCGCTGCCTCTGACCAAACAACACCTCGACAGCACTGAGGATGCAAAGATCCTCTCAAGGATCAATATCGAGATCTTTCCACTGCACCTGCAAAACCTGAGAGCATCAAACTCCACTGCCGCAGACGAGATCCATCTGCTCCTCTTGGACATTCATAACGGAATCGGCACCGTAGATGCCACGCAGACGATCTCGGAGATTGACAAATCCGAGAACCTCCTGGGCATGTTTGAGGCTACCAATCCTGACTATGGAAAAGCTATGGCCCTGATGCTGACATTGGTAGACGAGCAGTATCAAATTGCTGTAACTGATGAAAACCAGGCCCTGCATGATCTCTCCCTGACACTGACAGATCGGGCGTACGCGCTGTTCCCGGAGGCTAATTACGACACTCGGCTGACCGAAGAAGTTGACTCCTTTCTAGTCGAGCTTGGCCAGAAGATACGTGACAAAGACGACTTTCACTCGGTTGGAACCCTGATCACGGCAATCAACCGTGATCTTACCGGATACCAGCCACTCTCATATGACAAGCAAAAACTCTATGATACAATCCGCGCCCTTTACGCAGAAATGCTTGAATCCCTTGACAGCGGGAATTACACTGCAGCAGAAGAACTGGCAGTGGAGGCATATCTTGAAAACTTTGAGTATCTGGAACCTGACATTGAAAAGGTGGATCCCGATCTCCTCTTTACTCTGGAGTGGGACATGAGAGAAGTGTTGCGAAACATGATCAAAGAAGGACAGGACACCGCCCAGATCAAGATGTTCGTAGAGGAGACAATTCTGCCTCAACTTGACACAGCCGAATCAATGGTCACACAACTGGGAACATCAGAACTCGCAGAGGTTGTGCCAGAAAGGATTCTTCTGAAGAGGGGAGATGCGACAAGTGAGGAAAAATCCGGTGTTCGAAGCGAGATTAACTTTATCCGCGTCACACTTCAGGAGATGCTGGTTCTGTACGAGAGCGGAGACTACCAAGCAGCCTACACGTCTGCACGGACTGCGTATCTGGACAGCTACGAGTACGTGGAGATTCCGCTCAGGGCAATCGACCCGGATTTTACCCTGGAAGTCGAGTTTCAGTTTGCCACTCTCCGGAATCTCATAAACCAGCAAGCCGACATTGAGGAGGTTCGGGAGGTTGCAATTGCCATAGAGCGCAATCTGGACGAGTCCGAACGTCTGGTAACCGGAACAGGAACGCTGGCACCTATAATCGCATTCTCGTCATCCTTTGCCATAATATTCCGTGAGGGCCTGGAATCGGTTTTGATTCTGGGAGCCATTCTTACGTATCTTGAGGCATCACGGAACACCCGCTTCAAAAAACACGTATACTACGGGGTCATCGCGGCCATCGGCGCTACCGGCCTGACATGGTTTGTCGCCTCATACGTCATAGAGATATCCGGTGCAAACCGCGAACTCATAGAGGCCATTGCAGCCCTGTCTGCAACTGCCATGCTCTTCTATGTTAGCTTCTGGGTTCTAAACAAGATAGAGCACAAGAAGTGGATGGAGTTTGTCAAAGCAAAGGTGTGGCAGGCAACCACCACAGGCAGCGTGATGGTCTTTGTCATGCTGGCATTCTTCACCGTGTACCGGGAGGGGTTTGAGACGGTACTCTTCTATCAGGCAATATCCGGATTTGCCAAGTACATGGAAGGATATGTGGCAGTCGGATTCATTGCCGGAATGGCAGTACTGTTTCTGATATACTATCTGATGCGGAAGCTTGGAAGAAGGCTGCCCCTGCGCGCCCTGTTCGGCCTTACAATGGGCGTTGGAGCATACATGTCCATTGCGTTCCTTGGAAACGCCGTAAGAGAGCTTCAAATACTGGACATAGTGCCATACACTGCAATGTTTGGAACCATTCCGCGATTGGACATCAACCTAGCCACGATGACTGGAATATATCCCACGCTGGAGACTGTAATCGCCCAGATTATCCTGCTTGGGATCTACCTGACAGCATCAGCGTACGTCTTGGTGGTGAAGCCCAGAAAGGAGCAGCAGCTAGCATCCATGAGAAAATCGCACGGGGATGACAATGCCTGATAAGCAGAGAATCCGCGTAGGCATAGACGTAGGCGGCACGTTTACCAAGGCAGTAGCCATCGATGTGAGGACAGGTGCCATCCTCTCAAAATCCACGCTTCCTACCACCCACAGGTCAGAGCGTGGTGTCTCTGAGGGTATAGTGCATGTTCTCACAGACATCCTCGAGCAGTCAAGAATTGACATAAACGACATTGAATTAATCTCGCACAGTACCACGCAGGCCATAAACGCCCTTCTGGAATCTGACACCTCCAACGTGGGGATAATAGCAATGGGCGTCGGTCCATCAAAGAAGGATGTAATAAAACGCACAGACCTTCGTGACCTGTCAGATGCCAACCGCGGCATTACAACATTTCACGAGTTTCTGGACACGTCCCATCTGATCACCGAAGATGAGGTGGCAGGATCAGTTGATCGGCTCAAATCAAGAGGCGCAGAGGTGATAGTTGCAGCCGAGGCCTTTGGCGTGGACGATCCATCCAATGAGCTCTTTGTAATGAACACCTCCTCCAAGCGAGGCCTGCCCTCGACAGGCTCACACGAACTCTCCGGCGTGTATGGCCTAGAGATCCGAACACTCACTGCGACAGTAAATGCAAGCGTCCTGCCAAGGACGTTTCAGGTTGCTAACTACATCGAGGAGGCGATTAAAAGGATCGGCGTTGCCGCACCCCTGATGATCATGAAGGGAGATGGTGGCGTTACCAGCATGGATACGTTTCGGACCAAACCCATCCTGACAGTCCTGTCAGGTCCCGCTGCAAGCGTTGCAGGTGCCTTGCTCTACCTCAAGGTCACAAACGGCATATTTGTCGAGGTCGGCGGCACCAGTACAAACATCTGCATAATCAGAAACGGAAAACCCGAGATCCGCTATGTCACAGTGAACAATCACCCCACATGCATCCGTTCCATGGACGTGAGAATCCTGGGAGTCGCAGGCGGCAGCATGGTCTCCCTGAGCAAGAACAGGATCTCCCAAGTGGGGCCGAGAAGCGCCCACATTGCGGGCCTGAAATACTCCTGCTTTGCAGATCCCCAGGACCTTGAAACCGGGGAAATCATCTCAATAAAGCCTCGGGAGAATGACTCTAAGGAGTACGTAGCAATCAAATGCAGGAACGGAACATATGCCATCACAAACACATGTGCGGCAAACGCCCTTGAGATGATCGAGGCCGGCGACTATGCCCTTGGAAACCAGGAATCCGCAAAGACTGCCCTTCGAATACTCGGAAAACACATGGGCGTGCCATACCATGAAGCGGCAATGTCAATAATCCTGACTGCCTCCTTTGAGATTACAAGAACCATTTCAAAGATCATGAAGGAGTTCAAACTGAACCGTTCTACCCGTCTGATAGGCGGAGGCGGGGGCGCATCGGTTCTGATTCCGTTTGTTGCAAAGCAGATGGGGCTCTCCTATGAGAAGGCCGAACATGCTGACGTGATATCCTCCATCGGCGTTGCATCCTCAATGCTTCAGGAGGAGATCGAGCAGACAATGGATGATCCGACCCCGGAAAAGATTGATCTGGTGCACAAGAAGATCCATACCATGTTAGTCGACAAGGGCGCGATTCCAGAATCCATCGTCATTGACAGCCAGTACATACCAGAAAAGGCACTGCTGCGCGTAACTGCCGTTGGAAACGTGGAACTGGACAGTGCAGAAACATCAAAGAACATCTTTACACTTGATGACGCAAGGACTAGGGCAAGCGAGATCATTGGAATCTCGGAAAATTTGATTGATCTGAGTTACGAAACCGATCACTATGTTGTATTTACCGGCCATGTGGAGATAAAGAAGCTCTTCAGCAGGAAGAACCGGCATTTCATTCTGGTACTGGACCGGTATGGCAAGCCCAAACTCTCGCTGGGGAACGGCAGGATCATTCAGGGCGGCAGGATATCCGTGATAGAAGAACTTGATGAATTTTTGGAGTCCAGGCGCTCTGAGGTTGCGCCCAAGGTATTTTGCCTCAATGATTTGAAACTCTCCGATTATTCCAGCCTTACATCGTCTTCCAAGATCATGGATGCGATACGGCTGGATCTGGAAAAGTCGGAAAGAGCGGCAGTAATAGTCGAGCTGTAGGGCCAAATGCGGTTCGGCATCACATTCAATCTGCATCGTCTCTGATCATCTTGCGAATGTCGTTCCAGCCATCGGCTTTGCTATCATTCCATCTCTCAAAATATATCACGTCCTTTAGATCAAGCCTTGGCAACCAGCCGGCAGTTTCAAGATCCGGCTTTTGTGCAAAGTCGCTTACATGCCCCAGGCACAGGTACGCGACCGGCACGACATGTTCCGGCAGTTTCAAGATCCTTCTCAGTGTCTGATTTGACAGAATGCTGACCCATCCCGTCCCAATCCCCTCGGCTCTTGCAGCCAGCCAGAGGTTCTGGATTGCGCAACATACGCTGTACAGCCCTGCCTCCGGGATGCTTGTCCTTCCTATCACAAACGGGCCAAATTTTGTAGGATCATACGTCACGCATATGTTTACCGGAGATTCCATGATTCCCTCCAGCTTCAAGGAGAGGTACTTTGATCTTTTGGGTTCTTGCACCATCTCCGACGATCTGCCCCTCTCCTCTTCAAACGATGCTTTGATCTCTCTCTTCGTTCCGGCATCCTTTATCAGGATAAAGTTCCATGGCTGGGAGAACCCTACCGACGGAGCGTGGTGTGCGGCGCGGAGTATTCTTGAGAGGATCTTGTCGCTTATCGGCCTTGATGTAAAATGGGATCTTACGTCCCTTCTGGAATAGACAGTCTTGTAAAACCCCCTTTTCTCCTCTTCTGTAAAGTCGTCTGTCAACTGTGCCGCACCGCCATTCTGTTAAACGTTAATAATGTCATCTCCCGGTCATCTACTTCAATGGGCCGGTAGTCTAGTTGGTTAGGATACCGCCTCGACACGGCGGTGATCGTGAGTTCGAATCTCACTCGGCCCACTCTTCACTCAAATGCCTGACGTGAACTCTTTGTCAATTGTACTCCACGTGGTCTGCGTTGTTATGAGTCCCTCTACAGTAAAGCTGCTGATCTCATTGTTTATCATTGCCTCATACGTTTCTGCGCCTACATCTGCTTTTGAAAGAACAAAGATACTCTTTAACGGAATCTCCGCACCCGGGGAAAAGACTGCCCTTCCAGGCAGCGCTATGTCCACCACAGAATACTGGCCAGAGCCAAGCTCCTTTCCATCACCGTATATCTGATACCCTATGACTGCAACCGTAAACGTCTTTTCGCTTGGATTCTTTACATTAAAGATAACATCAAACTTTGCCTGATTCTTCAGGTTGTTTACGTCTGTCAACTCCACGCCGGCAAGCCTGATTTCGGCCTGCTCCAGCGCCTCGTTGTCCAGACTCGCATAATATACAATTCCGCCCATCAAGGCCAGCACTCCAGCTAATGCCGCATACACTGTCATCTTGCTTTGGAGTGCCATTTCAATGGTATCATGTCATGCACAACTAAAAACCTTGTCTGATGGGGTTCTGTTAACTTACCGCGTCCCGGACACGGCCGTTAACTCCCGTGGCATGGAATAATCACTACGGTCGCCATCTATTCCATCTCATCCACGACGTTGTCTATGTCGCGCCATTTTCACACCACATGGGTAGTCTATTACTAAAATGATTCCATTGATGGCGACGCGAGAAAGGGGGCTTACATACAAAAATAGCACACGTTCGCATTATGCCTGGAAAGGTAAGAATTTTCTCAAACTACACGGCATCGCGCCCAAAATACCCGCATGACGCACGTCCGAACGACGCAAGGCGTCTTTAAATAAAAAACACGGCCATTATGCCACACATGATTCTGACCAAGACTTTGAGGATATACCAGTCCAAGCAAAATTCCGAGACGTTGTGGGGGATGCACCACGTCGCGCGCAAGGCGTTCAACATGGGGGTGAATGAAGCGTTTGACCATCCCGACGTGTCAGGCAGGAACGCCGAATCAATCCTGACAAAAAAGCGCCAGGAACATGAATGGCTCGGGAAATATCAAAAGACGTTCCTCCGCGCAAATTTCAGCGACGGCCACAAGTCCGTGAAACTGGCAGATTCCACTCGCAGGGAAAAGAGGTTGCCACCCTTAAAGTCGGCAAAGTCGCTCTACCGCAGGAAGCAAGAAGGCCGCCAACCCGCATTGCATTCCTTCCAAAAACCTAACGCCAAAAACGGAACGTTCGATATTGGCGCATGCAAATTCGAGCTCAAGGACTCGTTTGACTGCCAGGTGCGATCATTCCAAATAATCGAGACGACCAAAAAGATAACCAAACGGACGAAACCATACGACCGAACCTACGAGATACATATCCAATACCATTACAAGTCCCCTGCGTTCCACGAAGGCGACACCGTGTCGCTCGACATCAACACGTCCAACATGTTCGGCATGGTGACTGCCGACAACGGCATGTCAAATATAGTCAAGCTGCCTGACAATGCCAAGAGGAAAAAGAACGACAACCTCTCGAAGAAGCAGTCAAAGCAGACCAAAAAGCACAAGAATGGACGCTCCTACAAGCAGAAACAGCGCCATATGCAAAAGAAGAACCAAAAAATAGCGGACAGGAAAACGGACGCGGTCCGCAAGGCGCTGTCGGGGTACATCAAAGACGCAGGGGTTGTCATAATCGAGGGCTTGAAAATTTCTGCCATGGGGAGCAAGGGGAATGGCAAGAAAGGCCTTAACCGCGTCATGCACTATTCATCAATGGGATTCGTGAGGGCAGAGATAATCAAATACTGCCAAAAGCACGGAATCGCCGTGGTAATAGTGCCGGCGCACGGCACCAGCATTACGTGCGCAGTCTGCGGTCACAAGGACAAGAAGTCCAGGGACCGTGCAAGTTTCACCTGCAGGAACTGCGGGCACAAAAATCACGCTGATTTGAACGCGCCGGAGAACTTGTTCCACCGGGCAGTATCAGGGGCGGCAGGGAATGTCGTCTGCAAGCAGAAGGACGCCATGGGGCAGATTCACATGAAGGTAAAGTCCCAGAATGAGACAACCAATCCGGGAATGTTCCAGTTCGGCACTAGATGCCATGCTGGATACCATTGCGGGGTGCCAGAAATGCACCTGCCGCAAACGGTACCATTGCTGCTGGAAAAACACGGAAATTGCACTAGGAAGCGGTGCAACTTTTGTATATAATTCCCCGAGAAAGCATAACACACAATGCATCATGTGGGGAGAACAGCATTCTGAAATTTTATAAGTTAACGCATGCCTGATGGTTTAGCATGAATCCGAAATCATATGCAATTATCGGAACGATTGCGCTGTGCATGACAGGAATCGGCACACTTTCCCAGCATGCATCTGCCGAACTCTCCGGCGAGATTCAGATTGGCGCGATCGGCTCCCTTACAGGCAAACAGGCCTTTTCCGGAGAAGAAAACAAGATCGGATATGAGCTTGCAGTGGACGACTTTAACGCCTACCTTGCAGAAAAGGGGGCGGGGTGGTTCCTTTCGATAACATCCGAGGACTCGCAGGCATCCCCAGCAGTAACACTTGAAAAGATACAGGCACTTCATGCCAGAAACATAAAACACGTGATAGGGCCGCAAGCCAGCGCGAACCTGCAGAACATAAAATCATACGTCGACTCTAACAACATGATGATAATCAGCTGCTGCTCCACCTCACCGTTGCTTTCCATCGAAGGCGACAGCATATTCAGACTTGCGCCTGATGACACCAATCAGGCAGTAGCCATAGCAAAACTTTTGGAGAGTGGCGGAATTGAAATCATCGTTCCCGTATGGAGACAGGACGCGTGGGGCGTGGGCCTAGAGACTGCCATACGCGAAGCATTCCCGGCCAGAGGCGGCACAGTCGACGAGGGGATAGGATACAGTCCAGAGATCGACGACTTTTCAAGCTCCGCGTCAATCCTGGCCGAGATAGTACAGGGATACGTAGACGAGTACGGTGCTGAGAATGTTGGCGTGGCGTACTTTGGATTTGGCGAGGCGCAGCTGTTCTTCCAGTCTGCATCCATACATGACGTGCTTAGCAAGGTCAGGTGGTTCGGCGCAGACGCCAACACCAAGGATCCAGGGTTGGTCGAAGATCCGATATCACTTGAATTTGTGACTGACACCGAGTTTACCACTGTTCTGGTCGCATCAGGCAAGAACGAGATCAGCAAGCGCGTTGAGGAAGCAGTTGATGCAGACCTAGGCAGAATTCCAAGGACGTACGCCAGTTCTGCATATGATGCGATATGGATACTTGGCCTTTCCATGGAAAAAATCCAGAGCACTGATGTCACCCTGCTTATTGCCACCATTCCGAAAGTTGCAGCAGAGCACCGGGGTGCGCTGGGCTCGGTCCGCCTGAACAGCGCAGGCGATCTGGCCCAGACAAACTATGACATTTGGAACATCTCAGATGGTCAATGGAAATTTGCTGGTGTGTACTATGCTGCTAGCGATGCAATCAATCTGGACGGGGTACAAGACGGCATGACAGAAGATAAGACGGCAGAAGGTGGATGCCTGATAGCGACTGCCGCATACGGCAGCGAGCTTGCACCGCAGGTGCAGTTCCTCCGCGAGATCCGTGACAGGACGCTGCTGTCCACTGCATCCGGAGCATCCTTTATGACAGGATTCAACCAAGTGTACTATTCCTTCTCGCCTGCAATAGCGGATCTTGAAAGGGAGAACCCGATATTCAGGGACATGGTAAGGGCTGCGATAACGCCTGCCATGTACACCATGAACATCATGACACTTGCAGACCCGGGCTCCGAGGTCTCAGCGCTGGTATTCGGAATGCTCTCGATTGGCGCAATCGCGGGCATATACGTGGCAGGACCGTACCTGACAGTCAGGGCAGTCAGTCGAAAGGTAAGGCAGAGCCGCAGCAACTAGTTTGATTGCCATGATGCTGTGTCATACAAGTATAGGTAAACACTATACGGAAACCCTGCAATACCTAGGCAGCCGAGATAGACGTGACCCCGAGCATGTGAGGATGCCTTGGGCGGAATTTTGCTCTACCGGAACCCGCTCAAGGTGTCTGCCCGGAAGGTTAGAAAAGCGATCGGGGCAAAATCCGCAATGAATATGGATACAGACGCAAATGACTTGTGGATATAATTTCCATATATTCCAACACAACCGTTCATTTCTAGTTAGTCGCACAACCCTGCCTAGCCAAATCATCCCAACTGCCAAACTGGCCTGTGCCAACAGCGCGGAATGAATCGCGTTTACAAATTTAGTCCAAATGATTAGTATTATTTTCTCAAAATATGTAAAGATCAGCACATCCCAAACATTCACAGAAGGACGATGACAGCCAAGGAAAAGCAGAAATCCCGACTGCACATGACCTGCGCCCAAAATGACGCAAGGTACGTGGATCGGGGAACCGTGCTGGTCCTGCATCCTGACAAGAATGCTGCTGCAGAACTTGCCAAGATGAACAGGAGGAAAAACGGCCACCCGTTCGCGTACTCGGAAACACTGATCATATCCATCGCAATAATACGGGCCGTCTGCGGCCTCTCCTACCGCATGTGCGAGGGGCTTGCGCGGGAGGCGCTTGGCAGGGAGAACGCGCCTGACTTTACCACGCTGCAAAAAAGGATAAGCAAGGTGGACACGACGCTTGTAAACGGGCATTCCGGAATTGCCAGGAGCAAGACCTCGACTGTGCGCGTGATTCCCGACGGCACCGGCATGACCCCGGGAAACAGGGGCGAATGGATCCGCAAGACGCACAAGCTAAGGCGCGGATTCATCCGGCTGAGCGTCATGATAGACCAGGATACGCGGGAGATTCTCGCATTCAGGATCAGCGACGAGAAGACCGGCGACATGCCGCAACTGAAGGGCCTGATAGACGACACGCTTGAGAATCTGGGAATCGATCCCGAGAATCTCAAGGCAAAAAAGCACGATTCATCCCTGCGGTCCCTGCCACCGCTGGACGGGCAGGCACCTGCATCCGATTCAGGCAGGAAGCCGGCTGCCGCCCCGCCGGACGTCGAGATGAGGGCAGACGGAGGCTATGACTCCAGGGAGGCCTTTTCATATTGTGACTCGGTTGGCATAACCCCGTACATCCGAATACGCACAAACGCAGGATGCAGGGCAAGGGGCGTGGACAGGGCGCGTCCACGGCGCGTCCTTGAGCAGTTGGGAGGGGGCATTACCAATCCAAGGGAGTTTGCCGCGCTAGACGAGAAGCAACGCGAGGAGAACAGGAAGGAATGGAAAAAGACCGTAGGGTACGGGGAGAGATGGAACGTCGAGATCGTTTTTTCTGCATTCAAGAGGATTTTTAGCAATTCGGTAAGCGCCGTCAAGATGAAAAACATCATCCATGAGATAAAATTGAAGATTGCAGTGTATAACAGGCTGCTGTACATGGCGCGGGAGGCGATCCTAAAGGCGTAGTGATCCAAGTCGGTTGGCAAGAAGCCTGCGCCGAATGAGTAATTGATGGAGGTTGTGCGACTAACTATTCATTTCACAAGTTTTATAAAGCCATACGTGTTTGATAATCTAGCGTGCATTTGAAATTATATCTAACCATACTAGTAATTGTAGCTGGAGTAACCGGCATTGGCGCATTCCCCCAGGCATCTGCGGAGCTTTCAGGCGAGATCCAGATAGGCGCGATCGTACCACTCACCGGCAAGCTGGCCAACTCCGGAGAGGAGAACAAGATCGGGTACGAGCTTGCGGTGGTTGACTTTAACAAATATCTTGAGGAAAAGGGCGCAGGTTGGTCACTCTCAATAACGTCCGAGGACTCCCAGACGTCCCCTACCGTGTCGCTTGAAAAGGTGCAGGCCCTCCGCGCGCAGGGCATACAGCACGTCATAGGCCCACAGTCCAGCGGCAACATACAGAACATCAAGGGATATGTCGACTCTAACAACATACTGATCATCAGCCCTTCCTCCACCTCACCACTCCTTGCGATTCCAGACGACAGCATATTCCGACTCGCGCCTGACGACTCCAACCAGGCAGTCGCAATAGCAAAGCTGCTGGAGGACGCCGGAATCAGCGTCTTGGTTCCAGTATGGAGAGAGGATGCATGGGGCGTGGGTCTGGATACTGCCATACGGGATGCATTCCCTGCCAGAGGCGGAATCGTTGATGATGGAATCGGCTACAGTCCTGAGATAAGCGACTTTTCAACCGAGGCGTCCCTCCTAGCCGAGATAGTCCGAGGACACGTGGACGAGAACGACGCAGAGAAGGTCGCCGTGGTATTCTTTGGATTCGGCGAGGCCAAACTCTTCTTCCAATCCGCATCTACCCACGACATTCTGAATGATGTCAGGTGGTTTGGCGCAGACGGCACCGCAAAGAGGGACTTTATTGAGGATCCAATCGCACTAGGATTCTCCACTGATACTGACTTTACTGCCGTGGTGGTGGCATCAGGCAAGAATGATCTTAGTAAGCACGTAGAGGACACTGTTATGACCGAGTTGGGAAGGATCCCCAGCACCTATGCAAGCTCAGCATACGATGCAATCTGGCTCTTGGGTCTTTCCATGGAACGCACACAAAGCACCGATGTTACCGAGTTGACTGCCGCATTCCCAGAGGTAGCTGCAGAACACCAGGGCGCGCTTGGCTCCACAGAACTCAACGAGAATGGGGATCTGGCCCAGACAAACTATGATGTCTGGACGATATCTGATGCCCAGTGGAAGCAGACCGGCGTGTACTATGCTGCTACCGATTTAATCGAGTTTGCAGCCATGGACGACATGATGGATGCCATGGAGGAGAAGCTATCCGGCGAGATCCAGATAGGCGCGATCGCCCCGCTCAGCGGTGACTGGTCAACCAATGGAATACAGAACAATGTTGCAAACAAGGTTGCCGTAGATGACTTTAACGCATATCTTGAGGAGAAGGGAGCATCCTGGTCACTCGTGCTGGTTACCGAAGATTCCCAGACTGTTCCAACCGTATCCCTTGAAAAGATTCAGGCATTCAATGCCAAGAACATAAAGCACGTGATAGGTCCCCAGACCAGCGGCAGCCTGCAGAACATCAAAGGATACGTGGACTCCAATAACATGCTGATAATCAGCTGCTGCTCCACCTCACCACTACTTGCAATTCCGGACGACAGCGTCTTCAGGCTGGTTCCTGACGACTCCAACCAGGCAATCGCCATATCAAAACTGCTAGATGAGACCGGAATCGAAGTGGTTGTTCCGGTATGGAGAAATGACGCATGGGGAATGGGACTGCACGATGCCCTGGCAAACTCATTTTCTGGAACAGTCAGCGACGGAATCAGCTACAATCCTGAAGGCAGCGAGTTTTCAGTTGAGGCATCCCTTCTGGCAGACATCGTGCAGGAACATATCGATAAAAACGACGCAGACAAGGTAGGCGTGGTGTATATTGGATTTGCAGAGGCCGTACCGTTCTTCCAGTCCTCGGCAGCCCACGATGCACTAAACAATGTCAGGTGGTTTGGCTCTGACGGCAGCGCAAAAGACTCCGCATTCATCAATGATCCGGATGCCCTGCAATTCTCAACCAATACCGAGTTTACCGCCGTAGTGGTTGCATCGGGCCAAAACGAACTTAGCCAGCGCGTGGAGACTGCAGTGGAAGCTGAGATCGGAGTAATTCCCACCGCATATGCAAGCGCGTCCTATGATGCAATCTGGCTCCTGGGCCTCTCCATGGAACGCACACAAAGCACCGATGTTGACGTGCTGACTGCAATAATTCCTGAAATTGCAGACGAGCACATGGGTGCGCTTGGCTCGCTCACCCTGAATAGCGTCGGCGATCTAGCCCAAGCAAACTACGAGATGTGGACAGTCGCAGACAACGACTGGCAGTATGCCGGAGTCTATGATGCCACTACCGACTCAATCGAGTTCGCAACCATAACACCTCCAGAGACAGAAGTGACCGAGGTGGTTCCAGAGACAGAAGTGACCGAGGTGGTTCCAGAGACAGAAGTGATCGATGATGGCGGATGTCTGATAGCGACTGCCGCATACGGCAGCGAGCTTGCGCCGCAGGTGCAGTTCCTCCGCGAGATCCGTGACAGCACGCTGCTGTCCACTGCATCCGGAGCATCCTTCATGACAGGATTCAACCAGGTATACTATTCCTTCTCGCCTGCAATAGCGGATCTTGAAAGGGAGAACCCGATATTCAGGGACATGGTAAGAGCTGCAATAACGCCTGCCATGTACACCATGAACATCATGACGCTTGCAGACCCGGGCTCCGAGATCTCGGTGCTGGTATTCGGCATGCTCTCGATTGGCGCAATCGCGGGCATATACGTAGCAGGACCGTACCTGACAGTCAGGACAGTCAGCCGAAAGGTAAGGCAGAGTCGACGTAACTAATTCGGCACTGCCACCCAACACATAATATTTGATCCCTTTACATTATACTTCATGGCTGCGCTTGAACAAGCAATCCTAACTTGGATCCATCTCATATCTGCCGCAATCTGGGTAGGCGGCTCGATATTCATCGGAGTTGTATTCTCCCCGCTTTTAAAGACAATAGCGGAATCCGTCGAAGAGAGGATGAAGATAATGATTCGCGTTGGAAAGCGGTTCAACATGATCGCCGTCCCCTCGCTAATAATCTTGATGGCCACCGGACTGTACAACTCCCATGCCCTGCTGAGCAGGCCCGAACTTCTTGGCGCCACAAGTTATGGCATGTTTCTTGTAGTCAAAATCGCCTTGGTGATTGCACTGGTAATCACATACGTCATACACGTGCGGATAATACGCGGGGATGTGGAAACGAGGATCATGTCTGGACAGTTATCTGATGTGCAGATTCAAAAACTTAGAAAAAGGATTATCATTCTTGGTGAGGTTACCGTCATCTTGTCTGTGGCAATCCTGTTCTTTGCGTCATTGCTTGACGCCGGAGTGTGAGACGCCGTCAATCATCACCTCGAATCCGTCGTCTAGCCTGCCAACTCCGTACCTGCATCCGGTGATCTTGGAGACGACAAACAGGTTCGTCTCCATGTGCTTTGTAATGTTTTTGACCTGTAATGTAGTTCGCCCGTCACAAACACTGGCAGGCAATACAAGCATATCTGCCAGGTTCTCGTCTACTCCGAGCGATCCTGCAAACCTGCTTGCATCAATTTCAAACCTGGCCGCCTTCTTGTCAAACAGCGAATCCACGCCTACTATGTGATCACCCGTATCAAAGACCAGTACGGATGCGCCCGAATCTGCAGCCGCCTGTTCCATGATTCTTACATCCAAGACAAATTCTGACAGTTTCTCGCCGATTCTTCTGATCTCGTTTTGTATCGTCTCTCTTGGAAGTTTTGAAAACGTGCAGATAATCTCCGCCCTGCCGGTTCTTTTGCCCGAGAATGCAGCTGGTCTGAGATCCGACGGAAACGCATGCAGTATCACCTCCCCCATGCCCTTTGGATAGTATCCGCGCCTCCTTACTTCAAGCGAGAACATCATCCCCATTCTCGAATATGCCTTCCCCAGTACATGTGTGATGTAATCCATCGAAGGACTCCAAGATACGTCAGTACCGCCCCTGATTGTAAGGTCCAATCCGCTACGCGAGGCTGCCGCAACTGGCATCAAAACCTGCAGGATCAGCGGAATGCTTCCTGCAGTCCCCACATCCTCGGTCATCTTCATGCTTCCTGCCGTACCCGGAATAAATTTCAGTTCCGTGGATCCTGTCTCCGCACCTGCCACCTCCGCACCTGAAATCCTTTGAAGTATGGATATTGCCGCAAGGTGCTGGGGTCTCAATCCGGCAACCCTCCTGCCCTTCCTGATATTCTTAAGATGTATTGGCTTTCCTGTAATGCATGATAGGGCTACCGAAGATCGGACTATCTGCCCGCCGCCTTCACCGTGCCCTCCGTCAATCTCCAGAGCATCCATTGCGTCTTCTGCCTAAACCCTCTATGATAGTTTTTTTAAAAAGGCACTCAAACCCCATGCATGGACGGTTTGCTGATAGGACGATTCCAGCCATTCCATCTGGGCCATCTGCGGGCACTGCAGTTTGCGCTTTCCCGCGTGGACAACCTATGGGTGGGTCTTGGAAGCTCAAACAAAGTAGCAGACAGTAACAACCCGTTCTCGGCTGACGAGCGAAGACAGATGATCCTCTCGTCCATAGACAGCAGCATGACAGAGAGGATATCACTCTACCCCATACCGGATCTGGACAACCACACCAAGTGGATCGAGCTGATCAATGCCATAGTTCCCAGATTTGAGACGATCTTCTCAAACGACGATCTTACAAAACACCTGTACTCCAAGAGAGGCATCAGGATCGAATCAATTCCGTTCCTGCAAAGAGATCTTCTGTCTGGAACTCACATCAGGACTCTGATTGCCGACGGCGGGGAGTGGGAGAGTCTAGTACCCGATGGAACCCGCAGGTTCCTTGAGGAGTCTGGCGCCGCGCGCATACGCTCCTCTAATTTTAAATAACGCCTGCAAAAACACCATTCGGAGATTAATTTGGAATATTTAGTTATGTTGCCCGGACCAACCAACGTTCCTGAACGCGTAACTAGGGCAATGATTACCTATCCGATTAACCATCGAAGTGATGATTTTGTGGAGCTCTACAAGGAATGTGTAGACAACACCAAGAAAATCTTTGAAACCGAGGGCGATGCAGTATGCCTTTCCTCCTCTGGCACGGGCGCTACAGAGTGCTCCGTTTTGAATCTAATTAAAAAGGGCGACAAGGTCATCATTCCTGTAAACGGAGAATTCAGCTCTCGACTGGCCCAGCAGATTGAATGGGCCGGAGGTCAGACTGTCAAGATTGAGACCAAACCCGGAGTCAATGCGACGTTTGATCAAGTCAAAGAGGCGTTTGACAACAACAGCGACGTCAAGGCATTCTACTGTGTCTGGAACGAAACATCCACTGGAACCATGCTGAATTATCTTGACCGGATAAAGGATCTTACCTCGAGAAACGACTCCTACTACGTGCTTGACGGAGTGTCCATCGTGGGCGGAGAAGAACTTCACATGGACAAGTGGGGAATTGATATTGCCATGACCGGTGCCCAGAAGGCATTTGCCTGCCCACCGGGAATCTCGCCAATCTGTGTAAACCAACGAACTAGGAAATACATGGAGGCAAATCCGCCAAACACGATGTACTTCAACCTCCCAAGATACTTCAAATACTATGACGAGTCAATGCACACCCCGTTTACGCCTGTACTGCCGGTGCTTTACGCATACAGGGAGGCAATGAGAATCATTCTTGAAGAGGGCATGGAGAACAGAATCCACCGCCACCGCGTCTGCTCTGAAGCCCTGTACTCCGGATTGTCTGAGATAGGACTGACGCCGTTTGCAGAAAAGGATTCCCGCTCCACAGTCGTAATCGCATTAAACTATCTGGATGGGTTGGAAGATAAGACATTCCGCGACACGCTGGCCAAAAAGTTCAGAATTCTGGTTGCCGGCGGGTTTGGAAACCTGAAGGGCAAGGTGTTCCGGGTCGGATGCATGGGTGAGATAGACAGATACCATGTAATGAGAGCAGTCTCGGGCATTGCATCCACACTGACGATGATGGGATACGACACGGACATACAGGCAGGCCTCAGCGTGGCCGAAGAGAAGCTAAACGCACTCTGACAATCCAATTCGAAACCAGATTTCTTGATATTTTCATGTCTAGCTTAATATATGGAAATTCAAGATCGACTACAATGGCATTCGAGAAGGGCTCGCTGATTCTGGCAAATTATACTGCAAGCATAAAAGAGACCGGAGACGTGTTTGACACGACATTTGAGGATGTGGCAAAGGAACATTTCATACATGATGAAGGCATACACTATGAACCCAAACTAATCTCCATAGGCGACACGTCGTATCCGATACTAGAGGGCGTGGACAAGGTGCTGGCAGAAACCGTAGTCGACGAACGGCGCACAATCGAGCTTGCACCCGAGATGGCCTTTGGCGAAAAAAACCCCAGTAAAATCAGAATGATATCCATCAGGAAGCTTGGCGACAACGCAGAGAAGGTTTCTGTGGGCGACAGGGTCGATATCGACGGCAAGATGGGAACCATCCGCTTTATCGGATCTGGACGGGTCCAGATTGACTACAATCACAGGTATGCCGGAAAGACAATCGTTTACGACATACATGTAATCAAGTCAGTCGAGGACACCAACGACCGGGTCGTCGAGATCATCAAGGAGCGGCTGCATCTGCACGAACCAGACATCTCTTTTGCGCTTGCCGACAACAAACTCAGCATCACAATTTCTGCCATGCAGTCGCGTCTCAACGACCTGCGAATGGCAAAGAACTTTGTCCAGTCTGACATATTCAAGTTTGTTCCAACCATAGACGAGGTCAGCTTCATTGAAGTGTATACCAACCCGCAGCGTCCGGCCCCTGAAAACACGGCCGAATCTGCAGACCAGCCTGACACGGCCGAAACCACGGATGCAGACCAGCCTGACACGGCCGAAACCACGGATGCAGACCAGCCTGACACGGCCGAAACCACGGATGCAGACCAGCCTGACACGGCCGAAACCACGGATGCAGACCAGCCTGACACGGCCGAAACCACGGATGCAGACCAGCCTGACACGGCCGAAACCACGGATGCAGACCAGCCTGACACGGCCGAAACCACGGATGCAGACCAGCCTGACACGGCCGAAACCACGGATGCAGACCAGCCTGACACGGCCGAAACCACGGATGCAGACCAGCCTGACACGGCCGAAACCACGGATGCAGACCAGCCTGACACGGCCGAAACCACGGATGCAGACCAGCCTGCAGCCGACAAACAATAGATTCTAAATTATCTTTGTGCTCTTTGCAAGATCTGTTGCACTTTTTTCAGTCATCTCAATCTCCTTCAGAATCGTGTACCTCTCCGGCCTCAACTCTTGGGCAATGACCAAGGCCTTGATAACTGCCTCTTGCTCGATGCCGATCTGTGCTGCAGTGGTTGGGGCTCCCACGTCCCTCAGGGTTCTTACGATCTTCTTCCAGTCCTGTCCCTGCAGTTTTGCCATCATTATGGATCCCAGACCGCACTTTTCCCCATGAAGCCCGATGCCTGGTGCAATCTTGTCAAGTGCATGCGAGAATAGGTGTTCTGACCCTGAGCACGGTCTGCTGCTTCCCGCAATGCATGATGCCACGCCAGCGCTAATCAGTCCCTCTACAATCACCCTTGCATCCAAGCCGTTCCTTGCAAACTCTGTCGAGTTTTCCATGACTATCTTGGCGCTCATCATGGCCAGATCAGACGAATACCTTCCGTAATACTCTCCCTCTCTCACATGTCCCAGCTGCCAGTCCCGTACCGCAACTATGTTTGCCACAAGATCCCCGCAACCGCTGGCAAGCAGTCTTACAGGTGCCTTTCTGATCACGTCTATGTCCACAAAAACTCCCATGGGAGCTGACGTGACAATGGAATGTGGCTTGCTGCTTTTTACGGAGACAAACGGACTTGCCATTCCGTCGTGTGACGCTGCCGTAGGCAGGCTGACAAACGGCTTGTCTAGATTGTACGAAATCATCTTTGCCGTGTCAACGGATTTGCCCCCACCCATCCCGACGATCATGTCCGAACCGTCTTCCATGACCATTCTCTGAATGCGGTTTATGGATTTGATCTGGCTGTCTCCTGGCACGTGCCATGTAAACTGGATTTCATTGGATTCAAGCGATCTCTCGATCCTACTTCTCAGGATATTCTGAACATTTGCGCCTGATATCATGGAGACCGTCCCGATTCTGCCCAGCGAGCCTAAAAAATTCCCAAACCCGTCTAGGTTCTTCTCGCCGATCTCGATCAGCCTGGGAAGCTCCATCGTGTGCGACTTGACACTCTTTGTCATCATTGGAAGAATCAAAAAGTTATTTAAAAGGGTAATATCCCAATTACATTATCTTAATAGGTGTATTTTTTGTCTAACAATGTCGAGGAAAAAATTCTGCACGGGACGACCACTGTAGGTATCAAGGCAACCGACGGTGTGGTGTTGTGTGCGGACATGAGGGCCAGCGCGGGATACTTTATCGCAAATAACAACACCATGAAGATTCAAAAGATCGATCTTCACGCAGGACTGACCTTGGCCGGCGGGGTTGCAGACGCACAAAACATTGTTGACATACTGCGATACCACTCCAACCTCCACCGAGTCGAGAGGCCAAACCCAATCCCGATTCACTCCCTTGCAAGGCTGTGCTCGCTGATATTCCACCAGAACCGCGGATATCCGTTCATGGCAGATATTCTAGTGGGCGGGTATGATGCAGAGGGTCCTGCGCTGTTCAACATAGACATGTTTGGCTCTGTAGGGGAAAAATCATACGTCACAACCGGCAGCGGCTCGCTTGTGGCATACGGCCTGCTTGAAGAAGAGTACAGGGAAAATATTACCGTGGACGAGGCCAAGAAAATAGCCCTGAGGGCAGTCCGGGCTGCAATAGTCCGAAACATAGGAACCGGCGACGGGATCAACGTCGCAGTCATAGACAAGGACGGATTCCGTCTCCTGACTGACGAGCAGAAGAAGGCAGTCATCAAACTTTAGTGATTCAATGCAAAGAAAAAACCAACAGAGAGATCCAGTTCCTACTAGCCAGAACATAATGGCCACCATACTGACAAGTATCCCCCGAGAGGCAAAAATCACAAAGATAGAGTACGAAGGACCAAGAATCGCACTCTACACCAACTCTCCCCGTTACCTCATGGAGAACGGCGAGAAGATATCCAATCTTGTAAACGTCATAAAAAAGAGGATCGTGATAAGGACAGACGAATCCATCAGAAAACCAGAAGCCGAAGCCCGGCGCATAATAGCAGACTCCGTTCCCAAGGAGGCAAACCTGCAGGGAACCATATTTGATACTGCGACCGGCGAGGTCTCCGTCGAGGCAAAGAGGCCGTGGCTGTTGCAGAGAAACGCGCAGGAGTTTGACCACGTCTCGATAACTGAACAGATCGGATGGAGGCTGCGCATCCGAAAGGCCACAACCATACCGTCGCGCACAATCCAGACCATCAACGCAACCCTAAAGCAGGCCTCGTCTGAAAGAAGCAAGCAGCTCAGGCAGATAGGCGACGAGATCTTCAGGCCCCGGCTGTCGCAGAGAACAGAGGTTTCCCTGTACACACTTGGCGGATTCGGTCAGGTCGGGAGATCCTCGCTGCTCCTCTCCACCCCGGAAAGCAAGATCCTGATCGATTGCGGAATAAACCCCGGCGCTCGCTCGCCCATGGACGCATTCCCAAGGCTTGACTCTGTCCATCTGACATTGGACGATCTTGATGCCGTAGTCATAGGGCACGCGCACTTGGACCACACTGGATTTCTCCCGGTCCTGGCCAAGTACGGATACAAGGGTCCGATATACTGCACAGAACCCACGTTGCCGATGATGAACCTCATCCAACTGGATGCCATAAAGGTGGCAGCCGCGCAGGGCAAGCCTCCAATCTACTCTGAAAGGGACGTAAAGCAGATCATGAGGCAGACCATTACGCTGCCCTACGGAACCGTGACTGACATATCACCTGACATTAAGCTGGTTCTTGCCAATGCCGGCCACATTCTGGGCTCGGCACTGTGCCACTTCCATATAGGCAACGGCGACCACAACTTTGTATACTCTGGCGACATCAAGTTTGGCAAGAGCATTCTGTTTGAGGCTGCCACTTGGAACTTTCCCCGGGTGGAGACGCTGCTCATTGAGAGCACGTACGGCCTCAAGGAAGACATACAGCCAAGCAGGCAGGAGGTGGAGTCGGCATTCATAAACACGGTAAACAACACCTTGGCCGACGGCGGCAAGGTACTGATACCCATACCGGCTGTGGGCAGGGCGCAGGAGATCATGATGGTAATCGATCACTACATGAAGTCCGGACAGATGATCGAGGCGTCTGTATTCACCGAGGGAATGATCTCCGAGGCGTCTGCAATACACGAGTCATATCCAGAATACCTTGCCCGAGAACTTAAGCAGAAGATTCTGGAGACAGACGACAACCCGTTTGACTCGGAGTACTTTACAAACATCGAGCATGCAGATGCCCGGGAGGAGCCGATGAGGGAGGACTCGCCCTGCATCATACTTGCAACATCAGGAATGCTTGAAGGCGGCCCCGTTCTGGAATACTTTAAGAATATTGCCCCGGACAAAAAGAGCAAAATCCTGTTCGTCTCCTACCAGGTCAACGGCACCATGGGACGGAGGGTTCTTGATGGCTCCAGGCAGGTCTCCATGCTGGGCAAGGCAGGCAAGGTCGAGGCAGTTACCATCAGCTGCAGCGTTGAAAAACTAGACGGCTTCAGCGGGCACAGCGACTACAACCAGCTCATGTCATTTGTTCAACGCCTCAGGCCCAAACTCCGCCGCGTCTTGGTCAACCACGGCGAACGCAAAAAGTCAGAGAACCTTGCCACCAGCATCAGACGGATGTACCGGCTTACCTCGCACTATCCCCAAATACAAGAAGCGATCAAACTATTTTAAGTCGTATTCGGGCTTCCAGATCTTTATGCTCGGGGGAGTGACGACAATCCTTTCCTCGCCAAGCCTTGCAATGTCAGCATCGGCAGCCTTTGCGACTGTATATACCTCTTCTACCAGCTTGCGCAACTGCTTGACATCCTTTTGTGCAAGAGGCGTTACCCTTAGAATTAGAATCATCCCCTTCTTGATGTCTTCCCGTATGGCATGGATGTCGCTGATATCCTTGATTGTAATTGCCTTTAGGTACGTATGACTCTCTTGCTTCTGCATTCTGGCTAAACTGCGTTCTACTTCCTCAAAAACTCTTCCATGAGTTTGGGATTTTCTTGCGTCTACATTCTGAACCCGATATAATCCGACTCTTTTGCGCACGCGGATTCAATCTCCCGCGTCGCCCCATTCTCCTTTACCAGAACCGTCCCCGTCCCGTCTCGCGGCGCGTCTGAGTATCTGAGCGTTACTGATGCTGCAAACTCCACATGCAATCCTGCTTGGCTGCCGCGCAGAATCGAGACCGGTCCCATGTGGTCCCGTGCCTCAAGCAGTATGTCTCCCGGCAGTGCTATCGCCGTGATCATGTTGTTTTCGTCCTTGTGCCTTCCCACTACGAACTTTGTCTCCTCGTCTAGCCTGAAGTGCCTGCCGACCTTCAGCAGGTTGATGTCGTTAATCGTAGGGGTCTCGGTGTGTCCAAAGAGGTCCCTTGCCTTTACCCCGAACTGGGGCTCGGTCAACAGGCAACCACCGCCTGCATTAGGCGGGTTCTCTATACCATACTCTCTTGCCATCTGCAGCTGGTTCCTTCTCGTCCTGCCCCTGATCATGCCCATGTCGGCCCTCCTTATCAGTCCGTCTTTTTCGGGGTCTGTCTTGGGAAGCAGCCCTGCAGAAAGCGGCCTGACTATCTTTCCTACCAGCCCGGACTCTTTTTCTATGGTTCTGAGTGCCGGCCCGTGCTGGCTCATGGGGCGCTGTCCGAGCACCTCGCCCGATATGACAAACTCGGCACCAATCTCCTCCATGTGCTTCTTTGCAGCCTTGAACATCATGGCACGGCAGTCTATGCACGGGTTGAACCCTGCACCCACGCCGTACTTGGGACTCTTTAACATCTCGATATACTCGTCTCCAAGATAGACAGTCTTCAAGTCCACGTTGAGATCGTCTGCCCTCTCCCTTATCTCAAACCCGCAACCCCTGCCGCAGTCAAAGTCGCAAAACGGCGTCTTGATCGCCACTGCCGAGACGTCAAATCCCTGCTTCTGCATCATTCTCACTGCCAGCTGGCTGTCCAGCCCGCCTGAGAGGAGCGCCACGACCTTCTTCTTTTCCATTCAGCTAATTTCGGATCTGTTCTATATATAATGACAGTGCATGATTCTCCATCTATTCTGCAATCCCGTGCATGCCTGGCTGAACCGGCCCTGACCTGGATCATGCAAGGGAGCTTGTCTAATTTCCAGCCACGAACGGGGTCTATACATAAATTGAGATGCGGCAGCGTCATACGTGTGGACCAGCGTCGAACGGATCTCCTAGGACACGCAAAAGAGATCGGCTGTGACGCGCTGGTTACGTTTGAACCTGAGAATCTTTTCTACATGACCGGCTTCTGGGGCGAGGCCGCAGCGGTGCTGGAATCTGACGGAACCACGACCATAATCGCGCCCGAACTTGAGATGGCACGAGCCAGGGAAGAATCCCGTGACTGTAGCGTAGTTAGGGCAGAACGGGGATCCGGACTGGTCTCCTCGCTTGCCTGCCACATCCGGGGCAAGACGCCCTGCACAGATTGCCGCGACTATTCCACAATGATGTCCCTGAAGAGCAGCGTCCCGAAAATCCAGCAGTCCGTCCAGCCGTTCTACAACTCGCGCATGGTCAAAGACAGGCAGGAGGTTGCGGTGCTCAAAAAGGCCTCCCGCATCATTGACGAGCTCTTCGAGGTATGCGCACAAAGCATCCATGCAGGACAGAAAGAGTCCGAACTCCAGGCAGTCATCATGGCCGGTGCATGCCAGCGCCAGATGTTTGACACCGGCTATCCATCAACCCTCAACCCGCTGATAATAGCAGGCGGCCCCAACGGTGCCCTGCCGCACGCCCAGGTAACATCACGGAAGTTCCGACAAGGCGATCTCGTGGTAGTTGATCTCACCCTGAGGTACAAGGGATACGTCTCTGACGCGACAAGGACATTTGCAGTCGGAAGCGTCCTGCCCCGTCAGGCCGAAGCATACGACATAGTCCGGGAGTCGCAGAAGCTTGGCCTGAAGAGTGTCCGTCCCGGAGCGCACTGCGGCGACGTGGACGAATCCTGTAGACAGTACATCCAGGAAAGTGGTTACGGCCAGTACTTTATCCACTCCACCGGACACGGGATAGGCCTTGACGTGCACGAACCCCCGACGGTCTCTGCAGGCGTGAAGACCGTACTAAAAAAGAACATGGCAATAACTGTCGAACCTGGCATATACATTGGCGGCTCCTTTGGCATCCGCATAGAGGATTCGCTGATAGTAGGGGACCGGGCCGTCGTTATGCACAAGTTTACCAAAGACCTGATCGTAGCCTAATCGTAAAACTCGACTAGCTCTATGACATGCCTTGCCTCTGGATTGTTTGCCACGATCTCGCCTGACACCATGTTGACGTTCCAGCTGTATTTCATCTGCCCCTGCTTTGCCTCAAAGTCAAGCACCACCCTGTACACCTCGTCATCTGGCAGGTCATCCCCCACCGTCCTGTCTATGACCAACCCCACCGTGGTCTTCTTGTCATCGTATATGTTGCCGTCCGGATACGCCTCGCTTATCTTCTCCTCGATTGCCTCCAACACAGTCAGACCCGTTCCGTCGCCGCCGTCATACCCCATCAGTACGTCCACCACTCCCTGTTCTTCCTCCGTGAGGTCGGGAAACGTATCATCCAGGCTCTTTGCAGTCAGCGACGGAACCACAAACACCAAAAACAGCGCAACTATGCCAAGGTATATGGGAGCCCGCTTTTTGAGAAACGCGGCAAAGTTGGATCTTTTCTTTACTGCGACATCCTTTTTTTTGCCCGTCCTCTTCCTGCCCATCTTCTCCCCAAACTAATACCTGGCAGTTAGAATTAAAACTTGCCAAGGAAACCTCATCACCCCGTCATTCTCATACGGCCCGGCATTCTTCCTTACCGCCTCCCTGAGCCTTCCCATCTTCATCTCGCCAAGCGAGTTTATCTTCTCCCTGGCCTGACTTGAGACATACTCCAGGTACATCCTCCAGTACTGCTCAAAGTCGCCGGGGCTGTACGTGAATACAAACTCGCGCACCTGCACGTCTGAGAATCCGGCTCCATCCACCTCGCCTTTGAGCGATTCTGCCGTCCCGTACCGGTCAAGCCGCGGCGCCCCGGCAGCGACATAGTCTGGAATAAACTCGGTTATCGCGTCAAGTATGCTCGTATAGTACGGCACATTGCATCCGTGCACCGACACCCCCAGCACGCCTGACTCGTCAAGGTTACTTCTCATGTTCTTCAAAGCCCTTGAGGCGTCGGGAAAGAAGAACAGCGCATACTGGCACGTAACGACGTCAAACCCTTCCACCAGCGGGAGGTTTTCTGCGTCTGCGTTGACAAAGAGAACGTTGGGCTCCCTGTTGTTCCTCCTTGCAATCCGTATTGCCGATACCGACATGTCGGTGCCCACCACGCATCCGCTTCCTCCGACCCTCGCTGCAAGCCTCCTAGTGACGGCACCCGTGCCGCAGGCAACATCAAGAACGCGATCTCCGCCCTTTACCCCGACCATGTCTACCAGCTCCCTCGTACTCTGGAACGGGCCGGAATCGGCGCCTGCCCATTTTGTGTGGTACTTGGGTGCCATCTCGTTCCACACGGCCATGTTCTGCCTCTTGTACTCGAACGGTTCCATGTCTAGTCCTCCCGGACTCCTATGGCCTCTCCGGTCTCGTGATGGTACCTGTGCTCGATGTCCCTCAAGATCCCGGCAAGCTTGGCACCGGGGGCTTTTTTGTGTCTCTGCCTGACTGTCGCGTACTGCGATACCATCTTTCTGATCTCGCTCCTCTTCATCCCATCCTGCACTCTATCTCTCTTCTGATAAACTTGGCAATATCCTCCTTTCTCTTGCGGCCAGACGATGCCACCGTCTCTGAATCCACTGCAAGGACTTCGTTGACGCTCGTGTTTTTCTTGTACCTCTTCCCGACATCGTTTGCTATGACCAGATCCGCCCCCGACTCTTTGATCTTCCTCCGGGCAGACTCCACCAAGGCATCCCTGGTCACGTCCGCCTCCGCCTTGAACCCCACCAGTAGCGCATCCTTCTGGCTCTCCCTGACTGCGTCTATTATCTTTGGAGTCCTCCTGAGCACGACTGTGACCGTCTCTGAGCTGTCCATCTTTGTTTCTGACTGCACCTGCGGCGCATAGTCAGACACCGCAGCTGCCATGATTATGACGTCAAACTTTTTTCTGAGCTGCTTTCTGACTGCCTCGCGCATCTCCCCACCGGTCACGGTGCGGATCACCCTGACCCCGTCCGGCGGCTCGTACTGCCCCGGGCCGTACACTAGCGTGACCCTCGCGCCTGCGCAGTTCAGCTCCGATGCCAAAAGCGTTCCCGTCCTTCCCGAACTGACGTTGGTTATCACCCGCACGGGATCGATGTACTCTACTGTCGGCCCTGCAGTCATCAACACCTTCTTGTCCCTGAGCGGGGACGACACGCCGAACCTTCCGATCACCAGCGCCAGGACGTCTTCGGGCTCAGGGGCCTTTGCCTTTCCCTCCACCATGACCGGCTCTGCAAACTGAATCCTGCCCTTCAGAAACTCGATGTTCCTCCTGACTGCGGCATTTTCATACATGGCGCTGTGCATAGCCGGACACATCAGAATCGGAATCCCTGCACCAAACCCGACAGTCAGTATGGTCGATATCGGGGTGTCGTCCATGCCGTTTGCCAGCCTTCCAAGCGTGTTTGCCGTGGCCGGATACACTATTATCAAGTCAGACCGCCCATAGTCGGCCAGCCTGATGTGCTCCAGCTGGCCCGAGAGCTTTGTTATCACCTTGTTTCCGCTGGCCCACTTGAGATAATCCGGCCGTATCAGCCTGGCCGCCGCGCTGCTTGCCGCGCACGTGACGTCTGCGCCGTGCCTCATCAAAAGCCTTGCAAGCTCTATTGCCTTGTACGCTGCCACGCTTCCTGCCACGCACAGCACCATGCGCTTGCCTGCAAGCTCCGTCCCGTGCGTGGAGACTATGTCCAGCGACGGATGGTCATTCCCGGGCATCTCACTTCTCACGCAGCCTTTCTGCCTCGTCGCGGTTCATTCGGTAGCAGTTGTTCTCGGCTGGAAACGCGCCTGATTCCACGTCATTCTTGTACTCCTTTAGCGCCGCCGTCACGTCCTGTGCAAGATTCATGTACCTCTTGACAAATTTGGGCATGATCTTGTCATACATGCCCAGCATGTCCTGAAGCACCAGTACCTGTCCGTCGCATCCTAGGCCGGAGCCGATTCCTATAGTCGGTATGCCCACCGCGGCTGTTATGATCCCTGCCACCTCCTGGCTGGTCTTTTCCACCACTATGCAAAACGCCCCAGCTTCCTCAAGCGCCTTGGCATCATCTACCAGCCTTGTCGCCGACTCGGCCGTATCCCCCTGCATCCTGTACCCGTGCGAAAGCACGCTGGTCTGCGGCTGCAGTCCTATGTGGCCCATCACCGGAATTCCTACGTCCGTGATGCTCCTGACGGTTTTGGCAATGCCGACGCCACCTTCAAGCTTTACGGCGTCGGCTCCTGCCCTTACCAGCCTTCCGGCGTTCATGATGGCATCGTGCGTGCCTGCCTGGTATGACATGAACGGCATGTCAGATACCAGCAGCGCGTTCCTTCTCGCCCTGCCCACCCCTTCTGTAAACATGCACATCTGCTCCATGGTTACCTGCACGGTGCTGTCGTATCCCAGCATCACCATTCCCGCACTGTCCCCGACAAGCAGTATGTCGATTCCGGCCCTGTCGCACAGGGACGCAAAGGAATAGTCGTAGCTTGTGACTACTGAGATCTTCGTGCCCCCCTTCCTGGCCACGATGTCCAGCACCGTCTTATGCATCGGCCATCCTCTCCAGATTGTCCCTTATCTGCGCTATGCACTCCCTGAGGTTTTCTCTATTGTCAAAGCCGGATGCGATTCCCTCAAGAACCTCCCTGTCCTTTGCCTGGAGCCTCATGCATTCTGCCATCAGCAGGCCGGCTGCCCGCACCACGTTGTCTACGATCGTCACGCTTGCAGTCTGCGCCGTCCTTGAAAGCGGATTCAGGTCAAACGTGATGACCTTCTTTCCCGCCTCAACCAGCGCCGCTGTCCTGTCCCCGTCCTCCAGGGGAACCACCACCACGTCGGCTGCAAGTATTCCCTTTCTGTCTGCCATCCTCCTTGCAGAATCCACGCCAGGCAGCACACCCGAATTCCCCGGTTCAATCCCCAGAACCTCTGCTGCCCCGTTCTCCATCAGGACCGCTGCCACCGCGTCCCTCCGCCCGGAGCTGTCGTAAAACAAGTTGACTTCCAATCCCGCACCCGTCTGCTTGGCCAGCCTTACCATCTCCCCGGGGCACAACGCCGCCACGTTCCCGTTAACAGAGATTACCGGCCTCTCGGCCATTAGCATGTGGGCCGCTGCCGCGCTGATGGCCCGCCTTGCCGCGCTGCCGGTCATTTCTCCTAGGAGGTAGTCAAACGCCTCCCCCCTTCCTTGGGCCAGCAGCCCTTCCCTTGCCACAAGTCCGCGCTCAAATCCGTCCACCAGCAGTTCCCGGATCAGCAGCGACTTGGCCCTTGGATGCGACTCCGGCACAAAAGACGCAGGATCAGTTGCAGACGACCCTTGCTCCGACATCATCCAGCTCCGTTCTTATCACGATTCCCTCGGGATACTCGCGCAGAATGTCAAGGACACGTCTCTCCTCATCCCTGGCAATCATTGAAAAAACGGTCTCGCCAAACAGCGCGACGCCGCACTTGATGCCGTTCTGTGACAGCCTGTCTGCCACGTTCTGCATCCTGGGGGTCATGACATCAACGTGCCTTGCAAACTCCAGTGACATGTCCTGAAAGTCTCCGCAATTCTGCGACTTTTGTAGCCTGTCCACCATTACCTTGCCGATCCCGTTGATCCTTGGAAGCCGTTCCTTGATGAACTCCTGGGTCGAGATGGGCGAAAAGCATACCATGACGATCATGATGCCGTCTGCCGGCATCTTTTGAACCGCGCCGGTTCCCGGCGCCCCCGGCTTGAGGCGGATCTCAAACCCACCGTGAAACGATGCCAAGACGTCTCCAAGCCCGGTCTGGCACGCGACCTCTGCACTGTGGGCAATCTCACCTATTCTGGTCCTGTCCAACCCGGTTCCAAGCGCCCTGTCCATCGCGTATGCCATGGAAAGCGCCACTGCGCCGCTTGATCCCAGGCCGTACCCGACAGGCACGGTTATCTCATGCCTGACATCAAAGAACCTGTCTGAAAAACTGCCAATCCTCAGAAACTCGTCTAGCACAAACCTTGACACGTCGGTGTTTTCCGACTTGTATCCGCTTGCAGTTATCCTAACGCGCGGTTCCCCCCGCTTTCTGGTTCTGACCCTCACCGTGGTCGTAACCCCGTGTTTTATCGAGAATCCCGCCCCCACGGATCCCGTTCCTGCCACGCCGTGCCCGTTACCAAGGTAAACCTTGAAGAATCCTGTAACATGTGCAGGGCAGAATGCTGCGGCCTTCATTATCTTAAGTTTAAACTATACGCAAAATATAAGAATATGGATTAAACTAATTCAATTAGTATAAATTGACTAAATTCATTCGGCGCCTGCAGCGGATAGGAAGCAGCATGCTGGTGTCGCTTCCAAAAGAGTGGATCGACGCAAACAACCTGGGCAAGGGAAGCCAAGTGGAGCTTGACGCGGGCCAAGACAGCGTCTCGATCTCTGCAAACCCGGCAGCCCGGCCCACCCGGGAGATCGTAATATCGTACCCCCTTCCGGAGGAAGAGAACATCGTAGCCGACATCACCGGCGCATACCTTTTGGGATTTGACATCATCCGGATCGATTCGGCTCGCAGCATTCCTGCCCGGGACAGGGAGGAGATACGCAACTCCATGAGGCGGCTGGTCGGGATGGAGATCATCGAAGAGGACGCCTCGCACATCAACATGCAGTTTCTGCTTGACTCGGCAACGCTCAACCCGGGAAAGATCCTCAGGCGGATGAGCGCGATTGCGCTTGGCATGTACGACGAGGTGGTGCGGGGACTGGTATCCGATGACAAGTCCAACCTGCAGACCATATCAAAGCGGGACGTGGAGGTGAACAGGCAGTACTTTTTGCTCGTGCGCCTGCTCCGCAGCACGCTTGTAGACAAGAGGCTGGCAAGCGCCTTTAACCTGGAGAACGTCGACGTGCTGGACTACAGGGTAGCGGCCAGCCTACTTGAGAGGGCAGGAGACTCCATCGTGCTCCTTTCCAGACTGGTCCTTGACTCCCCGCTGTCTGGGGAGCACTCGGAGAGGATCTTTGACGTGGTGCGCGACTTTGAGCGGCTTGGCAAAATGTCGGTTGACGCGTTCACAAAGCCCGACCGGCTTCTGGCAATCCAGGCCATATCGCTACACAAGAAGTTTGAAGGCAACCTGATACGCCTGCGCACTACCCTGGACAGGGAGCAGATCCCGCTGGAGTTTATTGACCTGGTGTACATGTTTGAGAGGATAACGCAGTCTTGGGAGGATCTTGCCGATCTGGTAAAGCCGATCTACAAGTAGTCATGACTGGGCAAGATGCGTCAGAACCGCGCATATGGTCTTGGAGTCCTGGATCTTGCCTGATTTTATCATGTCCAGGACATCCTTCAACCCTACCTTCACCACCGAGAGTATCTCGTCATCGTCAAGTCTGAGTTCCGATGAGTGCTCTAGCCCCGATGCCACAAAGCAGTGTATTGCCTCCGTGTTGTAGCCGATCGACGGATAGTAAGTGATTAGCGGGATCATCTTGTCTGCCCTGTATCCGGTCTCCTCCTCAAGCTCCCTGAATGCGCATTTTACCGGCTCCTCCCCCTCCTCAAGGGTTCCTGCAGGAATCTCCAGGACGTAGCCGTGGGGAAACCTGTGCTGCCTTACCAGGATTACTTTATCCCCGTCAAATGCAAGTATGGCCGCCGCTCCGCGGTGCTCTATGATCTCGCGCGTGACCTGCCTTCCCTCGATCTCGCCCCTGTATACGCTCAGGCCCAGAATTTTTCCGTCGTAGATCTTTGTCTTCTCCAACGAAACGACTCCTGCGTGTTGCTATTTAATCTGTGTCCGGGGTGGAATTTCATGCACGGCCCTGGTCGAACACGTCATCTGTGCCTGAACTTCGTGAAACCGTTCGGTTATTGATTTTATGGGAGCAAATTAGTACTAAAAAACTGTAAATGTATATATATTAATGCATTGAAACAATACTAAATGAATACCACTTCAATTCGATTGCTAAAATCCCTCGTAAATGGCCCTAGGGAATCCCGGACACTGCTGGCCATGCTCGGGATAAAAAAAAGAAGGCTGGCATACATACTGAAAGAACTGCGCGATCTGGACTATGTCGAGAAAGGGAATGACCTTATCAAACTCAAGGAGACACCAAAGACCATTCTTTTCCGGGACGTTGCCCAAATCATGGATGTTGAAAAACTGCTCTGTAACTCAAACGAGATCATACTTTTAGATGTTACAGAACCTGTCACCCTAGATCGCCTAATCAAAAAATCAGGACTTTCTAAAAACACTGTCTATCACTCCATATCAGATCTTCAATCCGTAGGTGCTATAGCAAAAGACAGCGGCATGATTCAACTGGATACATCCAAAAAACAATTGGTTTTGTTTGTCAATCTGCTGAAGGTGGAGGCTACACAAAAATATGAAAATAACGGCGCTGAAATCATCTATAATGATCATCGATGCATACTGAGAAAGGTACCTGCAGGCAGAATCGCACCGGGCCAGACAACGGCTTTTTCATTGTTTTCCGATTATGGGGTAAAGTACCATACCACGCATGATTATTTTTGCCAACAAAAAGACAGATTAGACATACAGGACGTGTTGATCCATGCCATCTATGTAGCAACACACTCGAATGACAAGATGGGGCTGCTGATGGGAATCGTGTTTTATCTCAAGCATAAGGACAGGATGGATGTATTGCAGCTGCGAAAAGAATCATCAGAGTTTGGAATTTCGGGGATCTGGCTGGATGTGGAGGCATATGTGAGAAACAGTCAGCTAAAAAATCCAAACCTATTCCTTCCGTGGAATGAATTTGTTCCCAAGGCCAGAATGTATGATGTGTCTCCTGCAAGTTACGTTCTGCCCAGGCCAGATGATTCAATGTTCAATGATTTGAATAGGGGGCTTGAAGCTCCTGTCACCGTGTATCTGTTTGGTGGAGAGAACATGAGAATTAAAAAATTAAAATCCAGCACAAAGGACTGCGATCTGGCAGTGGCAGACAAGAAAATTTTTGACGCTGTTGCAAACACCCTGACATCCAAATTAGGATACTTGCGAACGGCTAAAACCGAGCATACCCGTGAGGATGTCAGAACATCTCCCAGTGAAATATTCATTCATGGAACAAAAAGCAGGATAGATCTATTCGCAGGAACAATAATGCGGGATCTTTTCCTGTCCACTGCCATGCAGGAGATGGCGGACATGAAGGATTACGGAATGCTGAAGGTTGGCATGTTGAGAAACGAGCATGTCTTTTTGTTAAAGGCAGCAGCCTGTCGGGAGGGCGACATTCAGGACATGGAATCGCTGGTTCGTGGGAGTCCTGACGGGCCTGAGGAGTTGCAACACGGTCCTTTTGACTGGAATTTGGTGTGGGATGAAATTCAAAGGCAGGAGCAGATAAACCATACGCGGGACTTTACCACGCCCATCTATGAACAGATCACGCATCTTGCACGCCAGACGGGCATTGTTGCACCCTTTTTGGTCAAACTGCGAAGACATGTACTGGATCGACTGATCTGCATCGTACTTGGCAGCGGCAGTTTACCGATACAAAGAATAGTGGAATTGCTGACCGGCGGAGAGATAACAGAATCCCTGATAAGAAATAGAGTTGATGCACTGGCAAAATCAGGGCTTGTCAAAAAACACTCCCATGGGATAACCACACATCTGACATTATTAAAAAGCAACAAACTCCCCAGTGCCAAAAGCCTGGACTGATCAGTTCTGTCTGCATTGGGTAGGGATCATGCAGGATCTATAGTGACACGCCAAAGTAAATGCACTTTTGAGGCTTTAAATAAAATCGAATCCATACAATTGCATGTTTCGCACGTACCAGGTAAAGATCCGCCAGTCCAAGATATTGTCCCAAAAGATAGCCGGATACGCGCGGGAATGCGATGATGTCTATGACATGGCAATCATGGTAAAAATGGCGCACCCCAAAACCAGCACTTATGACATGATAAACTTGATCCCCGATTGGAGGCGCGAGTTCAACTTGAAAGGGGCGGCAGTGATGCACGAAGCAGCTGCCCTGCAGGCCAGGAGGGCGGTGATTGCGTTCTGGAAATCCAACAGCCGCAAGCACGCCCGGCGGGTAAGGCACAAGAACGAGATACGGCAAGGCAAAAGAACGCGGTACAAGCATAACAGGTGGACCGATCCGTCCAGCCTCCTGCGATGCCATGGCAAGTCGGAGAGGCTCATGACGCTTTCCTGCAGGAGGGAGCCTAAGATAAAAGGGAATGATTCCATCCAGCTTACCAAGTTGGGGATCGTCCGCGTGAAAACTGAGATGCCGGAAGGTAGGCTCGTGTCGTTCCAACTGAAAGACGTGACGAAAAAATTCACCGGCTGCACCAAGGACGGCGACAGGAAGTTCCTACTCATGGTGCAGGTGAATGTTCCGGATCCCGAGCCCGTGGCTGGCAAGACGGCAGGAATAGACTATGGTGGAACCATACCGGCCGCCACATCCGACGAACATGGAAATGAGCGACTTTACAGGCACTCAGACGGGTGCGCGAGGCAGAAAGGTGACAAGATAGACCATTTGAGAAAGGAACTGTCAAGGTACGTAAAAGGCTCCCGAAACCACAAGAAGGCAAAGCGAGTTTTGTCCCGGGAGTCTAGGCGCATATCCAACAAGCAGGAGAATGACGAGTGGCGGATTGCCCGCTCCATCACGGCCGGTGTCGCATGCCTGGCAATCGAGGATCCCAAACGCCTGAACTTTGCCGCAATGAGGGCGAAGGGCGGAAACAGGAAAAAGGGCATGAACAGAACAATGTCGTATTCCAGGCCAGGTGCACTGAGGGCCAAGACCATTCAAAAGATGGAGGAGCGCGGCGGAACCGTACACCCGGTGGATCCTCGCAACACCAGCCTGCGGTGCCCCCGGTGCCACTTTGCATGCAAGGAGTCGCGGGACTATGAGGACTATGACTGCATCATGTGCGGCTGGTACCACCATGCCGACAAGAACGGTGCATCCAACATAAAATTAATCTGCCTCCACGCGGAGGCCGGCGGCCGAGTCCACCAAGGTGAGACTGTCATTACGGACAGTAATGCCGTCGAAAGGCGAGAGGGCCACGGAGCGGCAAATTCCGAACGGAATTTGCCGACAGGTCGGCTTGAACCCGACAATGCAGACATTGTCAGGCCTGACAGAACGCCCAAAAGAGCCCAGTTTGTCGTGGCCGGCTAGTCCGGGTGCAGAAACTTTTGCTCGTCACTATATCTGGACAAAGAATCTGGTTGCCGGCAATCCGCCTCCGTCAGCCTCCTAGCCGTCTGGCATTCACGTGCAGCCCCGGCAGCTTCTCGGCCTCGCTTATAGCATCCTCAAGCCACTTGTTGAACAGCAGTATCCTTTTTGGAATGAAGAGATTCGCAGATTTTACATTTCTGACCCTCCGCACTTCATGCGTCAGCTCGTCCATCCTGAATATGCCATCGCTGTACATGAACAGCACGATCTGGTCCTTTACGATAAACGGAATCTGCAGGTATGAATCCGAGAATCGCTTGTTGAGATCCTTGAGCGTCTTGCCTACATCCCCGTCTATCTGCGCCATTATGACGTAGGGGATAAAGTTGTCAAACCTTCTGGGGTCATACACCAGCGTGAACTGCACTCCGTTGTTCCTTTGCAGCCTTGCAATGCACCGCGCGACGGTCTTGGTCGAATACCCCGTCCTGTATGCGACAGTCTCCATCCTCTGTCTCGGATCCTTGACCAGCTCCCCAAGAATTCTCAGGTCGGTCTTTGTAAGATCTGACTCATACCCAGGATCCTCTGACTCGAAGATGAAGAGTATCTGGATATCCTTCATCAGTCTGCTTGCCATGCTTACCTTCTCATGCATTCTCGCCCTTACGACTACGCTGCAGACAGTAATTCCCCCTATGCACGGCACCACAAAGTACGGCTCCCCCACTTGGCGTATCTGCTCAAGAACCTCATCTATGTCCTCGCCTGACACTGCAAAGTACAAAACGTTATGCCCGAACATGGACGGTTCGACCTTGACTGTGAACCCTTCTATGACGCCGTCCTCCTGCATCCTCTGAATCCTGGAGTTGATCGTGGCGCTTGTCTTTTCTGTCCCAATGGCTATCTGTCTTGCAGGCTCCCTGCAGTTGTTGAGCAGCCTGCCGAGAATTCTTATGTCCAGATCGTCCATTGCCATCACTGTCCATAGATGGCCTGTTTATATAAAATTGTCTCTAATGTAAACATTTACTATACAAGATATTAAATATCCGACTATTCTATTAATTCCGTGTACAAACTGCTACTGGCAAAACGGATGCTGTTCAACAAGAAGGGCAGCCTGATGGGCGCGGTTCTTGCAGTCACCATAGGGATTCTTGTGATCCATGTGAACTTTGTAATATTTCAGGGACTCTTTGATGCCATAGTCAGAGACATTACCGACTACCGGAACGGCGACATCCTTGTAACCGACGAGGCAAACTATATCGACATGTCAGACCGGGCGCTTATAACTTGGTTTGAGAGGATCCCGTACGTCCATGCCGCGACGCCGCGACTTTCGTCGTCAGGCGAGATAAACATGACAAAGAACGGAATGCTCGTGCAGGAGTCGCGCATCCCGCTTATCGGCATTGATCCGTTCAATGACATCCGAGCCTCGACCATTCACGAGACGGTGACTGACGGAAGCTATGTCTTTTCCCGAAACTCCATCGTGCTGGGCACCACAGTTGCGCGGGATCTCGGAGGTGCCACGGTGGGCGACAGCATCAAGGTAATGGTGGTGGACCGGTGGGGGCAGGAGCAGATACGACGGTTTACCGTAAGCGGAATCGTGGCATCACCCGGAGGACAGGGGTTTGACTACGCAGCCATGCTCCACATCGACACCCTGCGGGACATGCTGAGCAGGGACGGGAACTCGGACTCGTTCATGGTAAAACTAAACGATCCAACAAAGGCAAGCGAGGTAAAAGAACTGTTCCTCATGTCATTTCCCAACAGCGATTTTGTAGCCCAGACCATAGAGGAGTCGGCCGAACAGCAGCTTGCGGGGTTCAGATCCGGAATCGCCATGATAAACATGATAGGGTACTTTGGAATGATGTCCTCTGCGTTTGCCATCGTCACAATCCAGATGATGCTGGTAAACGGGAAGACGCGGGAGATCGGCGTCATGAGATCCCTCGGGGCCAGGAGAAGGGACATACTGGTGATATTCATACTACAGGGGATGATAATCGGAGCCATCGGGGCGGGGGCTGGAACGGCTGCCGGCTTGGGGTATACGGTCTATGCCAAGGAGACGAAATTGACATTCAACAACAGCCTGCCACTGGAGGTCAGCTACGATTGGGCCAAGATCGGCCAGACGGCGCTGACATCGTTTGCACTTGCAATAATCGCGTCCCTGTACCCGTCGTACCGGGCTACAAAGATGCTGCCCGTGGAGGCCATGAGGAATGGCTAAGATACTGGAAATTCGCGGCCTGAGCAAGACATACGGGGAAGGGGAGAACCGGGTCAAGGCACTTGAGAACGTCTCGTTTTCAATAGAGAAAGGAGAGGTTGTCCTGATAGTGGGAAGTTCCGGATCCGGCAAGTCCACCCTGCTCAACATGATAGGGCTGCTAGACCGTCCCACACAAGGGAAGATCATCATAGACGGCTTGGACACGACCGAACTTGACGAGGGTCAGACGTCCACGTTCAGAAACAAGAAGCTCGGGTTCATATTCCAGTCCTCCAACCTGCTCACAGATCTTACCGTGTTGGAAAACGTCATGCTTCCACGGCAGATAGGCGGGGATGACGGGACTGCCATGGCCGATGCTGCCAAACTGCTCAGGGCCGTGGGGATGGAAGACCAGATGAACAAGCGCGCAAACAATATCTCAGGCGGGCAGGCCCAGAGGGCAGCCATCGCCAGAGGGTTGGTAAACAATCCTGCCATCGTGCTTGCAGACGAGCCCACCGGAAACCTAGACTCGGTCACTTCCGACACGGTAGTCCAACTGATGAAGTCGATTGCCAGAAAACTCAGCCAGACGTTCATAATAGTCACGCACGACCGCGAACACTTCGGGGACGTTGACAAGATCATCACGATAAAGGACGGCAGGGCCGCCGAAGAGGGGTCAATGATGGCGATTACGGTATGAAGTACCATATGTTGCTGATTGCCGCCTTGGTGGTGCCGTCCGTGCTTGGCTACTCGTATGCCCAGTCAATCCCCGTCGGCGAATCGCCCTTTGATAGATCGTACGGGGACGTCAAGTTTCTTGACGCGTACTTTGGCACGGAGGATCAGAAGATAGAAGTCGAACCCGGCGACAGCAACGTGCCGCTCACCGTGGTGCTTGCCAACGTGGGCACGCACGACATCACCGGAATCCAAAGCCAGCTGCTGCTTCCGATAGGCTTCTCCGGCTCCGGGCCAGGATCAGTCATCCGGGCAGACAGCAGCTCCAACCCCCTGGCAGGGGAGATATTCTACCTCACCTTCTCTGTAAACCTTGACAAGAACCTGCAGATCCGCCAATACCCTGCAAGCATAGAAGTGGACTATTCCAGGCTCAGGGAGTCCGGCACCAGGGTGATGTATGCAGAATTTGACTTTAGGGTAACCGGCGGCAGCGTGATCAACGCCCAGGCAGAGCAGCCGTTCCTCACGCCGCTGAGGACAAACGACGTCTCCATCCGGATCACCAACGACGGAACCGCCCAGATCTCAGGCGTGGACATCAGTACTGATACGCCCGCGTCCCAGAACAATCTGGAAAACGTCGTCATCCCTGTCTCAAACTGGAACGTAGGCCAGATAGAGCCCGGCTCGTCTGAGAGCATCAGCCTGACCGTGTACGTGCCAGAATCCCTCAAGGGCCAGACGCTGAAGATCCCGCTGTCCATATCGTACTATAACTCGTACGGCGACCTGCAGCAGATATCCCGGGCAGTCGACTTTTTCGTCAAGGGGTTTGTTGACCAGGCAGGCGACAGCGTGATCAACGTCCGGGCAGAGCAGCCGTTCCTCACGTCGCTGAAGACAAACCACGCGTCCATCCAGATCACCAACGACGGAACCGATTCCATCTCGGGCGTGGACATTACCACCGACATACCCGCGCAGTCCGATTCCATGGCATCCCAGAACAATCTGGAAAACGTCGTCATCCCAGAGTCAAACTGGAACGTAGGCCAGATAGAGCCCGGCTCGTCTGAGAGCATCAGCCTGACCGTGTACGTGCCCGAATCCATCAAGGACCAGACGCTGAAGATCCCGCTGTCCATATCGTACTATAACTCGTACGGCGACCCCCAGCAGATATCCCGGGTGGTGGATTTCTACGTCAAGGGATTTGTGGACCTCAACGTGTTTAACGTGAATGTGGTGGATCTGTCTGCAGGTCAGCTGATAGTGGGGGAGATCATCAACGAGGGAAACGAGAACGGGCTGTTCGGATTCATCTCAGTCGAGCCGCGCGGCGACTCCAACCTCAGATCCGCGGAGCAGTTCATCGACGAGATCGAGACTGATTCGCCGGTGCCGTTTAACACCCCCGTCGAGTTTGACGGGCCGCCGCAGTATGGCGAGCATGAGATTACCATCCATGTAAGATACAAAGACAGCATCCGTGACGAGACAATCGTCTCACACGATGCCGTGGTGTTCATCCCCGAACCACCCGTGGAGGAGAAGGAGGCCATACCGGACATGACCCTGATAATAATACCCGTCGCGGTGGCGATCGGCGTGGGCGTGTTTCTTGCAAAAAGACGCAAAAAGAAGATAATACAGTAGTTCTGAGTGCAGGCATGAGGATATCTGTCATAATTCTCATCGCAGTCTTGGCCATGGGAGGAGCTGTGATCTCGCTTGGATTCCTGGCTGACCCGGAAGTAGCAGAGGCTCCCGAGGAGTTGTCTGCGTTTGCGAGGCTGGAGAAATACCGGGACGATCTCGTCAGGATCAACGAGTACAACATTCAGGTGCTCGACGATGCAAAGGCCGCAGACCCAGGCACGAATGCCACCTCCCTGATGGGCCCGGAGATTGCAGTGCTTGAGCAGGTTATTGCCCAAAACATCGAGGAGATCCAAGAGATCTCTGAGCGGCTTGCTGAAATGGTACCTTGACCTGCAGCGTCATTCTGCAGCCCTTGCCATAGTCACGTGCCGGTGGCGCAACATCTTGGCGTGTTCTGCGCGCAATGATCCATCTCCTGCCAAGACGCACGACTCAATCCAGCATGTCCTTGATTCCGCGTGCAAGCAGGGCGTTTATCGTTTGGCCGGAGGCCTTTCCCCTCAACTCCTTCATTGCAATCCCCATCAGCGGCCCGATGGCCCTTTCCTTTTGTCTCCCTATCATGTCCCTGTTCCCTTCAAGTATCCTGTGTATGATGTCGCTTAGTTCCGATTCGTCCACCGCCTCGATCGTCTTGTTCCTCATGGCCTCTTGTGCGGTCTTGGATCTGCCGCTCATGATGTCCTCAAAGATTATCTCCACCGACTCCTTTGCAACCCTGTCTTGGTCCAGCATCTCAAAGGTCTTTACGATCTCCCCGCTGCCAAGCAGGCTCGAATCCAGCCCGCTCCTCTCTAGGCCGGTTATCACCGAGCACAGGACGGATGCCACAAACGTGGGGCTGACGTTGGTCCCATCTGCTATCTCCTCAAACAGCTCCAGATACTCGGAGTCATAGACCTGCTCTGCAAGCTGGGCGTTGATGCCGTGCTTTTTTTGCAGATCCATTACCGACTCGTCCCATGATTTGGGCGCACTCTTCCTCACCTCCTCCAGCTCATCCTGCGTGACTGTTATCGGCGGTATGTCAGTCTCCGGGTACATTCTTGCCGCCCCGGGCTTGGGCCTTAGAAACCTGGTGGTGCCATCCGGCATGGCCAGCCTGGTGTCGGCAGGAACCCCCTGGTCCCTGATATTCGTAATCCTTTGAATTATGTGATCCATTACGGTCCGAATCATGTTTTCCGGAGCGGCCAGGATCAAAAACGCGTCACCGCTGCCGGCATTGAGAAGATTCCTGATGCCATCCACGTCGGATTCTGCGATCCCATAGGCTGGCAGCTCGTCTGAATGAAATATCCCGCCTATTCCAAAGAATCTCACCATCTCTGCCACCTCCCTTCCCAGCCTGATGCCGTCGTACGGGGAGTATCCGAACATGCCGGCCATGTTCCTAAACAGCACTGCATGAATCCTCTGCCCCTTCTTTACGGCGCCGGCGATTATCTTTGAGCCGCACCCTGCAAGCAGTCCTGTCGCGTCTGCCTCTGCTTCCGGGCCGTGGGGCCACCCGGCATTGCGCATCCTGCTTGAGATTACCAGCAGCCCGTGCTGCCTTCTTGCCTCGTACTCCACCACGCCTTCCAGCTGATCGAGCTGCTGCACTCCCTTGACCTCTATTACCGCCCCCCCGTTCCTGACAGACACGTTGACGTCCTGCCGGATCGAGCCCAAGCCCCTTCTCACCTTCCTGGTGCTTCTCAGGATTCTTCCCAGCGACAGGGCAATCTCCCTTACCTGTCCCGGCTCTGCCTCAAAGGGCTCGGTGGCAATCTCGACTAGCGGTATTCCCAGCCTCTCCAGTCCGTACCTCTTTACGTCCCCTTTTCCGTCCAAAATCTTGGCCGCGTCCTCTTCTAGGCAGATCGACTGCACCCCTATCTTTCTTGGGCCTGCATCATAGTATCCGCCCTGCGAGACCAGCATGGTCCGCTGAAAGCCGGTCGTGTTGGAGCCGTCAACGACGGTCTTTCTCATGGGGTAGATCTCCTCAAATACGCTGGACTTTAGCGCCGTTGCCACCATCAGGACGATCCGCCTCGCCTCGCAGTCCAGCTCGTGCGGAGGCTCCTCGTCCTGTTCTACCAGGCAGCTGCTCTCTGGATTTGCCAGGTACTCTATCGTCTTTGACTTTGTCCCCTCGAACAGCGCGGCAGGATCATACCTGCCAAGCTCGCTTTTGGTTGCGCGCAGCCTCCTGCGGAACCTTATGGGATGCTCCTCTGACTCCACCGGCGCGCAGCTGCAGAACAGCTTCCTGCCTGTCGCAAGCTGCTGGTGGATCTCAAGCCCGACCCTCACCCCGACGTCGCTGATTGAAAACTCAGTCATGGCGTCATCTCCGAGGCCACTTTATTGAGCATGACCTCCCCGATGTCATTGCCGTCTCGTACTCCTCCCATCGCCCACATGGCCTTTACCAGCGCGACTTCGGGAATCATGTCCTCCAGTGGCGTGATGCCCAAGTCCAGCAGATCCCTGCCGCTTTCATACACGGTCATCCTGACCCTGCCGTCGATGCACTGCGACGTCATGCCCAGGAACAGCCCGCTCTCTGCGGCCCTTCCGACTGCCTCGTACATGGTCCTTCCTATGTGGCCAAGCCCGGTACCCTCGAATATTATGCCCCTGTACCCGCTCTGAATAATCCAGTCGATCGTCTTGGGATCGTACCCTGGGTGGTATTTTACCAGCGCCACCCGCTCGTCCAAGTGTATTTTTGGCTCGAACCCGTCCACGCCATAGTAGTCCCCTGAGAAATTCCTTGTGATTCCGGACTCTGTCACGACAAATGCCGGCTCCCCCCCTATGGTGTGAAACGCCCCCCTTTTGCTGGTGTGGCTCTTTCTCACCCTCGTCCCTGCATGGCATGCGATGTTTCCGTCGCTTTCGTCTTGGTGCATGGCAACGTATACCCCCTGCCTGCCGCACTCGGTGATGAATCTTGCAGCGCCGATAAGGTTCAGCGCAGCGTCAGACGAGGCGCGGTCCGACGATCTCTGCGATCCCACAAGCACTATGGGGACGGGAAAACCTGCAAGGGCAAACGATAGAAAAGACGAAGTGTAATGCATGGTGTCGGTCCCGTGCGCTACGATAACCCCCGCATATCCAGAATCTGCGTACGCGCTGATCCTTCTGGCAATGCCCAGCCAGTGTTCGGGCACTATGTTCTCCGAATACTCTGAAAACAGCACCTCCGTGTCTATGTTGGCAATCCGAGACACCTCCGGTACAGACGAGTTGATCTGCTCTGCTGTCAGTACCGGCGTTACGGCACCTGTCCTGTAGTCCACCCTGCTTGCAATGGTCCCGCCCGTGGACAGCAGCAGAACCCCCGGGAGCCCATCCGTCTTTCCGGCCGGCTCTGCCGGCTTTGCACTCTCCGGCTTCTCCGGATTCTTGCTGATCCGCTGGATTCCGGAGACTTTCAGCCCCACGTTGTACCCGCTTTCAAGTTTGAGCACTATGTGCGTGTCGTCTCCGTGCTCATATCTTGGCATTACTATCCCGCGGTACGTCATGTCAGAATGGATCGTTACCGAATCCCCGACTGACACGCCGCCGGACCTTAAAATCTCAAGCGACCTTCCCGCGTACCCTGTGTATCTCGGCATACGGGGGGTTTGGTGGTTATTTTATTAAAACTACCTGTAATACGTTACTGCCAGTTTTTCGCCCAGCTTGAGATCCTTCTGTTCCCTGACCTTCTTTACGGCCTCTTCAAAGTGCTTCATCGTTACCTTGGCCTTGATGCTGCTCTTTTCAACATCCTTGACGTCCGGATGCGAGTCCAGGAACTCGTGAATTACCAGCGAGACTGCCGTGTTTGCAATGGAGGCGGTGTCTGCGCCGCTCATGCCGTCTGTCTGTTCTGAAATCTTGTTAAAGTCTACATGTTGGGGGTCGCTGACGTCGTCGATTATGGGTATCCTTTCTGCGGTGATCTTCAGTATGTTCTTCCTGCTCTCCTTGTCGGGCAGCGGAATCTGAATGATCTTATCAAACCTCCCCGGCCTGAGCAGTGCCGGGTCTATCATGTCTGCCCTGTTTGTCGCTGCAAGCACGACTACACCATGCATGTTCTGCATCCCGTCTAGTTCCGTGAGTAGCTGGCTGACGACCCTCTCTGTCACTGCCGTCTCTCCACCTGCGCCCCTTATGGGCGCGATCGAATCTATCTCGTCAAAGAATATCACGCACGGCGCAGACTGACGCGCCCTCTTGAAGATCTCCCTGATGCCCCTTTCGGACTCTCCGACCCATTTTGAGAGCAGCTCCGGACCCCTTACGGACACAAAGTTTGCCTCGCTTTGCGTGGCCACTGCCTTTGCAAGCAGGGTCTTGCCAGTGCCGCTCGGGCCGTGCAGCAGAATCCCCCTGGGCATGTTGTGGCCGAGCTTGTCGTAGAGTCCCGGATACTTCATGGGCCATTCGACTGCCTCCTGCAGCTCGCGCTTTACGACCTCCAGGCCTCCGACATCCTCCCACTTGACATCTGGATTCTCGACGAACACCTCCCTCATGCCTGACGGGGTAATCTCCCTGAGTGCCTTGGTAAAGTCCTCTTGGTTCACTATAAGCTTGTCCAGCGTCTCTGCAGGAATCTTCTCCTCTTCCAGATTGAGGACGTGCAGCAGCCTCCTCAGGCACTTCATGGCAGCCTCCTTGCACAGGTATTCCAGATCCGCCCCGACGTACCCGTGGCTGACTGCTGATATCCTGTCTATGTCGACATCGTCTAAAAGCGGCATGTTCCTGCTGTGGATTGCAAGTATGTCCTTTCTTCCCCTCTTGTCCGGAACCTTGATCTCGATCTCCCTGTCAAACCTTCCCGGCCTTCTGAGCGCGGGATCGATTGCATTTGGCCTGTTTGTTGCAGATATTACGATCACCTTGCCCCTTGCCTCAAGGCCGTCCATGAGCGAGAGCATCTGGGATACCACCCTTCTCTCCACCTCTCCGGTAACTTCCTCCCGCTTTGGCGCAATGGAGTCTATCTCGTCTATGAATATTATCGACGGTGCCTTCTCCCTTGCCTCCTTGAAGATCTCTCTGAGGCGGGCCTCGCTTTCACCGTAAAACTTGCTCATGATCTCGGGTCCTGATATGCTGATAAAGTGGGCGTTGCTCTCGTTGGCCACTGCCTTTGCAAGCAGGGTCTTGCCTGTTCCAGGCGGCCCGTACAGCAGCACCCCCTTGGGTGCCTCGATGCCCAATTTCTCAAATATTTCCGGGTGCCTGAGCGGAAGCTCGATCATCTCCCTTACCTTCTTAATCTCATCTGTAAGCCCGCCGATATCCTCGTATGTTACCTGCGGAACGCCACGCAGCGTCTCTCCTTTTTCTGCTATGTGAAATACCGTCTTTTGCGTCACCAGTACGGCATCTACTGCCGGCGTGACTCCGATCACTTGGAACGTCAGCCGTCCGCCAAAGTACGGAACCATGACGTTGTCGCCCTTGATGAGCGGGACGCTCTCCAGCGCGTCTGCCAGATACCTCTCGTCTATGGGAGGAATGGCCTCTAGCGGCGCCACTATCACCTTTTCTGCCGCAACCGCCTTTATCTTTCTGACTGCAATGGTGTCGCCGATCGCGATTCCCGAGTTGTTTCTCCCGAAATCAAGGGCTCCCGAGCCCGTCAATCCTGATTATTCCCTTGCCCTCGTCTGACGGGTAGAGCGGAAGGCACTTTGCGACCGTTCTCCTCTTGCCCTTGATCTCGATCACGTCGCCTGTGGATGCATTAAGGGTGTCCATGGAGTCGTAGTCGATCCTTGCCACACCCCTTCCAACATCCCTGGTGTATGCTTCCAAGACCTTGAGTGAGAGGGAACTTTGGCTCATATATGAAAACATCTTGTCTGAGTTTTATATCTTTGGCAAATTCTCAGTAGCAAGTCAGGCTGCACAGAACACTCCTGACAGTTCCACGAACCAATTTGGCCCAACTTGTCCCACGCAGGCAGGCATACCATTATTGTCGCAAACATCCTTTTTTCACCGTTTATCACCAGTTTTGGCGTGTATCTTGCGGCATATCACCACCTTGCGCAGCATAGTTGGGATTCGTTATTGGCAGACTCCATGGCCCGGGCGACGCATGAACGTGAGTCCGGCAACCCATGATGCATTCATAGATGAAAACGAAAGTGGAACAGAAGCAGTCGTTGTAGCTGGCATTACCGGCGTTCAAATTGAGTCAGAACCCGAACCACTACTGCTTATCGTGGCTCACCAATTCATATTCACGGGATGCAAGCGGTACAATTTTGTTCATGGGGTGGTAATGGATCCGACCGCCTGGGTAGTGAGTCATGTTACCTGACGAGATTTGGGGGATTGCTCGCAATTCTGCCCTAAATGTATTTTTCTTCTCTTTGCTTGGTAGTAATGTCGACAATATCATCCACTGAGGAAATGAAGATCTTGCCATCCCCCGGCGATCCGGTATGCGCGGCGTCTGCAATTATCGATACTATCGTGTCTACCCTGGAATCCTCAACAACGATAAAAAAAGTCAGCATGTCATTGTATCTTTCAATGTAACGGCCCAGTCCCGGTTTGATGTTTCTTGGTCCCTTTCCACGACCTTTCCCGGGGGTTACAGTAAGTCCACCAATTCCTGTTTTTTGCAGAGCATCCACAATGTCTTTTTCCTTGGATGGACGAACAATCGCCTCTATTCTTTTCATGTATCTCCTTGCAGGGGCGGCTTAAAAATATGTACCAAACTGTCTGGTAGCAGGCCAGGCAGTCCAGAATACTCCCGCCAGTTTCTCGAACCAGTCCAGCCTTCGTTTGTCCCACGTGGGAAGACACGTCATTATGGTGCCGAACATGATCATCTCTTCAACGGTACCATCTTTTGGCGTATCTTGCGGTGTGTCGCCACCCTGCGCAGCATAGTTTGGACTCGTTATTGGCAGGTTTCATGCCCAGACGACGTATGAACGTGAACAGATCCGGCGCCGCGTTCTCCAGAAGAACCGCAAGCCTGCCGTCCAAACCCATGTAAGTCCTTGCCATGTTTTTCTCCACGTCAGGCACGAGCATGCCGTTAGATAATTTTTTTGGATATGCAAGGGACGACTTTTTTGTGCTTGTATTTTTTGCAGACAATTAATTTTTATTTCCAAGGATAGTTCCGCAGTTAAGATTATTAAAATTTATAAGATTCGAATTAATATGCGATTATGACTGCATCCTAATTCATGTTCTACGTTAGAATTTTAACATGCGCCTCTAATAACATGTAATAAAAAAAATAATACGTGTTCACGTTGCCTAAAAAAATTTTTTGATTTAAGCACGAATTTAGAACGCTTTGAGGGCATTCTCTATTTTTTTAGATACGACGTGGACATATACAAATAAACTTTTTTTTAAATAATGTTCTCCTAGCGACTGGATTGATAAAAATTGATTTCCATATACAATAAAGGGAGGCAAATGGGCAATAAAACTTCGAGCACAATTCAGCACAGGCAACAATGGAACACAGTTTAAGCGGATTATAGATAGAATATCATCAACTGTCATGGAGCCATGCATGGCACTCCAAAATCTTTCGCTCATTGCAACATCGGTGTGCCAACCCGATTGATTTCCTGAAAGATTTGATGCCGTCTGTCATGTATCTTTTTGGAACTCCTCTTGCCGCAAAACCCGTCCTGATTCTGCCGCATTCCTTGACAGTACCACACCCCGCAGGCTCCCTGACGCCTCGGTATAGAGATATATCCAATCAAGTCGCGCACATCATCATGGCCTGTTTTTGCGGATGTCAGACGTACGAAAAATACGAGGACGGATTCAAGGTAGCCTGTGTAAAATGCGGACACGGGCCGCAGAACCATGATGATGCATTCCGAGAGTCTGCAAGAAAGAACGAATCACAAAGCCAAAAGCGCGATGTCGATTTTGGCTAGCTACTCCCCAATGATCTTTACCAGCACTCTTTTTGGCCGCCTGCCGTCAAACTCTCCATAAAATATGGCCTCCCATGGTCCAAAGTCCAGCCTTCCGCCGGTTATGGCGACCACGACCTCCCTTCCCATCACCTGCCGTTTCAGATGGGCATCGGCATTGTCCTCGCCGGTCCTGTTGTGGAGGTACTGCTCCGTGGGCTCGTGCGGCGCCAACCCCTCCAGCCACTTCTCATAATCTGCATGCAGCCCTTCTTCGTTATCGTTAATGAAGACACTGGCAGTGATGTGCATTGCATTTACCAGGCACAGCCCCTCCCGCACCCCACTCTTCTCCACAAGGCTGCGAATCTCGGGTGTTATGTTGACAAACGCCCTCCGCGTATCCACATGAAACGTCAGATATTCGGTAAGTGACTTCATGCCGCGTGTGGTACCGCACCCAATTAAAACCCTCAAGATGTGTGACAGGGAGCATGTCATGACGCGTGGCTCAGAACTCAAGATCCTCATCATCATTCAAAGGGATAGGCTCATCACGGCCCGCATGCCCTGTCATGCGAAGGATTCGTATTAGTCTTTCAAGAAGCTTGATAAATGACTAGCCCCTTAATCAGTCAAAATGGTAGTAATCAGCATCCCTGCATCATTGGAAAGCTTTAGGAGGTTTGTCATCTCCAGCACGTGCAAGTCGTATGCGCCAAGAAGCTACCTTGAAGATTCTGAGATCTTTGCAGAAAGGGATGATTCTAAAGGTGCAATATACGTAGAGGCAGTAGACAAGGTAACCCTCAAGAAGATCCGGGACATCACTTTTGTAAACGCACGGGACATCCTTGGGATCATCTACACCTCAAAGAGCGGCAACACGTTGCTGAAATGGCGCCAGATAAGAAGAAACAACGGCAAGGTCACAGGCGAGGCGTCTGCAAACTCGCTTACAAACCTGGCAGAATCAGGCGTCCTTACCTTGGAGTGGGTCGAGTCATACCTGAAGAAAAAATCCCAAGAAAATGCCGACACCACCACGGACTAAACTCTTTTCTCCTTGCATACATGAAATGACACCATATGATTACCAAAAGTATTGATGAGGGGGCAGTTGCCGTAATGCCCGAGGATTCAAACGATCTTTTGAGCCTGCGGCGAATAATTGAGACCGGCGACAGGGTCGCGGGGGACACAACCCGGGTAATAAAGCCTGACCGGGACTATTCAAGGCCGGACAAGGGCGAGCGGGTTCATGTCCGGATATCAATGGAGGTGGAAAAGATATCTCTGGACGGCGTGCTGGACAGGCTGCGGATACAGGGAACGATCGCCGAGTCAAGCAACGAGGCAGTCCCTCACGGATCACACCATTCCATGGTGGTAAGGACCGGCCAGGGAATCACAGTATCCAAAAACAGGTGGCTGCCAGTCCAGAAAAGACTGCTCAGGAAAGACAGGGATCAGGCAGGGTTTGTGCTGGTTGCAATCGATACCGGCGAGTGCGGCGTTGCAAGGCTAAAGGGCACGCACTTGGAGTTTATCCCCAACATATACTCTGGCGCCGGCGGGAAAAGATACAAGACCAGCTTCAGGCAGGAGGGATTCTTGGAACATGTCCTGCAGGCAGTCGCATCCATACTCAAAAAAGGTGATGCGGTGGTGATATTCGGGCCGGGAGAGACAAAAAGGAGGCTTGCAAACTTTAAGGGAATGACAGGGTATGACATCAGGGTGGCCGAGGGGATTGATTCTGGCGGCGAGGACGGAATCTACATCTTTACAAGATCGCAGGCGATGAAAGATATGATGTCCGGGAATAAGCTTGCCAGAGCCGTATCCCTGATCGACGAGGTGATGATGATGGTCAACAAGAAGAGCAGAAAATTTGCCATGGGATTTGAGGATACGCTCAAGGCAAACCAGATGGGCGCAGTGGAGTCGCTCGTATTCTCAGACAGGGCCGTGCAGGACAACGACGAGCAGGAGATGATGAACCTGTTAAACGATGCAGAGAGCAATGGCGTGAGCGTCTACAGCGTGGATTCCTCCACCGATGTCGGCCTGAGGGTCTCAAACCTGGGTGGCATCGTTGCCACTCTAAGGTATGCTGTATGATTATCCTGCGGACTCTGCCAGCCAGTCAAGATAAGGCCGGTTCACTGATGTCACATTAATCTCGGCTATCTCAGGGACATCGTAGGGGTGCGTCTCTGCAATTCTTTTTTTCAGCAGATCCCTGTTCTTCTCTACTGACTTGAATATTGCGATGCACTCCGATGCATTCTCTACCTTGCCCTTCCACGTGTACACCGAGGATACCTCTGAGACGTTCACGCACGCAGCAGCCTTCTCCCTGACTAGGACCTCTGCTATCTTCATGGCGGTGCTCCTGTCCGGGTATGTGGAGATTACCATTACCGGCGTCATGGAGTGCAGTGGCAGTGTCTGGCTAAAAACCATGTCGCTACAAAAGGCGCCGTCTGATTTGGACTGAATATCCAGTACACAGTAATCCCAGATGTGCTCACGGAGCCACGGAATCTGGCGGTGGCTCGGGCTGAATCGCAATATTCCGATAGATTGCCATTAGCGTGGCAATTTTCATGTACAGCTGCGTCACCGGAAGGACTCCATCACGCAGCTTCAGAAATCTAGCCAGCTGCGCGTTTACCAGCACCCATGCGTTAAACAGCGTCAGCGAGTACAGAAAGCAGAAAAGACCGAGATCGTATTTCCGATGACCGGCCGCCAATACGGCAAATTCCCAGTATCTCAACCCTTGTCGAATGACTCCACCATATCAGATCCATCGGCTTTAAATCAATTACATCCAACTGGTATAATGACAAATGGGGCTATGCCTGTGGCGCCAATGGGCAACAGATCTGTCTCGTGCAGGGACGAAGTTTATGGTGAACTCTACGGCATATGGGTGAAAAACAGGAACGGCTTGATGCGGGGCGGCATAACGAGTTTTTCCGGGTTCGTCAACATGTTGATTCATTCCGGCGCAAAACAGGAGGGACTGGAACTGCCAGATTCCGGCACCTGTCATGTTTTAACATCTTGGTATCTGGTGTGGCGTTTTTTATTACTAGGATACACCCATGTCAGTCCGCACCAGGCCAATCCTTCACTTAAATTACGAACGTTGATACTACCCTCGTGGATACGGCAGGGGTTCTCTTGGAGGCATCAAAAAGAATCTTTGAAAGCATAGACGGCATGGCAGGCACCGGTAGGGCGGCAGGAGATTTTGGCATCGGCGCAGGCGGGGACGTATCGCGAAACATAGACATCGTCGCCGAAAAGGCTGTCTTGGACTATCTCAGAGAGATCGACTTTGAGTGCGTCGTCCTAGGCGAGGAGTGCGGAAGGGTGGATCTGTCCGAGAATCCCAATGGATACGTCATCATGGATGCCATGGATGGCTCTGCCAACGCAGTCCGCGGAGTACCGTTCTTCTGCAGCTCTCTTGCGTTTGCAACTCAGTACAGCCTCAGTTCGGTCACCGACGGGGTGGTTACAAACCTGACTGATGGAAAGTCATACAGCGCCTCAAAGGGAAGGGGGGCGTTTTTTGACGGAAAGCGCATAAACGTAGCCACTCCGGAGCTGGCCTACAGGATAGTCGGGGTCAGCATGTCGGGTGTCACACCAGACCCGATGAGAAGGATGCAATCGATATTTGAGAACAATCACACAAGGCACTTTGGCGCAAACGCCCTAGAGATGGCGATGCTTGCCAGAGGGTACATGGACATCCTTATCGATCTGAGGAAAAAGATCAGAATCCAAGACATTGCCGCAGGATACCTGATAGTAAAGGAGGCAGGCGGCCTCATGCTAGACGAGAACCTGGGCCAGCTGGATGCGGATCTTGGATACGGCACGAGAATCTCTTTTATCGCAGCTGCAAACAACGGCATTCTCGACAAGATAATGCCACAGATCGGTTGCACTGCATGACGCAAATTCTGCATCATAAGGGATGCCGGTGCCGCATAATTCCAAATGCAGCATTCATTGCGGGCATGGTCGGCATGGCATGACCAAAACACCGCACCTGCGATCGTTCATGCTATAGTGACGAGCAAAAGTTTCTGCACCCGGACTAGCCGGCCACGACAAACTGGGCTCTTTTGGGCGTTCTGTCAGGCCTGACAATGTCTGCATTGTCGGGTTCAAGCCGACCTGTCGGCAAATTCCGTTCGGAATTTGCCGCTCCGTGGCCCTCTCGCCTTGCGACGGCATCACTGTCCGTAATGGCAGTCCCACCTTGGTGGACTCGGCCGCCGGCCTCCGCGTGGAGGCAGATTAGTTTTATGTTGGATGCACCGTTCTTGTCGGCATGGTGGTACCAGCCGCACATGATGCAGTCATAGTCCTCACAGTCCCGCGACTCCTTGCATGCAAAGTGGCACCTGGGACACCGCAGGCTGGTGTTGCGAGGATCCACCGGGTGTACGGTTCCGCCGCGCTCCTCCATCTTTTGAATGGTCTTGGCCCTCAGTGCGCCTGGCCTGGAATATGCCATGGTGCGGTTCATGCCCTTTTTTCTGTTTCCGCCCTTCGCCCTCATTGCGGCAAAGTTCAGGCGTTTGGGATCCTCAATTGCCAGGCATGCGACGCCGGCCGTGATGGAATTGGCAATCCGCCACTCGTCATTCTCCTGCTTGCTGGATATGCGCCTAGACTCCCGGGACAAAACTCGCTTTGCCTTCTTGTGGTTTCGGGAGCCTTTTACGTACCTTGACAGTTCCTTTCTCAAATGGTCTATCTTGTCACCTTTCTGCCTCGCGCACCCGGCCTGAGTGCCTGTAAAGTCGCTCATTCCCATGTTCGTCGGATGTGGTTGCCGGGATTGTTCCACCATAGTCTATCCCTGCCGTCTTGCCAGCCACGGGCTCGGGATCCGGAACATTCACCTGCACCAGGAGCAGGAACTTCCTGTCGCCGTCCTTGGTGCGGCCGGTGAATTTTTTCGTCACGTCTTTCAGTTGGAACGATGCCAGCCAGCCTTCCGGCATCTCAGTTTTCACGCGGACCACGCCTAACTTGGTAAGCTGGATGGAATCATTCCCTTTTATCTTAGGCTCCCTCCTGCAGGAAAGCGTCATGAGCCTCTCCGACTTGCCATGGCGTCGCAGGAGGCTGGACGGGTCGGTCCACCTGTTATGCTTGTACCGGCGTTCTTTTGCCCTGCCGTATCTCGTTCTTGTGCCTCATGCGCCGTGCATGTTTGCGCTTGTTGGATTTCCAGAACGCAATCACCGCCCTTCTGGCCTGCAGGGCTGCTGCCTCGTGCATCACTGCCGCCCCTTTCAAGTTGAACTCCCGCCTCCAACCCGGTATCAAGTTTATCATGTCGTATGCGCTGGTTTTGGGGTGCGCCAGTTTCACCATTATTGCCATGTCATAGACATCATGCATTCCCGCGCGTATCCGGCTATCTTTTGGGACAATATTTTGGACTGGCGGATCTTTACCTGGTACGTGCGAAACATGCAATTGTATGGATTCGATTTTATTTAAAGCCTCAAAAGTGCATTTACTTTGGCGTGTCACTATAGATCCTGCGACGCGTCTGACTATACAGTTAACGTAACTGTGCTCCACGGGCCACATAGAAAGAGATCAAGATCTAGTTTTGTCTCGAATGCAATTCCAAATAGAATCTTCACAAATGTGAGCAGGAGAGCACATTTGCATGGACTGTGTTCATCATATCGCGTCTCAGGCGATCTTTTTGGTGGTACATTAGGATCGTCTGGGTGTACCCCCATTGATCTGTTTGCATCAGGTGTCAGATCTGGCACATCTGGGATTACTGGTACAAGGCACTAATTCCATGCTAATAAAACATGCATGTATGATCCGCGTGCCCTTTAAAGATACCATATTTGTTAAACCATTGATGAATAATATTTTGATATTATTTGTGGCATCAGTCGTCATGGTATCGTTGATTCCGGGCGCGTTTGCAGACAAGAATGCAGACTTGGAGTTTGCCGGAGCGCTCGAGGAGACGCTGGGGCACTTTTGGGCCTTGGAGCTTAACCTGGACGAGAAAAACGCGCATCTTGCAGCGGTCCACGCGACGCACCCTGTTGCAGAACTGTACGACTCCATGAAGCCCGTGCTGCAGGATGCCGACCCGGCCCTTGACGCAAGATTCCAGACGGTCCTGCTGGAACTAAGGGATAAGGCATCAATCAAAGTCTCAAGGGATCAGGCACAGGAGGCCATTGACGATGCAAAGGAGTTGATCGAGACTGTACGCAATGCGGTAATAGACGCCGGAGCGAGTGCCGACCCCAACTTTAGACTATTACTCATGAAGGGCCTGCTGGAGACATCCATTGCCGAGTACGGCGCGGCAGTCACTGACGGCCTTGTCACGGAGGCAGCAGAGTTCCAAGACGGATCCGCCTTTGTCTGGAGGTCCCAGCAGATCTTCAACGAGATAAAGTCCGACATTGACGAACAGGAGGCCGAAAAGATTGAAGGATTCTACGAAGATCTCTGGGCCGCATACGACGAGGTGGCAAGCCCAGATACAATTGAGACCCTGGCAGGCAAAATAATTCGCGCGATTGACGACATCACTGGAACCGATGAGGAAGACGGCAGTCTGCTAGACTATGTCGAGACGATTAAGACCCTGCTCACTGATGCAAAGTCCGAGTACAGGCAGGGCAACGGCGTTCTTGCGCTGAGTTATGCCACCAAGGCGTACCTTGACAACTATGAGTTCCTTGAAAGGCCGCTAATCGAGGCCGGAGAGCGCGAGCTGATGGAGGAAGTCGAGATTCTGATGCGCGAGGAACTGCGCCAGATGATACGCGACGGCGCACCCGTGTCGGAAGTAGATGAACAGATCGACTTGATTTTAATCAAGATGGATACAGTCGAGATGATAGTGCCAGAGTTTGGTGCAATCATCATGGTGGTTTTAGTATCTGCCATGGCCGCGTTGGTGGCGGTAAGCATGCGGTCCCGTCTTACAAACTGGACATAGCCAAAACCCATGCAGCACGCAGGAACCTGCTTCTGGTGATTTGCGGCAAAACGGCCTGCTCCTGAATAAATCATACCTGCAATGCCTGGCTGCGGGATCCCCGACTTTTGCAGTAACCGATAAATGTACGCTGCATAAGAATTCATCAATAGTTTGGAACTTGATTTTATCACTCAGAACGCAATCATTTACGTGCTGGCTGCATGGGTGGTAATACTTATAGCTGCAAAGGGTCTCAAGCTGGACAGGCACGGCTTTGACATAAAGGTGTACAGCCTCACGTACAAGAACAGACAGGTCAACGACGTACTCGTCAGGCTTTTGGGCAGGACGCGGCGCGGAATCCGCGTGTTTGCAGACGTGAGCGTGGTCGCAGGATTCCTGATGATGGGATTTGCGTTCTGGTTCCTGCTGAATAACGTTGCCAACTTTTTTGTCGCCGAGGACGATTTTGCAGAACTGACGGTGCTGATCCCCGGAGTCACCCTGACTTCTGCCTCCTCGATTGCATACTTTTTGCTTTCAATTCCGATCGTACTGATAATACACGAGGGAGCCCATGGGATCGTGGCAGCCCTTGAAAAGATAAAGATCAAGACCGGCGGCTTTGCCATATTCATTGCAATGTTTGCAGGGTTTGTAGAGCCCGACGAGGAGGAGTTTAACAAGGCAAAAAAGATCTCAAAGATGCGGGTAATCGGGGCGGGAGCCACATCAAACGTGATATTTGCCCTGGCGCTTGGAGTAATACTCCTGTCAAACCCGTTGTTTGCAATCGTGCTGCCGGAACCCATTCTGGACGTGTTTTATGAGTCGCCAGACGGCGTTTTGATTCTGTCCATAATGGATGGGTTCGGTGCCGAATCTGCTGGACTGCTTGCCAATGATATAATCACGTCGATAAACGGGAGGACGATTGCAAGCCCTGCTGACTTTCCGGGCCTGAGCCCGGGCGATGTTGCAGGCGTTGATGTGATCCGCAACGGCCAGGAGATGCAGTTTGACGTGGACATCATGGCATCGCCAGACGATCCCGACAGGGGACTCATTGGCATCATGAGGGACAACGCGTTTGCCTACAAGCCCGTGATGAACTTTATCGAATGGAACGATCCCAACGTTTCTCTGTTCCTGCTGTGGCTGTGGATGATATCCTTCTTTATCGGGATAATCAACATGCTTCCGCTTCCAATTCTGGACGGGGGAAAGTTCATCCATACCATCATTGACCAGAGGGTCTCGGACGGCGCAGTCAACGGCATCATGTGGGGAATCTACGCCTTTACGTTTGTCCTGTTTGCCCTCAACATCGCACTCTCCTACGTCAAGTCCGGCTGGTTTACCATCTAGTTTCCTGCAGCCATCCTAAAGAATCATTAATGATGCCCTGGCATACGAGCCTGTGAAGTGCGACAAGTGCGGAATGCCGGCAGCCTACTCCAGAAAATACTCCGGGCAGAGCCACTGCTCACGGTGCTTTTCAGAGTCGATCACGAGAAAGACTGCCAGAACCATCTCAAAATACGGCATGGTTCAAAACGACGATCTCGTGGCAGTGGCAGTATCCGGGGGAAAAGACTCCCTGGCATTGCTGCAGATAATGCACGAGATGGAATCCACGCACAACTTTAGAATACACGCCGTGACGGTAGACGAGGGAATCCCCGGGTACCGGGACGAGGCGCTCGGAATAGTGGAGGACTTTTGCCGCAATCTGGGCGTGAAACACACCGTCTACTCGTACAAGAGCCTCTTTGAGATTACGCTTGACGAAGCACTTGAACTGCGCGGGAGTGCCAAGACGTCCTCCTGCTCCATCTGCGGCACCCTTCGACGGCGCGCCATCGATGCTGCCGCACAGGACATAGGGGCAGACGTGGTCGCCACCGGGCACAACTTGGATGACGTCCTCCAGACCTTTGTCATAAACATGCTCTCCGGGGATGCAGAACGGATAGGCTGGATGGATCCTGAGGCGCAATCCGCCCGGCCACGGAGGATAAAGCCGTTCTGCGAGATATACGAATCAGAGATAGTCTTTTACGCCTTTACAAACAACCTGCCGTTCCAGTCAGAGCCATGCCCGCACATGAACGAGGGTATACGCACAGAGATCAGGGAGTTCCTCAACTCGCTTGAGGCAGGGCACAGCGGCGTCAAAAACAGCATGTACCGGTCTGTCCTGAAAGTGTCCCAGACCATGAGGGGTGTGGGGAGCAAGCAGAAAATAACCTGCCAGAAGTGCGGCAGCCCGTGTACCGGCACGGTGTGCTCCGTGTGCAGTACGCTCATCAGGCTCAAGGGAAGCAAACCTAATGCAAATATAACATGATGTTCCTAGAAATCTTGGTAGTAGGGAGGATTGGGGTGCCAGCCGTACCCCGTTCTGAAACCGGCTATACGCAGAGATCAGTAACTGCCGGGTAAATCTCCAGATTGGCAATTCCCGCTTGGCGTGCGGATATGAAATCACGCCGGGGCGGGTGGTTGCAGGACTGGAATTATCCGAAGGGATGACTTCCAAGACCGAACCGCCGAAATGGATGAGGTCCGGGAGGGAGCAATCCTAAGGTGGAGCATCCACGCTTCCCCGTCAACGTGGCGGATCTTGTACGCCTTGAGATGGGGTTGTTGGTATGGAGTGGAACCGGCAGGGCTACTACCTTTATAATCCGAACAAATTTCCCCCATGTCATGGACGGGATCATTGCATCCGGTGGCAGAAGAGGCTATGAGGACTTTGCGCGGCAGATTCCCGGGAATGTCCGCCCCCTCTTTGATTCGGTAAGGCAGTTCTGCCTGTCCCTTGGACCAAACGTGGTAGAGGATGTCAGGATGCACCGGGTGGTGTTTGGCAAGACCATGACGTTTCGATGGTTTGCAGACGTGGAACCGGAATCTGACGGGATACTCATCAAGGTTCAAAGAAGCAGAAAGGAGCCCGCGCAGACGATCCGGGTGGCAAGCGGTCAGGATGTTGCCGAGTTTGGCGGTATAATCAAACAGGCATGGGAAGACATCACCTAGTAAAGTACGTCAAACTCTGAGAACATGCCGGTAAACTCTTCGTTTCGGATATCCACATCCTCAACCCTTGCGTTGGCAGGCCCACCGTGCGACCACTCTACAAGCCGTCCGACACTTGTCATGTCTCCTTCCAGCACCGCCTCCACGCGTCCGTCCTTGAGGTTTCTGACCCACCCGAACACGCCGTTCTTTCTTGCCATTGTCTTGAGGGCTTGGCGGAAGAACACCCCTTGGACCTTTCCTGTGATGATGATTCGGACTCTCTGGCGTGGCACCAATCTACTAGATATGCAAACTATTAATCAATTTTAGGACGGAAAATTATCTCCTGTCCTTGATTCTGGCCCTGCCGGTCTTGCGGGCTGCAATGCTGCCGACCTTTGCACCAGGCGGTGCGTTTCTTGATACGGTGGAGCTCTGCCCGACATGCTGGTGCCGTCCTCCTCCGTGCGGATGGACGTACGCTGCCTGGGCGACGCCTCGGACGATGGGGTACTTTTTCCCCTTTGCCTTGAAGCTGCGCCACTTTCCGCCCGCACTCATAAACGGCCTTTCGCCTGCCCCGCCGCCTGCAAGCGTGCCTATCATGGCCCTGTTCTTCGGATTGAGCGTCGTGAACCTGCCGGAAGGCAGCTTGACTGTAACGCCTTCCTCCCCGTGTGAGAATATGGTGGCGTTAGTTCCTGCCGATTTGACTATTGCACCTCCGTCGCCATAGTGCTTTTCAACGTTGCAGACTATGGTGCCGTCGGGAATATTCTGGACGCTGATGACGTTTCCCTTTTCGATGCCCGACTTTAGCCCGAACTGCAGTATGTCCCCGACCCTGGTGCCAAGCACCGCGGGAACAAACGAGACTGACCCGTCCTCAAAGCGAATCTTGGCCAGCGGTGCCTCGCGGCCGCGCTCGTGGATAAGATCGATGACCTCTCCGGCATGCTGCTCTCCGAGGGCAAAGCGCGGATATATCGCCCTTGCATCCACCTTTCCCGTGGATGTGGATCGGAACTGGTTGCCTCCGCGGCCACGTCTTCGTACTAGCGGTCTTTTGCCCATTTGTTCGTCTCCCATTGGTAGATGATTTTAAGCTTATGATTGGCAGGTTGCATGGACTTAGGTTCGTGACTAAAATTTCACTACTAGTACACACTGTTAGACCATTCGTATTTATGGATCCCGAAATCCTCGAACCTGCATGAGGCCGTCAGAGATGTTGTTCCCGCGCAGAGTTGGCAAAGGTGAGGGATCCTGCCGGCACCGGCCGCATCCGGATGCCGGGAGTAGAAGCGAGGCACGGGCGGGATGAAAACGGACGCGCTGGATCCTGACGTCGCGGCCCTGGCGATCTCCTGGTCTGTCATACTGCACAAGACGATCGAGTCGGCCGGGGCCGTACAGGACTTGGTGTACGACTGTATGACCCAGGACGAGCCCGTTCTCAAGGCCATCAACATGATGTTTACAGACGCGATCGACGCGCTCCCCCATGCCACGGACAGTGTCGACGAGGGCTTTGCAATTGCACTCAGGGCCGCACGCTCCCCGCCGGATTATGTAGCCGGGGTGATCAAGGAGATAATCCAAGACGAGGTCGAAACAGACATGGTTCATCTGGCACACTGGGGGGCCGGTCAGGCCGTTGCAGACGGCTTTGCCGCCGCGTTTCCAGACGAGGCCAACGCCATGATCAAGCGGTATTCGGCCCGGTCAGGCGGCGGCCCGACCAGGTTGGATCGCCTTTCGATGCTGTCCAAGACGTTTCATGCCGCCGTCCCCAGCATGCCTCCTGGCTGGCCGCTGGAAGGCCGGGCCGAGGCGGCCTTTGACCGTGCAGCCTGCTCCGCTGCCTCGCGTGCAGCCGACGAGGCGTGGGGTTCTGCATCCCCCGCGTTTGCCCTGAGCGCCGCAGCCTCGGCAGTCGCGCTCTCGTCCATCTTGGACGAACCGCGGGACTTTCTGCACCGCACTGCTCCTGTGGTCTGCAGGGATCTGTCCAAGGCCATATTGTCGGCCGGCGGGCCCCAAGAACTGGCCTTGACCATTCCGGCTGCCATACTCGAGGGGGCCGGGGAGTATCCTGATGACGAAACCGAAGCCTCCGGAGAGATGGCCGTACGGGGTCTCAGGGCGGCACACACGTGGGCGTCCGGCCGCGCTGCCACCACGGCGTTCCAGACCGTGTTTGGAATGGCGGCAGGCGCGGCCTGGGCAACGTGCAAAGACCGGGCCCGCTTCGAGTCCACACACGACCGGGCACTGGAGGCTGCAGGGGTGATGGACCAGGCCACACATTACGCGTTTGATAATATAACGGTGCACTCTTGGAAGAAGATGCCGTACAGTGACTCGAAAGAGGACACTTGGAAATTCTTTTACGACGCATCCGGCCGCACGGTTACCGAATGGGCAGAAATCGCCCGCGGGATAAACTACCAATCCTTTGCGCTGTCCCCCGAAAACGCCGCCCTCATCGGCGCGTACGGCGCAGCCCGCGATGAAACCTCGGAGGCTGCCGCTAGAATCGCATTGAAGATACGGGAGTCGAGCCGGTAGTTCGCCGAGGCATCCCACAGTCGGCTTCATGGCTTGTCCGGGTACGGGCGGTACCGCCGTGGCTTGAACCGCAAACGCCGCATTCCCTTGGCAAAGCAGCACGACTCCGGACCACAGACACGAAATATCTGCCATTCAACAACGGTCTAGGCACGTTTGGGTGTGTGGGTTGTGCGACTACTGTCTTGACAGAAAACGATATACTCCTGACATATGTACTGTATGTATGCGCTACTCCAGAGACGAAAGACGCATGCGCGCACGCAAGGCGTGCCGCAAGGCGGTAAAGCTTGTGGCGTCGGGCATGTACGACAAGTCCATCCCGTACTACGACAAGGCGGCAAAACTGGAGCCAAAAAACCACTTCATCCTCCTCAGTCGCGGTGTCATCCTGACCAGTACCGGCCGGCCGGCAGACGCCGTGAGGGATTTCAAGCGCGTCCTCGAACTCGATCCGTCAAACCCCGAGGCGTACCACCATATGGGGGTAGCACTGAACGCGATGGGCATGCCTGATGAGGCAGACAAAATGTCCCGGCTTGCCGTCAATGGAGCTCCACAAGACGCTAGGCTGTGCTATAAAATGGCAGCCGACTACTTCGAACAGGGCATGGACGACAAGGCATTGGAATTGTACGACAGGGTGCTCAAGATTGATCCCCGCCACGCAGACGCGCATGCCCACAAGGCCATCATACTTTGCAGCCATGGCAGGTCAAAAGATGCGCTGGAATCGTGCAACGCGGCGATAGAAATAGACCCTGAACTCGTGGACGTGTACATAGCCAAGTACATCGCGTTGTCCTCGCTTGGCATGAAGAAGGAGGCAGGCGAATGCTATGACATGGTGGCTCAGATGCTAGGCGAAGACTCCATCGAGTTAGAACTCATACGTGATCTTGAATCGGCGCGCAACCGATACACCAACCGCACCCGATCAGATCGGAAAAGCCTTTGAACGCCGTTCCTGCGTCTTTGCAATGACAGGACGCAACAGGCTAAAATGATGCCGGCAATGCCATGTGATGGCAGCGGTGTGGCTGCCGGCGGCGTACGTGTGAGTCATGGTGCCGGCAACATCCGCGTCTGCTGTCCCGCCACTTCAGCCTATCACATGCGCGCCGGCTGCCGGAATGGCCATGGCCTCGTTGGCAGAAGCCGTCACCCGGACGGTGACAAAGTCCCCCGAATCTGCCAGGGTGCCGGGCGCGCCTGATCCAAGGACTGTCACAAGCTACACGGCAAATGCGGCTACAACCAAAAATGTCTTGGTTGGCGCAACCAAGAACTACAAGTCGAACCACGATGCAGGCAAATGCCCGTCAGTGCGACTGGGCGTGGATTCCCAAAAGTAGTTCGCATCGACACGAACCGCGCGTGCCTGTCTGACAGTCATCATGAAGGTTGCCTTCTGGCCTGTCGATCCACCCGCGCGTGCGGCGCGCCTGACGGCAGTGTCCGGGCGATCCGCCCCGCCTGACGGCTTTTGGGCATATGCGCCTGACTGCCAACATCCATTCCGGTTCCACCCGACTGCGCCTTTCGGTCTAAACGCCTTGGGACATCCTGGCAATCCCCACTCCCTCCGGATTCGCGTGTGGAATTTTTACGCCTGACAGCACTCGCCCATTGGAATGGTGTGGTCGTGCGGGCATTTTCTTGGATGCTTTAGCATCGTGCACAGCGCGTCGGTAAACTGCTTGTTCATGTGGTGCTCGATCCCGCACACCATCTCCTCGTCAATGTCCACCTTGAGCGCGCTGCTCATCAGCACCTCCAGCAGCCTGCTGTTCCTCATCATGCTGGCCCCGATCTCCTCCCCGTCCTTTGTCAGCCTCACGCCGGCCTTGTTGTATTTTACCAGATTCTTGGTGTTTAGTTTTTTTAACATCTGCACCACGCTGGGCTGCCTTACGTTGAGCATCTTGGCGATGGTGCTGATCTTGACGTCTTCCCCCCTTTCCTTGATGTGCCATATGGCCTTGAGATACATCTCCACGTGCTCGGCCTCGGCCGTTCCGACAAACAGAATCTCGTCGCCTGACTCGCCCATACTATACAATCCTTGAATCTTTTAATAAGTATTCAAAGTACTGGCGCGCAAACCCTGCCAGTCCCGCGTGATCGGCCCAGATGGCGATGGCTTCGGACTGGCTCGACTCCACAACGTCCGGGCCAAGCAAAATCACCACGTGTCTCCTGTCGGATATTATTCCCCCGCCAAACAGTCCCTCCTTTACCTTTACTGTCGCAACCCTCTTGATGGCCTTGATCGCCTCTGGATCCATCTTGTCCGACGTCAATACTGTAATGTCGATCTTCCTGTCGTAGAGGGATCTGAGTTTTGGCAGCGCCTGCCTGACCAGCTCCTCTCCTGCCTCGGGCATGGCTATCATCACCTCTTTCCTGCACGCGTCTACCATCTCCAGTATCTTGGATGCAATGTTGAACGTCCCGGACAGCACCCAGATGTCGGGCTTTTCGCTGGTACCACTCTTCTCGTACAGCGGCATCAGTTCGCTTAGGATTACGCCCCGGCTTTGCAGAAAGTCGCCGTCCATCCTCTGCTTCGTGGTCTCCAGGCCGGTTGCCGGCGACCTTGCACAGTACATAGACGGCCGGGAGTCATCCGAGTCTATCCAGCCCTTCCCCTCCAGGGTCCCGAGCACCTCGTAGATCTTGGAGTACGGCACGCCTGACTGCTGGCTGAGGTTCGAAGCAGTCTGTTCTCCTGACTTTAGCAGGACGGCAAAGGCCTTTATCTCGTACCCGGTCAGGCCAATTCCCTCAAGGGCCTTTCTGGTCTTGTCCGATATGCTCATGCGATCTGATCGATTGGTTTTGGTATTTAAATTGCATCTGGATGCCTAGATAACCCACGATTATTTGGATTGTATTATCCGGAAATCATGTCGCCCCTTGTTCTGGCCATCAGGCATTGATGTCTGCCTCCATCCATTTTGGGTCTTTGTCTCTGATCTCGTCGATGGCCTTCTTGTTGCGGAATGCCATCAGAGGAGTCTCGTAGTTATCCATGTCCAATGAGAAATGTAGTCTGTCAGTGTTGTAGTACTCGATATAGTCATCCAAGGTGCCGTAGTGCCATATCTCATCCTCCAGGCTTCTGTGAAACCTCTCCAGTTTGCCGTTGGTTTGGGGGTGGTATGGCCGGGAGTTGATCAGTCCTATGTCCAGGTCCAGTAGTTCATTCTCAAACAAGGTGGGCGTCCAGGTGCCTGTCGGTTTCTTGCGACCACCCCTGCCGACAAAACACGAGCCGTTGTCAGACAGTATGGTTGCCGGCACGCCGAACCTGCCGATTGCCTGCTGGAGCACGGCCACGGCGTTGGCCGAGGTGGCTTCTCGGAATAACGCAGCACCCGTGACGCATCTGGATGCGTCGTCCAGGTACGTTATCAGGTTCAAATCCCTCATGCGCGGATCCTTCATCGCGTGCCAGTCGGTATGCCACATGGCATTAGAGTAAATGCGTTCGTATCGTATCCACTTTCGTTTCTTGGATTTTGCAGGAGAGTCGACGACCAAACCATTGGACTTCATCACCAAGTATACCTTGGAGCGGCTTATATTGTGTCCTTCTTTCTGGAGCCTCTTGGCAGTTCTAATCACACCTTCTGGTTTGCGGTGGTACGCATCAAGAACCGCATTTACATCTTCACCAGATGGCACAGGATCCTTGGGCCTGCCAGGGGGACGCTGTTGGTGTTCGACTCCAGTCTTGATGTACTCAGCCCACAACCTCTGGACGTGCCGCCGTGTCACGTGCATCTCCCGTGCCACAATTCCGGCATCCTTGCCTTTCTTCATTTCCAAAATGATGTACCGGATGGACTTGTCAGTCAGTTTTGGTAACAATGTCTCCTTGGATCTATGCAGCCTAAAGTATTCTAGCCAAGTTCGTTTGATCGCCTTCAAGCGACATGATTCTTGGATAATACACCACGATTATTTGGATGAAAGACATTATATAACATCAGAGCGCCCATGATATCAGCATGGCCCTGATTCAGATATCAAATCAATCGATCAAGAATCTGAGCAAGAAATCAACCATCCGATTCACCCAAAGCATATGTCCTGACTGCAACATGATTCTCGACGCCGAAGTCTTCGAGAGGGACAACAAGGTCTTCATGTCCAAGGTGTGTCCGACACACGGCGAATGCGAAGAACTGTACTTTGGCTCCTACGAACTGTATAAAAAATTCAGCACCTACTGGATGGACGGCAAGGGTGCACATGCTCCAAACGTGATGATTGACAAGTGCTCCTGTCCAAACAACTGCGGCCTGTGCTCGAACCACCTCTCCCACAGCGGCCTTGCAAACATGATAGTAACCAACCGATGCGACCTGACATGCTGGTACTGCTTCTTTTACGTAAAGAAGGGACTCGAAGGCGCATACATGTACGAGCCCGATCACACCCAGGTTCGGGCCATGATGAAGACGCTCAGGGCCGAAAGACCAATCCCAGGAAACTCCATGCAGATAACAGGCGGAGAGCCCATGCTGCGTGAGGATATTGCCGACGTAATCAAGATAATGAAAGAAGAGGGCGTGGACCACATCCAGATGAACACCAACGGCATCAGGCACGCCATGGATCCCGAGGCCGCGCGCGAGGTAAGGCTTGCCGGGTGCAACAACCTGTATCTCTCCTTTGACGGCGTGACTGCAAGGACGAACCCCAAGAACCACTGGGAAATCCCGTACGCCCTTGACAGCTGCCGCAAGACCGGCACGACCGTGGTATTTGTCCCAACCGTAATCAAGTCAATCAACGACCACGAGCTGGGCGGAATCATCAGGTACGCGCAAAAGAACATGGACATCGTTCATGCGGTAAACTTCCAGCCCGTCTCGCTTACGGGAAGAATGGGCAAGACCGAGCGTGAAAAGTACAGAATCACCATCCCCGACTGCATCCAGCGAATCGAGGAGCAGACAGGCGGCGAGGTGACCATAGACGACTGGTTCCCGGTCCCAAGCTGCATGCCGCTGACCAACGTAATCGAGGCATTCTCAAGCAAGCCCAAATACGAGCTCTCCATACACTTTGCCTGCGGCGCAGGAACGTACATCTTTGAAGACGCGGAGACCAAAAAGTTCGTCCCCCTGACAAAGTTCTGCGACATCCAAGGAATGCTGGAATTATTTGAGGACAAGGCAGAAGAGATCCGCTCCGGCAAGAACAAGTACTTTACCATGCTCGAAGTGGTGAGAAAACTAAAGGGATTCGTCGACGCCAAGAAACAGCCCGCCGGCCTTGACTTGGCAAAGATGTTTGGAAACATCCTCATGAAGAGATCATTTGACTCTGTCGGCTCGTGGCACGTCAAGGGACTGTTCCTTGGCATGATGCACTTTCAGGACAAGTACAACGAGGATCTTGAGAGGCTGCAGAGATGCGACATCCACTACGTTACGCCTGACCTTAGAATCGTTCCCTTCTGCGCGTTCAACGTAATTCCGGAATGGTACCGGGACAGGATCCATGAAGGCGACGAAATACTCCATCACCGTCGAGGAATGGGAAGAACGCGAGGGAGTCAAGCTCGAAGTGCAGCAGGCTGCGCCAAGAGTCAGATGTTCCATGACGCGGCCCAGGCCACCATGTGATTCTGCCACACTGAGTGATATCATCTGTTGTCATGCCGGTTTGTCATAGTCAATAAGAATCTCAAACTAATTTATCGGCAATACTTATCGAACCGTGCGTGCGACTAGGTTCAGTAACTCTGATGGCCTATCTGTTTCACCTGGGATTTGTAGTTTTTGTGCATGCATTTTGAGCCATTTCAAAGGATCAGCCATACTTTGAAAATAATGCGTAACTCACCTCTACAGAAAGATAATCCAGATCTACATGTGGGATAATCCTTGAAAGAGGCATTTCATTTATCGGGTTTCCATAAAACTTTATTTTGTGTTGCTCTTTTCATACAACCACTTGAAAATCTGGTTTGACATACTGACACCAAAGGAGATATTGTTTTTCGAGTCCATGGTCTGCAGGTTGGAGAAGAAACACACCATCCTGTGCACCTCCAGAAATTACAGGGAGGTCAACGAATTGGGAAAAATTCGCAATCTTGGATTGGAGCCAGTAGGCAGATTCGGAGGAGGCAAGCTCTCGAGGAAGCTGGATGCCGGCATCGACCGAATGCGTCTGTTGTCCCGAAAAATTCAAGGATTCGCGCCGGATCTTGCCATCAGCTTCTGTTCCCCGGACGCGGCAAGGATCTCGTTTGGCTTGGGAATAAAACACATAGGGTTTTCCAACTCCCCCCACCATGAGGCCGCAATGAGGCTGACTATTCCCCTTCTAACAAAACTCCTGATCCCGTCCTACATCACTAAAAAAGAATTTAGCCGGTATGGAATAGGATCAAAAGATATCATCAAATATAACGCCATGGACGAGCTGCTGATTATAAACAACAGTATTGTTCCATTTGAACTGCCCAAGATGAAACTAAAAGACAGTAAAACCATTCTTTTTAGAACCTACGAGTACCAGGCAGCGTATGTTCCGTACCACACGGACATCAAAAGAATAATCGACTCGTTGATTGAAAGCTTCAAAAATTACAACATCATAGTGATGGGAAGATATTTTGACGAGATAGAAGATCTCAAGGAAACATATGCAAAACAAGACGTTATAATTCTCGATGATGTGGTTGACGGCAATGCAATCTTTTCGATAACCGACGTGCTTATCGGATCCGGGGGGACCATGACTACCGAAGCAGTCTTGCGACAAATTCCCACCATATCCTACGAGGCCATCCCCGGTACGGTGGAAAAATATCTTGTAAGGAAAAAATTGCTTGTCCGTGCAAAAACTCCAGAACAGATTGTTTCTGCCACATCCAAGATGCTGTCGTCTGAAAATATACCATTCAAATTAAAATCCAAAAAATTTGTCTCACAGATGAGTGATCCATTCAATGTTTTGACATCTACAATCAATTTAATCTGTAGTTCATAATTTTAATAAAACTCGTGCATAGTACCAAACAAAATATTTTGTCTGTTTATAATAATGAATTTTTTTGACACCGCGCTAAATGATGCCTTGCCGCAAAAATTCTTGGCATCAAATAGAAATCATATGTTGTCCGATATAATTTTCAATTCAAGACAACATACCTGAGTTATTACTCGATTTATGGATTGATTCTGCACCAAAGCGCATGGCACTAGAGGCATTTTGCAAGGATTTGTAATACGTGCACACCATTCCGGCATTACAAGGTGCGCTGGTTCTGCCATCAGAAAAGACGCTGCTTGCATGGGGAACGACTCCATCCCAGTCAATCGACGTTCCCGCCTGCTAGATAGCAGCGGATCCTTCTCTATATGATTCCACAATAGATTCAGGTTATCAGCCCAGTGGTCGCATTGAACTCTTAATTGAACTGACTTGATGTCCGGTTGTGCAGAACAGCAAGGCGAGTGTAGTGCCTAAGCCTGCCAATAAAGTATTCAATTAGTAGCCTAGCTGAATTGATGCGAGTGTCACACGTAAAGTATTTGTGGTTCCTATACTGACACGCCAAAGTTTATGCACTCATTTTTCACTGGATGTGGATTATTGACTACGTCTAGAGTTAATTCGTGCCTGATTTGAGACTGAAATCGATCAATGCGGCGGTGCGCTGTATTTGGTGCTGCAATAACTTTGGCGTGTCAGTATAGTTCTCTACGGACATCATTGAGTTTGCCTGACAAGTGCTTGCCAATTCCTTGGTAGTCGCGGTCAGCCTAGACGCATACACGATCATTTTTCGACAGGTTTGAGTCATGTATTTTCCTCCCATTTCCCAAACTGCAACAGGTTTCCTTGAGGAACGTGATGTCACCTACCGAGCCCACCATACTCTTGGATGCGTTTGTTATCACCCTGTCCCGGTTGCGCCTGTGTAGACGCGTCAATGTAGTGTGATCACGTTATTAATGACGTAATGTCACTAGAATAAATTGGACAGCATACGGGTTACATACTCCGGCCTGCTCGGGTTTGCCGTCGCGATGGGTGGCATTCTGGCAGGTTTGGCATTCACCATCATAGTGACCCGCCAGCTGACGCCCGAGGAATTTGGGGTCTGGATAATCATCGGAAGCATGGTCTCCTACTCTGTCACAGCCGAGCCGATAATATCCTACTGGACCACAAGACAAGTAGCAAGGGGAAAACCGATCGGACGAACGTCCATGGCATCCACCTCGCTCTTTGCAGGTGGCTCCATCCCAATTTACATAGTATCCGTGTATCTCTTTGCCAGCGTCGAGGCCTCATTCATTGACTCCATGATACTGGGCGCAATCCTAATCCCGGTAACATTCGTACGTGGCACACTCTCGGCTGTCAACCTAGGCTACAAGCCACACGCAGTCAGCATCGGCATGGCAGTCTTCCAATCTGTAAAGATACCTGCAGGACTGGGATTGGTATTTTTTCTTGAACTGGGACTGGAGGGAGCTATCCTTGCAGTCTTTGCCGCGCACTTGGTGGATATAGTCATCCAAATGCGCTATGCCAGACCAAAACTTGCAGTTTTACTTGACTTTTCATACCTGAAGGGATGGATCAGGCAGGCTTGGATTCCGCTGTATGGGCGCATACCTGGAGTGCTGGCCAGCTTGGATGTCATCATATACACCATAATAATAGGCTCTATCGTGGGAGTCGCGTACTATGCGGCAGCCGTGGCAGTGGCAGGAATCGTGGGCCGTGCGGGCCGTATCTCGCAGGCACTGTACCCGAAGCTGTTGGCAGATGGAAGCCGGGATCACATATCTGAGAACTTTACGTGGGTGATGTACTTTGCAATCCCCATGTTGGTTGCTGCTGCCATCTTCTCCCGGCATGTGATGTTCCTGCTGAACCCCGAATACGCCGGGGCATGGATTGCAGCCGTGCTGCTTGCGTTCAACTCTCTTGTGCATGTGCTGATCGGCTTCTTCCAGCAGATATTGATGGGCACTGACACGATCGACGCAGGCGAGATGCCGCGTGCGTCTGTCCTGCTAAAAAGCAGGCTCTTTCTGGTCGGGACCATAGCAAACATTCACCACGTACTCTACCTTGGCGTGTTAGCCATATTCCTATATGCCTTCAATAACATGTCCGATCTGGACCTGGTCGCAGTCTGGTCTGCGGTGTTTCTAACTGTCTCTGCCCCATTTGTCATCTACTACGGTCTTCTTGTCAGACGCCACGCACCTTTCCGTGTACAGTTCTCTGCAATCCTTAGATATCTGGCAGGGGGTGCAGGAATTGTAGCAGTCTTCGTACTCACAAACGAGCACATAGTCGAGTTTGAGGTAAGCATCTATTCATACGTGCCAGGCCTGTTACTGGAGCTGCTCTTGTGTTGTGCAACATACCTTGGCATTACGTACGCAATCGACTTCAAAACTAGGAGGTTGTTCAGGTTGGTCCTCTTGGAGATCTCCAGACGCAAGAACACCAAGGGGTAGTTTGTCTGTGCCTTGCTCTAAGGTGGCCAGACTGCTGATGCGCAGATCCCGCACATAACATCCTGCCGACAGAGATTAGTTCCAGCTGGGCACCGATCCGGATACAGATAAAACCGCCACACTCGATGCAAAACCATGGAGAATATTCAATGAAGATACTCTTCATAGCTCCCAAGTATACTGGTGGGAATGGAATGCACATCATGAGAATCTACAGGGGGCTTGCCCGGCACGGCTTTGAAGTAAGCCTGCTCAGAGCCCCTCACATACCCATCAAAAACCTAAAGAACCCGAGCTTTGCCATATTTGGCGCTATCAAGGCACTTGTAAACACAGATTCGTATGACATAGTTCACGCGTTTAACGTCCCATCTGCGATCGCCATGCGGTGTATTAGGGCAAAAAAAAGGGTATTGTCCATTCATGGTGTATTCTCAGACCAAATAGGCATGATTCACTCTAATATGCCAAACCGTCTGGTTGCACTTGCAGAGTCTAGGGCCATACGGTGGGCAGACAAGATGGCCACTGACTCGGAAGCCAGCAGGAGACGGTACATGGAAAAGCTCGGAGTCGACTTTGAGTGCACCATATCGCCGTTGGATCCGGACGAGTTCATCGATATACCTGATATCCAAAAAAAAAGACAGGTGGTGTACGTCGGCCGGGACAGTTACGAGAAAGGAATAGACATACTCCGAGGCGTGGAGGAAAGAATCGATGCCAACGTGGTATACTGCACCGACCTTGGCTGGAAGGATGCGATGCTCAAACTTAAAGAGTCAAGCGTACTTGCCATACCGTCTAGGACGGAGAGCATGCCGCAGGTGATAATAGAGGCATTCTACCTCAGGGTTCCTATAGTGGCTACAGATGTGGGGGGAGTCTCCGAGATAATCACCAATGGAAAAACCGGCCTGCTGATCCCCCCAGAAGACCCCGAAAAACTGACAGACTCTGTAAACCGTCTTTTGCGTGAGGAGAAGCTAGCCTGCTCCCTTGCAGATAACGGATACCAGTATGCCATGGAGAATCTGACATGGGATGCCATGCTGCCACAATACGTCAAGTTCTATGAAGATTTGCTGGCCGAGCCTTGAAACAGCGTCCGTAACCCGTCCTCAAGGGATGTCCTGGGACTCCACCCGAGCAGCTCTGCGGACTTTGATATGTCAGCCGTGCTGATCTTGGCATCACCTGGTCTGGGGTTCTCATACAGGGGTTTTACATGCATGCCTGCCAGCCTTGTCATCATGCCCGCAAGATCTGTAAGCGATGTGGACTTTCCCCCACCAATGTTGAAGAATCCGCCCACGACGCTGCCTGTCATTGCAGTCAAGTTGGCCTCAACCACGTCGCCTACAAAGGTAAAATCCCTTATCTGGGAACCGTCGCCAAAGATTATCGGTGGTTCACCTGCGTTTAACCGGTTCAAGAAGCATGTTATCACCCCTGCATATGCAGGGTTCTGCCCCTCCCCGAACACGTTAAAGTACCGCAACCCGACTATCTGCGATCCTTTCTCCATGTATCTTTCTGCCAAAGTTTCACAGTCAAGCTTTGTTTTGCCGTACGGATTGATAGGCCTCCTCTCAAAATCCTCGGTGATGGGTATTCTTTGGGTGTCTCCGTAGACGCTGGCGCTACTGGCATAGACTACTTTGATGTGGTAACTACTTGCAATCCTAAAGACATTCTCCGTCCCCCCCACATTTACCCTCTGGTACGTGTCTGGACTCTTCCATGATTCCGGAACCGAGCCTAGTGCAGCTTGATGGAATATGCCATCTGCACCTTGCAAGACGCCGTCCAACGCGTCTCGGTCACAGATGTCCATCTTCTCAATGTGTATCTTCTCATGTATGCCATCCAGATTGGCCAAGCTGCCGCGGGAAAAGTCGTCGATTATGGTGACATGATGCCCATCAGAGACGAGACGGCGTACCAAGTGGCTTCCTATGAATCCAGCACCACCGGTCACTGCAAAGTTCATGTGTACGGCACCGGATGGAGTAAATTTAACCATTTGTTCCTGCTTCTATAACACTATTAAAGACAGGGACGCGCATCACATCAGAAGGAGCAGGCACATGGATCACAGTATATTTTCGCTTGAAATCGAAGATGTTAGGAGGCTGGTTGAAAAAAACGAGGTGTCCGTATGCGTAGTAGGACTCGGCAGGATAGGACTTCCCACGGCGCTGATGTTTGCAAGATCCGGCCTCATGACAGTCGGGGTGGACATAGATGCAGGCCTGGTGACAAGACTGTCATCCGGGAACTTTTCTCTCAAGGACGAGCCGGGCCTTGAGGATATCTTCAGACAGGTGGCAGGTAACGGCAGATTTAGGGCGACGACAAGCCTGAAAGATGGTATTTCATGTTCAGATATTATAGTTCTGTCCCTACCCACTCCGGTTACAGGTGACAACATTCCTGATTATTCTGCACTGGAAACGGTGGGCAGGCAGCTGGGCGATCTGGCAAGGGCAGGCTCCATAATTGTAGTGGAAAGTACCATTGAGCCCGGATTCTTGGAGAACGAGTTTCTGGGTTTGGTGGAAAGAGGCAAGGCCGGAACCAAGGCAGGCGTAAACATCGGCGTCGGCGTGTGTCCAGAGGCTGCCAATCCAGGTGAGATCCTCCGAGACTTTGCAAGACTACCAAGGATGGTGGGTGCCACTGATGGGGAGACTGCCAAGAAGATCGCAGAAGTCTATAAGCACGCATTCCCTGTAGATTTTAGAATGGTGTCTGACTGCAAGACTGCCAATGCTGCCAAGCTGGTTGCAAATGTTTTCCGGGATGTCAACATCGCCTTTGTAAACGAGCTGGCATTACTCTTTGACAGGACCGGCATAGACACCAAGGAAGTCTTGGAGGCTGCCAACAGTAAATATAATTTCCAGATTCATTACCCGGGGGCGGGAGTGGGGGGCCCATGCCTTCCGGCAAACTCCTACCAAATACTCAACTCCGCTAGAGTGACAGGTAGCAGACTGCCAAGAATCATCGAGGCAGGAAGACAGGTAAATGAGCAAATGCCACTGTATGTGGTGGATCTGCTCAGGGATGCCTTACGGCAGGCAGGCAAGGAGATTGACTCCTCGATGGTGCTGATCTTGGGTGTATCGTACAAGCCGGATATCATGGACATGCGGGTCTCTCCTGCAGAGTCGGTAATCTTGGAGGCAAAGAGGGCAGGTGCCATGATCAAAATATACGATCCCTACTTCAAAGGAGTCACGGCGTACGGGGTGCATACAGAGTCCAGTCTGGATGAAGCCATATCTCAGACAGATGCGGTCGTGATCGTCACGGCACACGCGGAGTTCCGGAATATGGATCTAAAGCGCTTTGCAAAGATGAGAACTCCTGTTCTGGTGGATGCTCGGGGAATAATTGACACACACCTGGCAGAGGAGGCAGGCCTTGTATTCAGAGGTTTGGGACGTGGAAGGAACAAAACAATAAATGACAAAGATCGTACTTATACTGATCACATGTAAATCTCCTAGCCTCGTAGTGATAGTGTTAACACACTGCATCACTATGTATGTCCCCGGCTTGCTGACGCCTCAGATCGTCCGTCTCTTCATTGTCATGACATGGTATCTGATGTTTTTCTACTGCAATGAATGATTTCTTTGACTACCTGTTGGTCTCCTCTATCCTCTCGACCTGCTTCACTATCACATCCATGAAACACTGTATTGACTTGTCGGGTTTTGTTTTTGTCACATGCATAGTACTGGCCACTGCTATCCGCTCACTTTGACATAAAAATACGGCAAAAATCCAACCCCCGCGTGGCATTATTGTTGGTGTTTTGCAGTTTTTCCAAACCCGACGCAGGAATGGGCGGCTAATGCGTGGTGGCTGGTTTTGAATTGCAGTTTTTTGCAGAATTTATCAGGCTACCAGGTATCCCTTGAGCCTGTTGCCCATCTCGCACTCGACGATCGTAGTTATCGCGCGTTTCAACTCGTCAGTAGACCGGAAATGCCTGCCGGCCAGCCGTCTCTTGAGATCCCTCCACGCGGTTTCAATCGGGTTGAGCTGCGGCGTGTACGGGGGGAGGAACTCGAAGGCGATGTCATCTCCTGCAGATTCCACGTACTCCCGAATCATTTTTGACTTGTGGCAGGACGCGTTGTCCAGTACCATGTAGAATTTTGGGTGATCCCGGCGGATCCATTCCAGGAATTCTTGGAACGTCTCCGAGTTTGCAGAGTCGACTGCCTTGATGATGAGTCGGTCTTCGGACATTGCGCCAAACATCCGGATCGATCTTGTTGAAAACGTGGTCTTGCTCGTCTCCCGCCCGCCCGTGGGCCCCCATCCATAATTTGGATTCTGTTGCGTCTGGATTGCAGCCTCGTCTTCTGTAAACACGGCGTATCCTTCCGCGCGCATCTGGCACGCCTGCCCTCCTGCCTTTTGCTTGAACTCCATTTGCACGCTTTTGGAGGCTGTCTTGTACGGTACGTGCCTGGATTTTCTCCACGAGAGCCTGTTCCTGCGCAACCATCTGCGAAGCGTGCGCGCGTTGCATTCCAGCCCGAAACGCTCCCTGATCATCTCGAGCAACAGGTTCAGCTGCCACGAGCCCGACTCAAATTTGAAATCGCTCGGCTCCTTCTTCACCCAGCGCCTGACTGCCCTGAATACCTTCTTGGGTATCTTACATTTTCGTCGGCCCCGTTCCTTGTCGTGCCTGCAGCGGATACCGCCCTCCTGCATGCGCCACAACCAGTCTCGCATGGTGGAGTAGGGCCGGACCATGATTTTGCAGATGCGCCTGATACTGCATCCGTCTTTCCTGTGCAGGCACGCCCGCAGCCGTTCCCTAGCGACGGGATCTTTCTCCTTGCGGATTGACCGGAGCAGTCGCTTCCTGCTCATGTTGGGCATGAATTTGGATCCTGAATCAAGTGTTTTTTCTTTTGATTTCTCGGGTCGACTATTTTCTTTTGGAGACTGTTTTTCTGTAATCGCGGCCATGCAAAATATCGTAAAATTCCGTGATCTATTTGTATCTGTAGAAAGCGTCGAACCTAGTGGACTCAGGCTTTAGGTGATCGGATTGAAGTGGCCTCTACTATGCAGTAGAAGCAATTCTGTTGTATCTGCTGTATTTTGTCATTGCCAACCGTCTGGAATCCCTGATGAAAGTAACGTGCTTTATCGTGCCTCTGTTTTACACTATTGCGTAGTTTGACTAAATACACCAAATCTCATACTGTGCTAGTTCGCTCTGAACAGATATTCGGATTCGGTATGAACTAAATAGTGTGGTCGGTACAACATCTACATGTTACAGTATGCCCAATTCGGATTGGACATATTCATAGAACTCGCCCACAATTTTATTCCCTGATACGTTCTCTGTGGCGAGCCTTTTTCCGTATACCCCCATCTGACGGGTATTCGTGGGATTGTCAAGTAGATATGAGATCTTTTCAACTATGCTATTGGAATCACCTGCATTTACAAGCAAACCAGATTTGCCATCTTCCATTATCTCTGGAATGCCACCTACGTTTGTAGCCAGCGTGGGTTTTCCTACCATCATGGCTTCTCTGAGTGATAGTGGAGATGCATCCATGCCGCTAATCAGAGCATAGATATCAATCTCGGTGAGAAAACGTCGGATACCGCTAGGGTAGTCTTGTGGACCAAGATGCTTGAAGTTGGGATAATTACCAAGCTCACTCATTATGTTGTTCGTATATGGACCATCGCCTATCCAATAGAAAGTCACTCTAGGAAGTTGCCTTAGTACATCTTTCAGGACAAGCATTTCCCGGGTTTTCCCCCAGATTGTCGCCTTTTGAACCAGTCCGACGCAAGGATGAATCAAAGTCATGCCTTTCTCAGGATACCATGCAGAGGGATCCATTACTTGGCCTAGTACATGGGTTGACTTGCCGGGAAGTTTTTTGTGGACTATGTCATCGAGGTATGTGGAGATTGGCATGATAACTCTTGAACCACGCAGAATATCCTCAGCCATGCGCTCTATCCTGCCAATGACAAGATTTCGAGGGAATGATTTGTATAATGTTTCCCGAGCCATCTGTACCTCACTCCAAAAATCTCCCACTAGGTGCACAATCAAAGGAATATTTGATTTGAGTGCTGCCAGTCCAAAATGTCTCAACCCGTCGGTAAGAATTACATCAGGATTAAAATCTCTAATCAAAATGTCAAACTGCTTTGAGGATGGTACCCATTTGCGAATTTTTTTGGTTGGAAACCCATCCACAATATCCGTGTTGTTTACAACTTTGCATTTCACTCCAAAAGTAGAAAGGTACCTGCTAAACTCTTCCCAATGAAATACCCGATCTTGGGTTCGTGAACCGATCAGTATGCGCATATGAAGTGTGTTTTATTGCCTATCTTTATACTTGCATAATCTCTAAAATAGGTAACTATTTGGATGTGTGCCAGTACTTCTAGGATCTTCTAGTACGCGTCGGGTCGCTACTTTCTCTATGTGAAGAAGCATGTCATCAACACGCTGAATACCCTTAGCCATCCAAGTTCACCATGTGTGTACAAACCTTCATGTGAAGAATTACCATGTGTACTATTTTTTTATCTCGTTGTTAGTGGGATTTATGCTGAAATAGTTTACGGATGTGAATACGTGATCAATCTCATTGTGTAGCCTGGTTCCGAACTCGTGGCAGTCGGGCGCGAATCTAAATAATTATCCATTTGACTACATGTAAAGTTATAAAATCCTAATATTAGCAATATCATTAATGGTGGCCAGAAAGAGTTGAACTCTATCAAGGTAGGGATGGCGTACTCATCTGCTTCACCACCACTGAATGGGAGTGGATATAACAAGACAAGATACTATTTTTTCAACCATGCCATCTTTAGAAACAAGAACTTGGAAGTAGATTGCCTAGACACTCTGAATAAAATTGATGTTTCAAAACTAAAAAATGACTATGATGTAATACTGCTACCTGAAATCACCATTACCACTGTCCTGTCTTTGACAGGCATTAAGGACAGCAACATTCCCGTAATTGCAAAGGCAGATGACCCTCATGCAATCCTGAATCACGACATGAGAGGATGGGCAGACAGCCTCAATGTAGACTGGTTTTTTGATTCATATGCACCTGAATCTTTCTATGAATATTATCCTAAACATCTCAAGTATGAAGTGATTCATGCTGGACTGGAGCCATCATTGCATACTAGTGCCGTGCCTTGGAATGAGAGAGTTCCGGATAAGATAGGGATATCTGGAGTACTGGATAAGCCGGACATTCTGCACAAAATATACTACCGTGTGTACCTGAGAAGACCAAGGGCACTGTCATCTGACTTTCACTACAAACTCAGGACAAAATGTAGCAATCTGTCGTATGTGATGCATACACGTGACATATGCCCCGGACAGAGCACCGATCAATTACACAAGATACTGTCTAGATTCAGAGCGGCAATCGCAGCCACGACTAGCTTTCCGACAGCAAAATACAAAGAGACACCTGCAGCTGGGTGCCTTACATTCATGGAAATAACGGAGAGAAACCATGGATCGTTCTTAGGATTTGAGGACGGCAAAAGTGCCATATTCATAGACAAATCAAATTACTTGGCGAGATTCCAAGAATATCTAGACAATTCAGACGATCCAAGATGGAAAAAGATAGCACAGGCAGGAAGAAAGCATGCGCTTGAGAACCTGTCTAATGATAGGGGAGTCGAAATGCTAGTCAGTGTAATGCGGAGGGCGCTGGGAGAGGAAAATACTCAAGTATAGTAAGGTCACGATGTAAAAGGTTAGGTCACCCTCATCATGCCCATAAAACGTTCGATTTGGTATAGTCAAACCCTCATATTCTATCGCATCTATCATCATTTATACCTCAATCTACATGAACAATTAATGCACCTATGTTAAAACATCAGATTACATGAGAAGAAATTTATTCAACATTCTAAAGCATGTTAGGTATAAAGCTATTAGTCAATGGTTACATGGATACATTAGATCCTATGCGTAATACTCCCCCCAAAAAGAAATTCGACCGATAAATTTAGATCAGGCACGATCGCGTTACACCCCAAATGCAGGATTCGTCTGGTCAAGCCATACGCAAGATGTAGCAGGAAATTAAAAAATTAAAAGAAACTCTAACACAGAAAGACAGGGAATTAAGCCAGAAAGACAAGGTAATTGGGAAGAAAGACAGAGATCTGGTGCGAAAGGACAAGGAACTGGATCTTGAACGCCGCCTGTGGATCAGCAGGGATGAAGGTTGGGATTCGGGTGACAGCAGACCTGCACAGGATCGAAGTGTTCGATGGCGTCATATTCGACTAGTCCAGCTTGCATTCTGCAACCATACGCAGCAGGGAAGAGTTCCAGTATATCTTGGAGCGGGCAGAGGAGTACACCACTGCATTCGACAAAATGCAGCTATTTCGCGACGACGGATCCAGGGCGTCTGATCCCGGAACCGATGCAAGCTGCGTCTCTGGCACGTCCTGCTGATGGCACTGATCCACAAAAAAGACAACCTCCCACAGGGAACGCTGCAGGCAATCGGCGTGGCAGGCAGACACAAGAAGGGCACAGATGACAGGAGGAGAAAGGCGCCTGCAGGGTCATGGCAGCCCGCCGCCTTTGAAGCCGAGCTGTTAGATTGCGGAATCGAGCTGATAAACACCCGGCCGTACCACCTCCAGACCAACGGCAAGCTGGAGCGATTCCATCACAGCATAGAAGAAGAGATTTACCACTACAAATCGCTGTCAAAATACATTGAGTACTACAACGAGCGCAGGCTTCACTGGTCTTTGGATATCGACAACTACGAGACGTCACTGCTTGCGTTCCGCAACAGAAAAGCCACCGACGCGATCAGGGATGGCAACCCAAAATGGATGGAAGAGGACACCGATGACTAGGCGAAATAATTATCGTATATTACAGATGCCAAACTATTGCACAAAATTTCATTTGCAGACATCTTGAACAAAACCTAATAACGATTTCTGAAACACAGAAGTGTCATACCGTTCAACATGCTTCTGTAGAAACGGCATGTGGTGATCATATTCTCCTGCAAGGGCTCTCTCAACCTTCTCTCGTATCGCATTCAAGTCATTAGGCGGATACCGCAAATCAGATACAGGTACGGTCTCTCTGATCCCGCCTGCATCCGGCACGACTGGCACGCATCCCGCTGCTATGGCTTCTACTATCGATATACCGAAATCCTCGATCTTTGCATGTAGATACACTTTGGCGCCCCATAACCTGTCTTTCATTTCCTTGACTGACACGTTTGGCACTAATTGCACGCTCGGGTATTTTGCCCGTAACATGTTATGATATGTCCGTTCTTTGGAATCGTGCGTTCGTCCCATGATGGTGTATGGTGATTCTAGATGTGTCATGACATCGCAAGTAATTTCATAACACTTTTGTCTGTTCAACGTTCCTACACTGACAACTCCGACTCTTTCCGTCTGATCTTTAACTCTAAATTCTCCCATGTCAACCTCTGGGTATATCACTGTAGACTCCCTGCCCACATCCTTGCGTACCAAGGCAGTTGTGTATTGTGAGTTGGTTAAGATGTGTATGTTTTTATCCTTCCTGACATGTCGGAACAGGTTGCTGGACGCGCGCTCAAACACTCTGCCATACAACTTAACGATCCATGAGTGCTTGCTTATGTCACGCGTAGGAAATCCGCCATGACTATATATGATTATTGGCCGCTTGGTGCTGCTAGGGATGCCAAAAAGAGCATTCGGGTATATCAGAACATCACAATCATGCGCCATCTTGCATAATAGCCCCCCCATAATCTGCAATAATGCGATTCGTGTAGACGAGAATGGGATAAAATATTTGTTGTTCTCAAGCCAGGGAATTTTAGTGCAGGAATATGTAACTACTTCATGCTCTTGGCCTAGCGCATTCCTGATGCTTTTTATGACCTGTTGCTGCCCCCCTATCTCACTTGGGGAACGTCCGATCATCAACCCGATCTTCATATGCAAGTAATTTGAGTTTCTTGATTAATATGTTATGCAAAATGATCTGGTATGGATTCAGACCCGTGCCTAGAATTTTATCTCTGGTGCACCTAATTAGACCATGCTGGTTTATTGATCTTGATATCCGTGAACCCGTGTGAATGAATCTGAGATAACGCTCCTGCGCAAGGAGTTGGCGAAAGTGGTGAGAGCACGGGGAGTTCCAGAAATAGTGAAGGACGGCAAGTCTGGCCTCCTTGTAGAAGAGGGAGATTCTGATGGAATATCTGAAAAGATCACATACATGCTTGAAAATGAGAAAAATGCCATGCAAATGGGATCATATGGGAGACGATCGATGGAGAGAAACTTTTCTTGGAACAATACAGCCAAAAAATTCATTAGGATTGTAGAATTGAAACTATTACGTTGAGAGGTATATTCAATTAACACAACTGTGTTTTCCTGATCCAATTTGTGTAGATTCTATTTAGAATTGCATTCAAGATAAAATCCGATCTTAATTTTTTTCTATGTGGCTAGTGGAGCACAGTTGCGTTAACTGACATCCTCCTTATGTTGAATAAAGGCCATCATAATCCCTTGTACGGTAATTCAGTTAACCTACATTGGTTGTAGTCTAAATTACTTGGGTTCATATATACAATCTACCATGTATTCTAAATTTGTGATCTCGATTTGATATCGTGCGTGGTTTACAGTTTCACTTCACAAACTTTGGTTCTATGATATGATTAGGCAACTTGGGAATCTGAATACGCGTATCTTTCATATTCTATTCTTGATAAAATCAATTGATCTTACAGGCGACGGGTCGATCCCGTTCCTTGCTGCAAGAAATATGGAGCAATAATCAAAAAGGTACACCAAAGTAATGATCTTTGAGAGTATGTTTCCCCTTATGGAATGGACCTGCCAAAAATCAATCCCGTTTTCATCAAAGTACTCCTTGAATACCTTCCATCTCTCCTTTGTCCTGATGTAGTCATCCTGGCCTTGCAGCAGGATCGGTTGGAACCTGCTAGGCCTCTCCCACGCAACTATCCCGTTATGGCAGCTTTCAATGATGTCCTCTACCGCCGCATGGGTCTTTGCATTCTCCTGCAGGGCGTTTTTGAATCTGATGGCAGCTGCCTGCAGTCCAAACGGATAATATATCATGGGAATTCCGTCAATCCATTCTGCCATCTGAAGGGCAGGATTGTCCCCGTTCATGTTATCCGAGTTGATCATTCTGCCAAGTTGTTCCATTTCAGCGAGCGACTCGCAAATGTCTCTCTCGCTTATGGGCAGGATGGGATGCAGCACGTTTAGCATTCCGTACAGGAATGCCACAAACGACGCCCTTGGGGAATGAACCCTCTCAATCCTTCTGTACTCCAAACCATTTCTTGTGCAGACATCCTGCATTATTCCACCGGATGAGAACGCAGCTATTCTGCATCCCTTGTCCATGGCTTCCCTCAGAATAGTTACAGTCTCGATCGTATTTCCAGAGATGCTCGTAGATACCACCAGCGTGTCCTTGGTGGCAGTCTTTGGAAGTACGTACCCCTTGACCACGCTCACATGAATGTCTGTCTTGGACAGGATTGATGCAAAGACGTCCCCGATGGCTCCGGAACCACCCATTCCGGCAAACACGACATCCCTTACGCCAAAGGGCGGTGCCGTCAAATCCAATCTTTTCATGCTCGAATTCAAACGAACTCTTGGCAGTCTCCGGCCATTTGTCATAAATCACATGCATCCGATTTGAATCCAACCTCTTCAGGGTCTTCTCATCAAGCATTGCGTTCTTTGCGTCGCTGGGAATATAACGGTTCAACTACAGATCCCCGTACCATGCCAAGCCCAAAGCACGTCTTGGCATGCCAAAGAGATTTAATCATCTGCGCGCCTTGGGGATATCATGACTGAGGCAATCGTGCTAGGCGGCTCCCGGGGAATCGGACAAGCCATTGCCGCATCCCTGCAATCCATTGGAATAGACGTCCTTGCCGCATCCAGCAAGGACGTCGACACGTCTGACCTGGCAAGCGTCCGGCGGTTCGCGCAGAATCATGATTCCACTGACATCCTAGTCCTCAACACCGGCGGCCCTCCCCCAAAGCGATTCCCCGACATCACCGAGGAGGAGTGGAACAAATACCACAACCAGCTGTTCTTGGGATTCTGCATCATGCTGCAAAACATCAGGATCCGCGACGGCGGATACGTCTTTCTTGTCAGTTCGGGCGTGGTAAGGGAGCCAAACGCGGACTTGGTAATCTCGTCTGCGTACCGTGCGGCATTCGGCGAGGTGCTCAAGGTTCTGAGCAGGGAGTACGCGTCCAGGGAGGTGAGCTGCATTACCATCGCCCCCGGCCTGATCAGCACGGACAGGACAAGGAGATCTGTTCAAGAATGTGCCGGAGCTCAAAAAGTCGCTCCCCATGGGCAGGATGGGGCGGCCAGACGAGGTAGGCGGTTTCGTAAAGGGAATAGTCCAGAATAATGTCAAGTACCTCTCGGGAGTCACCATACCGTTCGACGGCGCCGACTCCAGATACGCCCTCTAGCGTGTCATCTCTTGAACTCGACGTTTGAGACCTCGGGCTGGCCGGCAATGGCAATCAGTCCGCCGTCACGGAGCTGCTGCAACAGCTGCATTACCTCCTTTTCCACCTGGTTCCTCTGCAGTCCGGTCTGGCTTGCAAAGACGTCTACCAGATCCGTGACCTTGCGATGGCCGTTGCAGGACTTCCAAAAGTCCACTATGGCCTGGTTCACCATGAACCCCTGCTCGTGCTCGTTTAACAGCACCATCGCGCCGTCCTCCTGACGGACGATCTTGCCGACCCCCTGCGGGAGGGCGGTGTCATAATTTATCGGGGCCGGGGTGTTCATGTCTGCTCCCATGTTCTTTATCTTCTGCTTTGCCTCCTCGGACATCTTGTCCATGGACCATGGCGGATCCCACACGATGTCCACGTTGACGTTGTTGACGCCTGGAACTCTCTTTACGTACCTCGTGGCATCCTGCACCAGCGTCTCGTGAAGCGGGCAGCCCTGCGTGGTCATGGTCATCTTGATGCTGACGTCGTTGTTCTCTGCAACGTCAATCCCGTATATCAGCCCCATCTCGACTATGTTGAGCGGCACCTCCGGATCCATGCACTGTCTGAGGGACTCCTCTACTGCATGCGAAGAAACTGCGCTCATATTGTAAAGTACAATCTCAAAAACAATAAAAACTTTCTAAAAATTAGCTTCAAATAACTTTGGGATGGACTCTGCATACGGCGGAAACGCCACCCCCTTCTCCGTGATTATCCCGGAGATCAGCTCCGGCGGGGTCATGTCAAATGCCGGGTTTATGACGTCAATACCCTCCGGGGCCGTTCTGCCCCGCCCGGTTCCGGTAACCTCGCTTCCCTTGCGCATCTCTATGACTATGTCGCCGGCATCGCCTTGCATGTCGATAGTTGACAGCGGGGCTGCGACATAGAACGGGATGCCGTGCTGCCGCGCCATGGTTGCCACCTGGTACGTTCCGATCTTGTTGAACACGTGCCCGGTCCTGACTATCCTGTCTGCGCCGACTATCACCTTGTCGACTAGTCCGTTTGCCATGGAGTACCCCACTGCCGTGTCCGGAATCAGCCTGACGTCAAAACCGTCGTGCTTTAACTCAAAGGCGGTAAGCCTCGAGCCCTGCTGTACCGGCCTGGTCTCTGTCGCAATCACCCTGACGTTCTTTCCGCTCTCCCTGACAGCCCGGATGACTCCCAGGGCCGTCCCGTACGATACGGTCGCAAGCGCGCCGGCGTTGCAGTGGGTCATTACGGTATCGTCATTGTCAAACAGGACAGAGCCGTTCTTGCCCATGGTGCGGTTAATCTCCACGTCCTCGTCTGCCATCCTTTTGGCAGCAGACACCACGTCTTTCCTTATCTGCCCTGCGGTATCGCCTGCCTTTGCCACTTCCATAATCCTGTCCAGCCCCCATCCGAGGTTTACCGCAGTGGGCCTTGTCTCAAAGAGGGCCTTTCTTGCCACCTCCAGATCGGATATCATCTCCTCGCGGGATGCGGCACTGCTTTGCTGTGCTGCAAGTGCCAGTCCGAAGGCTCCGGACACCCCGATTGCAGGAGCACCGCGTACTACCAGGGTCTTGATTGCCTCTGCCACCTGCTCCCATCTGTCATACTCCACAAGAACCAGCTCGTTTGGCAGCCTGGTCTGGTCAATCATTACCACCCTGCCGTCTTTCCACTCCACGGTTCTAAGAGACGAGTAGGCGTTCACTTTATGCCGGAGTGATTAATCCATATTTAAAACGAGCAGATCAGATCAGATCTCATTAATCTCGATTATCGTCGCTTGGACGGAGTCCATCCTGATTACGGCCCTCTGATCCTTCCATCCCAGTGCAACGTACCAGTCCCCTGCATCATCGTCGTACTTTGTCTCAAGCGTACTGATCTCGCTTGGATCCACGCTGTACCTCTTTGCGACACCCGACGTGGCAAGCGCTATCGCGTCGCGCTCTTTTTCCAGCCGCCTCTTCATCAATCCTATGCCTGGGCTCATGGGAGTCGTACGCGCCATCACCTAATATATACCGACGCGCAAAAGTTTTCAGCCAGACTAGCTGGCCCCAACTGATGCACTTTCTGACGCTCCGGCGGATCCGTAATTGCCGTCATTGCCGGGTTCAAGCCGGCCTGCCAAGGTGTCCATGATTGGACTGTCTGGTCTGCGATCCTCGCGCCTAATGACGACCTCGGTGCCCGCAATGGCATCTCCATAATCATGGGGTTGGCCGCCAGTCCCCGGGTCGGGGACGTCGTTAGTCAAAATGTTTTTCGCCGCGTTCTTGTCGGCATGGTGGTACCAGCCGCAGGACGCACACCTGAAATCCTCGCCGTTTCGGGATTTCTTGTCCATCCTGCCGCACCTGGCGCACGTCGTGCTGGTGTTTTTCCTGTCCACGAATTTTGTCCTGCCGCCGAGTTTCTTCATCTGCCACTCCACCTGATCGCGGAACGCGCCCATCCGGGAGTATGCCATGGAGCGATTCAGGCCTGACTTTCCGGCATTCCCGTTGGAGGCACTGGCCTTGGCAAGATCCCAGTCCTCCATGCATATGACGGATCTGCCGTCCACGACTTGCCTTGCCACGCGTATCTCCTCGTGGTGTTGCCGGTTGGATATCTTTTCAAGCTCAGTGCGGATTTTAAACCCCCACTTCCTCCACTGGCCGGATCCGTGCCTGTGCCCGCTTCGTTCGGATCTCATCCTGTCTACCTTGTCGCCATCATGCCTCTTGCACCCTCCGGCCACGTCGTGCAGGGTTTCGTTGCCATCCTCGTCGACAACTGCCGCCAAGTGCTTCACACCTAGATCCATTCCGGCCTTCGGGCCGGTCGCCGGTGCGGGATCCGGAACCTCCAACTGTAGGTGGAGCATGAACTGCCTGCGTGTGTCAGTCGTCCTGCAAGTCACTTTCCCAGTGATGTCCACCATCTGGAACGATCTTAACTCGCCTTCGGGGGCATTTTTGCCCATGCCTTCCTTCAAGCGCACGGCTCCCAATCCGGGCAATTTTACCGTCACGCGGTCCACCATCTTGGGTGTTCCGCGCGACACAAGGGAATGCAGCAGTTCGCGACTGTCCCGGCGGCGCCTCAGCAGACTGTCCGGATCCGTCCACCTGTTTCGCCTGTATTTTTTTATCTTGCCTGCCTCCAGTTTTTTCTTGAGCCGTACGCGCCTGTCGTGCTTGGCGCGGTTCGCGTCCCAGAACTGCATCACCGCGCGCCTAGCCTGCTTGGCGGCGGTTTCGTGCATCAACGTGGCGCCGGTCAGGCCGAACCGCGCCCTCCATCCGGGGATCATGTAGATCAGGTCGTAATCCGACAAGTACGGGTGCGCGCGTTTCATCATTATCGACATGTCGTATATTACGTCGCACTCCCTGACGCATTCTGCTATCCTGCGCGACAGCCTCCGGGACTGCACTATTGGAATGCACTTTGTAATTATCATGGTATCATGTCATGCTTTGTTTTACTTAAAACCAGTTCTGGCGTGCAAAAACTTTGGCGTGTCAGTATAGTTGACTGGCTTTGCAAGATTTCAAATATGCCATCCATGGAACAGAACCCAAGATGAGACTACTCCCGCGAATCGTCAATTCAAGGCTTGCCTGGTCCGGTTCTGTCATGCCACTTGCCATACTTGCAGTCATCGGACCAGTCGTAGTGGTGTCTGCCGGATTCTGGGACGCCATATCGCACATCCTGCAGGAGCCCGAGTTTTTCTGGAGCACTCCGCACATCGTGGTGTATTCTGGCGTCTCCATGACCGGCTGCGCTGCCATATTGGGGGGAGTCATGCTGGCGCGCCGCCTGGCACACGGCATAGTCAAGACCGGCATCAAACTGGTGATGGCAGGCGCCGCAATCCAGACGGTTTCGGGATTTGCCGATTCCATATCCCATGACATGTTTGGAATCGACGGACTGGTCTCCTGGTCGCACCAGCCGCTTGAATTCGGGCTGGTTCTGGGATCCCTGGGGGCGGTGCTGATACTCAAGGGCATGGAGCACACGCGGCTCCGGTGGCTCCTGCCGTTTTCAATAGTGGCGTTTCTGTTCTTTGTCGTGTGGCTTGCCTTCAACCTGATCCTGATATTCGGGCACGTGATCCAGTGCATACCAGTCTATGAGATATTCTCGTCAGGTTGCTCCGTGCTGTAGGAACTGATCCTCAGGTATGCCATCGCCATCATGGCAACGGATCCTGCCAGAATCAGAATCCCCGCAAGCATCATGTCCTGCGAATCAGTCTCTCCTATTTCTGCCTCCACTGCGACCGAACCTTCCGAGATGTTTGTCAGTATTGCAGAGTACCTTCCGTCCTCACCCAACTCAAAGTATCCGACTAACATCCTAGTCTGGACCAGTTGCTCTTGGATTACGTTGTTGCCGGGATCCCGTATCTGGACGAACACCTCGTCCCCGGCGAACTCCGGCATGTGGATGCGGTAGAACCCGATGCCTGTCCCGGAAAATTCCATTCCGGCCTCGACTGACCCCGACTGTTTTATGATGGATGTCATGTGGGTCTTTTCAGTACCTGCAAACACGAGCGATATCCAGACAACGCCGATGATTAACAGTACCAGTCCTATCCTGAACAGGGATGCCTTCACTTTATCACCGGCACAGAGCGCGCCTTATAATGCCATCTAAGTGTCCTAGTTCGTGTCTGACGCAGTCACCGGCAGGTCATGAACGTGCAGATAAGAGGGCTCGGAGGGCTTCGATCCCTCGACCTGGCGGTCCGAAGCCGCCCACACTATCCTGACTGTGCTACGAGTCCAAAAGAATAAGACTTTAACGTGTCTAAATACCTGTCTAGGTACTTTGAAGATCTCAAAGAAGGTGGCAGAGGTAGAGTACGCCATCCGGGACGTGGTGCTTGCAGCCAGGCGGGTGCAGCAGAGGGGGATGGCAGTGGACTATCTCAACATCGGCGACCCGGTGCAGTTCGGCTTTCAGCCGCCTGACAACGTCAGGCAGGCCATGATAGATGCAGTCCGGCGGGGGGACAACTATTACTCCCCCTCGGAGGGCATTGCCGATCTGAGGGAGGCAATCGCGCGCAAGGAGGCCGCCAAGGGGCTGGCAGTGTCTGCAGACGACATACTAGTCACCAACGGCATCTCCGAGGGCCTTGAGATGGTGATATCCTCGATAGTCGAGGACGGCGACGAGGTGCTGCTGTCGGGCCCGTACTATCCGCCTTACGCGTCCTACGTACGCCTGCACGGCGGCGTTCCAGTCGAGTTTGCAGTAAATCTGGAAAACTCCGCGCCGGACATAGACGACATACGATCCAAGATCACGCCAAGGACAGTCGCCATATGCCTCATCAGCCCGAACAATCCGACCGGCGTGGTGTTTGACAAAAAATCCCTCCGGCAGCTGGTGGATCTTGCGGCCGCAAACGACCTGTACATCATATGCGACGAGATATACGATCAGATAATCTTTGACGAGGAATTCGTGGGCGTGGGCAGCGTGGCGCGGGACCTGCCCGTGATAGTGCTCAACGGGTTCTCCAAGGTGCATCTCATGTCAGGCTGGAGGATAGGGTACATGGCATTCAACCAGTCGCCCAGGCTTGAGGCCATACGCGAGCACCTTCCAAAGCTTGCAAGGGTGAGGATAGCGACGAACCTGCCGGTCCAGCATGCGGCACTCGAGTCCCTTCGCGGCCCCCAGGGGTACATACGGGACTTTGTCTCCCAGGTCAAGCGCCGCAGGGACTTTGTGGTGAAAAGGCTAAACGAGATGCCCGGACTGTCGTGCACCGTTCCGCAGGGCGCGTTTTACGCGTTTCCCAAAATCGAAGACGCCCGCTTCGGGACCGACAAGGAGTTCGTTCTCAACCTTCTCGAATCCAAGGGCGTGCTGGCGGTGCACGGGTCTGGGTTCGGCGCAACGTACGGCAGCGGCCACTTCAGGCTGGTGTACCTTCCGGGAATGGACGTGCTGGAGCGGGCAATGTCCAAGATTGAGGATTTTGTCAGTACTTCCACATAGTGGTGCTGTCCGGGGATATCTCTATTATGCAGTCCGTGTCCCTGAGCAGCTCCTGCGCGGCCGGATTGTCAAGGCTGTCATAGTACCTGGCAAGAATCCTTTCTGCAATGGCTTGAACCCTCCCGTCGCGGATCAGGCGTGCCTTGCCCTGTCCCATGACCCCGCAGATGTTCGGCGCGTTCACTCCGGTGTCGACGCAGAACGAGACGCGGCTGTTCTGCATGACGTTTCTTGCCTTCTTGGTCTTGGTGCTTGTTCCAATGTGGAATACGTTGGACTCGTACGTGTACCAGACGGGAACCACGTGCGGCGTGCCGTCCGGGCCCACCGTTCCCAGGCGCAGCAGCTTCTGCGCGCTTAGAAACTCATCCTGGCTGGCCATGCCTTCTGAACCCCAGGACTATCATAAAAATGCCAAACCCCAGCATCGCGGCTGACACCTTCTCGTTGGTCACCTCTCCGTCAAGCAGAAAGTCCAGCACAAACTCCGGGCCCCATATCAGTACCTGCCTGGCAAGCACTATTGCCGCCATTACTGAAAACAGCACCCCGATTGCGGTAAACCAGTTCCTGCCCCTCCGGTAGTACTCGTGACTCAATGCCGCTCAGACGATCTTGATGCCGGGGTTTTTTATCTTGTTTCGTATCATCGCGTTGAGCAGCAGCGGCGTGGAGATCTCTGCCATGTATGACAGCTCCCCCGGGCCCAAATAGATCGGCCTGAGGCCGTCGATCTCCCCTATGAGTGAGTTGACCGTGCCTACCGCGTCCTTGCCGTCACCGCAGACAAATATGTCATAGTCAAGCTTCAGCTTGGGGTTGGCAAGCTTCTTTTCTGATATCACGTGAAACGCAGAGACAAGCCTTGATGCGTCCCTGACGTGCTTTGCCACCATCTGGTACGAAAACGGCTTGCCTTCCTTGATGGGGATGAACTCGAATCCGACGTCCGTCTTTGTCATGGGGACTATCGGCGAGACTACCACGCAGTGGTCTTTCGTCTCGGGCAGTATCGCCGAGCACGTGGAGTCGATGTTCTCATACTGGATTGACAGGATCAGCACGTCGCTTACCCTGGCAACCGAGACGTTGTCGTTTCCCGTGATGGTCCCGTTCATGCCGCCAAAGGCCTCTGTTGCAAGCTTTGAGTACTCTGCGGCCGCATCCGATGCCCGGGCCGCGTCCCTTGAGCCTATGATGACGTCGTGGTTCTGCGACCACCTGATGGCAAATCCCTTGCCCATGCCGCCTGTTCCGCCGATGATGCCTATCTTCACGATGACCTTCTGACAATGTTATTATTATCTCTATTTGCATCTCGGGCGTTGGGAAACATAATCTTCCTGCGTCACGGCCAGGCAAAAAACAACGTCGAGAAGATTCTGGCAGGAAGAACCTCTGGATTCCCACTGACTGACGAGGGTATAAGCCAGGCAGAGTACGCAGCCGGGCTGCTGGCCCGCATGGACATATCTGCCATATACTCCAGCCCCATCCAGAGGGCAGAGGACACTGCCCGTATTGTAGGGGATGCAACCTCCGTTGACGTCACCGTCGACGATCGCCTGACTGAACTTGACATGGGCAAGTTTACCGGAATGGGATACGACGAGATATACAAGACACACGGAAACGTCTTCCTAAAGTTTTACAACGAGGAGCTGGAGATAGCACACAACGGAGTGGAGACGTTCGTACAGGTCAAAAAGCGCGTCACGGAGATGGTAGATCATGCCACCAAACAACATCCTGACCAGAACGTGGTGCTGGTAACCCACATGGATCCGATAAAGGCGATGCTCTCGATTGCATTGAATATCTCCTCTGGCAGGCTGCTTGAGATGATCATAGCAAACGGCTCCCTGAACGTCTTCCGGGAGGACAACGGCAGATTACTTGTGTCGGGACTCAACGTGGTGGACTCGCCTAGGTTTGGCCAGACCTGGTAGGGGCGTGTGGCTTGATTCTGCTATGCACTCTGCGGGCAGACTGAATTTATTTAAATGCAAAAATCCAACCCCCTGCATGGCCAACTATTATCTGGACATCGAGACTGCAGGCTTGAATGAGAGGCAGGACAAGATCATCACCATCCAGTATCAGGAGCTGGAACGCGGAACCGGCCGGCCGGTAGGGGAGGTGACAGTCCTCAAGGAGTGGGAGCTCGGGGAGAGGAGCATGCTGTCCAGTCTCATCGCCACCACCGCGATAGCCGGCACGTACACGTTTGACTTTGTCCCCGTGGGGTACAATCTGGGATTTGAGCACAAGTTTCTGCTTGCACGATCCCGCCTGCACGGCCTGCCAAGGATAGACGTGCTGTCGCACCCGTGCATTGACCTGCACGGCACGGGAATCATGATGAACCACGGCGAGTTCAAGAACTCGGGCCTTGACAAGATGACCGGCAAGAAGCAGAGCGGCAGGCAGATCTCGGAGTGGTATGAGACGCGCCAGTACTCCATGATTGAGGAGTACATCCGGGATGAGACCGGCGAGTTCATAAAGTGGTACATGTGGCTTCTTGCAGAGCTTCCGCGGCTCCGGGAAGAGTGGAACCACGTCCTGTCTGGAAATTCGACCCTGCATGGCAAGAATTGACTAATATGCAGATGCCATAATCCAAGATCGCATGCCATGATGCTGGATTATATCATCCTGGAAATCATTCTTCCCAGCATGCCGAACACCCGCGGCATGTGGGATTAATGCAACACATGCGATCGCATGCGGGGGATTGCGGTGTCGCACGCGAATAAATGGAAGTGCAACTCGTATCTTTCCTCTTGTAAACCCTTAAATAGAATTTACATAAGACGACTGTCAATCGCTAATGAATGGTATGATTGGTCTGTTCTTGGTATTTGCAATATTGGTGGCATTTCCTGCTCTTGAAGCTGCGTTTGCAGCAGGCGACGAGCCCGGCGAGTACGTAGACCGCAGGGTGCTCATCTGGAACCTGTTCTTTAGGATGATGACTGTGGCGTTCACCGTGGGCGCGGTGGTGTCTGGCACTATGATATGGCAGATCTGGAGGTTTCGGGAGTCGCACCCCAAGGCAAAACCGACTCCATACGAGGGGACGGACTGGTAGAATTGGGGCATCACTCTAACTGGCCTGAATGGATATACATCGGGATAGTGATCGCGCTCATGACTTGGGTCGGAGCAGAGGCTTGGAATGTCGAGAGGCTCGTGGAGCACGTTCCGGAGGATGCTGAAATCATCAAGGTGACCGGACAGCAGTGGTTCTGGACCTTTGAGCATCCTGACGGCACCGTCGAAGTCGGAGAGCTGCATGTCGAGGCCGGCAAGGCCTACAAATTCGAGGTGTCGGCACTTGACGTCATCCACTCCTTCAACATCCATGACTACGTGGTTCTGATCGATGCTGTACCGGGAAGGGTCAACACCGTGTGGTTTGCACCCGACGCGCCGGGAGAGCACGCCATCCAGTGCCGGGAGTACTGCGGACTGATCCACTACAACATGCGCGGAACCCTGTACGTCGAGGAGGCATCGACTTGATAACGCTTTTATCACTATCCACCGATGCCCATTTTGGAGGGATTGACTGATGGTTCTAGAGCTGCAACGCCCACGGCCAATATGGCAGATAATGTTCTCCACCCACCACACCGACGTCGGCCTGCTCTACCTGATTACGTCCCTGGGATTCCTGTTTCTGGGCGGCGCACTTGCGCTTGCGATAAGGGTAGAACTGTTCCTTCCCGGCTCCCAGATAATCACCGACTCGATGACCTTCAACCGCATATTCACCGTGCACGGCACTACCCTGATATTCCTCTTCATCATACCCTTTGCGGCTGCAGTAGGCAACTACTTTGTCCCCATAATGATCCGATACAAGGACATGGCGTATCCAAAACTCAACGCAATCGCATTCTGGATGATTCCACCCGCAGGCGCACTCATCTGGCTCGGGTTTGCAGACTTTACGTGGTACGCCACGCCGCCATACTCCATCATCAGCTCACCCGGACCCGCAGCAGACATGTGGATATTCGGGCTGAAGATTCTCGGCGTCTCCTCGGTACTTGGCGCCATCAACTTTGTCGTAACCATCCTCAAGTGCAAGCACCCCGACATGTCCATCGGCCAGGTTCCGCTGTTGGCGTGGTCGTTCCTGACATCCTCACTCATCATACTCGTGGCCATTCCGACGTTTGCAGCCGCGCTGCTCATGCTGCTCACCGACCGCCTGGGAGTCAGCGGGTTCTTCAATCCCGCACTCGGCGGCGATCCGATCGCGTACGCGCACCTGTTCTGGTTTACCTTCCACCCGGAGGTGTACGTGCTGGTGATACCCGCAATAGGCATGATGTACGAGATCATCCCGAGATTCTCCAGGAGGCCGATATACAGCTACAATTCGGGAATCTTTGCATTCGTGCTGCTTTCCATAGTGGGGTTCTCCTCGTGGGCGCACCACATGTACGCCACGGGAATGTCCTTTACCGAAAAGACCGTCTTCATGGTCGGAACGCTTGCAGCCGTCCCGGCGTCTGCCATGCACGTATTCAACTTTATTGCCACCATGTGGAACGGCCGAATCAAGTTCTCAACTCCGATGATGTGGTCCGTTGGCGGAATCGCGCTGTTCTTCTCTGCCGGCGCAGGCGGCGTGGTCAACAGCGCAATGCCCTTGGACTTTACGACCCACGACACGTACTGGGTAGTGGGACACTTCCACCTGTTCGTGATGGGAACCATCGCCTTTGGATCCATCGCATTCCTGTACTACATGTTCCCGTTTGTAACCGGCAGGCTCTACAGCGAAGCCATGGGCAAGATCCACTTCATCCTGGCCATGGTGGGAACCGTCATGGTCTTCTTTACGCAGCACGTGCTGGGACTGTACGGCATGCCAAGGAGGGTCTTTGACTATCCCCCGATCCCCGAGTGGATTGCCATGAACCAGATCGCATCGGTGGGCGCAATGATAATAGGTGCCAGCATGGTACTGTTCCTGATTAACATGATTCACAGTTCCGCCAAGGGAGAGATAGCAAACGTCGAGGATCCGTTTGGCGTAGGCGGAAAGTACTATTATCCATTTGACGCCAAGACCCCGTCGCATTAGGAGATATGAAGATGAAACACGATCCACAGACATACTACCGGACAACCCCTGCCAGGACCGGCAAGATGATGGCCATCATGTTGGGCATATGCATTGCAGGCGGCCTGATCTTCTTTTCCATGTGGGACTATTGGATATCCGAGCCTGCACCGATCGTCGCGATAATGGCAGAGATGCAGGGAACAGCACCTGAACCAGGTTCGGACGACGTGGTGCCGACCGGCGTCAGCCATGAGTTCACCCTGGACTTTGTAGAGTCTGACGACTTTAGGATACTGGCGTTTAACGCCCTGCCAGGCGAGGAAGGAAGCAATCCGGACATCGTAGTAAAGTCGGGTGACGAGGTAACCGTCATGTCCACCAACCTGGGCAGATCGTTCCATTCCTTCGGCGTGGTGAGTGATCCCAGCGACTTTAACAGCGTGATATGGGACTCTGGAATAGGCTCTGCAGTAAGCTTCCTCAAACCGGGCGAGGAAGGCAGCGTCACGTTTATGGCCGGATCTCCTGGCGTCTATGACTATATCTGCACCGTTCCAGGACACGCCCTGCAGGGCATGCAGGGCACCCTCATCGTAGAGTAGCCTTGGCAATCCAATACCTTGCCCTTGCAACAATGATGGTACTGTACTCGCTGATGTTTCTGGGCGGGTACATCTCTGCTGCCGGGCTCGGCCTTACCTGCCCCGAGTGGCCGTTGTGCCCCAACGGGATAATGCCATCAGAAGAGTACCTGATTGAGTGGATACACAGGCTGGTAGCTGCGACCACCGGCGCGCTGGTCATTGCAACCATGGTTGCAAGCTATCTCAACAGTAGTGCAGATACCAAGATCAAAATGACAAGCTCCCTTGCAACCGTGTTTGTAATCACGCAGATCACGCTTGGCGCGCTCGTAATCGACTTGAAACTGCACGCGGTTCTGGTCTCAGTCCATTTGGGAATCGGAATACTGCTCTTTGCCATGGTGCTGCTGACTACGCTGTTTGCCTTCCGGATATCGCGCGAGCAGATAGTGTCCAAGGTCTGAATCCCTTCGTACCTGCCGTGTGCTGTACGGGAAGAACCACACGAGGGTGGCAAATCCGGGTCCGATGGGAAGTTTTGGCGTCTTGATGCATGCTTGCGTGACAGGCGGGGACGTGGAATTGGAGATTTATACCACAAGCGGTATGACAGTGCGTGGATTCCAAGGTTGTCCTCCTTGCGGTTCTGGCCGTGGCTGCATGTGCGACCATGATGCAAGAGGCCGATGCAGAAAGGCCAGTCGACGTGATGGTGTACGGGTACGACGAGGACGGAAATGGTCATATAAGCGCCGGACATCTGGCGCTGCTGGAGTCAAGGGGGTATGTGGTCAAGGCCAACAACGGCCCGGCAGACGCAGACGAGATGAAAGACGCCAAGGTAGTGCTGGCATGGAGGACTGGAATAGCAAAAGATGAGAATGTCAAAAAGGCGCTTGAAGAGTACGTGTACGAGGGGGGACGACTGCTGTTAACCGTGAACACGCCATACCAAAAATGCACCTCTGGCTCGTCTGACGCGCCGTGCCAACATGATTTTACAAGGGATGCCTTTGGGTTCAAGTTCGACGGCTCTGTACAGTACAGCACGATATATCCGGCACCCGGGCAGGAGGGACACCCCATATGGAACATCCCCCACCGAGTGTCAGAGTTTTCTGACTGGTGCTGCGATGCGTACGTGGGGGAGATAGTGGATGAGGATAACATAACGGTATTGTCCACGGTATCGGGCCAGTCGTACAAGCCGACCGGGTATCACACTGTCCAGAACGTGCCGGCAATCATAATCAACGACAACCCTGACTGGAACGGAGGGATGGTGATCGGCGCAGGCACGCATATGATAATCGGGTGGCATGGGCCCGACACCAGGCTGTTTGAAAACGTCCTGCTGTTCATGCTAGACGACACGACGGACGTGACGGCGCCGGTGATTGGGGGAGTCGAGGATCGGACGTTTAGGGCAGGCACTCTCCCAATTGGGATAAGCATGCAGATGCTCGGTGACATCACGGCAAATGATTCACAGGATCCCGATCCATTCCTAGTGGGATACGCGCTTGCGTTTGATTCTGACGGGGACGTGGTCGGGCCGTTTGTGATACAGGACGAGAATCTGTTCCCTGTCGGCACGACAGTAATTACATGGTTTGCAAGGGATGCTGCCAACAACGTGTCAGTCAAGGTGCAGCATATTACGGTGGTTCCAAAATTTGGGACCATAACGGACGGATTTGAAGATGGGCAGGAATGGGAGGAGTTTGGAGTAGTGGCCAAACACGTCCCGTCGTCCGGGCCCGCACGTGCTGCGTTTGAACAATACGAGTTCAGCATAGACTCGAATGCGGGCAGCCCTGCGCCTTCTGCCAGGATAAGCGGGGACGGGTTTGCATCGTACGCGGGGATACAGAGGGACATCCAGCTGGATCTGCTGGAAGGCGACGACCTGTTCGTGGGAGTAGACTACACGGCAGGAAGCGGCCCCACGGTACCCTTTGTGGTGAATGCCAACATGCAGATACTGGACAAGGACGGAGGCCTGCTGTGGGGAAGCTGGCTAGTCCGGGACGGGACGCTGGAAGACGGGTGGCAGACATTCCGCTATGACGTCACAGAGGCCGTGTCGGGACATGATGTGGTGACTGTCAGGCTGGGGGTGTTTGACTATTGGGCATCAGGCTGGAACGTGGAGGCACATTTTGACAACTTTTATGCGGGAACCGAGGGACTGCCTGACTGAGTCAGGCTAGGCATGCGTGCCTTGGTGGCACGAACCCTGCAAAGACAGGAGTGTCTAAAAGCCAAAGTTTATTCCGGCGGGAAGGCATGAACATGCCTGCCGACTGCACCCGCGTACGTCTTGGGCCTAATGCCTGATCTTTTTGCGGATCCACGGCAGGTAGATGTACGTCATCAGGACAGCAAAGGACATGGCCCCAACCGTTATGGCGGTTATGAAGATGTAGCCAAACGGGTTCTGGGTTCCCATGTTGAAGGTATACGTTATGACGTCCGAGTTGTCATTCATGCCGTACAGGTCGACTTTTACGATGTGGTTCCCCTGGTTCCTCCACGTGTAGTCAAAGTCCCAGTGCGCATCCTCTATGGGCGTGGGGGGGATGGCATCGACTTGCTGGTCGTGGAAGAATACCCGGATTCCCATTACAAACCTGTCCACCTCCTCAAAGTCAGCATCGGTGACTCTTACCCTGAACTCGGACGGCTCGCCTACCTGCGGGAATTCCGGCGCCGTGGCCACCTGCACCCTGTAGCCTGCTGTGAACTTTTCGGCCGAGTTGAACATGGAATGGGCGTACACATCTCCCGGGGCAAGAACCAATACAAGCAGGCCAAAAACGATCGGAACCAGTAGTTTTCGGGCCATCACACGTCATGGAACGAGGATAAATATATTACAAGCACGTCCTGCGGGCAGGAATGATGCAACCGGTACGCGATCGCGCTACCATGCGGAGTGGTCGGGCCGCCCGTGGCCATGACAACTTGACTGGCATGACCCGTTTTCAGAATTCTGCAGGCATAAAAAATCTTTGTAGTATATGGAAATTATGTCCGCTAGTCATTTGTGTCTGTCTCCATCCATTGCGGGTTCTTTGTCCTGATCGCTTTTGTGGCCTTTCTGGCAGAAAACGCCTTGAGCGGGGTCTCGTAGTTGCGCATGTCCAGTGAAAAGTGGAGTCGCCTCTCGTTGTAATATTCGATGTACTCGGACATGCTATCGTAATGGTGTATCTCCTCCTCAATGCTCCTGTGGAACCGTTCAAGCTTGCCGTTGGTCTGGGGATGGTACGGTCTTGAATTGATAAGCTCTATGCCGAGGTTCAGCAGTTCGTTCTCAAAGACAGTCGGAGTCCAAGTACCGGTCTGCTTCTTGCGGCCGCCCCTGCCGACAAAGCACGACCCGTTGTCTGACAGTATGGTGGCCGGGGTACCAAACTCCTTGATGGCCTGCCTGAGCGCCATGACTGCGTTTTCTGACGTGGCCTCCTTGAACAGCCTCGCGCATGTCACGCACCGGGAGGCGTCGTCAAGGTAGGTTATGAGGTGCAGGCCGCGAAAGCGCGGATCCTTCATGACATGCCAGTCAGTATGCCACATGGAATTGGAATGCTTCCGCTCGTAGCGTATCCATTTCCGTCTTCTGGATTTGGCAGCTGACGGGGCCACCAACCCGCCCTCCTTCATGATTCGATATACCTTGGAGTAGCTTATATCATGACTCTTTCGCAGGTTCATGGCAACGCGCAGCACGCCCACGTCTTCGTGCTTGTGCTCGCCCAGTACCAGCTGCACCTCGTCTGGTGACGGCCTGGCCGCCGGCCGTCCTGGGGTTTTGGGGACGTGCGGGGATCCGGTGACACGAAACTCCACCCAAAGCCTCCTTACGTGTCTCGGGGTCACGCCGATCTCGGATGCCACCACTGACGAACTCGTACCTTTCTTGAGCTGCCTCATTGCGTAACGTATGGCCTTGGCAGTCAGACGTTTTGCCATCTTTTTCTTTGATCGATGCAGGGCAAAATAGTCCTTTACGGTCAGCTTGATCTTAGGCGGACCTAATTTTCGTACAATAGAGGCATAAAAAATCTTCAAAACCTTTAAATTCTAATCGGCTAGAAACAGATTCGTTGACTCTCGTCACCAAATCAATCGACATAAAGACGCCTGTAGAAAACGTCTTTACTTACTTTGCAAGACCCGAGCACGTATCTGATCAAATCAAGAACGACACCGTAGGGATGACTGTCATTCCAATGGACATCAAGGAAGGCATGGGCGTGGGCACAACCTTTAGAATCATTGGTGATTTTGGCGGAAAGCGTCTGGAGTGGGATTGTGAGACGACTGAGTTTATCAAGAATGAAAAGATATCTGCAAAGCAGATCGAAGGCCCCTTTAAGAGATGGCAGATTACCAACGAGTTTCAAGCACTGGGCGGCAACCTGACCCGGGTGACGATGAGCGTGGACTATGAGATGCCGTTTGGTCCGCTAGGAGCCATAATGGACAAGGCAAAGTTTGCAAAATCCGCCGAAAGGGGCATGGAGACTGCACTGTACAATGTACGGGGACTGCTTGAAGGAAACGGCTCGATCCCGGTATACATCACGCTGGATGCATACCAGAAGCTTTTGGCCGAAAAGAAAAAGATGAACGACGTTCCGGTCTCGACTGCGCTTACGGCAATCATCGAAAGATACAACGAGATAGAAGCAACCGCACAAAACTAGACCATATACCATTACGCATCCAAACCAAGGATTGACCTTGATATTCTTCTGATCCGGTTGCACGTTACCATGTATGCTTTGGACGCTGCCTGCTCATGGTTGGATCCTGGTCCGCCTTCCAGCCACGGTCGATGCGCGTTTGCAAGCTCAAGATTAATAACGAGAATCATTGCACCCCTTTTTGTGGGTCTATGGCGCAGCCAGGTAGCGCGCAGGACTCTTAATCCTGGTGTCGAGGGTTCGAATCCCTCTAGACCCGCATTATTAACGATGCTTTTCTAGGTTCCACACGCACATGAATACATGAAGTTGGCAAAAGACGAGATCGTCAGGAGTGGGGACGCAGACCCCATGGACCTGTTCAACCAAGGCATAAGGACGAATGCGACGCGCGAAAAGTACACCCGGACACTGCGCAAGATAGCATGCGAGTTCCTTGAGGATATGCTCTAGGGGACGTTCGAGGAGCGCGTAAAGCAGCTGGTTCGGCACGGCAGGGATGAGCCGGAATGGACGCGCGACCTGCTGATCAACCTGTCCCGAAAGATCCGGGAGAGGACCACGCTCCCGCACGACGACCCGGACTACCTCAACCCGACTACGTTTGGCAACTACTTCAAGCCGGTCAAGAAGCTCTTCGACATGACAGACGTGGCCATACCATGGAAGAGGATCTACGCCACGTACCCCGAATTTGACAACATGGCCGCATCGCGCGGATGGACCCGGGAGGAGATCGGCGCGATGGTCAAGCACTCGCGCGATTCCATGGAGCAGGCCGTGGTGCTGGTCCTGGCAAGCTCCGGCATGCGCGCAGGCGGGCTGGACTTGGAGTGGCGCGACGTCACCCCGGTGTACCGCGCAGGCGACAAGAGGGAATCCCTTGAAGAATTAACAGTATGTGAATTTTCTTTGTGTCAGCTGTCGGGGCTTGAATGTTTGGAACTTTGTTATCCTTGCGGTTAAGTCTCATGCATTACAAGTACACTAAATCACGGTTGGTTAATCCCGGCTAACAATATTTCAAAAACCACTAAAAAACTTCTTTTTAGTAAAAAGAAAATATGAATAATGAATGGCAACTACTTGCGTCGAATACGAGAACGGGGTCAAGGACTTTCCAAAGACTACCAGAAACGTCACATTCGAACCTGCCAGCGGCATGGTGATAGACTTGACAAGGGAAGAAGACAGGATGATGCTTTTCGACAAGTTTGCCAAGGAAGGGCATCCGGTATACCTCATAGGTGCCACCAACAACACCGGCGACGACTTTAACGAAACTACCAAAAACGCGTACGTCGCACTGAAGGCAGGGGGCAAGAACGTACTGCTTGGCCAATGGACCGATCCTGACGGCCGCAGGTTCAGGGACGTCAGTTTTGCAGCATCTGGAATAAATCTCAAGCAGGCATTAATCTATAAAAGCCCGTACGACCAACAAGAGATATTGGAAGTGACAAGACATGGCGTCCGCCCTATCTAAAAAAGCAAGGTTCAAGAATACGTTTGCACCGCACTGTCCAGACAAGGAACTCACGGCCGGTCAAGTGATAGGCCTCCTGAGGTTCTCCGCGCTGCAGAACGACGCGTTGCCAGAAGAAGTAAGGCAAGCCGTGCGCGAGGAACTAGAGAAGAGAAGGGCCCAGACCGGTCACAACTGACTTTGGGATCATCGACTACCGTTTCATCTCCACTCGATCTGCCGTTTCCATGCCGTGGCATTCTACTCGTGCGTGCCTGCGGCTGCCATTGGGAATGCCCTGCGTGCGAATTGACATATCGGCATGGCGTGAAACCTGAAAATGCCCATACTCAGGACGAATCCAATAGGTTCCGCCCCTTGTCCGATCCCAGGGGATCCCCCCACTCGTCCTCCCCTACATCCTCCAGGCCCATGAGCCTGCCCGCCACGTCGTCTGGCACTACACCTTGGTTTCCTTCCCTGCTTGCCGCGATCCTGAGCACGTCTGTCATGGCGCCGGCCATCCTCTGGAGCGTCTCCTGCATGATTCGCTGCTGCTCCTCGATCTTTTGGTAGCAGTCGTCTCCCGGGGCAGCATCCCCCCCGGAATCCGCCCCCGCCGCCTTCAGGTGTTTCTCGATACTTGTGAATATGTTCAGTCGCCCCGACGCCTTGGAATACTCGGCGCGCAGCACCTCCGGGTACAATACTGCCTGCTTCTCGTAGGAATCCCTCGGGGCGTGGCCGAGCACGTGGTCTGCGGCATACTGCGCGCACCCGGACACCATCAGGGTAGATTTCAGCAGGTCGCGCACCTCGTGCGAGTGGATCTTGTACACGCGGTGCGATGTCCTTTTCTGTATCCCGGCGTCGATGGCGGCCTTGAAGAACTTGTTGGATATCCAGTTGGGCCCCACCGGCACACCGCGGCGCGTCACGAACAGCGGCCCGGACTAGCCTGATCTAGAAACTTTGTGGTTGATTAGGACACCTGTTCAAGAACTTTGGCGCGTCAGTATATCCTATCACAATCTCTTGTAACTATGCAGCTCTGACAGGTTTGTGAAAAAATGATTACAGGGAACTCGACGATAGAAGTGAAGGGCCTTCTGTTGGCTATTCCCCCCCTTCCGATAGGGGGAGGGGACGCCATTAATCTGGGTTATCAATCAGCAACATCCAATCTACATATACAAGTACTATCACTCGTAAATAGATGGGCGCGCTTGACAACATGAAACGGGCAAAGGATTCCATACGATCATCAGGCACAGTGTCTGACGTAGGCAAGATAACCAAGCGCATTAGCGATCATGCAAAACTCGATCTTGAGAAAGAGTATGAGCGCATAAGGGACCGCCTCGATGAAGGAGAAAAAGTAGCCATGCTAGCTCGGCAGTCAAGAGGCATTATGCCTGGGAAGGGCATGGTTACACCCAGGATGATTTACGTAACTGAAAAGCGCGTTATAATTAGAGTACCAACTCGGTTGGGCATGGGTGAATCAATTGGTGATTATTATTACAATGAAATAACAACTGTACGTTTAGAAAAAGGCTTGAGATCATCAGCCATCGTACTGCACATACCTGGTATGACTGAAATGTCAAAGAGTTCCATGTTTGGTGGTATTAGTGGCGGTGGACATGGTGAAATTGGCGGACTAGATAAAGCAGAGGCCGAAGCCGTGTACCAATACATACGTGAACGTGTGGATGCGGCCAAGAAGCAAAAGGAACAACCGACTGTAATACAACAGGCATCTGCACAACTACCACCAGCAGACCCGTTAACCACTCTAAAGACGCGCCTTGTAATGGGTGAAATCAGCGAAGAAGAATATGCAAGGCTAAAGAAAATTTTGGAAAGTTGAATATGCAAGCAGATACATTGTATGCCTGATTGCGAACTAGGCGTGTATAGCGACGCGCCAAAGTTAGTGTGTAAATAATCAAAAAGTTTGCAGATCAGATCTCATCTTAATGAGGATTGCTGATGCAATTGGCATACTTGAATTCTTGAATGTATTCCTGAGATTGAGAAGTTTCGTATCACTACAACATTACAGATCTTCATTCAGACCACGACAGAATCTGTATTTGGTGTAACCAATTCCAGCCCCTGCCAACTTCACAGAACCCTTTTTCCAAGAACATAATCATGCCCTGGTTGCAACACGCCTCGCTCTGCGGGATAAGGGTGGGAGATTCACGTTTTTAAATGGGAAAGGGATGGGGTATTGTAAGCCCCCCAATGGCTTTCTGCCGTCGTTTTTCGTGAAATGATGTCGAGGTCCGTGCCCACAGTGGGCAGGGAAACCTCTAGACCCGCCTTACTATGAATTCCAGATCCTCTCCAGTACCGCCTTGCAGTTTGGCAGGATTCCGGCAAACCTATGTCCTTTTGCAAGGAGGCGCTGCCTGCTCACTGGTTGCAACCATCTAACTTGTTGCAGTCTCAATGCTCTGGGCCCCTGCTCTTTGTCCTGTCAGTGGGTCAATGTCGTATTGCTCCAGATGTTCCTCGGATCTGAGAAATGCTTCACGCATCTAGGTTATCAAGACCTCGTATGGCACTCCCTTGTTGATGGTGTATCAAGGTTCCACGGATCCCTTGTGTCCCATGACACATTTGATTCGATACCGCAAGCAGAATCGCTTTGTCAAACGCGTTCTTTTTTTACAACTTACACGCGTCTAACAATGCGTCATGAAGCAGCTCATATTCATCAAAAGACTGTTGAAATTCCCTGTTGATTGACGAGCCGGGAAAATGTGCCAATTTGATTTTCACGTTTGCTTCCCGGGCTTTTTGCACAGCATACAGAAAATCACTGTCCCCGGTGATCAGGATTGCAACATCAAAATTCCTTTTCATACTCATTTGAACCAAATCGATCCCTAGTTTCATGTCAACTCCTTTTTGTGTTGGCCTGCCACGTTTGTCATACTGCAATCTTCCAAAACGCACTTCAAACTTGTCCAGTTGGGCTATCTTGCTGTGAAACCTTTGCGCATTTGAATATCCCTTGGTTCCGAACTTTGGCAGCGCACTATAAAATATCGTCTTCTCCCACGAATATTTTGCAAGGGCTTTGGATAGTTTTACAAGATTTACCCTCTTATTTTTTCTGCGGGTTACTGCAATTAGGTATCCAGCATCAACAAAGATCGTGGTCTTGCTCATAACTAACCCTGAAAATAATATATTAAAAGTGTCAGCCTTGCCACCCTGCTTCAGACCAAAGTCCTGCAGGACAATGCTGACCCTACAATTAAAAATTACAAAAGCTTGTTAATAAAGATAAGGATCACAGTTTCGTAACAGGTTGGGTCTCCCAGAACACTTCTGGTAGTCTTTCGAACCAGTTCAGTCCTTGCTTGTCACACGTGAGCAGGCATGTCATCATGGTGCCGAACATGATCTTCTCTCCGACGGTTACTAGCTTTTGGCATATCTTGTGGTGTATCACCACCTTGAGCAGCATGAGAGTCCGTGTTCTCGTCGTTTAATTGCAGGTTCACTGCTGTAGTCAGGGCAAAGACACTGCCTACTCAAAGACTGCAGCTGCTCAGGTGTGTCTGCTGCAACCTGCTATCATAGGAATGAAGCAAGAAATGAATTACACGTGTCTAGCGTATACCATGCACATCTACGCAGTCTTGGTACGGGACGCACCGCATCATGCCCCGGCCGCAGGAAAATTCCGTCAGATGGACGGAATCAAAACCAATAAGGCGCGTGTAAGGGGACATCAAACAGGCCGAAAGCACTAAGATTTGGACAACGCCAAACATTGCACTTCCTTTAAATAATCTCAATTATGCACCCGAAATATGAAGGTAGCAGCTTCTGTGATGTTAATGGCAGTACTCTTGTTTTCTACCGTTCCACCATACAATGCCAGCGCCCAAGGAGATTCTGTAAGGATTGACGGGGCGGGTGCATCGTTTGTATTCCCGCTGATGGATTTGTGGAGGGTAAAGTATGCCGAGATACACCCGAATGTCCAGATGAACTACCAGTCAATCGGAAGCGGCGGCGGCGTCAAGCAGCACATTGAAAAGACGGTAGACTTTGCCGCATCCGACGCACCCCTCCGGGAATCCGAGTACGATCTTGCCCCTGGCACGATTACCATTCCGGTGGTAATTGGAGCAATCTCTCTGGCATATGACGTTCCGGGAATAGATTCCGGAATCAATATCACGGCCGAGGCTCTGTGCCAAATGCACTTGGGCACCGTCGTATCTTGGAACGATCCCATGATTGCCGATGCCAACCCTGGCTTGGAAATCCCAGATCAGGACATCGTCATAGTACACAGGTCTGACGGCTCTGGCACGACGTTTGCCTTTACCAGCTATCTTAGCAAGGTTTGCCCGGAATGGGACGAGAAGGTTGGTGCAGGCAAGAGTGTCCCATGGCCAATAGGGGTGGGAGCAGCAGGCAACGAGGGCGTCGCAGGAGTCGTATCCACGACACCTGGCTCAATAGGGTATGTCACGCTTGCCTATGCCTTCCAGAATGATCTTGCCATTGCAGCACTTGAGAATCGTGACGGCACAAACTTTGTGCTGCCTACATTGGAGAGCGCGGCTGACGCATCCCGAGGAGTCGCATGTAGTCATACCTCTGGAGATCTGCAGGTACAGTGCTTGGAGGACACGTCTGATCCATGGAATATAGTCCATGACCACTTTTCACACGCAGGCCTGCCTCATGCATCCGACAGCTGGACAGGCGTTGACCTACTGGCAGCACTTGGAGAAAACTCGTACCCGATTACCAGCTTCTCATACATCCTACTGCATCCCGATCTGAAGGGTTCAGCGAACGACTATGACCATGCCGTGGAGATTGTCAATCTCATCGCTTGGATAATCACAGACGGACAAGAGTACAATAATGATCTGCGTTACGTGAATATCCCCGCACCCGTCGCCAATCTCGGACTGGAAGGACTGGCGGCTGTTACCTATGACGGGCAGTCGGTCCTTACGATTTCCGACGATCATGACGATGATTACCCAGACGATCATGACGATAAAATTCCTGAATGGATACAAATAGTGTTCAAGCTCTATGGGGATGGATTAATATCTGATGATGAACTCATTGCTGCAATTACGTTTCTAGTAGAACAGGACATCATCAAACTGGATTTGCACTGATCCCACAAATCAGTATCTGGTTCACTGCACTCCCGCTAAAACAGACCCTTCTATCACATGGTGGCGATTGCAAAAGCATGAGTGTAAAATTGTCGCAAACGCACGCGCTTGGATCAAGGAGGCGCATTAAGACCTGGTTGTGAAACTAATTAATCCCAACATCATACTTTTAACATGTAAAAATAAGACACATGCAGACTTGGCGACCGACTCTGGCGTGTTGGACTACTTTGAGGAAACCACACGGGAGTTCGTGGTGCGCAAGCTCTCTGGCACAAAAAACTGGTGGAAGGCCTGCATTCCGCAGGAGATAAGGAACCACGCGGACAAGAGGCACGAGGACGCAAAAAAGATGTCAGACGTACTAAACAAGCCGGCGTACGAGGTGTGGCATTACATTAATTTTGATGGCTATGGAAGGATAATCGCAAAAAAAGACAACTGGAAGAGTCACTTTGAGAGTGTCTTCATAGATAAGCCGGTGCTCGAACACAAGATGAGGATTATACTCTCCCTTAGGAATGACGTGAAGCATGGAAGATCCCTTGATCACATAAACAGCCTCAGGCTCAGGATACACTGCTATGATATACTCTCACAGATATATGAAAAAGACAGCAGCCTTCAGTATGACAAGGACAGCTTAATTGCAAATACTGGCCTGGATTAAAATCTGCTAAAACACTGTCTGTAAAGGCCGATTAGCATGAATGCACCTTCTCTGCATGCATGATCAAAAACGTCCATGTTCATGTAATGCCTAGATTTATGGACTTAATTTCTGTGCATATGATGCATGTCAGCTATTTTTTTAAACCAATCTGCACGCATTTAATCATGGCGGGCACGAAAAACGGCGGCAACCACATCCCATATGACCAGATTCCAAATGCCATCATGCACGTTCTGAGTCGGAAAGGAAGAACCGTGGACAGCCTTGAAAGGGAACGTGGCCGCAGGTATCTGGCGGCATCGTCCCAAAGCATTTACAGGGACAATCCCACGTGGCACAGTAAAAAGCAACTTGACGAGTCCGTGGCCAAAATGCTGAAACTGCATCCGGATGTCTGGGGACCTGCAAGACTGTCAAATGACTTTTCCAATGCGACATTGCAGTGCATCTCCAAGCTTAGAAAGAACGGGACCATCACAGACCTGAACCCCGGCCGTAGGTATGGAATATTCAGGCTCGCCCACCCATATGCCGTACCGCAAGCAGATCTGGAGATGAGCTACGATGCGCGGCCTTCCACACCTATGCCGCATCCTGATGTCAATACGACCTCGGAGGCTGAGATGAGGCAGGCATTCCTGTCAATACTCACCAAAGGCGTCAAGGACAATACCTACAAGTTTGCCCTTGCCCGGGCAATCCTGGATCACTGCCAAAAACCTGAAAAAGCACAGGATCCCCTAGAGATACCATACCGGTGGTTGTCAGGCAGATTCCTGCGGTACTACTGGCACCAGGAATGCAAATTCAAGATAAAGCAGGACTTTCACACCAAGAGCACGCCAAAGGTAATCCAAGTGATCAGAGATGTCTTTGGCAAAAATCCCCCTGGCAGCTTTGATCATGCTGATAATCTAGACAAGAGGGAACAGGCAGAAAAAATGATACTTAAAACCGTCTTCGGGCACGCAAGACAAAAGACGTCCATGGTGGTTCCCCGATTTCAAAAGGTCAAGGTCGGTCCGCGTTCGCAGGAGGACCGTATTTTTTACGACTATGACGATGACACAAAAAAGATCCGCCTCAGGCCGGAGGCATTCCGATTCTTTCAAGAAAACTACGGCATACTTTTGGGAACTGTCCTTGCAGAGTGGACCCGGTTCCTTGAGAGAACCAACAGCGGGCTGCCCAGGCTGCTGGCAAAGATCCACATGGACGAGACTGGCAGAAAATCTCTAATCGGATACAAAAGACTTTTCTCCAAAGACTTCAAACACTGTTTTTACTGCCGCGGCGCGTTGGAGAGAAACGACATCCACGTGGATCACTTCATCCCGTGGTCGTACATATTTGATGACAACGCATGGAATTTGGTTCTGGCGTGCCAGAAATGCAACTGCAGAAAAAGCAACTCGCTCCCACAAGACGAGTTCCTGAAAAACCTCATAGACCGGAACGCCAAATACTATGACACCATCACTCCCTTGAGAAGATCCCTCCGCCTGCTGAGCGCACGCCAAGGCTGGGAGCCAGAAATAAGACACCACTACGACGCATGTCAGGAATACGGCTTTAACATGATACGTATGCCATGACGTCCATTTGGACTAGATCCTGCGCATTCAGTGAACCTAGAGGGCCACCAGTTTTACCGTGTCCATCTTTCTGTCGGTCTGGAAGCCTTGCGTTATTTTGTGTATCCTGTCCGAGTCCCCGTCCAGCAAAAACATCTCCACGCACCTGTCCCCGTCTATCTTGTTGTGAAGGTGGGTCCGTATCAGATCCTCATACTTGTGTTTTATCCTTGCAACCTGGTCGTCAAACTCGTCTGGATGAACCACCAGCAGCACGGCGCTCTGCATGCCGTTCAGCTCCCTCTTCTGCTTCTCCTCTTGTACAAAGCCCCGTATGCCGGCCCTGATTATCTCAGAGCGTCCCGTAAACCCCAGGGAGTTTCGAAGGCCGTCCAGCTCGCTTAGAATCTCATCGTTTAGCGATATTGAGACTATGGGCATTTGTTAGTATGTTTATCAATCATTATTTAAACCTGCTAGATGATTTTAATAATTCTTATATCTACCGTAGATAAAAAATTATCAAAAACATCTATTCCTATAATATAAATTATTATATTTATATATGGTGTTAATAAAAGTAAGGCATGCCAGACAAGCGTCATGTGGGGGTGGGCATTGCAGCTGCACTTGCTGTGGCGGCTGTAGTCGTACTTGGCATGCAGCCCGTATCTGACGAAACCGTTTCGGCAGGGATTCCGTCAGACAAGATTCGGGTCCTTGCGTCGTTCTTTCCATACTATGAGTTTACAAGAAATGTCGCAGGGGATCGTGCGATCGTAGGCCAGTACCTTCCGGACGGCACGGAGGCTCATGACTGGGAGCCCCGGGCCGGTGAGATACTGATGCTGGATGGTACAGACGTGTTTGTGTACAACGGACTTGGAATTGAGCCGTACGTCTCGGGCATAATCGAGTCCGGAGAGTTTGACGACACCCTGTTTGTAAAGGCATCCGAAGGCATCAGTCTTTTGGCAGCGGGGGACGATGGCGATCATGCCGAGAAGGATGAACACCGCCTGGGCGATTTTGATCCCCACGTGTGGCTGGATCCTATACTCGTAAAGCAGCAGGTAAACAACATACGGGACGGGTTGGCTCTGGCAGACCCTGACAACGAGTCATATTATTTCCAAAATGCCGCAGACTATAACGCCAAACTGGATTCCCTTGACGCGAAGATACAAGACGGCCTGACAGACTGCATGCAGGACACCATAGTTCCATTCCATACCGCCTTTGCATATTTTGGAGATCGGTACGGCGTCAAGATTACTCCCCTGGGGGGGCAGGCACCGAATGCGGAGGCCTCGGCTGCAGATATTGCAGAATTTATCGACTTTGTAAGGGACAACGACATCAAGGTTGTCTTCTCCGAAGACCTGGTTGACCCACGACTGGCAGAGGCCATTGCAGCAGAGGCGGGCGCCGAGACGCTTGTACTAAGCCCAATCGAGGCGCTGACGCCAGAAGAGGCGTCTGCCGGGGTTACGTACCTTGACAAGATGGAAAAAAACCTAATATCACTCAGGACGGCGCTGGAATGCCAATGAACATTCTCCACGTGCAGAATCTTACGATTTCATACGGCGCGCACGTGGCAGTAGACAACATCAGCTTTGACGTCAAGGCCGGCGACCTGCTGGGAATAGTGGGCCCCAACGGCTCGGGCAAGACCACGCTGTTTCGTGCCATCTTCGAGCTGCAGCCGTACAGTGGAACCATAAGCCTCTTCGGGTACGGACGTGACAGGTTCCAGTCGCTTCTGCCCCTCGTGGGATACGTGCCGCAAAAGATCGCCTTTGAGCCAAACTTTCCTGCAACGGTGCACGACGTGGTATCGATGGGAATCATACCAGAGAAGCGGGCCGCACGGGGGGAGGAACTGGTCAGGAACCACGGATACTCTTGGAACCACACGTACAGGGACATAAAGAAAACGGATTCCAGGGTTGAAGAGGTGCTCAAGACTGTCAAAATCGACCATCTCGGGAGCCGCAGGATCGGGGAGCTGTCCGGCGGCGAACAGCAGCGCGTGTTCATCGCGACGTCGTTGATCAACGATCCGATGATTCTGGTGCTTGACGAGCCGGTTACAAGCGTTGATGTCGAATCCCAGACGAGATTCTATGACGTTGTGACTGAGATTAACAGGAACGGAACCACAATCGTGTGGTCCTCGCACGATCTTGACGCGCTGGAAAAGTACGCAAGCAAGGTGGCATGCATGAACCGGAAACTCTTCTTCCACGGCCACAAGGAGGATTTTTTTGCAGACGAGGATATCTTAAAGACGTACACGGAATCTACCATGCAGGCACACATGCACGGACACTAGGGTGAAAAGATGGTGCTTGAGATTTTATCATACGGATTCATGCAAAAGGCGCTGCTTGCAGGCGTTGCCGTCGCGGTGGCATGCTCCTTCATGGGAATATTTCTGGTGCTGAGAAGATATTCGCTGTTTGGCGACGGGATAGCCCATGTGGCCTTTGGGGGGATATCGGTGGGGCTGTTCTTGGGCGTGTTTCCGCTGTGGAGCGCGTTTGTGGTGTCCATTCTTGGCGGCTTGGGGCTGCAAAAACTGCGCTCCAGCACAAAAATATCTGGTGATTCGGCAGTTGCGGTGGTCCTTGTGTCCGGCCTTGCAGTAGGCGTGGTGCTGACTAGCGCGTCGGGGGGATTTTCGGTGGATCTGTTCAGCTTTTTGTTTGGGAGCATACTGCTTGTCAGCACTTCCGATGCCATCCTGATCGTCTCGATAAGTGCAGGAATTGTGGCCACGCTGCTGGCGTTTCGCAGGCCGCTCCTGCACATATCGTTCAACGAAGAGCACGCAAGAATCTCCGGCATCAACGTGACCGTATTGAACTATCTGTTCGTAATCCTTGCCGCGGTGACGGTGGTGACGTCCATGCGACTGGTGGGGATACTGCTGATATCTGCCCTGATCGTAATCCCGAACATCACTGCAATGCTGTTTGGAACGGGGTTCAAGAAGACAGTCGGAATATCAGTCTCCATGTCGGTCTTTTCGGCAGTCTCGGGAATACTCCTTTCGTACTATCTCAATATCGCCCCGTCCGGTACCATAGTGATGATTACCGTGGCCATCCTTCTTGGCACGCTTGCGTGCAGATCCATGGGATTGATCTCCAAGGTGCAGATCCGGGAACCCTCAAAGATATCCCACAATGCATGAAGCTGCCTGCCGCGGTTCGGCTTTGTGCATAATGCAGGCGTGCAGACCGGTGCTGCTAGAGTTTTCTGAGCAGGGTGAATCTGGATCTGTCCGGATCAATATCCTCATGCATGTCCACGTTGCTCACCATTCTCACGTTGTAGCCGCTCCATCTCTCAGACATGTTGCGGTACCTGTGGTGGTCGTCAATTTGCCCTTCTGTCGGGCCGTACTTTTCGCAGTTCATGACGTATCTCCCTGCCACCCTGTACATCTCGCCGACTCCCTTCTCTAACGTGTCATCGTCTAGATAGTTCAGCAGCTGGTGGGTGAATACAAAATCCACAGAAGAGTCCTCAAAAGGCAGGTCTGCGATGGATCCCTTCTCAAACGTGGCCGATGGCATTTTGTCTGCCGCAATGGCCAGGGCAGTGTCATTCAGGTCCACTCCGGCAACCCGAAACGTATCTGGGAAGAGCCTCAGATCGATTCCCGTGCCGCATCCGATCTCAAGCACGCTTGCGCATCGCAGCGAGCCTGCAAGATCCCTGACAAACCTTGCAAACTCTTGGTTGTACCGCGCCTCGTTCTCCCGTGCGTATGCGTCCCAAAACCCCTCGTCGTACTCCACGCGTACCTTGGAGTGGCGCCGTATTTGATGCTACTTGTTTGGCGCGGATTCATGGTGCGGACTGTGCACACGCCACACACCTGCACGGGACCAGCCTCGTCCCAAAAGAGCAGTCGTGCGGCCCTTCCGCCTTCTCCTGCATCGGAATCTCCACCATGCAGTCATCATGGCGGCCCTTCCGGCAAAACCAGCAGATCTCCTGTGCATCTCCCGGGGTACATGAATCCATGATCCTGTGGACATGTATGTGAATAAAAAAGATCACCGGTCAGATAAATTTCAGCCACGATCGGAGATCTTTGTTCCTGCCCATTACGGCATCCGTGAACAGTCCCTGCAACTTTCTAGTGGTCTCTCCCATGTCTCCGTCCCCGATCGTCATATCGTCCACTTGTGTCACTGACTTTACCTCGGCGGCAGTGCCCGTCATGAATATCTCGTCGGCATCGTACAGGTCGCCCCTGTCAAGATCCTTCTCCCGTATCTCTCCCCCGTACCCGTTGACAATCTGGATTATGCTGTCCCTCGTGATGCCGTTTAATCCTCCCGCAGAAAGCGGCGGCGTCGAGATGACCGAGTCCTTTACTACAAAGATGTTTTCTGCGCTGCTCTCTGCAACCTTTCCGTTCGCGTTTAGCATGATCGCCTCGTCGTACCCGTTGTTCAGCGCGTCCATCCTTGCAAGCGCGGCATTTGCATAGTTTGATGCAGCCTTTGCCTGCATGTGCTGGAACCTGGAATCAATCTTTATCCAGCTGGAAATCTTGCATTTTGCCCCCGAGAATTTGCCGGCACGGGATTCACCCATCGCCCACTCCCAGCACGCAATGGCCACATCCACCTTATTCTTAGTAGGGGTCAGGCCCATGTGCCCGTACCCGTAGTATGCTATGGGCCTGATGTACGCCTCTTTGAGCCCGCAGGCCTTGAGGGTATCTATGATGGCCTCGGTAACCTGATCCTTGGAAAACGGCATCTTCATTGAATACAGCTTTGCGGATCTGAAGAACCTGTCAACGTGTTCTGGCAGCCTGAATATGGCAGAACCCTCCGGCGTGTCATAACACCTGATCCCCTCAAATACCAGCGTCGAATAGTGCAACGCATGCGTCAGGACATGGACCTTGGCGTCTTTGAAGGGCACCATCTTGCCGTTCATCCATATCATGCCGACTTCTTCCATGGAATAATCAGCATGTCATACCAATTTAAAGAATTATCGCAAAATTTACGGGAGCGGCATTCCACCATGCGCCACATGCCCTGATTGTGCATGGCCGTCTTGAAAAGTACAAATCAGGTTACGCCCAAAACGGTTTCATGGAGTGGACACTTGGATTTGCAGCGATCGCCCTTCTCGTGGTGGGGTTGATTGGGCAGGCATTTGAGATGCGCAAGATCCGCATCGCCTCCAGTGGTGACGATCTGGGCTCTCCCAACATCTTTACGGACAGGAGAAACTTCAAGTGGTATGCAATCATAGGCGTGGGAATAATTTTATGGTATGCGGCCGAACGCCTTTGATGATTCTATATAGATCATCCCTAAATACTCCTTCCGTTTACATAAAGTAACGCGTGTTTAGGGTAACGCCGGACTAAATCATGATACTGGTCCAAGAACAAACCCTCGATGGCGAATACGGCGAAAACCCGTATCGCCCTTTATCTTTAATCCGAGTTAATGGCGGTGATCTCTTGATGAATTCCGATGATCGCCCTCTGGATGTTGTCTCCTGCATCCTCGATTACTATGATTATCCTCGATGTCTCCTCCTGCGCATCCATGTTCAGGATGTTGAGTCCCTCGAGGCCTATCCTTGCGCTGGTTCTAGAGGCAACCTGCTGCACCCTCCACATCTCGTCGCCGATCAGGGTAATCACGCCCCTGTCGTATCGTATGGCCGCAAGCGGGTCAAAGCTAAGCAGATACTTTTCATTCCTCCTGACATAGTCTCCGTCCAAGAATAGTATCCTGAAGAACTCGATGTCGTCTTTGATGAACGGCGAAAGTATGACAAACTCGCTGTAGCGCCTGTCCCTTGCCAGCGACGCAAGCAGCCTGTGAACGGCGCCGGCCTCGATTCTGAATATCGCGCAGTTCCCCTTTCCAACCACGATCTTGATTGGATGCGTCTTTTGCGCCTCCGGCATCCTTTTGATGGTGGTGATCTTCTCGGGATGGTTCATGTCCGTTATGGTGATGGGCATGTCCACCCCGTTCTCCACAACCTCCTTTATTGCAACGGGGTCAAGAATCTTCATCCCAAACATCCCTGCCAGCCGTGCTTCGTTGTAGGACATCTGCGGTATGTCCCTTAGGTGCGACTTGACAATTTTTGGATCCGCTGACACGACGGCGCTGTCCTTTTCAAAGTTTATGCGGGTATCGTACATCTTGTGGAAGAGTATCCCGATATCTGCTGCCGTCCTGTCCGTACCTCCCCGCTCATACGTGGTGATGGTGCCGTCTGCGGTTCTTCCGATGAATCCGCCAATGGAGACTACCTCGTTGCGACTTAGCATCTCTGCCATCTTGCCCATCTTCTTTCTTGATTCGGTTGCCATGAAGTTGGCAGACTCTACGTTGTCGTCGGTGACTATCGGCCAGTCGTCAAAGCCCACCGTGTCTGCTTGCATGTTATTGCTTTTCAGGATGTAGCTCATTACGTGGGACATCAGTATCTCTCCAGAGAATGCCAGCGCCTTTGCGCGGACCTCGTCTGCAAACACCTGGTTCTCAAATGCCTCGTCCAGCGCCTTTTGCGCCACTGCCAAATGCGACTTGACGATCTCCGTGCAGTCTTCCCTGTGTGCGGCACTGACCATTTCAAGGATCCTCTTGTAGGTGGACCGTACCATGTCCAGGGACTGGCTGTTCCCGGCCTCGGCGTTTCTCCCATGCTCCAAGACAACGTCGGTAAGGGAGCGCTTTTTTCCGTCGCGAATGGTAAGAGGCGCTGAAAACACGGCAACCACCTTGGAATCCTTTGCAAGCTCGCCGATCCGCTTTACAACCTGCGGTATCAATGCCCCGTCAGGCCCAATGGCGCTGCCGCCGAACTTGGCCACTACCAGTCTTGTCATGGTAATCTCTGCACTTCCGGCACTATCTATTAATCTTTGAGTGCCTGTCGGGTATGGCTCATGCCCGTACGCTTCCAGGCATGGTTCTGCAGGGTGCTGCGTATTTTTGCGCCTGAGCAGTTGCAGGATCTGGGCATGCATGGTGAAGGAAAAAAGAAGACAAATGGCGCAATTGAATCCGGCGGTGGCCAAGGCAGACGGATCTGGACGGGTACCCAGACGGGTACCCGGGCACGGCCATTGCAATGGGAATGCTCGGGTAATCAAACCCGGCAAGCATGAATCACGCGTTAAACGATCTTTTCAACAGGATTGGAGCAATGACGATTGTTGCCAGGATTACAAAAATCATTGTAGCATAGAGCTCTTCAGAGACAACGCTCATTGCCAGTCCTATCCCTGCGACGATGAATGCCACCTCCCCCCTTGCAACCATGCCGTATCCTATCCTGAACCCGCCTTTTCTGCTCTTTAGCAAAATTGACGCAGGCACGCCGCACCCCAAAATCTTACCCCCCACCGCTACAGCCAAAAGCACCCCGAACAACATCCAGTTGATTGACGAGATCTGTGTGACATCTACGTGGGCGCCGATGACTGCAAAGAACAGGGGCGCAACTATTATCTTGAGCCTTCCCACAAACTCCCTTATCTGGGTTGACAGTTTGGATCCTGCCAGACCCATTCCTGCGGCAAACGCGCCTACAATGGGACTTAGACCCACACTTGACGCGATCGCTGCGCATCCAAAGGCCGAGCCCAGCGCAACTCCCTGCTTGATGCCCCTGGCCTCCAGTGTTGACGATGACATGCTGGCAACTGCTTGTACAATTTTTGGCAGCACATACACCGCCATCAACAGTATCATGAACCAAAAGCCTATTCCCATCAGTGTTGTGACTGCCACTGACTCGAGTGTGGGCACAGTATGCAACGTGACCAATGACACGACCACGGACAGGATTGCAAGCCCCAGTACGTCATCTAGTACGGCGGCGTTAACCAAAATATTTCCCTCTTTTGATTTTTCCTTTCCAATCTCCTCCAAAACGGTGACCGCCACTACGATGCTAGTCGCGCTAAATATTGTCCCGACAAGCAGGGCGGTAATCCAATCATACCCCATCCACAAGGTGACGAAATACCCCAATGCCAGCGGTACCACGACTCCAAGGATTCCAACCACCGCAGCTTTGAAACCTGCCTTGATTAGATCATGGAATGTGAAATGCAGCCCTGCAGAAAACAAAATGATGATCCCTGAAATTTGCCACAGCGATATCATGACGTCGTTTAGTTCTACGATGGGTTTGCCATGCAGCGGCACTATGCCCCCGAGGGCAAACGGCCCTAGCATGATTCCTGCCGCAACAAATCCAATTATTTCTGAAATCTTAAAGTGCGCGCATAGCTTTCCTAGCAGCAATGCAGGCAAGACTAGAAACAAGATGCCTATGATTGTCGGAATTACGTCAAACTCTGATACCATCGACTAATTTACAATAGTGTTTTCTATAAAAACAGTCTTTGAACTTTCAAAGTGAAAATTACACGTCGGAGGCCATTCTTGTGTCTGCAGCCTGACCCAACTGTGACCCTCCCTGGAAACAAAAAACTCCTCTTGCAAGGGAGAAAAACGAAAAAACCATCAGAAGAACCATTGATCGTTGCGTGCTGAAGGGGTGACTGCATGTGCATGACTTTGTGGCGTTGCTGATCTTGAATTCTGGATCCCTCACCTCAATGTAATCGACGCCGGCCCACGCGTCTAAACAATTGCCTGCTGTATTATCTTGGCCGCCTTCTCTGCGCCGTCAGCGGCAAGCGGGTTCCGGCCCTCTTGGATCTTTTCGGCAATCAGCGTGTCGAGCCTTCTGACATCCTCAAAGGCAAACCCCAGCCTTCTTGCATTGTCTTCCTGCTCAAAATGTCCCTTGATGGGGATGAATACGGCAGGTGTGCCGTATGCCCTAGCCTCGTCCATGGTGGATCTTCCGGCAAGCGATACGATCAGGTCGGCTGCAAGAATCAGTTCGTGCAGGTTGTCCACCCATCCAAGATTCCTGACTCCCTTGAATTTTCTTTTCACTGCCGGACCAGACACCAAGACGACATCAATGTCATGGCCGATCTTTGGTACTGCCTCAAGCGCCTTCTCAATCAGGAAGACTCCCGCGTCGGTCCCTCCGATTGATACAAGCACGGTCTTTCTTTCAAACCCAAACCTCTCCCGTAACTGGTCCCTTGGGGTGTCAATGCGTCTAACGATGGGCCCGACCATTCTGATGTTGTCCCTGTCGTCTCCATGCTCTGGTACGATGACTGCCTCTGCCTTTCCCATGATGTTGCGCATTGACTTGTTCATCCTCTTCTCGACTAGCGAGGCCAAGCCGCCTGTAAAACGGGTCTCGAGGATGTCTGTGATCAGCACGGTGCGGATCCCCATGCCCTGGGCGTTTGCCAGCGAGGCGAAATCCTCGTCGCTGACTACCATGTCGGGCCTGTCATTTTGCAGTATTCCCTGCGAGATCTCCTTGCATCTCTTGTAGTACCTGTAGTAGTTCCACAGCCACCTTGCCGGGCTTTGGAGCGCGCCGTCTTCCACCACGAACGGGGGCGGGACGTATGCGTCTGTGGCCTTGATTCCCAAACTGCTTAGAATCTTGATTGCGCCGCTTCCGGATACAAAGTTGGTAGACACGTCCCTGAGGTTTGCGGCAATGGCAATGTCCCGGGTTATGTGACCCAGTCCTATGGGGCTGGAAAAAAAGTCGACAGTCTTCATGAATTCCATGACGTGCCGTTAAATTTGTAGATTCTCCCGGACATGAATTCAATATATGGCATGGGCCCACGGGGATTTGAACCCCGGATCTTCGCCGTGTAAGGGCGACGTCATAACCGATCTGGACTATGAGCCCAGAAACCAACGTTGCTGAAAACCATTTAAACTTTGAGAAATGGTGAAAATCTCCTGCGTGGAAGGCTTTGTCATGACACGCAGCAGGAGGCAACGAAATTCAGCAAGGACATGTTGCACGAGTTTGGCGACATGCATGATTTTCATTCAAATGACGGTTAGATTTCAAATGTAAGCGACTGCAGGCTGGACAAGGCATTACTTTGGGACGTCGCATGAATGTACTCGTGCAGTTTTGCCCGTCTCTTGGAATTTCCAAGCCGCGGCATCTTTTGGAATTCTCCATTGCACAGTCGCACAACTGCGCTTCAAACGATGGCTTTTAAACCAGATTGCAGAAGAAATATGAGAAGAGGGTACAGTTGAAAGTTGCACTAATCTATAATGAAAAAGAGATAGACCCCAACGATGTAATCAATGTCTTTGGCATGACCACCAAGGAGCATTACAGCGCAAAGGCCGTGGAGCGCGTGGCACGTGCGTTGGAACGGGGAGGACACACAGTCAAGGTAATCGAGGGTGGCATACACCTTGCAGACGAGCTGCGAGAGTTCATGCCAAAAGTGGTTGCAGGCGATTCACCCGGAATGGTCTTTAACATGGCCTACGGAATTCAGGGACAGAACAGGTACACCCATGTTCCGGCAATGATGGAGATGCTCGGGATCCCGTACATAGGCTCGGGGCCCGCGGGGCATGCAATCGTCCAAGACAAGGTCATGACCAAAATAATACTGCAAAGAAATGAAATCCCCACGCCTGGGTTCTGGGAGTTCAAGGCGGTCGAGGATACGTTTAACGATCTGACGTTTCCAGTAATTGTAAAGCCCAAGCTCGAGTCCACCTCCATGGGCATGGAGGTAGTGGACAGCTGGGATTCGCTCAGAAATGCCGTACGCAAGCAGATTGAAAAATTCCAGCAGGACATACTTGTGGAGCAGTTCATCCCGGGCCGGGAGTTTGCAGTCGGTGTGATAGGGAATAATCCCAACATAGACGTACTTCCAATAGTCGAGATCAACCTGAGCGATCCGAACCAGATACAGACCGTGTCAGACAAGATGAAGAAGGGCGGAACTGACAAGACATGTCCGGCCAATCTCTCAGAAGAAAAGACCCGGGAGATGAAGCAGCTGTGCATTAAGGCCTTTCGATCCCTTGGGTTAAACGACTACAGCAGGGTGGATCTAAGGATGGACAAGGACGAGAACCTTTACATCCTTGAACTAAACTCGATGGCCAGTTTGGGACTGGGGGGATCGCTGTACCATGCTGCAAAGACCACCGGATACACGTACGACTCGTTGATCAACAAGATTCTTGACGTTGCCGTAATGCGCTATTTTGGCGCATCACACCACATGGAAGGCGAGCCGGACATGACCCAGCCCTTGCGGGTTGTTGCAAGGACATACCTGAGGGGACACCTGCACAGCATAAAGGAGACCCTGAGGGATCTTGTAAACCTCAACACCCACGTATACAACACAGACAACGTAAACAAGCTAGGAGACATCATGTCCCGCAGGCTCAAGCATTTGGGATTCAGCGAACACATCCACAGGCAGTTTGATGTGGGGGATTTTCGTTATTTCAAAAACCACAACGAACTCAAAAACGATGTCTTGATAATATCCCACCTTGACACCCACTACGGCCCAAGCGAGCTGGTACACTATTCCGAGGAGGACTACAAGATACTGGGCTCCGGAGTAGCCGAGAGCAAGGGAGGGCTGGCAGTTATGCTGGGATCATTGCATGCACTCCGCTTTGCAAAAAGGCTACGCAAGATAAAGTGTGGCATACTTCTCACCACCGATGACAGCCTGGGGGGAAAGTTCAGCAAGAACCTGGTAAGGCGCTACTCCAAAATGTCAAGGTATGTCGTAGGCCTCAAGTCTGCCAGCCAAGACGGGGGGATAATCACGACGTGCTACGGACGGCACGACTACCAGATCCGATTTACGGCATCCAACGGATCATCGGGCATACACGGAATCATTCCCGTGCTGGCTAAGAAGATCTCCGCAATCGAGAAGATATCAAAGGACGAAAAGGACTACATGATAAGAACCACCTCAGTGGTGGCCAAGGGGACACACGGACACACCCCAAACTATGCCACCATGTCGCTGATATGCAGCTACAAGACTCCCAATCTAGGAGATCTGCTTGACACCAAGATACGAGAGATCATGAAGAAGCACGAGACCGGAACGCCAAAGCTGGACGTTACGGTACAGCAGATTCAAGCTAGGCCGCCGGTCATTGAAGGAGCCTCAGATGCGGCATTCTATGACATGGTCGAGGATCTTGCGCGCAAGCACGAGATCAAGATAAAGCGGCACGAGCAGATAATGTCCTCAGACATCAGCAACGTTCCCACAGAACTTCCGTCTCTGGACGGCTTTGGCCCGATAGGCCACATGTATCGCACTCCACAAGAGTACATAGTCCATGACAGCATAGTCGAGAGGGCGGCGCTATTGACCTCTGTAATCTACAGATGTGTTGTGTGATGTTCCCTGAGACGACCCATGGTGGAGACAACCACGCAGACATCTGCCCAACCCGGGATACGGCCGGCATGTCCATTGGCACATGTGATGGACACGGGAGGGTGGGTTGATTGAAGGCACAGATCGGAATCGTCGCGAACCGGCTGATTCTGGGGTTTGTGTTTGCGTCAGTCTACCAAGTTTTTGTAGGCGTGGCAACCTCATTCCTGTCGCTTCCACTCACGGGAAACATCCAGGATCTGATATGGGGGATACAGCAGATAGACTCCGGCCAGGGGCAGTTGTTCATAGCATGGTGGATAATCTCAACGGTGATCATCACCACGATTGCAATTCTCATCGTAAAGAACAAGAGGTACCTGTCCCCGTACAAACAGGAAAAGAACATCAACGTGCCGCCAAGAATCACCCCGGTTACCACGACGATTGTGGGTGCGATGATATCATTTCTGTTCTTCGTGGTTGATCTGGTAACCGGCTCCGTGGTGCGCGTCGGAGAGGCGACCAACGTGCAGGCAATCTACCACGCTGCCATGGCCGGCAATCTTGTCCCGCTTGGAATAAGCATGCTGTTCTCCATAATTGCAGGGTTTGCAATCGTTGCCATCGTCAGCAGAACGTCCAGAGTGACCCAGATTGCCGACAAGGCAGGCTTTATCAACATGGTGGATCTCTCAAAGATTCTCAGAAAGAAGCATGCCGACGTAATGACATCTTCGGAGACCATAGGGTTGCAGCCGGGAGAACTGGTGCATGTTGGTGCAAAACTAGTAGACCGGGTCAACATCGTCCAGATGGAGTTTGACCGGGACAATTTTTCCAAGACCACGCTGGACTCGGTCGACAAGTGCCTTGAGGAGAACTGGTCCGGGGTGAAGTGGACCAACATAGTCGGGCTGCACGATGCCGACGTGATCAAAAAGGTAGGAGATCACTACACGCTGCACAGTCTCGTGCAGTCAGACATAATGAACACCGAGCTGCGGCCAAGAATAGACGACCACGGCAACTGCCTGTACATGATCCTCAAGCTGCCGCACATTCTCTCAGACAACCGCCTGTTCATGGAGCAGATCAGCCTGGTAGTCGGGAAGAACTACGTGGTGTCGTTCCAAGAGACCGATGATGACGTCTTTGATAACATCAGGGAAAGGCTGGAAAAGAACGTCGGAAAATTACGAAACAGTACCAGCGACTACCTTGCGTATGCGCTGGCAGATGCGATAATCGACTACTATTATGTAATACTGGAGAAGATGGGGGTGCAGTCCGAGCAGCTCGAAGAGGAACTCATGAACGATCCCACCCCCAAGACCCTTCAGGCCATCCACACCCTGAAAAGGGAGATGGTGACGCTGAGAAAATCAATCTGGCCGCTCCGGGAGGTCATTGACGGGTTTGGACGGATGGAGTCCGAGATCGTCCGCGAGTCGACGCGAAAATACCTCCGCGACGTCTACAACCACACAATCCAGGTGATGGACAACATCGAGGGACTCAGGGACATGGTAGGCGGGATGCTTGACACGTACCTTTCCAGCGTCAGCAACAAGATGAACGAGGTCATGAAGACCCTGACCATAATTGCCAGCATATTCATCCCAATCACGTTCATCGCGGGCATATACGGGACAAACTTTGAGCACATTCCGGAACTGTCGTGGGAGGGAAGCTACTTTGCCATGCTGGCATCCATGGTGGTGATCGTGGCAGTCATGATGGTGTGGTTCAAGAAGAGGAGCTGGCTCTAGTGTCCGGTACGGCAACCAACAGGGCAGTCATGCGCGCATACGATATTCTTGAGGGCAACTCCGGAGGCAAGGCCGCCTGGGGGTTCCAGATATTTATCGTATCCCTGATAGCCGTTAACGTCCTGTTCGTAATGCTTGAGACCGAGGAATCAGTCCTCGACGAGTACGGCTACTTTTTCACCCCGTTTGAGATCTTTTCGGTGCTCGTATTTACGGCAGAATATGCAGGACGGATAATCGTGTGCAAACTGAATCCCAAATACGGCAGCACCAGATATGCCACTCTCAGGTTTGTAGTCAGCCCGATGATGCTCATCGACTTGGCCGCCATACTGCCGTTCTTCCTGCCGTTTGTGGTGGCGGATCTCAGGTTCATAAGGATAATCCGGCTCCTCCGGATATTCAGGCTCTTCAAGCTTGCCAGATACTCCGACTCCATGCATACGCTCGGGGCGGTTTTCAGGGCAAAGGCAGGGGACCTGTCAGTCGCGTTCTTCATCCTGTTTATCGTGCTGATCTTTGCCTCCAGCCTGATGTACTATGCAGAAAACGAGGCCCAGCCTGACGTGTTTTCGAGCATTCCGGCGTCAATGTGGTGGGGGATTGTCACGCTGACCACCATAGGATACGGCGACACCTATCCTGTGACTTCCATGGGCAAGGTAGTCGCCAGCGGGGTTGCCATACTTGGAATAGCAGTATACGCCATTCCCACAGGCATCATGGCGTCTGCGTTTACCGAGGAGCTGCGAAAGAAGAGGCAGGACGGGTACAAATGCCCCCATTGCGGAAAGGAGATCTAGGATGGACGTCAAAAAAATAGAGGAATCTTTCCAGCCCTCGGATGACAAAAAATGCTCCGCTGCCCGAGGCGGCATGGTCTCCTCTGCCTTTCCAGATGCCACCAAGGCGGGAGTGAGGATGCTTGAAAAGGGAGGAAACGCAGTCGATGCCGCGTGTGCCACGGCGCTTGCGTTGGGCGTGTGCGAGCCCCAGGCGTCGGGGATCGGCGGCCAGTCCCTTGCCATAATGTGCATGGACGGCAAGACCGTGGCAATCGACGGTTCCAGCAGAGCGCCGTCCCTTGCGCACAGGACATTCTTTGAAAAACACTCCCGCAGGTTCATCGGGTACAAGGCGACTACCGTTCCAAGTACCGTGGCAGCGCTAGGCTACCTCAACGAGGCGTACGGCCGGCTGGACTGGGCAGACGTGGTGGAGCCTGCAATCGGCATCGCCAGACGGGGGTACAGGATAACCCCGCTGCAGCACAGGCTGCAGGCAAATAATCTTGAAAAATTCTCCAAGGTGAGATCAAGATCCGGCGCAAGGTACTTTCTCAAGGACGGCGCCGTCCCGTACAGCGTCGGAGACCTGTTCGTCCAGGATGATCTTGCCGGCACGCTCGGGTACATATCGCAAAATGGCTACCGTTCGTTCTACCACGGGATGATCGCACGGCTAATCGACAAGGACATGAAAATCAACCGGGGGTTTCTGCGCCAGGAGGATCTTGCGCTGATTCCTGAGCCTGTCGAGCGCAAGGCGCTCAGCAGAAGGTATCGCGGGATCCGGGTATACACCATGCCGCCTCCATCTGCAGGCGATACCATGCTGCTGGTGCTGATGATGCTTGCAAACCTGAAAAAGTCCTTTCTGCGTGGCAGGGATCCGCAGTCGTACCACTTTGTAGCCGAGACGTTCCGCAAGGCGCTGCTTTACAGGACGCAGAGAAAATTCAACCCCGTCACATACCACCAGGTAGACCAAAGGACCCACCTGAGCAGAAAATTTGCCCGATCGCTTTCCAAGTCAATCCGGGATTCCATCGACCCGGACCTGCCGCTGAGGGATTCGCCGGACATTGAGGAGACGACCCACCTTTCCGTGATGGACGGGGAGGGAAACGCCGTGGGGATTACCCAGTCAATTGAGCTGGTGTACGGCTCAAAGGCCGCAGCCGACGGCCTTGGATTCCTGTACAACAACTACATGTCTGCCTTTGAGTTTGAGAACCCGAACCATCCGTTCTACCTCAGGCCGAACTCCATTCCCTGGACATCCGTATCGCCTGCAATCATATTTTACAACCACGAGCCGTGGATGGTCTTGGGAAGTCCTGGCAGCTCGAGGATCTTCTCGGTCGTTAGCCATTTCATATCCCGCGTCATTGACGGCGACGACTCCATCGGCGTGGCCATGTCAAAGCCCAGAATCCACTGCTCCCTTGACGGAAAACTCAGCATAGAGCAAAACGAGCACGCACCTGAAATAATCAGGCACATGAAGAAGACCGGCTACAAGATAGACCTCCGAGAAAGGCATTCGTTCTTTCTGGGGGCAATACACGCGGTACTGAAGAGAAACACCGGGGAAGGGTTTCAGGGGGTGGCAGAGGTCAGGCGCGACGGAACGGCGGAGGGGCCGGACTGACTGCGCTGCCCGTGCTGCTGTCAATACCCCACGGGGGAACCAGGCAGCCGGAGGAACTCTGCGATCACGCGTGCATATCTGACCGGGATCTCTTTGACGACTCTGACCCGTATGTGATCCAGATTTACGATTTGGGAGAAAGGGTGCGGCATGTGATCAAGACTGATGTCGCGCGGGCGTTTGTTGACCTGAATCGCTCCCTGCAGGACATGCCGCCGTACAAGCCAGACGGCCTGATTAAGAGTGCCACGTGCTACGGAATGCCGATATACCATCCTGACGCTGAGCCTGACGAGTCCCTCAGGTCGCTTTTGATCAAAAAATACTACATGCCCTATCACAGAAAGATCCAAAGAATCATCCGGGAGATGGACGTACAACTCTGCCTTGACTGCCACTCCATGGCCTCGCTTGCCCCTGTCGTGTCACCCGACGAGATCAGACACAGGAGACCTGCATTTTGCATATCAAACTGGGACGGCAGGACGTCATCAGATGACATAATCAGTATTCTGGCAGACTGCATATCCGAGTCGTTTTCCATCGACAGGAAGGACATCCACATCAACAGTCCGTTCCACGGCGGCCACATAACCCGGACATACGGCAACAACCCGGTGCCGTGGATCCAAGTTGAGATGAGCCGGAGCATGTACGTGGCGCCGCCCTGGTTTGACGAGGACACCCTTTTGGTGGATGCGGCACGCCTCCGAGATCTGAACGACTGGTTCGGGGACTCGCTTGATCTCTTCTTTTCAAGGGTTTAGCAATCTGGAATTGAAGCGAATGGGAATTATATACATTAGTAAATTGTCCCAAAATTTCAAAACAAATCCATTCAAATACTCCGGACACTAACATATAGTGTACTTTGAAGAGCAAACCAAAAATTACAACCACAAAAAAAGTAAATTTTATGCAGTCGCCGGAAATATCAGAACACGTCTGGAGACTGCATCAGGAATCAAGGTGGCTGTTCAACAGGGGAGTGAAGCTTGGGTTTGACAACAAGAGTTTGACAAACTTCGATGCTCAAAAATTACTCACGACCATTCGGAACGGAACGGAGTGGTGCGAAGGCTATGCTTTGTTTCAAAGAGCCAGCATCATCAACGGCCTGAAATCTATCCGCCTGGCAGAAAGCAACCATAAAAAATTCAATCTCCCGAAAGTCGAGTCTCCGTACGGCTACTTTAGAAAAAAGCAGAACGGAAGGCAGCCTGCGATATGTTCCTACCAGTCCACATTAATCAAGAACGGCACGTTCAAGTTCGGTGAATTCAGACTCATATTGAACACCCACATTTATGACGGTCTCAAACCGCTGTCGTTCCAAATAATAGAGACCACCAAAAAGATCACCGGGCATACACGGCCGAAAGACCGCACGTATCGAATACACTTCCAATTCGAGCATGTTCCAAATCCAAACTGCAATTCAAAAACGATAGGGATCGACCTGGGTGCAAGAAACATGATGGGAATTGCAGACGAAGACACACATGAGACCAGAACGGTGAAGATGCCGAACGGTTTGAAACGGTTCAAGCGCGACGGGATAGACAGGGCAAGATCTGCGCTTTCCAAAAAGAAGAAAGGCAGCAGAAGTTACAGGCACCTCCGGGAAACGATGCTTAGAATGCATAAGAAACTGAAAAACCGGCAGGCTGACTTTGTGAGACAGACGATAAAGTCAGAGTTCGACGGAGTGAAGACTGCCGTTATTGAGAAACTGGACATCCACTCCATGACGTACAAAAAGAGGCAGGAGGCTAGGGGAATGAAACGCACGAAAGGAATGAACCGGGTGATTCGAAATTCCGCAATTGGGGAAAAACGCGATTACATTCGTCGATATTGTGAGATGAACAGAATCGACTTGCATGAAGTTCCTGCAGCATACACCAGTCAGGCATGCCATGTATGTGGAGTCATAGACAAGCGTTCAAGGAACGGTGACTCGTTCCATTGCATTTCGTGCGGGCATGTCTACACTGCGGATGAAAACGCACCAATAATCGTGCTCGGCCGGCACCACATGATGTCCGGCACGTTGGCGGTAGGGAATATCGTCATGAAACAGAAGGACGGTACAAGCCTTTGGAAACGAAGTGTTTGGAAGGAGAAAACCAATCCGATCCGTTTTGGGAACGACCGAGAAAGCTCGGATCCCAAAGATTTCAGAAATGCTGGCACAAACCAACGTTCTCTCGAAGTCCCACTGCTGTTAGAAAAAGGCGTTGGTAAAGTTGTTTACTAATGTATATAATTCCCGACTTTATACTTCTGACTACCTATCTACCCTATGAATTACGCCATACGCGAGGGCACCGACGCTGACATTCCAGTCATTCTCGGACTGCTCTACGATCTTGGACGCCCAAAACCGCAGGAAGACTCTGACGTTGACCTGTTCAGAAGGCGCGTCAAGGAGTACATTCGTGACCCCGATAAGGTCGTTCTTGTGGCCGAGATCGACGACGTAAAGATCGCAGGCATGATAAGCGTGCTCTTTCTGCCCAGACTCAACCAGAAGGGCCTGGAGATGTACATCCCGGAACTGGTGGTTCTTCCAGAGTACAGGCGAATGGGCATCGGGGAGCAGCTTGTCAACAAGTGTGTAGGCCTTGCAGAAAAGAAGGGATGCCACCGGATGAGGCTGGAATCCGGAAACCAGAGGGCGGAGTCGCATGACTTTTACAAAAATCTGGGGTTCAACCAGTCGGCACTGTCGTTTGACAAAAGCCTGAATCCGTCCAAGTGATGTGCCTGGATTTGCAGGATCCCATCCCAGAATCCAGCCATACCGATTCAGGCCTGACTGTATGCCATGTCATCCTATCTTGCAGCAGCTGCGGCTTTGGAGGCCCCTTGCAATCCACCAGATGGAAAAGCACAGTACCCCGACTGAGATGAACTTTAACTCCAAGCCCTGCATGGGAAACAGCGACAGTCCTCCGACTGCGCTGAGGATTACTGCCAATGGTGCGGTGCACGCAGGACAGCCCGGGGTGAATGCGGCAAACGCGCCTCCAAGTACGGCAGACGAGTCTGACTTTACAGACCTCATCATCCTCATCCTGCTTATCTTGAAAGCCACCATGGCAAAATTGATTCCTGCGAGGCCAGACACGGCGGCCGTGAGCATGACTGATGTGGCAATATACGCCGGCATGGATTCTGCCGCCACGTCAAAATGCACTGGCAGCATGGACATGGTCAAAAGATAGTACACCGCACCCAGCCCAAGCCCGCTGAGTACAGCTATTGCAGCATACCGCCTGATTCTCAGTATGTTTGAAACAATCTCAATCTTTCCTGCCAACCGGTATATCTACACAACCTACACATTTTAACCATTTTTATCAAAATTCCTCCAATGTGCCAGACGGATACAGGAGGCGTGACGGCGACAAGGTAGACAAGATGAAATCTGAACAAGCCGGCCATAAAAAAGACTCGAGGGCTTGGAGGAAGACAGGCCGTCAGATACGAAAAAACTTCGGAAGATATCCAACCGCCAGCACCACGAAGAGATCAGGGTGGCAAGGCAGGTGGCATCCGGCAAATCCATGATCTTCATGAAGGAGTGGGACTTGACGAAGGCTAGGGCTGCAGGTGGGAGTGCCAAGGCAAGCCTGAACCGCGAAATGGCATACTCCCGGATGGGGGCGTTTCGTGACCCGGTAATGTGGCAGATGAAAAAGGCTGGCGGGTGCACCGTGCTCGTTGACAAGAGGAATACCAGCCTGACTTGCGCGCGGTGCGCAAATATAGACAAAAAATCTCGAAACGGCGAGTCATTCCACTGCACCGCCTGCGGCTGGCACCATCATGCCGACAAGAACGCGGCGAGAAACATTCTGACTAAGGGACGCCTCTACGTGGAGGCCGGCGGCCAACCCCGGCATGCCGGAGGTGCCATTGCGGGCACCGAGGTCGTCATGAGGCGCGAGGATCACAGACCAGGCAGTCCAGTCGTGGACACCCTGGCAGGCCGGCTTGGACCCGGCAATTACGGCAATTACGGATCCGCCGGAGCGTCAGAAAGCGCATCAGTTGGGGCCGACTAGTCTGGCTGCACGAACTTTTGCGCGTCGGTATAAAACAAAAAACCGAATTGATCCACGCGAGCTTATGATCTTAGCCATGGATTGCGTTCAATCATCACAGTCTAGCGGCAATTAGCTCAAATTACAAATCACAAAAAGTATACCAAACTGGCCTTGAAGAAAACACCCACACAGGACGCTCCGGATTTGAGGACATTTTCAATTCATTCTAGAAGACTTTCTACTTAACAATACAAGAATTGCAATCACAATTCCAACAAACGCAACTTGAAACACTTCAGTTAGAATTCCATTATCACTAATTCTTCCACCTCGTCCAGTAATGAAGTTATCTGGAATTCTGGTAATTACCCATATTGCAATAAAGACAACTGTTCCGCCAAGACCTATTCCATACCAGACAATTCCCCATTTTCTAACCATTGGAACAACCCAAAAAATCTGTGCAACACCACCAACAATAAACAATATTTGGGCATTCGGATTGCTTGCAGGGATCCCTAAAACAACGTGTATTATTCCTGCAATTGCGGTAGTTGCAGCTGCTGCATAAAATAGAAGATTTAGTTTAGCCATTTTTAATCACTGAGAACTATAGTTTTTTCCAATAAGTTTAGCTTATGACCCGTCCTTGCCTCCACATGAACCATCGCAGGAGGGATTAAACCAAAAACCATCACCGCTGCCAAAAAAGAAAACAGAAGTGTTGGGATTAATACCTTGACCATGGTGTAAAATGAGTGATCTAGTATTTAATAATGACGAATATTTTCTATAGAGCGTAATATTATTTAAATAATATCCGAAGTCTGAATTAAATTCCTTACATTAGGCATATTTACTATTCCCAGTCTAAAACTAATGGAATGATCTTCCCCTCACCAACACCTGGCAGGTGGGAGACAGTCATTGACTGGATATTCTTAATAACGTCAACATGGAAAAGTACCACCAGCCACGTTAACAGAGTCTTGGTTGACAACGATTATTAGTCGTGTCATGCCTGCTGGCACCATGGAGGATTTCTCATCAGAAGAAAAGATCATACTTGTCCAATATGCGATTAAAAAGTATGAAGAAGAGGAAAATGTCACTGAAAGGCTAAAGACAGTACTCCCCGAGAAAGATATCCAGAGAAGTATCGACACCCTTCTTGGCACACAGCGGGTCAGGCGCATAGGCCCGGAAATACTTCAAAACAACGAAAGCCATACTGATCTGCCGGATCTGCCTGAAAAACTTGCACCCATCATAGATAGCCTCTAACCAAATTTCATATTCCTGGCATCCTGTCCTGACGGATCTAGAATCCGCGCAACCCTTGGGGACGCATGATCTCCGGATGCTGCATCATCCATTCGACCCTGTCCAACATAGCTTGCCTGTCTTGCGGCAGGGTGCCCTTGATTGTATATGCATTGGAGCCGTGGTTTGCCCTGAACACGATCTCCTCTTTCGTCTCAATCCTGCTGATCAGGTCGTGGAGTTCTTCTAGCGACTCGTCATCGTTGATCCTGACAAACGGCTCCCCGAATTTTTCAAGAAACTCCTGTTTTATCCCGTTTTCAAGATACAGCGTCAGGGCGCCCAGATAATGGGGCGAGCATGCGCTGATCACTTCCGCCGTACCTCTGATGTGCTCCTTGGAGTGCGTCTTGCCGCCAAGTCCGAGAATTATCATGCACGACATGACGTATCCTGCAGCCTTTGCCTTGTTGACTGATTTGGTGATCGTCTTTGCGATGGCTCCCTTCGTGACCTTTTTGAGAACCACGTCCGAACCGCTCTCGATTCCAAGATAGAACATGTCCAGACCGGCCTTGTTCATCCTTGCCAGCTCATCCGGGGTCTTTTTGAGAATGTTCATCGGCATTGCATAGCAGGAGATCCTTTCAATGTGTGAAAACTTTTCCCTGATGTACCTTACAACCTTGATCATGTACTCCGTGTCGAGATTCAACGCGTCTCCGTCTGCAAGAAAAACCCTCCTGGTCTCCGGCATATATCTTGCCATCATGTCAATCTCCGCCTTTACCTCGTCCCACGACCTTTCCGAGTACTCCTTTGACCTGTACATGTCGCAAAAGGAGCACTCGTTAAACGAGCATCCAAGCGTCACCTGAAATATCAGTGATCGTGCCTCGGAAGGAGGCCTGTACAGGGGGGAATCGTATGTGAGCAATTGCCTTCACAAGGATCTTCCTGACGTGTTTTTTATACTTTTAAACACATGATACACTGCACGCGTCGTGGTGCCGTCAGCAATTTTTGCATGCGTCTGAATCATTAAATCCGATAATTGGAACCCCGGGTCCTTAAATGCCGGTGCCTTGACATGCTGCTAGAGTCATACCGTTTCGGATCTCATGCGGTTTGTATTGCCATCACTATGCTGCAGTCGCCAAAGAATTCTTTTGTCAATTCTGTGCCTTCTGAAACTGCCCGATCTTTATTTTGTTATTTTTTGCAGCAGGCTGTAAGCAGATCATTGTTTTTCGATGTGGCACAATGCATTTTCTGTCTTTGAAAATTTTTGACCGGTAACGCATTTTTATTATTATGGTTTAGGAATTCTAAATATTTTATATATTTTATTCTTAAATTATTCACATGTTATGCCTAGACGTGCCGCCGGTTTCTTGCATGGCAAGGCTCATTTCAGGTATTTTTTCATAGCCGCCAACACACGTCTCTGTGGATTGGCATGTGGTTTACCATGCACGTACGGGGGCTAGGCTGCTTGAAAATAATTTCAGTGATGAGGCAAAACCTGCTTGGTAAAACCATGTTACAAATGAGTCCTGCACCTGACTACAAAGCAATCCAACATTACGCCAAAATGCTTGGAAAAATAATCTGTTTGCCGGTATCAGAAGGCATGATACCGCACGTTTTCCTTCCGCATGCCTTGACATAAACGTGGGATGGCGGGATGATATTAAAAAATTGGATAAAAGTACATAAGCGCTTGCGAGTGTTTTTGACTTAATGGAGCCCACGGCCTTGGTACTCTCGATAGTCTCGATAGCAAACATGGGGGTTCTGGGAATCCTGATCGCAATATTTGGCAACATGTATGCCAAGACGCGCGCGCAGCTTCCAATGGGCCTGATCGTCGTCGGCGTCATGCTGTTCTTGCACAACGCGATAGGCTCCCTTGCGTACTTTTCCATGGACGAGATCTTCTCCCACGACATATTCCCCTACATGCTGGGGGTGGGCATCGCAGAACTTGCCGGGCTGTTGGCATTTTTGAAGATTACTCTAGATTAAATCCAATCATGCTCCTGGCATTCGGGTCCGGATTCCATCCGAGCATTTGCAATCTGGAACGCCACAACATCTCCTGCTGCGCTTGCCGCCGCGCAACCGACTTCCGGACAATCAGATTCTGCGCCATCCGCAGTCATTAACTGTACCGTCTGTCCCCTGATGCCTGCCGGTTTGGACATTCGGCAAACCGTCCCCTATGACGGGGTGGGAAATTTCAAGACGCACATGATTCTTGGCGCATTCTCGGCATGGGATCGCGCGTGCATTCGCGTAGCCGGTGTGATTCTGCGTACTGCTCAGTAGCTTTATTATTATGCGAATCATTCTGATTCATCATACCATGGTTGAATCCATATTCCTCTCCCCTCAATCCATTGCAATTATCGGCGCATCCGACAAGAAGGGAAGCGTGGGGGCTACCATAACGTCAAACATTATGAACGGATTCAAGGGAGCAATCCATCCTATCAGCCCGTCAAGGGACACGGTATTTGGCAAAAAGACCTACAAGAGTGTTCTAGATGTTCCAAAACGGGTGGATCTTGCAGTTATCGTCATTAAAAATACGCTGGTCGCATCCGTGCTTGAGGAGTGCGGCAAGAAGAAGATCAAAGGCGTCATCATAATTACAGCCGGCTTCAAGGAGGTGGATGAGGAGGGCGCAAGGCGCGAACAGCAGATCAAGGAGATCGCCGAGAGATACGGGATCGAGATAATCGGGCCAAACTGCCTTGGAGTGATGAACCTTGATCCTAAAACCATGATGAACTCCACATTCCTAAAAATCACTCCAAAGTCCGGAAAGATAGCCTTGGTGTCCCAGAGCGGTGCGATCTGTGCAGCGCTAGTCGAGGATGCCAGCGCGCAGGGCATAGGATTCTCTGCGGTGGTAAGCCTTGGAAACAAGGCTGCAATGAGTGAAGTTGATATATTGAAGATCCTGGCAGAGCACAAGCAGACCGAGGTGATAGTAATGTACCTTGAGGACATGGGCGATGGCCAGGAGTTCCTCAAGGTCTGCAAGAACATCACCAGGGATCTAAAAAAACCGGTGGTTGTCCTCAAGTCTGGACGCAGCCCGGAGGGGGCAAAGGCTGCCATGTCACACACCGGGGCCCTCATGGGCTCTGACGAGATCTACGACGCCCTGCTCAAGCAATCCGGCGCAATCCGGGTCGACACCATGGAGGAATTGTTTGACTACGCCACCGCGTTCTCCAAGCAGCCGCTTCCGTCAAAGGGAGACCTTGTGATCGTATCCAACGCAGGAGGGCCTGCAATAATCTCGACTGACGCCTGCTCCACGATGAAGATCAAGATGGCAGACATTACAAGCATCCGAAAAAAGATTGATGCCGTCATTCCCCCCTGGGGCAGCTCTAGAAATCCTGTTGATATTGTCGGCGATGCCAACTATGAGCGGTTTGCAGGCGTGTTGAATCACGTCCTCAAGCATCCAAACGTCGGCTCGGTAATCACCATGTGCACGCCGTCTGGAACACTTGACTACGACGGACTTGCCAACGTGATAGTGGATCTTTCCGGCAAGTACAAAAAAACAATGCTTGCAAGCCTGATGGGGCTGGACGAGGGAATCACCAACCGGGAGATTCTGGCTGCCGGAAACGTCCCGTACTACACCTATGCAGAAGGGGCAATCCGGACGCTTGCAGCAATGATCCGTTTCTCCGACTGGGTCAAATCTGACAACGGAGAAATCCACAAATTCAGGGTAAACCGCACAAGGGCAAGAAAGGTGTTTGACGCAGTCAAGTCGGATGGCAGAACCAGCCTTCTGGAGGAAGAGGGGCAGGAGGTGCTCAAGGCATACGGTCTGCCGCTACCTGAAAGTGCGCTTGCCCGCAACGCAGACGAGGCAGTCGACATTGCAGAAAAGATAGGCTACCCGGTGGTAATCAAGATAGCATCCCCGCAGATCATTCACAAGTCTGACGCAGGCGGCGTCAGGGTAAATCTTGCAGACGCCGACCAAGTCAAGGAAGCGTTTGAAGCCGTCACCGCAAACGCCAAAAAGTATGACCCCAAGGCCGAGATCAAGGGGGTTCTGGTAGTCGAGATGGTTAAGGGTGGAAAAGAGATGATCATCGGCTCCAAGCAGGAGCCCGGGTTTGGCCCGGTGATAATGCTTGGCATGGGAGGGATATACGTGGAAATACTAAAGGATGTCACGTTCAGACTCGCTCCCGTCACCGACAGAGAGGCAGACGACATGATTACATCAATCAAGACCCAGAAGCTCCTGCAGGGCGTACGGGGCGAGAAGCCGTCTGACATATCCAAACTCTCCGAGTGCATTCAGAGGCTCTCCCAGCTGGTCTCAGACTTTGAGGAGATAAAGGAGCTTGACATGAATCCTGTTCTTGTGATGGAGAAGGGCAAAGGATGCCGCATTCTGGACGTCCGCATAGGCCTCTGATCCGGGTGGATGGGTTTGGCACTAGGTTCGACAGTAATGTCGCTTGCGGCTTTTATGCATGATGCCGCATGATTTACAGATCCTGCATAATCTGTATTGCCGGCATGGGAATGGTGTGCCGTCAGGGTTGACAATTCCACCTGCCAGGCAGATCCTCTAATATTTATACACCATGAACGCGAATGATATAGGATGGCTAATGTTCTAAAGACCATCAGAACAGGAAATGATTACATTCAGAGCCTTAGAAATCGTGCCCTCAAGGTGTACCTATTTGGGGATCTGGTCAAGGAACCAGTAGATCACCCAATGATAAGGCCGTCAATCAATGCAGTGGCAGAGACATACGACATTGCAATACGCGAAGAGGGCCTTGCATCTGCAGACTCGTCAATCACAGGCCTCAAGGTCAACCGGTTCCTGCACATTGCAGAGAGTGCCGAGGATCTTGTCATGCAAAACAAGATGCAGAGAAGGCTGGGACAGAATACCGGCACATGTTTTCAAAGATGCGTGGGAATGGATGCCCTCAATTCGTTGCATTCCGTAACTTTTGAGATTGACCAAAAGCATGGCACCAATTACCATACAAGATTTCTAGAGTTTGTCAAGATGGTTCAAAAGGAGAACCTTGTGATCGGCGGCGCCATGACGGATCCAAAGGGTGACAGAAGCAAAGGCCCGTCAGAACAGGAGGATCCTGATCTGTTTACCCGAGTAGTAGGCCGGGACGAGATGGGAGTGTATGTCTCGGGCGCAAAGGCGCACCAGACTGGATGCATCAACTCGCACTGGATACTACTCATGCCGACTGTCAGACTCACAGAAAAAGACAAGGACTGGACCATTGTGGGGGCGATTCCAGCAGACGCCAAGGGAGTCACTTACATCTACGGCAGGCAGTCATGCGATACAAGAAGCATGGAGGATGGCGACATTGATGCAGGCAATGCAAAGTTTGGCGGTCAGGAGGCCATGATCATACTGGACAGGGTGTTTATCCCCTGGGAGATGATATTCATGGACGGCGAGTACGAGTTTGCATCGCTGCTGATTGAACGCTTTACATGCTACCACAGAAGGAGCTACGTCTGCAAGACAGGACTCGGAGATGTCCTGATCGGGGCGGCTGCGACCATTGCCGACTACAACGGCATCCCCAAGGTCTCCCACATCAAGGACAAGATTGTCGAGATGACCCACCTCAACGAGACTATATTTGCAGCAGGCCTTGCATCATCCTATCTGGGACACAAGATGAAGTCAGGGGTTTACCTCAACGACGACATGCTTGCCCAGGTATGCAAGCACAACGTGACCCGGTTCCCCTACGAGATCAGCAGGCTTGCACAGGATATCGCCGGTGGGCTGATGGTGACGCTTCCATCTGAGAAGGACTTCAAGCATCCGGAAGCAGGCCCGTTGCTCAAAAAGTATCTGGTTGGACGAAAGGGCGTCGACGTAGAGAACAGGGTGAGGATTCTTAGACTGATTGAAAACATGACGCTTGGCAGAAATGCAGTCGGCTATCTTACCGAGTCAATGCATGGAGCCGGCTCTCCTCAAGCACAGCGGATCCAGATCCAAAGACAAATGCAGATAGGCTACAAGAAAAATCTCGCCAAGAATCTGGCAGGCATTAAAAACGACCTTCAGGTGCCGTTAGAGCCGTCTGAATACTTTAAGCGGGTCTTTAAGACAAAAGACTCCGTTATGTAGACTCCACGCCTTGGGGCCGTTCCAGTTTCTGTCTGGGTTCTGCGTTCCTATGCTTGCACGTTCGTCAAATTCCCCATCCATCTGCATGGCATGCGGGGTATGGCAGGAATAATTTCTCGATTAACAGTCAAGCACAAGACAGGCGCGTATTCAGGCACGCCATTGGATGATGTATCTGATTCTGGCGCGCGTTATTTTTTGTCGCCCTCGCCAGTCTCATGCGGTTTGTCTCCTGATTTGGTTTGTCGCCCTCGCCAGTCTCATGCGGTTTGTCCTGATTTGGTTTGTCGCCCTCGCCAGTCTCATGCGGTTTGTCTTGATTTGGTTTGTCGCCCTCGCCAGTCTCATGCGGTTTGTCCTGATTTGGTTTGTCGCCCTCGCCAGTCTCATGCGGTTTGTCCTGATTTGGTTTGTCGCCCTCGCCTGTATCCTGTGCTTCGTCCTGACTCGGGGCGTCACCCTGAATCCCAGTATCCTCGTACTCGGGATCTCTCTTCAGGTCGGTCATATCCTGCATGTCGTAGGACGGCTCCGGCTCCTCAGAATCTAGCGGGACCTCGTCTTTCCTGCTTTTTTTAACCTGCTTCATTATCACGACCCCTATGATAATTGCGATTATGATATAGTTGACCGGTGGCTTGAGAGCCTGCGTGGCATATCCTATATCCGGGATCGTGTATACTACCTTTCCTATGTATTCGTCCTGCGTAATGGGATAGTCAGTTCCCGGGATTGACGCCCTGTTGGCATCGCCCTTGGTCATGATCGTCTTGGGATTATCATCAATGAAGGAAATCACCCTGTGGACTATCACCCTGTTGTGATCAGAGGGCCGGTCGAACACAATGATGTCCCCCAAACGCACGTCCTCAAACGGTATGTTTCCCTGCACTACCAGCACATCGTACACCTCTAGGGCTGGAATCATGCTCCCGCTTGCGACGACATAGAATGGGTTCATGGTTCCAAACCCTATCAGTAGCACTATCCAGATGATTACAATCCCGACAGCTACGATAATTACGCTCCTGACTGCTTCCTTTTGAACAGATTTTGAGAAAAGACCCATTGCCTATCGCTTGATGTTACTGATTAAATTTGTTAGGCTATAATTTTATCCCGCATTCTTCACAGAACTTGGCCCCGTCCTTGTTTGCAAATCCACAACCCGTACACGTTCCAGGCTGCACATCAGGCTTTGATTCTCCTACCAGAATTATCTCGCCAATCTTTTTGACATTGCTCCATGGAACATGCATTTCAGTCCCGTCATTTTTGGTAATTGCCAGAACCATCGACTGTGTTGAATCAATGCCAATACGTCTTGCCACGCCTATCTTGCTTGCGGTTTCATCATATACTGTTCTTCCTTCAATGGTGTCTATATTCGATGAACTGGGTTGTGCCGCCTGTGGTGCTGCTGCGGGTTCTGGTTGTGCCGCCTGTGGTGCTGCTGCGGGTTCTGGTTGTGCCGCCTGTGGTGCTGCTGCGGGTTCTGGTTGTGCCGCCTGTGGTGCTGCTGCGGGTTCTGGTTGTGCCGCCTGTGGTGCTATTGGCTTTGCGTGTCCAACGTCTTCAGCCTCGTTTGGCTTTCTAAATTCCCTATACTCTGCAATTGTAGTATTACATGTGTCGCATATGTACTGCCCCCTTTCCACAAGAATGAGGTTCTCTGCAACCTCCTCGTTGGGGTTTTCAAACTCAATTTTTGGAGAATTCTCATAATCTTTGTCACATGTGTTGCAGAAATATTTGGAAATTTTTTCACTGTCCAGCCTGCCGATTGGAGCCAAGAACAGATCAGGTCCTCCCAGATTTCCCTTTACCTGTTGCTCGTCTGTGACGCTTGCCACCACATATCCTCCGGAACCTCTAAGCTTCTTGGATCTCAATTCCGAACTCATATCTGTCAATTTTACAATACATCATTTAAGTATATGGAAAATTTAATCTGGATGCAGCCTTTCAAATCAAATTAAGTACATGCGTGGCAACCAGCATGCGGTTCGTCATACACCTGTGTGGCCAATGTGTCACGCACCAACACACCTGCCCATCTATTCATTCTGTTCTGGTACATGCGCGGGATGACACGGCATGGTGATTTCATGCAGCGCATGGCCGATCGGAACTTGCAGCTACACATTTGGGACTTGCCAAATTCTGGTTAACATTTTTAGGTACGCAGTTTGCGCTACCCTACATGGGTGTTACTCAAGTTTCAGATGCACGATCCTGGGAAGTTGACGTCATAAATTCTTCCATGCCTGTGTTTGTAGACTTTTGGGCCGAATGGTGTGGTCCATGCAGAATGGTCAGCCCCGTAGTTGAAGATCTTGCAGGCGAGTATGAAGGCAAAGTAAAATTTGTCAAGGTTAACGTTGACAAGGCCGGTGAACTGGCTTCAAGATATAACGTCTTTAGCATTCCAACGCTGATCCTCTTCAACAAGGGCGAGGTAGTCGGCCAGCAGGTCGGTGCAGCCTCCAAAGAATCATACCAGAACATGATCAACCGTGCACTTGCATAATCTACACGCACATCTTTTCTATTTTTTTATTGTCTAATCGTATTTTTCCTGCCATGCCATGATCAATCTTGAATGTCACCAGATACGCAATATCCGCACCATTCCCAAGTATGGATGTGGTTTCATGCCTGCATGCAGTGGCGATTCTAAAGTAATTAATAACACGAACACTGCGTCAGTATATGTCATTTGGCGAAGTAGACACCCTGAACATGCTCTTTGACAAGCTGGACAGCCTGTTTAACGAATCCCAGGGATACTATGAATCATTTCTGGATACCAACAACATGTACAAACAGGGACACCTGAGCGACAAGGAGTTCTTCCAAAAGCTGGGCGACTACGTAGTTGCGTATTCTGCTCTGGAGTTTCTTGCGATCAAGGTAATGTTTGAGATGAGAAAATCCATGGGTTCGGCAACCGGTAACACACAATCCCCCGGCCTTATGCCCGGAATGGGAAGTCCGGGAATGATGGCAGGCGGAACGGGAATGCCCCCGAGGGCAGGTACCGCACAGAACCCCGTAGGCGGTCCGCCCGGAATAGTTTCTGCAGCCGAGACGTTTGGCAACGTCGGGACGCTGCCATCACCAGATCCCTCCATGATGCCACGGCAGCACGCAAGTCCAGCATCCGACCTTTGCGCCTCATGCGGGGCAGGACTGAGGTCTGGGGCAAAATTCTGTACAAAATGCGGCACTAAGGTGTAGTGCTGGAATTATTCTCGAGTCGTTCATCGAAGAGTGCAAGGCGGCCAAGACAATCTTCTCAACTTAAAATGTAGTGCTGGAATTATTCCCGAGTCGTTCCACACTCTGGGCAGAACTTTGCCGTTGCAGATATGCCTGCACCGCACTCCGAGCAGAATCCTCCGTCTTTTTTCTCTTCCTTGTAGGCGTTGCCGTAAACTGCCGCGCTCCTGACTGCTCCCGTGGGTTCGTATTTTTCGTCATCAATAATCACGGGCTCAAAGTCTTGCTCTGTCATGAAAGTCATCATCCTTGGTATCCCCTTACCGGCATTGTTGGGATCGGGAACAGAATCTCCCAGCCAGAACGCGAACCTCATCAGTATCAGCTCCGGGGTCGAAAATGCCAGGGTATGCTTTGACATATACTCCTGCGCGGCTTTTTTACCATCAAAAGTCTCCATACAGATCGTGTTTTCTGTTTACGTATAATAGTTTCTAGGAGTCTAGTTAGTTTCGCAACCTAGGCCTTAATGACACCTCCTTGATCCAAGCGCGTGCGTTTGTGGCAATTCTGTGCTCATGCTTTTGCAATCGCCTCCCGTGCCACTGCCAGCAGCTTGTTGTACGTGTTGATCCTTATTGCTATCTCTTGGACGATGTTTTCCATCTTTACCGCGTTTACAGAACTGCCGAACATTCGCTTGAGTGACGAGAACACGATCCCTACCAGCCACCGCCGGCCGTAGCCGACCCGCCTCTTCCAGTCCTGCTGGTTTTGTACGCGCTCGCACCCGTCCAGTGCGGCGAGTTTTTTCGGACTGGGTTCGTCGCCGCACATCTGTTCCTGGGCGGCCAGGCCGCGCGTCCTGCCCACCCCGCCGGCCCTGCTGTTGGCGTTCTTCTTTATCCTGATAGGCGGCACTATTCTCAGTTCCATGCGGTATTCAAATACCAGCCTCGTGCCGCATCCGGCACCTGCCGCATCTCTATCGCGCATTGGCCTTCGGCATGACTTGCAGGGCAGAAAGGCAGCGTGCCGTACCGTCCTGCGGAATTTTCCCGCAACTTGGGCATGACGCGGCGCGTTCCGCACCAAGACTACGCAGAGACGTATGGCACGCACCAAGCGCATGACATGCATTTTGCATCATTCCTGTAACATCTTCCTTAGTCTCCACATTTGGCATCATGCAGTTCCTCAAGGATGCCGACCTTGTGATCCTCAGGATTGTCGTAAAAGTCGTTGATGTCCCCCATCTCTTCAGGCGACAGGGGTGGGGAATCCACCTGCAACGCGTCTGACATGCAGTTAATGCTCACGCTGCCTATAAAAAAATTTGTGCGTGCCTTGGCATGACTCGGTTCTCAATGGGCTCCTGGCACAGTTTGGCAACATGACATTCGTTTTCATGTCTGCGTTTGCCCGGCCTGGAACCATACGGGCCTTGCAGCATCGGACGCAAAGCAGCTCCCGTTCATCAGGCATGGCATTCTCCACGTGTCCGCTTGCATGCGGCTGCCCCTGGAAACGCCCCGCATACGAACCGATACGCCGGCATGCGTGTGGACCCTAAAAATACCACACAATCCGGGCAAATTCAACAGGGCTCAAAGTCCACTATCATGGCAGCTCGGGTCGCCCCATTCAACACGAAGCCCTCAGAGGGCATGCATAATGAGGGGTTGGCCTGCCACACTTGGTGGGTAGGTGGTGGTTAACATACTATCAATAGAACACACCCGTTGTTATAAAAACACCTTTGAATGCCCTGTCAAGAACGCGGCGCGTACTTTTGTACGTGATTTCTAATTCCGAAACTGCGTCAGTTATTGCCCACTCACATAGACGTACGCGAATTCGGCCGTGCTGTATTGCCCGTCTGACACCGAAAGCATGAACACGAGCCCCACGCGGTCGCCGGTTGCGACGTTCGGGGAACGGAACGACGCGTCCTCGCCGTTCACGCCTATGTCTGACTCTATCCTGTTCTTTTCTGCCTGGGTTATTCCCCCGTCACTTATCAATCTCCACGTGTACGTCAGCGGATCGTTGTCGGGGTTGGTGACTGTCACGTCCAAGGTTATTGTGCCGCCCTCGTTCACGTTGAAGGTGCCGCCCCTGTCTCCGTTCACGGTGATCTCATGCCTGCCGTTTTCCAGCACCCTCACTGTGACCCTGTCAGATACCTCGTCGGAGCCTTCCGTCACCGTTAATTCCAGCACTATGTCGGTATCTTCAGTCACGGTCGGCACCACGAACGACGCGTTGGGACGGTCTGCATTTTGTATGTCGATTGACGGGCCGGACACCTTGCTCCATGAATAAGTCAGACTTTGGCCTTCCGGATCGTTGCCGCTTCCTGACAGCCTCACGGTATCTCCTGAATACGCATCAAAGTCCGCGCCGGCATTGACTGTCGGAAGGCCGTTTGTCGGCATTACCGTCACTGTCATGCTGTCTTTTCCGGAGCGCTCCCCGTCAGAAACGGTAAATTCCAGCACTATGTTCGTCTCCGTCCTTACCTCCGGGGCAGCGAACGTCGGGTTCTGCGCGTTGGCGTCAGACAGCGCTATGCTTGGGCCTGACTTCTTCTTCCAAGAATAACTCAGGGGATCGCCGTCTTGGTCGCTCCCGCTCCCTGACAACCTCGCCATGTCTCCTGATCTCACAGTCTTGTCGTTTCCGGCGTCGGCTGCAGGATCGTGCATGTTCGCGCGGACTATCACGTTTACCGTGTCGGTGATTTCGTAGCCGCCGTCTGAAACCGCAAGCTCGAATACCAGAACGCCTTCGGTCGTTGGGGCGTCAAATCTCGCGTTCTTTCCGTTCATGTCGAACGTTACCGTGGTGCCTGACACCTGCGTCCAGCCGTACGTCAGCCCGTCACCGTCGGGATCACTCCCGCCGCCTTCCAACGTTACAGTCGTGCCCGGACTTGCGACTTTGTCGTTTCCGGCATTCGCGGTCGGGGCGGAGTTGGGCGTTATGGTGAATGTTATTTCATCTTTCGCTTGTTTCCCGATGTGGTCTACTACCGTAAACCTGATGGTCACGTCCGAGTTCACGTTCGGCGCGACGAATTCGCGGTACGAGTTTATCACGTTGTTTTCGTATTCGTCGCCCTTCTCGCTTTCCAAAATCGTTATGCTCGGGCCTGACACCCTGCTCCACGTATGGCTGGATATCGTGTCTGCTCCATCCAAGTCGACTGCATACCCCACGAAATTGACAATGGAGCCGGCGCGGATCTCACTGCCGCTGTAATCCAGCGACACTATTTGCGCTGTCGGGTTGGTGTTGGCGTAAGCCAAGACGCTCGTCGTGTCCTTGGACGTCTGGTAGGCATCAGTTACTGCAAGCTCGAATACCAACTGTTCCGTATTGTGTCCCGTCATGGTTGGCACCACGAACGTCGGAGATGGCGTGTTTGCGCCGGACAGCGACACGGGCGATCCGAATGTCTGCGTCCACGCGTAAGACGGGTTGCCGTCTGGATCAACCCTGCTGCTAGATCCGTCTAGCGTGACGGTTTCCCTGGAAGCCTGTGATTGCGGGGCGCCGGCGTCAGCCCTTGGGGCGTCAATTGACGTGACTATGATTTCGGTCATGTCAGACGCGCTTGCGCCATCATCGTCTGTCACCGTCAGCAGGAATACCAGCCTCAAGGGATCTGAATCCGGGGCGGTAAAAGTAGGGGACTCGGCAGAGTTGCTTGACAGCCCGACAGTCGGTCCGGTTTTCTGCGACCACGAGTACGTCGGGGTGCCGCCGTCAGGATCGTCAGATCCGCTTCCGTCCAGCGTGACGGTATCGCCCGGTTCCACTATCTGCCTGTTTGTTCCGGCGTCTGCCGTCGGCGGCACGTTCGGGACGGCCTTTACCGTTATGGTCACGTAGGCATCGTCAGTGTCCCCGTCGTCGTCAGTCACTGTCAGTTTGAACGTGAGATGCGTGTCGCGGTCTACTTCTGGAGTGGTAAATTCGGGCCTGGATATGTCAGGATCAGACAGCGACACCATCGTGCCTGATACCTGCTCCCACCCGTAAGACTCGATGCTGCCGTCGCTGTCGAATGACTTGTTGCCGTTCAGTTTGACGGATTTGCCTTCGTCGATATCCCTGTCCCTTCCGGCGTCGGCAATCGGTATGCCGTTGGGAATCGGGTTGATTGTAATGTTGACGGTATCCTCCCCCCTGTCGCCGCTCAGATCCGTGACGACAAGCTTGATGGTGGCAGTGATGGGCGCGTCCGTCATCGGGCCCATGATCTGGACCGACTGGCACCGTTTGCATATCAGTTTCACGTTTTCAGACGTCACCTCTGACCACCGGAATTTGAGGTGTTCGGGGTGCTCGTCAGACACCGTAGCATCGATCGTGGCCCTTTCCTTGGATATCACTGAAATGTCAGGCCCGGCATTGACTACCGGAGCAATGTTTGCCGGCACCGTGGCAGACACCGCGCGTTCGGCAATCAAATTCCAGTTGGAATCGTAAGCCTTGAGTTCATATTCAAGGACCGTCCCCGCATCGGAGCCGTGGAAATCTACGGCTGTCCTCGGGGTGTATTCCTGCAGCACCAGCGTGCCGGCGGAGCCCCTGTCGCGCTCCACGCTGTAATGGATGGCGCCGCTGACTGCGTTCCATTCAAGCGTCGTCGCTCCGCTGGTTATTTCAGTCACGCGGAAATTGGCATTCTGGGTTTGGGCATGTGCCAAATCAAACGTTGATGCGCAGACGACAGTCGCATATATCAGTGCAGCCAGCATCACCATAGTTGTAAAGCTCATGCCACCATATACTACGTCTTCATAAGATATAAATAAAGGATAATTGTGATGATTATACGCAAAATTTTTGAAAAAGGCTTGAAACGACACCATATCTTCCCCCTGCAGCCTGATTTTCGATTCAGTATCTGTTATCATACTCATGTGGCCCGGCTCCCGATAGATTCTATGCGTATTCCACCACCCTGCATCGATAAGTTTAGATCAGACACGATCGTGCTCCACACCAAATGCCAGACTCGCCTGATCAGATCATACACAAATTACAACAGGAAAACAATAATCTAAAAAATATTCTAAAGCAGAAAGACAAAAAGCTGGAGCAGAAAGATGAGGAGCTGAACCTTGAACGCCAGCTATGGAGCAGCAGAGAGGCAGACTGGGATCCAGATGCCAGCGTGGACCTGCACAGGATCGAGGTGTTCGACGGCGTCATATCAGACGAGTCCAGCCTGCACTCTGACCCTGCGCAACAGGGAAGAGTTCCGGTACATTTTGGAACGCGCAGGGGCATGCGCCATTGCCTCAGGTGGCATGCCGCTGTTTCGCGACGACGAATCCGGGGTGTCTGATCCCGGAAACCGGTGCAAGCTCCACTTCAGGCACGCCTTGTTGCTGGCCCTGATCCGCAAAAAAGACAATCCCGCGCAGGGCAACGCGCAGGCTGCAAGCCGCTAGACTATTGCGTGCGCGGGAGTTGGGGCATCATGCATGTGGAACCTAAAAGTGCCACACAATCAAGGCAAATCCGGCCGGGTCCGCTACATTAATGAATCTTTTATACGTTCCACACGTATTACGTAACGTGGGGTTGACCAAAGACGAGATAGTTTGCTCCAAGGACGAGCACCCGCTGGAGCTGTTCAGGCAGGGCGTGCGGACCGCAGAAACGCAGTGATCCAAGCCGGTTGACAAAGTGCCTGTGCCTAATGAGTAATGGGATGGGGTTGTACAACTAACGTACGTGTTCACGTCGTGCCTAGAAAAGCAAGGAACATTCTCAAACCATGCTAAGTTTGTGCCTAAATCAGAAAATTTTCTCAGACTACGTGAACATATATTAACTAACTAATGAAAATAAGATGTTTTTAACCATAAGAAATCAGATTTTTAAACACTTATCTTTAGCGGTATTCAAGTTTTTATATATTGATGATAATTACTATTGCAGTCGGTATTCTGATTCTGACAGGGAGTTGGGCTTACCTTTCCTCAGATGACAAATATGCTGCCTTGCCATCAGCGTTCCTCTCCGTTTTCGACTATGCCTTGGCTGATGTGCTCGGTGCCCTAGGCCTGACAGTTGCCGGCAACATCGGCGACACCACCAACCGCGAGCTTGACGGCGCCAGCAACATCGCCATATTCGAGTCAGGCGGCACCACGTACGCTGCAGTCACAGGCTACCTTGACGACGGCGTCCAGATAATCAGCCTGGCAAACCCGAACAGGCCGGTCGCTGTAGGCAAGATCGTCGACACCGCCAACCGCGAGCTTTCAGGAGCCTACGACATTGCCACATTCGAGTCAGACGGCACCACGTACGCTGCAGTCACAGGCTACTTTGACGCAGGCTTCCAGATAATCAGCCTTGCAAATCCTGCCAGACCGACTGCCTTAGGCAGCATCGACGACACCGACAGTTACAAGCTTTTAGGCGCTAATGGCATTACCACATTCGAGTCAGGCGGCACCACGTACGCTGCAGTCACCTCGTACATTGACGACGGCGTCCAGATAATCAACATTACCGATCCCGCCAACCCGGTCGCGGCAGGCAGCATCAGCGACACTGCCAGCCTTGAGCTTGACGCCTCCTTTGCCATCACCACCTTTGAGTCAGGCGGCACCACGTACGCGGCAGTCGCCGGATACCATGACGACGGCGTCCAGATAATCAACATTACCGATCCCGCCAACCCGGTCGCGGCAGGCAGCATCGGCGACAACGCCAGCCTTAAGCTTGCCGGCGCCCACAGTATTATCACCTTTGAGTCAGGCGGCACCACGTACGCGGCAGTCGCCGGATACTCTGACGACGGCGTCCAGATAATCAACATTACCGATCCCGCCAACCCGGTCGCGGCAGGCAGCATCGGCGACGCCTCCGACCTTGAGCTTAACGGCGCCAGCAGCATCGCCATATTTGAGTCAGGCGGCACCACGTACGCGGCCGTCGCCGGGTACATTGACGACGGCGTCCAGATAATCGACATTACCGATCCCGCCAACCCGGTCGCGGCAGGCAGCATCGGCGACAACGCCAGCCTTAAGCTTAACGGCGCCCGCGGCATCGCCACATTCGAGTCAGGCGGCACCACGTATGTGGCAGTCGCCGCAACCATTGACGACGGCGTCCAGATAATCGAGATAACCAACGCCACGCCCACCCCCCTGCCAGGTGAGGCGTTTGTTACTGTCTGGGAAACGACTTCCGCCAGCGAGTCCATCACCATTCCGGCAACCGGCACGTACACGATCGACTGGGGCGACGGAACCACCTCTGTAGACGTAACCGGGGATCAGACACACGAGTACGACGACCCTGGAGCCTACACTGTCCGCATAACCGGCGACTTTACGAGAATAGTGCTATCTGGAGATTCTACCAACGCGCAAAAACTGCAGTCGATAGAGCAATGGGGAGACATCCTATGGGATTCGATGGGATCGGCATTTCACGGGGCATCAAACGTGGTGTACAATGCAACTGACGCCCCAGATCTATCATCTGTAACCGACATGCATGGGATGTTCTACAGTGCCTCCTCCTTTGACGGCGACATCTCCGACTGGGACACCTCCTCGGTAACCGACATGTCCCACACGTTCTACCGCGCCTCCTCCTTTGGCGGCGTCATCTCCGACTGGGATACCTCCTCGGTAACCAACATGTCCCACACGTTCTACCGCGCCTCCTCCTTTGACGGCGTCATCTCCGACTGGGATACCTCCTCGGTAACCAACATGTCCCACACGTTCTACCGCGCCTCCTCCTTTGGCGGCGACATCTCCGACTGGGATACCTCCTCGGTAACCGACATGTCCCACATGTTTGAAGATGCATCCTCCTTCAACCGTCCTCTCTCCAAATGGGATACCTCCTCGGTAACCGACATGTCCCACATGTTTGAAGATGCATCCTCCTTCAACCGTGCTCTCTCCAAATGGGACGTCTCCTCGGTAACCAACATGTCCAACATGTTCGACGGTGCATCCTCCTTCAACCGTCCTCTCTCCGACTGGGACGTCTCCAAGGTCACCGACATGTCCAACATGTTCGCCAGAACCTCCTTTGACGGCGATCTCTCCGACTGGGACGTCTCCAAGGTCACCGACATGACCGGAATGTTTGCATTTACTAACTCCTTCAACCGTGATATTTCCGACTGGGACGTCTCGTCTGTGACTAGCATGGATAGCATGTTCGACGATGCCAACTCCTTCAACGGCGACATCTCTGGATGGAACGTCTCCAATGTCACCAACATGTCCGAGATGTTCTACAATGCCGACTCCTTCAACTCTGATCTATCCGACTGGGACGCCTCATCCGTAACCAACATGTACCGGATGTTCCTCCGCGCCTCCTCCTTCAACAGCGACATCTCCGACTGGGACGTCTCATCCGTGAATAACATGGGTTCAATGTTTTACCTGGCCAACAGTTTCAACCAGAACTTGGGCAACTGGTATATCGTGCTTGGCAGCACCTCTATTGACTACGACGATGCCCCGGGAGTCATTGGAAGAATAACCGCGCAAAACTCAAACCTTAACGGACAGAATCCAGTGTACCGCATAGGTTCAGGCGGCGATTCGGACTCTTTTGAGATCAGTGGAAAGAAACTCATACTGAAGACCGTCCCAACAAAGAGCTTGTATGACGTGAGCGTGACTGCCACCGGCGACTTTGGCAGGTCCAACTCGAAGACGGTGACAGTTGCAGTCACTGGAATTCCGTCCACACTGCCGCCGACAGTCGATGCAGGCACCAACCAGACCGTCGTAGAGGGTCAGACAGTCACGCTGAACGGCACTGCCACAGACATCAACGGCGGCCCGCTGACCTACTCGTGGACGCACGACTCGTCCCTGACCATCCAGTTGGCCAACTCGACTTCTCCGTCCACCACATTTGCCGCTCCGGCAGTCGATGCGGACACCGATGTCACTTTCACGTTGACAGTCAACGACGGCACCGTCGCAGACTCCCTTGTAGTCACCGTCACCGACGTGCCGATTGTCAACAGCCCGCCTGTTGCAGATGCCGGTCTAGATCAGACAGTCCAGGAAGGTGCCACCGTGACGCTCAACGGCACTGCCACTGATGACGGCGATTCCCTGACATACGGCTGGAGCCACGACTCTGACCTTGCCATCACGCTATCTGACTCTGCAGCCCTGAATGCGACCTTTACCGCCCCGGCAGTGGACGCGGACACGGAAATAACATTCACGCTGACTGTAACCGACGGCCCCAACACCGTCACCGACAACGTGATCGTCACCATTGAGAACAACGATCCGCCGTCCATCGATGCAGGCACCGACCAGACAGTCCAAGAAGGCGCCACCGTCACCCTGACAGGAACAGCCACTGATGACGGCAGTTCCCTGACGTACGGCTGGACGCACGACTCTGACCTTGCCATCACGCTATCTGACCCTGCAGCCCTGAATGCGACCTTTAGCGCCCCGGCAGTGGACGCGGACACGGAAATAACATTCACGCTGACTGTAACCGACGGCCCCAACACCGTCACCGACAACGTGATCGTCACCATCGAGAACAACGATCCGCCGTCCATCGATGCAGGCACCGACCAGACAGTCCAAGAAGGCGCCACCGTCACCCTGACAGGAACAGCCACTGATGACGGCAGTTCCCTGACGTACGCGTGGAGTCACGACTCGACCATGGAAATATCATTCAACGCCTCCTCGCCGGTTGTCACGTTTGCAGCGCCGCAGGTGGATGCCGACACGACAGTCACCTTCACGCTGACTGTAAGCGACGGCACGGCCAATTCCACTGATACCGTTCTTGTCACCGTGAGCGACGTGCCTGATGACACGGACTTTGTCACGACGTGGGAGACTACCACACCCGGCGACTCCATAACGATCCCGGCCCGCGGCACGTACGCGATAGACTGGGGTGACGGGACGGTAGATGCAAGAGTCAGGGGCGAGCAGACCCACACGTACGCCGACGCCGGGAACCATACGGTTCGCATATCTGAGGGCATCACTGCAATATACCTAAACGATCATGCCGACGCGCCCAAGCTGAGATCGATAGACCAGTGGGGCGACGCGGAGTGGGGGTCAATGTATTCCTCATTCAGGGGCGCCTCAAATGTGGTCCTGCACGCGACTGACGCGCCAGACCTCTCTCGTGTCACAGACGCCAGATACATGTTCATGAACGCCCATTCCTTCGACGGCGACCTCTCCGGGTGGGACGTCTCGCGCGTCGCCGACATGGAGGGAATGTTCTGGAAGGCCGGCTCATTCAACGGCGACCTCTCCGGGTGGGACGTCTCGCGCGTCACTGACATGTATGCCATGTTCTACGAGGCCGGTTCCTTTGGCGGGAACATATCTGCGTGGGACGTCTCTGGCGTGACAAACATGGGCGACATGTTCCACGGTGCCAGCTCATTCGACGGCGACCTCTCCGGATGGGACGTCTCGTCGGTGACCAACATGCATGCCCTGTTTACGTCTGCCTCCTTATTCAACTCGGATCTCTCGGACTGGGACGTCTCTGGCGTGACAGACATGGCCGACATGTTCCGCAGGGCCTCGTCATTCAACGGCGACCTCTCCGGCTGGGACGTTTCTGGCGCTACGCGCATGATCGCCATGTTCTACCATGCCAGCGCGTTTGACCAAAACCTGGGGGAATGGTACGTCGTGCTGGATGACGCCGTCATCGACGGCAGCAGCGTCCCGGGGGCGGTGGGCAGGATATCTGCACAGAACTCGTTCCTAGACGGCCAGAACCCTGTATACGGCATAGGCTCAGGGGGTGATTCGGCCCACTTCAAGATCAACGGCAATACCCTCAAGATGAAGTCGGTGCCGGACGGGCACGCAGGCCCGTACTCGGTCACCATAACCTCCACCGGAACATTCGGCTCGGGAAACTCCCGCACCTTTGAGATATCCGTGACGGAAGGAGCCAACAGCACATCATCGGCGGTGCCATCCGACCCGCGTGATGTGGACGGGATCACCCTGTCCAGCACCCAGTCAGGTACGATCCAAATCACCTGGGATGCCCCCGGCGAAACCCCCAGGGACTACCGCGTAGCGTGGGCCAAGGCGGGAGAGAACTTTTTGCCGAGGGGCGACCCGGCAGGCAACGCCTTTCCCACCTCTCCCGGCCACACCGTCACGGACCTAGATGAGGGTGAAGAGTACGAGGTGAAGGTACGCGCCCGATACGACAGCGGCGGCTCCGGGGACTGGAGCGACGCATACACAGTTACCGTGGCAGGCACGGCCCCCGACCAGCCGGCCAACAACCCGCCCGTGGCCGACGCCGGAGACTCCCAGACCGTCCAGGAAGGCTCGACTGTGGCCCTGAGTGGTACGGCCTCTGATCCTGACGGCGACACCATGACCTACCTGTGGTCGCATGACTCTGCCATGGACATAACCTTCTCTGATCCGTCCTCCCTGGCAGCCTCGTTTGCCGCCCCGCAGGTGGACTCCAACACCACCATAACCATCACGCTGACTGTCTCTGACGGCAACACCACCACCTCTGACTCGGTGGATGTTACAGTCGCAGACGTCCCCGTCCAGGCGCCGCAATCCGACCAGCGCGGCGTGGTCGGGATCACCCTGTCCAGCACCGAATCCGGTACGATCGAGGTAACCTGGGATGCCCCCGGCGAAACCCCCAGGGACTACCGCGTAGCGTGGGCCAAGGCGGGCGAGAACTTTTTGCCGAGGAGTGACCCGGCAGGCAACGCCTTTCCCACCTCTCCCGGCCACACCGTCACGAGCCTAGAGGCGGGTGAAGAGTATCAGGTCAAGGTACGCGCCCGATACAACGGCGGCGGCTCCGGGGACTGGAGCGACATTGCCACCATCACGGTTATGGGAACCTGATGACATCGACTCTCATGCCAACCCGGAAAAAACAGCCCGAATCCGTGTACATGCATGGAACCTAAAATGCCACACAATCAAGGCGAATTCCCGGAGATTCGCACCCTTCGGCGGCGCACCGTACCGGTGCGGTACCAGCCGTGCCGGCTTGCACTCCGCCCCTTGCCGTGGATTGGAACTCCCTTATCCGTGTAGAGCCGGAGAGCGCGTGGCATCCACGCGGATCTCAATCGAGTTGGAACAGCGATGCTGTCGCGCACTTCCGGTTCAAGTCCTTCGGCGGTACCGGATGCAAATGCACCCCCGCCTTCATCAACTTGGCGCGTTCCGCAAGCATCTCCATGCGTTCGCGCGGTTCTATCCCCGCATCGCGAAGGATTGATTCCGACGACACCCCCTTGGCCAGCTCGCTGCCCGTATGCCGCGATACCGGATCGAGCCGTGTCACCAACCTCATGTTCAATTCCTTGCCGTGCGGGCATCGTTCTGCCATTACACCATGGCATTGGGCGGCGTGCTCCCTCGTTTCATCCTTGGGCATGGCGCGCAAAAGCGAATACGGGCTGCCGTCATTCAGGTACTCCGTCGGCGTCCAACGCTTGCTCAGGTTGGTGAAAAACAGGCCATCGGGTTTGAGCCAGTCGGCGCAATTCTCCACCGCCCTCTGGAATCGTTCTTCTCCAACACAACAGACCCAAAAGCATCGAGGTATGTGTTCACGTCATGCCTAGAAAAACAGGGAATGCTCTCAAGGCATGCTAAATTTGTGCCTGAATCAGAAAATTTTCTCAAGCAACGTGGATTGACAGCATAAATTTATTGTATATTTGTTTAATTTATTTATACTATACTTTATATATCGAAATATATGGTGTCGTGTTATGTCACACTTGCCATTAGACTCGCATCTGCAGGAGACATGTGACTGAACTCCATGAAGAAATATGTCACAATAACACTCATGTTGGTACTTCCTTGTCTACTGGGGTATGCCTTTGCAGCACCTTCTGTCGTCCTATCTCCGGTTGCGTTTGTGGCCGACGGGGTGGATGGATTTGAGGAACTTGGAGGTCCCAAAGGCATTACCACAGTCACAATCGACTCCTCGACGTACGCCCTCGTCTCGGCAAACGATGACAACGGCGTCCAGATAATCAACATTACTGATCCCTTTAACCCAAGTCCAGTTGCGGCCATGACCGACGGGGAAGGCGGGTTTGAAGGGCTTGCCGGCGCGCGCCACATCACCACTGCCACGATCGGCTCCTCGGCGTACGCCCTTGTCTCAACATCAGTCGATCACGGCGTCCAGATAATCGACATAACTAATCCTTCCAGTCCGGCCCCGGCCGCGTTCATAAGCAGTGCAATTGGTGATCCGTTTGATAAAACTCGTGACGCCGTCACATTTGCAATCGGCTCCTCGACGTACGCCCTTGTAGCGGGGAACACGGCTGACATCCAGATAATCAACATTACCGATCCATTCAACCCGAATTTCGTTACAGCCGCAACCTACCATGCCGGGATCGACATTTTTGACGCAGTGCGCGGTATTGACACAGCCGTGATCGGCTCCTCGACGTACGCCCTTACTGCCGAACACGGCGGTGATGCCTTCCGGATCATCAACATCACGGATCCCTTCCATCCGAGCCCCGTTGCGACCATTCACGACAGCCCCGGCGTCATGCTTGAAGGCGCAACTGCCGTCACCGCAGCCACGATCGGCTCCTCGACGTACGCCATCGTCGCGGCGTCGTACGACGACGCCATCCAAATCATCAACATCACGGATCCCTTCCATCCGAGCCCCGTCGCATTCGCGCAAGACGGAAGCGGCGGGTTTGACACGCTTAGATCTCCCGAGGCCGTCACCGCTGCCACGATCGGCTCCTCGACGTACGTTTTTGTAGCGGCATTCCAAGAAGGCATCCAAATAATAGACATCACGGATCCCTCCAACCCGACTCCTGCCGCATCCGTGGCTAGTTTTGACCCTAGATTTGGCGGCTTTTCATTTCCCGAGGACATTGCCGTTACCACGATAGATTCCAAGACGTACGTAGTTGCCGCATCATATTTTGGCAACGGCGTCCCGATAATTAATGTCGCCTTCGTTTCAGGCCCATCGCTGACGTCTGCCTCCCTGGACGAGGGGACGGGCATCTTGAGGATCGAGTTCTCCAATGCAATCGATGTCACGCCTGCCGGCATGGTTGATCTGTCCGGGCTGGTCATCGGCGATTCCGGGCAGTCTGTTTCGCTGACCGGCGCAACCCTGAACACTGTTGCCGACTCTGCGGTAATCTCCATCGAGATGACCGACGACCAGCGCCGTTCGGTGGCTGCGCTGGCATCTCCCCTGCTTGACATATCTAGTGCCGCCGTAACAGGCACTTCAGGCGATCCGATCGAATCATCATCAGGCAACGTCATCACTGTAACCGACGATGCTGCACCCGAGGTTGTATCTGTGACCCTGAACGAAATAACCGGCATCATGGAGATCACGTTTTCAGACAGGGTTGATGTCACGCCTGTCAGCCGCGTTGTTCTGGGAGGCATAGCTGTCAGCGGTTCCGGACAGTCCATAACTCTGACTGGGGCCACGCTCAAGACCGTTGCCGACTCTGCGGTAATCTCCATTGAGATGACCGAGAACCAGCGCAGCTCAGTCGCCGCGTTCGTACCTCCGTTGCTGGGCATAGCATCCTCTGGCATAATAGACACAGATGGCAACCCGATCGAGTCGACGTCTGGCAATGCCATTGCCACATACAATACAAACGGAATTCCTACAGTCGCATCGATTGAACGGAGCAGCCCTGCAGCGGAGATCACTTCTGAGCGGAGCCTTGTCTTCAAAGTCACGTTCAGCGAGAATGTAACCGGCGTGGACTTGGCCGACTTTGCGCTGTCTTCCAATGGTACCGGGACGGGCAGCGTAACGAATCTGACCGGTTCTGGCAGCGCGTACTATGTGACGGTTTCTGCCACGCGAAACGGGACGTACAACCTTGATGTCGCACAAAACAGCGGCATTGAGGGTGCTACCGGCAACCCGTTGGCCGACACCGTCCAGTCACAGGATCAGTCGTTTACGGTGGTGCCTGCAAACGCGGCCCCGGTTCTGAACCCAATCCCCAACCAGACCGTGGACGAGCTGTCCACTCTGACCTTTACTGCAGGCGCGACTGACGGCGGCATTCCAGCCAACACCCTGACGTATGGCCTGAGCGGAGAGCCTACTGGCGCCTCGATCAACCCTGCCACCGGCGTGTTTTCCTGGACTCCCACGGAGGCGCAGGGTCCAGGCACCTACGCGTTTAATGTCACGGTATCTGACGGAAACGGGGGAGAGGACTCGCAGGTAGTCACGACAGACGTGAACGACTCCATATCGCCATCTCCATTTGTTACCACATGGCAGACCACCGCTTCCGGCGAGTCGATAACCATTCCAGTGGGAGGGGCGACGGGCACGTACTCGATAGACTGGGGTGACGGAAGCACTTCTGCAAACGTAACCGGGGATCAGACGCACACGTATGGCGATGCAGGAGCCTACACGGTCCGCATATCCGGCGACTTTGAACGAATCTACCTCAACGCCCACCCTGTTGCGCCCAAACTGCAGTCAATAGACCAGTGGGGCGACATGCAGTGGAATTCTATGAACTCGGCGTTCGAAGGAGCGACGAATATGGCGTACCGTGCAACCGACATTCCAGATCTATCCCGGGTGACTGACATGCACGACATGTTCCGGTCTGCGTCCAAATTCAACGGCGATCTCTCCGCCTGGGACGTGTCCCGCATAACCGACATGTCCGGCACGTTTGCCTATGCTAAATCCTTCAACGGCAATCTCTCCGCCTGGAACGTATCCCGCATAACCGACATGTCCGAGATGTTCCGGACTACTCCAGAATTCAGCGCCGATCTCTCCGCTTGGGATACTTCGTCCGTAAGGAACATGGGATACATGTTCGTTAGATCTTCTTCCTTCAACGCCGATCTCTCCGCCTGGAACGTGTCCCGCGTAACCGACATGTCCGGCATGTTCTCCCATGCTGAATCCTTTGACGCCGATCTCTCCGCCTGGAACGTCTCGAATGCAATCTACATGTTTGCGATGTTTTTCAACGCCCATTCCTTCAACGGCGATCTCTCCGCTTGGGACACTTCGTCTGTAACGAGCATGGGGTTGATGTTCCACAACGCCCATTCCTTCAACGGCGATCTCTCCGCCTGGGACGTGTCCGGCGTGACTGACATGTCCGGCATGTTCTCCCATGCTGAATCCTTCAACGGCGATCTCTCCGCCTGGGACGTGTCCGGCGTGACTGACATGTCCGAGATGTTTCTGTTCGCCGACGCGTTTGAGCAAAACTTGGGCGAATGGTACATCATACTTGACGATACGATCATAGGAGACGACAAAGTAGTTGGGAATATTGCCACACAGAATGCGTTTCTGGATGGGCAAAACCCCGTATACGGGGTAGGATTCGGTATGGACTCAGACGCTTTTGAAGTCAATGGTACCAGCCTGAGACTTGAGGCAAGCCCAACAAAGAATGCTTACTCTGTCAATATCACCTCTACCGGTGATTTTGGCACGGGCAACTCCCGCATGATAAGCGTAACAACTGCAAATTCCATCAACCAACCACCTACCGCCAACGCCGGCCCCGACCAGACCGTCCAAGAGGGAGCTACCGCCACGCTGAACGGCACTGCCACAGACAATGACGGCGACGACCTGACGTACGCGTGGAGCCACGACTCGACCACGGAAATAGCATTCAACGTATCCTCGCCGGTTACCACGTTTACAGCGCCGCAGGTGGATGCCGACGCGACAGTCACATTCACGCTGACTGTAACCGACGGCCCCAACACCGTTACCGACAACGTGATCGTCACCATTGAGAACAACGACGCACCGTCCGTAGATGCAGGCACCGACCAGACCGTCCAAGAGGGCCAGGCAGTCACGCTCAACGGCACGGCCACTGATGACGGCAGTTCCCTGACGTACGCGTGGAGTCACGACTCGACCATGGAAATATCATTCAACGCCTCCTCGCCGGTTGTCACGTTTGCAGCGCCGCAGGTGGATGCCGACACGACAGTCACCTTCACGCTGACTGTAAGCGACGGCACGGCCAATTCCACTGATACCGTTCTTGTCACCGTGAGCGACGTGCCTGATGACACGGACTTTGTCACGACGTGGGAGACTACCACACCCGGCGACTCCATAACGATCCCGGCCCGCGGCACGTACGCGATAGACTGGGGTGACGGGACGGTAGATGCAAGAGTCAGGGGCGAGCAGACCCACACGTACGCCGACGCCGGGAACCATACGGTTCGCATATCTGAGGGCATCACTGCAATATACCTAAACGATCATGCCGACGCGCCCAAGCTGAGATCGATAGACCAGTGGGGCGACGCGGAGTGGGGGTCAATGTATTCCTCATTCAGGGGCGCCTCAAATGTGGTCCTGCACGCGACTGACGCGCCAGACCTCTCTCGTGTCACAGACGCCAGATACATGTTCATGAACGCCCATTCCTTCGACGGCGACCTCTCCGGGTGGGACGTCTCGCGCGTCGCCGACATGGAGGGAATGTTCTGGAAGGCCGGCTCATTCAACGGCGACCTCTCCGGGTGGGACGTCTCGCGCGTCACTGACATGTATGCCATGTTCTACGAGGCCGGTTCCTTTGGCGGGAACATATCTGCGTGGGACGTCTCTGGCGTGACAAACATGGGCGACATGTTCCACGGTGCCAGCTCATTCGACGGCGACCTCTCCGGATGGGACGTCTCGTCGGTGACCAACATGCATGCCCTGTTTACGTCTGCCTCCTTATTCAACTCGGATCTCTCGGACTGGGACGTCTCTGGCGTGACAGACATGGCCGACATGTTCCGCAGGGCCTCGTCATTCAACGGCGACCTCTCCGGCTGGGACGTTTCTGGCGCTACGCGCATGATCGCCATGTTCTACCATGCCAGCGCGTTTGACCAAAACCTGGGGGAATGGTACGTCGTGCTGGATGACGCCGTCATCGACGGCAGCAGCGTCCCGGGGGCGGTGGGCAGGATATCTGCACAGAACTCGTTCCTAGACGGCCAGAACCCTGTATACGGCATAGGCTCAGGGGGTGATTCGGCCCACTTCAAGATCAACGGCAATACCCTCAAGATGAAGTCGGTGCCGGACGGGCACGCAGGCCCGTACTCGGTCACCATAACCTCCACCGGATCATTCGGCTCGGGAAACTCCCGCACCTTTGAGATATCCGTGACGGAAGGAGCCAACAGCACATCATCGGCGGTGCCATCCGACCCGCGTGATGTGGACGGGATCACCCTGTCCAGCACCCAGTCAGGTACGATCCAAATCACCTGGGATGCCCCCGGCGAAACCCCCAGGGACTACCGCGTAGCGTGGGCCAAGGCGGGAGAGAACTTTTTGCCGAGGAGTGACCCGGCAGGCAACGCCTTTCCCACCTCTCCCGGCCACACCGTCACGGACCTAGATGAGGGTGAAGAGTACGAGGTGAAGGTACGCGCCCGATACGACAGCGGCGGCTCCGGGGACTGGAGCGACGCATACACAGTTACCGTGGCAGGCACGGCCCCCGACCAGCCGGCCAACAACCCGCCCGTGGCCGACGCCGGAGACTCCCAGACCGTCCAGGAAGGCTCGACTGTGGCCCTGAGTGGTACGGCCTCTGATCCTGACGGCGACACCATGACCTACCTGTGGTCGCATGACTCTGCCATGGACATAACCTTCTCTGATCCGTCCTCCCTGGCAGCCTCGTTTGCCGCCCCGCAGGTGGACTCCAACACCACCATAACCATCACGCTGACTGTCTCTGACGGCAACACCACCACCTCTGACTCGGTGGATGTTACAGTCGCAGACGTCCCCGTCCAGGCGCCGCAATCCGACCAGCGCGGCGTGGTCGGGATCACCCTGTCCAGCACCGAATCCGGTACGATCGAGGTAACCTGGGATGCCCCCGGCGAAACCCCCAGGGACTACCGCGTGGCGTGGGCCAAGGCGGGCGAGACCTTTTTGCCGAGGGGCGACCCGGCAGGCAACGCCTTTCCCACCTCTCCCGGCCACACCGTCACGGGCCTAGAGGCGGGTGAAGAGTATCAGGTCAAGGTACGCGCCCGATACAACGGCGGCGGCTCCGGGGACTGGAGCGACATTGCCACCATCACGGTTATGGGAACCTGATGACATCAACTACAATGCCAAACCAGTCCGGGATATGCAGCCAAGATTGGTAAATACATTTACCTGACATGAGTCAATGCGAGCCTTGTCGCATCAGACGCAAAATACCGTTCCTATTCGTCGGGCATGGCATTCTCTTCATGCTCGCTTGGCTGCGGCTGCCTCTAGGAATACCATGCGTGCGAATCGGCGTGTCGGCATGTTGTGGAACCTAAAATGCCACACAATCCGGGCAAATCCCTTCCGGTCCATTTTTTAATTTCTTGTGCATGACCCTGCATGGAGTTTTACTGAGTTTACTATTTCTGGGAAGGTCACAGAAATTTTCAAGGCCTCCGGAAAGGAGTTGCCGAGACATTTTGGAAGGCAGTGATGATATGCGGCCGGGCGCCGCAGCATCGCTCAAAACTAGTAAGGGAATTTCTGCGCAATAACAAGGACGTCAGGATGATCTACTTACCAAAGGGTTCGCCATGCCTCAACGCGATGGAAGGATGCTGGCATCAGGGAAAATGCGTCCTTCTTGTCTCCGAATATTACAAAACGTTCCAAGACATGCGTCGGGCCGTTTCGCCGTGTTATCGAACCGTCAGGTTCAATCTGGACCCTCTTAAATTTGCCAGCAGAAAATATGAGACGCTGTGCACGAACTTTTGATCTTCAGTATGGTCCCTCCAAGGCCATCACAGATCTTGAGGATGGTGAACGTTACAAGGTAATGTGCGCGCCCGCTATGTCGGTAGCGGTTCGGGGAACTGGAGCGACATGGTCGCCATCCTAGTTGCAAAAACCGGTTAAGGAATCTGCAAATTTGCATTGGAGGACATGCACAATCCAGTACCCGGTGGTCCGGGGCAGCTTGTTGGCCAGGTGGGCAAGTGCCACGATGGGCTTGTGCCTCGTCTTGAGGCGCTCGTAGTACTTGCGCATCCGGGGGTCGTGGGTGCAGGCTGTCAGCGCACACTGGATCATTATCCAGTTGACCCGCCTGCCGGTGGTCCCGCTCATGCGGCCGTGACATTCAACGCCTCTGGACGGGTGCAGCACGGGGCACATGCCTGTCCACGATATGATCTGCCCGGGACTTTCAAACCTGGAGATGTCGTCGATCTTGGCTGCCAGCAACGCGGCTGGATGCATTCTTAGAATCCATTGAAAGAAAACATTTGGGTTAGTCGCACAACCCTGCCTAGCCAAATCATCCCAACTGCCAAACTGGCCTGTGCCAACAGCGCAGAATGAATCGCGTTTACAAATTTAGTCCAAATGATTAGTATTATTTTCTCAAAATATGTAAAGATCAGCACATCCCAAACATTCACAGAAGGACGATGACAGCCAAGGAAAAGCAGAAATCCCGACTGCGCATGACCTGCGCCCAAAATGACGCAAGGTACGTGGATCGGGGAACCGTGCTGGTCCTGCATCCTGACAAGAATGCTGCTGCAGAACTTGCCAAGATGAACAGGAGGAAAAACGGCCACCCGTTCGCGTACTCGGAAACACTGATCATATCCATCGCAATAATACGGGCCGTCTGCGGCCTCTCCTACCGCATGTGCGAGGGGCTTGCGCAGGAGGCGCTTGGCAGGGAGAACGCGCCTGACTTTACCACGCTGCAAAAAAGGATAAGCAAGGTGGACACGACGCTTGTAAACGGGCATTCCGGAATTGCCAGGAGCAAGACCTCGACTGTGCGCGTGATTCCCGACGGCACCGGCATGACCCCGGGAAACAGGGGCGAATGGATCCGCAAGACGCACAAATTGAGGCGCGGATTCATCCGGCTGAGCGTCATGATAGACCAGGATACGCGGGAGATTCTCGCATTCAGGATCAGCGACGAGAAGACCGGCGACATGCCGCAACTGAAGGGCCTGATAGACGACACGCTTGAGAATCTGGGAATCGATCCCGAGAATCTCAAGGCAAAAAAGCACGATTCATCCCTGCGGTCCCTGCCACCGCGGGACGGGCAGGCACCTGCATCCGATTCAGGCAGGAAGCCGGCTGCCGCCCCGCCGGACGTCGAGATGAGGGCAGACGGAGGCTATGACTCCAGGGAGGCCTTTTCATATTGTGACTCGGTTGGCATAACCCCGTACATCCGAATACGCACAAACGCAGGATGCAGGGCAAGGGGCGTGGACAGGGCGCGTCCACGGCGCGTCCTTGAGCAGTTGGGAGGGGGCATTACCAATCCAAGGGAGTTTGCCGCGCTAGACGAGAAGCAACGCGAGGAGAACAGGAAGGAATGGAAAAAGACCGTAGGGTACGGGGAGAGATGGAACGTCGAGATCGTTTTTTCTGCATTCAAGAGGATTTTTAGCAATTCGGTAAGCGCCGTCAAGATGAAAAACATCATCCATGAGGTAGAGCTGAAGATTGCAGTGTATAACAGGCTGCTGTACATGGCGCGGGAGGCGATCCTAAAGGCGTAGTGATCCAAGTCGGTTGGCAAGAAGCCTGCGCCGAATGAGTAATTGATGGAGGTTGTGCGACTAACTAATTTGGGTATTTGGTTTATATTTTTAAATTCAGTTCATTATCCTAAATTATATCATAAAGTTGTATGATGGGGAGGGTGTGGGGAAACTGATGTATCCCAAGTGGGCCGTTCCAGCAATTTCATGTGTTTTGCTTCTTGCTTTGTTCTCTGTCATGCCTGCATCCACAGATAACATTGCTCATGCCCAATCTTCCGAATCAATCGTCCCTACGATCACTCTTGCAAGTAACCCCTGTCCAAAAGATGGCTCCGACCCAGCATGTCTTATTGCAACCGGTACTAGTCTGCTATTTAAAATAAGTTTTAGTCCGCCAATAGATCGTGACACATTTACAGCTGGGGATGTGGTGTTCAGTGGCAATTTTTCACAAGGACAATTAACTGATGAAAATTTAACTTTCATATATCATCTTTATAGTGGCACCGACAATATAATTACACTACGGGTTCCCGCCGGCGCAGTGTCTGATATGTCAAACAACACCAACAGTGAGGCAGAAATTACCATTAGAACCGATCTGCGCCGTCCAACAATAAAAATTTCTGATGAATATGTGGACGGTTATGGCGGTTATGGCCAATACGTGAAAATAAAAGAGCCCTATGTCGCACCTGACATCACATGCGTTGATGATGTCTACGACGATGGTGTCCGTATTAGAACTGATGATTACACCGCTGTTACTGACGACGTTGTGATGACTGATATCGAACCTGAAGATCTTCCCAAAATAGTTCATGTATCGTATGCGTGTACGGATGCTTCAGGTCAAACTGATATTATGCATATTAATGTTCACTTGGTAGAAGATCTATCTGTAGTTAGCACTCCTCCAAGAATCGAGGTAATCGAGAGAAGTAACCCCATAACCGAAAATACAGACAGCCAGACGTTGGTTTATGCGGTGCGCTTCAGCAAGATAGTGATTGGAGTGGACAAGGATGATTTTGTCCTGTCTCCTGACAGTACGGGAGGACCAAGCGACGGTACTAGCCCTGTCACCAGCGTCTCAGGTCTTGGTGATAGATATTTTGTGACAGTCTCTGCCACTCAGGACGGAACGTACAACATTGATCTGGTCTCGTCAGGGCATGGTATTGTTGACGCTCCAAACAACCCGCTGGTCAACACGACCCCCACGGGCGCAGACCAGACATACACCGTCAGCACCGCCCCCACGGACAGCACCGCCCCCGCCGTCTCGTCAATCGAGCGGTCCAACCCGTCAGGCGCGACGACTGACAGCCAGACGCTGGTCTACAAGGTGACATTCAGCGAGGACGTGACCGGGGTGGACAAGAATGATTTTGCCCTGTCATCTGGCAGTACGGGGGAAGGAAATAACGGTGCCAGCCCCGTTACATCCATCTCGGGCTCCGGCAGCGTGTATTACGTGACAGTCTCTGCAGCAACTGACGGGACGTACAACATTGATCTGGTCTCGTCAGGGCATGGCATTGCCGACACGGCAAGCAATCCTTTGACTAGCACGACCCCCACAGGCGCAGACCAGACATACACCGTCAGCACCGCCCCCACGGACAGCACCGCCCCCGCCGTCTCGTCAATCGAGCGGTCCAACCCGTCAGGCGCGACGACTGACAGCCAGACGCTGGTCTACAAGGTGACATTCAGCGAGGACGTGACCGGGGTGGACAAGAATGATTTTGCCCTGTCATCTGGCAGTACGGGGGAAGGAAATAACGGTGCCAGCCCCGTTGCATCCATCTCGGGCTCCGGCAGCGTGTATTACGTGACAGTCTCTGCAGCAACTGACGGGACGTACAACATTGATCTGGTCTCGTCAGGGCATGGCATTGCCGACACGGCAAGCAATCCTTTGACTAGCACGACCCCCACGGGCGCAGACCATACATACGCCGTCAGCACCGCCCCCACGGACAGCACCGCCCCCGCCGTCTCGTCAATCGAGCGGTCCAACCCGTCAGGCGCGACGACTGACAGCCAGACGCTGGTCTACAAGGTGACATTCAGCGAGGACGTGACCGGGGTGGATGCGGCCGATTTTGTCCTGTCATCTGGCAGTACGGGGGAAGGAAATAACGGTGCCAGCCCCGTTGCATCCATCTCGGGCTCCGGCAGCGTGTATTACGTGACAGTCTCTGCAGCAACTGACGGGACGTACAACATTGATCTGGTCTCGTCAGGGCATGGCATTGCCGACACGGCAAGCAATCCTTTGACTAGCACGACCCCCACGGGCGCAGACCATACATACGCCGTCAGCACCGCCCCCACGGACAGCACCGCCCCCGCCGTCTCGTCAATCGAGCGGTCCAACCCGTCAGGCGCAGCGACTGACAGCCAGACGCTGGTCTACAAGGTGACATTCAGCGAGGACGTGACCGGGGTGGATGCGGCCGATTTTGTCCTGTCATCTGGCAGTACGGGGGAAGGAAATAACGGTGCCAGCCCCGTTGCATCCATCTCGGGCTCCGGCAGCGTGTATTACGTGACAGTCTCTGCAGCAACTGACGGGACGTACAACATTGATCTGGTCTCGTCAGGGCATGGCATTGCCGACACGGCAGACAACCCGCTGGCCAGCACGACCCCCACAGGCGCAGACCAGACATACACCGTCAGCACCGCCCCCATCGTCTCGTCAATCGAGCGGTCCAACCCGTCAGGCGCAACAACCAACAGCCAGACGCTGGTCTACAAGGTGACATTCAGCGAGGACGTGACCGGGGTGGACAAGAATGATTTTGCCTTGTCTCCGGATAGTACGGGCGGAAGCACTACTACCATTAGCAACAGCACCACCATCACTACTATCACCACAACCAGCGGGCAGTTCACGCAGACGCGGTCACCATCGCTTGCCATACCCGACCTCGAAACAATATCCGACACCATCGCAGTCCCTGATTCGGGAACTGCCATATCTGTCTCTGTCGCAGTAGACATCGGGCATGAATACATTGGCGATCTTTTGGTGAACCTCACTGCACCTGACGGTACTGTCCAAATATTGCACAACCGTACAGGCAGTGCAACCGACAACATAAGCCAGACGTATACACCGTACTTTGACAACGTGCAAATTGCAGGTGATTGGATTCTGCAAATAAATGACAATTATGATGCTGATTCTGGTATCTTGAACAGCTGGACACTTTCGATCAATTATGCAGTTCCTGTCATCACTACCACCACCACCACCACCATGGTAACTGTCAATCCGGTAATCGACATCGCCGGTTCTGGTGACGTGTACAATGTAACTGTCTCTGCATCCAAGGACGGGACGTACAACCTTGATCTGGCCTCGTCAGGGCATGGCATTGCCGACACTACAGGCAACCCGCTGACTGGCACCATTCCAGCAGGCGCAGACCAGACGTACACCTTCAGCACTGCACCCCCGGACAACACCGCCCCCACACTTGCGTCAATCCAGAGATACGTTCCCTCAACTGAAAGCACCTACAGCCAGACGCTGGTCTACAAGGTGACATTCAGCGAGGACGTGACCGGGGTGGACAAGAATGACTTTGTCCTGTCTCCTGACAGCACGGGGGGAGCAGGCAACAGCACCAGTTCTGTCACGGGCATCACCGGTTCTGGCAGCGTGTATTACGTGACCGTATCTGCCACCCAGGACGGGACGTACAACCTTGATCTGGCCTCGTCAGGGCATGGCATTGCAGATACTGCAAGCAACCCGCTGGCTGGCACCATTCCAGCAGGCGCAGACCAGACGTACACCTTCAGTGCTGCACCCCCGGACAACACCGCCCCCACACTTGCGTCAATCCAGAGATACGTTCCCTCAACTGAAAGCACCTACAGCCAGACGCTGGTCTATGGGGTGACATTCAGCGAGGACGTGACCGGGGTGGACAAGAATGACTTTGTCCTGTCTCCTGACAGCACGGGAGGGGCAGGCAACAGCACCAGTTCTGTCACGGGCATCACCGGTTCTGGCAGCGTGTATTACGTGACCGTATCTGCCACCCAGGACGGGACGTACAACCTTGATCTGGTCTCGTCAGGGCATGGCATCGCCGACACTACAGGCAAGCCGCTGACTGGCACCATTCCAACAGGCGCAGACCAGACGTACACCATCAGCACCACCCCCACGGACAACACCGCCCCCACACTTGCGTCAATCCAGAGATACGTTCCCGCAGCCGAAAACACCTACAGCCAGACGCTGGTCTACAAGGTGACCTTCAGCGAGGACGTAACTGGCGTGCATGCAATCGACTTTGTCCTGTCTCCTGACAGCACGGGAGGGGCAGGCAACGGTGCCAACCCTATAATCAGCATCACAGGTTCTGGCAGTGTATACCATGTGATAATCTCTGCATCCACTGACGGGACGTACAACCTTGATCTGGCCTCGTCAGGGCATGGCATCGCCGACACCGAAAGCAACCCGCTGACTGACACCGTCCCCGCCACGGGAACAGACCAAACATACAACGTCAGTACTGCTGTAGATGACGCCCCCCCCACCGTCTCGTCAATCGAGCGATACAATCCAGCAGCCGAAAACACCGACAGCCAGTCACTAGTATACAAGGTGACATTCAGCGAGGACGTAATGGGAGTAAATGCGGCTGACTTTGTCTTGTCTCCGGATAGTACGGGCGGAAGCACTACCACTGCCACTACCACTGCCACTGCCACCAACACCGGTCAGTTTACGCAGACGCGGTCGCCATCGCTTGCAATACCCGACCTCGAAACAGTATCCGACACCATCGCAATCCCTGATTCGGGGACTGCCACATCTGTCTCTGTCGCAGTAGACATCGAGCATGAATACATAGACGATCTTTTGGTGAACCTCATTGCACCTGACGGCACTACCCAAACACTGCACAACCGTGCAGGCGGTAACACAGCCAACATAAACCAGACGTATACTCCGTCATTTGGCAGCGTGCAAATCGAAGGCGAGTGGATTCTGCAAATGGATGACAATTATGATATTTATCCTGGCATCCTGAACAGCTGGACACTTACTGTCGATTACATCGCTGCCACTATCACTACTACCACCACCACCACCACTGCCACTATCGACCCTGCCACCTCCATCTCGGGCTCCGGCAGCGTGTACTATGTGACAGTCTCTGCATCCAAGGACGGGACGTACAACATTGATCTCGCCTCGTCCGGGCATGGCATTGCCGACACGGCAGACAACCCGCTGACTGACACCGTCCCCACCACCGGAATTGACCAGACGTACACCTTCGATACTGTCGTCATAGACAGCACCGTCCCCACCGTCTCGTCAATCGAGCGATACAGTCCAGCAGCCGAAAACACCGACAGCCAGACGCTGGTCTACGAAGTGACCTTCAGCGAGGACGTGACCGGGGTGGACACGAATGACTTTGCCCTGTCCCCAGGCAGCACGGGAGGGGCAGGCAACGGTACCAGTCCTGTCACGGGCGTCACCGGTTCTGACAACGTGTACCATGTGACAGTCTCTGCCACACGAGACGGGACGTACAACATTGATCTCGCCTCGTCCGGGCATGGCATTGCCGACACGGCAGACAACCCGCTGACTGACACAACTCCTATGGGAACCGATGAAACGTACACCGTCAACATGGCCCCCGCCATCTCGTCAATCGAGAGGTACAACCCTGCCGCCGAAACCACCAGCAGACAGACGCTGGTCTACAAGGTGACCTTCAGCGAGGACGTAACCGGGGTGGACACGAATGACTTTGCCTTGTCCCCAGGCAGCACGGGAGGGGCAGGCAACGGTACCAGTCCTGTCACGGGCGTCACCGGTTCTGACAACGTGTACCATGTGACAGTCTCTGCCACACGAGACGGGACGTACAACATTGATCTCGCCTCGTCCGGGCATGGCATTGCCGACACCACGAGCAACCCGCTGACTGACACCATTCCAGCCACCGGGATTGACCAGACATACACCGTCAACATGGCCCCCACCATATTGTCAATTGAGAGGTACGATCCACCAAGCGCAACAATCAGCAGACAGTCGATGGTCTACAAGGTGACCTTCAGCGAGAACGTAACCGGGGTGGACAAGACCGACTTTGTTTTGTCCCCCGGCAGCACGGGCGGGATAGATATCGGCCACGATCCTATAATCAGCATCACCGGTTCTGGCAGTACGTATAGGTTGGTAGTCGTTGCAATCCGTGACGGGACGTACAACATTGATCTCGTCTCGTCAGGACATGGCATTGCCAACATTGAAGGCAAGCCACTGACTGACTTTGTTCCCACCACCGGAATTGACCAGACGTACATCTACAGCACATCTAATTCTTAGAAGAAAAATCCTGCCGGACGGCACAAGTCAAAAACAATTTAGCATACAGGAAGGCGCTCAACCCGTACGGGACCGTGGCTGCGTGCCGGCCCCGGGTGGATCCGCCCGTGTCTGTCCGCAGGACGGCGGACCAGACAAGGTGTCCTCACAACCACCCCTCTCAAAACCGACTGAAACCGTCACCAGGTCGTACTGGGACATAGTCGACGGGAGCCTCGTCGGCATCGCGTACCTGGTGATCTGCCGGTACTGCCGCGCCTGTAGCAGGCAGATCAGCGCCGACGTCCCCGGCGTGATCCCCCAGGAGAAGTTAGGCGTCAACCTCATGTCGCTCGAGGCGATCATGAGGATGTACTGCATCCCCTTGGCAGTTCCACGTCGCGCATGTCCGCGTGTATGAACTCGTCGACTTCGGCGTCGAATTCAACATCGTCTATGGCTATCGTGCGGGCCTCGATTCCATGTTTGCGCAAGTGGCGCTGCACCTCGTGAAGTCCTGTTCCGCCGCCGAACCCGGCGTCGATTATGGTGCAGTCGCGCTTCCTTTCGGCCAGCCACATGCAGACCTCGCCATACATCCAGCCATTGCAAATCGCCGCGTCGCGGCACTCGCATTCCATGCATCATTGACGGCGGTTACGTTAAAGAACGTGGTGGAATTGTTTGGCGGGCTTTGCGTCCGGGAAGGGGTGGATTTGCCATAGTCGTCGCGGCGTTCTTTTAGCTGATCCAAATATACGCTACCGCCACGGGGCCTGTTCAAAATTGCTCGCGCAGGAATCCGTGTCATGGTACTAACCAAATCCTATCCCTGCCGGTTCCTCCAGGCGGCGTCCTTTTAGCCGGATTCCGCGAAAGGCATCATGGATCCGGCAAGAGGGGCATCCTTTCACGTGTCCAAGGCCATACTGTACGACTCCTTGGGTGCTGCCGGCACGCCATCCACCACTACTGGGATGGCATATGCGCGCTGAGGATGCTGCTCGCGGCCCATCCGGACATGTGGCTCAGATACTCCTACGAGGCGCGGTGCGACAGTTACCGGCACAGGATCGATATCTTGGAAAGGCGCATGGCGCGCGGCTGCGCGCCGGCCTGAAACTTGTGCTATCCACATTTGTGGTCGCAGGCAGTAGTCGGAAATTTGCCCCTTAGGCAGATCCCCCGGCATCATACGGCTGACCCACAATCCTACATAATTCCAATGCAGCCATGGCCGCAGCATATGCGACAAGCGCCAGAGTCACCCGATCATAACTCGAATCCGCACGGTACTGCTCCACTGCCCACGTGTTGTACATGAACAGCGAGACGTAAAACATGATTGCCCTAAACGACGCATTACGGCTTGTCGTCCTCGGACGCACCTGCTCTACCTGCTTGTATCCTGTCTCTATCCCCCACCTTCTCCTGTACTCCTCTGGAAGCGTCTCAACCTCGTCTAGCGCCCTGGCCGGGGAAAGGTTGGTGGCAAAGACATGGTATCTTTCCGTGGCATCGGCATCAGGATCGTCTATCTTTTTTGAGGGCGTGATTATCAATGTGAATGTGGCAGACTGGCCCGCTGCGTTTTTGAGGGTGTACTGTGAGGCTGCCTTGCGTGATTTATCGTGGTGCTCCCGTATCGCCCCCTTCATCCCCGCGTTCTTGACTGCCGGCATCAGGAACTTGCGTCCCTGTCCTGATACAAGCCTGATTGTCTCAGTCGAGTAAAACTCGCGGTCCATCAGCAGCAGCCGGGCCCGTATCCTGTAATCCCTGAGTTTTTGCATGAATTTACGCACAAAATCGGCGTTGTCCACACTGCGCGTGACCTGCATGCACTCCAAAATGGCCGGGACCTGCTCTGCCACCACGTGCATTGTGGCATAGCACTCGAACCTGCCTGTACCGCCCTTTGGTTTGGACCTTATCAGGTGTGACATGTTGTCCTTGTCGTGCCTTGGTATCAGGTGCCTGTCTATTGCCACCAGTACGCCACCCTTGTACCGGCACGTGTTCTTGGCAAGCCTTGCGGTGCGCGTGATCATGTCCCTGCAGAGTTCGTCTGCACCGTCTGATTCCAGCGAGTTTACCATGTTGCGAAACCACTTGGGCGACGGCATCTTCTTTTCGGCGTGTCTGAGCAGCCGGATTGCCTCCTCGGAGGCCATGTTGGATTCAGACATCTTCATCAGTATGGCTGCAAACTCGCTCATCCCGTATTGAGCATTGCTCCCCGTAGGGAATCCTATGGGTGCAGACCCCAGTATTCCTGACAAGGTATTAAGCATCCTTTCTCCGATCTTATTACGGTGTACCTGCCCACCTTTTTGCTGAAACACTAGGGTGGGTAAGGGCGCCGTAGATAATAGATCCGTATGTTTGAAAAATGTTAACACGTCTGAGAACATCTGTCGGCTGGCTTAGAGGGTAAATTTCCGACTACTGACTTGGCCCAAAGCTTCTTGACCCAGCGTGCAGAGACGTTCATGGCCTCGGTAATGCTGGATGTGGCCACTCCCTTTCGCTTTTATGATATGATCCACTCTACCTTGGATTCGTCTAACTTTTTTATAACCCGCTTTCTCCGACTTTCCATATGACGCCACAATCTGGCATATCCTGACTTGACCCACATGCCTGTGTTTCCACTAAGTGAGAGATTGGCTCCATTCCTCAGTCTTTTTGCTTCCTTGGACAGGGGGTGAACTACTTTTTGTATAAGATAATATGAATTATGTAACACGCTAAACAAATAGCATAATTTAAATACTCTTTCTATACGAAATTTACAGTGATTCTACGATTTAGTTTCAATATGTTTATTATGTTATGTGTTTTAGCTGTATTAATATCATCCGTTCTTATCGCCGTACCCGTGTCTTCGGAGGCTCAGGTAAGCGAAGAGCCCTTTGTTACCACTTGGCAGACTACCAAAGCAAACGAGAGCATAAGGATTCCAGTGGGCGGGACAACAGGAACCTACACGGTCGACTGGGGAGACGGGAACGTATCTGCAAACGTCACAGGCGACCAGACCCACTCGTACGGTGACGCTGGAACCTATACTGTAAGCATATCCGGCGACTTTACAAGAATCCACCTTAATACGGATATGGCAAATGCGGAAAAACTGCGATCCATCGAGCAGTGGGGCGACATGCAGTGGGAGTCTATGAACATGGCGTTTACCAGCGCACGTAACATGGCGTACCATGCAACTGATGTCCCGGATCTGTCATCTGTGACTGACATGTCCGGGATGTTCTGGTTTGCACTCTCCTTTGACGGCGATCTCTCAGGCTGGAATGTCTCTTCTGTAACTGACATGTCCCGAATGTTCTGGCACGCTGATTCCTTCAACTCCGACCTCTCAGGCTGGGACGTCTCCTCCGTAACTGACATGCATGACATGTTCCGTGGCGCCCTTGTCTTCAACTCCGACCTCTCAGGCTGGGACGTCTCCTCCGTAACTGACATGCGTGACATGTTCGAGGGATCCCACTTTACTCGAAATTTGGGCAGCTGGTACATCGTGCTTAACGACACGTCAATTGAGATGAATGACGCTCCTGGCGTTGTAGGCAGCATAACTGCACAGAACCCGTTTCTTGATGGGCAGAACCCCGTATACCGCATAGGATCCGGCGGCGACTCTGACTCTTTTGAGATAAACGGCACCGACCTGATACTGAAGACACAAGCTGCCAAAAATAACTATTCTGTAAACGTTACATCCGGCGGCGGCTTTGGCACAGGACACTCCCGCATGATCGACGCATCTGTGGCAAACTATGCCGAGGTACCGCCTGTCATCTCTGCCGGGGCTGACAGTACTGTTACCGGGGGCCACACTGCCGCCCTGTCTGGGACGGCCATCGATGCCAACGGTAACGTCCTAACCTATCTGTGGACACACAATTCGTCTTTGCCCATCACCGTACTGGATGCCGACACCCTTTCTCCCTCGTTTACCGCCCCCGCAGTCGATGCAGATGCCGCTGTCACCTTTACGCTGACAGTAGGTGACGGCACGTCCACCGTCTCCGATCAGGTCACCATCACCATCACCTACAACCATCTGCCTGTTGTCTCTGCAGGATCTGATCAGACCGTCCTGGAAGGCGACCCTGGCACGCTATTCGGGTCTGCAGTTGATGCCAACGGTGACCCCCTGACCTATCTGTGGACACACAACTCGTCGCTTGCCATCACTCTTGACAACTCGACTTCCCTGTCCGCCAACTTTACCGCCCCCGCAGTCGATGCGGACGCCGATGTCATCTTTACGCTTACCGCCACCGACTTGCACGACGCCACCATAGCCGCCTCTGACCATGCAACCATCACCATCGCCAACGATGATCCGCCTGCCATTTCTGCAGGCTCCGACCAGACCGTGCAGGCAGGAGACGCCGTCACCCTCCCAGGCACGGCCACCGATGAAGAGGGTGATGCTCTGACCTACTCTTGGACTCAGACATCCGGCCTGCCTCTGATCGTACTGTCCGGAGCAGACACGCTCTCGCCGTCATTTACGGCCCCTGCTGCACTGTCCGGGGCCACACTCGTCTTTGAGCTGTCGGTAAGTGACGGCTCAAGCCAAGTCACAGACACCGTCACTGTCACAGTCGACGGTGCCACCGACGGTGCCGACTTTATCACCACCTGGCAGACGACTTCGGCAGGCGAGTCGATAACCATACCTGTGGGCGGTGCGGCAGGCACGTACACGGTAAACTGGGGCGACGGAACCCTCTCTGAAGACGTCTCCGGGGACCAGACACACGCGTATGACGCCGCAGGAACCCATGCCGTCGGCATATCCGGCGACTTTACAAAAATACTCTTATCTGACAGCGTGTCTAACGCGCGGAAACTGCAGTCAATCGAGCAGTGGGGCGACATGCAGTGGGAGTCCATGAATCATGCGTTTAGGGATGCCTCGAACATGGCGTACCATGCAACTGATGCCCCCGACCTGTCATCTGTAACTGACATGTCCCAGATGTTCCGCCGGGCCGCCTCATTTAACGGCGACCTGTCCGGATGGGACGTCTCCTCGGTTGTCTACATGTCCCAGATGTTCCGCCAAGCCGCCTCATTTAACGGCGACCTGTCCGGATGGGACGTCTCCTCGGTTACCGCCATGCCAAACATGTTCGCTGGCGCCAGCGCCTTTAATCAAAACCTGGGCAACTGGTACGTCGTACTGGATGACACAACACTTGAGTACGACGATCCTACTGGAATTGTAGGCAGCATCTCTGCACAGAACCCGTTCCTTGGTGGGCAAAACCCGGTATACCACATAGGGCAGAGTCGCGATTCTGGCTCTTTTGAGATAAACGGCACCGATCTGGTACTGAAGACAGGTGCTGCCAAGATGGCAGGCTACTCTGTACGCATTACATCTGACGGCGACTTTGGCACGGACAACTCCCGCGTGTTTGACATATCTGTGACAAACTATGTCAACACGCCCCCGGATGTCAATGCCGGAACAGACCTGGCCGTACTCGGCGGGCATACTGCCGTCCTCTCAGGTAATGCCACTGACATCAACGCCGATCCGCTGACCTACCTGTGGACGCACAACTCGTCCCTGCCAATCACAATACTGGATGCCGATACCCTTGCCCCGTCGTTTACCGCTCCTGCAGTCGATGCCGATACCGCTGTCACATTTACGCTGACAGTCGATGACGACACGGCCACCGCCTCCGACTCTGCATCCATTACCATAATCCCCAACAATCCGCCTGATGCAGGTGCAGGCTCCGACCAGACCGTGCAGGCGGGAGACACCGTCACCCTATCAGGCACGGCCACCGATGAATATGGTGATACTCTGACCTACTCTTGGACTCAGACATCCGGCCTGCCTCTGATCGTACTGTCCGGAGCAGACACGCTCTCGCCGTCATTTACGGCCCCTGCTGCACTGTCCGGGGCCACACTCGTCTTTGAGCTGTCGGTAAGTGACGTCTCAAGCCAAGTCACAGACACCGTCACTGTCACAGTCGACGGTGCCACCGACGGTGCCGACTTTATCACCACCTGGCAGACGACTTCGGCAGGCGAGTCGATAACCATGCCTGTGGGCGGTGCGGCAGGCACGTACACGGTCAACTGGGGCGACGGAACCCTCTCTGAAGACGTCTCCGGGGACCAGACACACGCGTATGACGCCGCAGGAACCCATGCCGTCGGCATATCCGGCGACTTTACAAAAATATTCCTGTCTGACAGCTCATCCAACGCGCAGAAACTGCAGTCAATCGAGCAGTGGGGCGACATGCAGTGGGAGTCCATGAATCATGCGTTTAGGGGTGCCTCAAACATGGCGTATCATGCAACTGATGCCCCCGACCTGTCATCTGTAACTGACATGTCCCAGATGTTCCGCCAGGCCGCCTCATTTGATGGCAACCTGTCCGGATGGAACGTCTCCTCAGTCACTAACATGTCAGAATTGTTCTCTTTGGCCTCATCATTTGACGGTGACCTGTCCACCTGGGATGTCTCCTCGGTTGCCGACATGTCCCAGATGTTCCGCCTGGCCTCATCATTTGACGGTGACCTGTCCACCTGGGATGTCTCCTCGGTTGCCGACATGTCCCAGATGTTCTTTGGCTCCTCATTTAACGGCGACCTCTCAGGTTGGAACGTCTCCTCGGTTACCGCCATGCCAAACATGTTCACTGCCGCCAGCGCCTTTAATCAAAACCTGGGCAACTGGTACGTCGTACTGGATGACACAACACTTGAATACGACGACCCTACTGGGATTGTAGGCAGCATCTCTGCACAGAACCAGTTCCTTGATGGGCAAAACCCGGCATACCGCATAGGATCTGGTGATGATTCAGACTCCTTTGAGATAAGCGGCACCGACCTGGTACTGAAGGCAGGCGTTGCCAAGAAGGCAGTCTACTCTGTACACATTATATCCGACCGTGGCTTTGGCACGGACAACTCCCGCGTGTTTGACATATCTGTGACAAACTATGTCAACACGCCCCCGGATGTCAATGCCGGAACAGACCTGGCCGTACTTGGCGGGCATACTGCCGTCCTCTCAGGTAATGCCACTGACATCAACGCCGATCCGCTGACCTACCTGTGGACGCACAACTCGTCCCTGCCAATCACAATACTGGATGCCGATACCCTTGCCCCGTCGTTTACCGCTCCTGCAGTCGATGCAGATGCTGCTGTCACCTTTACGCTGACAGTCGATGACGACACGGCTACCGTCTCTGACCATGTGATCGCCACCATCGCCTACAACGACCCGCCATTGGTAGATGCAGGCCATGTCCAGACAGTTAAGGAAGGCAGCTCCGTTACCCTGTCTGGGACAGTCACTGACACCCGCGCTGATCTGCTAACCTATCTGTGGACCCACAACTCGTCCCTGACCATCGAGTTTGCCAACTCGACCCAGCTGTCCACCAGCTTTACCGCCCCCGCAGTCGATGCGGATGCCAACGTCACATTCATGCTGACCGTGAGGGACGGCCCCAACACCGTTACCGACCATACCACTGTCACAATAACCCTTGATGATCTGCCGACTGTAATTGCAGGCCCTGACCAGAAAGTTGAGGAAGGAGACTCCGTCACCCTGTCTGGGACGGTAATTAACAATGACGACGATCATCTTACCTATGAGTGGACCCACAACTCCGACCTGACCATCTCATTATCTAATCCCGCAGCCCTGAATACAACATTTACCGCCCCCGCAGTAGGTGAGGATGCCGACGTCACATTCACGCTGACCGTAAGCGACGGCCCCCACACAGTCACTGATCATACCGTTGTCAGCATCAACCACAACGATCCGCCATCGGTAGATGCAGGCCTTGCCCAGACAGCTGATGAAGGCAGTACTGTCACCCTGTCGGGAACTGCCACCGACGATGACGGCGACCAGCTGACATACCTGTGGACCCACGACTCGTCCCTGACCATCGAGTTTGCCAACTCGACCCATCTGTCCACCAGCTTTACCGCCCCCGCAGTCGATGCGGATGCCAACGTCACATTCACGCTGACCGTGAGGGACGGCCCCAACACCGTCACCGACAACGTAATCGTCACCATTGAGAACAACGATCCGCCATCGGTAGATGCAGGCCTTGCCCAGACAGCTGATGAAGGCAGTACTGTCACCCTGTCGGGAACTGCCACCGACGATGACGGCGACCAGCTGACATACCTGTGGACCCACGACTCGTCCCTGACCATCGAGTTTGCCAACTCGACCCATCTGTCCACCAGCTTTACCGCCCCCGCAGTCGATGCGGATGCCAACGTCACATTCACGCTGACCGTGGGGGACGGCCCCAACACCGTCACCGACAACGTAATCGTCACCATTGAGAACAACGATCCGCCATCGGTAGATGCAGGCCTTGCCCAGACAGCTGATGAAGGCAGTACTGTCACCCTGTCGGGAACTGCCACCGACGATGACGGCGACCAGCTGACATACCTGTGGACCCACGACTCGTCCCTGACCATCGAGTTTGCCAACTCGACCCATCTGTCCACCAGCTTTACCGCCCCCGCAGTCGATGCGGATGCCAACGTCACATTCACGCTGACCGTGGGGGACGGCCCCAACACCGTCACCGACAACGTAATCGTCACCATTGAGAACAACGATCCGCCGTCCATAGATGCAGGATCTGACCAAACCGTCCAAGAGGGTGATACCGTCACGCTAAACGGCACGGCTACTGACGGGGATGGCGACCAGCTGACCTACTCTTGGACTCAGATATCCGGGCTGCCGCTAATCACACTATTTGGTGCCGACACGCTGTCACCGTCATTTACGGCCCCTGCAACACTGTCTGGCATCACCCTTGTCTTTGAACTGTCGGTAAGTGACGGCTCAAACGAAAGCACAGATACTGTCACAGCCACAGTTACCAGCAGTACTGCCGGTACCAGCTTTATCACCACCTGGCAGACGACTTCGGCAGGCGAGTCGATAACCATGCCTGTGGACGGTGCAACGGGAACATACACTGTCGACTGGGGCGACGGAACCCTCTCTGAAGACGTCTCCGGGGACCAGACGCACACGTATGTCGCTGCCGGAACCTACACGGTCAGCATATCCGGTGACTTTACAAAAATATTCCTGTCTGACAGCTCATCCAACGCACGGAAACTGCAGTCCATCGAACAGTGGGGTGATATACAGTGGGAGGCTATGAACAAAGCGTTTAAGGGAGCCTCAAACATGGCGTACCGCGCAACTGATGCCCCCGACTTGTCATCCGTAACTGACATGTCAAATATGTTCTTCGGCGCAGCCTCCTTTAACGGCGACCTTTCAAACTGGGACGTCTCTTCCGTAACTGACATGTCCGCGATGTTCTTCCAGGCAAGATCCTTTAACGGCGACCTTTCAAACTGGGACGTCTCTTCTGTAATCCGCATGGGCCTGATGTTCTTCTTTGCCCCCTCCTTTGATCAAAACCTTGGCAACTGGTATATCGTACTGGATGATGCAGCCATTGAGTACGGTGACTCTGCAGGGATTGTCGGCAGTATCTCTGCACAGAACCCTGTCCTTGACGGGCAGAACCCTGTATACAGCATAGGATCTGGTGGGGACTCTAGCTCTTTTGAGATAGACGGTACCAGCCTGGTATTGAAGACGCCCCAGATTCGTCCGGCCGGCAACACATACGTTGTAGAAATCCTCTCTACCGGCGACTTTGGTACGGACAACTCCCGCATGATCAACATAACAATGACAGACCCCGTCAGCATAACACTGTCCGTAGATGCGGGCCTTGGGCAGACCGTTCGGGCAGGCGACACTGTTACACTGTCCGGCGTTGCAGACGACGAGGAAGACGATCAGCTGACATACCTGTGGACCCACGACTCGTCCCTGACCATCGAGTTTGCCAACTCGACTCAGATGTCCACCAGCTTTACCGCCCCCGTGGTTGATGCAGGCACCGACATAACATTCACGCTGACCGTAAGCGACGGCACAAACACCGTCACCGACAACACTGTTGTCACCATCAATCCCAACAATCCTCCATCCGTAGATGCAGGCTCCGACCAGACCGTCAAGGAGATGAATCCCGTAACCCTCTCAGGGACTGCAACTGACAATGACGACAATAATCTGACGTACCTGTGGACGGATGACTCGTACTTCTCCATACAACTATCCAACGCCACCTCGCTGTCCCCCACCTTTACCGCCCCCGCAGTCAATGCAGGCACCGACATAACATTCACGCTGACCGTAAGCGACGGCACAAACACCGTCACCGACAACACTGTTGTCACCATCAATCCCAACAATCCTCCATCCGTAGATGCGGGTTCTGTCCAGACCGTCCAGGAAGGCGACACCGTTACGCTGCATGGTGCTGCCACCGACGATGACAGCGATCAGATGACCTATGAGTGGATTTATTACTCCACCCTGGACCTTGATCTTGCCAACGCCACCTCGCTGTCCCCCACATTTACCGCTCCTGCAGTCGATGCGGACATAGATATAACGTTTGTACTGATTGTCAACGACGGCATAGACACCGTCACCGACAGCACCGTTGTAAGCATCAACCACAACGACACGCCATATGTGAATGCCTACTCTGACCGGACCGCCCAGGCAGGCGAGACCGTAACCCTGTCGGGAACTGCCACCGACGATGACGGCGACCAGCTGACATACCTGTGGACCCACGACTCGTCCCTGACCATCGAGTTTGCCAACTCGACCCATCTGTCCACCAGCTTTACCGCCCCCGCGGTTGATGCGGACACCGACGTCACCTTTACGCTGACCGTGAGCGACGGCACCAACACCGTGGATGCCAGTACCGTTGTCACCATCAACCCTGACGACGCGCCGTCCGTAGGTGCAGGCTCCGACCAGACCGTCCAGGCAGGCGAGACCGTAACCCTGTCGGGAACTGCCACCGACGATGACAGCACCCGGCTGACATATGCGTGGACGCACGACTCCGACCTTGCCATTACGCTATCTGACTCCGACACCCTGACTGCAACCTTTACCGCCCCCGCGGTTGATGCGGACACCGACGTCACCTTTACGCTGACTGTAAGCGACGGCACCAACACCGTGGATGCCAGTACCGTTGTCACCATCAACCCTGACGACGCGCCGTCCGTAGGTGCAGGCTCCGACCAGACCGTCCAGGCAGGCGAGACCGTAACCCTGTCGGGAACTGCCACCGACGATGACAGCACCCGACTGACATATGCGTGGACGCACGACTCCGACCTTGCCATTACGCTATCTGACTCCGACACCCTGACTGCAACCTTTACCGCCCCCGCGGTTGATGCGGACACCGATGTCACCTTTACGCTGACCGTGAGCGACGGCCCCAACACCGTCACCGACCAGATAATCATCACCGTCAACTATGATGGTCCTCCGATCATCTCTGCCGGCTCTGACCAGACAGTTGAGGAGGGCAGTCTTGTCACCCTGTCAGGGACTGCCACTGACCCGGAGGGCGACTTTATGACATATTCTTGGACTCAGACATCCGGACTGCCGCCGGTCACACTGTCCGGAGCCGACACGCTGTCGCCGTCATTTATGGCACCTGCAACGCTGTCCAGCCTTACCCTCGTCTTTGAACTGTCAGTAGGCGACGACTCGAGCCAAGTCACAGACACTGTCACAGTCACGATCGACAGTGCAGATACCGGCGCTAACTTTATCACCACCTGGCAGACGACTTCTACTAACGAGTCCATAACCGTGCCTGCAATTGGTACGTACACGATAGACTGGGGCGACGGAATCACAGACAAGGGTGTTGTCGACTCCCCGACACATACGTACGCTGTTGCCGACACCTACGTGGTCGTCATCTCAGGTGACCTTGAAAGCATCGACCTTGGTTCTAGCACCTCAAACGCGGCCAAGCTGCAATCAATCGAGCAGTGGGGTGATATAGAGTGGACAGATATGTCTAGGGCGTTTGATGGCGCTGTCAACATGACATACAACGCAGTTGATTCTCCTGATCTTTCAGGCGTAACTATTATGAACCAGATGTTCAGAAATGCTGCTTCCTTTAATGGCGACCTCTCAGGCTGGGATGTCTCACCTGTGACCGGTATGAACTCCATGTTCCAGGGTGCCTCCTCCTTCAACGGTAATATCTCAGGCTGGGATGTCTCACCTGTGACCGGTATGATCTCCATGTTCCAGGATGCCTCCTCCTTCAACCAGGACGTCTCCGAATGGAACGTCTCAAGTGTGGTTAACATGGAAGACATGTTCCACGATGCCTCCTCCTTCAACCAGGACGTCTCCGAATGGAACGTCTCAAATGTGTCCCTTATGTTTAACGTATTTTCAGGTGCCTCTTCATTCGATCAGAACCTAGGAAAATGGTATGTGACGCTTGACAGCACCGGGATAGACTTGGATGTGTCAGGTGACACTATAGGTACAATCTCTGCGCAGAACAGTTTTCTTGACGGACAGGTCGAGTATGGTATTGGCCTGGGAGGTAACCCTGACCTGTTTTTGATCAACTCTGCCAGCAAGACACTTGAGCTGAATCCCTATGTGAACCATTCCGGGGGAACATATCAGGTGAATATTACGTCCACTGGCTTCTTTGGAACAGACAGCCACCGCATGGTGGACGTTATCATGACAGGTTCCAGAGATGCCCTCCCACCACCCCCAATCGCTACTGCCAACGCAGGGCCTGACCAGATCGTGAATGAGGAAGATCTAGTTACGCTGTCAGGGTTGGCCACTTATTCCGGGAATGGTACCATTACATACGCATGGACGCACGACTCTGACCTTGCCATCACGCTATCTGACTCTGCAGCCCTGACTGCGACCTTTAGCGCCCCAGCAGTCACATCTGATACGAACGTCACATTCACGCTGACCGTAACTGACGGCCCCAACACCGTCGCCGACAACGTGATCGTCACCATCGAGAACAACGATCCACCGTCCATCGACGCAGGCACCGACCAGACCGTCCTGGAGGGTGCCACCGTCACCCTGGCAGGAACAGCCACTGATGACGGCAGTTCCCTGACGTACGGCTGGACGCACGACTCTGACCTTGCCATCACGCTATCTGACTCTGCAGCCCTGACTGCGACCTTTAGCGCCCCCGCAGTCGACGCGGACACCGAAGTGACCTTTACGCTGACCGTAACTGACGGCCCCAACACCGTCACCGACAACGTGATCGTCACCATCGAGAACAACGATCCGCCAACAGTCTCCGCCGGCACCGACCAGACCGTCCTGGAGGGTGCCACCGTCACCCTGGCAGGAACAGCCACTGATGACGGCAGTTCCCTGACGTACGGCTGGACGCACGACTCTGACCTTGCCATCACGCTATCTGACTCTGCAGCCCTGACTGCGACCTTTAGCGCCCCCGCAGTCACACCCTCGCCGACAACGGCAGGAACAGCCACTGATGACGGCAGTTCCCTGACGTACGGCTGGACGCACGACTCTGACCTTGCCATCACGCTATCTGACTCTGCAGCCCTGACTGCGACCTTTAGCGCCCCCGCAGTCACATCTGATACGAACGTCACATTCACGCTGACCGTAACTGACGGCCCCAACACCGTCGCCGACAACGTGATCGTCACCATCGAGAACAACGATCCGCCGTCCATCGACGCAGGCACCGACCAGACCGTCCTGGAGGGTGCCACCGTCACCCTGGCAGGAACAGCCACTGATGACGGCAGTTCCCTGACGTACGGCTGGACGCACGACTCTGACCTTGCCATCACGCTATCTGACTCTGCAGCCCTGACTGCGACCTTTAGCGCCCCCGCAGTCACATCTGATACGAACGTCACATTCACGCTGACCGTAACTGACGGCCCCAACACCGTCGCCGACAACGTGATCGTCACCATCGAGAACAACGATCCGCCGTCCATCGACGCAGGCACCGACCAGACCGTCCTGGAGGGTGCCACCGTCACCCTGGCAGGAACAGCCACTGATGACGGCAGTTCCCTGACGTACGGCTGGACGCACGACTCTGACCTTGCCATCACGCTATCTGACTCTGCAGCCCTGACTGCGACCTTTAGCGCCCCCGCAGTCACATCTGATACGAACGTCACATTCACGCTGACCGTAACTGACGGCCCCAACACCGTCGCCGACAACGTGATCGTCACCATCGAGAACAACGATCCGCCGTCATCGATGCAGGCACCGACCAGACCGTCCTGGAGGGTGCCACCGTCACCCTGGCAGGAACAGCCACTGATGACGGCAGTTCCCTGACGTACGGCTGGACGCACGACTCTGACCTTGCCATCACGCTATCTGACTCTGCAGCCCTGACTGCGACCTTTAGCGCCCCCGCAGTCACATCTGATACGAACGTCACATTCACGCTGACCGTAACTGACGGCCCCAACACCGTCGCCGACAACGTGATCGTCACCATCGAGAACAACGATCCGCCGTCCATCGATGCAGGCACCGACCAGACCGTCCTGGAGGGTGCCACCGTCACCCTGGCAGGAACAGCCACTGATGACGGCAGTTCCCTGACGTACGGCTGGACGCACGACTCTGACCTTGCCATCACGCACAGCCCTGACTGCGACCTTTAGCGCCCCCGCAGTCGACGCTGAACGAAGCCACTGACAACGGCCGTGACCATCGAGAACAACGATCCGCCGTCCATCGATGCAGGCACCGACCAGACCGTCCTGGAGGGTGCCACCGTCACCCTGGCAGGAACAGCCACTGATGACGTTCCCTGACGTACGGCTGGACGCACGACTCTGACCTTGCCATCACGCTATCTGACTCTGCAGCCCTGACTGCGACCTTTAGCGCCCCGCTATCTGCAGTCGACGCGCTGACCGTACGGCCCCAACACCGTCGCCGACAACTGATACGAACGTCACATTCACGCTGACCGTAACTGACGGCCCCAACACCGTCGCCGACAACGTGATCGTCACCATCGAGAACAACGATCCGCCGTCCATCGATGCAGGCACCGACCAGACCGTCCTGGAGGGTGCCACCGTCACCCTGGCAGGAACAGCCACTGATGACGGCAGTTCCCTGACGTACGGCTGGACGCACGACTCTGACCTTGCCATCACGCTATCTGACTCTGCAGCCCTGACTGCGACCTTTAGCGCCCCCGCAGTCACATCTGATACACATTCACGCTGACCGTAACGAACGTCACATTCACGCTGACCGTAACTGACGGCCCCAACACCGTCGCCGACAACGTGATCGTCACCATCGAGAACAACGATCCGCCGTCCATCGATGCAGGCACCGACCAGACCGTCCTGGAGGGTGCCACCGTCACCCTGGCAGGAACAGCCACTGATGACGGCAGTTCCCTGACGTACGGCTGGACGCACGACTCTGACCTTGCCATCACGCTATCTGACTCTGCAGCCCTGACTGCGACCTTTAGCGCCCCCGCAGTCGACGCGGACACCGAAGTGACCTTTACGCTGACCGTAACTGACGGCCCCAACACCGTCGCCGACAACGTGATCGTCACCATCGAGAACAACGGCTCGCCAACCATCTCCGCAGGCACCGACCAGACCGTCCTGGAGGGTGCCACCGTCACCCTGGCAGGAACAGCCACTGATGACGGCAGTTCCCTGACGTACGGCTGGACGCACGACTCTGACCTTGCCATCACGCTATCTGACTCTGCAGCCCTGACTGCGACCTTTAGCGCCCCCGCAGTCGACGCGGACACCGAAGTGACCTTTACGCTGACCGTAACTGACGGCCCCAACACCGTCACCGACAACGTGATCGTCACCATCGAGAACAACGGCTCGCCAACAGTCTCCGCCGGCACCGACCAGACCGTCCTGGAGGGTGCCACCGTCACCCTGGCAGGAACAGCCACTGATGACGGCAGTTCCCTGACGTACGCGTGGAGTCACGACTCGACCATGGAAATATCATTCAACGCCTCCTCGCCGGCTGCCACGTTTGCAGCGCCGCAGGTGGATGCCGACACGACAGTCACCTTCACGCTGACTGTAAGCGACGGCACGGCCAATTCCACTGACACCGTTCTTGTCACCGTGAGCGACATGCCTGATGACACGGACTTTGTCACGACGTGGGAGACTACCACACCCGGCGACTCCATAACGATCCCGGCCCGCGGCACGTACGCGATAGACTGGGGTGACGGGACGGTAGATGCAAGAGTCAGGGGCGAGCAGACCCACACGTACGCCGACGCCGGGAACCATACGGTTCGCATATCTGATGGCATCACTGCAATATACCTAAACGATCATGCAGACGCGCCCAAGCTGAGATCGATAGACCAGTGGGGCGACGCGGAGTGGGGGTCAATGTATTCCTCATTCAGGGGCGCCTCAAATGTGGTCCTGCACGCTACCGACGCGCCAGACCTCTCTCGTGTCAAAGACACCCAGTACATGTTTATGGACGCCCGCTCCTTTGACGGAGACCTCTCCGGCTGGGACGTCTCGAGCGTCACCGACATGGCTGGAATGTTTTGGAATGCCCGCTCCCTTGACGGGAACCTCTCCGGCTGGGACGTCTCGAGCGTGACAGACATGTTTGCCATGTTCTACAATGCCCGCTCCTTTGACGGAGACCTCTCCGGCTGGGACGTCTCGAGCGTGACAAACATGGGCGACATGTTCCACGGCGCCCGCTCATTCAACGGAGACCTCTCCGGCTGGGACGTCTCGAGCGTCACCGACATGTTTGCCATGTTTGCGGGCGCATCATCCTTCAACGGCGATCTCTCCGGCTGGGACGTCTCGAGCGTCACCGACATGGCCGACACGTTCCGCGACGCCTCGTCATTTAACGGCGACATCTCCGGCTGGGACGTCTCGAGTGTGACCCGCATGAGTACCATGCTCTACAACGCCGACTCGTTTGACCAAAACCTGGGGGAATGGTACATAGTGCTGGATGATGCCGTCATTGACCGCAGCAGCGTCCCGGGAGATGTGGGCAGGATATCTGCACAGAACTCGTTCCTAGACGACCAGAACCCGACGTACCGCGTTGGCACGGGCGGAGACTCGGCCCACTTCAAGATCAACGGCAATACCCTCAAGATGAAGTCGGTGCCGGACGGACACGCAGGCCCGTACTCTGTCACCATAACCTCCACCGGAACACTTGGCTCGGAAAACTCCCGCACCTTTGAGATATCCGTGACGGAAGGAACCGGCAACGCACCATCGGCGTCGCAATCCGACCCGCGTGACGTGGCCGGGTTCACCCTGTCCAGCACCGAATCCGGAACGATCGAGATAACCTGGGATGCCCCCGGCGAAACCCCCAGGGACTACCGCGTAGCGTGGGCCAAGGCGGGCGAGAACTTTTTGCCGAGGAGTGACCTGGCAGGCAACGCCTTTCCCACCTCTCCCGGCCACACCGTCACGGACCTAGATGAGGGTGAAGAGTATCAGGTCAAGGTACGCGCCCGATACGACAGTGGCGGCTCCGGGGACTGGAGCGACGCATACACAGTTACCGTGGCAGGCACGGCCCCCGACCAGTCGGCCAACAACCCGCCCGTGGCCGACGCCGGAGACTCCCAGACCGTCCAGGAAGGCTCGACTGTGGCCCTGAGTGGTACGGCCTCTGATCCTGATGGCGACACCATGACCTACCTGTGGTCGCATGACTCTGCCATGGACATAACCTTCTCTGATCCGTCCTCCCTGGCAGCCTCGTTCACCGCCCCGGCAGTGGACGCGGACACCGAAGTGACCTTTACGCTGACTGTAACCGACGGCCCCAACACCGTCACCGACAACGTAATCGTCACCATTGAGAACAACGATCCACCGTCCATTGATGCAGGCACCGACCAGACCGTCCAGGAAGGCGCCACCGTCACCCTGGCAGGAACAGTCACTGATGACGGCAGTTCCCTGACGTACGGCTGGACGCACGACTCTGACCTTGCCATCACACTATCTGACTCTGCAGCCCTGACTGCGACCTTTAGCGCCCCCGCAGTCACATCTGATACGAACGTCACATTCACGCTGACTGTAACCGACGGCCCCAACACCGTCACCGACAACGTAATCGTCACCATTGAGAACAACGATCCGCCGTCCATTGATGCAGGCACCGACCAGACCGTCCAGGAAGGCGCCACCGTCACCCTGGCAGGAACAGTCACTGATGACGGCAGTTCCCTGACGTACGCGTGGAGCCACGACTCTGACCTTGCCATCACACTATCTGACTCTGCAGCCCTGACTGCGACCTTTAGCGCCCCCGCAGTCACATCTGATACGAACGTCACATTCACGCTGACTGTAACCGACGGCCCCAACACCGTCACCGACAACGTAATCGTCACCATTGAGAACAACGATCCGCCGTCCATTGATGCAGGCACCGACCAGACCGTCCTGGAGGGTGCCACCGTCACCCTGGCAGGAACAGTCACTGATGACGGCAGTTCCCTGACGTACGCGTGGAGCCACGACTCTGACCTTGCCATCACACTATCTGACTCTGCAGCCCTGACTGCGACCTTTAGCGCCCCCGCAGTCACGCGGACACCGAACGTGACCTTTACGCTGACTGTAACCGACGGCCCCAACACCGTCACCGACAACGTAATCGTCACCATTGAGAACAACGATCCACCGTCCATTGATGCAGGCACCGACCAGACCGTCCTGGAGGGTGCCACCGTCACCCTGGCAGGAACAGTCACTGATGACGGCAGTTCCCTGACGTACGCGTGGAGCCACGACTCTGACCTGGCCATCACACTATCTGATTCTGCAGCCCTGACTGCGACCTTTAGCGCCCCAGCAGTCGACGCGGACACCGAAGTGACCTTTACGCTGACTGTAACCGACGGCCCCAACACCGTCACCGACAACGTAATCGTCACCATTGAGAACAACGATCCACCGTCCATTGATGCAGGCACCGACCAGACCGTCCTGGAGGGTGCCACCGTCACCCTGGCAGGAACAGTCACTGATGACGGCAGTTCCCTGACGTACGCGTGGAGCCACGACTCTGACCTGGCCATATCGTTGTCTGATGCCGCTGCCCTGTCCACCACGTTTACCGCCCCGCAGGTGGACTCCAACACCACCATAACCATCACGCTGACTGTCTCTGACGGCAACACCACCACCTCTGACTCGGTGGATGTTACAGTCGCAGACGTCCCCGCCTAGGCGCTGCAATCCGACCCGCGCGGCGTGGTCGGGTTCACCCTGTCCAGCACCGAATCCGGAACGATCGAGGTAACCTGGGATGCCCCCGGCGAAACTCCCAGGGACTACCGCGTAGCGTGGGCCAAGGCGGGAGAGAACTTTTTGCCAAAGAGTGACCTGGCAGGCAACGCCTTTCCCACCTCTCCAGGCCACACCGTCACGAATCTAGATGAGGGTGAAGAGTGCCAGGTAAGGGTACGCGCCCGATACAACGGCGGCGGCTCCGGGGATTGGAGCGACGTGGTTACCATCACAGTTATGGGAACCTGATGGCATCGACTACAATGCCAAACCAGTCCGGGATATGCAGCCGGGATTGGTAAATACATTTACCTGACATGAGTCAATGCGAGCCTTGGCGCATCAGGCGCAAAATATAGTTCCTATTCGTCGGGCATGGCATTCTCCCCCCGTTCGCTTGTCTGCGGCTGCCTCTAGGAATACCATGCGTGCGAATCGGCGTGTCGGCATACGTGTGGAATCTAAAATACCACACAATCAGGGCAAATCCCTTCCGTTCTGCAATCATGTCCACTAGGCATTACAACCATCCCGCTAGTCGCGCGCCTTGCGCCTGGCCTTCACTTCGTACTTGGACAGCGGGTTCTTGGCGCCGGCACGCTCTGCCAGCGTGCCAATCATGTCCTTAAGCTCGCTTATCTCCCTGTCCTTGGCGGCCTTGAGTTCCCCCATCGCCTTGGACTGGTCTGCCCTGACTTCTGAGATGTTGGCCCTGTGGATCTTCTCCAGCGTCTTGATGAGCGACTTTAGCGAGTTGACGTCCTCCCGGACCGCCCCCATGCCGTCTGACTCCTTGAGGCGCCTGTCCATGTCCAGCATTCCGACGCGCATGTCTTCCATCTCGCTTACCTTCTTCTCCAGGCTGGTTATCTTGGCGTCCCGATCCTCAAGGACCCGTATGTTGGCCGACATCTGCGTGTTGGACCGCTTGAGCCTCACCGAATCCTCTATGGACAGGTCCGGCACCACTCCGATGTACTCCTGCGCAAGCTCCAGCACGGAGGTCTTGAAGTAGTTCTGGTCAAGCGAGATCATCCCCCTGTGTCCCATCATGAACTCCTTTTTAATCAGCGAGGCAAGCGGCGAGTCCGACGAGAGCGCCTCCTTGCACGTCTTGTTGTAGAACCGCCTGAACCCGTTGGCAAGCGGGACGTTGTGCCTCCTGGACTTGCCGTCTACGGGAGGGCGCAGCCTAGCGTGCTTCACCATCCGAGTCAGCCGCTTCTTGACTGACTGCATGGACGCCCTCTTGGGGATACCCCTGGTGGCAAGGAATATCGGATCCTTGGGGTTTGGCTGCCGCCCCATGCAGTCTGCCCACGTGAGCCCGTACACCTTGAGGGATTCATACGCCTTCGGGGTTATGAAGGCCATGTAGTTTGCAGCCGACCCCCTGTACACCTGCAGCATGGCGCACGCCACCTCGCAGGCCTCGGCGCCTGGATCCAGCACGAGCCTGCCGTCGACGCTGTATACAGGTACCAGATCCTCCCAGTTCAGGTCTATCCCGCCTATGCGCACGCCCGAGCTTGACAGCACCAGCACCAGTGCCCGCTCCATGGGATCGCGCGCGCCTGAGCATCATGCTTATCTCATCCCTTGACCACCCCCGCGATTCGGGCATGTTGTCAAGTTCCGGATACGTCGCGTAGAGCCGCTTCCACGGCATCGCGACGTCGTTCATGTCGAATAGTTTCTTGATCGGCTTGAAATAGTTGCCAAACGAGGTCGGGTTGAGGTAGTCCGGATCGTCTGTCGGCAGGGTGGTCCTCTCCCGCAGCTTCCGGGACAGGTTAAGCAGCAGGTCGCGCGTCCACTCAGGATCCTCCCTGCCGTGCCTGACCAGCTGCGCCACGCGTTCCTCGAACTCGCCTTCGAGTATGTCTTCAAAGTACTGGCACAGGACCTGGCGCAGCGTCCGGGTGTACTTTTCTTGCGTGTACCTTGCCCTCATGCCCTGCATGAACAGCTCCGGCGTCCCCGCTCCTGACGATCTCGTCCTTGGTCAACCTCATGCGTATTAATGCGCGTGGAACCTATGAAAGTTATTAAATAGAGTGGACCGGGGGGGAATCGAACCCCCGACATCCTCGTTGCGAACGAGGCATTATGCCCCTAAACCACCGGCCCCCGTTAGTCTCATTGGACTGTATTTTTAATCATTTTCTTGGCAGTTCAAGCCATTACCGGCGTCGCTGCCAAACCGGTATCCGACTGCGGCATTGCGTCTTCTCTCAACGCATAATAGCCTGAGCCAGCATAAATCCCTGATGGCGTACGATGCCGTGATAGTGGATTCGCATGTAGTCCTTCCGGACCGGGTGGTCTGCAAGAACATCATACTTGACGAGGGACGCGTGGTGGGTCTGACAAGCGACGTACCGCAGTGCGATCACAAGATCAACGGCCGCGGGCTTGTCTCCGTCCCCGGCCCGATCGACACCCACGTCCACTACGGCGTATACTCCCCGATCGACCAGGCGGCACGAACCGAGTCGCACGCTGCGGCCATCGGGGGCATAACCACCATGATGAGAATGCTGCGACTGGAGGGGCTTTTCTCCGATGAGCTGCCGGCTCAGCTTGACGCTGCATCCAGAACGCACCACATAGACTACACCCTTCACGCATCAATCTTCAACCCTGCGCAGGTAGGCGAGATGGGATTCTGCGTCGAGAAGGGAATCACGTCGTTTAAAATTTACATGAATCTGGGCGGAGAAGTGGGCCATGTCTACATGGACATGCCGCCAGGGTCTTCTAGGCTCGTCGCAGCACAAGTGGATGTCACTGACGACATAGTGGAAAAGACAGTAATGGCTGCAGCCTCGCTTGGCTGCCCGGTACTGGTTCACGCCGAGGACTATGAGTCGTGCGGATGCGGAATCCGGACGGCGCGGGAGAGGCGGCAGGACGGGCTGTCTGCATGGTCGCATAGCAGGTCGCCCGAATCAGAGGCAAAGGCGATACGGACGGTCTCAAAGTTTGGGAGAAAGCATGGGTGCGTGATCTACTTTGTTCACGTGGGGTCGGCGCGGGCGCTTGCCCAGATCCAAGAGGAGAGGCAGCTTGGTACCAAGATATTCGTAGAGACGTGCCCGCACTACCTGACCCTCTCGTACGAGACCCAAAAGGGATACCTTGCCAAGGTCATGCCGCCGATCAGAGCCCTGGATGACCAGAAGGCCGTCTGGGGCGCGTTGTCTGGAAATCTTGTCGACACGGTGGGAACCGATCACGTGGCCAACAGGCTGGGTCTCAAGCTAGGGGGGGATGACGTCTGGGGCGCGCTGGCAGGCTTTCCGGGAATTGGGACGATCCTTCCCATACTGATCAACGACGGCGTAAACCGGAACCGAATCACGCTGGAGCAGTTTGCACGGGTTACAAGCTATAACGCGGCTCGCATATTCGGCATGCATCCGCGCAAGGGGGAGATCGCGAAGGGATCCGACGCAGACATTACCATGATAGACCTGAAAAAGGAGAAGAAGGTGACGCCGGATCTCTTCGGGGGGTTTTCGGACTATGCTGTGTATGACGGCATGGTTCTCCGGGGATGGCCGGTGAGGACGATCGTGCGGGGAGAGACGGTTGCAGAAGACTTCGAGGTGATCGGGCGTCCCGGACACGGGACTCTGATAAGGCGAAAGGCCGGAATGCCTCCTGGCCCATTCTGAACCCCCTGACGGTTCGCATGAATGCCGTCATGTCATGGCGTTTTAGATCGTCCCGGCTCAGGAGCGTCTGTCCGCGCTACTCTGACAGAATCGCTGTTTCATGCGTGCCGTTCCATGCACTGCATGGTACGCGAATCATGCCCGAACCCGTCACACGAACTTTATCGCCCCGTACCCGACAACGGATCCGGTATCCCCCGTCACGTCCCCGCTTGTCGCATAGCTGAGCAGCATGCCCCTTGTGGCGCCAAGCCTCCTGCATGCGGTCATGACCGACGCAATGGCGCCGTACCCGCACGCAGACACCCTTCTCCTTTCCAGCACGTCATAGAATCCTCCCACGTCCATGTCCAGTATAGGTTCAATCAATGCCATGTCCTGGCTGCGGGCAAATGACTGCTCCTCATAGTGTGTAAAATCCGACGAGGCGACAATGATTGTTCTCTTCCTTCTTGCGATCTCTGATATGGCCTTCCCGACGTCCTCTGCCATGCCCCGGTCCTGCGAGAGGAGGATTATGGGAAGAATCTCAAACCCGTTTGGAAACGTGGACTGCAGCATGGGTATCTGGACCTCCAGGCTGTGGTCCCTGGAGTGGGAATGGAAGTCGATCTCCACAGCCTTGGAGATTGATGACAGGCTCCTTGCAGCCTCCGAATCCACCCCCACTGTTCCCAGCGGGGTCTCCCATCGTGCGTCTGTCATGGTGGCAGCGTCCTTTCCTATGCCGTAGTGGTTCGGCCCCACGATGACTACAAGTTCCGGGCTCTGGCGTGAAACGGACCTGTAGGCATGGCATGCGGTGGGTCCGGAGTACATGTAGCCTGCATGGGGGCTTACCACGCCGTACACCACGCCGTCTCCTGCCCGCATGTCGCCCGGACCATGCCTGTGCGTGTTGCACGAAGCTATCATGGCCTCCAGATCCATTGCCGCCTCGGGATAGAACTGTCCTGCGACAGCAGGACTCCTGACGGCAGTCATCCTTGCAATCCTCCGTTTGCCTGCGCCTCCCTGACGATTTTGCCTCCTGGAGACTCCTCCTTGAATACCACTCCCTCAAAACTCAGCACCCTGGTGGACTCGTCCTTCCACGCGTCCCTGTCCAGTCCGGCCTTGACGCACGTGTGGGCAAGGAACTCCTCTGCGTCCCAGCCGTACTCGGCCGGAACCTGGGGCAGCAGCAGTCCGGACGAGGACGCATTCTCCACAATCAGCCCGTGCCTACCGACCGTGACAGACGAGACGTACTCTCCAGGTTCAGTTGCGGCAATCTCGACTGGCACGGTAAGGACAGTCACCTCAAATGCTACCGTATCCAGCTCCTCCGGGGTTACAGGCCTGAATCTGGGATCCCTGGTTGCTGCAGACACTGCCGCGTCTGCCAGCCCGTCACACAGCCTCCTTGACGGAAGGGGAAACCCGATGCACCCCCTCAGGGAGCCGTGCATGTTCAGTGTTACAAACACCCCTGCATGAAAGCCAAACTTGGAGTCAAACCTCCCGTCCCTAGTCGCCTGCCTTCCGGTCAGGAATTCCGTGGCGATCCTTCTTGCCGTCGTCACCAGCTCCGTCCCTTGCTCGTTTGAAATGTCTAGGGGATCCGTCACACTGTTAAATATACTCGGTAGCAATAAAAAACATTGAGCATATCTGGCAAGGAGGCAGAACTATACCGCAAGCTCCCAAACGACAGGGTGCAGTGTACTGCATGCGCCAGACTGTGTGACATAGGCAGGGGACAGATTGGCCTGTGCGGGATAAGGGGGAACGAGGGAGGCAAGCTGCAGCTTTATGCGTATGGCAAGGTGATATCGGGACACATTGACCCGATTGAGAAGAAGCCCCTGACGCACTACTATCCGGGAAGCCGGATCTACTCCATTGCGACCACCGGATGCAACTGGCTCTGCCGGTACTGCCAGAACTCCGACATCAGCCAGCGGCGCAAGGTGGAGGGCAGCGACATGACCCCGATCCAGGTTGCCGAGACTGCCGCAAAGCATGGCGCCCACGGAATAGCGTACACGTACAACGAGCCGTCCATATTCATAGAGTTTGCGCGCGACTGCGGCATCGAGGCAAGAAAGAGGGGACTGTTCAACGTCTTTGTCTCAAACGGGTACGACACCCCAGAATCGGTATCCATGATGGGCAAGTTCCTTGACGGCATCACAGTCGACTTCAAGGGGAGCGCAGAAAAAGAGTTCACAAGAAGATTCATCGGAGTGCCCGACCCGCAGCCGATCTTTGACACGCTGCTGGAGATACGCGACAAGACTAACATTCATGTGGAGATTACCGACCTTATCGTGCCCGGGGCAGGAGACGACTTGGAGCATGCCAGAAAACTCTCAAAGTTCGTCTATGACGAGTTCGGACCCGAGATGCCCATCCATTTCCTGAGGTTTCACCCGGACTACAAGATGATGGAGTATCCCAGCACCCCCGTCGAGACCCTTGAAAAGCACTACCGCGTTGCAAGGGACGAGGGTCTCAGGTATGTCTATCTGGGAAACACTCCGGGTCACAGGCTTGAGCATACCTACTGCGCCGAATGCCAGAACGTGGTCGTCAACAGGTACGGGTTCAGAATAAGGCAGTGGAACCTTGACGGGAACAACTGCTGCCTGTTCTGCGGCAACAGGATCCCAATCGAGGGCAGGCTGCAGGAGGGGTGGCAGGAGGATCGGTTCCTGTTTGTTACATGAATCGCAGGAGATTCAAAGCGGCCGTCCTAGGCGACTGTGCCCGTTGTATGAGCCACTAGAGTGTCTCAAACCTGCCGTCTGCCCCGGCTTTGTATATCACATCCGGCCTTCTCAAAAATATGCCTGACTCCAAGACGCCTGGTATGATTTTGATTCTCTGTGTCAGGACTGCCGGATTCACTATGGTGCCAAAATCACAATCCAGAATTATGTTTCCGTTCTCCGTAAAGAACGGATACCCCCTCTCGAGTGTACGGAGTGTTGCGCTTCCGTCAAGCCCTGCAATGGCGTTTTCGACTGCCGTCCTTGCAAGCGGATGAATTTCCACCGGAACCTCCCTGGAGAGATCCTCCACAAACTTTGTCTCGTCTGCCATCACCACGACCTTTTTTGCAAGACTGAACAGGATGTTCTCGCGCAGCAGGGCGCCCCCGCCGCCCTTGATTACAAACTTTTCAGAATCAATCTGATCCGCACCGTCAAACACCACGTCAATGTCATCCACCTGGTCTGCCTCGGTTATTGGCATGCCGCAGTCCCTTGCAATCATCTTGATTTGAAGCGAGGTCGGAACCCCCACAACATGCAGATCCTCTTTTTTGTTCCGCTCTGCAAGCGATCTTACCAGCGCAGCTGCGGCCCTTCCGCTTCCCAGCCCCACGACAAAATTCTCCCTGACGTATTTCAGCGCATCACCTGCTACTGCCAGTATGGAATCCTCGTAGGACACCTATTCCACCTCTGTCTGGGCAAGCTTTGCCAGGGCCTTGTTGATGTCATCCTTGATCTTTTTGAGATCTTCTGCGTCATCAATATCGTCAACTTGTTCCTCTATTTCCGGTATCTTTGTCTGTGATCCTAGCTGCGCATCATGACTTGCCCTGTCCCCGGAGGGGCGGTGCACCGCATCCGGCACCACACCTGTCTTGGGCTTGGCAGCATTGCTGATCTCAGTCCCGTCCTTGGATATTGGCTGCTCCTTTTTTGGCTTGACCTCGACATTGATTATTCTTGCCTTTGGCATGGGTTTTATCTCCCGTACCTTGGGACGCAACAGCCCTTTTGGCGCACTGCTTGTGCCGGGCCGGCCGGCCTTGGACGGTGTCTGGAACGGCATGCCGGCAGAAACCTCGGGCGATGCCGTATCCTGCATGCCGGCAGGTATCCCAAGCGGCACCGCGACAGACATCCTGGCAGATGCTGCATCACGCCTGATTGATTCGTCTGGCGGTGACACCTGCACGTGCATTCTGGCATTTGACTCCAGCAACTTCACCCTCGTCTCTGTCATGCTTGCGGACAGCTCGTGGATCCTTTCGTCCAGTCTGGAAAGCTTTTCGTCCACCCTGGCCATCAAATCGCCCACGCCGCCGCCAATCTCCTTGCTGCTGCCTGTGTGCTTCAGCCTCTGCATCTTGATCTGTATCGCCTCCATCTGGTGCTGGTACTTGACCAGAAGGCCGTCCCTCTGGCTCTTGGTCAGTCCTGAATCGGTTTCGTACAGCCTTGCGATCGTCTTGGTAAGGATATCCCTTTCTATCTCCAGGTGCCTTGTCTCTTCAGTGGCGTGTGGCGCGTCTGGCGTGCGGTTACTCTTGGACGCGATCCGTATTGTAACAGCTGCCGTGGCCACTCCAGCTAGCGAACCGAGAATAATTGCAATATCCTGCATCTATGTGTACCATTTAATCCAGGAATATTTTCTGCGCTTGGCATCGGGGAACCCACAGCTTGCACACTTGTGGTGCCGCTTGTGGAGGGAATTCTTGCCGCATCTCCTGCACCTGATGTGAACCTTCTTTTTTGTAAACCCTCCCATGGAAGTAGTGCCTTTGACCATTCAAACCACCTATTTCTGTGTAGGCGGGGGAGATATCATGACTACGTTGTCGCCCCTGACTACGATGGTGCCCAGGCTAGTTGGTTCGCCTTCGGCAGGAATGTCTTCTGAATAGTCAAGTAGTAGGTTCATGTGCTGGTCAAACCCAAGAAGACTGCCTCTGATCGTCTTGTTTCCCTTGAGTTTTATCAGCACCACTTCGTTTATGCTTTCGTCCAGTACTTTAACCGCCATATCAACTGACATCTATCTCACTCATTACTTTGATATCGAGGGCTTATATTAAAATTTCATTAGTATAACTATGGATTGCAGTCTGTTAGGCAATCTTGACACTTTTTGCCCAGATTTCTGACGATCTCTGCAAGGATTCTCTGCCCGTCTGCCCTTGTCGCCCCCCTGGGATCGCCCCAGATGCCGTTTCCGGTGGCCTTCTGGAACGACTTTTGTGCCAACTGTCCGATCCTTCGAACCTCCCTGTCCGTCATGCCGTCTGTGACTAGCCCCCTCTTGGCAAGCCCCATCCTGACCTTGTCTGATACTGCCAGCATAAGCGACGTCTCGACAAACCCCGCATGATCAAAGTCCCGCTCCATGAAATGCCAGTACGAGAATGCGTGCACCCGGAGTCTCCCGCCGGTTGCCCTGTCCATGCGCCCCGCCATGTCATTTATGGCGTCTTGGTTCCCATGATGCCCGTTTATCACAAAGACCGCCTCCATCCCGTTTGAGAGCAGCGACGCGCACAGGTCATCTAGGATGCGGCGCAGCGTTGACTTCTTGATGCTCAGGTTGAAGAGCGGTGCGTGTTCAAAGGAGACGCCGTACGTCAGAACCGGGCAGAGGTGGTATCCGTTGCGTCCTGCCAGCCTCCTTGCCACTTCCCCTACGATGTCAGAATCAGTCGATACGGGCAGGTGGGGCCCGTGCTGCTCTGTCGATCCCACCGGAATGACTGCCGTGCGTTTTCCCGCGCTGACTGCCCTCCTGATGACGGGATCGGTTCTGGCTCTAATCTCCTGCATCTGACTCACTTGACATGGACCTTTCTCCATCGGACATCCAGCTTGTCCTCAAGGTGCAGTTTGACTGCCTTGAGCAGCGTTCCTGCCTCCAGTCTCTGCCCCTTTGCCTTTATCATCTCTATGCTGTCATCCGGCTCCACCTTGAAGACGTCCTGCAGTATGATGGGCCCCTGGTCCAGATTCTCTGTGACGTAGTGGCATGTCACGCCTGCGATCTTCGTCCCCCTCTCAAATGCCTGCGAGTATGCCGAGGCTCCCTGGAACGCAGGCAGCAGTGACGGATGGATGTTGATTATCCTGTTGGGATACCGCCATACAAAACTCGGAGTCAGAATCCTCATGTACCTTGCAAGCACGATCAGGTTTATGTCGTGCTTTTTGCACGTTTGGAGGATCTTCTCTTCTGCCTCATACTGGTTCTTGTCTCCTATCACGACAAACGGAATCCCCGCCTTTGCAGCCATTGGCGCAAGCGCATCCTCCGTGCCGATGATTATTGAAATCTCTCCCTTTAGCGACTCGGCATCCTTGAGGATGGCATCCAGACAGTGCGACTCCCTTGTGACAAATATTGCAATGTTCTTCTTCGAGTCCGTCACGTAGTGGGTGTTGACCTCCATCCTCTCCTGCGCTGCCATCATTTGTATGTCCTCGTCGAACTTTTTGATGTCGATGGGCCTTGCAAACGACGTCTCTAGGTACATGCCAAAGAGGCCGCTGTACACGTTTTGGTTTATCTTGTTGATGTTTCCGCCCCGAAAGAAGACAAAATTTGTAAACGCGGCAACGATTCCCCCCCGATCCTTGCCTATTACTGTGATGCCGATTACGATATCCTTCACGACTCTGTTTTCTGGACGTCTTTTATTAATCATTTATAGGCAGTGCGGGAGGTGGGATTCGAACCCACGAACTCCTGAGAGATAGGGACCTAAACCCTACGCCTTTGACCGGGCTGGGCAACTCCCGCACAAGACGTACGGCGGGGCATAAATTTAACCTATCCAGTCCAACGATCCTGCATCCCTCCGTGCACCTGCAGGCACAATGTGGCGTCCTGTTGTCCGCCCTTGCATAGTTCCCAGCAGTGCATGCAGATACCCACAAATTCATCCATCCCGTAGGTGGCGTGATGGCAAGATTCTTTGGCACAAACGGCATTCGTGGCGTGTTTGGCCAGGATCTTACGCTGGAATTTGTACACGACATGACCCTAGCGATCGGGACGTTTTTGGGCGGGCCGATATTGGTAGGGTATGACGGGAGAAAGTCCGGACCAGTGCTGTGCAAGACGGTATGCTCGGCGCTCAACTCGGTCGGAATCGACTGCAACGTGGCGGGAATGGTTCCGACCCCATGTCTGGAATACGCAGTAAAATCCCTGGGATACTCTGGGGGGATAATGATTACGGCCTCTCACAACCCTCCGGAGTACAACGGGATCAAGCCGGCCGCATCCGACGGGGTGGAGATATCCCGGAGCGACGAGCTTGCAGTGGAGGAGGCATACCTGCAGAAGAGGTGGATCAAGCCTTCAAGGTGGGGAAGAACCGGGACGGAGATACGCGCCACCACTGCATACCTTGACGGGATTGTGTCCCAAATAGACTCGGATCGCGTCCGGTCAAGGGGGTTTGGCGTGGTGCTGGATCTGGGAAACGGCGCCCAAGTTGCATCGGCACCGGAACTGTGCAATCTTCTCGGGTGCAGGACACACCTTGTTAACGAACAACTTGACGGTGACTTTCCCGGGCGGGGCTCGGAACCGACGCCGCAGAACCTCTCAGCCCTCTCGGAGGCAGTGGTGAAGAATCATGCGGATCTGGGAATCGCGTTTGACGGAGACGGGGACAGGAGCATATTCTGCGACGAGCGCGGGAATGTTCTGACCGGCGACAGCTCGGCGCTCGTTCTTGCAAGGCACATCCTTGGGAACCGCCCAAAATCTCTTGCAGTAACATGCCTGAACTCCGGCTCCGGCATAGAGTCGCTGGCAGCACAGTCCGGCTCCCGCGTTACACGCACCAAGGTTGGAAGCGTGGAGGTGTCGCGCATGATGGTGCAGGCCGGGGCACTGATTGGCTTTGAAGAGAACGGCGGTTTTATGTACGGACCGCACAACCAGGTTCGGGACGGCTGCATGACGCTTGCATTGATGCTCGATACCCTGGCAGCATCAGGCACGAGCCTGTCTGAGAATATCTCGGAACTGCCCCCGTCGTTTACCACAAAGGACAAGATTCCGTGTCCCGCTCGGGATGTGCCGGGACTCGTCTCTGCACTGAAGGACGAGTTTCCTGACTCTGACACCACTGACGGCATCAGGATATCTCTGGGCTTCAAGGAATGGGTGATGATAAGGCCAAGCGGCACAGAACCAATAGTCCGGATATATGCCGAGGCCGGGAGCAAGGACGGACTGGATGGGATCATGTCCGAATACGCCAAAAAGATAAGATCGATTCTGGATTCTCGTGCTGGCCAATCCAACCCGAATTCACCCCTGGACGCGCAGCCATGACGATCGGTCTGATATTGTGAAAATCTGGGCAACAGAACCTGACTATGGGGACATGACGGACAATCCGCCGCGCGATGCGTCATGCCTGCCATTGATGACCATGCCCATGCGGCCAAATTCTCAGATGTGCGAAATTTTTTAAAAATTATACTTTTATGTACCATGTTAAATTTTTAGAATTTCCAAATTTCTGAATTTGCATAAACGCGACACCGTACCGGACAGGCCATTCGTACGCGCCAAAATTCCAGGACATGATTTACATCTGCCATCGGGGCTGTGTCCTGTGAGTATATGCAACTGCAATCTGTTCTTTGACGATTTGACGCATCTGGTTATGTCTGCCCTGCCATCAGCTAAGCGAAATGTACCTCAAATCTGAGATCAGGTAGGCGGTTTGGACTGACGTATGAGAAGTGATTCCAACTGCACCTTGAACGTAAGCATGGTACATTTCGCTTAGCTGGCCAGTATGCACTCAGGCCCCTTCGTTTCTAGGCGTGATTTTGCAGGATGGCATGTTTTTTCATGTCTGTGCAAACACCGGACCTGAGTCCATACGCTGGCCATCAGATAACACTTTTAAAACCAAACAAAAGGATCAATGAGATGGCAAAAGCGTATTATGTTAAGTTTGAGACGCCAGAGGATCTAATAAACCCGATTCTTGAAGCCGTCAGGGTCGCTTCCACTAGCGGCAAGGTAAAAAAGGGAACCAACGAGGCTACAAAGGCCATAGAGCGCGGCATAAGCAAACTGATTATCATTGCCGAGGATGTGGAACCGCCTGAGATTGTAGCGCATCTTCCTATTCTATGTGAGGAACAGGGTGCGGCATTTGTATTCGTTCCAAGCAAGCAGGATCTTGGCAAGTCGCTTGGCATTGACATTACCTCTGCTGCGGCTGCAATTCTGGATGCCGGTGATGCACAACACATAGTAGATCAGGTTGTCTCATCAATTGCTAAGATTAAAGGCGGCGCGACTGCTTCATGAGTGCCACGACCGACGAAGTAATACAGTCCGAGATAATTCAGATCGTCGGACGTACCGGAATCGCAGGTGAAGTAATTCAGGTTCGCGTCAAGATCCTTACCGGCAAGGACAGGGGAAGAATTCTCACTAGAAACGTCAAGGGATCTGTCAGGACAGGAGAGATTCTGATGCTGAGGGAGACTGAAAGGGAAGCCAAGAAGATCAAGTAGGTGAACAGGCACGAGTCTCTTAGTCAAACCATGTAATTTCTGCAACAGGCCGGTCGCGAAGGGTTCGGGCACCATGTTTGCCAAAAACAACGGCTCCATCTTGTGGTTCTGCTCTGCCAAATGCAAAAAGAACGCGCTCGAACTCAAGCGCGATCCAAGAAAGCTAAAGTGGACCAACAAGTACGTCAAGGGCGGAATCCGAAGAAAGTAACCTTGGTCGAAAAGACCTGGAATCATGTTGTATGGACTCAGATTCAGGATTTATCTATACTGACACGCCAAAGTTTGTGCACGTTCAAGGCTTAAATAAAAATCCCACACGTTCCAGTGCATGTTTCGCACTTGCCAAGTAAAAATCCACCAGTCAAAAAAACTGTCCCAAAAGATCGCCGAATACACGCGCGAGTGCGACGACGTTTACGACATGGCAATAATGGTGAAACTCGCGCACCCCCGTACCAGCACTTACGACATGATAAATTTGATCCCCGGTTGGAGGCGCGAGTTCGGCCTGAAAGGAGCGGCAAGGATGCACGAATCTGCTACCCTGCAGGCCTGGAAGGCGGTGGCGGCGTTCTGGAAATCCAACATGCGCAAGCACGCCAGGCGCGTGAGGCTCAAGAACGAACTGCGCAAGGGCAAGATAAAACGGTACAGGCGCAACAGGTGGACGGATCCTTCCAGCCTCATGCGGCGCGGCAATAAATCAGAAAGGCTCAAGTCGCTTTCTTGCATGACTGAACCGAAGATAAAGGGCGACGGTTCGGTCCACCTTACCAAGATAGGGATGGTCCGCGTGAAAAGCGAGCTTCCGGAAGGCAGGCTGGTGTCGTTCCAATTGAAAGACGTGACGAAAAAATTCACCGGCCGCACAAAGGACGGCGACAGGAAATTCTTACTCCTGGTACAAGTCAAGATTCCGGATCCCGCGCCCGCGACGGGAAGGCTGACTGGAGTCGATTACGGAGGCACCATCCCGGCCGCCGTCTCCGATGAGAACGGGAACGAGAGGCTTTACAGGCATTCCGGCGGGTGCGCGAGGCAGAAAGGTGACAAGATAGACCATTTGAGAAAGGACCTGTCAAGGTACGTGAAAGGTTCCCGCAATTACAAGACGGCAAGGCGCACACTGTCCCGGGAATCGAGGCGCGTATCCAACAAGCAGGACAACGATGAGTGGAGGATTGCCAACTCGATTACGGATGGCCTCGGGCGGCTGGCAATCGAAGACCCCAAACGCCTGAATTTTGCGGTCATGGGGGCAAAAGGCGGGAAGCGCAAGGCAGGCATGAACCGCACCATGGCATACGCCCGTCCCGGTTCACTAAGGGCCAAAACTATCAAAAAGATAGAAGAGCGCGGCGGAAAAGTCTGCTCAGTAGATCCGCGCAACACGAGCCTGAGATGCACGAACTGCTTCTTCGCGTGCAAGGAATCACGCGACGGCGAGGATTATAACTGCATCATGTGCGGCTGGTACCACCATGCCGACAAGCTCGGGGGGGGGGTGCAGCGTAAAATTAATCTGCCTCCACAAGGAGGCCGGCGGCCGAGTCCACCAAAGTGGGACTGTCATTGCGGACAGTGATGCCGTCGCAAGGCGAGAGGGCCACGGAGCGCGCGATCCAAAATGGGATCGCGCGACGGGTCGGCTTGAACCCGGCAATGCTGACATTGTCAGGCCTGACAGAACGCCCAAAAGAGCTCAGTTTGTAGTCGGCTAGTTCGGGTGCAAAAACTTTTGCTCGTCACTATAGGCAGGATCGTCTAATCCGGCACATATTTTGTGCCGAAACCGTGAGGGACATGGGTCCATGCATCGTGCCCCCGGATAATTTTTATATTCGGGCTGGGATCAGAAAAGCAGGTATGGCAGAAAAGACATTGGTCATAGTGAAGCCTGACGGAGTGACACGAGGCCTAGTGGGTCAGATCATTGCTCGGTTTGAAGAGAAGGGATTTGCAATTGTAAACCTAAAGCTGTTCACGTTTAGCGAGGATCAGGCAAAACGATTCTATGCCGAGCACAGGAACAAGCACTTCTTTGGACAACTGACGACGTTTATCACGTCAGGACCAGTGGTTGCAGCAATCGTTGAGGGGGCCAATGCAGTCGCGGCAACCCGGTTGCTGATCGGCGCCACAAACGCGTCCGAGGCGGCACCGGGATCCATCCGAGGCGATTTTGGCTTGGGATTCACAGAAAACATAATCCATGCATCGGATTCACATACAAGTTTTGAACACGAAGCGAAAGTATCATTCGAGTGATCTGTCTTGCATATCAGGCAGCCAATAGTGGCGGTTCTAGGTCATGTAGATTCTGGCAAGACGTCCCTTCTGGACATGATTCGCGGCACGGGAGTCCAAGGCAGGGAGGCAGGCGGAATTACCCAGCACATAGGCGCAAGTTTTCTCCCTGTTGAGACTATTCGAGACACGTGCGGGCACCTGTACAAAAGACTGGAACACGCAGAGAACCAGATTCCCGGAATACTGGTAATCGACACTCCAGGCCACGAGGTATTTACGAACCTCCGTTCCCGGGGAGGGTCGGCAGCCGACATCGCTGTCTTGGTAGTAGATGTAAACCGCGGGTTTCAGCCGCAGACAAACGAGAGCCTGAAGATACTCCAGAGCAGAAAGGTTCCGTTCGTGGTGGCGCTGAACAAGTGCGATCAGATCTCCGGATGGCGAAAGTCAGAGTCTGAATTCATCTCGGAGGCGATCAAGGGACAGGACGCTTCTGTCTTGGCCGATCTAGAACAAAAGCTCTACGACGTGGTGGGAACGCTGTCCATACTGGGCTACAAGTCCGAAGCGTTCTACCGCGTGCGGGACTTTAAATCAGAAGTTGCAATCGTTCCCATCTCTGCCCGCACCGGCGTGGGCATTCCAGAACTGCTCAGCGTGCTTGTGGGGTTGACCCAGCAGTACCTGAAGAAGCGGCTGGACCAGGAGAAGAAGGATCCGCGTGGAATCGTCCTTGAAGTCAACGACGAGATTGGACTTGGCCCGACTGCCAACATCATACTGGTTGACGGAACGATAAGAAAGGAGGACAGGATCGTGGTGGCAAGAAGGGATTCCGTGGTGGTGGTAAAGCCAAAGGCACTACTCCTGCCAAAACCGCTTGACGAGATGCGGGATCCACGGGACAGGTTCATGTCAGTATCCGAAGTGGGTGCGGCAGCAGGCCTCAAGATAGCATCCCCAGATCTGGAGGGCGTCCTGCCTGGAAGCACGCTTTATGTCGCATCAGGCCCGGCAGATGTAGAGAGGTTTACCGGGATTATCGAGTCCGAGATGAGATCCGTCTTTGTCGACACCATGAGCAACGGGGTAGTAGTCAAGTGCGACACGATCGGCTCGCTTGAGGCGGTAATGGAGATGCTCAGGCGCTCGCAGGTTCCAATAGCAAAGGCCGACATCGGTCCGGTCAACCGCCGGGACGTCGTGGGTGCAGAAACCATCAAGGAGAAAGATCGGCACCTGGGGGTGGTGCTGGCATTCAACGTCCGCGTCCTGCCGGATGCAAGGGAGGAGGCAGACGAGTCTCACATCAGAATATTCGAAGACAAGATAATCTACAGCCTAATTGACGGCTACAATGCCTGGGTCGAGGAGGATACCGCACACGAGGACGATGCGATATTTGCAGAACTCACGCCCATCTCAAAGTTCACGTTCATGAAAGGGTTCGCCTTCAGAAACAGCAACCCGGCCGTCTTTGGAATAACCGTCGACGCAGGCATGCTGCGGCAGAAGATCTCGTTCATGGACGGGCACGGCAGGCGGATCGGGGTGATCCACCAGCTCCAGCTGGATGGAAAGAATGTCGAGTCTGCCCGGAAGGGAGACGAGGTCGCATGCTCCGTCCAGAATGCCGTAATCGGCAAGCAGCTCTTCGAGGATAATGTCTACTACACCCTGCCGCGCTCGCACGAGGCCAAGATGCTGCTTGCCAAATACATGTACAGGATGAACCAGGAGGAGCAGGAGACGCTAAGGGCAATCGTGGAGATCCAAAGGTCAAAGGATCCTGCATATGCATACTAACGTTCTGGCATACTGACGCGGCTGGAATAATCAGCCAGAGTGCTTTTTGCATATCATGTGGATTCCGGGCGCACCCACTGCACCCATCATCTTGTCCACCACGCGCCCCGACCTGAACATGATAAACGTCGGAATGGACTGGACACCGAACCTCATGGCGATTCCCTGGCTGGCATCCACGTTCACCCTTGCAAACCTTACTTTTGGATATTTTCTGTCCAGGCTCTCAAAGACCGGATGCATCGTCTTGCACGGGCCGCACCACTCGGCCCAAAAATCTACCAGCGTGGGATCTTCCCCGGACACGGCCTGGTCAAAGTTGGAGTCGTTCAAATCCGTCACCCCTGGCTCCACAGGCGGCCTGTTCTGCTGTCTTAGCATCTCCTCAAGCCTCCTCTGCTTTATCTTCTCTATCTCCGGATCCTCGGACAACAGGCGTACTGGAGCGGGCTCTACTAAAAAATCTATTTAAACAGATCTATGCTGGTGCTGTCACTTTATCACGGGCCGCATCGAACTATCCTGCATGCGCGATGGTTGATCCTGCTCGCGTGTAACTCCGCACGCGCGTATTACTTGACTGTACGGGCGGGGGTGTATTGTCTGAAGCCTGTCTTTCTGACCCTTCTTACCGCTAGGAACAGCATTACCGGCGCTGCAACGTATATCCCAACGTTGAGCAAAATCACCCCGATTCCGTATCCCAAAACCTCCGTTTCGGTGTCTGCATGTTCCATGATTGACAGCGTTGAGATCATCGGGGTTATTCCCACCCTGACTGCATCCCTGAATGCGGGATTCTCCCTCTGGTAGTCTGCAACGTATGGCGAGAATGAATAGTATGCCTCGTTGAACCCTGCCATGAACGACTCACCCGAGGCGGTGTTCATCAGCTTGCCGTCGCGAATCTCCCTGAGAATCTGGACCTGCGGCGCCATCTCGGATCCGTACGCTGCAGTCGCGATCAGGCATCCTCCACCGTCGTCAGGCACGGCCACGCATTTGCCGTCGACTAGTATTGTTCCCGTGCCGCATGCCTGCGGTGTGGGCTCTACAGTCCCTGACTCGTCAACGCCCACTGCGTCATAGATTGTAATGTCCGGGTACGTCTTGTCAAACCACTCCGTGTACGTCGGCTCGTTGTTGTACCTGTCGATGTAGTACTGCGGATCCTGCGCGGGGTCGACAAACGGTGCCAGCTCCTTGGGCGCCTCAACGCCCACTGCGTCATAGATTGTAATGTCCGGGTACGTCTTGTCAAACCACTCCGTGTACGTCGGCTCGTTGTTGTACCTGTCGATGTAGTACTGCGGATCCTGCGCGGGGTCGACAAACGGCGCCAGCTCCTTGGGCGCCTCAACGCCCACTGCGTCATAGATTGTAATGTCCGGGTACGTCTTGTCAAACCACTCCGTGTACGTCGGCTCGTTGTTGTACCTGTCGATGTAGTACTGCGGATCCTGCGCGGGGTCGACAAACGGCGCCAGCTCCTTGGGCGCCTCCAATCCAACTGCCTGGTATATCGAGGAGTACTCCGGGTACGTCTTCTCAAACCACTCCTTGTAGCTTGGCTCGTCGTTGTACCTGTCCACGTAGCTCTGCGGATCCCTTGTCTGGTCTACAAACGGCGCTGGAATCACAAGGGATTCGTCGGGAACCGTCCGTGTCTCTTTTTGCCCTGCTTGGTTTTGGTTCTATCTGTGGTTTTGGTTCTACCTGCGGATCATCCAGTCCCACTGCCTGGTGTATCGAGGAGTACTCTGGGTATGTCTCGTCAAACCACTTCTTGTATGCCGACTCGTTGTTGTACCTGTCCACGTAGCTCTGCGGATCCTTCGCAGAGTCGACAAACGGCGCTGGGATTACTAGGGGCTTGTCCAGTCCCACTGCCTGGTATATCGAGGAGTACTCTGGGTATGTCTCGTCAAACCACTTCTTGTATGCTTGCCTCGTTGTTGTACCTGTCCACGTAGCTCTGCGGATCCTTCGCAGAGTCGACAAACGGGGCTGGAATTGCAGGCGCGTCATCTGCCCTGGGCGTCTTTCGGGGCTCGTCCAGTCCCACTGCCTGGTATATCGAGGAGTACTCTGGGTATGTCTCGTCAAACCACTTCTTGTAGCTTGGCTCGTTGTTGTACCTGTCCACGTAGCTCTGCGGCTCCTTTGCCCTGTCCACGAATGGCGCCGGAATTTGCAGTACCGGCTCTGACGGCGCGGGTTCCTTTACGGTAATCTTGATCGACTGCCTGTCCTCCAAGGCACCCTTTACCACGACTATGTCAAACTCATACACCGCCCCCTGCCGGGTTCCCTGTGATGCAGACGGCGTCCACTCAAACCTTCCAGAGTCCGCATCTATGGTGGCGCCTGCAGGAGCGTTTCTCAGCAGGCTGTACTCCAAGTCCCTCAGGTTGCGGTCCGTGGCAGTTGCAGTAAATGCCAGCCTTTCTCCTTCTTCTATAGTTTGGTCCCGTATGGAGCTGAGCCTTAGTTCAAAGTCCGGAACCTCAAAGATCCTGCCTTGGTCGTATTGGATTTGAATGGTTACCCCGTTTTCTTTTTTCTGTTCTGGCGTAAATGCCGTAGCAGTATAGATTCCAGATGACTTGAAAACGCCCCTTACCTGTTTATCCGTTGTCACAAAACATCCGCAGCATCTGCACCAAAGGCAGCTGCCAAATCCGCAAAAACCACCCGGACGAAGAATGAGTACATCTACCTGTCCACCCTCATCATTGATGCCGCTGAATGTAAATGCCTCATCTACAGAGAATGAATCTTCTGACAGTGACAGCGACGTAACCACTGCGTATGCCGGCACGGCAACCATGACTGCCAGTGAAATGACTGCAAGCACTGCCAGCATCTGCATCATGCTTATCCTGTTTTATCTGGTCTTTAAAAAACATGTGTGAATTATTATATGATATTGCCAATTATTATTTACAAATCCAGTAAGAATCTCATAAAAACCCCGTCCCCTTCCGTGATCCTCATGTCGTGGAACGTGGGGGCCTTTATCTCGACTTTGAAGCCGTGCCTGCGCAGGTCAATCTGCTCGCCATACGCCATTGCATCTATCCTGTAGTGGCCCCCGATTTCCTCCCCCATGTCAAACTCCAGCCTGGCTATCGCAAACCCTTCCGTAATCAGGACAAACACAACCTCCTCAAGCCAGCTGAACAAAAGATAATGCAGATCCTTGCCGCTTGCAGAAAACCGCCTCTGGCCCTTCTCTGTTACCGTATCGCTGATCAATTGTCAGGTCTATGACTGCCTGCGCTGCCACCGCAAAGGCCTCTTTGCGGTCTTTTGCGTCTACCTCGATAATTGCATCTGTTGCATGATCCAAAAGCCGGTAGCTCATTTGCAGTCCATGAAACGACTATGGCTATTAATCTAAGCGTCCTTCTGTCATTCCTGCCTGCATGGATCCATTCTTTTAAAACAAGGCGCGGGCACAGCCGTGCCATGAGAGCAGTCCGCTTTGACGGAAGGCAAGCCGTCTTGGATGGCAACTACCCGGATCCAAAACCCGGAGAATCCGTAGTCCGGGTAGACCTGGCCGGTCTGTGCGGCACCGACTTGGAGATTCTTGACGGCTACATGGGCTACAAGGGCGTTTTGGGGCACGAGTTTGTCGGGACTGTCCTGAAATCCGAAAACCCCGAGATGATCGGCAAGCGGGTCGTGGGCGAGATTAATGCAGGATGCGGCGCATGCGACTACTGTGCCCGGGGAATGGAGCGACACTGCCCTGGCAGGACAGTGCTTGGGATATTGGGGCGGGACGGGGCCTTTGCAGAACTCCTCTCGCTTCCAGAAAGAAACCTGCACCAAATTCCAGACTCGATAAGTGACGAGCAGGCAGTGTTTGTGGAACCGCTGGCAGCGGCATTTGAGATTACAGAACAAGTCAGCCTCAAGCCGGAATGGAGCGTCGCAGTAGTAGGCGATGGCAGGCTGGCCCATCTGATCTCCCAGGTGTTGAGACTTTCATGCCCCCATGTATCGTGCTTTGGAAGGCACAAAAACAAGCTTGCCAGGATGGAAAGGTTCGGAATCGCAACAAAGATTGGAATCGCTTCCTCTGACGAGCAGCGCTTTGATCTGGTGGTGGAGTCGTCTGGCAGCAACTCCGGATTTGATGACGCCACGAGGCTCGTGCGTCCAAGGGGAATCATAGTCCTGAAATCCACTGTAGCCTCAAGGGGCGGCCAGGATCTTACCGCCGCTGTGATCAACGAGGTGACCCTGGTCGGTTCCAGGTGCGGCCTGTTCATGCCTGCAATCAAGGCGCTTGCATCAGGCATCATATCGGTCGAACCACTGTCTGACTGTACGTTTCCGTTGGAGAGATTCCCAGAGGCAGTCGCGCGCGCAAAGCGCCCCGACACCATGAAAGTATTCCTAAAGCCGCATTCCGGGAAACGATAGTCTCCCGGGTAGGTTCAGTGCAGCGGGAAACGCCCAGAAGAACCAAAATAAAAAACGGGCCTACGACTGCCTGCGCGATGATGTCAATGGCGGCACCCGCGGTTTTCTAAGATTAAAAAATTCCCTGTGTTGATATCTGCACTACTGGGGCGCTAACTCGGCACTTCCAAACAGAACCCTAAACGGCTCGCACCAGATCAAGACGTTACTGTATGTCTCAAGATCGGTGCCTTCTGGTATGCCATAGTTCTGGTTTCCCCTGTTTGCCTTGAGCTCTCCAAGATCGATATAGTCAGTGGCCCTCTTGTCAGTTGCTAGGTAGATGTGCAGGTCAGGTCCGTTGGTGGCCGCAAAATTCTCCAGCCTCAGTATGGTGCTTCCGTCTTCTAGCGGAATCGCATACGCATCGCCGTTGGCGTTGTGGATTCCATCGTTGACTCCTACGAACGTTCCTGCATAGTGCGTGGCGGCTGCCATCTCCATCTCGACCATCTGCGTTCCTGTCATGCCTTCCACTTCCAGATCGCCTGTGGTGGCCTCGTCCTTGGTGTCGTCTGGCACGCTCAATGCCACCAGCTCCTCCATGCCTATTCCCTTTTCTTCGCTTATGACTGCCAGCTCCTCCGTGCTCATCCCAGTCAGGTCTATCATCTCCACCTTGTCTGCGTCATCCATCATCTCGTCTTTGTCCATCATATTCGTCTCTGTCGGCTTTGGAATGATGGCTCCTTCAGGCAATGCCTCATCTACGGTTGATTCGGTAAAGTAGGGTCCCACTGCATATGTTGCAATCGCCCCGACTATCACTACTACTGCGATAATTGCCCATGATTTGTTCATACATATTTGTACCAATGACTCTATTAGTGTATTTTACCCAATCCCGGACTGTGAAAATTCAAAATACGGCCGTTCTGCGGTTACAGAAATGCCAAAAGATCCAAGACACCATGTCGTTCCTGAACCTTCGAATCACTGCCTCGTGCAACTGCCTGCATCCAGTCCCATGACCATCTGGCGCGGGCTGACCGGCATTTACTGGCAAGGAATTTAGGACGATTCCGTTACCAGAATCCAATGGAGGCCTTTGACTCGTTTCTGGCATGGATCTCAACATTTCTGGGCGAGCACATCTACGAGGGAATCTTTCTGGCAGCCCTTCTCGAGACCGTGATTACGCCAATACCCACGCTTGCCGTATTTCCGGCTGCGGGATTTCTGGCATTGCAGAGCGGGGTCCCGCCTGCCGGACTGGCCCTGATGATTCTTCTTGGCGCACTGGGTTCGACTATCGGCAGTTCCGTCATCTACCTTGTCGCCTTAAAATTCGGCAGGGCAGTCATGCTCAGATACCTGACACGCTTCAAAGTCTCTGATGAAAAGCTAAAGCGTGTTGAGGTGTGGTTTGAAAAGCACGGAGACAAGGCCGTCTTTCTGGGCCGGATGGTTCCTGTAATGAGGGAGATGATATCCATTCCGGCCGGACTGCTCAGGATGAGAGTTCCGAAGTTTCTGCTCTACACCTTCGCAGGATCGTGCGTGTGGGCTGCAGGAACAATCCTGGCCGGATACTATTTTGGCGAGGCAATCGGCCTTGGTTCTGCCGAGGTTTCACTGATGCCGTGAATTCCTGGTGGCATCGCGCACCAAAGCGCTACTGCCGGAGCCTAACCCCGCATCCACAATCCATGACGGAATCCCGACCACAATGCAATCGGGACCAGGCCAGCTGCCAGAACCGCCAGCATGACTGCACCAAACTCCGGCACTACGTACGTCCCGGTTACCGTTACGGTCCCAGCCACGATTCCAGCCCCTGCCGTCTCGTCCAACGTCAGCTCGTAACTGTAAAACCCATCCTCCGTAATCCCTACGCTGGGCTCGTCCTGATGCCATGCGGTGCCGTCTCTGGACTCTATCTGTATGGTGTATGGCGGGGAGATCAGGGGCCTTTCAATCAGCAGCCTGACGTAGTCCCGGGCCGGATCCGTTCCGCCAAGTCTTGCAAAATCAAAGCTGATGCTCTTCGAATCCAAGTCAAAACTGATCGGCGATATCTCGTATCCCGCGTATTGCACGCTTGCACTCAGCATCTCTCCGTCGTGGTCGTACTCTAGGTGTCTTGCCCCCGTCGGGTATGGCCCGTCCCCATAAATCGGGGTAATCCGGAGAATGCGGTCGTCGTTGGATGCCGGAAACCCCCTGCCGTCGCGGTTGCTGGTCAAAAGGTACAGGAATCCATCGGGGCCGGTCTGCACGTCCCGGATCCTTCCAAACTCGTCCCTGAAACAGCCTCTCGTGGGATACGACCGTGCCGTTCTGCAGATCAAGATCGATCACGTGCAGGTGGCTGCCGCGCAGCGTTGCGACAAAATACTTGCCTGTCCATTCCGGAATCCTGTGGCCGTCATAGAATTCGGCACCCGACGGCGCCCACGTGTCGAAGCCAGTGTGCAGTATGGGTCCCTGCATGCCGTCTGCGGACTCATCTCCGGCTATCTCCGGCCAGCCGTAGTTTGTCCCCGGGATTATGACGTTGATCTCGTCATGCGCAAATCCCCTCTCTCCTGACGGCCCGTGCTCTGTTGCAACCATGTTCCCAGACTCGTCCCAGTCCATCCCCTGCGGGTTCCTGTGCCCAATAGACCATACCGGGGAGTTGCCGTACGGGTTGTCCTCCGGTATCGTTCCGTCCGGATTGATTCTGAGAATCTTTCCAGCCAGGGAGTCCAGGTTCTGCGCTGCGCCCGGATTTCCCGCATCCCCGGTAGTGACGTACAGCCTTTGGTCCGGCCCGAACTGGATCCGTCCTCCATTGTGCACTCCTCCGCCGGGAATCCCCTCAACCAGCACTTTGTCCTCAGTGGCCACGCCATTTGCCAACTGGTAGCGGACCACCTTGTTTGCAGTCGAGATGAACTCGCTGTAGGTGTAGTATATGTAGATGTAGCCGTTCTCCTCAAAGTCCGGATCCACTGCCACCCCGAGCATTCCGCCTTCTGCGCTGCTGCCATGTACCGACACCAGCGGCTCTGGCACAAGCATTCCGTCCCGGATCGCCCTGAGGTCCCCTCCCCGTTCCGTAAACAGGATCGTTCCGTCAGGCAGCCAGTCCATGCTCCATGGAACCAACAGGTTCTCGGCCACCGTATCCACCATTACGCCAAGCTCGGGATATTCCTGTGCCGAGGCGGCGGGAATAAACGACAATGCCAGAATGACCACCAACACCTTCATGCCTGAAAATACGGCGATCTTGCAATAAAAGTTACGACTCTATCAGCATTCTTGCCCTTGCAAAGACTGCCGTCCATTCCGTCCAGCCCAGCCGTCCTGTCTGCGTGTTCTGCCTTGACGGATGGTACGAAGTCAGAATCTGAACCGATTCGTGCCTGAATAGCCTGTTGTGTCCAAATCCCGTGGGCCTGACGTCGTACATCCTGCATACCGCCTCGTACGCGATCCTTCCAAGGCACAGGATCGTGGTGACCCTGTCCAGAATACGCCTCTCCTGCTCCAGATACGCAAGGCAGGTGTTCATCTCCTGCCTAGTGGGCTTGTTCTGGGGAGGCGCACACCGTACTGCGGCAGTAACGTATGCATCTTTTAGGACCAGTCCGTCATCGCGTTCCTGGCTGGTTGGAATCGACGCAAACCCGTGCATGTGCATCGCACCTGCAAGCCAGTCGCCAGACGAGTCTCCGGTAAACATTCTTCCTGTCCTGTTCCCCCCGTGGGCGGCGGGGGCAAGCCCGACTACCATCAATCTTGCGTTGACATCGCCGAATCCCGGCAGCGGTCTTCCATGATATTCCTCGTCCCTGAACCGCCTTACCTTGTTTTGTGCCACGTCCCTGATGTATGAGGCAAGCCGTGGGCACTTCTGGCACTCTAGGATACTTTCGTTCAGTGACTCGATCTTTTTGAGCCTGGATGCCATGCACGTGCAGGGCGCATCGCCATCTATAAACCTCCTATGGATCCTGCGACGCGGCCCACAAAATTCAAAAGATCTATATTCTGCCTGTTTCTCTCCATGCCATTGAAGCATGAGATCCTAAAGAACCCCACAGGAATGATCGAGTTTTCCATGGACCGGGGGGATGCGGTTACTGCCGAGGCGGCAGCCATGGTATACATGCGCGGCGACATAGAGACTGAAACCCGGGCAAGAAAGAGCGGCGGCCTGTTCAAGACACTGAAGGTGGCCGCACTAGGGGGGCAGTCGTTCTTTGTCAACGAGTTTACCGCACACGAGGACGGCTGCACGCTGGGCCTTACCGGAAACATGCTAGGCGACATCGAAGTCATTCCAATAGATTCGGAGTTCATTGTCCAGTCAGGCGCGTTTGTGTGCTCCGTCGGGGATCTGACGCTGGACACGCAATGGCAGGGATTCACCAAGGGCCTATTTGGAAACAACCTGTTCATGCTGAAGACCGTCGGCAGGGGAGACATGTTTGTAAACGCCTGGGGCGGCATCATCAAGAAGGACTTGGGATCCGGCGAGAGGATGATCGTTGACAACTACCAGCTGGTTGCCCTGAGCGCGACTGCCAGCTACCGGGTCGCAAAGCACGGAAACTTCAAGACTACCCTGTTTGGGGGCGAGGCACTGGTGGTGGAGATCACTGGACCTGGAACCGTCTACCTGCAGACCAAGAACATCATGGAGTTTGCAAGGGCGCTGGTGCCGTTCCTGCCAAAGCGGCACTGACATCACTGGCGATGCCGGTTGCAGTAATTTGAATAATGATTTACAATTCAAGCATTATGGGGTGTCTGACAGATCATCTGGGAGTAATCCATTCGGGTAAACCTTCAACGCAAGCAGATCAATGCCGAACCCTCCTGCCATGCAGCATGAACCGTCACCGGATCCTGTCTGGGCGTGGCTGCCGGACGCAGGCACCAATGCTTAAATCCACAACCCATCACCAAAGAGCAAATTGAAACTCCCGCGCGGAATGAAGGACTTTGAGGCCGCAGAAGACACGGACATCGAACACATCCGGCACCACTTCAGGAGAATCTCTGACCTGTACGGGTTCTCGTTCATGGAACCCTCACCCATAGAACTACTCTCCACGCTGGAGACAAAATCGGGGCCGGCAATACGCGACGAGATCTACTACTTTGAGGACAAGGGCGGGCGGGAGGTGGCGCTGCGCTTTGATTTCACAATGGGTCTGACCAGATACATTGCATCCCAAAAGTCAATGAGGCTTCCGGCCAAACTCTCAAGCTTTGGGGGCGTGTTCCGGTATGACGAGCCCCAGAAGGGCCGGTACCGATACTTTCACCAGTGGGACATAGAGATCTACGGCAGGCCGTCGCTGGAGTCCGAATCAGAGATCATCGAGATGACCTCGCGGCTGTTTGACTCGCTGCTGCTCAAGGACATCATAATAGACATCAACCACAGGGGGCTAGTCGAGTCGTACATCAACAAGATATTCGAGTCACGGGATCCAAGACTTGTTGCCGACATTTTGCGCGCAGTAGACAAGACGTCAAAAAAGTCGCACGCCGACATCCTAAACGAGTTTGAAGGAAAGGGGTATGATGGGCAAAAACTGGAGACGATCCTGGAGTTCTCCAGCGTCAGGGGAACGATATCCGAGGTGGAGGGGATGTTTGACACCGCGAACTTGGAATTCTGGGATCACCTGAAACAGATCATTGACTCGCTGGGGAACAGGGGAGTATCAAACGTCAGGATCAACTTTGGCATAGTGCGCGGGCTTGACTACTATTCCGGAACTGTCTTTGAGGTGTTTGCAGTAGGCTCCGGGCTTGGCGCGCTGGCCGGAGGCGGGAGATATGATACCTTGACTACCGCCTTTGGACGAGACGACATCGGAGCGTGCGGAGTCGCAGGCGGCGTGGAGAGGATAATCCTGACGATGCACGAGCAGGGACTAGTCCAAGCCACGGGTGCGAAACGAATCGCAGTCTTGTATGTCAATTCCGACATGCAAAAGGTTGCATCCTCCATCACGTCGCTCCTCAGGCTCAACGGCATCCACGCCGACATGGATCTTGCGGGCCGAAGCCTCAAAAAACAGATGGACGGCGCAGGGGGCGCAAGGCTTGCACTCATTGTGGGGCCGCAGGAGCTGGCAGACGGCGGCGTGGTGCTGCGCGACATGCAAGACGGCACGGAAGGCATCATACAGCTTGAGAAACTGACCGAGGATCCACGCTCCGTCCTCAGTTTAGAAAGGCCCGCGTAAGCATCATTATCTCTGGACCGGTGGTCAGCGTTCCGACCACCACGGCGTTGTCGTTTGCGAGAATTCCTGATGCCACGTAGGGAACGCCGTTGTTTATCGAGCTCTGCTCGATTTTCACCCCAAGCAGGCTGGCAAAGACCTCCATGTCCTCCTCGCCTGCCTCCGGATGAATGGCAGCGCCCGTGTTGTTTGCGACCATGACTGCCCCGGTCTGGTTGAACCCTGCGATCTTTCTCTGGATCGTCTCGACTCCCAGCACGTCTGAGATCGTCTGGCAGTCCCTCTCTGACAGCCACGGGGAGACGACTGCCCCCCTGTCGTTTGCGCATATCACGTTCCCAAGAGCGGTAAACCTTGAATCCAGCACCCCGACCTCTAGGTCGGTCTCCTCCTTCAACAAGTCGTACTCGTTTTGAAACGCCGTCTTTGGAAGCAGTATGCCCTTGTTGTTCATCACCGACAGCGATCCGATCAGCCTGGTGTTTGCAACCGACATGTACATGTACCTGACTCCAAGGTACTCCCCGAGCTTCTCTGCCCTGGATTTGGCAAACCCCATCGGTAACAGAACCAGATCCGCGTTCGTGCTGATGTACACCCCGATGTTCGATCCCCTGTACACACCATACTTGATTATATCCATGCTATCATGTGGTCTTGCCGCGCGTTATGAATCTTGTTTGGACAGGCGCATCCGTCACTGGAATCGGCGAACCCTGCAACGAATGAATTTTTGCCCGTAACCATATCCCGGCATGCCATGCCGCGCAAGAATCAGGATGTATTTTTGGCTGATAGATCGACATGTTTCATGCCCGTGCACGCACTATCTATCTTTAAATAACATCCATGCCGATAATGATTCATGCCAATACCGGATAACTTTCCCGAAGGAATGGAGCCGCTGGGCAAGATATCCGATCCTGACGGGAACTTTCATTTCATGTGGGGCCCCGGCAGGACGGTCAACGCAGACGGCTCGCAGGTAGAGTCTCTTGCAGACGCGGACGTCCGTTCCGCCTACGAGGCAAGGGGTGAGCAGCAGGTTCCGCTCGGGGTGAGCGGAACGGCTGTGGCCGTAGACTGGGACTCGTGCGTTGCAGATGGAGCGTGCATAGAGGCGTGCCCGGTGCAGGTATTCCAATGGTATAGGAGCGAAAAGGACATGCCTGCAAAGGATGTCATAGGACAGACCTTTGAAGGAACAGGCAGTGCAGTAAAAGACGAGAGGACGGACTTTACCGACAAGGCAGACCCGATCAGGGAGCATGACTGCATCTGGTGCATGGCGTGCGTCTCTGTGTGTCCGCCGCAGGCCATCAAGGTCGACCAGTCAAACATGGAGGCACATGAAAAGGCCGCCATGTCGATGTAGTATCCACCAATCCTCTAAATTTCATCCGGGATTCTGATTTAGTTGTGACTAATTTTGTCTAGCTTTAAATAATATTTGAAAATAAAACTACCCATGCCAATAGACGAAAAGTTTGTTGAAAATCTAGAAGTTGTCGGACAGACAAACCATGGAGACGGTGAGAATCTTCACTTTATCTGGGGCAATGGCAGGACCGACGGTGAGGCATTCTCTAACGAGGATGTAATAGCAGCGTACGAGGAGAGGGGTGAGGAACAAGTCCCCCTCGGCATCCACGGAACGACTGTCGCCGTAGACTGGGATTCCTGCATTGCAGCAGGCGCGTGCATGAGCGTCTGTCCCGTGCAAACCTTCGAGTGGTACAGGACCGAGCAGGACATTCCTGCAGCTGATACTCTTAACGCCACGTTTGAGGGAACAGGCCTGACCGAGCAGGATGAGCGTCTAGACTACACGGACAAGTCAATGCCAATCAGAGAACACGACTGCACACAGTGCATGGCCTGTCAGGAAGTATGTCCTACGCATGCGATTCTGATCGAACCATCCTATCAGGAGTACCACGAAAAGAGTGCAGGTACGTACGTCGTAATGAAGAGCGGCAGTGCAAACCCCCACGCACACAATTGAGGAAACCCCTCCCTTTTTCTTATTTTTGAGATATCTCCTAGATTGCATGCAGCTCCTGTCCGCACCAAAACCACGCCGGCAATCCGGACACATCCGTGGCTCCCTCAGGTTCCTCAACAAATTTTAACCACCCCCGTCCACAAATCCTTGCAGAGGTCGCCTAGCTCGGTAGGGCGCGGGCCTTGAGAGCCTGTGTGTGCAAACATACGGGGGTTCAAATCCCTCTCTCTGCGCTTATCTTTCACGCATGTTGCTGGGGATCTCAGCCCATGGTTCCAAGTTCTGCAAGCATCGCAGAGAGTTGGATCTCCGAATTTGCCCCCACCAGCACGCGGTAGTCATATTTTGCGATAACCTTGAGAATATCCGGAAGCTTGTCGTGCCTTGACTTGAACACCGCGGCGTTGAGGTATTTGAAAAAGTCCGTCTCTGACATCCCATACACCCTGATAAGCTCAATCATCTTCTCCCTGGCCTCGACCAGCTTGCCTGAAAGCGCCGCCTTCAGAACCGCATCGACATCGGAGATCCTGGTCAGCCCGGCAGACACCTTGACGTTCTCCTCTGTAATCGAACCGAGGCTTGCAGCAGCCTGCATGATGTTGATTGCATGCCTCATGTCGCCTTCCGAGTAGTCATAGACTGCCTTGAGGCCGCCCCTGTCGGCAGACACGTTCTCCTTTCCTGCGATCTCCTCGAGCCTTGCAATTACGTCCTCTTCTCCGACTGACGTGAACTTGAATCCCGCACACCTGCTCTGCAGGGGATCTATGATCCTTGAGACGTTGTTTGCGATTATGATGAACCGGCACGTCCTTGCAGTATCCTCGATGATCCTGCGCAATGCCGTCTGGGCGCCCGACGTCATCTCGTCTGCCTCGTCAAGTATTATGATCTTGAATGGCAGGCTGCCCATGCCTGCAAACCTTGAGAACTTCTTTACCCTCTCCCTTACCATCTCGATTCCCCTCTCGTCGGATGCGTTGAGCTCAAGGGTGTAGTCCTTGGCGTAATCGCCGAGAATCTGTCTGGTGATGCACAGCGCAGTGGTTGTCTTGCCCACCCCGGCCGAGCCGGAGAACAAAAGGTGTGGCATGTCCGTGGGATCCTTGATCAAAGCCTCCAAGCTACCGATTATGTCCTTCTGGTTGACAACCTCTGAAAGCGTCTTGGGTCGGTACTTTTCCACCCACATGCCGGCGCCTGACATGACAGTATGCACATGATTCCCACTAATAAATCGGACAGATTTGCGGTCGTACTGCATATCCAGTCAACTTGTCTGGTTGGTTGCATGCGACGCGGCATTTTGGGAATAACAGGAACGCACCCTGTCGTGTGATGTCGTGCCTGATCCTTTACCTGAATCAGATGGCAACCATTATAAGAGAAGGTACCGTATTGTACGGTATGGATGCAGACAATATGTGATACGTGTTGCAGACGCGTGATGCAAACACAGGCCCATGTGGTGCGTTTGACCGAGTTTGGCGCACGGCAAATGATTCGGCCTGGATTGGCACGATGGAATCCAAATGCGTGCAATGGGGTCTACATGCAGCACGGAGTAAAGATGGGTGTCATGGGCGCAGGATGCGTCAGGCCGGCACCGAACCGTACGGTGACGCCCTTGCGACGCCACCGCACCAGACTCGGACATGATCCGGAGCCAAGCATGCCGTATCGCGTACATGCGCGCGCGATTCCGTTCCTGGGATCAATTAGTATAACAATTTTGTTGACTTTGAGGATCTTTTACGTTAATTGCCTATTTGGGGAGAGACAGTGATTTTGACTGTCATGGACATGGTGGAGAGGGTGCACACTATAGGATACGATCTCAAGGATGCACCGTTTACCGTCGGCAGGGACTTTGGCTTCAGCGTCGCAGGCATCAAGGTAGGGGGGGTATCAGGAGAGGTCAACAACATGCCGCGGTGGCTAGGAAAGATCCTTGCAGACAACACCCTGGGGGTGCTCGGTTCGCCGGACATGATTGCCGAGCTCAAGCAGGCCCTTACCAAGGAGAAGATGATCGGGGAGTACCAGATATCCACGCTTGATCCACATTTTTACATAAAGCTAAGGCAGTCCATGAAGGAGCTTGAGCGTCATGATTTTGACAGGATCGAGAGCATGATGCTGGAGCTGTTCAGGATGAGGCGCGGCAAGCTGGTGAGGCTGGCAGACTCGATCAAGCTGAACTCGGACCTGTACGGCAGGCTGACTGTGGAGGAGAATATCTTTTACAGGACGATATACGAGAACAGCACCTCCTTTGAAAAACAGGTAATGAGTGGGGACCATGAGTGAGGTGCAGGTCCGGACGTTTAGCGATTCTGCCCTGTCCGATCTGGTAAAGCAGTTTCTCGTCAGGTTCAAGAACCGGGCAGGCGAGTACCGGTATCTGAATGCAATAGACGCGATGATGCCCAAGAACGCAAAGTACATCGTAGTGGACTATAACGACTTGGTGACCGAACCGGAGATCGGGGCAGTGTTCACAGAGAACCCCGACCGCATACTCGAGATGTTTTCAATCGCAATCAAGGAGGCACTGCAGACCCGATTCCCCGAGTATGCCGAAAAGATCAAAGATGAGATACGCGTCAGGCTGGCCAACTACCCGCTGGAGCGGAGCCTGCGGCAGATCAACGCCGAAACCATAGGGATGATTACCAGCGTGTCGGGCATGGTGGTGAGGGCATCCGAGGTAAAACCTCTTGCCAAGGAACTGCTTTTTGTCTGCCCGGACGGGCATCCGAACAAGGTGATCCGAATAAAGGGAATGGACGTCTCCACCCCTGCAAGGTGCAGCAATTCAGAGTGCAAGCACCGCGATTTTGAGATGAAACCCGAGGAGAGCAAGTTTATCGACTTCCAGATTCTCAGACTGCAGGAGCTTCCGGAGGACCTGCCGCCAGGACAGCTGCCGCACTACATCGACGTCACGATCAAGCAGGATCTGGTGAACAATGCAAGGCCGGGGGACAGGATAGTCCTTACCGGGATGGTCCGGGTTGAACAGGAGCAGGTGGCCGGAGTCCAGAGGGGGCACAGCGGACTGTACCGGCTGAGAATAGAGGGAAACAACATAGAGTTTCTGGGAGGCCGGGGGACTAAGACGTCGCGCAAGATTGAGAGGGAGGAGGTCTCCCCGGAGGAGGAAAAGATGATCAGGGCGCTGGCACAGAGCCAGGACGTGTACCAGAGGCTGATAGATTCGTTTGCGCCCCACATTCAGGGGCAGTCGCTAATCAAGGAGGCCATACTGCTGCTGATAGTCGGATCCAACCAGAGACTGCTGGTGGACGGAAGCAAGATCAGGGGAGACATCAACATCTTCCTGGTCGGGGATCCGGGAACTGCAAAAAGCGAGATGCTAAAGTTCTGCTCAAGGATCGCCCCGCGCGGTCTGTACACGTCAGGCAGGGGGTCTACGGCAGCCGGGCTGACGGCAGCGGTGGTGAGGGACAAGACCGGAATAATGATGCTTGAGGCAGGCGCCGTGGTGCTTGGCGACCAGGGACTGGTGAGCATAGACGAGTTTGACAAGATGAAGCCTGAAGACAGAAGCGCCCTGCACGAGGTCATGGAGCAGCAGTCTGCAAGCATAGCAAAGGGGGGAATCGTGGCCACGCTCAACGCCAGGACGTCCATCCTGGCAGCTGCCAACCCGATGTACGGCAAGTACGATCCCTTCAAGAACATTACAGAAAATGTCAACCTGCCGATTCCGCTTCTGACAAGGTTTGACCTGATATTTGTCGTAAGGGATATCCCTGCGAGGGACAGGGACGAGGTCATCGCAAGGCACATCATAGATCTGCACACGCCTAGGGGGATGGACAGGCGTTCTGTGATCGATGTGGACCTGCTCACAAAGTATCTCGCGTACGCAAAGCGCTCCGCGCCCAACCTGACCAAGGAGGCAGAGCAAAAGATCCTAGACTACTACCTGCAGATGAGAAATGTAGAGTCAGACGAGATGATCACAGTCACCCCCCGGCAGCTGGAAGGAATAATCAGGCTCTCCACTGCAAGGGCCAGGCTGCTCATGAAGGACACAGTCGAAGAAGAGGATGCAGAGCGCGCGATATACCTGATTCAGAGCATGCTTCAGGATGCAGGCGTGGACGTCAACACCGGCCAAGTGGATCTGGGCGTGCTGCAGGGAAAGCCGAGAAGCGAGGTCTCCAAGATGCGGCTGTTCATGGACGTGCTAAAGTCCCTTGAGGGAGAAAACAAGAGGCCCGTAGAGGAGAAGGAATTCATCAAGGAGCTTGTAAAGACTGAAAAGTTCAAAGAGGAGGATGCAAGGGAGTTCATCCGGAGGATGCAGAGGGAAGCATCCATTTATGAATCCCGACCCGGTCACTATAACCGGGTATGAAAATAGAAAGTCTGAACCTCCCCGTTCCTGCAATTGAGTTTCTCACCTCGCAGGGGTTTGAGGAACTGTACCCGCCGCAGGCAGACAGCGTCCGGGCCGGACTGCTTGAAGGGGAGAGCGTGCTGGTCTCGGCCCCGACTGCAAGCGGAAAGACGCTGATTGCGATGATTGCCATGCTCGGGTACCTGTCCAGGCACGGCGGCAAGGTCGTGTACCTCAGCCCGCTGCGCGCACTTGCGGCAGAAAAATTTGCCGAGTTTCGGGAACTGCAGAATGCGGGCCTTGAGAGAAAGATCCGGGTGGGGATAGACACCGGGGATTACGAGGGTTCCAAGAGAAACCTGGACAAGAACGACGTGCTGGTTTTGACAAACGAGAAGATGGACTCCATAATACGGCGCGGCGAGGACTGGCTTGACGAGATAGGGCTGGTGATATCCGACGAGGTGCACTTGATAGGCGACGGCAGCAGGGGCCCGGCACTAGAGATGGCGCTCACGCAGCTCAAGCGGCTGGATCCCAGGCCGCAAGTAGTGGGTCTGAGCGCCACTGTCACAAACTCCGAGGAGATCGCCGGGTGGCTGGGATGCAGGCTGGTCAGCAGCACCTGGAGGCCGGTGCCGCTGGCCGAAGGAGTGTATGGCGACGGCACGGTCATCATGAATGACGGCCGGACATTCGAGGTTCCGCACAGCGTGCGCGGCACGCCGGTGGATCTTGGGGTGCAGTCGGTATTTGACGGCGGGCAGTCCCTGATATTTGCCTCTACGCGCGTGCGCTCAAAATCCCTTGCGACAAAGGCGGCCGACGCGGTATCGAGAACCCTCAAGGCAGGGGATACGGGCAGGCTTGCCAAGGTGTCGGGGGATATCATGTCCAAAAACGAGCACACCGAGATGGTAAAGACGCTTGCCGAACTGGTCAAAAAAGGCGTCGCGTTCCATCACGCCGGACTGAACCAGAACTGCAGGGCGATAATCGAAGACGAGTTCCGCAGGGGGACGATCAAGCTGCTCTCCTCGACTCCCACGCTTGCCGCAGGCGTCAACCTGCCTGCCAGACGGGTGGTGATATCAAGCGTCAGCAGATATGACGCGCAGGCAGGCATGAACATGCCAATCAGCGTCTTGGAGTACAAGCAGCTGTGCGGACGGGCCGGGCGGCCACAGTATGACGAGTACGGCGAGTCCATAGTGATTGAGACCAACACCTACGGCGATCTCATGGAGTACTATGTCAACGGGAAGCCCGAGCCGATCGAGTCTAGCATCATGGACGACAGGTCGCTGAGAATCCACGTGCTCAGCGTGATTGTCACAAATCCTGGTATAACAAAAGAGGACCTGCTGGAATTCTTCCTGGGCACGCTTGGAGGGCAGCAGTCCAGAAAATCGTCTGTCAAGTTCGGCGTGAACATATCGCTGCGCCTGCTTGCAAGCAACTCCATGATAGCGCACAAGGGCGGCAGGTATGCTGCGACCAAGCTTGGAAGGAGGACGTCCCTGCTTTACATTGATCCCGTAACTGCCACTGCGTTCCTTGACGCGGTAAGGGACGCGACCCGGGATGCGCATACGCTTGGATTCTTGTGCCTGGTAACCGGATGCGGGGAGTTCTACCCCACATTCGGGCTTCGAAACAAGGACTACGATCAGGTCCAAGCCCTGATTGACGGCCACGCAGACCAGATGCTCGAACCCCTGTCTGCCCATGACGTGTCCCGAAGCCTTCTTGCCCTTCACGCATGGATATCAGAATCCTCCGAGCTGACCATCTCTGACACTCTGGGGATCGAATCCGGTGACATGCACAGGCTGGTAGAGAGTGCAGACCGGCTGCTTTACTGCCTCGGGGAGATATCAAAGATTGCAGACAAGACCGAGCTGCTTGAGGAGATCAACACGCTCAGGACTCGTGTGGCCAATGGAATCAGGGAGGAGCTTGTGGGGCTGGTGCGGATCAAGGGGATAGGCAGGGTGAGGGCGAGGGCGCTTTACAAAAACAAGATCAGGACCCTGGATGACCTGTCCGGCGTCACTGCCAAAAGGCTTGCCGAGGTGGACAAGATAGGGCCGGTGCTTGCAAACAAAATAAAGTATGAATTGAAGAGGATCAGGTAGATGATCGGCCTAGTCATTCCAGCACTGGCGTCTTGCGCCGCGGCATTCCTTGTAGTGTATGCCATGACTCCCCCGCTGACCCGCTACCTGGAGAAGAAGGGCATGGTGGTTCGGGACGTCATCAAGAAGGATGCGATGGTTGCACGCCCCGGCGGCATCTCGATTATCGCCGGGATGATCGCGTCTGAGGCGATACTGTATGCGTTTTTGCAGCTTGACGCGATCCTTGCCGTAATGGCCACCACGGGGGCCGCGTTTGCCGTCGGGTACGTGGATGACAGGAGGACCATGGGCGGGTGGTTCAAGCCGATACTGCTTGCGGTGTCGGCTGCGCCGATAATCCTGCTCGGCACGTATGACACGAACCTTGCGTTTCCGCTGTTCGGGGATGTGAGGATCCCGATACTGTACCTGGGAATAATACCAATCATGATCGCGATAACCGGAAACACGATAAACTCCATCGATGTCATGAACGGGGCCGCAAGCGGGTTCATGGTCATTGCGGGATTTTCGCTTTCGCTCTGCCTTTTCATACTGCAGAACTTTGAGATGGCGCTAGTCAGCCTGCCGCTGGGCTTTGTGGCGCTGGCATTCTACAAGTACCACAAGATACCAAGCAGCATATTCCCTGGGGATTCGGGGGCGTTGGCGTTCGGCGCCATGTACGGCGCAATCGCAATAGTTGGGGGAGTCGAGGTCATAGCCGCCGTGGCGCTGCTTCCTGCGATATTCAACTCGTTTCTGTTCCTGTCCAGCGTAAAACGAATAGCAGAGCACCGGGACGTGCCGGGAACGCCGGTGGAGGTGACCGACGACCTGCTTCTCCGAGACACGGGCGACAAGACTGCCCCGAAGAGCCTGACGAGGCTGATCCTGACGTGGGGGCCGCTGTCTGAAAGGCAGGCGGCCATGGTGATCTTCAAGCTTGCCGCCTTTTCTGGCGGGCTCGCCGTAGCTACGGCAATTCTGGCAGGTGTGCTTGCATGAAGTCCATCTACGCCATGCTGGTAATCATGTGGCTGCTGATCATCGCAGGCGGAGGGATAGCGGTGCTTGTGCTGGGGCCGCTTGCGCTAGATGGCGTCGATCCGCTGTTCACGTCTGCGTTAAAGGGGGCAGTGGCCATAGGCATGGTGGTGGCATGGGTTATGGTGCTGTCGCGCATGAAGAACTGGGTGTTTGGGAGAAGGATACGGTACTAGCCTTCCATCCATGCCTTTCTCTTCTTTTCGTACTCTTCCTTGGTGTACCTTATCGTTGCCGGCGAGCCCATGACGACTACGCCGTCAGGAACGTCCCTTGTCACTACCGATCCCATGGCGACCACGCTGCCTTGGCCTATGGTTATACCTGCCATGAGGGTTGCATTTGCGCCAATCACGGCATTGTCCTTGATGGTAATTCCTGCAAGCCTGTCAGACATCGGATATGGGTCGTTGGTCGTTGTTACAGAGGGGCCGATGAAGACGTTCCTTCCTATGCGTGGTCAGGTTGCGAGATGTGCTGCGTTTCCCTCTATTCTTCGTGCCCTCCCCGACCTTCGCGCCATAGTCTAGGTGCACAGTAGGCGATCCTATCTTGACGTTGTCGCCTATCTCGACATCGTCCCCGACGTATGCAAAGTGCCAGATCTTGACATTTTTGCCAACCTTCGCAGACTCGGATACGAAATTTATGACCAACCTAAAGGTGCCATGGGCTTGCCAAGCTAATAATCTTTTCAGGCAGATCCTTTTTGTGCTCCTGCAGGAACTTTACCTCCTGCTCCTTGTCCCTCAACTCGTCGGGGAGCATGATGGGGATCTCGTCTATTATGGGGTAGAACCGGGAGCACTCCTGGCAGTACAGGACGCCGTCTGACACCATGCCGTCGCTTTCGTTGATCGCCAGCAACTCTAGGGGATAGCTCTTGTCGTTTGGGCATGCCAGAATGTCCATCATTGTCCTGTTCATTTCAGATCCAGATAGATTGGGATCCCCTTCTGGCTAGATAAAAGTGCAGCTTCGGCGATCCTCGTGACGTTGACTGCCTCGCCGGCCTTTACCGGATGCTCAGCTGCGCCGTCCATCGCGGCAAGGAAGCTCTGAATCTCAAGCAACAGCGGCTCCTGCTTTACGCTGTCTATGGTGGTGGTGCTGTCCTGCTCCTCGACTGTTATCTTTTGCGTGATAAAGTCAGACGATATCACCCCGTTGGTGCATACTGCGTCAAACCTCCTGAGTTTCTTCGGGGTGATCCAGTTTGACGATATCATTGCAACCCTCTGGTTCTCGTATCCCAGCATTATGCTTGCAAAGTCCTCGTGCTCGTGCCTTATGCTGCCTGCCCTTGCAAAGACCACATGCGGCATCATGCCAAACAGCCAGTTTGCAGTATCGATGTCGTGGGTTGAAGTGTCGTGTATGATGCCCACATCCTTGATGTGCAGGGGGATTCTGTTCTCGCGGTGAAACTCTAACATGATCAGCTCCCCGTACGTCCCGTCTGTTACAATCTCCTTCACCCTGCGCACTGCGGGGTTGAACCTCTCGATGTACCCGCATGTCAGGATTACCCTGTTCCTCTCTGCAAGCCTTGCAAGTCGCTCCCCGTCTGCTGCCGTGTGCGTCAGGGGCTTTTCGACAAAGACGTGCTTTTTTGCCTCCAAAAGTACCTGCGCAATACCTGCGTGGGTTTTGGTGGGAGTGACGACAAACGCCCCGTCAAACTCTTCTGTTGCGAGCAGCTCCTCTACTGTCTGGTAGTGGTTCACCGAGTACCTCTCCCCGTACTCTTTGCTGCGCGCGGGATCCGTATCGCACACTGCGCACAACGCGCCGAGATGCGAAAGAATTCTCGAATGGTTCCTGCCCCATCCGCCTAGCCCTATCTGCACCACTTTCATCTAGTATACACCTGTCAGCCAGTGGGAGTAATCGGGATTCCTGCCCATCACTATGTCCCTGTAGCCGTCCTTGATCTTGCCTGTTATCTCTCCCGGCCTGCCGTTGCCGACCTTGAAGGAGTCCACCGAGGTGACCGGGACTATCTCTGATGCCGTGCCGGTAAGGAATATCTCGTCTGCCATTGACAGCTCGTCGCGCGTCACCGTCCTTTTGATTACACCGATGCCCATGTCCGCTGCAATCTTGGCCACCACGTCCATGGTGATTCCCTCCAGCGGACCTGACGCATGCGACGGCGTTACAAGCTGCCCGCCACGTGCAATGAAGATGTTCTCCCCTGCAGCCTCGCTTACGTTTCCGCGATGGTCAAGCAGGATCGCCTCGTCGGCGCCGCGCCTCTTTGCCTCCTGCGTCGCAATGACCGAGTTGAGATAGTTTCCGCTGATCTTTGACTGCGCCGGGGTAGACATGCCTGAGAACTTTCTCCACGACACCACAGTGGCAGATATGCCTTTTCCGTCAAACAGCTCCCCGAACGGGAACATCACTATCCCCATGCTTGTCGGCGCCGTATCAGTCACGTGCAGGTTGATTCCGTACTCCCCGACAAAGCAGAACGGCCTGATGTAGCACGACTCCCTGAGCCTGTTCTTCTTGCATATTCCGGTAACTGCGCCTGTAACCTCGGCGTCTGAAAACTTCAGGGACATATCGTAGAACCGTCCGGATCTCCTGAGTCTGGTTATGTGGTCGTCAAGCCGGAACACGTTGAGGTTTGAATCATTCCAGTACGCCCTCACGCCCTCAAAGACGCACGTCCCGTAGTGGATGGCGTGCGTGGTTATGGGAACTGTGGCGTTTTTTGTCAGCACGTATCTTTTGTCAAGCCACGCGTATCTTGAAAACGGCACCATGGGGGAATTGCACTAAGTTCGTATATTAATGGGAATTATATACATTAGTAAACAACTTTACCAACGCCTTTTTCTAACAGCAGTGGGACTTCGAGAGAACGTTGGTTTGTGCCAGCATTTCTGAAATCTTTGGGATCCGAGCTTTCTCGGTTGTTCCCAAAACGGATCGGATTGGTTTTCTCCTTCCAAACTCTTCGTTTCCAAAGGCTTGTACCGTCCTTCTGTTTCATGACGATATTCCCTACCGCCAACGTGCCGGACATCCTGTAATGTCGGCCAAGCATGATTATGGGTGCGTTTTCATCCGCAGTGTAGACATGCCAGCACGAAATGCAATGGAACGAGTCACCGTTCCTTGAACGCTTGTCTATGACTCCACATACATGGCATGCCTGACTGGTGTATGCTGCAGGAACTTCATGCAAGTCAATGTCGTTCATCTCACAATATCGACGAATGTAATCGCGTTTTCCCCCAATTGCGGAATTTCGAATCACCCGGTTCATTCCTGTCGTGTGTTTTATTCCCCTGGCCTTCTGCCTCTTTTTGTACGTCATGGAGTGGATGTCCAGTTTCTCCATCACTACGGTCTTCACTCCGTCGAACTCTGATTTTGTCGTCTGTCTCACAAAGTCAGTCTGCCTGTTTTTCAGTTTCTTGTACATTCTAAGCATCTTTTCCCGTAGGTGCCTGTAACTTCGACTGCCTTTCTTCTTTTTGGACAGCGCCGATCTTGCCTTGTCTATCCCGTCGTGCTTGAACCGTTTCAAACCGTTCGGCACCTTCACCGTTCTGGTCTCATGCATGTCTTCGTCTGCAATTCCCATCATGTTTCTTGCCCCCAGATCGATTCCTATCGTTTTTGAATTGCAGTTTGGCTTTGGAACGTACTCGAACTGGAAGTGTATTCGATACGTGCGGTCTTTTGGCATGGTCTGCCTGGTGATCTTTTTGGTTGTCTCTATAATTTGGAATGACAGCGGTTTGAGACCGTCATAGAGGTGTGTGTCCAGTATGAGTCTGAATTCACCGAACTTGAACGTGCCGTTCTTGATTAAGGTGGACTGGTAGGAGAATATCGCAGGCTGCCTTCCGTTCTGCTTTTTTCTAAAGTAACCGTATGGAGACACGACTTTCGAGAGATTGAATTTTTTGTGGTTGCTTTCCGCCAGACGGATAGATTTCAGGCCATTGATGATGCTTGCTCTTTGGAATGAAACATGGCCTTCGCACCACTCTGTTCCATTCCGAATTGTAGTAAGCAGTTTCATGGCATCAAAGTTTGTCAAACCCCTGTTGTAAAACCCAAGTTTTACTCCCTTGTTGAACAGCCACCTTGATTCTTGGTGCAGTCTCCAGATGTGTTCGGATATTTCCGGCAACTGCATGAAATTGACTTTTTTAGTGGTTGTGATTTTTGGTTTATTCTTCAAAGTACACTATATGTTAGTGCCCGGAGTATTTGAACAGATTTGTTTTGAAATTTTTGGACAATTTACTAATGTATATGATCCCCAGACCACCCGTCTTTGGGAAACTTCATTCCCGCCACCCTGGTGGTGGCGTCTGGCACGCCTGCAAACTTTTTCACCGTCTCCCAGTCGTCCTTGATGACCTCCATGATGCCCTCCGGGACGTCATTGCTCCACCCGGACTCGCGTCCAAGCGCCGCATCGTACATGGCCTCCTTGACTGATGTTGCCGAAAGCGGCTTTCTCTTGCCTATCTTGGGTTTCAGCCTGTACATCCTGAGCATGTATCCCTCGGCCTTGTCTCCTGTGTATGAAAAGAACTCCCCTTCCACGCCGTTGAGAATCTGCCTTCTCAGCTGCCACGACCTCGGGGAGAGAAGCGGCGGCATGTATTTTTTGAACGGGGCGTGGAAGACATAGTCGTCGGTGACTTCTATGGTGTCCCCAAAGACAGAATGCAGCATCTGCCTTCTTGTCTTGAAGCTGAACGGAAAGCTCTTGGTGTTGATCTCCCTGCCCCCGTCCCTGAACACTACTGGCATGACCTTGACCGTGTCGGCATCTTGCTGCAATTCCGAAATTATTCTGACATGGGCGTTTGTTACGGGATTCAGATGCGCAAGGTATAATGCGGTAGTCAACGCGCATCGGTTAGATGAATCCGGCGTCTTGGCACCCGGGACTATCCATACGACTCGTACTTGACTTCAAAGCTTCCATCTTCGCGCTTGTCGTGCTCTGTGATAAATCCCCGGGGCTTTAGAAAGTCCATCACCCCGTCTATGGTTCCCTGCCAGCCGCAGACATAAAATATCGTGTTCTCCTTTGTTACCTTCTCGCCTATCAACTCCTCAAGCGGCGAGGTGCCTCCTTCTTTGGGCCTTAGGAACGTCTCGACCCTGCCTACCTGGCCTGTCCATGATCTGTTGAACCACTCCTGCGGGCGGCTGACTGCGGCCCGGTATTTGAAGTTCCACTCGTCCGTACCCCTTGCGACGCTGTCGTATTCGAGACCCGTCAGGAGATCCTTGTATGCCAGCTCGTCAAGATAGCTTGCGCCGTGAAGCACTGTGATCTCCCTCTTGTCCTGTATGGCATGAAGGTGCTGGGCAAAGCTGACAAACGGGGCAAGGCCGGTTCCGCCGCCTATGCATATTATCCTCCTGTTGTCCCTCTCGCCGTTTGGAAGCTCGTCGTTGATCAGCAGCGCCCTGCCGGTTGGCTTGAGCCAAAGAATCTCGTCGCCCTCCTTTATGTTGAATATCTGGGTAGTGAGCCTTCCTGGGAGGGGCTTTCTTACCCACCTGATAACAAGTTCTATGTAGTCCTTATTCTCCGGATGGGACACAATCGAGTATGCCCGCCTGACAATCTTTCCGCCTTCCACAGGGTTTGGCAGACCCAGCGTGATGAACTGGCCGGGCTTGTAGTCCGGCACGGGGCCGTCGTTTGGCACCATCCTGATGATCACGAGATCCTCCTTCAGCAAATGAACGTACGTAACAGTCCCCTTATTATCAACAACCATAACTGATCAACCTTCTCTTTCATGGTTAAATATATTATGTCAATCGCGGCCGCGCCTCCATTGTACGAAAATTAGATCCGCCTAAGATCACGTATGCCGCAAGGGAATACTTTGTTCTGCATCGGTCAAGAAAGACTGTGGGTATGACTCTATAGGCACGGATCCATGTTATTCGGCCAAAACGTGTACAGGCAGAAACCGCTAAACGTTAATAACCATTCCTAAAATCATTACTCAGTCAGAATTCTGACTCTTGGGCCGGTCGTCTAGTCTGGTAGGATAGGTGCATGGCATGCATCGGATCAAGGGTTCAAATCCCTTCCGGTCCACCATATAACGAATCCCTTCTCGGTTCCACGTTTATCACATAGTATGTGATTGACTCTGGACAAGATCGTCTGTTCCAAATGCGAACACCAGCTGGAACTGTTCAGACAGGGCATACGGGCCACCACGATGTGTGACAAGTACGAAAGGACGCTCCGCATGATAACATGCAAGATACTGGGGGGTGTTCTAGATGGAGACTGACGAACGCATGGAGGCGATGGTCAAGCTTACAGAAGCGATCAGGCCAACTACCGTGAATAGAGGCAGACGCAAATGACCTGCGGATATAATCTCATACTACAATACAGCCACTCATTCCTATTTTGTTGCATAACTCGCATGATTCGGTTAATGTTGTCTGCATTTGGTTGGTATTGTCTGCATTTGGTTGGTATTGTCTCTGATGGGGATAAAATGGTAATCTATAGTTTAAAAATGGATTATGCAACAAAATATTTAGTCCATAATTCTTATAAACTCATACGTATTTGTTATTCTAGCGTGAATCTGAAATTATACGTAACCATACTAGTAATTGCAGCCGGAATAACCGGCATTGGCGCATTCCCCCAGGCAACTGCGGAGCTTTCAGGCGAGATCCAGATAGGCGCGATCGCCCCGCTCAGCGGTGACTGGTCAACCAACGGAATACAGAACAATGTCGCAAACAAGGTTGCCGTAGATGACTTTAACGCATATCTTGAGGAGAAGGGAGCATCCTGGTCACTCATGCTGGTCACCGAAGATTCCCAGACTGTTCCAACCGTATCCCTTGAAAAGATTCAGGCATTCAATGCCAAGAACATAAAGCACGTGATAGGTCCCCAGACCAGCGGCAGCCTGCAGAACATCAAAGGATACGTGGACTCCAATAACATGCTGATAATCAGCTGCTGCTCCACCTCACCACTACTTGCAATTCCGGACGACAGCGTCTTCAGGCTGGTTCCTGACGACTCCAACCAGGCAATCGCCATATCAAAACTGCTAGATGAGACTGGAATCGAAGTGGTTGTTCCGGTATGGAGAAATGACGCATGGGGAATGGGACTGCACGATGCCCTGGCAAGATCATTTTCTGGAACAGTCAGCGACGGAATCAGCTACAATCCTGAAGGCAGCGAGTTTTCAGTTGAGGCATCCCTTCTGGCAGACATCGTGCAGGGACATATCGATACACACGACGCAGACAAGGTAGGCGTGGTATACATTGGATTTGCAGAGGCCGTACCGTTCTTCCAGTCCTCGGCAGCCCACGATGCACTAAACAATGTTAGGTGGTTTGGCTCTGACGGCAGCGCAAAAGACTCCGCATTCATCAATGATCCGGATGCCTTGCAATTCTCAACCAATACCGAGTTTACCGCCGTAGTGGTTGCATCAGGCCAAAACGAACTTAGCCAGCGCGTGGAGACTGCAGTGGAAGCTGAGATCGGAGTAATTCCCACCGCATATGCAAGCGCGTCCTATGATGCAATCTGGCTCTTGGGCCTCTCCATGGAACGCACACAAAGCACCGATGTTGACGTGCTGACTGAAATAATTCCTGAAATTGCAAACGAGCACATGGGTGCGCTTGGCTCACTCACCCTGAATAGCGTCGGCGATCTAGCCCAAGCAAACTACGAGATGTGGACAGTCGCAGACAATGACTGGCAGTATGCCGGAGTCTATGATGCCACTGCCGACTCAATCGAGTTTGCAGCCATGGACGATGGTGATGCCATGGTAAAGGAAGATGATGATGGTGATGCCATGGTAAAGGAAGATGATGATGGTGATGCCATGGTAAAGGAAGATGATGATGGTGATGCCATGGTAAAGGAAGATGATGATGGTGATGCCATGGAGAAGGACGATAATGGCGGATGCCTGATAGCGACTGCCGCATACGGCAGCGAGCTTGCACCGCAGGTGCAGTTCCTCCGAGAAATCCGTGACAGCACGCTGCTGTCCACTGCATCCGGAGCATCCTTCATGACAGGATTCAACCAGGTGTACTATTCCTTCTCGCCTGCAATAGCGGATCTTGAAAGGGAGAACCCGATATTCAGGGACATGGTAAGAGCGGCAATAACGCCTGCCATGTACACCATGAACATCATGACGCTTGCAGACCCGGGCTCCGAGGTCTCGGTGCTGGTATTCGGCATGCTCTCGATTGGCGCAATCGCGGGCATATACGTGGCAGGACCGTACCTGACAGTCAGGACAGTCAGCCGAAAGGTAAGACAGAGCCGTAGCAACTAGCTTGATGCTGTATCATACAAGTACAGGTAAACGCTATACTGAAACACTGCAGTACCTACATGTGGTCTAGCCCCCCACGTTCATTACATGTCACGGGATGTACCAAACTCCTCCATGACGTATCATGTGGATCCGGAACCGGCCTTTGATTGTTAAGACGGCCCTTCTGGATCGGTCATGGTTTGAGCTTGGCCCGATTGCTCCGTCCGGCAGGTCACCATGTGATGGAACCTAAAAATACCACTCAACCAAGGCAAATCCCTTCCAGCCCGCTATTAACGATGCTTTTCTTGGTTTCACGCGCATATAATTAGACAAAGTATGCAAAAGACTGGCACTGGCGGGCTCCAAACTCCTCCTACACCTTGTCCAGAAATTCTTGTACCTGATCCGAGGCGTCGGGAATCTTGGGATCCATGTCCTTCAGGGTATCGGTGATGGTCTTCCCCACTACCCAGTTGCGGTACCATTTGTCATCTGACGGCACCACGTACCACGGAGCCCACGGAGTGCTGCATCTTCCGAGTACCTGCTCGTACGCCTTCATGTTCTTGTCCCAGTTCTTGCGTTCCTCATAGTCCCTGCTGTTGAACTTCCAGTGTTTTTGCGGGTCCATGACCCTCTTGGCCAGCCTTCGCTTCTGTTCGTCCTTGCTTATGTGCAGGTAAAATTTCAGGGTTCGCACGCCCTCGTCCCTGAGCATCTTTTCAAAGTTGTTTATGTGCCTGTACCTCTTGGACCAGCGCTCTTCTGGCAGGAGGTTGTACACGCTGACTGACAGGATGTCGCCGTAGTGGGAGCGGTTGAATATGACGATCTCTCCGCCTGCGGGAACCACCCTGTGGATTCGCCACAAAAAGTCGTGCTTTGCTTCCACTGAATTTGGGGCCTTGAACGACACTACCCTGCATCCCTGAGGGTTGAACCCGTGCATGACGTCGCGTATAGTTCCGTCCTTGCCTCCTGCATCCATTGCCTGCAAGACAATCAGCAGTGCCTTGCCTTCTGCAAACAGCTTGTTCTGGAGTTCGAACAGCTCCTCGTGTATTTGATCCAGCTCCTGCTTTGCTTCCTCCTTCTTCAATTCTCCGCCGTTCTCGGTGCTTATCTTGCCAAGATCGACCTTGGATTCAGGCTCAATGCGAAAATCCGATTCCTTGTATGTCAAACAAGGATATGAGGGGCCGAATGTGATATAAGCATGCAGTCGTATGTGGTTTTGCCGCCTTGTGTGTCTGGCATGGTGTGAATCTGGCAGTGTGGGGTCTGCATGATGCGGCACCGGATGCAAGCCAGAGCGGTACCAAACGAGATCGCATATGTTTTATTTGCCAGCATCTCAAAAATGCACGATGATAATTCTTCATGCCGGTGCCCATGATGGGGGCATAGTCGTCTGGGGAGAGGAGTCACGAGACGACCGTGCCGGTGATGCATCCTGGTGGAAAAGCGTAAGGCTCGGTCGAACAAGAAGGCATCCGTTGGCTGCCGACCCTGAGACTCTGGCCGGTGCCTTGGATGCCGTGCTGCCATCGGATTTCAAGACGGCCGGGGAATGCACGGCAACTGTCTGGCTGCCCACCCGGGGTTCTTATCCTGTACCGTCAAGCGACATAATCGCCGAGCCTCCTCCGTCTCAGGCAGGGACAAAGATGGTTGCGTGGAAGGTTGCCGCACGCCGGCTATCTCCTGACGAGGCAGTGCGCCTGTTGAGCTTATCTGCAGACAGGCGGACTGTCGGCCCCGGCGTGCTAGTCGGCTCCGACATGGCGTACTGGGCATACGTGTTGCGCTTTGCAGGCTTTTTGGTCGCGCGGCAGCGGTTCCTTCCAGGCTTGGAGGCCGAAAGGGGACTGTATGTGGCAAAGTGGAACCCGGTCTTTGCAGGCAGGGACGCCGAGCAGTTCAGCATGCTGGCAAGACGCATGCCGGCTGCGGCAAGGGCACTTTCAAAACCCAGCGAACAGGAGGCTCCCAAAAGCCCAGCAGCCGTGGTGCTTAAGGAGATAATCACCTCGCTTACTGACAACATCGTGCGCAGGGCCGCACCATACGTACCGTCTAGGCAACGCCGTGCCAAATTCGACAGTGTGCACGACTCGTGGCTTCACGCCCTAAAGTCTGAAGACGGGATAGCCGACGGAGTTCCTTCCGGCCTGGCTGAGCTTGCCATCCAGATAAACCAATGGCAGCGATCCATAACAATCTCGACTGCCTCTCCCTTCCGTCTCTGCTTCCGCCTGGAGGAGCCGGCCGACGGTGCAGATGTCGGCAGCACGTGGTTTGTCCGCTACCTGCTCCAATCCCGAGACGACCCCAGCCTGATAGTGCCTGCAGCCGAGGTGTGGGACGGCAGGACTGCCGTGTTGGACAGGAGCGGTTCCAATGCCAAGGCATTTTTGCTCCTTTCGCTAGATCAGGCCGCGGGTATATGCAGGGGGGTTGCAGAAGGTCTGAAGAACGCCCTGCTGGAAGGGCACGCAGTCACCCCCCCGGGGGCATACGAGTTTCTTGCAGTCGAAGCCACTGCACTTGAGCAGGCAGGATATGGAATCATGCTCCCGTCTTGGTGGACTAGCAAGAGCGCAAGGGCCAAGCTTGCCGCGCGGGTCAGCGTACATGCTCCCACGATGAAGGGGTACGGGGGGCTGTCGCTTGATACGATAATGAGGTTCAAATGGGAGGTGGCACTGGGCGGCCAAAATGTCACGCTTGAGGAGCTCGAAGAGATAGCCAGGATGAAGTCGTCGCTGGTCCGGGTTCGTGGCCAGTGGATGGAAGTCAGCGCCTCTGAGATCCAGTCTGCCATCAAGTTTCTCAAGAAGGGCAAGGGAAGGGCACAATTCATGGACGTGATCCGGATGGCATTGGGGGCCGAGGAGACGCCCGGAGGGCTTGAGATCGACGGCGTCAATTCCACCGGCAAGCTTGCCGAGGTGCTCGGGCAGCTAGACGGGACGACTGAAATAAGGGATCTTGAGCAGCCCGAAGGGTTCTCAGGCACGCTCCGGCCGTACCAGGTCAGAGGCTACTCGTGGCTTTCATTCCTGCGCCGGTGGGGTCTTGGAGGATGCTTGGCAGACGACATGGGACTTGGCAAGACCGTCCAGACTCTGGCACTCGTGCAGCGCGACTGGCAGGAAGGTAGCCAGCCCGTCCTGCTAGTATGCCCCACGTCGGTAGTGGACAACTGGCACCGGGAGGCTGCGCGCTTTGTCCCCGAACTGCCCGTGATGATTCACCACGGCACAGACAGGATGCGCGGGGCGGCGTTTAGGAATGCAGCCGAAAAACACGCCATCGTCGTCTCCAGCTACGGACTGGTGCAGCGCGATACCAATATGCTCGGCAAGGTCAGCTGGGGCGGGGTGGTGTTGGACGAGGCGCAGAACATCAAGAATTCAGAGACCAAGCAGGCACGGGCCGTCAGGTCACTGGGTGCCAAATACCGCCTTGCCCTGACGGGAACGCCGGTGGAGAACAACGTAGGCGACCTGTGGTCCATCATGGAGTTTCTGAATCCCGGGTTTCTGGGCACGCGGGAGGAGTTCCAGCGCAAGTTCTTCGTGCCGATCCAGGCAAAGCAGGATGCCGAGACGGCAGAACGGCTCAAGCGGGCCACGGGACCGTTCATACTCCGGAGGCTGAAGACTGACAAGTCCATAATATCCGACCTGCCAGAAAAGATGGAGGCAAAGATGTTCTGTTATCTGACCGAGGAGCAGGCTTCACTGTACGCCTCCGTTCTCGATGAGTGCATGAGGGATCTGTACGAGTCCGAAGGAATACAGAGAAAGGGAGTGATACTCTCCACCATATCCAAGCTCAAGCAGGTCTGCAACCACCCAGCACAGTTTCTCTCCGACGGCTCCGGCATAGCCGGCCGGTCAGGCAAACTGGCCAGGCTTACGGAGATGCTAGAAGAGGTGGTGGAATCCGGCGACCGGGCGCTGGTCTTCAGCCAGTTTGCCGAGATGGGTCACATGCTCAAACGCCATCTGCAAGAAACGTTCGGACTGGAGGTGCTGTTCCTCCACGGCGGTGTCTCCCGGGGACAGCGCGCCAGGATGGTCGAGCGTTTCCAAAATGACCGGGACGGGCCGCAGATATTCATCCTCTCGTTGAAGGCAGGCGGCACCGGGCTGAACCTCACGGCAGCAAGCCACGTCTTCCACTTTGACCGCTGGTGGAATCCGGCCGTGGAAGACCAGGCTACAGACAGGATCTTCCGCATCGGCCAGAAGCGCAACGTCCAAATTCACAAGTTTGTCTGTGCAGGAACCCTCGAGGAGAAGATAGACGGCATGATTGAGCGCAAGGTAAGGGTGGCTCGCATGGTGGTCGGGACCGGCGAGAAGTGGCTGACAGAGATGTCCGACGACGATCTGAAGGACATGCTGTCGCTTAGGGAGGGAGCGTAATGTCGTATTGGTACTACAGATCCACAGGACCCAGGGAGGCCAAGGGCGGCATCAAGGCGCAGACCAAACGCGGTGCGTTTGGCCAGAGCTGGTGGGCCACAAGGTGGGTCAGCATGCTTGACGACTTCGACATAGACGAGCGGCTTGCACGCGGCAGGACGTATGCCCGCCGGGGCCAGGTGACGTCTGTGGGTGTGGAAAAGGGCGTGGTGACCGGTAGCGTGCAGGGATCTAAGCGCAAGCCCTACGGTGTGAAAATCAAGGTCAAGACACTGCCTGCACGGGCCTGGAAGATGGCGGTGCCGGAGCTTTTTGCGCGGCCAGACATTGCCGCAAGCCTGCTGACCGGCCGGATGCCAGAAGAGGTGGAGGAAATCTTTGCCAAAGTCGGATACTCGCTGCTGCCGTCCAATAGCAAGGAACTCAAGACGGACTGCGACTGCTATGACTGGTCAAATCCATGCAAGCACGTGGCGGCCGTATACTACATCCTGGCAGAAGAGTTTGACCGCGATCCGCTCCTCGTATTCAAGATGCGCGGAGCCGACGTGGAGGATCTTCTCAAGGCAGCCGATCTTAGGCCTGTGGAGGTGACTGCCCCTGCCAGCCTGCCCGAAGAACCGCTTCCAACGGATCCAGACAAGTTCTGGGGCCGGACGGGACTGACAGGCGAACCGGAGATGCCTGCACACGTGCCGGAGATGCCGGCAGCCTTGCCCAAGCAGCTGGGCAGCTTTCCGTTCTGGAGGGGAAAGGCGAAGTTCATGCCTGCCATGGAGGAGATATACGAGCACGCCTCGCCTGCCGGGATGGATGCATTCCTGGGCGGGCAGGAGTCGCGGGAAGAATCGGGCAATGCCGGCCACGTCAAAAGGCGGCGCACGCGGGGCCCCCGTACAGCACCGCCTCCGTCAGGCAAGACCGGCACCTGAGGAATGCATACGTACAGCCAGGCACCCAAATAGACGCATGGCAGCTTGCATGATCGCTTCAGGTCTTTGTGCAACTTGGCCGGGATTCATGATCCGGGCTGACTGGGATTGTGCACCATCCCGACGGGCGCGGGCAAACCTAAAAACGCCACGCGCCGTTCCAACCCGCTATTCCTTCAGGCGCGAGATCATTCTGGCCGTCTCGGCATCGCCGTCCCTGAGAACCGATTTCATCCTCTCCTCTGGCACCGGGATGCTCATCTTGATCACCGCGGACAGCGCGCCATTTCTCACCTCTTGGCTGGGATCTGACAGTGCCTTGACAAAGATGTCTGCTTCCTGCATGGCCTTCAGGTGACCCAGCGCCCCGATGGCGCAGGATCTTACCATGGACGAATCGTCGCCGGCCAGCCTGGCTATCTCCGGTATGGCAGACTGGTCGTTCCTGTTTGCCAGCACTAGTGCCACAAACCCCCTGATGTTTTTGCTCGGCGACTTTATACTGCTTAGCAGAAAACCTGATACGTCTCCGTCTGTGAGCACCAGCAGGCCAAACGCCTCGCCCCTGACCCTGATGTCCTCGTCGTCAAGCCTTGAAACCACCTCTTCGAGCATGTCTTGGTCGTCGATGGATCTGGCGGCCTGCAGGATCCTGATCTTCTCTGCGCTATTACCCGACCTGAGAATTCTTGAGGCGCTCAAAACCTCAACACGCGCCTCCCGCGCACCGAATTGTCCGCCTCAGGGGGGCAGGCATGCGAATCCTTCCTCATTCTTCGCCCGTATGCAGGCGTACGTCCGTGGCAATACTTTTAGATTTAAATTATCGTTAAATATCAAATTTTGCATGTCAACCGAAACAAGAGACACCATATTCATCGGTAAGAAACCATTGATGGCATACGTTACATCAACGTTGATCCAACTGGCAAACTTACCTGCCGTCAACATCAAGGCTAGGGGACTCAGCATTGGTAGAGCTGTAGATGTAGCCCAAATCATTGCACGAAAGACAGAGAATGCAGGATACATCATCGGTGATATCAAGATTGGCTCAGAGTCCCTCGAGTCACAAGACGGTAGAAACAGAAACGTTTCAACAATCGAGATCGAAGTGAAGAGAAACAACTAAGCGTTTCTTGAAACTTTTTCTTTTATTCTTTGAATCCGTATCTCTGCTCCATGTCCGTGAACTTTGAGAGATCTACCATGTCGTTGAACTGGTCAAAGCCCACCATCCTTCTCTTGAGCTTCCGCGTGGTTCCCGTCTCCCTCAGTTCCTTTAGCACGCTCATGGCGGCAAACGTGCTTGCAAACAGCACCGACAGGGGGTAGAGGATTATCTTGAATCCGATGTCGTAGAGTTCCTGCGCCGGATGTAGCGGCGTCGCCCCTCCCTCGATCATGTTTGCAACAAGCGGCGCCTTGATCTCCCTGCCGATCCTCTTCATCTCGTCATACGACCTTGGAGCCTCTATGAATACCGCATCGGCGCCGGTCTTCTTGTTTTGCTGTCCGCGTTGTATCGCCGCGTCAAGCCCGTCGGTGGCGCGCGCATCGGTCCTTGCCACTATGACAAAGTCCCTGCTCTGCCTTGCGTCAATGGCGGCCCCGAGCTTCTCCGTATACTCCTCCTGCGGTATGACCTCCTTTCCCTGCATGTGCCCGCACCTCTTGGGCCATCTTTGATCTTCAAGAAATATGCCCGATGCTCCGGCAGCTTCCAGCTCCCTTACCAGCTTCCAGACGCTCAGCGCGTTGCCGTAGCCGGTGTCAGAATCTACAATTACCGGAACCGATACCGCGCTGCATATCCTTCTGGCATTGTCTGCAGTCTCTGCTGCACCGATGAATCCGTAGTCGGGCATTCCAAACAGGGTCGCAGACGTACCGTAGCCGGTCTGAAACATCGCCTCAAATTCGGCCTTCTCGGCAATCTTTGCACCCATTGCGTCATAGACGCCTGGAATGACCAACGGACCGTTGCTCTTTAGCATGCTGCGCAGCGTCTTCACAGATTGGGTTTGCCCGGGAGTTATTTATGACTTTAAGGGATGCAAATTTCCTTGCAGGCACACGGTTCCTGCCATGGCAACGAATCAGCTGAAAACAACCCAGAGGCGATTCCCATGGAACGCCTTACTCTATCTTGATCTCTTTTCCCTCTGCATCTGCGCCTTCAATCTTGTCAAGCTCGTCTTTGAGAAAACTCCTGTACCTGTCCTTCTCCTCGTCAGTCATGCTTGTCATGTTGGAGCTTAGAACCGCACCCATCATCGACATCCTCTCGAGGAGATCCATGGCCACAAACCTTCCGACGTTTCCCAACCTCAAAAGCACGTCCAGCTGCCTTCTGACAGTCTCGTTTATCTTGTCCAAGTCTCCGGCAGTCTCCGCCCCCTTCTTGGTGATCTGGTACCTCCCGCCGTCTGCCTCCTCAACCAACCCCTCGTCAAGAAGCCTGCCAAGCAGCGGATATACGAGTCCTGGTGACGGTTTCCATATGCCGTCGCTTTGCTGCACCGCGTGGTCGATGATCTCCTTTCCCGTATGGGGCTCTGCCTTTAGCAGATCCAAGACATAGTACCGTGAGAATCCTCTGGGAACCGAACTTCCCACCTTCTGGATCCATTCCGAAATCATCACTAGCGATATCGATAGCGATATATTTTAACCTTCCTAGCGGTGATTATTACATATTTATCCTGTCCCAAACAAGCCTGTCTTAGAAAATGGCAAATTCAATAGATTTTGATCTGTTGGTGTGCGGCTCCGGGATTGCCGGCCTGCGGGCAGCGATTGCTGCCGCACAGAAGAGCCCGAGGCTCAGGATCGGGGTGGTCTCAAAACTGCAGGCGATGCGGTCCCACTCTGTGTCTGCAGAAGGCGGGACGGCGGCGGTGCTCTTTGACGACGAGGGGGACACCGTGGAGTCCCACATATATGACACAGTCAAGGGAAGCGACTTTTTGGCAGACCAGGACGTGGCAGAGAAGCTCTGCACCGAGATATCCGGCGAGGTATACCAGATGGAGCACTGGGGGATGCCGTGGTCTAGGAGGGACGACGGCAGGATAGACCAGAGAAACTTTGGCGGGTACAGCTTTCCGAGGGCGACTTATGCATCAGACAAGGTGGGATTCTTTGAGATGCAGACGCTGTACGACACGTGCCAGAGGTTTGACAATATAGAGTACCTCAACGAGTGGTTTGCCACATCGATAATACACGACGGGAAAAAGTTCATGGGGATAACGGCAATCGAGCTGTCATCGGGCACGTTTTACACCATCCGGGCCAAGGCGCTGATAATCGCGACCGGCGGGGCGGGAAGGCTGTACAGTTTTTCGACATACGCGCTGTCGTCTACTCCCGACGGCCTGGACATGGGGCTGCGTTCGGGAATGGCCCTCAAGGACATGGAGTTTGTGCAGTTTCATCCCACGGGGATCATGCCGTCGGGAATACTGATCACCGAGGGCGCAAGGGGCGAGGGAGGATACCTGCTCAACTCAGACGGCGAGAGGTTCATGAAGCGCTACGCGGCAGAAAAGATGGAGCTGGCACCAAGAGATATCGTGTCGCGTGCAATCATGACTGAGATCCAGCAGGGGAGGGGGTTCAAGCATGAGACCGGAGTGGACAGCATGAAGCTTGATCTTAGGCACATTGGTGACGAGAAGATAAAGGATAAGCTCGGAGGCATCAGGGAAATATCAATCAAGTTTTCAGGAATCGACCCGGCAGAGGACCTGCTTGACATCCGGCCGGTTTGCCACTACATGATGGGAGGCATACACACCGACATAGAAGGCGCAACAGAGATCCAGGGAGTGTGGGCGGCAGGAGAAGCTTCGTGCAACAGCGTTCATGGCTCGAACCGCCTGGGTGCCAATTCGACGTCCGAGTGCATCGTGTGGGGCAAGATCACAGGGGAGCTGGCAGCAGAGTATGCAGAGAAGCAGGCAGGGGCAAGCCCATGGCCGCATCATCTGGTGACGGCAGAGGAGAAGCGCATCTACGACGGAATATTCCGGGGCGGCGGACATGACAACCCGTACGAGATAAGGCAACAATTAACTGACACCATGAACGACAAGGCATACGTGTACCGGAACGAAAGGGATCTTGTAGACGGGCTCAAGAGGATACGGCAGCTGAGGGAGCAGTCGTGGAAGCATGTGGATGACAAGGCCAAGGAGTACAACACCAACTTTGAAAACGTCATGGAGTTGGACTCGATGTTCAGGGTAGCCGAGATAGTCCTGATTGGCGCGATAAACAGGAAGGAATCTAGGGGGGCGCATGCAAGGACAGATTATGACAAGCGCGACGATGCGAACTTTTTGCACCACACTCTTGCCTACTATGACCCCGGGGAGCCCATAATGAAAAAGTACCCCGTCACGATAACAAGGTACAAGCCGGTGGAGAGGAAGTACTAGATGGCACAAGACGAGCACAAGGAAGGCATTGGGGGGATGGCAAACCCCGGCCGCTACGGGATAGAGCGCCTGGCATACTGGCTGATGCGTCTCAGCGGGCTGGGTCTGCTGGCGTACTTTATCGGGCACATTTATGAGACAAGCAACATACTGCGCGGCCGAGTGGGGTGGGACGAAGTCCTTGCCATGACGCAGACCACGGAAGGCCATATCGTGCTGGCAATAGTCATTGGCATGTGCGTGTTCCATACGGTCAACGGAATCCGGGTGATGCTCGGGCACGGGGGGATAGGAGTGGGCAGGCCAAGCCGCCCGGACTATCCGTACACGCCGGCATCGCAGAACTACAGGCACAAGATAGGGATATACTCTGCCATAGTACTTGCAGCAGTGGCCATGATGTACGGGCTGGCAGTCCTGTTTGGTGAATGAGATGAGAGAAAGTACGATAATGAAGATCCACTACGGCACCGCGCTTGCGGCCGTGGCTTTGGTTGCAGTGCACGTGCTCATGCGCCTGACAACCGGGTTTGCAGAGTCGCTCGAATACGAGACGGTGCTGGCCAACTACAAATTCATCCCGTACGTGGTGATGCTTGAACTGATACTGATACTGCTCTCGATCCACGGGTTCAACGGGTTGCGCGTGATACTGCTGGAGCTGAAACAGGGGCAGGCGTACGAAAAGGCAGTGTCGTACGGGTGCTTGGCGGCCATGTTTGCACTGATAGCGTACGGATCTAGAACAATTATTATGACCAACATGGGAATGGCATAGCATGGCGCAGACCCAGACAGTACGGCAGCCGCCCAAGCCCGACACCATAACCCTGCGGATATCGAGGTATAATCCTGCGCATGACTCGAAGAGAAAGTTCATGGAGTTTGTCGTTTCGTACAGGCGCTGGACCACGGTGCTAGACGTGATACTGGATGTGAAAAAGCACATCGACCATTCCGTTGCGGTGAGGTACTCGTGCAGGCAGGCCACGTGCGGCTCGTGCGGGATGATAATCAACGGCAGGCCGAGACTGGCGTGCTTTACAAAGATCAGCGAGCTGGACTCTGACACGGTGACAGTCGAGCCCATGAACAACTTTCCGATTATACGCGATCTGGCAGTGAGGTTTGACAAGCTCTTTGACGCCCACCGGAAAGTCAAGCCGTACATGATACCAGACGAGTCCGAGGTGCCTCCGGAGAGGGAGTTCCTCCAGTCGCCCAAGGAACTTCAGGAGTACATACAGTTTGCAGGGTGCATAAAGTGCGGCCTGTGCAATTCCGTGTGTCCCACGATGGCGACAGACTCAAAGTTTGTCGGCCCGCAGGCGCTTGCGCAGGCGTACAGGTATGTCGGGGACAGCAGGGATCACGGACGCGAGTCCAGGCTCAAGGTCATAGACGAGTCGCACGGCATATGGCGGTGCCATTTCGCAGGATCGTGCAGCCAGGTGTGCCCCAAGGGAGTGGATCCGGCAATGGGAATACAGATGCTGCGCGGCTACCTGATGGGGTTCAAATAGTGACCGCCTGCACGGCGTTAAACTGTTGGGATGGGAACCGGCATGAAAACATGCGCAATTGTTTGGATTGATGCGTCAGGGGGGCCTACTTTGGCTTTGGGCTGTTGTTTACCTGGTTGTTGATCTGCTCTGCCATGAAGTGGTTTGAGACGTTTACCTTGACATCGTCTACACCGTCGACCTTCAGGATGTTGTCGTGGATGTCCTGGCATATCTTGAAACCAAACACGGCAGGACAGAACGGGCTTGTAAGGTGCAAGTCGACGTTGACGTTGCTGTCGTTTATGTCGACTTCGTCTATCAGCTCCAGCTCCACTATCGAGGTGTTTATCTCGGGATCCACTATCTTGGAGAGCTCGTCAAATATCTTCACCCGCATCTGCTTGACTTGTTGACTCATGTCGACAAAAGCGTCGATGCTATATATAACCATTCAAGAACCCTAGTTGTTGTATCGTGCCCGACTTGGAAACAATCTCGATGACATGACGCTAGAGTATGTCTCGTCAGTCGGCGACGATTCTGAGATTATGCAGTATGATATTCTTGGCAGTCAGGCACATGTGCTGATGCTGCACAGGAACGGAATTCTGGATGCGGCTGACCTGAAGAAGATTCTTTCTGCGCTGCAGGAGATACAAGACGAAAAGATTGAGGCGTCGGGGGCAGAGGACGTGCACGAGATGATAGAATCCATGGTAGTGGAGAGGGCAGGAATGGAATCCGGTGGAAGGATGCACACTGCACGGTCGCGAAACGACCAGGTCGCGCTGGACATGCGGATGAAGATCCGCGACGACATTAACACAGTTTGCAGGTGTCTGCTGGATACGGCAGAGGCCATGGTGTCTGTGGCCCGGATACACCAAAAGACTGTCATGCCGCTCTACACGCACCTGCAGCAAGCGCAGGCGGGGCTTTTCTCGCACTACCTTTTGGCGCACGCAGACGCACTACTGAGGGACTTTCAAAGGCTTTACGGAACGTTCGAGCGGGTCAACCAGAGTCCGCTTGGCGCAGGACCGGTAGGTGGGACGAGCATCCCAATCGACCGGCATGAGACGGCCCGGATGCTGGGATTCGACGGGCTTGTGGAAAACTCCATGGACGCGACAGGGACGCGAGACTTTGTGGCCGAGTACATCGCAATGGTATCGATCCTGATGACTAACCTGAGCAGGATGGCCGAAGATCTCGTGATATGGTCCACGTCGGAGTTTGAGTTTGTCGAGCTTGCCGACGAGTTCACGTCCCCGTCAAGCATCATGCCGCAGAAGAAGAACCCTGACATACTGGAGCTGACCCGCGGCAAGGCCGCGCACATCATCGGAAGCATGACTGCTGTCCTGTCTACAGTCAAGGGACTCGCGTCCGGGTATGGGCGGGACTTGCAGCAGATAAAGGCGCCCGTGTGGCATGCATCGCAGACGTCAGTCAGCGCGTTGCTGATCATGCGGTCCGTTGTGCTTACCATGAGGGTGAATGAAAAGCAGATGAAAAAGGCAGCCGTGTCGGGAAACCTGATCGCGCTTGACATAGCAGAGAGGCTGGTGATGGAAGGGGTGCCGTTTCGGGTGACGCACAAGATTGCAGGCTCGCTGGCGCAGGCAGCGCATGCGGCCAAAAAGCCGATCCGGAGGCTTGATTCCAAGGACGTGTTAAAGTCAGTCGAGGGCACGGGGGTGGAGCCGGAGACGGTATCGGAGATAATCTCATCTACCACCGTGGCGTCTTCGATGAAGGCCAGAAAGTCGTACGGCTCGTCCGGGTATGCAGAACAGAAGAGGATGATATCTGACCGAGTTGCCGCAATAGGCAGGTATAGGACGGATCTGTCAAAGAGGGAAAACAGGATAAGCGCGTGCATCAAGGATCTGGGGGAGCAGGTAAGCGAGATTATCGCCACCTCGCCGGGGCCATCCTGACGGCATACGGCACAAATGTAGTGTGGTTCAGTTAAAATCATGCGAGGGCGTGAGACAGATCCTCCGGCGCCAGATGATCCTGGTGCAGGACAGAACCCTGCGCGCTGTCTATATGCATAGTATCGATGTAATTCTGGGTATTAGTAGGTAGATGGTAGGCGGGTCTAAAGGGATTCGAGGCCGGATTAAAAGTCCGGTGCGCTACCTGAAATTTAGTCTTTTACAAGGCGTTGAAGCATGTCGAATGCAGGTTCAGTCAGAATGACGTTTTGGACGTGCTTGGCAGTTGGAGCGTGCGGGAAGTCAAGCTGAGCGTATGTTGTCAAGTCCAGAACCTACTTGGGCACAAATACATGACATCATGCAAAACCACACCTAACATTGAGCGGGACCTGAGCACGCATGGGTTGACACGGCAGAAACTTTTAATCAGGTAATACGGTTTATGGTATTTGTGCCCTTGTAGTATAGCCCGGTCTAGAATTCGGCCCTGTCACGGCTGAGACGCGTGTTCAAATCCCGCCGAGGGCGCCATTAATCCTATTTCATGCCGTTGTGCGGTTTGCGTTCCGCACACATTTGGGGGCGGTTGGCTTGCTGGGTGCGCATCGAATACAGGATAGAAGAATATTAAAATTCAGGGAATTCAAGCTACCTGTGATGTCCGAAAAAGCAGAGACCGTGCCGGCTGACGATGTCCCGGTTGAAGCAGAAGATCCGGCAAAGATGCTAGATGCTGCAGAGGTTGCGCTGAAGGCAGCGATAGCAAGGGTGGAGGAGGCAAAGGCCAAGGCCGAGGCTACTGCCGAAGCAGAATACAAGGCAATCGCTGCGGCAGTCAAGACAAGCGCGGCAAAGAAGGTATCTTACACCTTTAAGAGGCAGGGCGAGGAGATATTCAGACGCGACATGGGCGAACCTGAGTTCTTCCTGAACAAGAAAGACAGGTTCCCAAGGCCGATCCTCACTGCAGAGCAACAAGAGTCGCTTACGCGCAAGGCAGAGATTCCGGTGGACAACACCCCAAAGTACGTCCCACAGCACGTTCTGAGCCCGGAGTACGGCGGCCTTTCAAACTATGAGCGCGGAGTGAGCTCATTTCTGGAAGAGGCCAAAGAAGATTTTGAGAGACTAAAAAACGATCCAGACGCGACCCAAAAGCAGATCCAGGATGCAAAGGACAAGATCATCTATCTGCAGTCGCTGCACGAGAATTATTTCATAGGAATGAACGTCTTTCGAACCGCAAGAGGCGGACGGGACAAGATTAAGTAGCAGGTGATGGTTTGAGCCAGATCAACTTTAACGTGATGAACTCCCGGGTTACCTTCAAGAACGTTCCCCTGCATACGCTCTCAAAGTTCACGTTCAAGGACATAGATGCGGCATACCAGGAGTTCAAGAAGATTCCTGGGGTGGATGAGTGCATAATCGTCCAGACTGCAAGCAGGGTCGAGATATTCACCGCCAGCAACGTCGTGGACGAAGACTCGCCTGACGCAAGACGCGAGGCAGGAAAGGGGTTGACAATGAACCGAATCAAGGAGACGTGGGTCTCGTTGTCCACGCTGGAGCAGATTGACATTGACCACTTTGATCAAACCCTTGAGGTATACAAGGGAGACGACGTGTACCTGCACTTGCTCCGCCTTGTAACCGGACTGGACTCTGTAGTTATCGGAAAGATGGAGATATACGGCGAGATCGTCGATTCCCTAGTCAGGGCAAAGGCAGCCGGCGTTTCCGGAAGAATCATCAACAAAATGTTTGAAGAAGTGATCCGACTGGCAGGCAGGATACGCGAGACCACCGGAATCGGCAAAGACGTGGTGTCGCTTGGGGATGTTGCAATCAGACTGGTAGAAGAGAAGGCCGGTTTGGACGCAAAGAAGAAGGTCCTGCTGATAGGCACCGGGGCGCCTGCTGCCATGGTGGCCAAGACACTCAACAACAAGAAGATCTCGTTTGACGTGACAAGCAGGACGCTTGAGCGCGCAGCCGGATTCAGCAGCATACTTGGAGGGGAGCCAGTCGAGTTTGCAGACGTCATGGCCGACTTTGAAAAATACGACATAGTGCTTGTCGCCACGACTTCAGACTATTTCCTGATCACCCCTGACACCGTCCATCTGGCACTCGAAGAGAAGAAGAAGGGCACGCTGATACTGGACTTGTCTGATCCAAGGACCGTGGATGAGGGGATTACGGCATTTCCTGGACTCAAGCTGCTCTTCCGGGATCAAATATTTGAGAGCTACGAGGAGAGTTCCAGGGTTCAGTCGGTGCTGGTTCCGGCAGTGGAAAAGATCATAGCAAAAGAGCTGCCGGTACTGTCTGCTAGGATGAAAATGCTTGATACCTAGGCGCCCTGCTTTCTCATGACAAACTGCATGACGGCTTCTCTCGAGTACTCTATTCCGTGCTCTTCTTCCATGTGGGTCTTGAAGTCATCTACTATCTTCTCCACATCCCCTTGTGCGACAAAGTTGCACTCAAACCCATAATCTATGCATGCAAGCCCTATCATGATTTTTTGGATATGACCCTGAATATAAAAATTCATGTCCGCATGTGGGCACTTGGACTTGCACCTGCAGCATTAGAATTTACTGGATCCGGACACGTGCAGCACGCGTACTGCCAAATAATCGGGACGCATCCTCATGCGCGGCACGTTGATGCAAGGAATGCACCCTCCGGTGCGTGCGTGCATACAACTCGAACCGAATCCCCAAGATATTCATAAATATTCAGTTGACGAATGGATCGCATGGCAGATCACCTTCTTGACGACGTGCAAGCGCTACTGGATATGGGATTCGGGGACGACCGAATCCTAAGGCAGATCTACAGGGCGTGCAAAAACCACGAGGCCATCAGCAACTATGAAAGAAGCTATGTCCGGGGACTGGTAGAGGAACATCTTAAAAAGGTCGACCCGCCGGCTGATCCCGAACCTGCAGAGGAGGTTCCAGAATCCCCCGAGGTCGTGGTTCCCAGCACGGCAGTGCCAGAACTGGTTGTGATGGCCAAGACGCGTCAGGATTCTGGAGGCATCATGTCTGGGCTGAAGGGAAGAAAGATCCTGCTTGGCATTGCGGGGCTCATTGTGATAGGCATCATAATCGCCGCAGTATCCTTTAGCAGCACTGTAGTGGATCCCGACCCGCTTCAGCAACCCCCACCAGAGATGCCCAAGTTTTCTGTCGCCACAGATCTTCCCTCGTACTACCGGTTGGATCTCATCCTGATTAGCGGCGTATCCGACGATCTTGGGGCAATCACGCTATCGATTGACAATCCAAGCGGACAGGGCATCTGGAAAGAGACAATATCGTCACGAAACGGCCAGTACTCCACCCTTGCCATTGCCGGAGGGCAGGGATGGAGCGATTCTGGAACATACACCGTGGAAGCGTACAACGGAATCGATACGGAATATCAGACGTTCGCATTTAATCCCTGATATCATCACATGCCGTGTCGCATGAATCTGTCTGACTGCACATCCGGCCTACCTATAGCGACGCGCCAAAGTTTTTGAGCAGACACCTCAACTAGCCGAAAAGTTTGTAGATCAGATCCTCTTTCAATAAGATATGGACAGCACTAAACTGGAAGAACTTGAAAGGGCATACAGAAAAGAAAAAAATCACAAGGTTCGGGCCAGGATGGTTGCGGTACGCATGGTTCGCGTACGCAACATGTCCGTGAGCGAAACTGCCGATATCCAAGGACGTTGCCCGAACTGGGTTTGTAACCTGCTGCGCCGTTTCGACGAAGGAGGCCTCGAAGGCCTCCGGGATCTTCCCAGAAGCGGGCGACCCAGACGGATTCTGCAAGATACTCTTGACAGAATAATGGCAAAGGTGGCCTATTGCGGGATCATGCCTGTGGATCTGCAACAGCGCATACGAAAGGAAACGGGCGTAAAGCTTCACATCACGTACGTCAGGAAGATCATGCGCCAGTACAATTTGTCCCCGAAGGTGCCGCAAAAAATCCACGTCAACAGGGCCGGTAAGAAGGCCGTGCAGAACTGGAAATACCGCTTTAACAAGCGCGTTTCACGCCTGGAACAGGAAGGATTTACCATATTGATGCAGGACGAGGCATTTTTCGTGCACGATGTAATAGTCGGCCGCAAGTATTGGTCCCTAGTCGGCCACCCCATAAGCGTGTCGTACACTGGCAGCCACAAGAGGATTGCAGCATACGGTTCGATTACAAAAGACGGTAGGCAGTTCTTTAGAACGTACGAGCGGTTTGACGGGCCCACGTTTGTCCGGTACCTCAAGGATCTGCGCCGTCGCTTTGGCAAGGTGGCAGTGACTGCAGACCGGGCCCCACAACACCGCTCAAAACTGGTAAAGGAATTTTTGCGCAATAATAAGGACGTCAAGATGATCTATTTGCCAAAAGGCTCGCCGTACCTCAACGCAATGGAGGAATGTTGGCACCAGGGAAAACGTGTCTTGCTTGTCTCGGAATATTACAAAACATTTCAAGACATGCACCGGGCCGTTTCATTGTATTATCGGACTGTCAGGTTCAAGCTTGATCTTTTAAAATTTATCAGCCGAAAATACGTGACACTGCGCACAAACTTTTGATCGTCACTATACCTACCTGTGGCAGCATTCCCCGTCAGCACCTCTGTACAGTATCAGGTACTCGTCGGGGTTCTTCCTAGCCTTTTTTGCATTCAGCGCATCCTGATACATCTCAAAACGCTCGATCATGTACAACTGCCCCCTGGGATCTGAAAGATAGTCTATTCCGACCAAGGCAAAACCCGACTCAGGGGTAAGGCTGACCCTCTCGCCGTCTAACCAGTCTGTGGCCAATTCGCTCAGGCGAGCCTACTCATAGATCATCAGATCTTTTTCTTCTAAAAGCGAGTGCAGATTGTGAACTGAGCGAAACACGTCAGATTCTTTCTTGGCTCCCGTGCATACCAGCTTGCCGGAGGCAAACAGCAGTATGACAGTCTTTGGGTCAAGCATCCTGTGGATGAGTCCTGGAAACTGTTCCGGCTCGTACATGCTCCTTGGCAGAGTTCTTGCTGCCTTTTCAAGGTGAATTCTCCCGCCCAAGTTGATCGCAGCCACTATGTTCTGGACTGTGACTACTGCGTCGTTTTTTATCCTGATCCTGCCCTTTCTGAGCTTTTGAACCACGGTGTTTACTGCCTTGACTGCCATCTCCTCTGATTTGGCCCCCGTGCACACCATCTTGCCGGTCCGAAATATCAATGTGGCCGTTCTTGGCTCGGCTAGTCTGAAGACCAGTCCGGGAAACTGTTCCGGATGGTACTCCGTGTCTGGAAACTTTTCGGTAATCTTGATTAGATCTATCTTTTGTTCCACTGACGCTGATGCAACGACATTCTCTACCTTAACTATCGGTTTGGTCTGGGGCATGACATGGAATTTAAATATACCCTTTATATATACTAGTAAAACTTGGCAACATGCCATTTCTGGATTACGTGCGATTTGGATCCTCAAGTAATAAAAATTAACCTTACCGTGAACCTACCTACTTACATATGGTAGATAACTGCTTAGAATTACGCCTGTTGACTCAAAATTTATGTACTAACTTAAACAATCGTCCATCATACCGATGCACTTATCTATTCTACTATGATGATCACAGTGTGATGCGCCCTATTTGTGGGATAATTGTAGTTCTTGCGATCGGTCTGGCAGGTACCGGGGCCTATGCGCAAGATGATTCTGAGAATTCGGCAATGGCAGGCTCTGACCTTGAAGGCATCATCGAGATAGGCGCGCTGCTTCCTGTTACGGGCGATGCCTCGGCCCATGGTAATGACATTAGGATTACAGTAGCCCTTGCCGAGGAAGATTTTAACAAGTATCTTGAGGAAAACGGAATCGATTGGCGGCTTAAGGTAGTCGCCGAGGATACGGCAAGCAATCCAGTAATAGCACTTGACAAGATAGCGGTACTCCATGCAAGGGACATCAGTGCGATAGCCGGGACGTACTCGAGTTCCGAACTGCGCAATGTCAAGGGATACGCTGAGAACAACAACATGTTGCTAATCAGCTACGGCTCCACGGCTCCATCCCTTGCGCTGGCAGGGGACAACGTGTACCGGTTCGTGCCCGATGAGACAATACAGGCGCCGGCAATTGCAAAGTACTTTGAGAGTGTTGGAATTACGAACCTGGTTCCGATATATAGGGGCGATGCCTGGGGTGATGGGCTGATAGACGCCATAAGGTCGGAGTTTACGGCCATCGGAGGCGTAATGGATGAGGGAGTGCGTTACAATCCGGAAGCAATCGAATTTGCCGCAGAGGTATCATCACTAAATGACATGGTTACAAAACACATCTCCGACGTGGGTGCAGACAAGGTTGCAGTCGTGGTCGTGACATTCAGCGAGATCACGCCCATTGCGCAATCCGCATCCCAGTACGACTCGCTGTCGCAAGTACTTTGGTTTAGCACGGATACTGTCGTAAACGATGACCAGCTTCAAGACGATCGCATAGCTCAAGAGTTCTTCAACGAGACGGGCCTGGTCATAACCGCCTACGCCCTGTCGTCAAACCCTATATCAGACAGCATCAATGAACGGGCAGTCGCGATCAGCGGCAAGCTCCCCAACACATACGCGCTTTCTGCGTATGATGTCGTCTGGGGATTCGGACTCGCAATACTTGAGACCGGCGAGACAGATGCGGACTCTATCAAAGCCGCGCTTCCGGCCGTGCTGGAAAACTACTCGGGGGCTGTCGGTTCAATAGTACTCAATGAAGCAGGCGATATGGCAGAGGCGTCCTACAACATATACGACGTGAAAGAACCCGATTGGACGCTGATCGGGTCATATGACTCGACAACTGACATGCTTGTCTTTGTAGACGGGGATGACCCAGACGGCACCCAGCCAGACGTCACCACGCCAGACGGCACCCAGCCAGACGTCACCACGCCAGACGTCACCACGCCAGACGGCACCCAGCCAGACGTCACCACGCCAGACGACGGAGGATGCTTGATTGCGACTGCAGCGTACGGCAGCGAGCTTGCGCCTCAAGTCCAGTTCCTGCGTGAAATCAGGAACGACTCACTCCTCTCTACGGCTGCAGGCACGTCATTCATGGCCGGATTCAACCAGTTCTACTACTCGTTCTCTCCTGCAGTAGCCGATCTTGAAAGGGAGAATGAAGCGTTCAGGGATGTAGTTAGAACGGCGATAACTCCAGGAATATATGCACTGAACGTAATGGTGCTTGCAGATCCGGGTTCAGAACTCTCCATAATCGTATTTGGCCTGCTTTCAGTCGTGGCCGTGGCAGGAATCTATGTAGCAATGCCCTCACTTGCAGTTTATGCCGTTGCAAGAAGGATAAGAAACAGACACGCTTAGGCCGTCCTGACCCTGCGTTGCAATTGGAATCTATCCAGAGTTCATCCCAACCAGACAAGTCTGGACGATGTGTTTTCCAATTGCAGACGTCAAGTACAAAAGATGGGAAAGGTACCAGCATCGCTTCCCCTGAGGAAGATGTTGATTAAGATAATCCTAGAGAAGCCGCACCTGAAAAGCAGCAGCCAAGGCAAGTCCTTACTTGTACAGCTTGGCCTTCTTTGCAGTCAGGTTGATTATGCCAAGTAGTATGATGCTGGCTACAGTATGTGATATGACTGAAGCGATGTACGGCTCTTGCCCCAGGGTAAGAAGATAATACTGCCCGGTCCACCTGACGACTGCAAAAACCAGCTCGCCCACTCCAAAAGAGAATACGATCTTCAGCAGGTCGGTTTTGAGTCTTGCTGTGTCGGTTCCGCCAGACTCCAACCGGTACTCTTTCCTGTTGTCGATATAGTATAGCGTGATGAACACCGTGTAATAGATTACATATCCTGAAGCTAGAGTATACGTGGAGTTCAGATAGGCTTCCTGCTCGATTAGCAATTCTGCTATTACCGCCGAGAGGGCGATTGATGCTATCAAGGATATGATGAGATCCCTGTTGAGCATAAGATAACCTGTCACCATAATACGGCACGCGGTAATTCTGGATTAAATTGTTATCCGCTCTTTCCTATGTGGTTCCGGGTGCGATCAGGTTTGTCGTGCATGACTAGTGCCTTCCCACCCACTGGTACCTGTACTCCTCGTCGATAATTTCCGATACGATCTGGTCGTCGTCTACACCGGTACTTGGCAGCTTTGCCTCGAAGAAACCCAGCTGTCCGGAGTACGGAACCGGAACCCTGAATGCTCTGGGGTTTTTGAGCATGAACCCAAATGCCTTGATGGGGTGGTCTCTCCCTGCATGGTGAAAGTCGGCATCGGCATCGAGTGCCTGGAGGGAGTCGTACCTTTTTACATCGTACAGCTCGGCCATTCCCACGATCGCGCCCGTGACCAGCCTCTTGTCGATGCCAAGCCTTGTACAATCGGCCGTTCTTACCTTGAGGGGCGAGTGAACCAGAAAGTTCCCCCGGAAATTCGTGTTCCACACCCTAATCTCTATGATCTTTCTGCCGGATATGATGAGGTCTGCAAACGGTTGGCATACCGAGAGGCACTTCAAGGCGCTATTCTGTTGCCACTCTTACCAGCCTGCCGGGGTTTACCCCCATTCCGTCTGGAAGGTTGGTTATTCCACCGTTGAGGCTTTCTGCGGCCACGCCCTTGTTTGCAAGGACGTTGACTGCCATGAGAGACGTGTTTCCTGCCATGCAGACCAGTAGGGACTTGCCTTTGCCCAGGGGTTCTGCAAGATCCTCTGGAATCTGCTGTGTCATGAGCATTCTGTTTATTGTGCTTGCCTTGGGGACTGTGATCTTCGACTTGTCCACTCCAAGCGACTTTGCGATAAGCTCCAGCCCCTCTTCCTTTGGGGTATATTGGGTGTGAACCCAGATTATGTTCTCGTATTCTGATATCTCAGAGGCTGCATCCTGCAGTGACACCTGGGTGCGGTGCTTTCTTTTTGCAGCCTCCTCCATGCTCTTTTTGTACTTTTGTATCCCGTCTGCCACTATTACCACGAACCTTGTGCCGTTTCCGGCGTGAGCCATCTGTGTTGCCGCATACAACGCAAGCGCGCTGCTCTCGCCTATGTCATGGCCCCTGTCTACGAGAAACTTCAAAAGCGGTCTTGCGTGCTCAAAGTCGACCTCGTGCTCGCCTGCGTACGCTTCTGGCCTGTACAGGCCCAGCCCGCTTGCCTTGTCCTTGGTCCTGATGCCTGCGACGTCTTGGCCTGCAGGCGGGAATACCAAGTGGACGGATTTTTCCCCGTATGTTTCATGAATGTACCTGTCAATTCCTCCCGACGTGCCGCCGGTGCCGAAGGCGCAAAATACCTTGTACTCTCCGAGTGTCTGGCCGTCTGCATGCAGCTGCTGGTCCATCTCTGCTGCCGTGATCTTCCTGTGCGCCTCTATGTTCATCTCGTTGTCGTACTGCTCCGGGCAGAACATCCCGTATATCCTTGCAAGCACCTTTGCCAGGTTTATGATGTCTTGCGCTGCAAGAAGTGACTCTATCTCCGGATATGCGTCGTCAAATACTGCGGGGTCAAAACCCATGCCTGCCAACTGCGAGCGTATGTTGGCAGCTGCTGCGCGGGCTGCAAGCATGTTCGTGCTGCCTGCCATTCCAGGTGCCGGGCATACGTCCATGTCCAAATCCATTACTCTGATGTTTCCGTTTCGAAGTTCCTCAAAGACGCCTTCCTGCAGCCTCCTTGATACCAGCGAGACTACGGTCAGTCCCATCTTAGCTATCTCGCCTAGCGCTATTCCAAAGTTGCCTGACGTTGCCTCGATGACTGTCTGTCCGCCCTTCAACTTTCCGGTCCTGATGGCCTCGTGTATGATGTATACTGCTGGCCTGGCCTTTATGGAGCCTGTCGGCAGCTCGGAGTCAAACTTGCCCAATATTCTCAAGTCGTCTGGCAGCTTTGCCTTGTATACCTGCCTGGCGCAGTCCCTGAGATCTTCTGTGAGGTCAGTCATGGTGGTGGGGTTGGCGATTACCTCCCCGCCGTCTGTCTCTTCCGGATGGGGCATGACGTTCCATATCTCCTGCGTGAATTTCTCTAGCAGCGCATTGTCGACGTCTGTCTCCATCTACCTCAGATGGCGTCAGGCTCATATAAAATGTCTGATGGCGGGCGAAAATATTTCTCCGGCATGCCTTGGTTCGGGCGGCCTGCACGCAAAATCGCACTCCCTCTCTAAAGGCCTACGTGGCATCACGCCTGCAGGATGCCCATGACCTTGCCCGGAATGTCTCTTAGCCTGCTGACTGCAACGGTCTTTTCATAACCGAGACGCCTGAGGTTGCCTGCGATCATGGTGGCCCTTACGGTATTGGGGCCTAGGCCCAGCGCCACCATGCTGATCCCCAGACTCTTGAGTGCCTTTATCATCCCCCTCACGGCATCCGGATCAGACGGCTCCCCGTCAGTCAGGGTCAGGAGTATGTCAGGACTCCTTGTCTGCATGACTGGAAATATCCTGTCGTATATCTCTGCCAGCGGGGTGGAGCCGTTTGCAACTATCTGGGCAAGCCTCCTGGCAGTGGTCCTGTTCCACTTTACGCCGTCAGGCTTTACCGACCAGCACACGATCGTCCTATTCTGGGTGCTGAATGCATACACGGCAAACTTTACCTTTAGGTATGACAAGACCTCGCACAATGCCAGCGTGGCCTTTTTGTACTCTAGTGCGTCAGACGATATGCTTGACGAGTGGTCAAGCAGGATCACTATCCTTGTCCTGATGGACTTTCTTATGTCAGTCAGGAACGGCTTCCCTCCCTCCACGTACCCCTCCTCGTCAAACTCGTCGCCGGCGTGCACGTGCTGTTCGGTCCATCCAGACTTCCACTCCCTCATCCTGGTCTTCAGGCCGCCTATGAGGCGCATGTCATATATGGCAGTCTCGTCTACATCCCCTGCAAGAGGGGTCTGTATTCCTACCGGCTCGGGGGCGAGTCCCTTGTTCTGACTCTTCTGCGTCTCATCTAGCAGTATTTGGTATTCGTCGTGCAGGCTCTCCCCCTTCATGACTGCGTCCTGGTCTGCGGATCCAAAGTCGCCTTCCCTGTTGTCTGCGACGATCTTGATGATCCTTCTCAACTCCTCTTCTGTGAGCGCCATGCCGGCCTTCATGAACGGCAGCGAGACGGGGACAGTCATCAGCGAGTCGATATCGAGGATCCGTATGATCTTGCCCACATGGCTCTCAAGCCACTTGGTGCTGCGCTCCTCCCTGACTGCCTGACCTGTGACATCGCACGCATGCGCTGCTGCCTCCCTGATCTTCTCAAGCCGGCTTGCCTGGACCTCGCCTTTTATCGTGCCAAACATGAACTGCTGGTAGAATGCCTCTACTATCCTTGCGCTGCCGTATACAGAGTGAAGCTGGGGTCTCTCTGCTAGCATGCACGCATAGTTGAATATGATCTCCCCGTCCATTCCCCTCCATAACCTTCTCCCCAGGCCCTCCACCCTCCGGGTCTCCATAGCGTTGAGGATGAATCCGAAGGCGTGGTCGTTGCTTAGAATCTTCTGGCAGTGCCTTGCCCGCATGGACTCGTACCAGAGCGAGACCCTGAATTGCCTGTACCTCTGAAAGTCGTCACCGATTCTCTTGCCCGGCGCGGTGATGATCACCTTTCCGTCTGCCAGCCTGGTCCTTGTCCCCACCCTGTCTGATATCTGCACTGTCATGTCCTGCCTTCCTGACCATCTGCGAACCAGAAACATTGCAATCTCCATCAGGGCGTCGTTCTGGAGCCGGACTTGGTGCATTCAACCACCAAACATGGATGCTATGATGTCGCTTACCTTCTGGTGCTCTATGCCGCCCCATTGGGCATACACGTTCCCAAATACAAAGTCTGCAGCCTCCCTTGCAGCCATGCCGCCATCAAGCAGCTGCCCGAACGCTATGGTCTCCCTCAGGCTTGGCGAGTAGAATAATTCTTCAACTGCGGCCGCCTCCCTGAGGGTGTTTGCAAGCCTGACGGCCTGGGTCAGTTCCTCGTCGTGGCTGCCTGTCATGTGACTCCTTGCAATCTCAAGCTCCGTCTTCTCCGGAGGGTACTCCAGCCTGATCCTGACTGGAAATCTGCTCAAGAGCTGCGGTGGAAGCTCCTTTGTCCCGCTGTGTGTCAGCGGGTTGATCGTCGCTACCACGAACCATCCGTTGCCTGCCTTGACGATCGTCCCGTCAGACTCCTTTAGGACTATCTGCCTCCTGTCGTCAAGCGCCTCGTCAAGCCTTAGCAGGACGTCTGCCTCTGCGGCATTAATCTCATCTAGATACAGCATGCTGCCCTCCCGCATGGATCTGGTCAGCAGCCCTTCCTCGAACGTGACAGTCCCGTCGGTGAGGGTTTTGGTGCCGATCAGGTGACTCTCCCTGGTTCGGAGGCTGAAATTTATCGACTCAAGTTTCATGTTTTTCCTGCCGGCAAACTCCCTGACCAAGGACGTCTTTCCTGTTCCCTTCGGGCCTATGATAATCACGAACAGCCCCGCCTCGTAGGCCTTTTCAAGTATGCCCACCGAGTTGTTCCAGTCGAGGTACTGCGTCAAGCTATATCTGGGTGGTTTCATTCAGTATTTAATGCTAGTCAGACTAGCACGTTCCTGATTGCACATCCTCTGGCGTCCCATGCGCCGGTACGGTGCTGGCGCACGCAGCCGATGCCGGAAATCTCTTGGTTCCGACGCGTTTGCCATGCGTGTCTATTTGCCAAAAGCCGCGACCCTTTCAAAGTCCGCGTCCATCCTAGCGTGTAGCGTCTTGCTCCATTCCTCAAAGCCGTCTGGACTTGTAGGGTAGTTGTTGTAGTGCTCTACCAGCCACTGGTTCTCCTTTGACGTGAACTTGAGACCGTCTGCGACGGTCCTGTTCATCGCACCCCTGATAATCATTCCAATCTTTCCTAGTCCGGAAAAGTCAGGATGCTCGCCCTTGCTTATCGACTCCACGTCGAGGTTTCCAAGGAAGTGCTTCATGCCGTAGCTTATTTGATCGTTGGTCATCTGCTGGACTAGCCTTCTGAACAGTTCAAGGCCTGCAGTCTTGTACCCGTACTCCTCTATGAAATCCAGGTTGTACTGCCACAGTTCAGCCTCTGAGACATCACCTGCCTCGATGGCTTGGGTGATGTTGTTTCCCAGTATAGTTCCGGCAATAAGCGCCGGACCTATCCCTCCGGCATCGATCGGCTTTGGCATCCAGGCAGAGTCTCCCACCATGACGTACCCGCCAGATACCATGCAGTCGTTCTGCCTCCTCACCGACACCTGAAATATCCCAGAGTTGTTGTTGGCGTCTTCTGGATCCTCTGACAGCCTTGAGTTTTTGATTACAGTGTTCCTCTCAAGGTATTCTTTCATCAGGGACTCGACGTTGTCGCTCTTTCCAAGCCTCTTATTCCGCCTGTCCAGAAGCGATTTTTCCACGCCCAGCCCGATGTTGACCTTGTCGTCTCCCTTTGGAAACACCCAGCCGTATCCGCCTGGCGCAATATCCTGATCAAGATGTATTATGCAATAATCCGGGTCAAACTCTGCCAGATCCTCCTTTCCGGGATCAAAGTACATTATGTATCTGCCAGTGGACTCCAGATCCCTCCTGTCTATGCGCCTCTCAATCTTGGTGGTGTTCTTGATGCCGTTTCTGAGCATCGACGTCACTCCCGTGGCATCCACCACAACCTTTGCAGTCTTGGCAAACGGCTGCTTGACCTTGTTGTCGATCCCGCGCACTCCTGTCACCTGGCCGTCATCGTATGACAGCCCGGTAAGGTTGATCTCGTATTCAAACTCGATTCCGGCTTTCACGCACCTGGCATTTTGAATCTCGGGAAGCTTCTGGCGGTTTAGCATGAACCCGTCCCCGTCAAACGGTATCGCAGTCTCCTTGTCAGGCGAGTATGCCGTGACGCCCTTGACGTCGTGCTCTATCTCCGGCTTGGTCCACGTCACCCCGATCCTCTCTGACATAAAGTCTACTGCCTCCTTTGAGCACGCGTCCCCGCATACCCATCCGGCAAGTGACTTTCTTCCCGGCATGAACTGCGGATTCCTGTCCACCACCAGTATCCTGGCGTTCTGTTTGGAATGGTGCGATATGGCCTGCGCCGTAATCGTTCCTGCCAGGCCGCCTCCTGCAATTATGACGTCATAATCTGTCATGATATTCAGGTTTTGTTCATCGGTATTTAAAATAATAGTATCGTTGCGGGTCGGTTCGTCGCGGGGTCTTCATGGCTGTGGCTCAGACTGGAGCGGCTGTTATCTCCTCATTCCCAAAAGCTAATGTGCAGATTCATATTTAATCTATCTTGGCATCCTTCGACGCCCAATTCCGGACAGGGCTGCCGTCTCCGAGTCATGCCTTTGAACCGCACCTTATGACGACGCCTCGCGGTACGGCCGGCATTGCAGGCCAGGCAGCATGGGGTCTACGCCCCTAGGATCTCTGAAAATATTCTTACCGTGTCGTTCTTGCGGTAGACCGGCGTCTGGATCCCTATCTTTACGGCGCCGCTGTCTGACACCAAGACTGCCCCCCTTACCAATTCCTGCTTGTCCAGTCTCATGTGGAATCGCGAATCTGCGGTTCTTTCGGGTATCTGGCTGACAAGGGAGTCGAGCTGCTCGCCGGGGATGAGCCCTGTCAGCCTCTTGACAAATTCTGCTGCCTGCCTTCTTGCAAGCCTGCAGCCCAGCATGGTTATGGGGTTGTCAAAATACCCCGTGGTGTAGTTTATTGCAAGGCCGTCCGGCTCGAGTCCCAGAACATCTGCAAGCGACTGGATGATTCTTGGCACATCTTCAGTGGAGTGCACTATTACGTCGACTGTGACTTCAATCTTCCGGCTCACGGTTATGCCTTGAGGAGTATGGTCTCTTTTGCCGCGGTTCTGATAAGCTTTACCTTTTCAAGGCCCACGTGCCTTATCCTGATGACCTTCTTGAATGCGGCCATGATGTCAGAGTTGATCTTGCTGTAGCATGTGGCTTGGACAAACTGTGCGATCGTCATGTCCGGAATGGTATTGTTGATGACTTCCTTTGCGATGAGCCTGAGGGCGTGCTTTCTGGACGTGTTGAGCTGCCTGTGCGTGAGGGCGATTACCTTGATTCGGAATATGTACCCGTCCTTGGTCTTGATGTCAATTATAAAATTGATCTTTGACGATCCCCGTCTGACAAGGCTTCGCAGGAACTCCTTGGAATACTCGAACCTCTTGAAGATCGTCGTGGCGCTGTCCCCGTTGACCTTGTCGATCTGAAAGTAGATCTTGTACTGGTGTTGTGAAGAGTCCCCCTTGAGGATATCGTAGAGAGTCACCTCTATTACGCGGCCTTCTGCGCCCTTGTCGTCGGTGATTGGAATGTACGCTATTGGCACGTTGTTAAACGAATCCGGAGCATACACTGTGATCCAGCGCTTCTCTCTCCACTTGTCCTTTACTCTACCCTTTCGGCGTGCCAATCAGTATTGACCTTCCAGTCCAAAATATAAGGGTATGTTGAAACTGTCAGGTCCGTGCAATCTCTTTCTGGCCGCCCATGTATCCCTGCAGGGCGTCTGGAATCCTGACATGCCCGTCCTTTGTCTGAAAGTCCTCGATGATCGACACCATAACCCTGGTGGTCGCTATGAGGGTGCTGTTGAGCGTGTGCAGGTACTGCGTCTCGTCGTTTGTTCGATCCCGGAACCTTATCATCAACCTCCTTGCCTGGTAGTCAAGGCAGTTCGAGCACGAGACTATCTCCCTGTAGGCGTTCTGTCCTGCCATCCAGGCCTCTATGTCGTAGGTCTTTGCCGAGACTTTTCCCATGTCTCCTGCGCAGAGCAGCATCACCCTGTACGGGATGCCAAGTGCCTGGTAGAACTCCTCTGCGGCCTCGAGCATCAGCTCATGTTCCCTGCGCGAGTCCTCCGGCCTTGCAAACACGAACTGCTCGATCTTTTCAAACTGGTGCACCCTGAATATTCCCTTTTGGTCCCTGCCGTGCGCGCCGGCCTCCTTTCTGAAGCACGGGCTTACGCCGGCATACCTGATCGGCAGATCCGCCCCGTCGATAATCTCGCCTGAGTGCATTGCCGCCATGGCGTGCTCGGAGGTGCCTATCATGTACAGGTCCTCGCCTTCTATCTTGTATATGACGTCCTCAAAATCCTCTGCAATCACCGCCCCCTCCATGGATCCGCGGTTGATCATGTACGGCGGCTGCACGAGGGAGTATCGCCTCTTTGCAAGAAAGTCCAGCGCGAAGTGGATGAGAGACTGGTTGAGCCTCACCAGGTCATTTTTCAGGTAGTAGAACCTGGCGCCTGCCACCTTTGCGGCCCTCTTGAGATCCACCAGGCCAAGGGATTCAGAGATGTCTATGTGGTCGCGTGTGTCAAACCCGAATTCCGGAATCCCACCCCACTGGCGCACCTTCTTGTTGAAGCTCTCGTCTGTTCCTGGCGGAACCGTCGGGTCAAGCATGTTGGGAACAGTGAATGCGAGCCTGGCGTACGCCTTCTCTGCCGTCTGCTGTTCGGATTCCAGTGCCGCAATCTCCCCTGACACCACCTTCATCTCGGCAAGCGCATCTGATGCGTCCTCCCCCTTCTTCTTTAGCTCCGCAATGGCCTGTCCGGTCTTGTTTCTCTTCTGGCGCAGCTGGTCTGTGCGGATGATCAGCCTGCGTCTTTCCGCGTCGGATCTCGCCAGGGCGTCGAGATTGAAATCAACCGATCTTGCCTTGAGCATCTCTTCTATCTTGTGAGGAGTTTCCCTGATCAGTCTGGGGTCAAGCATCACTGTATCACCTTGAGTGCGACCCCGACATGCCCCAGTACCTCGTCTACCGTGCCTATCAGGTGTCCCATGTCTCCCACACTCTCAAAGTTGAATATCAGCTTGTCGCCTGCCTCTTCCATGCTGATGTTCAGCCCGTCCGGGATGTTCACGTTGTCCGGCTCCAAGGCACTCCTTACCGCCTTGGCCCGCTTTGCGGAGACATCATTTAGGACTATCTGCACCTGACACAGCAATGTTTTCCTCCAAGTAGTTTAGAAACTCGTCTATTCTGTCCTTAGTTATCTTGGCGCCTGCTGCCATGCTGTGGCCTCCGCCTACACCACCGACGCTTCGCGCCCCCTCGCCCATCAGGCGGCTCAAGTTGACATCCGACGTGCACCCTATGGCTTTTCTTGAGGAAAACTTTACAGCGTTCCCCTCCCCGTCTGCCCTCAAGATGATCACCTTTCCGATGTTTTTGGGCGATCCTGCAATCAACGACGCGATGGTTCCTGTCATCATCTCCGGCACCACGCCCTGGGCGTTGATCATGACATGGCCGTCGCCCTCCATGGTTCTCCACCTCTCGTTTGATATCGTGTTCATGTATTCCCTGATCCTGCCCCTGTATTCCTTGAGGATGACCTCTGCCTCCCTCAGGGCCTTGTTCCTGTCCCCCATGCATACGGAGATTCCGACGCTCGGGCGGCCTATCCTGCCGCATGAATTTAACATGGTGGAAAACTCCCTCCCCTCCCTCAGAAAGCTTCTCCTGTCCTCCATGGGGAACGTGTATGTGTATCCTATCATCTCGGAGGCAATCTCGGTGGCGTTGCGGCCCGAGACAAACCTGCAGATTGACTCTATGACCTTCTTTTTTTCGTCCTCGTCGATCTCTGCCGGAACCCTCCACCTGCCACCGTCCTTGAGCTTCACTCCGGAGGAGTTCAGGATGGACAAGCACGCGGCCCTGTTCCATGTCAGCCCGTCTATGAACGGCTGCGATGTAAATGCCAGCGCGTCTGGTAAGGACTTGGTCTCCCTGCCTACCAGAAGAAGATCCAGATCCACCTCGAGCATGCCAAGATTCTTCGCAGTCTCTGCAATCTCAAAGTTCTTGCCCGTAAACGACTTTCTCTCTCCCTGATCCTGCCTGTCACCCAGTGCAGAGACCACTGCCATGGCAGCCATGTCCTCGTTTCTCCTGTCCAGCGAGACTGCCGCCAGGTACGCCATTCCGCCCGCGCAGATATCCGTCCCGCCATCAATCCCGTGTCTCCATGCGTTGATGACATTCGGATTATCCATCTCCGTGTCGGGGATCTGGTGGTGGTCCAGAATGAACCAGTCCTCGCCAAGCGTGCGATCCAAGTCACCTGCAAACCCGCCTCCTAGATCCGCTACGATGTGGAAGTTTCTGGAATCCTTGCTGAATGATCCTGCAGTATCTTTGCTGAATTCCTTGGCTGTTCTGACTGTGCATGTGGCGCCTGCCCTGATGAGAGCCTTTGTGATAATGCTGCCTGAAGTCAGCCCGTCGCAGTCGATATGGGTTGTGACAAGAATCGATCTCTGCGACTTTATGCATTCTGACATCTTGTCTGCAAATAGTGAAAACGATTCTTTAAGAGATGCTGCCATTATTCCAGTTGGGCTACTACAGATTTATATTTCCAAGTCTTGGGGATTCGCCCTATTCTTTTGTAGTATACCGAAAGCCTGTGAACCTTGGCCTCGATGAGTTCCAGGGATCTGACGTTTCTCCTGTCTCCCCTGTTTGCCTTGAGGTGTTTTTGTAGCCCTACTGCCTTCTTGACGATGTTTTCAAGATCCTCGGGCATGTCGGGTCTCAAACCCTTCTCTTCGAGAATCTCACCCATGCTCTTTTTGGTGACTGCCTTGATCAAGGGTATTGAGTGCTGATCCCTGAGCTTTATTCCTATCTGGCTTGGCGTCATGCCGTCCTTGGAGTACTTGACGACCAATGCCTCTATGTCTGCAGGACTCTGCGTGACCCATGACGGGGTTTGCAGTACGGCCGGCCTGATCGAGTGAGACTTTCCATGTCTGCGTGTGTGCATTCGACCCATGGGTTGACTGGTTTGCGTAGTGGAATTAAACGTTACTTGCTGATATGGATTCAGATCCCCTGCGAGCGCGGCAATTCTGTGCACTATGAAGGATCATGCACGTGCATGCTGTGTGTCATGATATCGCTCCCTCCATGTGGTATGCGCGCGGGCCCATTGACATTTGGGAAAATATCTATACGCCAACCCAATCTCATTCGTATGAATCTAAGGATTAGATCCATCATCAGGTGGCAGGGCCGGGCATACTGTTTGCAAGTACCGCGATTGGCGTGTCGCACCTCATCCAATCTACCCGGGCAGGAGCAGAGTTTGGTCTAGTGCTCATGATATTTGTGGTTCTGTCGTGCCTCTTGAAGTATCCTGCATTTGAATACGGCCTGCGTTATGCAAACGCGACAGGAACCAGCATCATAGACGGGTATATGAGTCTGGGCAAGACGAAACTCTGGATGTTCTTTGGAGCCACCCTGACAACGATGTTCTTTGTCACCGGCGCCGTGATGTTTGTAACGGCGGGGTTCTTTGCACATCTCTTCTCGATTGAATCCTCGCAGGAGTGGATTACCATAATGCTGTTTGTCGTGTGTGTGTCGATTCTGGCCATAGGGAGATACGGCGCATTGGATGGCATCATCAAGATTGTAGCCACCGTGATGCTGGTCTCAACTGTGATGGCATTTGCAATTGCCCTGTGGAACGGACCCACGGAGATGGTGGATGGATTTGTACCTGAAAGCCTGTGGACTGACGCAGGACTGTTCTTTCTTCTAGCCCTGATGGGATTCATGCCTGCCCCGATCGAGGTCTCGGCCTGGACGAGTCTGTGGGCGCTTGCAAGGGCAAAACAAACCGGGTACCGACCAAAGCTTCAGGAGACCCTCTCCGAGTTCAGGGTCTCATATGCGATTACTGCCACACTTGCAGTAATGTTCATGGTTTTGGGCTCGTACCTCTTTTTTGGATCAGGCGAGGAGTTGTCCAACAGTAGCGCCGACTTTGCACACCAGGTAGTCACGCTGTACACTGAGACGATCGGGCCGTGGAGCAGCCTTGTGATCTCGGCTTCCGCATTTGCCATCATGTTTGGCACGATTCTTGCCATCCTCGACGGATACACAAGATCCATCACAAAGGCGATAAGCCTGATAATGCCCGGCATGGAGCAGACACGTTTCGCGGGCAACCTTATGAACATCACTCTTCTGGTGCTTCTGTCAGCGGGCTAGTCTGTTGTTATATTCGGGTTTGGCAACAACCTTCGGGAACTAGTGGACTTTGCCACGGTGCTTAGTTTTATCGTGTTTCCCATAATCGCATTCTTTCACATTAGGCTGATGGGAGACAGGCATCTTGACAAGGCAGCCCGGCCACATGCAGGCATCCAGATTCTCAGCTATGTCGGGGTGGCCTTCATGAGCATCCTTGCGGCAATCTTTCTTTTTATCCGGTTCTTCTAGCCATGTCTCATGGCAGCCTCCAAATTTTTAATGCATTCTGTATGGGAATAGGCACGGCGTGTCTGTCATGCATGCTAACGCATTCTTGGGTAAACCAGTACGCCACCAACGTAGGAAAAGAACTTAAAGGATCCAAGGAGAATAGTGGTGTTGATTTGGCCCGGCACCAATGATCCTTACAAGCGAAAAAGGACCATCCGTTTCCTAATAATTACCGCAATCATCGGCATTTCGGCAGCTGCTGCAAGCTCTGCCCTCCAGTACGTGATATATCCAAACGACCCGATCAAGGCATGTATTGAGGGCAGGGACACACCATACAAGATCAAGGCTTCACTAGAGCTGTACGTAGACGGCAAGCAGGCAGAGATTCCTGCCAATATAGGAATTAACGATGATTGCCAAAGGAGCATGTACACCTTGACCGGGGATGGAACGATCTATGCAGAATGGGAGAAGGAGTATCCGTTTGAGATAGGCCACTTTTTGTGGATGTGGGAATTTCCACTGAAGGACATGAATCAGGAAAAATCCACGATATATGTGGACGGCGTGAAGTCATCTAGCTTTATCAACCATCCACTGCAGGAAGGCAAGCACTACCGGGCAGATTTCACCTCAAAGGCATACGACGAATCAAAGGGCTCGGACTTTCTTCCACCACAACCGGAAACCTGACTGCACTCATCTCTGGATGGTGAGTCCGGTATGGCATTTTGCAGACTCTGCACATCCTTGGAGCAGTTTTGAATGCGGAACAAGCAGTCTGAACGGCTGTCTCCTATCCTGGCAGGCGCCCCCGTGTTCTGATTTGCAAAAGCACGCACTAGATGCGGTTCTAAAATAATGAAAAGAGAAAAATGATTCTACCAGTATTTACCGTTGTCTGGAATAAGACCAATGCCTTCTCGCTCGAAGTGTCTATCCAACTCATCGACCCATCTTTCACGGTTGTCCTTGTAGGCCCAGCCGTGCACACGCAACCAGAATGATATGATTCCAAGAAGGAATATTGTGAACATCATGGTTCCGAAGATGTAAATCATTACATCGTAGAACAATGGATCATAGTTTGGTCCCAGCTGTCCTGTTAATGAAGACAGTACGTTTAGGAAGGTACCTATGATAGGAGTCATGTATTTTTACCCCTATTTGTGAGATATATACATTTCTCTTGACACCGTCTAAAAATGCATGATTCTGCTCTGGAACTATAAATTCATATCTACATTCGGCCCGTCTGCGGCATCGCGCGCAGCATCTGCCTGCTGGCTTACGCCAGATCGGCATAAAGACATACTGCCGTTACTAACCGATCAGAATTACATTCCATTCGGATTCGTGGTTTGCCTGCATCCTACAAGTGGGCATCATGGGTAAGATCGGATTCCTTGTGAGATGGCAGGCCCATTGCTTCTCCACCTAGGGATCCGCCGGCACGATATGCCGGAACAAATCTTTAGGATGGTGTCTGTGGTCTTTTGCGTGCGGTTCCGGCAAAACCAGAGTCTGCATGTGGTCTAAAACAACGGGATCGACCGTAGGTGGGATTGTAACAAAAAAAGGAAAATAAGATGTATGATTATCCTCTGCCCATAGCAGCATACTTGCCGGATCGTCCTCTGATGAAGAAGGCTCCTGCGATACCGCCAAATACTGCGCCGGCTATGACTGATGCGCCAACGACACCGTTTGCATCAAGATACGGTGTTCCTGATCCTGCTCCTGGGTTTGCCTCGGCATTTGCAACTCGGTCTGATTGGAGTTTAAGGGCTTCTTCCAAGGTGCTTTGTCCAGTTTCTCCCTCGGATCCAACGTTGCCCAGATACTGTGCAGATGCAACAGACGCTGCGCCGATGGAACCGATAAAGAATACAGAAAGGATTGTTGCTGTTAAAAGTACTTTTGTATTCATAGCATTTACCTGTCTGTCTTGAATCAAATTAGTTATTAAAACTTTATGCAGTTGGTGAGGTTGTTGCGTAATTCTCCCCCAACTACACTACATCTAACCATATGTGGTACGATCCAGGAATTCAGATGGTAAGCGAAATGAACCTGCCAAGACAGGCCGTCCAAAGAGAATCGCAAACAAACAGATTACCTTCCGAGACAGCGGACGCATGGCGTACGTCGGCATGGACCTGCACAAGAAGACGGTTCAGATATCCGTGATGGATGATCGGGGCATAGAGATCTCCAACACGTCAGTCCAGAACAGCCGCAAGACGCTGGAGGCGTCATTGCGCAAAATTCCACCCAACGCCAAGTACGTCCTGGAATCGTCGTCTGTATGGCGGGAGACATACAGACTCATGACAGAAGACATGGGTCTGGACGTGATCCTTTCAAACCCGTACAGGACCAAGATCATAGCAGAATCCAAAAAGAAGACTGACAAGGTTGACGCGCGCGTCCTTGCCGACATGCTGCGGGGAGGATACATAGCAGAATGCCACGTGCCAGGCAAGCAGGCCATGGCCGAAAAGGATCTGGTGCGATACCGGACGACGATGGTCCGGAGCAGGACGCTGATGAAGAACAAGATACACGGGATACTGCTGCAGGGATCCGTAAAGCCTGCAGGCGCGCCGTTCACGATTGGATGGACGGCGCGCGTAAGGAGCCTGAACGACTACAGGATAGACGGATACCTGGCCGTGATCGATTTTCTCAAGGACAGGATAGTCATGGCCGACGCGCGGATATCCGATGCCGTAAAGAAGAATCCGGACGCGATGCTCATCAACACGATTCCGGGGGTAGGAAATTATTCGGCGCTGGTCATTGCGTCCTGCATAGACGGCATAGACAGGTTCATCAGGTCAGAAAAGCTGTCCGCGTACGCCGGCCTGGTCCCGTCGGTAAGGTCGTCTGGGGAGACTGCTCACTACGGGAGGATAACCCGGAGGGGCGACCCGCTGCTGCGGTGGATCATGACCGAGTGCATTCACAGTCACGCGAAGTATGCAAAGGATTCGGACGTGACAAAATTCTACAGGCGCCTGGCAAAGAAGAGGGGAACCAGCAAGGCGGCAGTTGCCGCAGCCTCAAAGATGCTGCGCGTCATCTACTGGATGCTCAAGGAAAAGAGGGGATTTGTCACAAATTATGGTTAGGAATACGGCCGCGTGCTCTGATTGGGGGAAAGCCCCGTTCATCTAAATGCGGTTACGTCCTGACAAAAGGATGAAGAATGGTACTGAGGGAAAGCCTCGAATGGATATGTATCCGAGATTCTTCATTGTGGGGGTGGAACTTCCTAGCGAAAGCCATCCCCTGCCTCGCAAGAACGCGTCGAATCCTTATAAATCAGCCACATGGATAATCTGATACGTTTTTTGATCACGATCTCGCGTACGCGGTAATGATCAAGCACAAGCGACGACCTGACTATTGGGTATGCTACCACTTGGGACATTGCACCGAGACTGCGTTCCTGATTGACATGATAACTAATCTTGTGCGGGAGAATCCATGCCCGCACCAAGAGAAGAGCAACAGGGGTCGACCCCCCGTACACTCCAGAGCCAAACTAGACTTCATCTGCATCTTGATGGTTGCATGGCACAAGACCTCCCGCGATATGGAAAGCGACCTGTCCGTGATAAAGATACCGTGGGCCAGCGAGTCAGTCCCCGACCACACTACCTTGGCCAGACACCTCCAGACCATCCCGCAGGACTGGTTGGATACGATCCTGACCAAGACTGCCGCACTGTGCGTGGCCGAGGCAGGCAGCACGACCGGCCCGCTGGGGGCAGACAGCAGTGGCGTGGAGACCACCCGATACGAGACTGTCACGAGACCCCTCAGAAGAGAGAAGGATTTCGTCGAGATGATTAGGAAGGCGTACCTGAAATACCACATAATTGCCATCCTGGGCCTGCAGATCATACTGGAGTCGGAGATCACGACCAGCAGCATAAGCGATACCACGATGCTACCGGTCATGTTGGGCGGGATGAAACGGCATGGACTATCCCCCGGTCCGACTATCTTTAACGCGGACCGGGGATACGACTCTGATTACAACTGCGGCATGCTCTTCGAGATGGGGATGACTCCCAACATCAAGCAGAGAATGACTGCCGTCAACCGCGGCAGGCCCAACCGAAGCAGGGCGGCAAAGATCTTTGACAAGGACGAGTACGGACAGCGCGGCATGATCGAAGGCATCTTCGGGGGTGAGGAGTCCAAGCGCCACCAACTGCACTGCAGGTTCATCCGTTGGGACAACCGTTGCCGCTTCGGCAAGATCCGGGCCATCGCTTGGAATCTCAAGGTTCTGAACCGTCTCAGGTACGCCCGCATGCTGGGGATAGAGATACCCTCCTACGGTGGAACGGTATGCCAGTAACCATGCCGATCCAGACGCCCTGTCAATAAGGACACGGCAGGGTATGTGCGAAAGTGAGATCAGGCGGAATTACGCAACAACCTCGCAGTTGGTAGTTAGTTTCGCATCCTAGGCCTTAATGACACCTCCTTGATCCAAGCGCGTGCGTTTGTAGCAATTCTGTGCTCATGCTTTTGCAATCGCCTCCCGTGCCACTGCCAGCAGCTTGTTGTACGTGTTGATCCTTATTGCTATCTCTTGGACGATGTTTTCCATCTTTACCGCGTTTACAGAACTGCCGAACATTCGCTTGAGTGACGAGAACACGATCTCTACCAGCCACCGCCGGCCGTAGCCGACCCGCCTCTTCCAGTCCTGCTGGTTTTGTACGCGCTCGCACCCGTCCAGTGCGGCGAGTTTTTTCGGACTGGGTTCGTCGCCGCGCATCTGTTCCTGGGCGGCCAGGCCGCGCGTCCTGCCCACCCCGCCGGCCCTGCTGTTGGCGTTCTTCTTTATCCTGATGAGCGGGGCGTTGTCCAAATCTTAGTTCTTCCGGCCTATTTGGTGTTCCTTTACACGCGCTTTATTGGTTGTGATTCAGTCCATCTGACGGGATTTTCCTGTGGCAGGAGCATGATGCGGCGCATCTCGTGCCAGAATCGTGCAGAGGTGCATGGCATACGCTAGACACGTGTCATGCATTTCTTGCATTATCCTTATGACAACAGGTTGTAGCAGACGCACCTGAGCAGCAGCTGCAGCCTTTGGGTTGGCAGCGTTTTTGCCCGGACCACGGCAGTGAACCTGCACTTGAACGACGAGAACACCGATTCCACTATGCTGCGCTGGTGGTACGTCGTTTCAAACTCTTTGGGGTTCTTCTCCTGCCACCTGATCATCTCTGCCCTCGGACCGAATCCCCGTGCGACGTGGTTCCTGCGGGTGCAGATGACCGGCCTTCTGCCTGCATCGCGGATCATCTTGTAGTTCTTGACTGCGTCATATCCTGCATCAAGCATCACGCACCCCGTGCCGTCCGGAACATTCCCGAACATCTCCCGGAACACTGGCGAGTCGTGCGCGCGTCCTATGGTGACTGCGCAGGAGACGATCTTTCTTCCCCGGGCGTCAACCATCACATGCAGTTTGACGAATTCACGCCTGGAGATTAGTCCCCTCTTGGCGTCCTCCCAGTCAGCGTACTGGTTTATGGCGACCCCGGTGGAGTCGCCCAGGAGGGAACCGCGCGCATGGGATCCTGCCTGCATTTCTATTATTTCATGCAACCAGTCATAATCTGCGATTACGGTTGCTATGTGGTGCAGGCAGGATTTTGACGGAACGGTTTTTAATCCATACATGCGCAGTGTTCCCTGATGTGTCTGCAGGTATGAGACATGTTGACGGTATGAATGGCAGCGAAACTCCCGGTCTGCAAGGCATACCATGTATGGGATCATACGCACCTTGCCAGAAGTGGCAGATGGGTAGATCTCAGACAGCAGGGCGGTGAGGGCCTTGATTCGTAATCTTGTAACCCGGCCTTCACCCCTTCTCCTTGTCTCGTATTCCTTGTAGTATCCTGCAGGACGTTCCCATTTCTTGTCGTTGATGATCTTGCTTTTGCAGCGTTTCTTGCTTTTGTTATGTTTCGTGATTCCATCACGTTTTTTGTTCATTAAGCGGCGTGCGATCTTTGATCTTTAAGCTTTTCGTCGATTTTGAGTTCAGAGTTTGGACAACGCCGATGAGCGGCACTATTCCCAGATTCTTGCAGTATTCGAATATCTGCCTCGTGTCGTATCCGGCGTCTGCCTTCAGCTCTATCACGCACTGCCCTCCGGCATGACTTGCATGGCAGAAAGGCAGCATGCCGTACCGTTCTGCGGATCCCTCGATGCCATTGGCCATTGCACCCCCCGCCGCGGATCCTTCGGAACCATCGGTGCGACTCCCTGCCGCGGAGGCATTGGTACCTTGCGCCTTGGCCGATTTCTTCTCCAGCACCCCTGCCCTGAGGTCCTCCGGATCCAGGCCGAGTGCCTCCAGAGAATCGTCCACCAGGGCATTGAACTGGGACGAGTCGCCCTTGCGCTCGTCTGTCACCCGGAACGCCAGGATCTCCCGGGTCTCTTGGTTTATCATGACACTCAGCTTGATGAATCCGCGCGCCTTCCCGTGCTTGTGGTGTATCCAGTCGCTTCGCGTGGCCGGCGCCAGTCCGGTGGCGTCCGGTATCAGGCAGAGGACGTCACCGCCGTTTCTGACCGTGGTTATGCTGCCTTCCTGCAGTACCTTCATGGCCTTTATTCTCCGCCACAATGTGACGTGGTCAGGAGCGTCCTCCTCGCCCAAGGCAGATATCGCCATTCCCTGGCACATGCGGTACGACAGGGGACCATGAATGGCGCGTATTCCAGCGATAGCCATTATGACGGTGTCGGGGTAACTGTAGGGGCGCCCGTTCTTCTTCATGTTCATTCCCTCAAGCTCCTCGTCCGAACCTGGAGCCTTTGTAAGGTGCAGCAGCTTGCCCACCTCCACGTACCTGGCATCATTCTGGGCGTGGGTTATCCTCAGTCGCGATTTCTGCTTGGTCGGCTCTGCCTCGGTTTTGTCCATGTGTGCGACACCGCTGATCTGATCCTTGTGTTTTTCGGATTAAAACAGTCAACCACTAACTTGAATTCCATTGGTCTCTGGGAGCATGGCATGTGGGGCAGTCTGCCTGAGGCGGCGATGCCCTAGACGGCAGGGTTGTGAAACTAACTAGGGTACGGCGGGGTTGGTGCGTAATTCATCCCAGCCACGCCGGGCCTGACCGAAAAAGCTTTTGATCACCGATCCCGCGTCTTTGCAATGACAGGACATAACAGACGAAAAGGATACTGGCAGTATTATGAGGAGGCAAATGAGTCAGAACAGGCACATATGAAAGAGACGCTGATAGACCTTATTCGGGAGATTCCGTGCCCGCGTGAGAAAAAAAACGGCAGGGGACGACCTCCGGTTCATTCCAAACAAAAACTGGACTTTGCCTGCCTGATGATGATGGCAGACAACAACACCTACCGCGGGATCAAATCAGACCTGCGGGACATGCAGACGCCGTGGAGCAACGAGCCCATTCCGGATCACACCTGGCTGGTCAGGCACATGCAGACGATACCTGGGGACTGGCTTGATCTGATCCTGGCAGAGACTGCCCGCCGCTGCATCGACGGGGCGGCTGGCCCGCTGGGCGCCGACAGCAGCGCGGCTGAGACTACGAGGTATGCAGACATCGAGAAACCGGACGCAAACAAGCGTGATTTTGTCGAAAAACCCCAAAGGATCTACTGGAAATACCACATAACGGCCATTTTGGGCCTGCAAATAATACTGGCCGCGTTTGCCACGCCTGGCAGCGTCAGCGACATGACCATGCTTCCGGCAATGCTAGCCGAGATCAAGCGCCGCGGGTTTGACTTTGCAGGATGCGTCTTTGACTGTGACAAGGGGTACGATTCTGACTGCAACTGCAGGCTGATCTTCGAGATGGGCATGACTCCCAACATCAAGCAGCGAAGGAACGCAGTCAGCCGCGGAAAGCCACACAGAAAAAAGGCCGCAGGCCTGTTTGACGGAGAAGAGTACAAGGAGAGATCCCTGATAGAAGGCGTGTTCGGGGCAGAGGAGACCCGAAGGCACCAGCTGCACTGCCGGTTCGTCCGGGACGACAACCGGCGGCGGTTTGCCAAGGGAAGGGCCATATCCTGGAACATCCGGGTCCTCAACCGGTTTGAGTGCGCCAGACGACTAAATATACCGATACCGTCTTACGGTGCAACAAGTACGGGAGCTGCCTGATGATCCGACTTGCCAGCGGATGAACAGCGCCGAGGCGTACATAGGACATGATAATATTGTACACACTCAGGTCCATGATTCATCTAGGCACGAATCGTCCAATCCGGTGCATATTTTGTGCCTAAAAACATGAGGACCTGAGGGTGTACATAATATTGAATTACGCACCAACCCCGCTTGGCGTAATGGTTCCCCTTGACAAAACGCGTGATCTCTTGCCGGGATTTCTCTATCTCGGAGTTGACGTGGCGTATCCTGGAGATGCAGCTTCCAAGCACGAATTGGTCTGACGGATCCCCCAAAACGACGCCGTCAAGGAACTTTAGCGTCTTTGCGCGCCATATGACGCTCCCGCCTTCCTTCGGGTCGACGTCGTATTTGTCCGTCAGCGAGTGCAAAAAGTTGATCAGTCTGGTCCGGTCCTGAACCAACCGGATCTCGTACCTGATCAACTGCTTCTTCCCTCTGGACTCGACGGTGCCCGTGTGGCACGGCGAGATCAGGTCGGACCTGAGCAGGTGCGCCAGCATGCGCGCGTCGACGGTGTCGTTTTTGACCTTTGCAAACGCGATTGCCTTGGTTTTGTACGTGTTGGCAAGCTGCAGTGGCACTCCTGCCTTTTCAAACGCGTCGGCCGTCCTTATCCAGAGGTTTCCGGTAGACTCGCAGACTGCCTGGCACTGGCCGTATTTGGCCTTGCATTTTTTGGCAGTCTTTAGCACCTCGTCGAACCTGTTCCCGTAAGAGAACTCCTCCAAGACGGTACCGTCGGCGTCCATGACGCACACGTGGCATCGTTTCTTTCCTATGTCGATTCCTATACTTTTTATTTCATTTCACCTCCTTTTTTTCCGGTGGCAGGCCAGAAACTGCATGCATCTATTATGACTCGAAGTCCACTATCGTAGCAGCTCGGGTCGCCCCATTCAACAACCAGCCCTCGAAGGGCATGCGTAATGAGGGGTTAGCCCGCCACGCTTGGTGGATAGGCGGGGGTTAACATACTATCAACAACCTCGCATTATGGTGTTTTCGCCGCAGCGCGGCAAAATTACCACAAAGGTAATTCAGCCTCTTCGCGGAAGAATACCGCTGACTGCAGCTCTCACGCCATCCAAATGCAATCTGCATGAAGAATCGGACGGACACAGCCAGATTGGTACTTCAATGAATGCAGGATAACTTGGAGTTGACAATGAAGTCCCATTCCTACTCTGCGGCACCTGACGGCCTGGCAGCGATTAAATGCTGCCTGGTCCAGTACATGGTGTACGTGTGGGTGCGAGTTTTGCGGCTGCATACGTACTGTACCTCGTTTTCAGCCAGATCCTGCTTGAAACGTCTGTGCGGCGAACCTGGAAAGATCGCATGCAATCTCAAAGAATCTGCGCGTGTCGATCATGCGACTGCCTGTACTGCGCTGGATTCATGGGATGCAGCCCGCATCTCGGAAAACATATCCTACCTGTCCATGATCTCAATCGTGTCCAGTCTGTCTTGGTTGTCTGCAAGAAAGTATGTGATCGCATCCGAGTCGATCTCAAGCCACTCCGATCTTCCCATGTACGGAATATAGTCTTCAACGTACAGATCTTCTGATCCTGTCAGCCTGACTACCATGCTGCCTTTTTTGGCTTCTATGTCAAATGGCAGCTTGAGAATCCTGCCCCTTCTTTGGTCCTGTATGTTCACCTTGAACACATCAGAGCGAAATGTCACCTCCCCGAAGAAGTAGCTTTGGGATATGTCCAGCCTGTTTATCTTAAAACTCAGCATACCATACTTTGCCATTTCTGAAAAATAAAACTTGGTTTAAGGCTGTTAGAAAATGAAAAGGAAAAGGGTGATTTTAGATTACCTGCCAGGGTCGCGTCGCAAACGTAATGACATATCCAACACCAATTATGATTGACTGGTATGCGATGTTGGTATATGGAATTGGTTTGATGATTGGATCACCTTCAACAACTACTGTCTGACCTGGACCAAGTCCCGGACCGACGCTTGCCACGTTGAGCTGTGTGTGTACGTGATATACCCCTGCTTCTAGTGCTTTGGCAGACAGGCTGTAATCAACTTCAGTGTTGCCTTCAATGTCAAAGACATTTCCAGGCGGATCACGTGATAGCATCTCCCATCTGTTTCCTGCGTTAGTAGACTCTGAGAATATCGATATCCATCCTCTGAGATCTCTTTCCACTAGGCTGACAAGCGTTCCTTGAAGCATCAAGGTCTCGCCAGTTTGCAGGGATTGTCTGTTGAAGGTCTCGTCTTCGATTCTGATGAAGCGACTCTGGAGCTGTGCTTGGACGCCGTGTGCCTCTGCAGGTGGAAGTATGACCTCAACCCAGTTGAAGCCCAGAGTTCCAAGTGCCAGCACTACAGCAAGTCCGCATGCCAAGATTCTTTTTTCGACCATAGTTATCCCTAATAACCAGAAATTCATATACGTCGTTATATGTTTTTCTTTCATCCGGTGTGATCGCTTTATTTGTTGTTTATCATCAATGATTAACAATGAAAATCAGTAAAATAAAATAAATTTTTTTGATGAATCAACTTCTTATACAGAATAAATTTCAATATAATTCCAATAGATTGGTAAAAAATCAACTAAAATTTCCGTACAGAGAATCTCTTACTTTATATGTCAAACTCACAGCCCTATTGTATGGCACAAATGCCGGCATTAATCCCAAAAGAAGTTGAGATTCAGAGACTTAAGAAAATCTGGCTCATCGTTATTGCCATGGGATCAACTGCTGCGTCAGTAGAAGTAGACAACTTCGTAGATGGTTCTTTACATCAGACCTCTATCAGGGACAGTGCATTCACACCAGCACACTGGTGGCTGTACTCCCACTTTGTTGCACTGCCACTTGGATGGGGTGCTGCAGCAATCTATGATAGAAAAGTTCCAGTTCTCAGAGGCCCCAACAACTCAATGAACACCGGGTTGAAGATGACCATTCTTGGCTATCTCGCAACTATGTTCACGATTGGTATCAACGAGATGTGGCACTTTTGGTTTGTAGAGGAGATCTTTGCCGTTCCAAACCATTGGATGTTTAACATGGGTGTCGTTGTGGCATTCATGGGCGCACTTGCCTACGTGGTCAGGGTATATGCCCGACTGGTAGAGCTTGGTGCAGAGACTCCAGGTGAGAACCCGTACGTTGCAGAAATGTACAAGATGGCCTTGGAAGGCAAACTGTACAGTAGATCAATCCCATAATCCTATGTGCAAATGCACATTTTTTCTTATTTCACGGACAGGGAACCTGCCGCATGCAGGCAGATGAGCCTGTAGGGTTCAGGCGAAACTTGAATTTTGCCGTGCTTCTTGCCGTACTGCTTACCGACGAATGCGGCCAAGTGAGTTTGGTGATTTTTCGATATCTTGGATGGTACAAGTGTGCTCGATCGGCACAGGCGTATCCCGTGTGCATCTTGGCGAGGTTCTAATTCATGCAGGCCACGCCGATCTTGGATGCGATCGGGCAAATGGATGTGGGTGCTATGGTCATGTTTCAGATGCTGTCACACCAGCCACTCTTGCCTTTACTGGCTTGCAGTTTTTTGATGACATTGATCTTGATCTCAGGTCTTGCGAACCGCCCTGTGTAACCTGCAATCTGCATCAAAGCTGCACATAACTGGGACTGCCTTTTATGGTGTCGACAATCTTATGAGCCTGCTGTGCATGCACGTCGGACACGTGTAGATCGCAACTTGCCAATTATCTGGGCACGCCATGCCCCGTCCTGCGTAGGGCCCGGCCACCACTGGTTGGAATATCTTTGGCACATGACCGGACATGTCAGCCTGTTTTTCATTTGGGAGTGCGACATGCACATTCTGTCTTTAATCTTCATGCTCAATAATGATGAACGCTTGATTGCCGTCGAAGAACGCTGCAGCATAGATCGGATCTGAAAATGCAACTTCCCTCCAAGTAAATGCAGCCGATCTGATGTTGAATCCGCATCATTTTGGCGCCGATCCTGTGCATGAGTACCGTTTCATACCTGTAAGGACAGCCATCTAAGCCGTAGAATTAAGAAAGATTTAAAAGGATTCTAAAACAGAATAATCTCGTAATGACTCTTCCAAAAGGATTCGGCTCTGGTAGTGCTGGTGGTTCATCAAGCGCTGATGTAGAACGAATGATTGGAAAACGCGTTGAAAACATGACTGGTGTGATTACAATATCATACTGGGCAGCACTGTTGGCCACTTTTGGCGGTACTGCAGCTGGATACTTTTACTATCCTTGGGCATATCCCACAGCAAGCGGCCACTATGCATTCATCGTACTTGCAATCATTGAAGCAATAGGTTACATCTTCTGTGTCAAGGTCATGGAAGAGGGTTCCAACAAGAATAGCAATGGTATAGTTGGCGGCAGTATTGCCGCTTCAGTGGCATTCGTGCTGTTTGTATCATTGTATGTTGGCTGGTAACCGGTGGAAACCCTCAGCACATTTCTTTTTCATTTTTAGAATAAAAACAACCCTTGTATTCGTGACATAGATTCTTTGCTTACCATCTTAGAACATCTCCTTGCTCTCCTGCGCTACGTGTATCCGCCTGCGGATTTGATGAATTTTTGGGGATCCATGCGTGCATGAGGTGGCACAATCTTCTCTGACACATATGGAAATTTTCCATGACGGAACTGCGCGGTATGCAAAATTTGTGATCTGAATGCCAGGCCAAGCAGGAACGCGCCGTTGAGCGGGATCCAGAACAGAAACCAAGAGACAATGACTGAACCCATTTGTGGGATTTGGCCAGTTCATGTCTGCCTGACGCAAAAGAAATTGTCGCATCATAAATCCTCCCAAGTATGATCGGTGAGTAATCCCATAACCCTGTATGAGCAGCCCGACTCGTTGCCATCTCGACTGGGACGTAAAGATCGCAAACGCGGACATCTGGCAATTCCCATATGCGAACCAAAATCGGGGGTTTTGGGTGTTTGGGCACGCATTTACCCCAAATGCACTCTAAAATTTTATATATTGACCTTTTTCTTTACTGATTATGGTCTGGTTAAGACGATGTACCCACTACTTGTTCATAGTAGTAGTTGCAGTTAACTCTACACTGTTAACGATTAATGCGGGTGACTACATCTTCTACACTGATTGGGCCTGGACTTCGTTCACGGTATTCTCAATATCGCAAACGTTGATGCTTGTGGTAGGTGCAACATACTACCTAACATTTACGGGAGTTCCAGGTACCGCGACGTACTACGCCCTGATTATGACAGTCTATACATGGATAGCCAAAGGCGCATGGTTTTCCCTTGGATATCCGTACGACTTCATAGTAACTCCAGTCTGGTTGCCATCTGCAATGCTATTGGATTTGGTGTATTGGGCTACAAAGAAGAACAAACACTCGTTGATACTGTTCGGAGGCGTACTTGTAGGAATGTCACTACCATTGTTCAACATGGTAAATCTGATAACAGTCGCAGATCCACTAGAAACGGCATTCAAGTATCCAAGACCGACACTGCCACCATACATGACACCGATAGAACCGCAGGTAGGCAAGTTCTATAACAGCCCAGTTGCTCTCGGTGCAGGTGCAGGTGCAGTCTTGGCATGTACGTTTGCAGCGTTGGGCTGTAAGCTGAATACATGGACTTACCGATGGATGGCCGCGTGGTCAAAGTGGGATTAAACCCAACCTTCCTTTTCCTTTTCTAAACATCCCTCCTAGTGCGTACTATATGTATCCGCTAAGACAGATGCACCGCACGACTCATGCCTGAATCAACGGTCCGCCGCATGGCACCTGTTAAAAAATACTATACATCTTGTCATGTTTTGTTTTCTTGAGATTCGTTATAGTATTCCATGACGTACGTTGTGGTTCAAAGACAGATTCTTGCAACTTCAAAGCCGTTTTTAAAATGGGCAGGTGGAAAACGCCAGCTGATCCGAATATTGAATGAAAATCTCCCTGACACATTTGGAACATACTTTGAGCCGTTCCTGGGCGGCGGGGCGCTGCTATTTCACATACTTGCCACTAAACCCGGACACAAATACCGAGCATCTGATCTGAACCCGGATTTAATTCGCACGTATGTCACGATCCGGGATCGAATTGACGAGCTGATCGCTTCACTTCGAAACCATGAAAAGAACTACCACCGTGATCCCTCCACGTACTATTACGCAGTACGTGCAAGTCTGCCTGAGGACAGCGTGGCAAAGACGTCCAGAACGATATTTTTGAACCGGACCTGCTTTAACGGACTGTACAGGGTCAACAGCAAAGGGTTTTTCAACGTGCCTTTTGGAAAGTACACCAACCCAGGCATTGTAAACGAGAATAACCTGCGTGCTGTAAGCCAGGCTTTGAGGTACAACCCGGTCTCAGTCATGTGTCGCGACTTTGAATCAATACTTGACGATGCGCGCGAGGGGGATTTTGTCTATTTTGATCCCCCGTACCAGCCGGTGAGCCCGACTGCCAGCTTTACCAGTTACACCAAGCAGAATTTTATCGATGGCGGTCTGGCAAGGCTTGCCGATCTCTGCAGGAAACTGGATTCGAAGGGATGCATGGTTTTGCTATCAAACTCCGACTCCGAGGAGGTCGTCGACTTGTTCTCTGCCAGGCCGTGGAGGACCGAGCGAATTCGCGCAAACCGTGCGATCAACTCCAACTCTAAAAAGAGGACTGGCCATTTTGAGCTTTTGATAAAAAACTACTAGGCTGTCCGGCCCTGACACATAGTACCGAATTACATGCATCGACTGGAAGAAGATGCACCATTCTGCGGTGCTGCCTTGAGGCGGTCAGGCTGCTGCCGGCATGCCAGAATGATGTAAAAAGCTTCGAGCGGGATCCGGACCCGCGACCTTTACCTTACCAAGGTAACGCTCTACCAGGCTGAGCTATCGAAGCAATACCTTTCCAAGATGCAAAATCCTTATAATTCTTCACGTATGGGGCGTCTTCGCTAAACCGTTAAATCTTGTGTCTATTTTTACAATTCTGGAGGAGTAATCAAGCCTGGCCAAAGCAAGTACTCGTACTTTTGGACATGCAGGACTTAAGATCAAATAATGGGTGATCCTGTTCCTCAGGGGTTCGCGGGTTCAAATCCCGCCTCCTCCACTACTTGGGGTTCCTGACTCCCCTTGCGTTTAGAATCTCGTAGACGTCAGGCAGGGAGAAGACAAAGCCCACGTGCACGCAGCTCTTCTCCTCACACAGGAAGCAGAACATCTCCCCGTTCTGGATTACAACCTCCACGATCCTGTTCTGGATGTTGTCCTTTAGTATCACGCGATCATCGTCTACGCTGATCTTCTCAAGCTTTGGCGCGTATACTGCAAATGTCTTGTCCTTTCTCATCGTCTCCTCAAGCATGTATGTTATGTAGCCTGAAAAACTGTTGACACCCTTTGTCGCAAGGTCTTTTTACTCGCTGTAGACCTTCTGGAACCTCTCAGGTATTTTCTGAGACCGTTATTGATTTGAATCCTGCGGCAATTTACTTTCCTGTTACGGTACATTAAAGTACTCTAGTAAATTTACGTCTTGTCCTTTCTCATCGTCTCCTCAAGCATGTATGTTATGTAGCCTGAAAAACTGTTGACACCCTTTGTCGCAAGGTCGTTTTTACTCTGCTCGTAGACCTTCTGGAACCTCTCGTAGGTATTTTCTGAGACCGTTATTGATTTGAATCCTGCTTTTGGCAATTTACTTTCCTGTTACGGTACATTAAAGTACTCTAGTATATAACGCTTTACGGCAGATGCATGTGCTACGTATTCTTGTGCAGTTACCGGACCTGGCCATGTACCATCATTTGCCCAACAAGTATCTTATAACATGACAATACCATGTAGTGGCATGGGTGTGATCCAGACTGCAAGACATGTGGCTGACTGCGCGCGTACGGTAGATTCGGCCAGCCAGCCGGACATTCCGGAAATATCCAATTTGCCGCACAGCAGGACAAAATCGGCCGCAACCATCACTGCTTGCATGTTCGTGCCCGCCTCTGTCGCACATGGGGAGTTGTTGCGGGAATGAACCTGCGAATTCCCATCACCAAGATGGAGCCGCTGCCGTTCAAGATAAAGACGTTTGGTTACAACAGATATCGCATCGAGCATCCAAAGATCAGCGGCATCCTAAACTTGGGGCACATTGTTACGCGCGTCAGCAAGGTTCCGGACTCCATGATTCCAAACCACCCCTTGCCTGACGGAATTGCCGTTGCAGTGGAGTATCACCCGATCATGTCATTTACCAACCAAGGCGACAGGCATGCCCCGTCGCAAAAGATGCCCACTCCGGCAGAGCTTGGCACTGCCAAAAAACAGGAGGTTACCGGCTTCATCATTGACGCAGAAAACAATGAGCCTTGGAACGAGTACGTGCTGGAAAAGCCAATCCCAAGGCTGCTAAAGACCCGGACTGTGCTGGTCAAGATAGAGTTGGTAGTTGACTACTATGACCGTTTTGGGGACCCGGCGCTAGTCGTCAAACCAAACACGATCCATTCCATCTCAAACACGACTGCTCCAGAGTCTGGAATGCGTTAGGATCGCCTGTAAGCGGCTTGGCCTGAATCCGGCAACGGCGGTTTCGCCTATGTATCTGAAACGGCACAGTTCATTGCATTTATGATCCTGCGTGGGTTTGTGACCGCGGATATAGACTTTATATCATCTGTGGCGCACGTGTATCATGGCCCGTGGATACAGTATCGGTGAGATACGGCAGAGGATCATTCGCATCATGGGTGACTCAAAGACCGAGATGTCCGGGGTGGAGATCTCGGCAAAGGCAGGGATCAGCAGAATCACAATGGCCAAATACCTTGTACTGTTTGAGGCTACAGGATTGCTTCGCAGGAGGAGCATCGGCAACGTTACCCTGTGGTCGATGGAGCCTGAGCGGGAATCGTTTGACTTTCCAGACGATTACTTCAAGGTGGCCACCATGTATCTTCGCCACCTGACCGAGAATTCAGAGGATCAAGCATTTTCGCTACTCCGGAACTGCCTGGATTCGGGTGCCGTCGTCACTAATTTGATCCTTGAAGTGATTCTGCCCGCAGTAGATCTGGTTCGGACGATGTATGATGACGGCAAGATCGGAACCGCCGAACGCAGCCTTCTTGAGACCCTGATATCCCGATCCTTGCTGGCACTCAATCAAACATGGCCTGCCGTGCAGGCAGAAAAGAACGTCGTGGTGATAGCAGCTGACGCGCAAAGCAGGCTTGTGTCCGAGGCAGCGTCTGCCGCGTACCGCTCCGACGGATGGAGGGTGTCGCACCTAGGGGACATGTCTGCCGCAATCGACGTCCTCTTTGATCTTGACTTTCAAAAGCTGGTCCGAAGGGTGTGGAAGCAGAAACCGGGAATTCTGATCGTGGTGGTGTTTTCTAGCACCACCGAGGGGCTTGTCTTTTTTGCCGACTCTGTAAAGCAGATTCGCTCAAAGTCGGGAAGGCACATGAAGCTGGTTCTCTGTGGTCGCATTCCCAAAGGGCTCGCATCCGAATCCGATCTGGTGACTGACAAAGTCGGAGACGTGCTACAGTGGTCCAGAACAGTATCAGGGGATCTCAAGTAAATGATGGGCCCGATGAGATTCGAACTCATGACCTTTCGATTATCAGTCGAACGCTCCAGCCAAGCTGAGCTACGAGCCCACTAGGAATTTTTCTGATTCGAGTCATTTAAGTTTAATTTTATCAGACCGGAATCCAGAGTCAGGTCTTGCACGGCTGCGGTATTCCTTCCACTTTATGGAGCATCCTATCGACGGATCGAAATCCTTCTCGATGGCCCTACCCTCGAGCAGCTTCTCGATGTTGCTTATCATTGTCTTTTCCGTGGCCGCATCTCCGGGACTCATGGCGTTGTCGATTCTCCCGTGAAAGACGAGTCTCTTTTGATCGTCAAACAGGAACGGGTCAGGCGTACACATGGCACCATACCTTTTGGCAACCTCCTGGGATTCGTCGATCAGGTAGTCAAACCCAAACCCCTTTTCCTTGGCAGTCTGCTTCATTGCCTCGAAACTGTCTTCCGGATAGCGGGACGAGTCGTTGCTGTTGATTCCGACGACGGCAACCCTGTCGCCAAATTTTTCATGCAGTTCGTTTAGCGCATCGGCCTTGGCCTTCACATACGGGCAGTGGTTGCACATGAATATGATCAAAACCCCCCTGTAGCCACTATAGTCGCTAAGCGCATGTGTCTTGTCGTCTATTCCGGGCAGCTCAAAGTCTGGTGCGATATCGCCTGCCTTTAGCTTGATCTGGGATTCCAAAAGCACCATGCATGGGTGGGCTGCGCATGTAAATAAAATCCTTACCGGGCGCGCGTGTACAGAGTCTGGCGTCGCAGAATCCTGCATCCATGTTGCCCTGCCTGAATGGCACTGCTGCCTGGAGCTTGACTCGGCGCGATCAGGCATGGAGCATGTCAGAATCCGGCCTGCTACTTGGCCGTTCTCACCTGGTGCAGGATTGGCCGCGCCTATACCGACGCGCAAAAGTTTTTGCAGCCAGACTAGCCAGCCCCAACTGATGCACTTTCTGACGCTCCGGCGGATCCGTAATTGCCGTCATTGCCGGGTCCAAGCCGGCCTGCCAGGGCGTCCACGACTGGACTGCCTGGTCTGTGATCCTCGCGCCTCATGACGACCTCGGTGCCCGCAATGGCACCTCCGGCATGCCGGGATTGGCCGCCAGCCTCCACGTGGAGGCGTCCTTTAGTCAGAATGTTTCTTGCCGCGTTCTTGTCGGCATGATGGTGCCAGCCGCAGGCGGTGCAGTGGAATGACTCGCCGTTTCGGGATTTTTTGTCTATTCTGCAGCAGCGCGCGCAAGTCAGGCTGATATTCCTCTTGTCAACGAGCACGGTGCTCCCGCCCGCCTTTTTCATCTGCCACCTTACCTGGTCCCGAAACGATCCCATCCTGGAATATGCCATTTCGCGGTTCAGGCCTGTCTTGGCACTCCCGCTACCCGCCCTGGCTTTCGTCAAGTCCCACTCCTCCATGAAGATCATGGATTTGCCAGATGCCACCTGCCTTGCCACCCTGATCTCTTCGTGGTGCTGGCGGTTGGATATCCTTCGAAGTTTTTTCCGTATCTGACGGCCTGTCTTCCTCCAAGCCCCCGAGCCTTTTTTATGGCCGGCTTGTTCTGATTTCATCTTGTCTACCTTGTCGCCGTCGCGCCTCCTGCATCCGCCTGCCACGTTGTGGAGGGTTTCGTTCCCATTCGTCGGCTATCGCGGCCAAGTGTCTCACGCCCAGATCCATCCCGGCCTGATTCCCGGCAGCTGGTCTGGGATCTGGGATCTCCAGCTGCACGTGCAGGGCGAATCGGCGGTCTGCGTCTGCCGTCGTGCAAGTCACCTTTCTGGTGCAGTCTACCATCTGGAACGATCTAGGCTCGCCCTTGGAGATTTCTTCCTTCAACTGCACGTTGCCAAGACCCGGCAGGAATACCGTGGAAGGATCCCGCATTTTTGGAGTCCCGCGGGATGCCAGCGAATGCAGCAGGGTGGGGGTCTTGCCGCTCCTTAACAGACTGGAAGGATCAGTCCACCTGTTGCGTCTGTATTTTTTTATCTTACCGGCCTTCAGCCCCTTCTTGAGCCGGATCCGCCTGTCGTGCTTGGAACGGTTGGAATCCCGAAATGCAATGACTGCCAGCCTGGCCTGCTTGGAGGCTGCCTCGTGCATCAGGCTGGCGCCGGTCAGGCAGAATCGTTCCCGCCACCCGGGCGTCATGTAATTCAAATCATACTGCGACAGCCCGGGGTGCGCCCGTTCCATCAGTATTGACATGTCGTAGACTATGTCGCATTCCCGGACGCATTTTGCTATTTTGCGCGACAGCCTTCTGGATTGTATTATTGGGATACGCTGGGTAATTATCATAATACCGTAAGATACGTCTTTACTTAAAAACCTGGTCTTGCCGGTGCAGGAACTTTTGCGCGTCAGTATAGAATTACGCTGAACCCAGATACATCCCGCATGCGCCACCGAACCTGAACGTGGTGGATGCTACACTACCACAAACAATGCGATGGGTCCGTTGTTGGTGATCGGTATGTTGTTTTCATCCCACACGAACGTCTCGATGATAAACAGTCCAGGTTCTTCTGGAGTCCACACCACGTTCGGGGACTGGGCCGTGCCGTCAAACACGCCTTCATACACGTCAAGAAACACCACGGCAGGCGAGGTTCCGGATTCCTTTACTTGGACATAATACTTGTATGACGTAGGGGCGTCTTGATCACCCGTGCGCTGGATCGCAACCGAGCTGCTGATGGTCACGGCAGAACCGGCATCAGCCTCAGACACCTTTGCGCCTGACTCGTCTGCTGCCGAAACATCATGTATTGTGACAAGCTTTGTCAAAAGCTGTTGTGGCGGGATCTGGACATCAACGGCATCAGAATAGAACGTGTTGGATTCTGCAAACAGCAAAAACCCGACTGCCCTTGAATCGATCATGCCCTCATACTCAAAGGCCACCTCGGTGTCTGGTTCCATGGAGCCTAGGTTTACAGTGGAGACTGAAAGCGTCCGTGGCGGCTCAAAGGCATCGTAAAAGGCAAGATGAACCCGGTTCTCGGAAGTCGGGGCGGCGCCGTTTTGCAAAATCCCAGAGAACCGGAACGTGTTGTCAAATACTACATCGGTCGACGACACGGTCAGATAGTTTTTCTTCGCCTCTGCAAGGTCAAAGGTCAAAAGGCGCACCGATACCTCGGTTATCTCCGGGTTTGGGTTTTCAGAGCGTACGACAAACGTGGAGCTCTTCCCTGGCGGGATCACATCGAGTGTAGTGTTTCCCAACGCATATTCCAGCGGATGCTGATCGGTATCCCCGAAAAAGCTCACGTGAATAAAGACATTGGTGACAGCAGACAGCTGGTTGGTGTTCTCCACAGTCCCGACCACGACGGTATGCCCGTCAATGTCTTGATAGACATACGGAAACGGCGTCTGCAGGAACACGTCAAGCTGTGTATTGGAATCCTGGGAGAATCCTTCAGAGAATGGAACCAGCATTAGGATTAGAGATATTCCAAGAACCGCTCCACGCATCAGATGTTGTTGGATGCAATGATTAATCATATGTAGCGTATGATATAATGAACAAGAAAGGTAACAACGTTTAACTAAATGCGGCGATCGTGCGCATGTGGCAGCACGAACACCCCATGAAATGCGAGCACACGCATGCGTGACCATTCCTAGTAAAGGATCAGAATAATCTACATGATGGGAGGGAGTAAAAAGAGATTAAAATAAAGAAATTACTTTCTTTTTGCAGTAATTGCCAACCAGTAAATCAATCCAGGTGCCAATCCTACGATCATTGGAATGAATACAGGCCATCCATCTGCTACATTTGCCATGAAATGGAATAGAACGTATCCTATTTAAATCCACCCAATACGATCGGTTCTGGCTAAGCGTGAGGAAAAGGTGGACCGGACGGAATTTGAATCCGTGACCCCCCGCGTGCAAGGCGGGTATACTACCAGGCTATACTACCGGCCCACGCATAGTGTAACCGGGGTGCTGATTTTAATTGTTGTGCGCAATATGATCTGACTAGGCGGGCGGTAGTCTGGCCGCGTCCGGGGAATTACAGGGTGGTATGTTTATCTTCTGATGGCATGATATTCCTGTTGTGACCAGATTCTCCCTTGTCGCCACGGGCGGGACGTTTGACATAATCCACAGAGGACATCTTGCCCTGCTGGGAACTGCGTTTGCCATGTCTGAAAAAGTGATCATCGGACTGACAAGCGACGAGTTTGCCGCTCGGATGGGAAAGACTACTAGCAACACGTATGGGCAGAGACTTGACAACCTGCGCACTGCCATATCGAAGGAATTTCCCGACTCTTCCTACCGTATAGCCAAATTGGATAATGATTTTGGACCCGCGGTCTTGGAGAGTGCGGTCCAGGCCCTGGTGGTCAGCGAGGAGACTAGCAGGCAGGGCAGCGTGCTCAATGGCATGAGGTCCAAGAGGGGTATCGCTCCTGCACGGATCATAACGGTTCCGATGCGCCTGGCACGGGACGGTACACGGATATCGACAACCCGGATTAAAAACTCCGAGATTGACACTGAAGGAGATTTTGTTTGACAAGCAGATTGTCGAACTTTGAGCATTCCTGATAAATGAAAATTTTAGGATCCTACAGGGTGGCAATCATAAAACACATGGTAAGGCAGATCAATTCTGACATATCATGCCTTAAGCAGGGACTGCATCCGGAGAGCCTGTCGTTCTGGTACGACAAGATAATCCGGGAGACCATCGAGATGGCTCCCCCTTGGCTTCAAGACAAGATCAAGGTTCATCAGGATCCAATCCTTACGCTAAAGTTCAATCTGGACATATCCAAGCGCGCCGTCAGATATTTCATGATCGCAGTGGACAACAATCTTGATGACATGCCGTACTCGACTAGGCTCTACTTTCTCAAGGTGCAGGACATACTGGCAACTGAGATGGACAAGTCGCTTGTATGATGCCCTGAAAGCAGGCGCAACCCCAAGCATCCGGTTCCGAAAAGTCATGCCACAGCTTCCAGAGTCAACTATCTATATCCGATTGTATCCCAATGGGTATGGATCTCTACAAATCTGGACGCTCAAAGAAGAGATCCGACGGCCGCAGGAAGCCAGACAGTTCCTCCCGTTCCTTTAGAAACTCCGGGGATCGTCCTGCATATGCAAAGACAGAGGCAAGATGTGCAGACTGCAGCATTGTGTTTGAGCCTCCGTTTACTCCAAGACAGGGCAGGCCTGTCTACTGTAGCAGATGCTTTAGGAATCATAGGGATGATGATGGCCGTTCCTCATCGGATCGCCGTCAGGGATACGACAGGTCGTCTGATCGCCCCAGATACGGGGACAACCGTTCCTCATCGGATCGCCGTCAGGGATACGACAGGTCGTCTGATCGCCCCAGATACGGGGACAACCGTTCCTCATCGGATCGCCGTCAGGGATACGACAGGTCGTCTGATCGCCCCAGATACGGGGACAACCGTTCCTCATCGGATCGCCGTCAGGGATACGACAGGTCGTCTGATCGCCCCAGATACGGGGACAACCGTTCCTCATCGGATCGCCGTCAGGGATACGACAGGTCGTCTGATCGCCCCAGATACGGGGACAACCGTTCCTCATCGGATCGCCGTCAGGGATACGACAGGTCGTCTGATCGCCGACAGGTACGTTATGAAAATAATGATTCCCAACAACCAAGGCAAGAGCAAAAACCAGAGGCTGATTTACATGCGGGATTCTATGATTCCCTGAGAGAGAAGCTATTTGCAATCCTAGGCGGGCGAGTATGTTCCGGCTGCGGATACAAAGATGAAAGAGCCCTTGGATTCAGCCATGTGCACGGCGATATATCCTTTGACAAAATCAGGCGCGGCGGCACTGCGTCGGCATGGGAAAAATACATCTCGGATCCTGACACAGCACAGAAGGAACTCAAAGTTTTGTGCCTGAACTGCAATGAGATCAGGCAGCCGATTGCACGGTCAAAAGACAGCAAACCCGAGCCCAAAAAAAAGACTGACCGGTTTCCCAGATGACGTGTGGTTCGGTTTTGTCTACGTCGCCGGCATGCCAATCTAAAGCAAACGGCAAGGCCTGCTTTACGTTGAGCACACATCCGGCTCGAGACATACTGCACAAGCTAGGAATCCCATTAACACTTTAATTATAATGATCACCAAATCAAAACGTGAACCAAGACTTTTCAGCCCTAGGTCTTTCGCTCATTACCATGGTGGTAGTCGTAGGCATATACGCATTGTTCTTCCGCTAGTCATTCCTTGGAAATCTCCACGCAGTTTCCTAGGATCTTGGCCGAGATCAGCCTGTGTTCCCCGTCCATGACTGATTGCATAAAGTCTGCAAACTTTTCCACATCCATGGGGGATTCAAGCAGTATGCTGTGGGCAGACTTGTCCTTGAGGGATATGACAAGCTCGTTGTCTATCACGTTGAGGATTCCCGTGATGTATGTCTCCCCGGAATCACTGATGAAGATCAGGCTGGCCAGTTTCTGGGCCTCGTATGCGTCGTCGCACGGGATGGTGATCCTCATTTGTTCTCCATGAGGAACTCCTCTACCCGGTCCCTTGCCTCTTCCCTCTTTTTTTGGTGTTCTGAGAGAAACGCATTGATCTTTTCAACGAGTATTCCCTTCAACTCTCCTGAAAGCAAGCTTCCGGACTTGTAATCGTCGTATATCGTCTTGAGTTTCTTGTCGTCAGGCTCGAAGAATATCCTCAGATACTGGTATGACACGTCAATGTCAGGGTTTCCTCCCATCTCCCTGTGCTCCTTGATGTCGCGCCGCCCGCCGGAAAACGCATGACTGTTGATCTTTTTTCTGACCGTCCCGGGAGTGTCTGTGGTGTATATGGTGTTGTTCTGGTCTGATGCTGACATCTTCCCCCCCGGGCCTTCCAGGGACGGTACCATTATGTTGTGGATGAGTGCGGGTTTTGGCCTGCCGATCTTGGGCGCAATGTCACGTGTCAGTCTGAAGTGGGGATCCTGATCCACTCCGAGGGGGATGAGGACAGTTCCCTTCTCCATAAAGCACGGTGCAGACTGCAACGACGTGTAAAATATCATGCCGATGTTGGTCTCGCCGGTAAACCCGAACGTGGCCTTTGTGTTTGAAAAGTTGATTCTCTTTGCCACCTGGGCTGCGATCGGGTACAGGGTCTGGATGTTTCGCGTGTTGATGATTATTCTGGTCTTCTCTGGCTGGAATCCTAGCGCGATAAAGTCCAGCGCGTTCTCGTAGGCAAATCTGCCGGTCTCCTCTAGCGTGATGTTCGGCTTTGAGTAGAATTTTTCGTCATCGGTAAGCTGGAAATACATGTTGACGTCAAACTTTTCCTGCAGCCACCTTGCAAAGACCCATGGAACCAAGTGTCCTATGTGGGTGTGGCCTGACGGGCCCCGCCCTGTGTACAAGAAAAATTTTCGCCCCGCATCGTACTCGTCTAGCACTCTGGAGACATCCCGGTGCGAAAAAAAGACGCCCCTTCTGAGCATAAAATGCTCTTCACCGGTTCGCGCCTTGATCCGCTCAAGTATCCTGGGGGAGATTCTCTCGGTTCCGAACCGTTTTGTGAGTTTTTCATAGTCTATCTCGCCTTCCACATGCCACGGTGTCACGGTAAAATCGTCGGCTGGCATTCAGTGTGATGTGGCTTCTTAAGATTTAAAAAGTCTTTTTCGGATTCTGAGCTGTTGGCGCAAGTATTGCACGATATTGAAAAAAGAATGCTCTTGGTTCTCAGGGAGAAAGCAGTCCAGGCATCCGGCACAGCCGGTTCTGGCAAATCTACACGGCGTGAACTAAAGATGGACAGTGGCAAATTCTACGACTTGCTCATGAATGAGACCGGACTCTCAATGGATCAGATTAGACGGGGCATGGAATGGCTCAAACTCAAACACCTCATACACGTGGATTCGTCGAGCACGCAAAAACTGCGCTTGGCCAAAAATGGCCAGGAATCCCTTGAGAACGGACTGCCAGAAAGAAGGCTGCTGGACATTCTCCAAAACGGCCCCCAAAACCTCTCTGATTTGCAGCAGAATCTTGGTTCCGTATTCGGGCCTGCGATGGGAATTGCAAGAAAGAATGGCTGGATAGGCGTATCTGGTGCTTTGGTGACACTCCTGAGATGCCCTGAAAATCTGCCTGGTGAATTGGCGCTAAACAAGATCGGGAATGCCAAAAGCGGAGCCGGACTAGCAGAAGACGATCTTAAATCTGGCACCAAAACCCTGCTTGACCGTCCGGGATTTCTTGATGTGACAAGGGTCGTAGAATTAACCGTGACGCTTTCGGATCTGGCAGAATCAATCGACCTGTCCAACTCTGACGCGATAGACGTAGAGGCTGATGTTCCAAGCATACCAGTGGCAAGACGGCACCCACTCAAGGAGGCAATCAACGAGATCCGCGAGATCTTCGTCACGCTGGGATTCTCCGAGATCAGCGGCAACCTGAGTCAGTCGAGCTTTTGGAACTTTGATGCACTCTTTACGCCACAAGATCATCCTGCCAGGGAGATGCAAGACACGTTTTATCTCGACTCCCCTCCTGCCGTAGACACCGCGTCTGAGGCGCAGATAAGGATGGTCTCTGAATCGCACCAGAAGAACTGGCGATACCGGTGGGACATGGAGCAGGCGCGCAGGATGGTTTTGCGCACCCACACCACGTGCGTTACCATACGGCATCTGGCCGAGACCAAGCCGGAGGAGGCCCGATTCTTCTCGCTTGGTCGCGTGTTTCGGAATGAAAAGGTCAGCTACAAGCACCTGGTGGAATTCAACCAGGTTGAAGGCGTGGTGGTTGGAAAGAATGCAACCCTGCGCGATCTTATGGGAATACAAAAGGAGTTCTATCGGAGGATCGGAATCACCAAGGTCAAGTTCTGGCCCACATTCTTTCCCTATACGGAACCGTCACTCCAGACGATGGTGTATAATGACAAGCTTGGAAAATGGGTCGAGCTGTTCGGGATGGGGATATTCAGGCCTGAGGTTACAAAGCCACTCGGGTTCAACAGGCCCGTACTGGCTTGGGGCGGGGGGATAGAGAGAATCGCGATGCTCCGCTATGATCTGGATGATGTCCGGGAGTTTTACAATAACAATCTGGGCTGGCTGAGGGGTGCTATAAAATGCCAGTAGTGGAACTTTCGTATTCGCGCCTTCTAAGGCTGGTGGGCGGTTCCACCCGAAAACAGATCTCGGAGATCCTGCCGTTTCTCGGACTGGACATAGAATCCGAACACGGGGATGCAGTGCGCGTGGAATACAGTCCAAACAGGCCTGACTACTCCACAGATTTTGGGATCGCGCTGGGCCTGCAGGGGCTGCTTGGAGTCAAAACGGGTGCAGTCAAACTGGAGATAAAGAAATCCCGCAGATACCAGATATCAGTCATCCCTGAAATGCTCAAGATCCGGCCGTTTGTGACCGGCATAGCCGCTCGAGGAGGCAGGATCAACGACCAATCCATAAAGCAGCTGATGGCCATGCAGGAGGATCTCCACATGGGGCCGGGCAGGAGGAGGAAAAAATCATCCATCGGGATTCACGACCTGGATATGATCAAGTTCCCGCTACAGTACACTGCCATGCCGCGCACTCGCCGGTTCATCCCGTTAAACTCCAAGGACGAACTCTCGATATCCGAGATTCTCAAAGACACCGACGTGGGGCGTCACTATGGAGACATACTTGCCGGCCACGACTCGGTACCGATAATCCTTGACGCCTGCCAGAACGTCATCTCGTTTCCGCCCATCATAAACTCCGCCCTTACCACCGTGACTACCAAGACCAGAAACATGCTGGTGGAGATAACAGGGACAAGCAAGGCAGATGCAGAGGACATGCTGGCCATGGTTGCAACCGTCCTGCAGAGTGCGGGATTCTCCCTAGAGACGCTTGCCGTGCATGGCCCGAAGAACTCCACCCCGGAACTCAAGCCCCGGCACATGACGCTGGATCCTGAACTTGCAAACAAGATTCTCGGAATAAACCTTGGCCGGTCGACCATGGCGTCTGCACTCAAAAGATCAAGGCTTGACGCGTCAGTCCGGAATGGCATGATAGAATGCACAGTTCCAGCATACCGCTTTGACATACTCGGACCGATGGACCTAGTCGAAGAGGTGGCGCTTGGGTATGGAATACAGAACCTTGACCCCGTGCTATCCCCGTCCCAGACCCTCGGGCAGGCAAGCCACGTCTCGTCGGCGCTGGGCATACTTGACGCCACCATGACGGGCCTGGGGTTCCTTGAGGCGCTCAACTCCAGCCTTACCAGCATGGACATCCTTTACACCATGGCAAACAGGAAGCCGCAAAATACGTTCTCCGTCATTGACTCAAAAAGCCTGGAGCATACCATACTGCGTGACTCCATCCTTCCAGAGTTGCTTGAGAACCTTTCAAGAAACATACACGAGCCATACCCGCAAAAAATGTTCGAAACCGGCACGGTGTTCCTTCCAGGCTCCCCGGTGCATGAGGCGCTGAATCTTGCCGCAGTCAGCGCTCATAACAATGCAAGCTTTACCAAGATAAAATCAGTGCTCCAGTCCTGCCTTGGAGCCGGATTCGGAATAAAAGTACAGACGCCGCCTGCCTCACACCCGATGTTCCGTCCTGGCAGGTGTGCTGATATCATAGCCGATGGCCGGACGGTGGGAATGGTGGGAGAGATTGGCCCCGAGGTGATGCAAAACCACCGGCTCCGCACTCCCGTTGCAGGATTTGAACTATCCTTGGCGGGAACGGTCCTGAAATCCCCTCACCCATGACGCGGCAGTCAGCACTATTCCCGCCACAAGAATTCCCGCCCCGATGACTGACTCGATTATCAGCCTCTGATGGACTTCCCGCTCCTCTGAGCCGGGCAGCATGCGAGATTCCGTGCCCCGATCTTCGAGATACCGGATCTGCGGATAGTCAAAGATTACTACCAAGGAGCCAAGCACAACCATCACAATCCCTGCCAGAAACAGTCCCGTGCGGTCCATGATTCTGCTCCGGAGCGGCATCATTTAACCCTGGCTTGCTGCAGTGCCTATGCAGGAGGTCCGTGCAGGTTCGGTATGGCGCTGCAGCAACTGATCCCTGGACTACATTTTTAGCCTGACGTGCCTATCATGAGTTGCCCTAGAGCAGGCATGCAGACGGATCGGGATGATGTCGATCGTAACGATACCCATGATTTCTGATTCACCCAGGCGTGCTACATTGTGGGCAACCCCGGTTACAGAGCCAAGGGAGGTTTTGGCTAAATGCCTATGAACCTGTGCGAGTCAGAGCCGGGGAACATCCAAAAACCATAAACAACCCGGCACCCACACCAGGCACATGACCAACTACTGGCTTGCCAAACAGGAGCCTAGCGGCCCGAGGGGATACAGTTTTGAGCAGCTCAAAAAGGACAACGAGACTGTCTGGGACGGCGTCCATAACAACTTGGCACTAAAACACATGAGGAACATGATGCCCGGAGACCTGGTGCTGTTCTACCACACGGGCGGCGAGAGGCAGGCAGTCGGCGTCATGGAGGTCATATCAAAGCCATACCCAAATCCGGCAGAGGCAGTCGAACGCTTTATCGTGGTGGACGTGAGGTACAAAAAGGCGCTAAAACGCCCCGTGACGCTTGATGAGATAAAGGCAGATGGGCGATTCCAGAACTGGGAGCTTGTCAGGATATCCAGGCTGTCTGTAATGCCGGTGCCGCAGCCCATATGGGATGCCATAATGGCAATATCCGAAGCATGAAGATGATCGATTTATTGATATAACCGCTCCATACAGGAGACTCATGGCAACAGCTTATGTTTTAATAAACTGCGAGCTTGGCTCAGAAGAGGCAATCATACAGCAGTTGAAAGGCTTGGATGGCGTCAAGGAGGTTCACGGGACCTTTGGCGCATACGACATACTTGCCAAGATTGAGTCTGACACCGTTGAAAAACTCAGAGAAACCATTACATGGAAGATTCGAAAGATTGAGAAGATCCGTTCGACACTTACCCTAATGGGAATTGAGGGGCAGACCTAATCATACCTCTTTTTCTTATCATGCTACTCCACTTTATCTTCGTTGTAAGGGAGGAAGATCTTCACAAGCGAAGACAGGAGTTTGAATACGTGGAAAAGATGGCCAAGTTCTATCAGGCATGGATGTGGGACAAATTCAAGCGCCGCTACGACGTCCGGTGCGACGAGATGATCACCAAGCCAAGGAGCCTCCTTCAGAGGATTGACACGCACACGCTTTTGAATGACCACAAGCACCGGGGAGCAGAGACGTACCACTTTTACCTTACTCACTTTAGGCCGACATGGACTGACTGCACGTGCGAAGGGTATCACGCGGAGAATTTTGGCATGATCTTTTGGAATCCTCCCGGGGATGCAGACGGCGAGCTGTTTCTTGCAGAAAAGAACTGCACGGCCGTGTCACACGAGATCCTGCACGAGATGTTGCGCATATCCGGACGCAAAGGGTTCATCCAAGACGTGCATGACGTGTGGACCAAGCACCTCTTTGGCCGCTTGGAGTTTGAACAGTACGGGGATGATTTTGCAAAGACAGACGGCAGGCCCGCCTTTCTTACGATGAATACTGCACAGCTTGGTCTGGAAGAAGTCTAGTATTTGGTTACTGAGTAGATGTTGTTTTCAAAGTTTGCCGCCTTAAAGTCCAGCCGGTTCTCCATGTCGTTGGGTCTTGACTTGCTCAAGTTATCCAGCTCGACTAGCGCATCGCCCCTGAATCCAACAGAGGATCCGTAGATAGCGTCTGCCAGCATGGTTCCGTGATCGCCTTTCTTGATGTCGTCTACCATCTCATAAAATCTGGTCGTCTCCTTCTTGTTGACCGGATTTCCTGTCGCCTTGTTGTATGCGACTGAAATGTACATTCCGTTGTTCTTTACTGCGACCTGAATCTTGTGGTTCTTTTCTGACGCGCCTGGAATCATCTCGTTTACCAGAACCTCGCACTTGTGGTACATGCTTGAGACGTACGCGTAGAACCTGTACTGGGCAAACTTTCCTGCCCTGTCCGCTTGACATTCGACAAATATCTTATGCAGCATCTCAAGTGCGTCGTCATTCATGCTCTGGAGCCTGTCGTCAATCCTGCCCCTCTCGAGAAGGGTGGATTTGGTCTCCTTTGCAATCAGTACCAGGATAAAGTCCGGCAGGTTGTAGTTTTTGAGGGCTGCGACAAACGAACCCGACTGCGACATGCCAAATTTTGGAAATCCCTTGTTTACCATGTCATAAACACCGCTTGACGACTAGCAAATCTAAACATCGTCTTATAAAGCTGTTATTGGCTTATAATTGTTAAGAAATATGCGAGGGATTGGACCTGCATAATGATAAATAATCTGTCTTGGCCGTCCATGTAATTCTTAAATCCATGTATCGCCGCATTGTTGTGTTGAAAATATTCTTGTTCATAATCATTGGAATTTTTACTGCCGGGTGGGTGGCATTTGACGCGCACGCGCAGTCTGATGCGGGACTGTCAGGCGAAGTGCGGATTGGCTCCATCATGGCCGTCACAGGCGAGCTTGAGGCACTGGGGCTGGAGTTTCATGCAGCAGAAAGACTTGCAGTAGGCGACTTCAACCGGTACCTGGCTGAAAAGAATGCCGGCTGGTCGCTCAAACTGGTCCACGAAGATGCAGAATCGCTTCCGCCTGTGGCGCTGGAAAAAATAGAGTCACTGCATGCACAGGGGATACCGGTCGTGCTGGGACCGCTGGACAGCGCCAGCCTGCAGTTTTCTCGCGGATACATTGATTCCAACCAGGTGCTGGCTATCAGCTGTTGCTCGACGTCCACGCTGCTTGCCATTCCAAACGACACCATCTTTAGGATGTCTGCCGACGATTCCGGCGGGAGTGTTGCGATAACGAGTCTTTTCAACCATGCAGGAATCGACGTCATGGTTCCAGTATGGAGGGGCGATACGTGGGGAATAGGATACGAGGGCATCATACGTCAGCTGTTTGCATCCGCCGGAGGGGTCGTTGACACGGGAGTGCGATATAATCCCAGCGTGACTGACTTTTCTGACGCGACGTCATTGCTGGCACAAAGGGTGCAGGCGCATGTGGATGTGTATGGGCCAGACAACGTGGCCGTATTCTACATGGGGTTCGGTGAGATCGTTCCGTTTATCCAGCGTGCCTCCGAACATGACATCCTTGACGATGTAAGGTGGTTCGCAGCCGATCCCATTGTACAAAGCCCCGAGATTGTATCAGATCAGCAGGTGTTGCGGTTTGTGACTGATACGATGTTTACGACGCTTCAAGCCACGACAGGCAAAAATGACATAAGCAGGCACGTGCACGACTCGCTTCTTGCCGAACTCGGGATGGAGCCCATCGTGTTTTCAAGCTCTGCATACGATTCGGTCTGGATTGCCGGCTTGGCAATGGAGGAGACCCAGAGCACCGATCCTGAGCTGCTGCGAGATGCGATTCCTGCAGTCGTGGAGGAGCACATGGGCGCGCTAGGATCCATACGCCTCAACGACGCAGGAGATCTGGCGTATACGAACTATGACGTGTGGACAATAGCAGACGACCAGTGGACCATGTCAGGCAGTTACAACTCTTCCATAGACGAGCTTGTTCTGTTTGATGGTTCTGAGGCCATGACGGGGCTGGCCGCAGGGGAGCAGGTTGTAATCGGAGGGGTACTTCCGCTTACCGGTGATGCGTCAATGAGCGGTGAACAACTGGACGTCGCAATAGAATATGCAGAGGCCCAATTCAACCAGTACTTGGAGGAAAACGGCATGGACTGGAGCCTGGAAGTGGTGGTGGCAGACAGCCAGACCAGCCCAGACGTGGCGCTGGATCAGATTGGCAGGCATCATGCAAACGACATCCGTATCGTGGTGGGACCGTATTCAAGCGCAGAGCTGGCAGCGATGAAGGATTATGCCGACTCGAACGGGATGGTGATTGTGAGCCCCAGTTCCACTGCCCCGGCGCTTGCAATTCCAGGCGACAATGTCTTTCGCCTCATTCCGGATGATACGCAAAACGGGTACGTGTTTGCAAAGCTCTTCGAGGATGCGGGAGTGGCTACCGTGATTCCAATATGGCGGGGAGACACCTGGGGAGACGGACTAGTAGATGTTGCCCGGGAGTCGTTTGCCGAACTCGGGGGCAGCATGGATGAGGGAATACGGTATGGTGCTGACACGACTAACTTTTCAGAAGAGACAGCGGCGCTTTCAGATATAGTCCGCCGCCACATGGACGGGGGGAAGACTGCGGTGCTTGCCTTGAGTTTCCAAGAAATAGTGCCGCTGATTCAGACAGCCATGTTGCATGACAACCTTGATGACGTGTCCTGGTTCGTCTCATCTGGAACACTGTTTGCCAACGAACTGATTGACAATCCCGCCACTGCTGATTTCATGCGAGCAGTCAACATGACTGGTCCGCAATTCGAGTCCCTGCCAAATCCCACGCTTGACCAAGTAAACGCCGCCGTGTCAGACGGCACCGGGCGGGTTCCCATAGTGTACGTGGCAGGCGCGTATGACGCCGTGTGGATACTGGGACTGTCGATACTTGAATCCGGCTCTGCCGAGACAGGCGCGGTTCTTGAGGCCATGCCGGGCGTGCTGGAAGGGTATGATGGGGCGCTCGGACAGGTGTCGCTCAACGAGGCAGGCGACCTTGAAATGGCCAACTATGGCATATATCGCATTCAGGATTCCACTTGGGACCGACTGGGTGGGTATGAGGGTGCCACGGGCATGATTACCATTGGCGAGGCAGCCATGCACGACCCATCGGACAAAGACCAAATCACGATAGGCGGAATAATCCCGCTTACCGGCGATGCGTCCCTGCACGGCCAGCAGTTAAAGGCTGCAATGAAGCATGCAGAGGCCAAATTCAACCAGTACCTGGAGGAAAACAACATAGGCTGGAACTTGGATGTGGTGGTGGCAGACAGCCAGACCAGCCCTGACGTGGCGCTGGACCACCTTGCCCGACAGCATGCAGACGGCATCAGTGCCGTGGTAGGGCCGTATTCGAGCGCAGAGCTGGCGGCGATGAAAGATTACGCAGACTCTAACGAGATGATAATTATAAGCCCCAGCTCATCTGCCCCATCGCTTGCGATTCCAGGCGACAATGTCTTTCGCCTCATTCCGGACGACACGCAAAACGGGCACGTATTTGCAAAACTCTTCGAGGCCGCTGAGATGGAAACGGTGATTCCGATGTGGAGGGGCGATATCTGGGGCGACGGACTGGTAGGCGTTGCCCGAGAGTCGTTTGCCGAACTCGGGGGAAGCATGGATGACGGCGTGAGGTACGATCCGGACACGACTGACTTTTCAGCAGACGTAGCTGCCCTTTCAGACATAGTCCGGCGTCACATGGATGCAGAGGATGACAGAAAGATTGGCGTGCTCGTTTTGAGTTTCCAAGAGGTGGTGCCGCTGATTCAGGCAGCGTTACTGCATGACAATCTTGACGACGTGGTGTGGTTTGGCAGTTCAACGCCTGCAAACGACGAACTGATCGACCCTGCCGTGATAGAATTTGTCCATGCCGTACAAATCTCCAGTCCGCGGTACGAACTATTCCCAAATCCCACACTTGACGAGCTAAATGCAGTCGTGTCTGAGACCACCGGCCAGGTTCCACTCGTGTACGTGGCAGGCGCGTATGACGCCGTGTGGATACTGGGACTGTCGATACTTGAATCCGGCTCTGCCGAGACAGGCGCGGTTCTTGAGGCCATGCCGGACGTGCTGGACGGGTATGATGGGGCGCTCGGACAGGTGTCGCTCAACGAGGCAGGCGATCTTGCGACTATCAGCTATGGAATATACCAGTTCGAGGACTCTGCATGGCAATCTGTGGGAACATATGACGGAACCACTGATACAGTCACTCTTGACATGCCGCCAGAGACAGGTACGGGACCGGATACAGGATCCGGTACAGGACCAAGTACGGAGACTGTTCCTGAGGCCAGTCCTGGTGGCGGATGCCTGATTGCGACTGCAGCGTACGGCAGCGAGCTGGCACCCAACGTCCAAATGCTGCGTGAGATCCGGGACGGCACGCTGCTATCCACTGCGTCGGGCACGTCGTTTGTGACTGGATTCAGCCAGGCGTATTATTCATTTTCACCTGCCATTGCCGATCTTGAAAGGGAGAATCCGGCGTTCCGGGACGCAGTAAGAATGATAATCACGCCCGGCGTGCATGTGCTTGGCATAATGGCGCTTGCGGACCCCGGTTCTGAGGCGTCCGTCTTGGTGTTTGGACTGCTCTCGATCGGCGCGGTGGCAGGAATCTACGTGGTCGGACCGGCAGTAGCAGTGCGTACCGTCTGGAGAAGAATGAAAGTACCTGCTAGCAGATAGCCCCATATTGTCTGGCATGCAGGACGACAGGAAAGTGCGGACATGTCATGCCTGCATGCAGGCGATCCGTGCAACCCGGGTGGAACCCAAATGCAACTATTAAATTCAGGATGCACCATGCCGATCCTGTGGATATTGACACTACGCCGGAATTTGTGTCCGGGGTTTATCAAAAATTAAGGGAAAACGTTGCCCGGTACCGCGATGTGGTTCAAAGGCCGCTCACGCTTGCAGAAAAGATACTGGCCGGACACCTTGACGCGATGGGCACCGCCCCAGTGGGGGGAAAGGATTACGTCCTTCTCAGGCCCGACCGCGTCGCGCTGCAGGACGTGACAGGCCAGATGGTCATGCTTCAGTTCATGCAGGCAGGACTGGACAGGGCGGCCCTGCCGACCACGGTGCACTGTGATCATCTTATCAGGGCAGAGGTCAGCGGGGACGTGGACATGAAGGTGTCGCTTGACGAGAACAGCGAGGTCTTTAAGTTCCTGCAGTCGGCTGCGGCAAGATACGGGTGCGGATTCTGGCGGCCGGGGGCGGGAATCATACATCAGGTTGTTTTGGAAAATTACGCATTCCCCGGAGGGCTGATGATTGGAACCGATTCCCACACGCCCAACGCCGGGGGGTTGGGAATGATTGCAGTCGGAGTCGGCGGTCTTGACGCAGCAGAAACCATGGCAGGCATGCCGTGGGAGCTGCTGTACCCCAAAATAATCGGGGTCAGGTTGACAGGACAACTCAACGGCTGGACTGCACCCAAGGACATAATACTGAAAGTTGCCGAGATGCTGACAGTATCTGGCGGAACCAATGCAATAGTGGAGTATTTCGGCCCCGGGACAGAGTCCATCAGCTGCACCGGCAAGGCCACCATCACAAACATGGGGGCAGAGATAGGCGCGACGTGCTCCGTGTTCCCGTATGATGAGCGGATGAAGACGTACCTGAACCACACCGGCAGGGCCGAGGTGTCAGAACTGGCAGACTTGTACAGGGACCTGCTCGTGGCCGATCCCGAAGTGGATCAGGATCCAGAAAAATTCTTTGATCAGATAATTGACATCGACCTGTCCAAACTGGAGCCGCACATAGTCGGGCCGCACACGCCGGATCTGGCGCGCCCCATATCGGATCTGGCACACGACGTCAGGTCAGAGGACTATGTGGATTCGATATCCGTTGCCCTGATAGGAAGCTGTACCAACTCGTCATACGAAGACATGTCACGGGCGGCAAACCTGGCAGAACAGGCAAGAGCCCGGGGGATGAAATCCAAGATCCCGCTGCTGGTCACGCCAGGTTCCGAGCAGATTCGGGGCACGATAGAGCGGGACGGGCAGATGGAGTCCCTCAAGGGCATAGGCGCCACGGTTCTTGCAAACGCATGCGGCCCATGCATCGGGCAGTGGAACAGGCCGGAGATTGTAGAGGATCAACGAAACACCATAGTCACGACGTTCAACCGAAACTTTCCTGGCAGAAACGACGGGCGCAGGAGCACACTGAACTTTATCGGCAGCCCAGAGATGATAATCGCACTTTCCTTGGGAGGGAGGCTTTCATTCAACCCGATGCGCGATGATCTCGTGGCCCCCGACGGCACGCGGTTCAAACTGGACCCGCCCGGAACGGCACCGGAGGTTCCCGACGAGGGATTTGTAAGGCCCGAGGGCGTGTACGTCGCGCCGCCGGCGAACCTCGAGTGGATCGAGGTGGTGATTAACCCCGGCAGCGGCAGGCTGCAGCGCCTGGAACCGTTTCCCGCATGGGATGGAGATGACTTTGAGGATCTCCTGGTGATGGTAAAGGCAAGCGGCAAGTGCACCACGGATCACATATCGCCTGCCGGCGCATGGCTTTCGCTCCGTGGGCATCTTGACAACCTAAGCGACAACATGCTGCTTGGCGCCGTCAACGCCTTCAACGGCAAGGTCGGAGTGGGGAAAAACGCCCTAAACGGCCAGGCAGAACAGTTTGCGTCGATTGCAAGGCAGTACAAGAAAAGGCAGATGGGGTGGATCATAATAGGCGATCACAACTACGGCGAGGGAAGCAGCAGGGAGCACGCTGCAATGACTCCCAGGTACCTGGGGTGCGCCGTGGTGATAGCAAAGAGCATGGCCAGAATACACGAGACAAACCTCAAAAAGCAGGGAATCCTGGCGCTGACGTTTGCGAACCCGGATGATTATGAAAAAATCCTAGAAGATGACAAGGTCACCATTCCAGGACTCGACAGGCTGGCACCGGGCAGGCAGGTCAGGTGCGTGATTGCGCACGTTGACGGCACGCGGGATGAGATACCCTTGAACCACTCGTACAACGAGAGCCAACTGGAATGGTTTCATGCAGGATCTGCCCTGAACGTCCTCCGAGGCTAGAATTTTAACGTGGGGCCGACCGGAATCGAACCGGCGACCTACGGGTCACTACAGCTCCAAACTTACATCATCCCTGAGTCAGTGCAGCTTAGCTTACCTCTGGAGCCCTTAGCGGTGATCTTATCGTAGACACTGTCGCCCTACCAGGCTAGGCTACGACCCCACGACATATGGTAAAATGAACTTGAATTTTAAGCTACTTTTGGGCACGGATGCATTTTTTGGAGGCGCGCCGGATCCCAAGTTCCCGAACCTGTGGCATGCCATAAGGGATTGCAGGTGCGGCATCTGTCTGGTCCCAAGAAGCAGAAACATGCTCATGCCGCAGGCATGCACGTATCTGCAGCCTTGCTGGCCTCAAGCCGCGCGTGCATGTGCCAGAGAGGACGACGGTGCTGGCCATGACGATGGCCAATGTCATGGCATCACGCATGATGGAATGCCGCATCGGGCGGCCCTGCATGCTAGGCCTGCCACTCTCGTGCAAAACCTGCAAGTATGGTAAATGATGCAGTTTCTGAATATGTTTTAGGCATGCAAGCTTTGTTAAGCCATGGGCATAGACTGCCATATGTAATATCGCCTGATCCGAACATTGTCTTCGTGCTTGCCAGATTTTCTTCTTCCTGTAATTTTTCCAGCACCACCATCAATATGTTCTAGTCCGACGAATATTTTATTTTTATTTGTAGTTGAATTGAATCTGTCTTTTACTGGTGTAATAATATGCCCAATTGATGTCTTAATCCTCTCTTCTGGGTGATTATTTTTATTTAATTCTTTTAAATTATTTTTTGCAACTGGAATTAATTATCCAGCTACCTGTTCAATCGTTATTTTCTGTTTCGAATATTTTGTAGCTTGCAACTAATATTTTCCCTCATGTAATTTATCCTGAATATGATTCTAAACAGCGTCCCTACAAACATGATCTGCTTACTGAATGGCTTGGAATCATGAGCAAAATCTTGGTACTATTAAAACCATGAACAGCACTCTGCAATAATTGCAGCCTGTAGCCATATGATTCCTGACGTTGGAATTGAACTCGTTCTAAAAAATCCCCCCAGAATTTTTCTTGAAACCGGCTGACATTTCGTGTTTTGCAAATTTAAGATTAAAAATAATAATGTGCATTGACAGATGTCGGTTCCGATACGCCACAACGTCTGCAATGACAGGAAACAATACGAATGAATGCACGCGTAAGCCGCAAATCCCCGCTGTGCCGAATGCGCCATAACTATTGAAAGCCGGTATGGCATAAAACGGAAATTTCCCGATTCGCGATTTCATCAAGCGACAAAACTCTGCGTCCGGTATGACCAGCCAGATACACGCGGGACGGCTTTGGTTTGAAGCCGTGGGTTTTTGGCTAAGATTTATTTGCAATAGCAACCAATTCGATACCGTATACATATGGTTAAGACTACCTATCTGGTGCTCGGGGCGATTCCCGTGATTGTGGCGCTGCTGATATCGGTTCCGCTGCTGACAAAAAACGAGATCCCGATCTCTGCTGCAAACTCCTTTGACAGACTTGAGATCGAATACACCAAGCACCAGCTGAAGAAGGTCTCCTTTGGTGTCACCGAAAGGGTGGGGGCGCAAAAGACCGAAATACTCTATGTCAAAAACGACGGCGACTTGAAATACTCGGTTAATGAGGAAGGATATCTCCGGCCAGACATCCGCTCGAAGCTTGACGAGGCCACGCTTGACAGGATCAAGGCCCTGATAAAGGAGACAGGATTCATGTCCATACCGTCAGAATCCTTTGAGGTGCCAGAGAACGTAACCGAATACCAAAAATCCAACGTAAAAGTCACGCTTAACGGCAGGGTCAACCAGATCTTCTGGCCCGAACCGGACGCCACTCCGGACTTTATACCGCCGATCATCACCATGGTCGAGGCCGAACTTGATCAGATAATATCTGATATTATTGAATAACTACAAATAACCTTAGATGAAAATCATGGCATGATTTCACTGTCAGGCCAGCGTAGCGATGCCCGTGGGATAGTGTCTGAAAGAAGAAGCTCCTACGATGTAACGCGCGGTTCGTCTGTGCTCAAGCGCGGCTTTGCCCACATGCTAAAAAACGGCGTGGTGATGGACGTCACCACAGTCGAGCAGGCGCAGATAGCAGAGGAGGCAGGAGCCGTGTCGGTGATGGTGCTGGACAAGCTCCCTTCTGACGTCAGAAAGGCAGGCGGGGTTGCAAGGACTGCCAGCGTGAAGGTTATTCAAGATATTATGAACTCTGTCACCATCCCGGTGATGGCCAAGTGCAGGATAGGCCATGTCAGCGAGGCGCAGGTGCTGCAGGCATGCAACGTGGATATGGTCGACGAATCCGAGGTCCTGACTCCGGCAGACGAGATGCACCACATCTGGAAGTGGGACTTTACGACCCCGTTTGTGAACGGCGCAAGATCTCTTGGTGAGGCGCTGCGCCGCATAGAGGAGGGAGCGGCAATGATAAGAACAAAAGGCGAGCCCGGAACTGGAAACGTGGCAGAGGCCATCACGCACATCAAGAAGGTAAACGACGAGCTGCGCCTGATATCAGGCGTTTACGACTCCGGCGATGATCAGGAACTGATCCGGCTGGCAAGGGAGTTTCGCGTATCATACGACATAGTGGAGCACACCGCGGCGCTTGAGAGGCTGCCTGTGGTCAACTTTGCAGCAGGCGGGATCGCGACTCCGGCAGACGCGGCATACCTGATGTCGCTTGGATGCGACGGAATCTTTGTCGGATCGGGAATATTCAACTCCTCTGATGCCGCGCAGAGGGCCAAGGCGATAGTGCTGGCAGCCACATTCTGGGAGGATCCGGGCAAGGTGATGGAGGCACAGGAGATGATTGACGAAAGGGAGTCCATGCTAGGACTTGATGTTAACACGCTGGATCTGCGAATGCAGGAACGCGGAGGCAAGGCATGAGCATCAATATCGGCATTCTCTCAATTCAGGGAGACGTGGACGAAAACATGCTGGCCACAATGATTGCAATAGACGAGTTGGACGTTGACGGGACAGTATATGACGTAAACACCCCCGAAGATGTCGCTGATCTGGACGGCCTGATAATTCCCGGCGGAGAGAGCACCACCATGGGACGACTGTCTGAAGACAACGGCCTGCTTGTTGCCATACGGGACAAGATATCGGGCGGAATGCCGGTTCTTGGCATATGCGCCGGAATGATAATGCTGTCTGCCAACGTGGGAGACCGTGTAGTGGGCAAGATGCAGCAGCCACTCCTTGAGGCACTTGATATCAAGGTGGAGCGAAATGCGTTTGGCAGGCAGTCACAATCCTTTGAGACCAATATCTCGATGGATTCCATCGGAATTACAGAATTTCCCGGAGTGTTCATCCGGGCGCCGGTGGTGTTAGACGCGGGTTCTGCAGAAGTGCTGGCCAAGCTTGACGGCATGGCAGTCGCGCTCAAAAAAGGCAACATCATAGGGACATCATTCCATCCCGAACTGACCGACGACGTGTCCATGCACAAGTATCTCATCGGCCTTGCAGTCGACTTTGCCCAGGACAAGTAATTTTCCAAACTCGCATGCCGAGGGATTTTCCGCACGCAGAAGACTTATTGTATCGTGTGCATTGCTTTGAGATCCGTCTGAAACGGCATGAGGGACTCCGGAATGTCCATCTCTACGGGATCCTTGAACGACAGCCCGCTAGACTTTTTCTTATTCCATGTCTCAGAGTTGAACCCGATGATCTCCTTGGTGACGTGCCTCATGTCATCTGCGCCCTCAGGCTCTGCCTGCCTCTGCATGTGGATGCTCTTGTCTGAATACAGCACGCGCCAGAGGTGCTCGGTGATAAACGGCACGATGGGTGCCAGCAGCCTAAGTATGGTGGAAAGCACCTTGTGCAGCGTGTACCTGGCGCCGTCTCTCTCCTCTTCTGAGAATCCATCCCCGTACGCCCGCGCCTTGACCATCTCGACGTAATGGGCAGCAAACAGGTTCCATGTAAACTCCCTGAGCGCGATTGCCGGAACAAAAAAGTTGTACGTCTCGTATCCCTTTTTGCACTCTGCGACAAGCCGGTCAAGCTCTGAGAGAATCCACCTGTCCGACGCCGTCGGCGTCGCCTCTGACACCACGGGGAAGCTAGAGAGGAATCTTGAGACATTCCAAAGCTTGCTGAGGAACTTTTTGGTGGACTCTATCATCTGCTCGTTGCACCTAAAGTCATACCCGTGGTTTACCTCGCTTGCGCTCCAGAACCTGAACGTGTCTGCGCCCAGCTTTTCAATGACCGGCAGCGGGTCTATGGCGTTTCCCTTGCTCTTGCTCATCTTCATTCCCTTCTCGTCAAGCCCGTACCCCATTATCCACGCCTCAGACCACGGCTTCTTCCCGGTAATCTGGTTGCATCGCAGAATGGTATAGTACAGCCATGTCCGGACGATATCCTTTGACTGCGGCCTGATCGATGCCGGGTAGGTCTTTTTGAAGAACTCCTCGTCCCTGCCAAACCTGCTGATAAACAGCGGGGAAACGCTCGAATCCATCCACGTGTCAAACGTCCTCTCCTCACCTACAAACTCTTCAGAGCCGCACTTGGTGCAGCACTTTACGGGGCACTTGTCATACCACGGCCGGTAGTACCTTCCAGGTTCTGGCACGTGGGGCTCGGAGCACTCCTTGCAGTACCATATGGGCACCTCCGTGCCGTAATACCTTCTTCTCGATATGGGCCAGTCGATGGTTATGGACTCGAGCCAGTTCATCAGAATCTGCCTGTGCATTACTGGATGAAACACCGTCTCCCTGCCCATCTGCCTTATGTCGTCTACCGACTCCTTCTGCCTCAGGTAGTACTCGTCCATGGGAATTATCTCAATGGGATTCCTGCTCCTCTCTGCCACCGGCGTCCTGTGCATGATGTCCTCAATCTTCTCGACAAATCCCCCCTCCTTGAGATCCTCGATCATCCTTGCCCTTGCCTGCTTGGGCCTCAGTCCTGCGCATATGCCTGCAGCCTCTGTCATCCTGCCATCCAGACCTATGGCCACTACCTCGTCCAGCCCCATTTCGCGGAAAAGAGCCACGTCGTTCCTGTCGCCGTAACTGCACACCATCACGGCGCCCGAGCCAAAATCCTGCTTAGCAGACGAATGCGCCCTTACCTCGACTTCCTGGCCGGTGACGGGAACGATCAGCTTGCTTCCCACGTGTTGCCTGTACCTTTCATCATCGGGATTCACTATTACCGTCCTGCACGCGCATAGCAGCTCGGGTCTGGTGCTTGCTATTGTTATGTGAGATTCTGTCCCCTTGATCCCAAACTTCATGTGAACCAGTTTTGCAGGCAGGTCGTCATAGGCGATCTCGGCGTACGCTATTGTCGTACCCGAGACCCAGTCGTAGTCGTTGGGCCTGTTTGCCAGGTATATCTTGCCCTCCTTCCACAACCTGATGAACGTGGACTGGGTGAGCGTCCTGAACTCGACAGAGTCTGTCCTGTAATAGTCTGCAAAGTTTCCGCTTATCCCCAAGCTCTTCATGATGAGGATCATCTCTGCCTCCAAATCGTCAAGCGACACCCTGCACAGATCCAGAAACTTCTCCCTGTCAGTCTCCCTCATCCTGATGCCGTGCTTTTTTTCTGTGTACATCTCGACTGGCAGGCCGTTTCTGTCTATGCCTATCGGAAAGTAGACGTTTTTCCCGGCCATCCTTGCCGTCCGGGCAATCATGTCTATCTGGGAATAGTGTGCCGCCGCACCTATGTGCCACGGCCGGCCTGACGGGTATGGCGGAGGGGTGTCGATGGTATAGTTTTTCTCCTGCGGGACAAAGTCGTAGATCCTCTCGTCTGCCCACATCCTGAGGATGTCCTTTTCCAGCTCGGGATTCCATGCCTTCTCTTTTATCTTCGGTTCCATGACTATCTTGACATGTTTGATATTATGTGGGATCCCTTGTTGTATCCCTCGTAAATATACACCCCGACTGCCTCGACGTTGGCCGGCATTCTGGGTGCTAAAAGCCTGATTATCTCGCCTGAGAGGTTCTCGACTGTCGCCTCTCCCTCTAGGACGTACGTGGTGTTCTTTGGAACCTGCAGCCTGAACTTGCCTTTTGGACCGTCAAACTGCACGACATGGTGCAACTCGTCTTGCGATGTGACGTACTTTCTGTTTATGAAGAATTTGTGGTCAAACATGTTGACTACCTCCTTGATTATCCTCTTTGCCTCGCCAAAATCCAAAAGCAGGTTGTTTTTCATCTGGCCAACAAGTTCCACCATCACTGAGGACGTGTGCCCGTGCAGGATGGAACATTTTTCGACCAGCGGAAGGATGTGCGCATAGTCAAAGGAGAACGACGCATCCTCGAGAAATATCGAGCCCGTCTGGGGTGCCTTGTCATAGAACACCATCTCCTGCAGCTCGTTTATCTTCGCCACGTGCTTTGCACTCCCGACTGCCATGATCTTTTCTCCTGTCAGTCCTTCCTTGACCCTCTTGTACTTTTCAATCTCTTCGTCAGAGTCAATCGCCTCGATCAGCCCCTTTTTGGTCCTAAAGTCAACTGTGACCTCGTCGCCGTTGTCAAGCCGGACACTGCACTCGTACTCGTACTCCTCTTCCAAAAAATCCAGCATCTGCGCCACCGTAAGTTCCGTCCTAGTCCTGAGAAGGTTTCTCTTCTTGTCAATGTACCTGAATTCTGAATCCAACGTGGGGTTCGGGGGCATGTGAGATTATCTACCCCTGATTAATATAAATTCTGTAATCTTTGAAGACTTTGGCCGTATGCGCAAGGCTTTGCATGCCCCTGCTCTGGCGGATCTGCTGCCGGCAGGACGTGTGCACGTGCCACACAATATTGTGGAATTGTGTATCGTTTCCCTATGCCAGCGAGTCTAGAATCCTTGCAAGATCCGTGTCATTCCTGGTTATCCCTCCGGCGTCATGGGTGGTCAGGTCTATGGTGATCCGGTTGTAAACGTTGAACCACTCCGGATGATGGTTCATCTTTTCAATCTCCATCGACGCCCTAGCCATGAACCCAAAGGCCTGATTGAAACTCTCAAACTCAAAGACCTTGTGGAGCTTTCCGTTCTCGACGCTCCAGCCCTTGAGGCTCTTCTGCTCCTCTGTGATCTCTTCTGGGGTCAGCATCCTCATAACAGTCCGTATTCAGAACAGTAGTTAAAGGGTTTCATCAGTAGTGCTGTGATGAGCCTGCAAGACACGAATACCCTGTTTGAGGGGATGAAAGGCACGATAGCCAGAACCGTCCACAATAACAAAATCGGCATTGCCTTTTCCGGCGGTGTCGACAGCACGCTTCTATCCAAGATGTGCATGGACATGGGGTATGATGTCACGCTGCTGACAGTCGGATTTTCAGGTTCGCACGACATACTGTTTGCCCGGCAGGTAAACGAGCAAATGCGCCTTCCCCACCACGTGCTTGAAATCGACCCCGAAACATTTCCACAAACCCTGGCCAGAATTCGCGATATTGTAAAGACCGACAACCTGTCATGGATTGAAAACTGCACCGCGTTTTACTACGTCTCAGGACTGGCAAGAAAATACGAACTCGACTTTGTCGTGACTGCAAACGGAATCGACGAGCTATTCTGCGGGTACAATGCATACACCAAGGCAATCGAGTACGGGGAGCGGCGGGTCATGGACGTTATGGACTCCAAGATAGACAACGAGCTCAAAATGATGGAGGCCGTTGGTTTGGTGGCCTCCGAATACGGCGTGACGTTCCTGCAACCGCTGCTGTCTCCGGAATTCATAGCCCTTGCCAAGTCTGTTCCGATATCTGAAAAGATTCGCGGCCCTGACGACATGTACCGCAAGCACGCCATACGTGCAATAGCCCGGGCGGCAGGCGTGCCGGAGATCTCATGTGCAAAGAAGAAAAAGGCGCTGCAGTATGGCTCCAGAATCCACAAAAGAGTATTGAAGGCTAAGAAACTTTCTTTACAGCATTCCTGACCAGCTTGCGCACGTTGCCGATGATTTTAACCGATGCGCCAAGATGTTTGTCTGGTTGGAATATGGCATCAATCTCGTCGCGGCTCAGTCTTGAGGAGAAGGTACTGTCATTTCTGACTGCCTCTGCATACTGGATTCCGCTGTCCCTTGCCTCGAATGCGACCCTCTGAACGTCCCTGTATGCCTCAAACCTCGGAACACCCTTTTTGATCAGGGCCTCGAGGACGAACTCGGCAAAGATCTGCCCCTTTGTAACCTCAAGATTCTTTGCAATTCTCTCCTCGTCCACTGACAGGTTTGAGATGACCCTCGTCATGGTTACAAGCATCTCGTCTACCAGGATGGAGACTGTCGGAATCACAAATCTCTCGTTGGCCGAGTTTGACAGATCCCGCTCATGCCATAGAGGTATGTTCTCAAATGCGACTGCCACGTTGCTCCGCACCATCTTGGACAGCGACGACACCCTTTCGCTCTTGATTGGGTTTCTCTTAACCGGGACGGCACTGCTTCCCATCTGGCCCTTCCTGAACTGCTCGGCCACCTCGCCTATCTCTGTCCTCTGAAGGTTTCTTATCTCCACTGCGGCCTTTTCCAGAGTAGAGCCTATCAGGGCCAGCTCAAAGACGTACTCTGCATATCTCTCCCTTGGAACTATCTGGGTCGCGACGTCTGCAGGATAAAGCCCGAGGTGCTGCGCGACCATATTCTGGACGTCGAGTGCGTCTGCACCCATGAGCGAGCCGGTTCCTACAACGCCAAGCGTCTTGCAGATCAAGACCCTTTTTTTGATCTCCTCAATCCTTTCCAGGTGTCTTGCCATCTCTGCGGCCCAGTTTGCAAACTTTAAACCGAATGATATGATGCTTGCATGCTGGCCGTGTGTCCTGCCCACTGCTGGAACCCTTGCATACCTTGTGGCCTTCTCCTCCAAAACAGTGGCCATCTGTGCCGTCTTTTGCTGTATTATCCCCAGCGCGTCCCTCATCTGCATGGAGTTGCTGGTGTCCACCAGATCATTGCTTGTCAGGCCGTAGTGGATCCAAGGCCTTGCGTCTGCTCTGCACACCTCGCTTAGCGCCTCGACCAGCGCTGCCGTGTCGTGGTCGCTTACAGCCTCCAACTCCTTGACCCGTGCCGCCTTGATCTTTCCAGACGTGGCGGCCTTGAGGATGTCCTTTCCTGCCTGCTCAGGAATCATCCCCATTGTGCCTTGCGATATGGCCGCGGCCCCCTCGATTTCCATCTGGTAGTCTATCTTTTTTTGCTCCTCAAAGATGCCTAACATCTCCTTTGTGCCGTAGCGTCCGTTGTCAATGGGTAGGATTGCCAATGTCTGTCATGTGCCTGTATCTGAAATAAATCTACTCATGTCATGTGTCGCGTTATCACGAATACCAGAAGCCAAGAATGCCTTGAATCTGCTGGGTCTGTACCCCCCGCTGGTGGATGTCTGTATTGGCCGCATGCGCAAGGAATCTCCTGCATGATTCGGATCCTGATTGTGCAAGGCAGTCTGGGAAAAGCAGCATCGTGGCAGTACAGGAAAGCAATTGTTTTAAAAAATAATTTGGCGGTCCGTTGTGCTGGCAAACCGGCCTGCCATTCAACTGCATCTGGAGCATGGCAAGATCACATCTGGCAACAAAGAAATTCGGCAATATGCCGAATGGCATGATATCCGATAATTTTGCAATTTATTCGTGCCTGCCTCCATTTTTTGCATCAGCATGCGCAAGACTGCCTCTTGTTAAGCGTAGTCATGGCCATAAAGTTCCGCTCATTTTCCAAGAAAAACATTCCAAAAATCAAGCAGGGTGAATATTCGTAGTCATGGCATGCGGACATGTCGCTTGCGAGGTTGGCACGAATCGGTTTGAAGCCACGTGCTGCAGCAGATAGTCGTTTAATGAGCGAGATATTTCATCAGTTTGACTGGCCTCATCTGACCCGAATCAATCAGGTTCGTTATTGCATTGACAAGACCGTATGTCGATTCGAAGTATCTTCCCGCAAGCATTCCCTTGAGCACCCTCCACTGGATCTCGATCGGGTTGAGTTGCGGGGTGTATGGCAGAAAGTAGACCAGCTTGATCTCCCCACAGGTGGACTTGACGAACTCGTCTACCACCTTGTACTTGTGGTAAGAGGCGTTGTCCAAGAGTATTACCAGCCGGCCGTATTCTTGGCGCAACTCCTTGAGAAATCCCACGAACGTTTCAGAGTTCGTGCGTTCCACGGCCTTGACGTGGATCCTGTCCTTGCCAAGCGCCCCGAACAGCCTGACTGCCTTGGTGGAAAAACCGGTACGCACCTCGTCGCGGCTCTTGGCCTGGCGCCACCCGTATCCTGGTGATGTTCCGCGCATGACACCCGCCTCGTCCACTGCAAATACCGCGTACCCGTGCCTGGACACGCCCAGGATCGTCCTTTTCACCCTTTCCTTGAACATGTTTTGCTCCCCTGCAGGGGCGGTCTTGTGCGGCACCGGCCTAGGCTTGGAGTACGAAAGGCCGAGGCGGCGCAGGATCCTCCGCAGCGTGCGAGGCTTGGCGTGCCTGCCAGTCTCCCTCCTGAGCATCTCATTTACCATGTCCAGATGCCATGACGCCGGTTCGAACCCATACCTCGAGGGATCCCAGCGCGTCCACTCCATTATCTTCTTGAGAATATGCTGGCCCAGAATCTTTTTCCTTCCGGTAGATTTCCGGTCAAACCTTCCGCCCAAGCCGCGCCGCATCATCCTGACAAGCCAGCCGCGAACCGTGGAGTACGGCCTCATCAGTTCGCGTGCGATGGACCATATTCTCTTGCCCTCCTTGCGCTTGCAGCAGGCGACCAGGATGTCCCTGGCCTTGCCGGGGAACGACTGTTCTATCATGCGGCAAATATTCTCCCTGCTTGTGCCGGGAAGAAATCCGCCTCCCCTTGGAAGCCTTGCTCCGTTGCGAACCGGCGCGCGTGAAGGTATCATGCGGGTGCGGAACATGGACCCGGATCAAAATCTTTCGGTTAATTAACAGACATCTAAAAATTCAGATGGCAAATTAGCGAAACATTTTGGCCTCGCCTACGCGTATGTCCGGTTATGATTTTTGGTCGGACGTGTCTTGGGTCTTGGGCTTGTCTGCTGAATCTGCCACGTCGGAGGATTCAGTGCTGGCAGGTTCAGGTGCGGCCTGCGGCTCGCTGACAGTCCCTGCTGCCGGGGTTTCACTGACAGTCTCGGGGGCATCTTGGGTTTCACTGACAGTCCCTGCTGCCGGAGTTTTGCTGGCAGGTTCAGGCAATTTCTTGGAATCCTGTTTGTCTGCAGACAGCCTAGTCTCAAGATCCTCGTCGTATGCAGATACAAGTATGTGGCCCTCGTCAGTTGGGTTCATCCTGACCCTTATCTTTCTCGGGGGCCTTCGGACGCCTCTTGCCCAGATCAACTGAGCCAGATCCTCATCAATCTTAATCTTCTCTACCTTCATGTGGTGGCGGGCAAACTCCCTTATCATGTTGATTGCCCTAACAGCCCGGTGTTGCGACTGGGAAAGCAGCACCTTTCCCAGGTTTATAGTGTATACTCGTTCAGATTCTTCAGACATCTATCCCACCTCGACGTCAGTTGATCTCCAAGCCCTGCGCTTGGGGTTTGTCCGGACATCCCTCTTGGTTTTGAGGATTATCCAAGCCGGCACCGGGGATGCTTGCTTGGTCTTTTTTAAAAGACGTATCTTTCTTGGAGAAGACTTGCGTGCAGCCATTGAAAATTACCATTATGAGCTCTTTTTAAATGAAGCTAAGATTCGAGTCTGGATCTGTTTTAGTATTCGTGCCGACGCGCCCCACACGACGTGGCCCTGATAGTCAAACGTGTACATCGTCTCAACCATGTTGTGGGACGGATCAGGGTCGACTGCGACAGTCTGAAGAAAAGGCTCTAGCGGTATGTGGAAGATTTGTTCCACCTCGCCGTTGACCAGAAGCGGAGGGATGTAGTCGACTACGGCTATGAACGGCAGGATCAGAAAGCCGGAGTTCAGGGTAACTACTGGTTCGAGCTGCCCCATCACGTGGGACCTTTCAAGTGTCAGGCCAATCTCCTCGTCGGTCTCGCGCAGCGCAGTCTGCAGAAGATCAGAGTCGTTGTCAGCCTTTCCTCCAGGAAATGAGACTTCGCCTGCATGAATTCTCAGGTGGGTGGATTTTTTAGTCATTATTACGGCAGGATCCCTGCCATAAATCACCACAAGTACGGATGCCAGACTGAATCCGGCAGTATCATTTATCCTCGGGATGACGGGGCCAGAAAGGGCGGAACGCACATCGCTTAGAATCATGTCCCGTCTTCATAGAATCCTCATATTGGTTTTGGCATGGAGCGGGGATTGTGCGGGTTCTGCATAACGCATTCATTCAAAGGTTTTAATCAAGATTGGAAGGAGGGAGAGCATGGCTATCAGGTACGAGGCCAATCCGCCCAAGATACTGCCGGGAGTCGACAGGGACAAGGCGGTTGCGGCATTCATGGACAGGATAATGGAGGTCTCGCAGAGGTGCGATTCCATACATCTGACTGAGAATGTGCTTGGACATCACAGGGTCTCGCCAATCGAGGTAGGAAGGATGATCAAGAAGGAGATTCCCGATATTCCCATAACTGCCAGCCTGAGGGTCAGGGACAAGAACCGGGGAAGGATATCAGAGATGGTAGACGAGTGCGTCTCGATAGGGTTTGCAGGGGTGCTGGTCCTGATGGGGGATCCGTCATGCACAGGAACGGGGGATTCCGGGGAGATTCCAAGCGACACGGTGAGGAGGCTCAGGAAGGACGGCATGGACAAAAAGATCGACTTGTACCTTTCGATCCCAAGCAACCCCAACCCTTCAAAGATAGTCAAGAAGATAGAGGCGCGCCCAAGGGGATTCATGACGCAGGTAGTGCACAATCTCGGGCAGGTTCAAAATCTTGTAAACGTACTAGACGGGTTTTCTGTCATACCAATATTGCTGTACCCGTCGGCCAAGAATGCCGGGTCGGCAAAATTCCTGAATCTGGATCTGGGTTCGTACGGCAGAAGGTTTGACGAGTTTGTCAGGGAGGTGCATGACATCACTGGGGATGTGCTAATCACGTCGCCAAGCGATTTTGGCGGACTCAGCGAATTCCTAAAGGAATTTCGGCCCTAGAGCACAAAGTACTGCGCCTGCGGATGGTGCACCACTATTGCGGCAGTGGACTGTTCTGGAACTATCTGCCCGGACTCGGTCAGCGTCATGCCGGACTCCTCCGGATGCAGCAGATCCCACACCAGACGGTGCTGCGCCACATCGGGGCAGCTTGGGTATCCCCAGCTGTACCTGAGGCCGCCCTGCTGCAGGCCGAGTTCGGCTATTATCTTTTTGTTGATCCAGCCGGCAAGCGCCTCGGCAGTTTCCACGGCCAGTCCGTGCAGGTAATACGCGTCAGTGTACATGTCCTGTTGGTTCCACAAGTCCACCATCTCAGACACCCGGCTGCCGATGGTCACGGACTGGAATGCGACGACGTCATCGTCTCCAAAGTAATCGGTCAGGCACAGGTGCTTGGGCTGTGCGGACCGGGGAAAGTCAAACTTTACGTCTCCTGACGGGCCTTCCACCACCAAGGTCTCGCCTTTGCTGTGGCACCGAAAGTACCCATACACTGCCTCTGGCTCAAACAGCCCCTCGTCCACAACCCTGGCCTCCCACGTCTCGAGCAACTGCTCTGGATTCACCTCTGACATGGCGCCTGCCCGCCCCCTGAACCCCCACGACAACTTGAAGAGCGACTTCTTGTCAAGCATCTTCCAGACCTCGTCCATCTGGATGTCGTCGGGTTTGAGCCGGATCGGCTTGTTTATGATGGTTGGAACGGGGGCAGGGACTGGCTTGATGCTGCTCCTGGGAATGCCTGCCCGGGCAGGCGCGTTTACGGGTCTTTCCTTCCACGCATCCAGCCTGGCCCTCCAGTCTGCCATGAATTCTGCCTTCTTGCCTGACATCAGCGCGTCCATCGTCTTGAGTCCCTCGAACATGGTGTTGCAGTAGAAGACGCCAGACTCGTATATCCCGTCCTGCTTTGCTATCCTGTTGATGTAGTTGCTGTTGATTGCCGCCCCGCCGCACAGTATGGGAACGGCCATGCCGGCATTCCGTGCATGCTCCACGAACAGGTTCATCTGCCTGGATGTGGAGACTAGCAGCGCAGACAGCCCCACCGCGTCGGCCTTGACCCTGTCAATCTCGTCTAGGAAGCTTTGCAGTGGAACCTGCTTTCCCAAGTCATATACGGTGTAGCCGTTGTTTTGAAATATCGTCTTGACCAAGTTCTTTCCAATGTCGTGCACGTCCCCGTAGACTGTTCCCAGCACCAGCCTGCCCTTGCTTGCCCCTTCTTTCCTTACCAGGTACTTTTCAAGCTCACCCACTGCCACCTTCATGCACTCGGCTGACTTGAGCACGAACGGCAGGATCAGCTCCCCGGCGCCAAACTTGTCCCCCACCTCCTTCATTGCAGGAAGCAGGTTCTCGTTGAGCGTGCCAAGCGCACCTTCGTGCGTGGCCTCGGCCGGGGCATCGATGCGCAGCATGCCGTCATCGCCGGCTACTGCCTCCTGTCCAATCCTTGCCGCAATGGCCAGGACCACGTCGTTTTGAATTCCGTCCTTGAGCCTGTTGACAACCCGGAAGTTGACCCTTTTTCCCGGCGGCCATGACGGTTCGACCCGCACTCCCGCGTGCTGCCGGCCCTGCCCGTCATCTCCCAAGTTTTCAAAATAGGAGATAAGATCAGAAAGGGCGTTTGGATGTGTGTTGAATATCAGGGCTTCGGCAAGATCCCGCTGCCTGCCGTCAATCTCGCCGTACGGCAGTATCTCCCTTGCGTTGACGATGGCGCTGTCAAGTCCGGCCCGGATTGCATGGTGCAGGAACACGGAGTTGAGTATCCGCCTGGCATTGGGAGACAGGCCGAAGCTGATGTTGCTAAGGCCAAGCGTGGTAAAAGAGTCGGGAAACTTTTCCTTTACGAGCCGTATGCCCTCCAGGGTGTTTTTCCCCGCGTCAAGAAACTCGTCTTCCCCGGTGGCAAGCGTAAATGTCAGCACGTCAAAGATAAACTGCCACATCTCCAGTCCGTACGCCTTTCCGGTCTCGTAGAGAAGCCCTGCGGTGTCTACCTTTTGCTGCGGTGTCTTGGCCATACCGTCGGGGCCGATGCACAGCGCGATTGCCGGAAGCCCGTACCGGGCCATCAACGGCGCGAGTTTTGCAAACTTGCCTCCGTCCCCCTCGAGGTTTATCGAGTTGATTATAGGCTTTCCCGGAATCTGCCTGACGGCGGCCTCGACCACGTCGGGATCGGTGGAGTCGATTACGAGCGGGGCATCCACCTCCAGGCTCAGCTTCTTGACTAGGTTGAGCATGAACTGGTGCTCGTCGGCACGTTCAGTCGTTGCCACGCACACGTCTAGGCAGTGCGCACCGTCCTCTACTTGCATCCTGCCCAAGTCGACTAACCCGTCATAGTCGTCTTCAAGCACGAGGCGTTTTGCCTTGCGCGAACCCTGGGTGTTGATCCGCTCCCCGATTATCAACGGGGCGGGAACCTGCTTCAGGTCTACGGCCTTCATTGCGGAACTAACCCTGGGGACTGTCAATATGGTATGTGAACGTCGGGTTTTTCTAAATACTTACCTCTTTGAGGCGTTTGGTTCTGATCACTGGGACGAGAGATGCCATGGAACTAAAGGGATTCCACTTGATAACAAGGCATTTTTAGGTTCCGCCGTGCCTGCAGAACCTTCCTGCATCGTTCCGGCGGCAACCTACCACCGGTTTGGATTGTCTGCAGGGCGGCAAGTCGGACGGTTTTGCGACATGGATGACGCGGTGCCCGAAAAGGAGTTTCTTGCGCGGCGCGGCAGGAAAAGCCTCATTCCGTTGCGGGTCGGCGCGCGCGAAGGTGTCATGCGGGTGCAGGACATGCACTTGGATCAAAATCTTTCGATTCAACGCAAATATCCAAAAAATTCATGTCTCCAGTAATCAGAACCCTGCTGCCTCAACTATGCGTGCTGAAACTATGAGTACGAGTTCACGTCGTACCTAGAAAACAAGAAATCTTTTCAAATCACACCAATTCGTGCCTGAATTAGAAATTTTCTTAAACTACATGAACAGATACTTCTCTTGCAAGCAGCATAGTCACTACCAGATAACCCAGAAGTAATCACGGTGCGACAGGATCCGGTGGCGGTTCTGGCGGTATGATGCTTGACAAGAGTAGCGTGATTTCCAGCATGAATTTGAAGTGGGCTTGGGTGATTGCGGCGTCTGCCTGATCACTGCAATCGGCAAGCATCGCGTTTGCCAGCACCCATGCATTGAACATCACCACCGCGTACAGAAAACAGAAATTCCTTGCCGCGATGTTTCGGCTGCGTGTCCTGGGCCTCATCGCCTCCAACATCTTGTAGCCCGTCTCGATTCCCCATCTCTGGCCGTACATGGCAGCATCGATGTCCTGCGCGTTGGTGGCAAATCCGATGTATCTGTTTTTGGGTTCGTTTTTGGAATTCTTTTTGTGCCTTGTTCGCTCCGTGATGATCATCGTGTACGTGACAGACACACGATCCGCATTTGTTATGCAGGATTTGGATATTCGGCCGCGCCTGCCTGCGGCAAACTCGTCAAGAGCATCGACTACCGTGCCGGTGTTCCTGCACGGCGTGATGTACCTGACCTTCATGTCCCCCAATGTCTTCATTACGTCCGTGGCAAAGAATTCGCGGTCCAGCAGAACCAATCTGATGTCTGCGCCTGCCTGCCGAGCCAGATCGACTAGCCTGCGCACGAAATCAGGCATGGATTCAAGCGCGGGCATGTGTATGGCGGCAAGCATGAGGCGGGCGCCCCGGTCCACGCACTGCGCCGTGACGTACCTGATGAAATAATCAGTCCCCTGCTTGGACCTGGAGTGTATCATCTCGGATCCATGATCCTTGCAGTAGCAGGGTATCAAGTGCGCGTCAATGGCAATAGTCATGCCGTCTGCAGGAATTCTTCCCATCTTGCGCAGCCTGTCAATCTGTGACGATATGGCATTCTCGATGCATGCTGCTACCTTGCCGTCATCCATCTTGGAAAGGATGTCCCGGTACCACTCGTCTGTGGGGATGCGGCGTGCAGCCCCCATGGGACCGCAGTCCGACGCTGCCGCCCTTCGCATGGCAGACGCGGATCCCGATATGTAGGAATTGGACGCTGCCGCCCGCACCACCATGTCGTGAAAGTCATCAGATCCGTAAATTGCATTGGGACTCGCAGAGATCTTGATGCATGATGTAATCTTGTCAGTCTCGTCTACGATACTTTGATATGCCCTAGAATTGTCCATCATGTCGCGTCTCAGGCGACTTTTTTGGTAGTGCATAGTCATGGCCATAAAGTTCCGCTCATTTTCCAAGTAAAATATTCCAAAAATCAAGCATGGTGAATATTCGTAGTCATGACATACGGACATGTCACCTGCGAGGTTGGCACAAATCGGTTTGGAGCCACGTGCGCGTGTTGCAGCAGATAGTCGTTTAATGAGCGAGATATTTCATCAGTTTGACTGGCCTCATCTGACCCGAATCAATCAGGTTCGTTATTGCATTGACAAGACCGTATGTCGATTCGAAGTATCTTCCCGCAAGCATTCCCTTGAGCACCCTCCACTGGATCTCGATCGGGTTGAGTTGCGGGGTGTATGGCAGAAAGTAGACCAGCTTGATCTCCCCACAGGTGGACTTGACGAACTCGTCTACCACCTTGTACTTGTGGTAAGAGGCGTTGTCCAAGAGTATTACCAGCCGGCCGTATTCTTGGCGCAACTCCTTGAGAAATCCCACGAACGTTTCAGAGTTCGTGCGTTCCACGGCCTTGACGTGGATCCTGTCCTTGCCAAGCGCCCCGAACAGCCTGACTGCCTTGGTGGAAAAACCGGTACGCACCTCGTCGCGGCTCTTGGCCTGGCGCCACCCGTATCCTGGTGATGTTCCGCGCATGACACCCGCCTCGTCCACTGCAAATACCGCGTACCCGTGCCTGGACACGCCCAGGATCGTCCTTTTCACCCTTTCCTTGAACATGTTTTGCTCCCCTGCAGGGGCGGTCTTGTGCGGCACCGGCCTAGGCTTGGAGTACGAAAGGCCGAGGCGGCGCAGGATCCTCCGCAGCGTGCGAGGCTTGGCGTGCCTGCCAGTCTCCCTCCTGAGCATCTCATTTACCATGTCCAGATGCCATGACGCCGGTTCGAACCCATACCTCGAGGGATCCCAGCGCGTCCACTCCATTATCTTCTTGAGAATATGCTGGCCCAGAATCTTTTTCCTTCCGGTAGATTTCCGGTCAAACCTTCCGCCCAAGCCGCGCCGCATCATCCTGACAAGCCAGCCGCGAACCGTGGAGTACGGCCTCATCAGTTCGCGTGCGATGGACCATATTCTCTTGCCCTCCTTGCGCTTGCAGCAGGCGACCAGGATGTCCCTGGCCTTGCCGGGGAACGACTGTTCTATCATGCGGCAAATATTCTCCCTGCTTGTGCCGGGAAGAAATCCGCCTCCCCTTGGAAGCCTTGCTCCGTTGCGAACCGGCGCGCGTGAAGGTATCATGCGGGTGCGGAACATGGACCCGGATCAAAATCTTTCGGTTAATTAACAGACATCTAAAAATTCAGATGGCAAATTAGCGAAACATTTTGGCCTCGCCTATCCGTTCATCATACATTTGAAGCAGGATGGCGATTTCGTAAGATTTCAGATCCAATATATTGTATTATTATACAATAAGCATTATATAAGCATGCATATAGATTAAAATGGGCATGAAGTCACGTACGAGCATTGTTGATGCGTTGCACACGGTACTGGAGGTCTTGGGATCCGGGGAACCGTTTACGTTAAGCGAACTGGCAAGGAAGTCCGACCTGAATTTTAGAACCGTAAAGAAGATCATCGATATCCTGCAGTCAAGCCACGACTCGTTTTCCGGAAAGCAGCTTGAGGTGTCAAATTTGAAAACCACCACCATAATACAGCTAAAGGAGAAGACAGGGTTGTCGATGTTTCCACAGGCAATCCAAAACTTGATCATCCGGACAAGCTACTATCCCGTGGCGTCAAGGGATGAGGAGATCTTGGTGCACCTGCTTTTGCAAAAGGCAACCAAGCCGGAAAATGCAGCGTATCTTCCGGAAGGCAGAATGGTTGAAGATCTGGCAGAGGCAGAATATGTCGGCAAGATCGGTGGCAGGTTCTACCTTACGGGAGATGGCGCATACATTGCAAAGGGGGCATTAGAGTTGTATCCTGAGTTAGATGGCATGTCGGCAGAAATTCCACAAGAAGACAGTGCCGAACTGACGCAGACCTCCTAGGATTACGGGGACGGTTCGCCAGCGCCGACGATCAAAAGCCTTTACACAACATCCCGGATTTTCCGTCGGTGCATCTGAAGGGATTCCACTTGATAACAAGGTATTTTTAGGTTCCGCCGTGCCTGAAAGACCGTTTTGCATCGTTCCGGTGGCAGCCTGCCACCGGTTTGGATCGTCTGCAGGGCGGCAAGTCGGACGGTTTTGCGACATGGATGACACGGTGCCCGAAAAAGAGTCTCTTGTCCGATGCGGCAGGAAAGGCCTCATTATGCGTGGTGCCTATCTTGCTGTTTGTTTGGCGGTGTCTACCTTTTCGAGTTCTTCCCGTTTTATGTCGTCCCTGATGGTATAATCCCGCGCGTGGGTGGCTGCACACCTTCCCAGGATTTAGTCCGTATTTTGTGGGTGATGGCCTGCAGGGCAGCGTTCTTTAGTTTGAAATTACGTTGCCGCATACCACGTGCAGATAAAATTCAGAAAATTACACAATTTAAAGAGGCAGTGAGCGGATTGTTATGTCCGCCCCTACGCCTCACCTCTTGAAATCTTTATTAATTTACGACTTACAATACATAAAATGGATCAGCTCAGGAATATCAAAATCATGTTCTTGATTGCAGCCGCAGCCTTGGCGGGTACAATCACTACCGATGCGGCCGCTGCCGAATACCCCGCCCCACTCCAGCAGCAGAGGGATGGAATTCCCGTTGATGCCATACAGTGCAACGCGTCAAGGGATCTGTACATAACGAATTCCGCGACGCCAGTTTGCATATATGCATCCACGTATGGTTTTCTTCTGGAACGTGGCCTGGATCTGGTTCTCCACGAGTCGTTTGCTCGTACCATATACACGATTACCGATGCGGGGGCACCGGAGGTTCAGCGTGTAGTTGAAGAGACCATCCGCATGTATGATTCAGACAGGGAGAACGCGTTTGCCGACATTACGGCATTGGCAGACAATCCAATCGTGCACTATCCGTTTGTCCTGGATCCAGGCACCAAGACTGTCGTGGCGCACGGTGCAATCCCGGCCAGGGTTGGAACGCCGTCCCAGATTATTCTGGATGGCTACACGGACAAGCCGTACGACACAATTCTTGAAGAACTGCAAAACAGCGACGGCACATGGGTGGATTACATATTTCTAGATATCACAACCAATGAGGACGGACTCAAGCGTTCCTGGCTTGTACTGCATGACGGATACATATTTGGAGCCGGATTTTACTATTCGATCGAGGACAAGATAAATCGCGTACTTGACGATGCCATCACGCTGTATGAGGCGGATGGCGGGTTTGACGGCATCAACGCATTGCAAGCAAGTCCTAACGCGCACTATCCATTAGTCATTGATCCTGTTTCCAATCGGATTGTAGCGCATGGTGCATTTTCAGACTTGGTCGGAATCACGCTGCGTGCTGCTGACATAACGTATCTTGAGCTTGCAGATGCCCTAAAAGACGGGAGAAAAGACATCTCGAGATATTTCACGTTTGAAAATCCCATATCTGGCCTGGATGATCAAAAACACATCTTGTACAAGCTGCATGACGGGTACATCTTTGCTGCTGGCTATTACTATCCTGCCGCTGAGAAGGTCATAAGTGTAGTTAGGAATACCATCAATCTGTATGAATCAGACAAGGAGAACGCGTTTGCCCATATCAACGCGCTATCTATCTTTGATCCCCATTATCCGTTTGTCCTGGATCCCCATACCAAGACGGTCGTGGCGCACGGCGCATTTCCAGAAAGGGTCAACACCCAGTCAATAATACTGAGCCAGAGTGGTTTTACTGACAAGACTCCCGAGGAGATTCTCACTGAACTGCAAGACGGCAAGGGTGTCTGGGTAGAGTATGTGTACAAGATTCCTGGAGTGGAGTTTGAAGAGGAAAAGCACTCTTACCTACAGATGCATGACGGATACATCTTTGGCTCCGGATACTACCTTTCTAAATTTACCGTGATTCCTCCCTGATCCGGACTACAGCGACACGCAAAAGACGCCATGTGTTGCCGTTTCCGTATAATTAAGCAAAAAGCTTGCAGATCGGATCTCATCCCATGGATGCATGGACGACATAAAACGGGAGGAACTCGAAAAGGCGTGCAAAAAGATTCACAAGGTTCGGGTCAGGATGATCGCCGTCCGCAGGTGCGAGTGCTTAACACAGCAGACACCGCACCGTCACGGCGCGTCGTCTATGGATGCGAATCTCCGTGGATTCCACTTGATAACAAGGCATTTTTAGGTTCCGCCGTACCTGAAAGACCGTTTTGCATCGTTCCGGTGGCAGCCTGCCACCGGTTTGGATCGTCTGCAAGGCAGCAAGCCGGATGGTTTTGTGACGTGGACGGCACGGTGCCCGAAAAAGAGCTTCTTGCCCGGCGCGACAGGAAAAGCATCGTCCAGTTGCGAACCGGCACATGTGAAAATACCATGCGAGTGCGGAACATGTGCCTGGATCAAAATCTTTCGGTTCGGTGCAAATATCCAAAAAATTCAGATAGCAAGCAAGCGAATCTTTTTGGCCTCAACTATGCTCAATTGATTAATAATTTAAATTTAATACGATAGTAGGCACGACTTATTACCAAAATTTAATTTTTGGTGGATTGTGCATATCTTCTAATCCTAGAAAGGAATCTGCATGAAAAGCCCTGCGTATAATGTAACCCGACAATTTTCGGGTTGCCTCAACAGGCGCACGAATCGATAACCGCCCTCAGGGAACGGATGTGCTCGGGGGTGGTGCCGCAGCATCCCCCAATGATTCTGATGTTGCGGTATTTTTTTACCATATCGCGCATTATGCCGGCCATGTTGTCCGGCGTCATCGGGTATACGCCGGAATTGTCCATTTCTGGTATGCCTGCATTTGGCACCATCAGGATCGGGTGCTTGCTGTTCTCATCAAGCCATTGTATCGAGCTTGTCATTTCCTCTGGCCCGGTGCTGCAATTAAGGCCGAACGCGTCAATTCCCATGTCAGATATGGTGACGTATGCGGCTTCTGTAGGCGTTCCAAACAGCATCTTGTTTGCCTGGCCGAGCGTGATGTTTGCCAAAATTGGCACGCCTGTGCCAGTCCGTTTAATGGCGCTTATCGCAATCTTCAATTCCAATATGTCCTGGCTGGTCTCCAAAACCAGGCCGTCAACGCCGCCTGCAATCAGCCCCAGCGCCTGCAGATAAAACGCATCCTCGATGCTGTCAAGCGATCTTTCCTCATCCGGCGGATAGACCATGCTTGGTATGTAGCCTGTCGGGCCAATGCTTCCAATCACGTATTTGTCCTCAAAGGAATCTGCCGCCTTCCTTGCAAGCATTGCGGCATTCTTGTTGAACTCGATGGTTTTGTCGCCAAGTCCATATTCGTCGAGTTTTATCCTGTTGGAGCCAAACGTATTGGTGGTTATGCAGTCTGCGCCGGCTTCCAGATAATTCCGATAAATCTGCAGAATCCATTCCGGGTGGGTGACATTCAAGCCGTCGTTAAAGCCGTACTTGTTTCCAGGAAAGTCGCTTTCCTGCGGGTCGAATTTTTGCAATTCCGTTCCCATTGCGCCGTCGAACAATAATATTTTATTTTTTAAATCGTCCTTCAGCATCATTTTTTGAATAAACGCTTTTTAATATAAATTGTGTCCAGCATAAAGCCGTCCAGGCGTTCTTCCCGGGTTTGGAAATTATTGCATCACGGCATGGCATGTTGTACAATTTTTGTGAAAAGTGGGGCAAATTTCCGTGTGGCCAGATACGCATGATGCCGGATTACCGCAGACCCCATCTCGACATGACCTTGTATTCAACCCTTTTGAACACCACCCCGTCGACTGCAAGGCCGATTCCCATTATGACCAGCATGATTGCAATCACCTGGGAGACGTCGTTGAGGGAGCGGCCGGCGTTGAGCAGGAATCCCAGACCCAGAAACGAGAACAGCAGTTCGGCGCCAATCACTCCCCGCCAGGCAAACGCCCATCCCTGCTTGAAGCCGGATATCATGTAGGGAAATGCCGCAGGGATCAGGACGGCGGTAATCAGCTGGCTCCCCCGGGCGCCCATGTTTCGCGCAGCCTCGATAAAGTGGGGGTCGATGTTCTTGACCCCGGTGTAGGTGTTGATGGTTACGGCAAAGACTGCGCCGACTGCGGTTACAAATATGATTCCGGCATCGTTTAGTCCAAACCACAGTATGGCAAGCGGCACCCACGCGACTGACGGGATCGACTGCAATCCCAGGACCAAGGATCCCACAGTCTGGTTGACTGCCTCGACTCGAGCCATGAATATTCCCAAAATGATGCCGCCGACAATCGCAATTCCAAGCCCCACCGCAAGCCGCCACATGCTAGTGGCAATTCCGTAAAACAGGCTGCCGTCGTATGCGCCGTACGCAAGATCCTCGGCTACCTCGTACGGGGATGGAAAGATGTTCTCAGGCCATATGCCGGTCATTGCAACGACCTGCCATACCACGATGATTCCGACGTAGAATCCCACCCTGTGGGGTACAAAATTCCGGGCCACCCAGATCACCTGCCGTACAGCCTGACTTTTGGCCTGTGTTCTGTCAGGGCATCATGTCGGAGCCGCTGGGCCGGTGCATCACGGGTTGCACGCGGCTGCAACAATCCGCCGCGTCTGCCAAGTCCTGCCAACTACGCCCCACCCTCCCCGGGCTGTGTATCGTCGTAAAATATGCCAGACAAGTCGTACCCGCCCCGCCCCAAGTATCCCAGCGAGTCTGCTTTCTGGGCAAACGACAGCACGGAGTCCCGTTTCGGATCGGACGTAATCTGCAGGTTGGACAGCGCGGTATCGACTACGTCGTCCGGCAGCGGCTCCCCCAGGTATGAGTCAAGAAATTCGTTGAATATGATTCTGGTCTGGACGGGGTTTGCGTTGATCCATTCCACCGTCTCGTGATGCGCCTTCAAGAGTCCTGCTGCAGCCTCCGGATTTTTTTCGACATAGTCGGCGTTTCCTATAAGCAGGACGGATGCAAACTCTCCGCCGGGCCACAGCGCCTCCTCGTGGAAGAGCCTATTGCCTCCAAGCTCGGCCTCCAGTATGGTCGCCCACGGCTCTGCCACCCAGGCGCCGTCCACGTCGCCTTTCACAAACAACGTATAGATGTCTGGATTGGGGATGTTGTAGACTGTCACGGAGCCGCCCTTCTCTGCCGGCCCCAGCCCGTTTTCAGACAGGTAGTGGCGCAGTGACACATCCTGCGTGTTTCCAATCGGCGGCGCTGCGATCTTTTTTCCTGCAAAGTCAGACGCCAAGACGATCTCAGAGTCCGGGTGGACCACAAAACTTGCCCCGCCGCTTGCGGCGCCTGCAAGAATCTTTACGTTGCCGCCCTCCGAGTTGAGGAATCCGTTGATGGCAGGGCCTGGTCCGACATACGCCACATCGACTGATCCTGCAAACAGGGATTCCACTGCCTGCGGGCCGCTGTCAAAGACCCGGGTCTCGATTTCAGTTGAATTCCCCACGGCACCCTCAAATATTCCGCCCTCCATTCCCACGATTGGGACGGCATGACCGATGTTGGGAAAATATGCTATCCTGATTCTCTCCTCGTGCACGGTATTGTAGGAGCTCAGCCACGCCCCCAGGGCAATCAAGGCTGCCACCCCGGCCGTGCCTGCAAGAATACGGGTTTTCATAAAACAGCGTTATGTTTGGCGGTTAAATAATCATCGGATTTTAGCTCAAGCTAGCTGGGAGGGCGGCTGCATGCGCCCATCCTGCAAGCCAGAACCCATTCCCAACAAAAAAGATAAATCTCAAGCTCGAATCTAAAAAGACACTTTATGGCTAAGAAAGGAATACTCGCATTTTCAGGCGGGCTTGACACGTCTGTGGTGGTAAAATACCTCCAAGAGGAGCACGACATGGATGTCATCACAGTTACGGTAAATGTTGGACAGGGCGAGAACGGCAGGGATGTTGCGGCCAAGGCAAAGAGGCTTGGCGTAACAAAGCACTACAACATAGACGCCAGGAGGGAGTTTGTACGGGACTACATATTTCCATCCATCAAGGCAAACGCGCTCTATCAGGGAAAGTACTGCCTCGCAACTGCACTTGCAAGGCCGCTGATTGCGCAAAAGGTGCTAGAGGTGGCGCAAAAGGAGAAGGTCACGGCCCTTGCGCACGGCTGCTCGGGCAAGGGAAACGACCAGGTGCGGTTTGACATCACGCTTCGCTCCGGCTCGAATCTTCCAATAATCGCCCCCATAAGGGACAAGAACCTCGACAGGGTGACGGAGTTGGACTTTGCCCGCCGGCATGGAATCCGGATAGACTCGGTTGCCAAAAAGTACAGCATCGACCAGAATCTGTGGGGACGGGCAATCGAGGGCGGCGTGATTGAAGACCCGTACGTCGAGCCTCCCGATGATGCATTCATCTGGGTCAAGACGACGGATCTGCCAGACGAGCCAAGATACATGGAGATCAGGTTTGACAAGGGGGTGCCGGTCGCAGTGGACGGAACCAGAATGGAGGGCCAGAAGCTGATAAGATACATAAACACACACGCAGGCGAGGCAGGCGTGGGGATATCTGACCACATTGAGGACAGGGTGATCGGCATCAAGTCACGCGAGGTGTACGAGACGCCGGCGGCAACATGCCTTATCGAAGCGCATTCAGACCTGGAGAAGATGGTCCACACCAACCATCAGAACAGGTTCAAGGGAATAGTCGACGAGCAGTGGACGTACCTGGCATATTCGGGGCTCTGGCAGGATCCGCTCAGGACGGATCTGGACGGATTCATAGAGGCATCACAGGTGCCGGTTTCAGGAACAGTCAGGCTCAAGATGTACAAGGGCAGCCTCAAGGTGGTGGGAAGAAAGTCCAAAAACTCGCTGTACAGCCACGAGATTGCCACTTACGGAACCGAATCCACGTTCGACCAGAGGATCGCCACCGGGTTTGCAGAATTGTGGGGGATGCAGTCGACAGAAGCTAATAAATTACAAAGGAAAAGGTCAACAAAAACATGAACTGTCAGGAATGCGACGCTACGCTAAACATACCCGATGATGCCTCGGTTGGAGAGATAGTCTCTTGTCCTGATTGCGGTGCAGACTTTGAGATCTCAAAGAAAGATGGATCGAATGTCGAACTCAAGCAGGCAGAGAGTATTGGTGAAGACTGGGGAGAGTAATGTCAAAAGTATGTATTGTGTTTGACCGCCTAAGAACCGAGGAGAAGATGCTTCGAAAGGAGGCGTCTGAGCTCGGGTGTGAGGTCGTCATGCTGGATGCAAAGACTACCCAGATTGACACCGACAGCAGCAGGGACGGCATGGATCTCGGAGACGTCGTTCTGGAGAGGTGCGTAAGTTACTTCAGGGGACTGCATTTCACTGCATGCCTGGAATTCCTGGGCGTTCCCGTAATCAACAGGTTTGAGGTGGCAAACACCTGTGGCAACAAGATGTTCATGACCCTGTGGCTCAAAAAGGGCAACGTCCCGACGCCAAAGACGTATTTTTCGTTTTCAAGCCAGAGCGCGGCAGAGAACATCGAGGATGTCGGATACCCGCTGGTAATCAAGCCCGTCATAGGAAGCTGGGGAAGGGGGGTGATGCAGATAAAGGACAGGGACGCCAGGGACGCGGTATTTGAGATAAGGGACGTCACGGACAGCCCACACGACAGGATATACTACTTGCAGGAGCTGGTCAAACGCCCCCCTAGGGACATCAGGGTGATCACGGTAAACCACGTCCCGGTGGCCGCCATGTACAGGAAGTCCGGGGGGTTCAAGACAAACCTGGCCCTTGACGCGTCACATCCGGAGCCGTGCGAGATGTCAGGCCAGATAGGGGAACTTGCGGCGGCCGCCTCGGAAGCCGTGGGGGGAGGAATACTCGGAATCGACATGATGGAAGACGAGGAAAGGGGCCTGGTGGTGCACGAAGTCAACAATACCGTAGAGTTCAAGGGACTGGCAACGGTTGCGCAAAAAAACATACCAAAAGAGATGGTAAAGTTCGCCCTCGAGTACGCCAAAAGGTAACGACGGGCCAGAAAATTATTACAGAGGCGGCAGTACACTATTCCCATGCCGACGGATTTTACTCACTTCAGGATATTGCTTGGTTTTTGCGGAATGGTAATACTCGCATCAGGCTCCGTCATGCTGGCACACCAAATCTACTTGGATTTAATGTCGTTCGGGCCCAATCATGTCACAAAAAACCCGGCCATGCTGATTTTATTTGCAATAACTGTCACAATATTGGCAGTCATAATTTTCAAGATATATTCCAAAAAATTCTCATAAACACGACCGAGATATTGTCTCATATTTGCCTGACGTTCAGGCCGCCGATTTCATCCACAATATTCCAGAAAAGGCCAGATAATATTAAAAAATAAAAATGCCGCCTACCGCAGATTTTTCAAGATTAATTCAAACATGCGTAAAAATGCATGGTGAGAAGACCGGTTTTTCAGCCGCGTCGGGCAAATTCAGGGACGGTCCTACCCGGTTCCTGCAACCGTGATGGCGACTGTGCCGCGCCAATCCCCGGAGCCGCCGCTGCCGTATCGGGCGCGTATCTTTGCCCTGTACCCTTCACCGTCCTCTAGATCCGTCATGGCATGGTTGGAAGAGGTAGAAAAAACATTTCCCGTCAGGCCGCTCCACGTCAGAAAGTTATCACCCACCGTGCCCACGATGCACGGCAGTCCCCAAACGTATCGCCGGAGGCATCCCAGGTAATCTGGATTGTTCCGTGCCGGATGCTGGACAGGGTAATCCCTCCTGCGTCACGGGGGCCAGGTGGGGTCGTCGGGGGTTCAATGGGGGCGTTGGTGACAGTGACATCCAACGAGTCGGTGAAGACGATGCCATCATCGACGGTCAGCGTGAATGTAATTGCGGTGTCCACATCGACTGCCGAAGCGATGAAGGTTGTGACAAACTCTAAATATGCTCCACAGTCTGTTAGAGAATCATGAGGGTGGGCATCGTGGGCGCGTCAGGCTATGTCGGAGGCGAAACCGTCCGACTGCTCATAAACCATCCAAAGATAGAAGTCACGCAAGTCACGTCAAGAAAGTACGCAGGCGAGTACCTGCACAGGGTCCATCCGAGCCTCAAGGGGTTCACGGATATCATATTTTCAGAGCAGGACTATGAAAGGCTTGCAGACAAGTGCGACATCATATTTACTGCCGTTCCGCATGGGACCGCAAGCGAGATGGTCGCATCCCTGTACGACAGGGGACTGAAGATAATCGATTTGAGCGCCGACTACAGGCTACACGACAAGGACGGGTATGACAAGTGGTACGGCTGGACGCATCCGCATCCGGACTACCTTCCCAAGTCAGTATTTGGCATACCAGAGCTGCACAGGGAAGAGATCCGCAAGGCCCAGCTGGTCTCGTGCCCGGGATGCATGGCAGTCACGTCCATACTTGCCCTGGCCCCGCTGATCAGGGAGAACGTAATCAGCACGGACCACATTATCGTAGATTCCAAAATCGGATCGTCAGGCGCCGGTTCCGGCTCCGGGACGGACCATGCCATGAGGGCAGGGGTGATCAGGCCGTACAAGCCTGCAAGGCACAGGCACACCGGAGAAATAGAGCAGGAACTAAGCGAGATTGCAGGAAAAAAGATAAGCATCTCCATGAGTCCGCACGCAGTCGACGTTGTACGGGGAATACTGTGCACCAACCACACGTTCATGAACAAGGACATCAGCGAAAAGGAGCTGTGGAAGATATATCGCAAGGCCTACGGCGAGGAAACGTTCGTCAGGCTCATACGGGACAAGAAGGGCGCGTACAAGTTCCCAGACCCCAAGTTCGTGGTGGGCTCGAACTTTTGCGATGTTGGGTTTGACATAGACGAGGACAACAACAGGCTGATAGCGCTGTCTGCATCAGACAACCTGATGAAGGGAGCTGCAGGTTCGGCCATCCAGAACATGAACGTAATGTGCGGATTCGACGAGATGGATGGGCTCAGATACACCCCACTGACCCCGGTTTAGGGCATGATCACAATCAAGATTGGCGGAAGCGTGGTGGACGACCTGCATCCGTCGGCAATATCAGACATCAAAAAAATTGCAGAATCAGAGGGCGTGATTCTGGTTCACGGCGGCGGAAAGGAGGTGACAAAGGTGTGCGGCCAGCTTGGGGTGGAGCCAAGGTTTGTCACGTCGCCGGGCGGAATCAAGAGCCGGTACACGGACGCCAAGACCGCAGAGATATTTACCATGGTGATGTCCGGCAGGATAAACAAGGCCATAGTGAGGATGCTCCAAAAAAACGGCATCAATGCCGTGGGCGTATCAGGAGTCGATGCCAAAGTGATACAGGCGGACAGGAAAAAGAGGCTGATGATAGTCAACGAGCGCGGCAGGAAGCAGGTAATTGACGGCGGATACACGGGAAAGATAAACAAGGTAAATTCTAGGTTTATCAAGTCGCTTCTTGACATGGGCATGACGCCGGTCATATCGCCCATAGCAATCAGCGAGGAGTCGGAGTTTCTCAATGTTGATGGCGACAGGGCCGCAGCGTTTGTCGCAGGCAGTGTCGGGAGCAGGATGGTGCTGTTCATTACAAACGTCGACGGGCTGCGGATGGGTGGCATGTTGGTGCCGAGGCTGTCATTGGAGGAGGCAAGGAAGATAAGGCCCAAGATAGGACCGGGAATGGAGAAGAAGATTCTGGCATCTACTGAAGCACTAGACATGGGGGTTGGAACCGCGCTGATTGCAAACGGCCAGAGGGAAAATCCCATATCGTCTGCGATTCTGCGGGACGGCTGTACGGTGATCGAGCGTGAGTGAAGACAGATTCATGGGAAACCTGTACCAAAAGTTTCCAGTCACCATCGACAGGGGAGTTGGCGCCCGCGTGTGGGATACGGACGGAAAGGAGTACGTGGACTGCATGAGCGGCTACGGGGTGGCGCTGGTCGGGCATCAGAACCCAAGGGTCAACGGCGCGATAAGGGAGCAGATAGACAAGATAATCACCGTGCACAGCTCCCTGTACAGCAAGACCAGGGAGAAATTTCTCGAGATGCTCATCGGCCTGGCCCCCGAAGGACTGACGCACGCGCACTTGAACAACAGCGGGGCCGAGTCGATCGAGGCGGCCATGAAGTTCGCAAGAAAGTTTACCAAAAAGAAGGGAATGGTCGCCATGAGGGGATCGTACCACGGCAAGTCGTTTGGCGCCCTGTCGCTGACGTTTAGCCCAAAGTACAGAAAGGCGTTTGCGCCGCTTGTCGAGCGGGTCTCGTTTTCGCCGTTTGGCGACATCGAGGCTTTGCGCTCGACGGTAGACGACGACACGGCATGCGTCATCATGGAGCCGATCCAGGGCGAGAGCGGAATCAACGTGGCTCCCGACGGGTTCCTGCAGGATGCAAGGAGGCTGTGCGACGAGAAGGGAATCCTGCTGATATTTGACGAGATACAGGCCGGGTTGGGCAGGACTGGACGGCTGTGGGCATGCCAGCACTGGGATACGGCGCCGGACATACTGTGCCTGGCAAAGGGCATCGCCGGAGGGGTGCCGATGGGAGCGACGCTGACAAGGCCTGACATTCTTGCATCGATAAGCAAGGGGGAGCACTCTTCGACGTTTGGCGGAAACCCGCTGTCGTGCGCTGCCGGGATTGCGTCCCTTGAGGCGATAACGCAGGACGGGCTTGTCAAGAACTCCGAGCGGATGGGCGCAGCATTTGCAGCCGGCCTGGCAGAACTCAAGAGCAGGCATCCCATAATCAGGGAGGTTCGCGGAAAGGGCCTCATGATAGGCGTGGAGCTGAGGTTTGACGTCAGGGAGATTCTAATGGACCTGATACGCAAGGGGGTGCTGATGCTGTACTCGGGAAGAAACGTGCTGAGGATACTCCCGCCGCTGGTGATATCAGTAGGCGAGGTGGCACGAACCCTTCACGCACTTGACGAGGCACTTGGCCAAGAGGAGGAGAGGCGCAATGTACGGTGATAGCACGGATGACAGGATAGTGGAATTTCTCAGGGCAGATTCCAGGACGCCGGCATCGGAGATCGGCAGGAGCGTTGGGCTTTCCGAGGCTGCAGTGAGGCGGCGCATAAAGAGGATGCTGGATGGGGGAATCATCAAAAAGTTCACAGTCGAGATGGGTTACGACGAGGCCACAAGCGCGATAGTCCTGGTGTCAGTAGAGTCTGCAACGGACACATCCAAGGTATCCATTAAACTTGCAGGGCTCGACGGGGTCAGGAGGGTCTACGAGATTACCGGGCAGTACGACATTGCCACGATAATCGGCTCGTCAAGCATCACTGGGATAAACGCCACCATCGACGCGCTGCGAAAGATATCCGGCGTCATGGACACGAACACCGTGATCATCCTGCGCAAGGTTGCGTAATGACGATTTTCGCAGCATGACGGTTGTTTTAGGCGTATTTCGGATCAATTCCTAGGTTATTCAACGATTTCGGTACGAATATGTTTATATCGATAGTCCAGTTCAACGGTTTCAGTAACATGGAACCGAACCACTACGCAGACGTGTACAACGCGTACGACAAGAACCAGAAGAAGATCAGGATACTGGACAGCACCCTCAGGGAGGGGGAGCAGCACCCGGGGGTATCGTTTACAAACAAGCACAGGATCCAGATTGCCTGGATGCTGGACTACTTTGGGGTGGACCAGATTGAGATATCGCCAGTGGTTTCAGAGGATCACAGGGAGGCCACGCGGACCATCATAAAGCAGGGACTCAAGGCAGACATCGTATCGCACGGAAGGGCGCTGAGGAGCGACATCGACATCTCGCTGGGGTGCGATGTAAAGTGGTGCGCGGCGTATCTTGGAATCTCCGACATCCACCTAAGGGACAAGCTCCGCATATCAAGAGAAGAGGCGCTCGAGAGGGCAGTGGATACAGTAGAGTATGCAAAGTCGCATGGGCTGAAGATCAGGTTTACCGTCGAGGACGGAAGCAGGGCAGACCCCGAGTTCCTCATGGAGGTATGCAGGGGGATAGAAAAGGCAGGGGTGGACAGGATCAGCCTGCCGGACACGGTCGGGATTCTCCGTCCCATAGGCATGTACAACTTTGTCAAGAGCGTAAGGGAGGAGATCAACGTCCCGCTGGATGCGCATGTCCACAACGACATAGGGCTGGCTGTCGCAAACGCGCTTGCCGCGTGCGACGCGGGGGCGGATCAGATTCACACCACCATAGACGGCATAGGGGAGAGGACCGGAATCCCGCCTCTTGCAGAAGTGGCAGTGGCGTTGACGTACCTGTACAAGTCTCCAAATGATTTCAGGTTGGACATGCTGCTTGACCTGTCCAGGCTGATAAGCGACTACACGTCCATAATTCCGTACGACTCGAAGCCGATAGTCGGCTCTTCTGCGTACAAGCACAAGGCAGGCACGCACCTTGCGGCGATTCTCAGAAATCCGGCAGCCTACGAGCCCATACCGCCTAGATCCGTCGGAAACACGCGCAGGATAGTGTTTGGCGAGATGGCAGGAAAGACCGGGGCGTCGTATTTGATGTCCCTGCTGGGCCTGAAGGAGAACGGGGAGGACGCAAAGGCGGTGGCAGCAGGACTCAAGAAGCTCAGGATGGGCGATCTAATCGAGATTCCACTCGAGGACAGGATCGAGAAAATAATTAACGATAAATAGAGAGTGCATCAAGGAACATGCATGTCAAAATGTGAAGAATGTGATGCAAACATTCCCATTCCAAGTGACGCACTTGAAGGGGAGATTGTAGCATGTCCGGAATGCGGTGCAAGTTTCGAACTGGTGAAGGGTTCAGACAGCTTTGATCTCAAGCCTGCCCAGACGGTTGGCGAGGATTGGGGGCAGTGAGCCCAGAAGTAACCATTCTTTATGATACCATTCGCTGGGAGGAGAAGGCCCTGCTGGAGGCGGGCAATAGAAACAACATCGACATAAGGATGGTGGACTGTAAGAAACTTGCGCTGAATTTGGAACAGGATCCAGAGGAGTACGGCACAGTCATTCAAAGGTGCGTAAGCTACTACAGGAACCTGCATTCCACGGCGGCCCTTGAAGGCCTCGGGGTCAGGGTGATTAACTGCCTCAATACGGGAATACTTGCAGGAAACAAGCTCTTCACCCACATGCTGCTAAAGAAGAGTGGCGTTCCCACGCCGGACGCGACAGTCGCATTCTCCAAGGACGCTGCCCTGCAGGCGCTGGAGGCAGAAGGATTTCCCAAAGTCATCAAGCCCACAGTCGGCAGCTGGGGGAGGCTGATCTCAAAACTCAACGACCGGGACGCTGCAGAGGGGATCATCGAGGCCAGGGAGGGCATGTACCCGATATACCAGATCCACTACATGGAGGAGTTTGTCAAACGGCCCCCGAGGGACATCAGGGCGATCATGGTAGGCGACAGCGTGGTTGCGGCAATATACAGGTCATCGAGCGACGGAAACTGGAAGACCAACATGGCGCTTGGCGGAATTGCAGAGCCGTGCAAGGTCACGCAGGAGATGGAGGAGATGTGCATCAAGGCAAAGGATGCGGTGCAGGGAGATATCGTCGGGGTGGACTTGATGGAAAGCGACGAACGCGGGCTTGTGGTGCACGAGGTGAACAACACGACGGAGTACAAGAATACCGTCAGGGTATGCGGCGTAGACATTCCATCCATAATGTTACAGTACGCAAGGCAGGGTTAGGGCAGATTGGAAAAATTCGCGGTAACGCCAAGGTTCGCAACAAAGATGCTAGAGAAGGCACTCAGGCTCTATACCCCGTCGCTGGACGAAAAGCCGATGGCAGAATTCCTCGCAGACAGGTGCGACGACCTTGGATTCGAGGACATCAGGATAGACGGGGTGGGCAACGTGATTGCAAGGAAGGGTTCCGGATCCCCCAAGATCATCCTGTGCGGCCACATGGACGTGGTTCCCGGAAAGATCAAGGTAAGAAGGGACGGCGACTACCTGTATGGCCGCGGGGCGTCGGATGCCAAGGCCCCCCTGATGGCCATGCTGCTTGCCGCAGCGTCGGTTCAGGACGAGTGCGGGACCATAATCTTTGTCGGCGCAGTCGATGAGGAGGGAAACGCGACAGGCGTCAAGAACCTGGTCAAGAAGAAGATGGATGTCGACTATGCCATGTTCGGAGAGCCTAGCGGGATCGACAGGGTCACCATTGCGTACAAGGGAAGGCTTGCAATATCTTTGAGAATAAGCGTTGATGACAGCTCGCACGCGGGGGCGCCGTGGCTTTCAAAGAATGCAATCTCAGAATCCATGATATTTGCAGAGAAGATCAAGGAGAAGCTGGAGAAGGGACAGGAGGGCAAGACCAACGGAATGCTCTTGACTGCGACCATGACCGAAGTCAGGGGCGGGACCAGCCACAACGTAACCCCCAAGGACTGCGAGATAACATTCGACATCAGGATCCCGGTGGACAGGAACTGCAAGTCGGTGGAACAGGATATAGAGACTACAGTCAGGGCGATGGAGAAAGAACGGAAGGTCAGGGCGTTGTATTCCATACTTGACGAGACCGAGCCGTTTGAGGCGCCCCACGACTCCCCGCTGGTCAGGGCGTTGATCGCGGGGGTCGTGGAGAATGAATGCACCAGGCCCATGCTGATCAGAAAGACCGGAACCGGTGACATGAACATACTTGGAAGCCGGTGGGGCATTCCAGTCGTCACGTACGGCCCCGGCAATCCGCACGAGGCCCACACGATCAACGAGAAAGTGTCAGTCAGCGAATACCTGAAGGGCATTGAGATCATCAAGAGCACCCTGCACCACCTGAAGAGGCTTCATGACAGGCAGAGCAAGCTGGCCCAGAAGAGCCTGGAAGGAACGCAGTCATGATGCCTCCGCGCATGCAGGAGGAATAGGCGATGCTGTGGTTCGTCGGCCTAGGGATATCCGGGGTTGATTCAATCCCAAACGGGGCGATGGGCGTGTTGGCAGGGGCAGACGTGGTGTATCTGGAGCAGTTTACCAGTCCCATCGGGGAATCAGAGATTGCCAAGATCAGGGATGCGGCAGATGGGCGGCTGGTGCTTGTCAAGAGATGGCAGGTAGAAGACGGCGCCGAGATCCTCAAAAGCGCCAAGACCGGAACGGCGGTTTTGCTGTCGTACGGGGATCCGTTTGTCGCCACAACGCACGCGGAACTGAGAACGAGGGCCGCAGAGCAGGGCATAAAGACTGAATGCATCCACGCCTCGTCGGCAGTCACCGCGATGGTAGGCGAGTGCGGCCTGCATTTTTACAAGATAGGAAGGCAGGCGACCATAATGAGCGAGGCAAAATCCCTGACTACCCCGTACTATGTGGCATACAGGAACATGATCCACGGGAACCACACGATACTCCTTTTGGAGTACAGCCAGGACGGGGGGTTTTTTCTGGACCCCGGCGACGCCCTGGCCGCGCTTGTCAAGACCGAAGAGGGGCAGGCAAGAAACGTCATGACGTCGTCTACATACTGCATAGTCGCATCAAGGATAGGGTCAGAAGACCAGTCGATTGTCGCAGGCATGGTATCGAGCCTTCAAGGGACGGACTTTGGCATGCCCCCCCATGCAATAATCATCCCGGGAAGCATGCACTTTACGGAGTCAGACGCCCTGAAGAGATCCGGAAGGTGCATAGACGCGCCCCGGGACAACACGGGCAGGCTCAAGAGCATTCCGATCCAGATGCTTGAAAAGTACGTGCCGATGGTCAGGGAGGCCATCGAGGAGGTCAGGCCGTACTGCAAGAGCGCAGGGTCGCTGCAGGTTCTGGAGAACGCAGATCTGTACGTGAGGGACGCAGAAAAGTTTCTTGCAGACGGGCATGACGAGGTGGCTGTGTTGAGCATCGGGTATGCAGACGGACTGGTAGACGCGCTAATGATTACAAACGGCCTAGGGCCAAAGATGTAGACATGAATTATAGAGAGGTAGTTAGATGAAATGGTTGTTGGATCAGAGCCTGAAGAGAATTCTTGCAGTCATGTACGTCTCTCAGATCACAGGGACGTCTTCCGAGGCAGAGATAAGAAAGAACAGCATGCTTTCGGTGCAGGAGATAAGCGACAGGATTGACGAGCTGGCAAGGAACCAGCTGGTAGAGGCAGACAGGAAGACGCTGACGGATCTTGGCCGCGACTCGCTCCGGGTGGTGCTGGCAGGAGGGGTGTTTGACATCATACATCCAGGACACATCCATACGCTCAATGCCGCAAGGGCGTTGGGCGACGTGCTTGTCGTGGTGGTGGCAACAGACAACACAACGGCCAAGATGAAGAAAAAGATGCCGCTGCATTCGCAAGAACAGAGGCAGGAGATGGTCACGTCGCTTTCGATGGTGGATTTGTGCCTGATCGGGCAGGAGGATGACATCTTCAAAACCGTCGATAACGTCAGGCCAGAGATCATCGCCCTAGGGTATGATCAGATTCATCAAGAGGGATTCATCACAAAGGGATGCAAGAGGATCAACTTGAATGCAAAGGTCGTAAGGCTCCAGTCCCCGGTTCCGGAGATTTCCAGCTCAAAGATACAAAAGGAGTACGGCGAGTCAATCCACGGGATCTGAGTCTGTCTGGATTCTCAGGGAGACGTGGGATCCGTCAACAAGCCCGGCAGCATCCCGTATGCACACCTCGGATATCATCTCCATGATGGAGTCGTCGTGGTGCGTCCTTTCAAGCATGACAAGCATGCAGTCGGTGGTGCCGTTTAGTATGGCAGAAAAGCATCTAACCCACCCGTATGTCCTCTGGCCGTCTGAAAACCCCTTTATCATCACCCCGCCCGTGCCGTCAAGCCGCCTTTTTGCTTCCAAGTAGACCTTCCCGTCAAGCCTTACGTTGAGCGTGCCTGGAAAGGGGATGTATCCGATCTTGGACTTGAACTGCCGGGTATACCCTTCCAGCCCCATGTAGTATGCGCCTTCGCCCATCCCGGACACCAGTACGCCTTCCAAGTCTACGTAGGACGGCGAGGAGCCGATGCTCTTTTGGAGGATCGACGACAGGCGGTTTACTGCTGCAAACCCCTTGGCAGTCACCTTGACAGAAATGCTCCCCCCGCTGATCATCCTCTCGATGAACCTGCCCTGCTCTAGATCCACAAGGTGTCTTGACGCTGCCTGCTGCGATTTTTTGATGTTCCTTCCCAGGGACGAGGTGGTGACCAGGACATAGTTGTGCCTTGCGCCCAAAGAGAGAAGGTATGAGAGGGTAAGGATATGCTGGATCTTTAGTTCGGTCATCAATCTACGCTATGCCAAGATCGCTGAACGTTTTGAGAGTTATGCCGTCAGAGTTTGACAGTCTGGCAATCCGGTGGCCCATTATGCATGCAATGCCTGCGTTTCTGGCACCCTCCAAGAGCCTTTGGGTTATGATGCCGTCCAAGAGAAGATACTTGACTCCGGACTGCGTAGACAGCTTGTTTACAAGTTCGCTGATCGGAACCCTGAAGATCTGCTTGCTGCGGTTGTCCAGTGCCACGGCCTCGAGGGTCTCGTTTAGGTTCGGATAGAATTTTGAGGCAATGTCTGCAAGCGGCTTGTCGGCGGCATTTTGGAGCGAGGCTGCGGGCTTTCCGGACTTTATCTCGTCTGCCACCGGCCTTAGGATCTCGTCTATCCTCTGCGGGGTAAGCTCCTCGACTTCGACACCGTTGTCTGCCTGGAGTTCGTAATCCAGCTGGACGACTGATTTGAGTTCCTTTAGTATGAATCCGCCTGACCTGTCCCCGTCAAGGAATGCGACGACAGTGTCCTTGGTGGCGCATAGTGATTTTATCGATTCGTCAATCTTTGCACCCTCTATTGCAAGTGCGTTGTCGTAGCCGGCGCGAAGAAGGTTGATGACGTCTGCCCTTCCCTCCACCAGTATCACCCAGCTGGAGTCATGGACGCCCGGGCTGCATGCCAGTTTTGATGGTCCGTAGGTGGAGAGTTTTCTAGAGTCACCCTGATGGACATCGTTTAACATGCTTTCCCCTTCGCTGACAGTCTTGGTCGCCCATCTCTGCTTGATCTCCTTTGCGCGTCTGACTATGTCGTCCTTCTTTGCAGCCCTTACATCATCGATTGCGCCCAGCTTGAACGTGCAGTCAAACGGTCCCACCTTGTCGATGCTCTCGATGCCTGCGGCAATAAGCGCACAGGTGTCAATATCGGTGCTCATTGGAATCAAGACATCCCCAGAAGTGGTATTAGTCGTGGACTTTGCGGTAACCTCGATGCGTCCCACTTTGGAGACACGCTGAAGCTCGTTTAGGTTCATCTCCGGACCCAGCAGACCTTCTGTCTGGCCGAATATTGCACCTATTATGTCCGCTCTTTCGACTAGTCCATCAACTTTGTAGGAAAGTTTAACGTGATACTTGACAATTCCTGATTGAGGCATAAATTATTCATCTCCCTAATTATCATAGCATGGGTCTGATTACACGATATATGAGGGTATCGGATGGGTTTTGGATCCGGCATCGGGCATGCGGCGCAGTCATGGGGCCTGCAGGCTGCACAGCACGCGCTAGGAGAAAATCTAAAAATAATATGTTTGCTTATTCGGTGCTGAATGAGTGACCGCACGAACACGATTTTGTAACGTTCGGGTTGTTGATCTTGAATCCAGAACCCATCAGGCTCTCGATATAGTCGACGTTTGCGCCATTCAGGTGGTCAACGCTGTAACTGTCGACCAAGAGCTTGACTCCGTTCTCTTCGAGAACAAGATCGTCTTCCTCGGGTGCCTTTTCAAAGCCCATGCCGTAAGACAGGCCGGAGCATCCTCCTCCCTGGACATAGACCCTGAGGTAATCTGGAGACTCGGCCTCCTCTTTCATGAACTCTTTGATCTTTTCAGCAGCCTTTGGGGTTACTGTGATCATCTTTTGTATCTGTTCAGATGCCATAATGTGTAAAAATAGGACTCGTAATTATAATAAGCTTTTGTGCTGGTTTGGTAAAAGGTTAGGCTGAGCACGAGTTATTGGGTTTGCAGGCAGGGGGCCTAACATTTTACCTGGCCGGCGTCGCAAATCCCGTACGTTAAGCTGCCTGCAATCACGCCGATTCAGGGAATAAAAAGATGAGCCAAATGTCCCAGGCGTCTGTCCGGCACCACAATCTTTGAAGGACAAACATGCGAATGCCACACCCGTGCGTGCGTGCATGCCATCCTCCAGAACCTGTCCCGAACAAGACAGAAGGCGGCTTTGCGCCACGGAAACCAGAACACGCCACGCATTCCGATCCGGAAGAATTGCCATTCCAGACGATGCGTGCCGGCCGGAATGCGCGCATGACGGAGAGGCACGGAATTCAAAACATGCAAGAACCTAGTGGTTACGGTTATTTCTTTGACTTTTGGACAAACGCAGTCATGCGCTGTTCCCTGTCCGGATGGGTAAAGCAGTTTCTCCACGCAAGAAGCTCTATGCCAAGTCCGGTGTCAAGATCCGCGTTTCGTCCCTTGTTGATTGCAACCTTGGACATCTGGACGCCCATGGAGGAGTTTGCAGAGATCTGCTGTGCCATCTTGAGTGCCTCTTCCTGCAGCGATGCAAGCGGGACGACGTGGTTGACGAGTCCGATCTTCCTTGCCTCTTCGGCCTTGATCATCTTGCCGGTGTATACCAGCTCCTTTGCCTTGGCGATTCCCACGATCCTCATCAGCCTCTGCGTTCCGCCCCAACCGGGGGGAATGCCGATGGTGACTTCGGGCTGGCCGAGTTTGGCAGTGTCAGACGCGATGCGGATGTCGCATGACATGGCAAGCTCGCATCCGCCTCCAAGCGCAAACCCGTTGATGGCCGCGATAGTCGGCTGCCTTACAAGTTCTACGGTGGAAGTGACAAGCTGGCCGGTCTTTGCATACTCGACTGACTCGTCTGGAGAGATCTTTGACATGTACTCGATGTCTGCTCCTGCAGAAAACGCCCTGTCTCCTTGGCCAGTCAGGATAATGACCCGAACATCGTCATCAAGATTCAGCGCCTCGAATGTCGAGATAAGTTCCTTTGCAACGTCGGTGTTCATGGCGTTGAGTTTTTCAGGCCTGTTGATTGTGACTGTGCATATGCCGTCAGATTTGGACGTGGTGACCAGTGACATGATAATTTGCCCAGCCATACTTGACTTAAATGTTATCTTTCATGTTTCATGCAGGCATGTCAGATTACGGCACGCCTCCCACGGGGGTGATTTGGGTTTCCATGCAGGCAGGCGGGGTATGATTACGGCAGTAATGCAGTTGCCGCAGGCGCCACGGCGGTGCCTGCGTAAATGACGTGCATGAGCGTGCCGGTTTTCCCACGACCGGGTTTGCTGGATTGTTGCATGAATTGGTTGGAGCCGGCCTGAAGAGAGACACCTTCCGGGATGCGTGTTTATTTTGAGATTCTTCCCCAGTGGGCAAGCGCGGATGCGGCTGCCACCCAATCCCTCAGGTCGTCATAGACTGGAACGCCCCTCTCCTCGATGAGTCGCGAGACCTTTTGCGTGTACGGCCCGCCGTTCCCTCCGACAAGAACGGGCTTGTTTTTCTCGTTGGAGAATTCTGCCAGATAATCGATGATTACCTCGTCAAGCGGATCGTCTTGGAATACAAACCACGGCATCACGATGTCCACGTTTGGATCGTCCATGAACGTCCTGATTACAAACTGATAGTCCTCTGCACTTGCACCGCCGGTAACGTCTGCGGGGTTTCCCCTGCCTATCACGTAGGTTGGCGGAAAGTGCTCCTTCATGCGCTTTAGCGACTTGGAGGTGACCTTGGCAAGTTTCAGTCCCATCCTGTCAAAGTGATCAATTCCCCCAATCATCGGACCCGCGCCGTTGCTTGTCATCGCGGCACGATTGCCCTTTGCGCCCGGCTGCCAGGCTAGCGCCTTTGCGACGGCTGCGAGTTCCTGATAACTGTCAACAGAGATGATTCCTGCCTGCTTGAAGGCGCCCATTATTATCGCGTTTGAGCCGCCAAGGGAACCGGTGTGCGATGCTGCCTGCTTTGCCCCAAGCGCGGTTCTGCCGCTCTTCCATATGACGACAGGCTTCTTTGTCTCCTTCATTACGCGCTTTGCAGTATTGATGAACTTTCTTCCGTCTCCAAACCCTTCGACGTAGAGCAGAATCACGCTGGTCTGGGGATCGTTTGCAAGGTACCATATCATGTCCGCCTCGTCTACGTCGGAACGGTTTCCATAGCTTACCATCTTTGAGAGCCCGAACGAGTCGGCAGTCTCGAGAAAACTGATCCCCATCGTGCCGCTCTGGGACAGCAACGCGACGTTGCCCAGTTTTGCGCGTATCATCCTTTCCTGCCCCTGGAACGCGCAGTCAAGCCTGTTTGCGGCATTGAACATTCCTATGCAGTTAGGCCCGATTATCCTGATGTTGTGTTTTGCAGACAGGCGTTTTGCCTCTGCCTCGTATGCGGCCCTCTTTCCTCCAAGCTCCTTGCCCCCGCCGGAGACTATCACCACGCTGTGAACTCCCTTCTTGGCGCAATCCTTCAACACCGGAGGCGTGATTGAAAGGTCTACTGAGATGACTACGAGATCAACGTCGCCTGGAATGTCTGCAACCGACGGATAACACTTTTTCCCGAATATCTTGTCTGCCCTGGGATTGATTGGGTACACTTCTCCCTTGAAGTCATAGTTTACGAGGCTGTCGAGTATGGAATTTCCAATCTTGCCCTTGCTTGCCGATGCCCCCACGAGGGCGACTGACTTTGGAGTGAAGAACGTCTCCATGTGGTTCTTGTTTGGCTTGGCCTTTGAGATGGAGTTCTTTTTGACGGTATCGTTTAGGATGATCTTTGCGTCAACGACATAGTGTGACTTTGGGTACACCACCACGGGATTGAAGTCAATGCTGTTGATATAGTCTGCATTCTCCATGCCTAGTTTGCCGATGCGGGCTAGCATGCCGGCGACCATTCCGAGATCAACTGGCTCGCTCCCCCTGAAGCCCTTGAGAAGCTGCGATCCCTTTAACTCGTTGAGCATGGACTTGGCATCAGACGTCGTGATTGGAAGCATCCTGAACGCGACATCCTTCATCACTTCGGTCATGATTCCCCCGAGTCCGACCATTATTACCGGGCCAAACTGCGGATCGTTTTGGATTCCAACTATCAGTTCCACGCCTTTGGGAACCATCTTTTCAAGAAGGATTCCCTTGACGTTGACTCCCTTCTTCTTTGAGAGCCGGCCATACATGTCGTTGAACGCTTTTTTTACTTCACCTGCGCTGTTGATTCCCACCTTGACGCCGCCGACGTCGGTCTTGTGGAGGATCTGAGGGGATACGACCTTCATCACGATTGGAAAGCCAATCTTCTTGGCTTTTTTTACTGCCTCGGCCTCTGATGTCACAAGCGCAAACGGCGGAATATCAACTCCATACTCTTTGAGGATGGATTTTGACAGTTCTTCGGTGATGATCTTGTGGTCAGTCTGAATAGTCTTTTCAAATATTGCCTTGACATCAGACATGATATACCGAAGAGGCTAAAACTCATTATATTAAACTTGTGTGACATATACGGCAGGCATGCGCCACGCTGCCTGCCACAGACTTTGGCACCCACCATGCAATGCCGGTTGCCAACGGCCCAGGTCACAGCCCGAACGCTGACTTGAAGTTGTCGTAAAACAGGTTCATGTTGGAACAGACGGTTTGAATCTGCTCATCTGCATCATGCCGGATCTTCTGCACGTCCAGGCCCCGGTGGCCATTATTGCGCCTTTGCAGGTTGTCAAGCCAGAGGTTGACCATCCCGGCATCGACTTCCAAATGGAACTGCACCCCGACTGCGCACCGGTACTGGAATGCCTGGTTTGGATAGTATTCTGATGAGGCCAGCCTGAGCGCGCCATCGGGAAGGTCAAACGTGTCGCCGTGCCAGTGGAATACGGTGAACGGGTCTTCGAATCCCGAAAACAGTGGCGAGCTGCTGCTTTTCTTCAGATCGCCGTAAAAGCCAATCTCGGTCCTCGGCCCCCGGTATACCCTGGCGCCAAAGGCCCGAGCAATGAGCTGCGAGCCCAGGCATATCCCCAGAACAGGGACGCCGCTGCCCACAGAGTCCCTTATCAGGTCCTGCTCTGCGTTAAGGTATGGCAGGTCGTCGTTTGCGCTATCCGGCGCGCCGAGTATGACGACAAGGTCAAAATCCCCGCCTGGAATGGCATCGCGCTTTGCATTGACCTGGACTGTCTCAAACCCGTCGCCTGCAAGCAGCATGCCAAGACGCCCCGAACCCTCCGTGCGCGTGTTCTGTACAAGCAGCGCCCGGGACATTACACCATGTACGCCTGCCTAGTCCAAATATGTTCTGGCGCAGACTTTGGGTTTTATCTATAGAAATCTGGAGCAGCTGGCTTATGGCCAGATGCCCTTGTGGTTGAATGCCTCAAGCACCCGGGACACTGCAAGAACCATCGTGGCCTTTCTCATGTCGACTTTGTGTTTTTTGGAGAGTGCGTATGCGTCCTTGAATCCAGCAGTGATGTTCTTTTCCATCTTGGATGCGACATCGTCAAACGTCCAATAGTACCCCATGTTGTTTTGCACCCATTCGAGATAAGAGATGCAGACGCCGCCGGCGTTGGCAAGTATGTCGGGGATTACGAGAATGTTGTTTTTGTATATTATCGGGTCAGCTTCCGGAAGTGTCGGCCCGTTTGCGGCCTCGGCAATAATCTTGCATCGGAGTTTCTTTGCGATGTTTGCTGTTATCTGGTTCTCCAGTGCGCCCGGAACCAGAATGTCGCATTTTGTGGTAAGCAGTTCCTCTGTAGTGATCTTCTTGCTGCCGCGGTAGCCTACTACGGATCCGGTCTTTTGCTTGTACTCGAGAATCTTTTCGACTTTGGCTCCCCTTGGAATGTATATCGAACCCCTAGAGTCGCTAGCGGCAATGACCTTTGCGCCCATCTTTTCAAGGTAGATTCCCGTAAACGTGGATGCGTTTCCAAATCCCTGAAGTACGACCTTGGCACCCTTCAGGCTCATCTTCAGCGTCTTTGCCCCCTCCCTTACCGTGTATGCCGCGCCCAATCCGGTGGCCACGTTTCGCGCAAGCGATCCCCCGACCGGTATGGGCTTGCCGGTAATCACGCCAGGCGTATACTTGTTGCCGTTTAGTTTGCAAAATGTGTCCATAATCTGAGTCATCTCCCGGCCGGTAGTGTAGACGTCTGGTGCGGGAATGTCCTTGTCAGGCCCTATGATCTCGGAGATTTTGTAGGCAAATCCGCGCGTAAGCCTCTCCATCTCGCCGTCGCTGAGTTTCTCGGTCTTTGGATTCACGTAGATTGCACCCTTGCCGCCGCCCAATGGAACGTCGACTATCGCGCACTTCCATGTCATCCAAGACGAGAGAGCCATGACTTCTCGCTCCATGTACTTGACTCCGCCTTTCGGGTTAAAGTAGCGAATACCGCCCTTGTACGGGCCCCGGTCGTTGTTGTGCTGGCTTCGAAAGCCGGTAAATATCCGGATGCTTCCGTTGTCCATCTTTACCGGAATCTTCACCCTCAGGACCTTGTTTGGCATTGCCAGGTATTCGCGTAATCCCTTGTCTGAAATGCCAAGTATGTCGCAAGCGTCATTCACTTGTTGCGTTGCATTTGCAAAAGGATCCACCTCGACCAAAGATATCATGGTGTTGCGGGTAAGTGTCCTATATAAACCAAATTTAACAGAAAACTGGGTCGTATCAGAGATAGACCTTTTTGTGGTTCATCTTTTGGTGAAGCTTGTAGATTGCCTCATCCAGTGCAGCCAAATTGGCCTCGAGTAGGTTTGAGAGGTGAAATATTGCACCGTACTTTTCGCCTATTTTGGAGACCATGTTGTTCTTCTCAAGCACCCTCATGTGATGCTGGACAGCCTTGTAGTCGATACCAAGCTCTTTTGCAAGCTGGTGTGTGTTGTATGACTGATCAAGCAAGAGGATGATTATTCGCATCCTTGTGAATCCCCCTCTTGTACTGGTAAACAAGTACAGGAGCAGTTTTCTTGTTTGCTTGTCAGGCTTGCGGGACTGATCCTCGGATCGTGACTGCACAATCTTTCGAAACTCTAGGAGTTGATCTGTCATTAACACTGTTTATACGCACATTGCACTTAAAACTGTATTTCCAAATTCAGTAGATGAAAATGTTGTTTCCCAGCGACTTGACGACATGCCAATCCAACGGAATTAGCCAGAATCGGGATAATTCTAGGCACGGGTGATTAAAAGCGGCGAGTGCAAGCTTTCATTGCTTAGATGAAAAACAAACAACTGCGCCAACATACCTCCGCCAAATCCGCATTTAAGGCCATCGGCCCGATACTGTGCACCGTCCTGCAGATAGAATTCTCCACCCGGTGCAATGCCATGTACGGCCCTGTCGAGTTCTTTGGCCGCCTCTTTGAGATGTGCAAGAACAGGGAGTACGCCGAGACTGCACATTCGAGTGCCACTGGAGCTGAGAAAAAGACGCCCACCTCCCAGTGGATACTCGGCAAGATGAAGACTGTCAGGCGCGACTACATGCTCAAGCGGTGCCAGAAGGTGACGGATCGAACAGTGCGCCAGATGAGAAGGCGCGGGATGTTCAGGAAACCCGTGGACGTGGCCATCGACAAGCACCTGGTATGCAGGTACGACAGGTTCGACAGGATAGTAAACACCATAAAGTCAAAGTACAAGAGGGGAACGTGCAATTTCAACTGCCTGGCGACTGTAAACTGCATAGTCGAAGGCTCGCGGGCGTTTTTGGGCGCGAAACTGTTCCTGAGGGGCCAATCCAACTCCCAGACCATATCCGAACTGATTGAAGGGTGCAGGAGAAAAGGCATCGCCATCCGATCCCTCAAGATGGACAGGGAATTCTTCGCAGTGGATATAATGAACATGCTTGACGAGGCGGGGATCGCGTTTACCATACCTGCCATCAAGACGCTAGGAGTAAAAAATGCGATAAACGAATTCAAGCAAGGCGTCAGGGATGTGGTGTCACGCCACTCCATAACGTCTGCAGACGGCAACACCGCCGAGTTCACCCTGATCATACTTGACCGGGGCGACGGGAAATTCTTCACGTTTGCGACCAACGCATCTATCGGGGAGGTGCTTGCGTACAACTCGGGCGCCATGAAGGGGGCCGAGGGGTTTGCAGAAGAGTATCGCTCCCGCTGGGGCGTGGAGACGGCATACAAGGACTACGAATCTGCAAGGCCGAGGACCACGAGCAGGAACGAGTCCGTGCGGATCCTGCTGCTGTTCATGCCCATATTCATGTACAACGCGTGGTGCCTGGCAAAGCATCTTGCGCAGGCATCGTGCCACGCCGCGCGCGTGACGCTCAAGGGGCTGCTCAAACTGTTCTGCAGGTTCATACTGGATCCCTGCCAGACGGCATTTCCCACCTGACTTGCATCCTGCACAGCATCGACACTGATTCAGGCCAGCCCAAAGGCTGCCGGCGCACACGGAACACAAGATTCGATGCCGTGATGGCCGGGCGCCATTTTACGTAGATTGGGAATAATGCCGGCATCACATAACTCTGAATCCAACCCAAAGGAAAATTCACGGTTCCTGGCACCTCTCACGCCGGGAACATTTTCATCTACTGAAATTGTGGTTCAATCGCCTCTTTTGTCCGTGGCAGCAGTCATAGTACCTGCACTGCAACCAGCGCGGGCCTGCGGGATGGCCCACAAGCATGCCGGCGCCAGCGGGTGCACGCTATACAATTACCCTTAAATTGACTTAGAACGAACATGCCGTGACATGATGGCATCACGCGGTTACGACATGACACCTACCATGTATTCGCCAGACGGCAGGATATACCAGGTGGAGTATGCGATAGAGACTGTAAAGAGGGGAACGCTGGCCATCGGGGTCGTCACCGTCGAGGGAGTGGTGATAGCAGTCGAGGAGGCCCCAAGGACGCTGCAGACAAGGGACATCACGCAGAAGATCTTCCAGGTGGATCAACACATAGGGGTTGCGGCAGCAGGCTACATTCCGGACGCGCGCGTCCAGGTGGACAATGCGAGGTTCTTCGCGCAGGGGACAAGGATGACGTACGACGAGTCAGTCGAGGTTGCCACGGTGGCCAAGCATTTGGCAGATCAGTCTCACCAGTTTACGCAGTACTCAGGAGTGCGTCCAAACGGAGTGTCGCTAATAATTGCAGGGGTGGACCAAAAGGGCATCTCGATATACGTAACCGATCCAAGCGGAATATACGTCCAGTACACGGCAGTCTCGATAGGCGCAGGCTCCGAGGACGTCAACGAATTCCTCGAAAAGTTCTACAGTCCGGACATGAGCCTTGACGACGCAGTGTCCCTTGCCATTGCGGCAATAAACCTCAAGTCAGAGCAGAAAGACGACGTCAAACACATCAAGATGGCAAAGGTATCAGCAGGCACGGGAACATTTGAAAAGATCTCCGAGTCGGATCTGCAGAGCCGTTCCGGAAACGCGTCAAGGTTTGCCGCATCATAGTTTTGAATTTGAACTGTCCGGGTGGAATCTTTGGCAGATAGTTTAGGACTGGGAGGCCAGTGGGGGGCAGTCATCAAGGTACTCGAAGAGATCATCCCGGTATACGACAAAGTAAACTCCATCATATCCCTTGGAAGGGATGTCGGGCACAGGAACAGGGGAATCTCAGGCAGGGTGCATCCGGGAAACAGGATTCTTGATGCCGGATCCGGGTTTGGGAACATGTCAAAGACTGCAGTGGGACTTACCGACGGAAAAATTTCAGTGACCCTCTACGATCCCCTCATCCCCATGCTCAAGAATACGGGTGCGTTCTTTGAAAAGGCGCCTGACATGGCAAACGGAGTGTTTGAAAACATGCCGTTCAGGGACGGGGAGTTTGATGCAGTTCTGTGCGGATACTCCCTGAGGGACGCGATCAGGCTCAGGGTGGCAATCTCGGAGATGCACAGGGTGCTCAAGGACGGCGGCAGGCTGGTCATAGTCGATCTGGGAAAACCCGACAGCGCGTTCATCAGGGCGGGCGTTTCGTTCTACCTGAGGTTCATACTGCCGGTACTGGCGTTTCTTGTCGGAGGCAGGCTCGGGCTGAAGTTTGGCGCCCTGTATGACACGTTCAAGAGATGGCCGCAGAACAAGAAACTAGAGGACCTGCTGCTTGAAAAGTTCGCAAGGGTGGAGTTTGAGAAAGATCTTATGGGCGGGGCGGTAATGATTGCTGCACATAAATGAACAGGATTTTCATACTAGTGGGCATTACCAGCATGGTAATAGGAATCTCGTACGGACTGCACGGGCCGATCCTGCCCATCTTTGCAAAGAATGTCGTCGGCGCATCATACCCTGATCTCGGCATCATCGGGCTGGCCAATTTCATCCCGTACATGTTCATTCCCCTCCTGGTGGGCATCCTGCTTGACAGGTTCAACAACGGGTACCTGCTGGTCGTAGGGACTGTGCTCAGTATAGTCTCAATATACCTTCTCTCGGTGGCGCAGACAGTCCCCGAGGTGGTGGTGCTCAGGATCATGGTAGGGGTGGCGCATGCGTTCTTCTGGCCGCCGTGCGAGTCCATCATATCCAACCACAGTTCCAGGAGGGACAGGGTGAGGAACATCTCGTGGTTTACAATGTTCTTTGCCATAGGGTTCATGATCGGTCCCATGATTGGATCGATCTTGCTTGACAACTCGGACATTACCTACAGGGTGCTGTTCCAGTACACGGGGCTGTTTGTAGTGGTGGCCATGGCAGCAGCGCTCATGGCCTCAAGGAGCGAGGCCAAGAGGAAGGCGAGATTGAATCTCAAAAAAAGCAGCCAAAAGTTCTCGCTTGCGTCAGTCAGGGAGATGAGGAGGTTCCCGCAGGTGATCGGCCTGATAACCTTCTGCACGGCGTCTTTGGGGGTAGTCCTTACAATCTACCCGGCATTCCTCAACGACAGGGGCATGACAGACAGGGACATCCTGATGCTGTTTTTCATCCTGGGGATATCGCGCGTGGTGTCGTTGGGACTGACAGGAAAGGTCGCAAGGAGGACCAGCCTGACGCTGATCGTCGCGACGTTTACGCTCGCAGTGGGGCTTGGCGTCTCGGCTGTTGCGGACTCGTTTGCGGTGTTTGCGTTTGCAGTCGTCCTGATGGGATTCGGGTTCAGCGTGATCTTCCCGCTCACATTGGAGATAATCCTGACCAAGACTCCAAGCAGGATGACTGGCAGGATCATCGGCGCGTACGAGGCCGTGTTTGGCGCAGGGTGGGCAGTGGGTCCGCTCATCGCGGGTTCTCTGACGCAGTCGTTTGGAGGCTGGATGCCGTACGCGGCGCTGTTTGTAATAGGGATGGCGGCCACTGTCATGGCAATACTGTCAAGAAAGAGCTTGGAGCCACAGTGGATTCGAAGCTAGCCGGCGCATTCCCCCACGCATGCGGGCAGAACCCGCACGGGACATAAAATGCTGCACGAGTCTCATCCAGGCACGGAAAAGCCGCACCAGGCAGTGCAAAATGTTGTGACATATTCACTGCCGAAACAACATTACATTTAATTTCAATTCAGACCATTACACACCATGCAGGAGTACGGGCTGAACATCGGCGGCAGCGAGTGGATAATCATAATATTTGCAGCACTGATCCTCATTTTGGGGACCGGAAAGCTGCCGGGCACGGCAAGAAAGATCGGCAAGGCAGTCAACGAGTACAACAAGGCAAAAAAAGGCATACAGGAACACATGGAGGACGCGTCAGGCAAGATACAGGAGATTACCGGTCCCGTGGGGACAGAGAGGGAGAAGCTCGAGGCGATGGCAAAGTCCGCAGGGGCAAGCGTGGACGGAAAGACAGACGACGAGTTGCGCAAGATCATTGCAGACAAAGTCGGCGACCGCAGCGGCGCGTCATGACTTTATGGTGTAAAGATTCTCGTCAAGCCTCTTTTTGGCAAACCGGTAATATTCGGGGACGATCTCAAATCCCAAAAAATTCCGGCCTAACTGCTTACTCACCACCGCGACCTGCCCGGAGCCAAGAAACGGATCCAGCACCGTGTCGTGCTCAAGACTCGAGTATGCCAGCAGCTTTTTTATCAGATCGGCGGGCAGCTTGGTAGGCGTCTTTTTGGATCCATGCCAGTACTCCCTTTTAATCACCCAGACGTCTTCCTTGTCCCGGTAGTGCAGGCTCCGCCCGTTCTCTTTTTGGTCCTTGCCGAATCTGGAGAACGGGTAAAACCGCCTCTGCGAGTCGTCCTTGCAGACATAGAGGCAATGGTAGTGCGAGGTCACGAACTTTCTTTTGGTTACCACGCCAAACTGGTACTTCCATATGATGTGGTTGACAGTCACAAAGCCGACTTCGTCAAGCGCTCCCAGAATGTCCTTGAGGTTGTTCCATCCGGAAAAGACGTACATGCTGCCCGAATTCCCCAGTACGCGGAACGCCTGGGCCATCCATTCTCGGGTGAAGCGGTAATAGTCGTTCTGGGCGATCTCGTTGTAGCCTGAGAGCACCCGGGACTGCAGGCGGTTGTAATTTGCCTTTTTTCCGCCAAACCGTATGGCAAACGGCGGGTCTGTGATGATGAGATCAATCGTGCCGTCAGGGATCACTGCCATGCCGTCGATGCAGTCCATGTTGTAGATGCAGTTGGTTTTGATTTCGGGCATTTTTAAATTCAAGGAACCCCTCCCCGCTTAAAAAGTCATGTCAGAAAGAACATTAAATCATCAGCCCGTGTCTGCAGTATTGTGAAGTTTTCTTGCCCCAAATGCAAAACAGGAATGGACATCCAAAAGACGTCCAACAAGATGATGCACGTCTCGTGCAGCGGCTGCGGAATCGGGGACGTCGTCGGCGAGTCGGGCAGCATGGACGAGATGTTCTTAGAGTTTCTCGCAAGGTTTGACCAGGGGCTGGTCACGGACGGGGAAGGGCAGAAATTCGAGGAGCTTGGAATGGTAAGAAGCAGAGGGGAGATCGAGGCGATGATAGGCGACTCTGGGCCCGACGAGACTGTCAGGGGGATATTGTTCTCGTCCAGGTACTATGTCGCGCAATACATGGACATGGTCCATCCCGAACCCGAGATGGGCGTCGGCGTGGAGGATTCTGGCCTGAGCATGCAGGTCTGCGCGCACCTGAAAGCCAAGGGAATAGGCAGGTTTTACAGGTTCCAAGAAGAGGCGATCAGGCGAATCATGTCCGGCCAGAGCATCGTCATCGAGGCCCCGACAGCGTCGGGCAAGACAGAGGCGTTTGCGGTTCCCGTGATACAAATGGCCGCCGAGGCGCCCGGGGGGGTGTTTGCGGTGTTTGTGTACCCGACAAAGGCGCTGGCACGCGACCAGATCCAAAAGATCCGGGAGGTTGCTCAGTTGATCGGGATTGGGGCAGAGGTGTTTGACGGCGACACGGCGCAGGAGGCAAGGCAGAAGATCATGAAAAAAACCCCAGCAATAATAGTGACGAACTTTGACGTGCTGCACTACCACATGTGGAAGCGCACGAGGTTTGCCTCGCTTTTGGCGTCGGCCAGGATTCTGGTGGTTGACGAGGCGCACGTGTATTCCGGAATATTTGGCTCGAACGTGCACTATATTGTAAAGAGGTTCAGGAGGATATGCAGGAAGGGGCTGCAGGTTGTGGCAGCCTCGGCAACCCTAGAAAATTCCGGAGAGTTCTGCAGGCAGTTGTTCGGAGAGGAGATGCACGTCATACGCGGCGCTGGAAGGCGCGGGGGGATTGATTTTGCGATGCTGTTCCCGTCGCTCATGCCGCAGAAAAGCCTGATGGTAGACATTACGAAAAAGATGACGCGCAAGAACCACAAGACGATGATCTTCAACAATTCCCACCTGAACGCCGAGCTTTTGGCGATCCAGGCGCGGCGGCAGAAGATAGACATAATGGTCCACAGGGCAGGCTTGATGGCAGGATACAGGACGGCAGTCGAAGGCAGGTTCAGGGACGGCAGCCTGCAGGCGATATCATGCACGCCCACGCTGGAACTCGGCATAGACATCGGGGACGTGGACTGCGTCGTCTCGTCTGTGGTGCCAGTCAACAGGCTGATCCAGAGAATAGGAAGATCCGCAAGGAAGGGACAGCGGGGGTATGCGTTTTTGGTACTTGGAAACGATCCGATCTCGCAGTACTATCGGAATCATTCCGGCGACTATTTTGAGGATATCGAGAGGATCTACGTGGATCCTGCCAATCCGATAATAGAGGAGTTTCAGGTACTGGCCATGGCGTGCGACACGCCAATCTCGCCAGACGAGATGGGAGAGCACAGGGAGGCAATAGAACGCCACGTCATGAGGGGGAATCTCAGGGTGTCTGGCGGCAGGATACTTCCCGTTCCGGCAAGGGTCAGGCAGCTGGACCAGTACAGCATCAGGGGAATCGGGGAGTCTGTGGACATACTTTTGGATGGCAGGAAGGTTGGAGAGAGGGCTCTGCCGATTGCGCTCGGGGAGCTGCACAAGGATGCCATCTATCTTCTTGCAGGCACCAAGTACAGGGTCGGCGAATTTGATGCTGCCGGCAGGCGTGCCAAGCTGGTGAGGATTCCGGTCGATCATCCGTACCACACGAGGGCGCTCATAGAGGAGTGGCCCACAGTCAAGGCAGTCTTTGAAAAGAGGAACGTGTATGGCGTCGAGGTCGCGTTTTGCAGGCTGCACATCAAAAAGACCGTCCACGGGTACGTCAGGGTCAGGTTTGGGGAGGACGTCGGCCAGGGGGAGAGGTTTTCGCTTGACGAGCCGATCGAGTACGACTTTGTCACGAAGGGAATCGTCTTTCACGCCCCGAGGCCCGTCGAGGCCGCCGGTACCGCGGAGAGTCCGGAATATGTGGAGGCCAGCGGGTACCACGCGACAGAGCACGTGGTGATTGAGGGAAGCAACATGATCACCGGCGGCGTGTCGCAGGATCTTGGCGGCATAGCGCTGGGCGTGTCGGGCCTGATCATCGTGTATGACGGCGCGGTGGGCGGGAGCGGTGCAAGCAAGACCCTGTATGACAGGTTTGAAAAGGTGCTCAAAAGGGGGTTTGCCATCTTGGGGGAGTGTCCGTGCAAGGCCGAGTCAGGATGCCCGCGGTGCACGTTTTCGTACAGATGCGGCAACAACAACGAGTACCTGCACAAGAACTCGTCGCTTGAGATTTTGGGAAGGATCATTGGCGGCGAGGAGACAAGGCTCACAGAACCCGTCGAGGGCGAAAGGCCCCTGGTGTGAGCAGGGGGGTTTCCAAGCATGCACACGGCATGACTGCAACCGCGGCTGCGGATTGGCCTTGTCAGTGCATAAACTTGTGCGTGCCAGCATAGGCGTCGCATGTCTGGATCCGGTCGCGTATTGAACCTGCCTGTGCGTGAACCGCAATGTGGCAATGCCATAATTGGTATTTTCTGACAGCATGTCTTGGGGACGGCATGATTGTGGTTAATTAATCGGATGCGGGATGGTGCACAGGCAGCGTCATGCCATGACAATCCAAAACAGCATAAATATGGCAGGGTAACAGCGTACCCATGGAAAAAGTGGCTCTCGTGACAGGCAGCTCGTCAGGCATAGGACTGGAGACTGCGTTGGCGCTTGCAAGGGACGGGTACAAGACGTTTGCCAGCATGAGGGACACCAAAAAGGCGGCAGGGCTGCAAGATGCCGCAAAGGACGGCCTTCCAATCAACATTATTAGAATGGACGTGACTGATGAGGAGTCGGTGGTGTCGGCGGTGAGGGCCATCACGGACGACTGCCAGAGAATCGACGTGCTGGTAAACAACGCAGGATATGCCCAGTTCGGATGCACGGAGGAGATATCAACTGACGATTTTAGAAGGCAGTTTGAGACGAATTTCTTTGGCATCGTGCGGATCATTCAGGAAGTGGCCCCGATCATGAGAAAGCAGGGTTCAGGAGACATTGTAAACATAAGTTCTGTCGGGGGGAGGATGGGCCTGCCGGGATTTCCCGCGTACATCAGTTCAAAGTTTGCCCTCGAGGGACTGGGGGAATGCCTCAGGTACGAGCTTGGGCAGTTTGGAATCCGCACGACGCTCATCGAGCCCGGGGTGGTCAAGACGAATTTCCTTGACGCCATGAAGATACCAGACTCGAGCCACGACCCCCAATACAAAAAGCTGACAGACCACATACTTGCGGGCCTGAGAATGATGATAGAGATGGGAACGCCGCCTGCACAAGTGGCAGATACGGTCATGAAAGCGATCCACGATCAAAAGATGCAGCCAAGATACCTGACAGGCGCGGATGCTGCCATGTTCATGCAGGCAAAGGAGGGAAAGACGGATTTGGAGTTTGAGGAATACATGAGCAAGGAGCTCTTCCCCAGATAGTGCGGCAGGAGACTGCACATATTTTGATTGCCAGAAATAGAAAACCTGCCGGCCCGAACGCCATACAGCAGGATCAAATGCACACTGCAGCAGCGTGGCGCGCAATGCCATGCTGGCCAGGAACCATCAGGCATGAAGCCACGCGCGCATCAGAGATCCTCTGGGCTGCCAGGCAGGCATACGCAGATGGAGTGCTTTACGTTAAGTTGATATACATACACGGGATCGCTATGAAAGGAAATGAAATGGAAGACCCTGCAGCATAACGGAATAATGTTTCCGCCTGAATACGAATCCCGCCACATCAAGATAAAGATCCGCGGAAAGGACGTCAAACTCGGCATCGCCCAAGAGGAGATGATCTACCAATGGGCAAAAAAGAAGGATACCCCGTACGTGCAGGATCGAGTATTCCAGAAAAACTTTACGGCGGATTTTGCCAGGAGGCTAAACTCGGAATTCAAAAAGATATCCTACAATGACATCGACTTTTCGGCCGCATACGGAATAGTCGACATGGAAAAGGACGAACGCGAAAGGATGACAAAGGAGGAAAAAAAGGAGCTGGCAAAGAAGAGAAAGAGAATACGGGAGGAGTTGAAGGAGGAGTACGGCACCGCCACCATGGACAGAAAGAGGGTGGACATTGCAAACTACATGGCAGAACCGCCGGGCATATTCATCGGAAGGGGCAAGCATCCCCTAAGGGGCAAGTGGAAGCCACGGGTCACCAGCGAGGACGTGACGCTGAACCTTGGAAAGCATGCCAAGGTGCCCAAGACACCCAAGGGAACATGGGGCAGCATCGTCTGCGAGAACGACGCCACGTGGCTTGCCAAGTGGACTGACCAGCTGACAGGCAAGACAAAGTACGTATGGCTTGCAGACACGGCAGGACTGAAACAGGACAAGGACAAGGCAAAGTACGAAAAGGCGGCAAGGCTGGGAGAGGAGATTGACAGCATACGGGACAGGATGGTGCAGGACATGAAAAGCACGGACGAAAAGATCCGCACGATCGCCACTGTGTGCTATCTCATTTACAGAACAGCCATGAGGGTCGGCGACGAGAAGGATCCCGACGAGGCAGACACTGTGGGGGCCACGACGCTGAGAAAGGAGCACATCAGCATAACCGACGATGCGGTAGGGTTTGATTTTCTTGGAAAGGACAGCGTAAGGTGGAAGGAGACGGTAAAGGCAGAGGGCCACGACGCGCAGTTCCGGGAGAATATCAAAAGGATAATCGGAAAGAAGAAGCCAAAGGACGAGATTTTTGAAGGGACCACCTCAAGGCACGTCAACGCATACTATTCCGGGATAGTGAAGGGAATGACTGCCAAGGTATTCAGGACATATCTTGCCACCAAGGTTGTCAAGGAGTACCTTGCAAAGCATGACACAATAGGGGAAAAGACTGCAAACTTGAAAATCCACCACGCAAAGCTGGCAAATCTGAAGGCTGCCAAAAAATGCAACCACAAGCGAACCATCCCCAAGACGTTTGAAGGGTCGCTGCAAAAAAAGAGGGATCGACTCAAGGACAGGATGGAAAAGAAGCCGTGGGAGAAGACCGAGGAGAGGCTTGCAAAGGCAAGATCATCTAGTCCAAAGACTAACAAGCAGAAGAAGAAGAAGAGGGAAAGGGTCAAGAGGCTGAGGGAGCAGATCAAGGGGCAGAAGGAAAGGTACGACATGCAGGTAGAAAAGATCAGGCTTGATATCAGCCTGGCAGAGAAGACCAAGGACTACAACCTTGGCACGTCCCTTCGGAACTATATCGATCCCCGCACATTCAAGGCATGGACCAACCATGTCGGGGCAGAGTGGGAGAAGCTGTACACGCCGGTTCTGCAAAAGAAGTTCCTGTGGGTTCAAGGCGAGAAGCCAAAGTAGTCAGATATATCATGATAGGCCCTGGCCGGGGGGCCACACGGGACTGCTGCCTGCCAGGCGTAGCATTTAATTCCCCATAGATCCAGACACATACTGTGCCGGGGTAGCTCAGCCTGGTTAGAGTGCCAGCTTGATTGGCAAACTCCAGGGTTTCTCCAACTAAGGCAATACTCATAATCTGGAGGTCGCGAGTTCGAAACTCGCCCCCGGCATACAAAATCATGCGACAGTGTGCAGATGGATAAAAAATGTCCCCACATTCCTCACGCAACCCGGCCCAAGAGGCTAGAATTTCATGTTGGCGTCCACCCAGTCAACGATGGTCATGATGTTCTTGATGCTGCCAAACTCCTCGCCTTCGAGGCTGACAAACAGCAGATGCCTGTTCGGGAGTGGAATTGTGATTCGCTTTATCTTATCGTATGCGACTATGGCGTACTTGCCGGCGCCGATCTTGGAGGACAGCTTGCCGCGCTGATCCCATGAGTCAGTGGCGCGTCTCAGGGATTCCTTGGTCTCGTCCACGCTGAGATAACTGGTGGTGTTGTTCCGGATGCTGTTCCACAGGATGGTGCCATTATGATCGCATATTATGGCAATCCTAGAACTGGGAATTTCTCCGAGGATCATGTTAAGCAGTTTTTCCTCGCTTTCGTTGATATTTTGTCCTGCAGACATGCATCATATTTGGATTATTGGTTATAATAACATACGATGCCGGCCGCGCCGTCAGAGGGTGCCTGCAGTGCCCAACTAGGAATAATACTCCCGAAAGCCCTTGTCAGTCGGGTACAGTTCGATTCTAGAACCGAACATGCGCTTTTTTTGAACCACCTTGAGCAGGTCTTTTTTCTCCAGTTTTTCAAGAATCTCTTCAAGATCGTTGCTTTCCATGCCGGTATTCTTCTGAACCTGCTCAAACGTCCTGACCCCCCTGTGAAGCTCGCCTAGGACGACCATGTCTTTTGTCTGCGGCTTGGACGGGTTCGGCATATTCTGATACTTCGCCGTGTCGCTTCCTGACGGGCCGTCATACCTGGGTGCCTCTGCATTGCCCTTGCGCATATTGGAATCTGGCTTTGGCCGCATCTCCGGATAGGATTTGCCCCGGACTCGGGATAACAGCCTGGGAATGATTCTTGCAAGCGGGAATGCCAGAAATATGAGCAGATACATCCAAGCAAAGTCATGTTCCATTGCCGACCCTACGAGGGCATGTGATAAATCTGTTGACATGCCCAGTCGTGCCTAAATTCTGCGCAGCCGCATTTGCAGGAATTTAACAAGCACGCGTGCCCTGCATTAGGGATGATATAATAGAGGGGATCGAATACATAGTGACAATTGTCAAGATACAAAACACCGGGAACTGGCGTTAACGCGAATGCGGCAAAAGGAGTTGCGATAGCAATCATAGTACTCTTAGTAGTTGGCGTTGCAGCGTTTGCCTCAGTCAAGATTGTGGATTCCGGCCACAGAGGCGTTCTGCTACACTGGAACGCCGTAGATGTCGCAAGCCCCCCGCTTGACGAGGGACTGCATTTCGTAGTGCCCTTCCAAGACGAGGTAATCAACATCGAGGTCCGTACGCTCAAGTACGAAAAGGAGACCAGAAGCGCATCAAAGGATCTGCAGACAGTAGAGACTACAGTCACGGTTAACTACCACCCAGACAAGGAGCAGATACATATCCTGTACAAGAACTTGGGCCTTGACTATGAGAACAGGGTAATTCAGCCTGCAATCGAGGAGACGGTAAAGCAGGTCACTGCAAACTACAACGCAGAAGAGCTGATCACAAAACGTCCCCTAGTCAAACAGGACATCGAGACATTCATCAGGGAGAGGCTGAACGTGTTTGGAGTTGTGACAGAAGTCATATCAATTACTGACTTTGAGTTCTCCCCGCTGTTTGCCCAGGCAATCGAGGCAAAGGTGGAGGCAGAACAAAAGGCCCTCAAGGCAGAAAACGACCTAAGACGTATCGAAGTCGAGGCCAGGCAGAGGGAGGCAAACGCGGTAGGGCTGGCAAACGCCAACATAGCAGAAGCGAAGGGAGAGGCAGAGGCAATCTCAATCATCAACAACGCCCTGGCTTCGAATCCAAACTATCTGGAATGGCTAAAGACAAAGGAATGGGACGGCAAGCTGCCGCTCGTGGTAGGTGAGGGCGGAACGCCATTCATCACAATCCCGACAAGCCCATAAAACTGACTGCCATTCATTCTCTTTTTGTTTTTTATCATTTCCGTACTTTGGGGTGCCATTCAGGCAGGTTTTGCCAAAACCGGCAGGCATCGTAAATACGCGCATGCCACGACAGACTGTCACGCAAATGCCATTCCGAAGACGGTGTTATTCCCCATCTTTTTGCTTGTAGTTTTCCCGCACGGCGTCATACATCGCAAGGAACTGCTCGGGCTCTTTCTGCCGGTATTTGCGTTCAAGTTCCATGACGTCCTTGTCATGAAGGGTTTCTCCCTTGAGGGCATAGTACTCCCGTATTATCTGGGACGGGCTTTTCGGAATCTTGTACTCGCGGAGCATCCTGGTCACGGATCTCTTGCAGGACATGTCGTAGACGACAAACTTGTACACCAGATATCCGGACAGCCCGAGGATCGCTACGAGTATTATCGGGATTATTATCAGATATGCCATGTCATCATCACGCCCTCTTGGTATTTCATTGTTGTTTTACGCTACGTGGCATATCGACGGCAGGCGGCCTGCTGCCGACTGCCAGATCCGCCATGTACTGCATGGTCACGCGCTCGCTTATCCTCAGGTGCCATGGGATGTACGACGGCTCCCTTGTATCCGGGGAGATTGCAAAGCCCAGCCTTTCAAGCTCCGCGCGCAATGCTGCAGCGTCAATCTTCTGTCCCGGCGGGGCGGTGCGATCAAAGTCATACGGATCCGATATCACCACGCTGCCGCAGGCAATCTGTCCGGATATGTGGCCGAGCAGATCAAGCGGCTCCACGATATCAAGCATGTTCAGGGCCACAACGAGATCAAACTTTTTGCCAAACACCGGCGAGAGCGAGTCGGCGGCGACATAGTCCAGGTTGCGCCTGCGGTTTCGGCGCGCATGCAGCAGCGCACTAAACGACCTGTCCACCCCGAACACCACATCATGTGATTCGGCAAGATGCGATGCCATGATTCCTATGGAGCAGCCGTGCTCGAGTGCGCAGCCCGAACTCGGGATGGATTCCAGCCTCTTTTTCAATACCGAATAAAACTCGGAATCCAGGCTGCATTGATAGATTTCGGCCCACCGGTCCTCGTGTTCGGTCCTGTCAGGCCCGGGTTTTGCATTTCCGGACAGGCAGCCCTTGAGAAATTCCTTTAGCCTTGGCGCGCTGGCAAGCCTGTGCAGCCTGCCTCCGAGAATCCGACGGCATGACAGGTATTCGGCAGGATCGTCCCACAGGATTGGAATGCCCCCAACTACCGGAAACAGCAGCACGCATCCGGTGCACTGCATAATGCCCTCAGATATCCCGTCGTCAAGACGCAATGCGTCCATTTCAAGGGCAGAGCCGCACCGCGGGCATTGCAGAAACTCAATGCTGGACTCCCACATACGCATAGACAGGACGTGCCACGCCATAACGGTTTCTTTGTCAGGCGGCATCGGAATGCCGGCGTGCACGCCCGGACAGGACACATTCACGGCACCAGACACGCAGGAAGGAGAATCAGGATAGCGTTAAATGTAGTGCGCCGTGATCTTATTCGAATTGGGTGAGTTTGAAGAGTTTGCCGAGGCCCTGTTTGGCCAGCTGGCAGTAGAGATCAACGAGGAGAAGGAGATCACGCAAATGGCAGGCATGGCAGCAGAGGACATGACAGGAAGGGTGAAATTCAGGGATCTCAGTGAGGTTGCAACAGAGGCCCTCGCGTCATGCAGGCGCAAGGCAGAAGATTTCTTGGGGATTCAGATTCCAGAGGACCTGCGGCTGGAGTTTCCGGAGCTTGACGAATTAAAGACACTAAAGGGCAGGAAGGTATTTGCCCCAACCGGGGCAGGAGAGTACGTCAGGGAGCTCTTTGCGGCAGCCTCAAAGGAAGATCGCGGCAAGATAGCAGAGCTGATGCGCCAGGACACTGCAAAGTATCTGGTATATTCCACATATGCAATACAGTACATATCAAAGATCACCACCACGTACGGCGACTATCTGGACTCTGTGATATACCTGAACAGATTCATCCTCTCAAGGTATCCCCAGATAATCCTCCACAAGCAGGGCGAGCCGTACGAGTCAAGGCAGGCAGGCGTGGATTCAGGGTATGTGGGGGCCATAAAGATGACTGTCCTAGAAGAGACCATCCACTCGGCGCAGGAGAACCTGCAGCAGATAAACCGGCGCGCAGCAACCGAAGTAAACAGGATCAACGAGGAGCTTGCAAGCATAATACTGGCGCTTGACACCGATACTGCCAACCGCCTCTCAGAGTACTGCCAGCTGCAGACGGTGCCGAACGACTTTCCGTTTGCAAAGAGGGCCAACCTGTTCTTCTTTTTGAATCCGGACCATTTCCTGATTGAGCAGATAGGGCCGGATGTCATGACATTCACGCATGTAGAGATAGACCCCCAAATCAGCCAGGCCGTGCCGCAGCTTTTGGACGTATACAAGAGGTGGCTTGTTCCAATCCAGCAGCACCATGCCGCATTTACCGCAATGGAAGGAATGGCAGGATTTGCAATCGAGAACATCCTGCGAGACGATCAGGACTTTCAGAACTACCTGTCCACGTTCATGGGGACGGATTTCTCATCATACCAGGTCAGAAAGAGCATGGGCAAGGACTTCACCAAGGCAGTGTACGAGAGCCTTGGCAGGAGCGCATTCAAAAAGATTATCGACGTGCCCCCAAGCACCAGGGAGCTCAAGGATCCTCAGATGTATATCAAAAAGATGAGCCCGCAGAATTGAGGTTTGATCCGCATGTTGCCGAATGGTCCTCGTGCGTGAAAAATCCTAGGCTCAATCTAGTTGAAAAGACCCTAAAGATGGCGCAGATTCTTGAGTATCCCAATCTTGACGTGGAGGAATACGTCGGGCGGATTGGCAGGATTGGCATCTCCCTGAGGGAGCAGGCGTGGGGTGCAGGCAGCCCGGCCGAGATGGCGCAGATGCTAAGCACGCATCTCTTCGACAGCATGGGCTTTAACGCAGATGACGCATCCGGCAGGTTCCTAAACGATCTGATTGACAAGAGGAGGGGATCGGCCATGTGCATGGCCGTCTTGCATGCAGAAGTCGCAAGGCTCATCGGGCTGGATGCTGCAATCCTGAGGGACGCAGGATCGGTCATGGTCGAGTGCGGCGGCATTGTGCTTGATGTCGCCTGCGCCCGGCTGCTCCCGCAGGGCGGAATGCGGCGCGATGCCTCCGTGCCGATGAGTCAGGAACACGCCCTGATGTGGATGATGCGCGACATAAGGGAGGCATATACCAAGATGCTTGACTACGGCCGGGCGCGCAGGTGTGCAGACATGATTCTGGCCGTCAAGCCCGAATCCGCCCCGGACATCAGGGACAGGGGAATTCTGGAGTCCAGAATGCCAAATCCAGAACCGGCGCTGCAGTACCTCACAAAATACCTCAGCATCAACCCGGACGCAGACGATGTGGATTTTGTTCTAGAGTTGATCGAGGACACAAAACAAAGAATCAATCAACAATAGAATTTACTTCGGTACCGCCCTTAATCATGGCTATCTCGTGACGTAAGATCTTGTTTCTAAGCGCTTTTTTCAGAATGTCGACTTCGTTTCTGAGAAGTGCGACCTCGTCTTCAAGTCTTGCAACACGTCCGTATACGGTCTCTGCTTCAGAATCCATACATACCTATGAAACTGATTTTTCTTAAAAAGTTAATGGTCTGGTGCAGGCAAGCAGAAAACGCCCAGGCGCGTCCGTTGCGTGATGCGCGGCAGGAGCCGTGCGGATGCCGCAAGCACGCGGGATTTGTCAGAATTGCACGGTTCTGACGTGCCGGCGTTCATTCGGACACAGGTACGGGTAGGTGGTAAAAGACAATGCATCAGTCACGACTGGCATGCGTGGTTATAATTCAAATTCCTGACGACATTTTTCACACTTTCCCCTCTCTTCCCCCGGAGGGCCAAGCAGAAACACCCGGCCAATCGTCTTACAGACTGGACACATTCCAGTGGTAGCGTTTTTTGGGCCCGTGCGGATTATTTTTTGCGTCTTTCTTCGTCCCATGGAGTAACTCTTCTGGAATGGACTATAAAGTTTTAATGGCGCGGGGAGGGGGATTTGAACCCCCGTGTCCTTGCAGACATGGGATTAGCAATCCCACGCCCTACCAGGCTAGGCGATCCCCGCACAAGAGCCCTAGAATCAGTATGTAAAAAAATCATTCGACGGGGAATTGGCCGTATTCCTTCACAAACCCATTGATTGGCATCCTTTTTCCGCCCACGACCTTGAGATCTATGTCAATCTGCCGGTTGGCGATGTTGATGATGTTGTAGGTGTTCTCAAAGAGGCCGCGCGTCCGCTCCGAGGTGGCAGTGCCGGCGTTAAGGACAGTCAGGGCGCCAAGGTTCCACGCCCACGGCCTGTGCTTGTGCCCGCAAAGGACGACATCCACTCCCGTGTTCAGCACGGTCCGCAGAACGTCGCCTGCATCGACTACGGTAAGCTGGTCTGAACCGGTGTCTGGAATTGCAATCAAGTGGTGGTGCATTGCGACAATCTTGATCCGGTCGGCATATTCTTGCATGGTTCGCTCCAGCCAGAGGTTCTGCCTGTGCCCCACCTCGCCTTCGTTCCGGTCCGGCCTGGCAGTGCCCACCGTGACTAGCACGGTGTCATCGTCAAGTTCATTTACAGCCTCAAACGGAAAGAATTTCTTGAACAGCAAGTAGCCGGTGTTCCGGTAGTCGTGATTGCCGCTGATCGTAATCAGCCTTCCGGTGTCAAGCCTGTCCAGCAGCTTCCTGCACCGTTCATATTCGCGCATCAGGCCTTCGTTGGTCAGATCCCCCGTGACGACGACGACGTCTGGCTTCAGTCCGTTTATCTCGTCGGCCAGGACGTCAAACTTTTCAGGCAGGAACTGGGACCCGACATGAAGATCCGATATCTGGACAATCAGCATTTGAGCTTGTTATGGACATGTAGCATATTAAGCAACATCTATAGAAAACGCATAGGATACGCCATCGCGGCAGGCATGACCGGACAGGAGACTCGTGCGCCACTGCCAGCCACGTATGCCCCGGGGCGTCATGAGGGTTTTGCCGGTTTGCGCCGGCGGGGGAACGCCAGAGTAGGATTAAATAATAAACACCGCAAAGTCTGTCAGTTTTGGGCAAAAAGACTGCAGTGATGAGGGGAGACGGAATAGGACCGGAGGTCGTAGACTCGATGCTCAGGGTCTTGAAGGAATGCAACATCCAATCCGAGATCATCCTGTGCGATGTAGGATCCGAGCAGTGGGACAGAAACGGCAGGCGGGACGCGTCGTACATTCCAGACGAGACGATGAAGATTTTGGAGGATTCGGACGCATGCTTCAAGGGTCCGACAACTACCATCCCTGTTCCCGACGCGCCAAGAAGCGTTGCAGTAACGCTGCGCCAAAAGTTCAACCTGTATGCCAACATCAGGCCTGCAAAAACATTCCAAAGGCTGACGCCGGACAGGAGGCTGGACTGCGTGTGCTTCAGGGAAGCCACGGAAGGGCTGTATGCGGGAATAGAGGCCAAGATTACGGACAACGATGCGATTGCCATCAGGAAGATAACGCGCAAAGGATGCGACAGGCTGCTCAACTCCGCCATGGAATGGGCCGGGGAGCACGACATGAAGAAGATGGTGGCAATTACCAAGAGGAACATCCTGAAACAGACAGACGGGATATTCTGGGATGCCGCAGTAAGGGCTACCGAAGGCACGGACGTGGAGGTATCGGAGATATACATAGACAACATGGCGCAGCAGCTAGTAGTTGCCCCGGAGCAGTTCAACGGGGCGGTTCTGGTAAGCACAAACCTGTTCATGGACATCATCTCGGAGCTCGTCTCGGGACTGGTGGGATCCATAGGGCTGATTTATTCGGCAAACATGGGCGATGACTATGCGATGTTTGAGGCCGCGCATGGCAGCGCGCCGCAGTTTGCAGGCCAGAACAAGGTAAACCCCACCGCCACTGTCCTCTCGGGAGCCTGGATGGCAGGATATCTGGGAGAAACTGCCATCAGGGACGCGGTGTTTGCCGCAACAGAGCAGGTAGTCAACGATGGCAGGACGGTAACGTGGGACATAGGGGGCGATGCATCTACCACGCAGATGACAGATGCCATAATTGTCCATGCAGTCAAACTGCTTCGCAAGTAGCCTGCGGCACCGCCTCTACCAGGATAAGCTCCTCAAAAAAGAGTTTCTTTCTTGCCACTATCCTAGTCTTCAAACCCAGGCTTTGGGCATAGTTTGTCAGCCGCTTGTGGTTTGACAACGAGGACGTCACAAAGACGAACTTGCCATTTTTGCTGATGTTCCTGTGCACGGAGTCGAGGATCTTTTTGGGAATCTCAAAGCCCTCACGGCCGCCGTCGGTTGCAGCGTCAAGGATTTCATCGGTTGCCAGATAAGGCAGGTTGCAGACTATGAGATCAAACCTTGCCCGCAGGGCGTCCGAACCGTGGCAGCAGACCAGGTTTTCTGTCCGGTATGTCTGCCTGCTTAATACGCCAAAGTTGATGTCAGTTCCCACCACCAGTGAAAAGTTTCTGCACAGCAGCCTTGTCAGGTATCCCGAGCCGCTTCCAACGTCCAGCGCCATCCCGCCTGTCTCGTCTTCAAGATGGTCTGCCATGAAGAATGTGTCCTCGGACGGCGGATACTCGTCATCTGCCAAGAATCCGGTTTGCGATGCCGACTATCTCATCTCCTGAAAGGTCGTCTATTCTCTGGCATTCTGTTGAATCCAGTCCGAACTGCCGTAAAACGTTTTTCACGGTCTTACGCCTGTATGAGAAGATTCTGTTGATGGTCCGTATCTGCTCCTGGTCGAGGGTGTTCCTTTTGGCTATCCCCAGTATTACAGAGTCGACTTTGGGAGGAGGGCGGAAGTTGTTTCTCCCCACCGAGGATATCATGCGAATGTCAAATGCATGCATGGCCACGACGCTCACCGCCCTGCGCATGGGCGATACGGCAAGCAGTTTTTCTGCAAACTCCCGCTGGACCATTATCACCCCGTGGGAGAACTGCCTCTGGGCGAGCCACTCTATTGCGTCCCTGCTTCTAGAATAGGGCAGGTTTGATACGAATATTGAAAAGCTGTCTGTACTCTTGAGGCCATCTTCATGCCGCACGACGAGGTTTTCGATCCCGGAGAGTTCCGTCCGGGCACCCTCTGCAAGCTGCCGGTCGGCATCAACGGATATTACGCGATCTGCCATGCCGCACAGCAGCGGCGTAAGCACTCCCAGGCCGGTTCCCAGTTCAAAGACGACGTCGTTTTTGGTGATTCTGGCCTCGGAGGCTATCAGACTGGCAACAGAGTTGGAACTGAGGAAGTGCTGTCCCAGCCGTCTCTGCCTTATCATTTCTTTACAAAAAGATTCATCCGGCTCTTTCCGGTTATTTCATCTATGATTCTCTCAGAGATGTGCCTTATCGGATCCTTGAGCCCCACCCTATCCTGCAAGTCATCGTAGCTCTCAAACCTTTTGATCTCCCTCTCCTCGAGCATTGCCTTCATGTACATCTTGCCAATCCCCGGAATGAGCTCCAATGCGTGAATTCTCGGCGTCAGCGGTCTGGCGTTGTTCAGATAATCCACAAACCGGGCCTCGTTATGGATTACGATCTTTTCAACCACCCCAGGCAGTTCGTTCTGTGCCGACATGGAGATCCTTGAGTAGTCCATCTTTCCTAGCACGGAAAGAGCCTTTGTACGCCCCTCTCGGCCAATGTAAATTCGCTCACCTGTATCGAATGTAGAGTTTGGTGTCCCAAGAATTTCTAGGAGTGTGAGCCTGTCCTCGCCTATTACAGTCACTATTATTCCCTCCCTGCCACGGACAGTTGAGGACCTTCCGCGTGGGTTAAAGTCCAGCACATAGGTGTATTCTTCATATCTGCGGGATGGTTGCGCCATGTCCAAAATAAAACACTCCCGAGTATTCAGGAATGCTCCCGGATTATTCTAAGTATTCTCTCTAACGTTTCGGCAAGAATCAGCTTCTTCCATCCAAACGTGAAGGAGCGTAGCTCTGCCATGCTGGTAGGTCTGATGTTTACAATCTCAACTGCCTCGTCTTCGGTCAGCTCGCATCCCTCCATCAGCAGCTTTTTCATATTTTGCGCACTATCAGAATCGATCGACGTAAATTTTGATACATAGTCAAACGTCCAGCGCTGAATTTGATCCATGTCCTCCAGATCAACCTTGCCCAAGATCTGCTTAGCCTCTGGCAGGGAGATTGCTTGTCTCTTTTGTACTTCTTCCATGTCTATACACCGAACGGTTTTATGTGATCCAACCTAGTGATTAAGGTTTTCGATTTGTTCCCGAGCTTGACATCAAGCGTTACGGCACGCCTGCCAACATCCATTATCCGGCCCACCTTGCCGTGATACCTCCGGTGTGGTAGCCCCTTGTGCTGCCTGGGATCAATAATTACAAGTGCCTGCTGGCCTGCCTGGTACTCGCGCAATAGGAACGATACCCCCCTTGGCGCCTTCTTTGTCATGACGGATCTGGATTTGTGCCTAAACCCGTGGGAGCGGCCGTGCGACTTCTTGGTTGCCATGTAGTGTAAAACCTTCCAATGCCCTATTTAAAACCATGCTGGAAGAGGCCGGGGGCAAAATGCTCCAGTCCGTGCAGGACATGGGATAATTCATGGCTGCAGGGGTCCATTGCACTGCCAGACGCAGATTGGCAGTCAACTGGCTGCCTGCCGTACCTGGCGCGGCAACCGATGGCAGTCCTGTCGGAGTCAGACAGGCAGGGTGAAAATGCGGCCTGGCCGAAGACGGGTTTGAAAAATAAAAAGAGAGTGGTTTACTTTAGCGGTTCAGAATCATCGTCGCCGGCATCTGCTGCAGTATCTGCACCCATTACAGTGTCTTCAGGTACTTTCTCGGATGTTGCGGTTTCGGACTCTTTGGAGGTCTCCTTTTTTGGTGTCTCTTTTTTGGTGGGCTTTGTGGTCTTCTTGACGGTATCTTCTGGATCCATGACGCCTGCCTCGCCGAGAACAAATACTACCTCCGTCTCGGGGTGGTGCGGGCTGTCAACCATTTTGGCAACCCGTTTCTTTCCGGATTTCTTGAAGTATATCCTGTAGGTGCTGGTGTGGGCAACCACGTTTCCGCCAATAGGGCGCGTCGGATCTCCGAAAAAGACGTCAGGAGATGCCATGACCTGGTTGGTTGCGATTGCAGCGCAGTTGTATGTCTCTGCGATTCTGGATAACAGGTGCACAAAATGATTTAGTTTTTGTTGCCTGTTGGATAGCGTTCCCCGTCCAAGGTATTCGGAACGGAAAAGCCCCACTGCAGAATCTGCCACGATCAGCCGGATGTTGTTCTCTTTAATCACTGGACCTGCCTCTTCTAGAATCAGCGTCTGGTGTGCGCTGTTGTAAGCGCGGGCAACCATGATTTTGTCTAGAGCCTTTTCAGGATCCATCCCATGTATCTGGGCAATTGAGACGATTCTTTCTGGCCTGAAGGTGTTTTCAGTGTCGATATACAAGACGCCGCCCTCGAGTCCCCCTTCTGCCTTGGGCTTTTGAACCATGACAGCCATTGTATGGGCAAACTGCGTCTTGCCGCATCCGAACTCTCCGTAGACTTCTGTCAAAGCTTGGGTTTCGACTCCGCCGTCAAACAGCGTGTCAAGGCAGTCTGTGCCGGTCGTAATCTTGCCTATGCTTTGCCTGTGCTTGTAGATCTCGCTTGCGCTTACAAAATCTTTGGCGATCAGTCCGCCCTCAACCATGTGCTTTCTGGCCTTGTTGACGATCTTGTCTGCAGTATCCCTATCCATTCCAGTTATCTCAGCGACCTCAACGGGACCCCTTACTATGAGATCCATGACGTTGTGGATGCCTGCGTCGGATAGCTTTCTTGTAGTTACGGGGCCAACGCCCTCCAAACTATCGAGTCTGATATCATCTACCATGGTTGTGGTACAGTACGGTACTTAATAAGTCTACCTGACCGCAAACTCTGTTTCCTAATTACTCCCTGCACAGACACTCATCTGTGCGACTCTGCCTATGTCATCATCCCGCCCCCTTGTTCCCTGCAGTCCCTGGGCCGGGCTTGTAGACATGCACTATTTTTGGCGTGCCGTGCCCGTTGTCAATTGCCGTATCAATCATCTGGTTGTACAGCTGCACCTTTCCGTATATCTCGGCCTTGACGTTCTCCCACTTCCGCGCGCTTATGCACTCGCCCAGCACCCGCTTGAACGTGGAAAACGCAATCTCGACTGACCACCGCTCGTTGTACCCTGACTCCCTGCGCCACGCCTTCTGAAGTTCCCTCTTTTGTTCACGGGTAAGACCTGCAAACTTGTATGCTGCCATATGGGCCATATGATCCAAACCGCCCAGCTGCCTGAATCCTGCCTCCTTGCGGGGCATGCACCCGTTTGCCTTTCCGGCAAAGTCTATGCGGATGGGAATCAGCGGGGCGATGCCGTGCTCGTCGCAGTACCTGCGGATCTTCTGGGTATCGTAGGCACCGTCGCCTGCGGCTGCCGTGCCTGCAGAGGTGCCTGCGTTTGGCGACTCTTCTGCGTTTGCAAAAGCCTGCTCCACCAGTTCCTCAAACTGCGGCGAGTCCCCGCACTTGTCGTCGGTGATTGCCACGGCGTAGATCTTTTTGGTCTTGGCATCCACGCCGACATGCATCTTTATGAACCCGCGCCGGGTGCCCCACTTTTCTGTCATCCAGTCGCCGCGGTTTGTGGGCTTGAGTCCGGTGGAGTCAAAGGCGAACAACTTGATCTCGGCCATGGTGCCGCCGTCTGAGAACCACACGGAAGCCGTGCCGTCCTTCCCCTTGTCTGCAAAAGTGCAGCCAAGCTTGGTTATCCTCTTCTGGAACGCCGAGTACGTGGGCGCGTTTTCCTTGCCAACTATTTCCTCTGCCACGCCCTGGAGCTGCCTGTACTCTATGCCCGTGGCGTTCCTGAACAGGAACGCCGCTGCAAAACACGCGTTTGAGAAGACGTACGGGCGACCGACCTTCCCGCAGTTCAGCTTCTCTACCCCTTGCGTCAGGATCTCCGAGTTTATCTGGAGCATCCACAACTGACCGCGGTCTATGTACTTGCGGTCATCGTACCGGAACTTGCGTTCGGTCGTACTGAAAGATTTTTTAGCGTCATGTGTGCCTGTTTTGTCTGGAGATGGTGTGTTTTCAGTCATGGTTGGTAGCCTGACTGTCTGCACACCTCTCTGATCAATACAATTTTCTATTGAAAATGTTTGATGTGGTGTTCAAATTCATCTGATCTGTCCAGCTTGGTCTGATTTTGGATCTGCTAGGCGTGGTTGAGGATAATTAGGAAACAGAGTTTGACCGCATGTTGCAAGAGGCTGGGTTGCGCCATTTGACCAAGTGGTGTTGAGTCCACCCAGATATTTTTGGCCATTTCATGCAGATTTGGGCATGAATGATGATGGGCGCGACAGAATGTCGGGATTTGGTCCATGCAAAATCAAACTTCTCATAGGCATGATTGAGGTGACCCAACCTTCCACTGCAAACCAACTGTTATATTCAAAGCCAAGCCATCTGATCAAGTTGGAGCCCAGTTTAGCAACCAGCATAGGCACAATCCAACTGGACAGGCCGGTGATGCTGGCGTCTGGAATACTTGGCATCTCCATGGACGTCTTTGACAGGCTGTACGGTGCCGGAGCTGGTGCGGTTGTAACAAAGTCCCTGAGCAGCGAGCCATGGGAGGGCTATGCCAACCCCACCATCATCAGCGTAAAGGGGGACGGGTGGATCAATGCCGTGGGACTGTCCAATCCCGGTGCGGCATACTTTGCAGAAATGATCAGACCCAACCAGAATGTTCCAATAATTGTCAGCCTCGTGGGCTCCGTGCCGGAGGAGTTTGAGGCCATGATTGCCCAGTTCAAGGACTGCAGGGTCGCAGCATACGAGCTAAACCTGTCATGCCCACACGTGGCCAAGGTGGGACTGGAGGTAGGCGATGATCCAGGACTGGTAGAAGGCATCGTGAGGGCAGTCAAAAACGCAGCTGACGTGCCAGTAATCGCAAAGGTGGGCTTGGGCACTACGCATTACCTTGATACCGTGGGAACGGCCATCGGGGCGGGAATCGACGCCATAACAGCCATCAACACGGTTCGCGCCATGGCGATCGATGTCAAAACGCAGAGGCCCATACTCAGCAACAGGTTCGGGGGGTTGTCCGGGACGCCGATCAAGCAGATCGCGCTGCGCTGCGTCTATGAGATATCATCAAAATATGACATACCGATTATTGGATGCGGCGGGATATCGTCTTGGGAGGACGCAGTCGAGTTTATCCTGGCAGGGGCGTGTGCAGTCCAGGTTGGAAGCGCCGTGGGAGACAGGTGGATCAGCATATTCGACGAGATTAACAGCGGCATGTCACGATACATGAAGGACATGGGCATTGCAGGAATAAAGGACATGGTGGGGGTTGCAAAGAGACCGTAACCATCCTGCAATCGTCACAGTAGAAAAGGTCGTTGACGAGACCCCGACGGTCAGAACATTGGTATTCTCAGACAGGATAATGTCAGAGGCACGTCCTGGACAGTTTGCGATGGTCTGGGTGCCGGGGGTAAACGAGCTGCCCATGAGCGTGATGATATCAGAGGATGCCGGAAAGGCTGCATTTACCGTAAGGCGGCACGGGCCGGCGTCGACGGGACTGTTCAACGTGGGAGTTGGAGGACGAATTGGAGTCCGCGGACCTTATGGAAACTCGTTTTCCCTCAAGGCAGGCCGGCTGCTGATGGTCGGGGGCGGCACGGGTCTGGTTCCCATAATGAGACTGCTCACCACGGCGGGGCCAAAAGACAACGTCACGGTCCTGATCGGGGCAAGAACAAGGGAGGAGGTGTTCTTCGAGAGTCTTGCAGACAGGCTTCTTGCAGGCAATCCACACAGGGTGATAGTCTCCACCGACGACGGCAGCTACGGCGAGGAGGGGTTTGTCACGGATCTTGTCGAGCGCATGGTAGGCAAGACATGCTATGACGGCGTGTACGTCTGCGGACCCGAGATTATGATGCACAAGACGGTGCAGTCTGCCCACTCGAGGGGAATCTTTGTCCAGGCCAGCCTGGAACGGATGATGAAGTGCGGTGTGGGAATCTGCGGCAGCTGCTGCACCGGGGGGGATCTTGCATGCAGGGACGGAACCGTCTTTGACGGCAGGCACCTTTCAAAAAATGTGGAATTCGGGCACAGTTACAGGAACAAGGCAGGAATGCTCATGGAATACTAGTGCCTGGCTTTAATTATGCCTCAGGTATAATTGGAAATTAGGCAATCACCTTTCCGCATTGTGCATCGACTATTCGGATTGCCTCAAAATCGGGTTCCAATATCAGTGCTTCATATGCACCCAGGCCGGCAAGTCCAGATGCCGCGTAACAGCATCCTAGCAGAAGGTGCGAACAGGGACGGAGCAAGAAGGGAAAAGGTGCATTACCCATTGTAGCAGGGCTCTCTGATTATGCATCCAAGTGACCAGACGGAGAGGAGGAATTAAACAGTCAGGGCACGATTGCCACATATTACGAACAGGAGACTTAGCAAGGTTTAAAATAAATCAGTCAGGTATTCTGCGTAGGGTAATGAGAACACCGAAAATAGTATTGACAGCGGATCGTACACTAATGTCACCATACAGGGGATTGTCGCTTGCCACATTCTTTGGATGTGCCCCTGCGCTTGACCCGCACAGGGACAAGAACAGCCTGCTGTACAAAATTCTTGGAAGACAGGTGACGCCCAAGGTCCTGTTTGATTTCATATGCAACTACATCCCCCATACCAACGGCGTTGCAAACTATGCACCGTACGGGCTGAGAAAGCTTGAGGCAGGACTCCTGCGTGACGGGTTTGACAGGAGAGAGGTTGTTGTGGCGCATCCGGATCACATAGAAAAGTTCATCGGGCCCGACACGGAGGCTGTAGGGACATACGAGATGGATCCGCTTGGAATGGGTCCGGTAACCATGACTTTCACGTACGGCAGAAAGCAGATCTCATACGACGAATACTACAACACGGAGCTTCATCGCAGAATCAAGGAGGCCAAGGCCAAGACAGGCAGCAAGGCCAAGGTGATATCCGGCGCGTCTGGCACGTGGCAGTACAATTATGACCCCGCAAAGATCGAGGAGTTTGGGATATACGCCATCCTGGAAGGGGAGCTTGGAGGAATAGCCCCGGAGATTGACGGCCATGCTGGGAGGTTCTTCAACTATCTGATTAACGGCGACTTTGAAAACATGGATCCCTTCAGGAAGAGAAGCGACTTCAAGGTCAACATAAAGGAGTTTGAAAGAGACGGCAAAAAGATACACGGCAGGTTTGTGAACTTTTGGGACAGGCCGGATATTGAGGAGATTCCCAACATAGTGGAGCCCAGCATGCACGGAATGATCGAGGTCATGAGGGGTTGCGGAAGGGGATGCAAGTTCTGCGACGTTACGCTGAGATCACTCAGATACTATCCGCCAGAAAAGGTCAAGCAGGAGATCGAGATCAACATGAAGAAGGGAGGCGCAACGTCTGCATGGGTGCACAGCGACGACATCTTTGTCTACGGAATGAACCCCAGGACTGCCAAGGGCATGGAGCCAAACAGGGAGGCGCTGGAGGAGCTGTTCACGGCAATCATGTCCACAGGCGTAAGCCATACAAACCCCACCCACGGCACGCTTGCAGGTGCAATCGCAGATGAAAGGCTGATTCCCAATCTTTCAAAGATCATGAAGGCCGGACCGGACAACATGATCGGAGTCCAGGCAGGGTTTGAGACCGGAAGCCTGAGACTGATAGGCAAGTACGCAGACAGGAAGCTTGCCCCGTACGGCCCAGACGAGTGGCACTGGGTGGTCAAGGAGGGCGTCAAGACCCTGAACCAGGACTACTGGATTCCCGCATTTACGCTCATCATGGGCCTTGACAACGACGAGACCCCGGAGGATTCCTGGGATACCATACGGCTGATTAATGAACTGGAGCGTGAACAGCCAGAATCGATGTTTACCGCCACGGCACTGACGTTTGTTCCCATCGGACTGCTGGAAAAGTCTGACTTTTTCAACATCGGAAGCGAGATGACTCCTGCGCAGCTTGGCGTGCTGTACAAGACGTGGCAGCACAACTTCAAGTACGGCATCCAGAAGTTTATGACCAAGACGGGGGCCAAGGGTCCGCAGAGGTACTTTTTCAACGCCATCGCAAGATCCCTTGGCGGCGTGCCGCTGGGAGCCATGGAGAGATACGCCCGAAAGAAGAGCAAGGAACACGAACACGTAATCGAGATTGTAAAGGCCAAATACTGGTAGGACGGCGGGCCTGGATTTAGCAGGCATCAATGAAAGTAAATTCATCCCGCACGCATGCCGATTGCCAGGCAGGAAGCCGGCACGCACCAGGCATTGATGCCAATTATGGATCTGCCGGAAAGAGCGCCGGTTGCCGATCCCGGCAAATCCGACTGCGATGACTTTTGCCACCCACCATGGCGCAAAACCCGAGGCCGGAGTTGTTCGATTCCGGCGAAGGGGTATTCCAAATACATAAATTCACTTGCGGGGCAACACCGGACATGGCAACTCACGGTTCGCTGACCAAGGCAGGAAAGGTACGGGGACAGACCCCGAAGGTGGAAGGAAGGAAGATAGTCGGAACCAACTCCAGCCTGAGAAACAAAGGCAATTTCAAGAAGCGGTTTGTGCTTGGCAGGTTCCCAGGACAGAACAAGCCCGGACAGAGAAGAAAGAGGCGCTAGCCATTTAGAAATTGCCTGCAAAGTGATGCATGTTATTCATTCAGTACGTTTTGTGTGCGTGCGGTAATGGAAGTTTTTTGGTATCTTTTTTAAAGGCATTATGGGTGGATCAGTCATGTATTCTGTAATTCTGACCGAGTTGGGAATCGCAGTGTTTGACGACGGAAAGCTGCAGAGATCGTTTGCGTTTCGGGAGCCCGCCAGGGAGTATCTTGCAGTAAAGGACAAAGAGGCGAAGTTGAGCCAGCTGAACGACTACCTGGCATCAATCCAGAGGGGCGTGGCAGTGAGCGACAAGTCGCTGCTTGTCATCCTGAAGAAGAACTCCATAGACGCCAGGATCATGGAGGATTCAGAGGTTGACGCCATTCAGGCATCCAAGCCGCAGGTGATAGTGGACTCGGGCTTTGCATCCAATCCCCATGACGCGCTTGGAAAACTCAGGGGGTTTGCGCTGGAACTCTCGTCATCCAAGGTCACCGAGGCATCCGAGAGTCCCGACCTGCACATCATTCAGGCAATAAACTCGCTAGACGAAATTGACAAGATAGCAAACGCGCTAAGCTCCAGACTTAGAGAGTGGTACGGGCTGCATTTTCCAGAGTTGGACAACGTCATTGACAGTATCAACGGATACGCGCAGATCGTCTGCGCTGGAAGGCGCGGATCGCTTACAAGGAAGTCTTTTGAGGATGCCGGATTTCCAGAATCCAAAGTAGAGATGCTCGTGCTGGTGGCTGCAAAGAGCAGGGGGGGAGACATCTCGGACGGAAACCTGGCCATAGTGCAATCCATGGCAGAACGGCTGCTGAGCCTGCACGAGGTGCGGAGAAATCTTGAAGAACATGTTAAATCTGAGATGGAGGCAGTCGCGCCCAATCTTTCAATCATACTTGGAACGGCCGTGGGGGCAAGGATACTTGCAAGGGCTGGAAGCGTCAAGAGGCTTGCATCCTTTCCGGCCAGCACCGTACAAATCATAGGGGCAGAAAGGGCCCTGTTCAGATCACTCAAGACAGGATCCCAGCCGCCAAAGCACGGGCTGCTCTTCCAGCACGCGATGGTGCACGCCGCCCCCAGGTGGCAGAGGGGAAAGATTGCGCGTGCCATTGCTGCAAAAGCGGTAATTGCCGCAAGGGTGGACGTGTACGGGGAAGGGATAAACAACACCTTGCTTGAAAAACTCAACATAAGGGTCGACGAGATAGGAAAAAAGTATGAAAACCCTGTCGAGCGGGAGTCAAGACCCCAGCCGTCTAGGCGTGACGGGTTCAGGAGCGACTCCAAGAGGGGAGACGGCTTTGGCAGAGGGGACAGGTACAAAAAAGGCAAGAAGTCCAATGCCAGAGACAAGAAGAGAAAGAAGATTGGACGAAGATAACCCCCCATTCCGCTGGATAAGAGCAGACGGGGAAAACAAGCTGGCAACCGAGAACATGGTTCCCGGAAACCAGGTGTACAATGAGAGGCTGCTAGTCAAGAAGGGGACAGAGTACAGGCTTTGGGATCCGTTCAGGAGCAAGCTGGCAGCGGCGATAATGAATGGCCTTGAAGAGTTTCCGTTCAAAAACAAGACCAAGGTTCTTTATCTCGGCGCGTCTACTGGAACCACGGTCAGCCACGTCTCGGACATAATAGGTGCAGGCGGAATAGTCTTTGGCGTCGAGCACACCAGCAGGGTGGCAAGGGACTTTCTTGACAGGGTGGCATCGTACAGGACAAACATCATCCCCGTACTGCAGGACGCAAGAAGCCCAAGGGAGTATTTTGCAGTGTTCGGAAAGGTGGACGTCGTATATGTAGACATTGCCCAGCCGGACCAGACAAGGATTGCAATATTGAACTGCGAGACGTTTCTCAAGGACGACGGATACCTGCTGATGGTAATCAAGACGAGAAGCATAGACGTGACAAAGGAGCCGCAGAGGATCGTCAGGGAGGAGTCAGAGAAACTCAAAGGAAGGTTTACCATCGTGCAGACAATCGACCTGCACCCGTATGACAAGGATCATGCAATCGTCATTGCAAGGTATCATGGCTGATTCATGATCCGCCGGACCGGCTTCCAGCTCTTCCGCACAAAGCTTGGCATGGAGTGATGGGCATCATAATACCGGGTTACGAACCTTACCGTCGTGCGGTCTGACGGGTATCCACTTCCCAGATCATGGATCCTGCGCAGTCTGCGGATTGCCTCGTCCCGGGAGACCTTGGCAAGGATGGATGCAGCAGACACCACCACAAACCTGCTGTCTGCATGGTGGTACGATCTGACCTTGCGGCCCGAAAGGCGGGAAACTTCGCGTCCAAACCTGTCAGAATCGACGTCGCATGAATCCACGTACGACACGTCGGGGGCAAGTCTTGAGACGACCTTTGCCATGTATTTGGCTTCCAGCTTGTTAAGGTGGTGCAGCCTGACGCTTGCATCGATGGAACGCGGGTGGGCCCACACTATGCAGTAGTCATCTGCAATATCGATTATCTTGTGGTACAGGGTTTGGCGGGATTTTGGGGAGAGCTTCTTGGAGTCCTTGACTCCCAGTGCAGACAGCTGTTTCATCCGGCTTTGCTTCATTTGGACACCTGCAACCACCAGCGGTCCCAGCATGGAACCGCGCCCAGCCTCGTCGACCCCTGAGATTTGCACGATTCTGTCCCAAGATACAGGTATTAAACCGTTGTAGTTTCAGATAGTTGAGAATCAATTGGAGGCTTTAGGCGGATCCGTTGCAGAAATTGTCGAGGGCAGGACGAGGCTGCTGGTTCCAAGCGAATCAATGATTGAGAGTGTTCCGCCGAGGAGACCGGCGTTTTTTAACCCTAGGGCAGCCCTGACGCGAGACTTGTCAGTGGCTGCGTATGCGGCGTTTCTGAGAGACTTTGAGGGCACAAGCGTGTTCTTAGAGGCACTCTCCGGCGTGGGTGCCAGGGGGTTGAGGGTGGGAAACGAGCTTGGCGTGCAGAGTGTCGTCATCAACGACCTAAACCCGTCCGCGCTGGAGATGGCAAAAAATTCTGCAAGACTTAATGGCATGACAAACGTCGAGTTTTCCGAGGAAGAGGCATGCAGGTTTCTGTCCGGCAGGTCAAGGAGCGGGAGCAGGGGGGCGATTGTCGATATTGATCCGTTTGGCTCGCCTGCTCAGTTCTTTGACTGCGGGGTTCGTGCAACCATGCACAAAGGGATCCTATCTGCAACTGCCACGGATCTTCAGGTACTCAACGGACTCTTTAATGGGGCGTGCAAGAGAAGGTACGGCGGCATTCCGGTCAGGGCCGTGTATAGAAATGAGATTGCAATAAGGCTGATTCTGGGCTGCCTGAGGTCGGTTGCGGCAAGGCTCGGAGTCACGGTGACGCCCGTGTTTGTGGAGAGCAACATGCATTACTATAGAACGTACGTCATTGTTCAAAGCAGGCCCGACATTCAGGAGAACATGGGTTACATCCTGCACTGCGGGGGATGTAAACACAGAAGCGTCTCGCCTGCGATGGAGCCCAAATGCAGATTGTGCGGGCATGATGTCAGTACGGCCGGACCGCTGTGGACGGGGCAGATCTTTGAAAAGGGGTTTGTGCAGGCGATGTCCTCAGAGGTTGCTGGCCTGGGCGTAAGCAAGGTCTGCCAAAAGATCATTGACAAATGCGTGATGGAGGCAGACATGCCGGGAACGTATTTTACGCTTGACGAGATTGCCTCAAAGATGGGAATCTCGCCGCCGAGTCTGGAGGGCGCAATACGCCGCCTGCAGAAAAATGGTTTTCTTGCCAGCCCGACGTCGCTTAACCCGACGGGATTCAGAACCGACGCCAGAATTGACGAGATTGAAGGGATCTTCTCATCGATCAGATAAACCCTAGGCACACGCAGTACAGCTCGCTGCTCTGCTTTCTGCTTGCCGGGGGTTTTGTGAGGTTTATCCGAGCAAACTTCTTGCGGACGTAATCCCGAAATTCCATGGAATACTCCCCGTCAAACACCTTGAATACGGCGTTTCCCTTGCGCGCCAGAACCTGGTCCATGATTTTGGTACAGTCATAGTTGAGCGAGACCTGCTTTGCGTGATCAACTGACCAGTTTCCGCTGACTTGGGGCGATAGGTCACATATCACGGCATTAACCTTGCACTCAAAATATGACATGATCTCGTCTATGACAGCCTCGCTTCCGATATCGTCCCGTATAATATGGGCACCTGGGATCTCTTCCACATAGGACAGGTCTATTCCCATCACCTTGCCTTGGTTTCCTGCCAGCCGTACGGCCATCTGGGTCCAACCCCCCGGGGCGCATCCAAGATCAAGCACGTTGAATCCTGGACCGATTATGCGATAGGACTGGTTGAGTTCCTTGAGTTTGTACGCTGCCCGGCTACGGAATCCCTGTTCATGTGCAAGCTTCCTGTATGAATCCCTGCGGGCGTCTATGAGCTTCATCGGGACTTCGGTTTCTTCATCGAATTAATTACCCAGTCCTCTATAAGCTGGCAGTTTCTAGGGCTTATCTCGCCGTCAAGCGTGCACCTTTGTTCGACAGGGCATACCAAACAAGGGGCATTCTCGATCGACTTGGTACTGATTGGGGTCTTTTTTAGGATTAGTTTGTAAGTCCAGCGATTCTTCTGGAGAATCTTTTCCCGGGTAATGGTACCCATCCTTTCAAGCTTCAATGACAGGCGGGAGCCGTCACGGTTTGAGAGTTTGAGTTTCTTCCACAACTCGTTTTGAAGCATTCCGTTTGATTCGTATTCTGCCAGAATAATGCACACCTTGTTCGTGAGCTTGTCCATGTCGACCTTTTCAATCCGAAAGTTTTCAATCTCCTCGTCAGATAGGCTTGCCTCCATCTCCTCTTCGGGTGTTTTTTCAGACTCCTTGGCCGTGGTCTTCTTTGCTGTAGTCTTCTTGGCCGTGGTCTTCTTTGGTCTGTAGTCTTCTTGGCCGTGGTCTTCTTTGCTGTAGTCTTCTTGGCCGTGGTCTTCTTTGCTGTAGTCTTCTTGGCCGTGGTCTTCTTTGCTGTAGTCTTCTTGGCCGTGGTCTTCTTTGCGGCAGGCTTCTTTGAGTCGGCCTTGGGCTGTGGTTTTGCGGCAGGCTTCTTGGCCGTGGTCTTCTTTGCGGCAGGCTTCTTTGAGTCGGCCTTGGGCTGTGGTTTTGCGGCAGGCTTCTTTGCTGTCGAGTTTTTGGATTTTGGCTTTGCAGTCGTGGCCTTTTTTGGCGCAAGCTTCTTGGAGGCACTTGAAGAATCCAGAATCGTGGCCCTCTTTTTTAATTCGTCAATCGCTGCCTGGATCTCTTCTATGCCTTGCAAATCATTTGTCGCGTTCATACCACCATATCCTCCAAACTAGCCTCATATTTACCATAGGGCGGCGTATTCCTATTTAACAGTAAATATTCCGCTGGCCAAAATGAATCCCAAGTTTTCTGATCCCATTTGCGCCACTAGCTCATAGGATCCCGGGGCATCAACTGATTCAGAGAACGAATCGCCGACGGGAATGATGCCATCCTTCCCGAAGCATTGCTCAAAGAAGCCATTCTGAATAACAGGCACGTCTTGTGAATAAATTGTGACATAGAGATCGGTGCAATCAAAAGACGGATCCGATACTGCAAACTGCACTTTTATCGGTTCTGATACAGAATACTGCTCGGACAGGCCGATGATTGCCAGGGAGTCATGGGATTGAGTCTTAGACGAAGGCCATAGATTTAGGGTACGGTCAGGCTTTTGAAGGATGTCTGCCATTACAGCATAGCCAAACACTATAGAGAACAGCACCGGCAGTATGAATATAAGGACTGTTTTGGATGCCATTTTGCTTTAGGATCTCCAATGCCCTTATATCTATTTACAAAGCCTAGTGCTGGCGCATGCATTTTGGATCAGCGTGGGTCAGACATATGCGTGTGGGAGACAGCCAAATTCGCGGGTAGAAGCTGTGTTTCCGTTTATGTCATGTTTATATGCAGATAGACCACCATAGTCGGATGTGAAAATTGCAGACATTGATCACGTCGAGGTTTTCGTGAAGGACCGGGCCGAGGCCGCTAGGTGGTATGAAGAAATTTTTGGATTGAGTCCGATTCAGGAACTGGACGCGTGGGCGAAGATTGGCCCATTGTTCATCGGAAACAAAGACGGGACAGTCAAGATTGCCTTGATCGACGGCGCGAAAGACAACGACGGTTCCATCAACAGGGTGGCGTTCAGCGCGTCCGGCGAGGATTTCGTGGGTTTCGTAAACAACTTGGACGAGTGCATTTCCTAAAACGCAGGGTGGCCAAAAATGACTTGGTGGATCATGATCTATCGTATTCTATCTATTTTGACGATCCCGACGGGAACAAGCTTGAACTGACCTGTTACGAGCACGATTACGTAAAATCAAGAATCTGATTTGCGCGGCCGGCATGCGGCAGATCCGGCGGGTTGAATCGTTCTCTGCGGTGCGCCTCAGCACGCGGGCAGGATCCTGTCCGGTTTGCCTGCTTCGATCAGGACCGCGAACTCTTCCGGGAGTGGGCCGAACTTTCCGCAGCATTCCAGTATGATCTCTTGGATCTCCACGCCCTCAAAGTTGGTGGAGTGCGCCATGCGTGCCAGGTCGCTCAGCAAGTCGAGCCTGTAAAACGCTTGTTCATGCGTCGCGAATGATTCGTAGTCTTCCGGATCTTCTGCAATCTGACCCAATACTGCCTCGCCCACTTCTACGTAGTCATACAGATCTTGGCGCCACTGGCTTGACGGTATCACGCAGAACTCCATCCCGGTACGCGTTCACCATTGCCTCCATCGTGAATAGTGCCTCTCCGTCCTTGACGGCCTCATCCCCCAGTGGGACGGGATCTGAAACACCTTCAGAATTGTACGCGAGGGATGCTGCGAAGACGCACAGTATCACGACTGCCGCGGCTCCCAGCGCGGTTGGTGAGTCCATCTTCAGCTGCCATCAAATGCACTTCTTGTCTTATAGTACCGCACGGACAGTCGCACGCCTAATATTCAGACAAGCGCTTGTCCTGCACCGGTAACATGCAAGATCCTATCCGGACATCGAACGCATGATTTAGGCATAAAATTAAACGTCTAGTTAGTCGCACAACCTCCATCAATTACTCATTCGGCGCAGGCTTCTTGCCAACCGACTTGGATCACTACGCCTTTAGGATCGCCTCCCGCGCCATGTACAGCAGCCTGTTATACACTGCAATCTTCAATTTTATCTCATGGATGATGTTTTTCATCTTGACGGCGCTTACCGAATTGCTAAAAATCCTCTTGAATGCAGAAAAAACGATCTCGACGTTCCATCTCTCCCCGTACCCTACGGTCTTTTTCCATTCCTTCCTGTTCTCCTCGCGTTGCTTCTCGTCTAGCGCGGCAAACTCCCTTGGATTGGTAATGCCCCCTCCCAACTGCTCAAGGACGCGCCGTGGACGCGCCCTGTCCACGCCCCTTGCCCTGCATCCTGCGTTTGTGCGTATTCGGATGTACGGGGTTATGCCAACCGAGTCACAATATGAAAAGGCCTCCCTGGAGTCATAGCCTCCGTCTGCCCTCATCTCGACGTCCGGCGGGGCGGCAGCCGGCTTCCTGCCTGAATCGGATGCAGGTGCCTGCCCGTCCAGCGGTGGCAGGGACCGCAGGGATGAATCGTGCTTTTTTGCCTTGAGATTCTCGGGATCGATTCCCAGATTCTCAAGCGTGTCGTCTATCAGGCCCTTCAGTTGCGGCATGTCGCCGGTCTTCTCGTCGCTGATCCTGAATGCGAGAATCTCCCGCGTATCCTGGTCTATCATGACGCTCAGCCGGATGAATCCGCGCCTCAATTTGTGCGTCTTGCGGATCCATTCGCCCCTGTTTCCCGGGGTCATGCCGGTGCCGTCGGGAATCACGCGCACAGTCGAGGTCTTGCTCCTGGCAATTCCGGAATGCCCGTTTACAAGCGTCGTGTCCACCTTGCTTATCCTTTTTTGCAGCGTGGTAAAGTCAGGCGCGTTCTCCCTGCCAAGCGCCTCCCGCGCAAGCCCCTCGCACATGCGGTAGGAGAGGCCGCAGACGGCCCGTATTATTGCGATGGATATGATCAGTGTTTCCGAGTACGCGAACGGGTGGCCGTTTTTCCTCCTGTTCATCTTGGCAAGTTCTGCAGCAGCATTCTTGTCAGGATGCAGGACCAGCACGGTTCCCCGATCCACGTACCTTGCGTCATTTTGGGCGCAGGTCATGTGCAGTCGGGATTTCTGCTTTTCCTTGGCTGTCATCGTCCTTCTGTGAATGTTTGGGATGTGCTGATCTTTACATATTTTGAGAAAATAATACTGATCTTTTAGACTAAATTTGTAAATGCGATTCATTCTGCGCTGTTGGCACAGGCCAGTTTGGCAGTTGGGATGATTTGGCTAGGCAGGGTTGTGCGACTAACTATAAACGTCGAATAAGTTAAATCGGAGCCGACTAAGTATGACTAGATGCGACTCAGAAAATTTAGGGTCAGAGCATATCGTTGCATTCATGACTCTGGAGAGATAACAGTTGGAGATTTGGCAGCATTTGTTGGCCGAAACGAGAGTGGCAAGACGACCATCCTCCAGGCACTGACGCTGCTAAACAAGGACGAGGAGGTATCAGAACTGGATCTTTGCGACGAGATGAGCGAAACCCTCAAAGATGAGATCAAGCTGGTTGAAGGCGAGTTCGAGCTGAACCGGCGCGAGACGGCCATAATCAGGGAAAAGTTTCCGGGACTTCCGGAGATAAAAAAGATCAATCTGTTCAGGACAAACAAAAGATCCAAGGTCCAATACAAGTTTGAGGAGATCGAGTTGGACGACGCAGACAGCGGTAGCATTAACTCGTGGGAAAATTTTACAAAGCAGGTTATCGAGTTTCTCGACACAATTCCAAACCACCTGAGAATTCAGATAGATACAAAATTCTTTGACGGGCCCATTCCAAAGAACCGGGAGACGTTTGAAGGAGAATTGGCAGAGTTTAGCAACAATTTTCATGTGACAGCCGTTCAGGAACCCAAGGTCGTTGAGAAATGGGAGGAGATCTGTAGCAGTCCCGAAAACCAATTTGCAAACCTGCTCAGCGGCAACAGCGAAAAGACTGCCATGCAGAATTTTATCGAATCAGAGATGCATCCAAGATTTGTCTACTTTTCAGATTACAAAAAGATCTACGGCAACATCAATCTTAACGAGTACATCAGGGAGGAGAGCGGCAGGAAGACCAATTCCATCGAGTACATAGAGGAATTTGACAGGGCAGAGACTGTAAGGAACCTCTTTTATCTTGCAGAGCTCAACATAGACGAGCTGGAGTCGGTAAAGAACCACCCGTCAAAATGCATAAAGCTTCTCAATACGGCAAGCAACCGACTGACTAGCAAGCTGAACCCTGCATGGAAAGGAGAACCCATTCATGTAGATCTCAGATACAATCCAGGAAACATCATGAGCGTAGTGATTTCAGACGTCCACAGGGACGGCACCATCACAAACACCGGACTGCTCAACAGGCGGGCGGAAGGCTTCAAATGGACGTTTTCATTTATCGTAAACTTTGCAGCTGAAACCCAGAGAGCGGAGCTAAAGGAGGCGTTGCTATTGCTAGACGAGCCTGCAAGAAACTTACACCCCACGCAGCAGGCGGGCATATCAAGCCTGCTCAAGAACCTGGCCGGATCCAACCAGGTCCTGTATGCAACCCACTCACCGTTTATGATATTTGACTACACGCCGGGGAACCTGCTTGTGGTGGAGCTGGACAAAAGAAGGCACCTTAGCAGGATCTTTTATGATTACTGGAACGCAGATGACAAGACGCTGACTCCCATCCTGTACGGGTTATCAAGGGGCCAGGTTGAATCCATAGTAGACAGAGAAATTGGGACAAACTCAAGGCCGGTAATCATAGTGGAGACTATGTCTGATGCGATGTATCTCAACGCGTTTGACAAATTCCTTCAGGATCCAAACATATCAATGAACCCGCTCAACGTAGTGGCCGCATACAACAAGAACGCCGTCCTGCCATTGGCAATATTCCACAGGAACCACGGGTACAAGACGTTTATCCTACTGGACAATGCAGACGAATCCAAGCAGATCTCTGTGAATTTGAATTCCAACGGATTTTCACCGGTGCAGACAATCATTTTTGAAAGGAATGGGAACAAGCTAGAGTCGATAGAAGACTATATCGTGCCTGAGGATTACATGTATCCGGTAAACCAGACATACGAGATAAAACTGAGAAACGAGGGGTTTGCAAACATCACAGCAGAGTACGTCATGTCAAAGGAAGGCAATGGCATACTGGACAGGCTGAAAAAGGTCTGGGAGGAGCATGCAGACGATGGCTGGGGAGAGTTTGACAATGAGGATATCACAAGATACATCTGTGAAAAGATCACGCTGGAGGAGGCCGGATTTCTTTCAGACAAAACCAGGGATCAGTTCAGATCGCTGTACAGGCTTATTGCAGAGAGAATCAGGCAGTATCAGAATACAACCCAGGCGACCAAGTACAGGGCCGCAAGATCCGATCGTTGAGTCAGCGAGCAGAAACGATGCGTCACCCCACACAATAAGATACTGCAGAAGAGGCGCGCATGCCCGCCTGTAACAGTACGGCACTCGCGCAAGATACCCGGGTATGAATTATTCAAACCACGCTACATGCAGAAAGGCATCCACGCAGTCGGGCAACTCGCGCTTGGATAATCACGTATAGAAAAAGTTCTTTAAGGTTTAAGTGAGAGATCAAGAACTTGAAATTAATGCACAGAACTCCGTATAGGGGGATTTTCCTTTCGATTACTGTGCTTGTAGCGATGCTTGTAGCTGTACCTGTTGCACATACGCCTGAGGCGTATGCAGAGGGAATCAACGCCAAAAGCATAACGCTGGAGGGAACCACGATCATAGAGTTTACAAACGAGTCAGAAGTTGACATGGACCTAGTCAGAATCTGGCCCAGCACCGGCGTTACATTCAAGTCATTCAAGGCAGAAAGCGGCTGGACAGGCGAGTTGACCTCCTCTGGGTTGTTGATATTTACGTCATCGATACCGCTCAAACCCGGAGAGTTTGTTAAGTTTGGGTTAAAGACTGACTTGGATTCGTCAGGAATCAACTGGAGGGCGCTGGACACGGACGGCAACCAGATAGACGTAGACAAGACGTTTGCAGAAGATATTCCCAAGGAGGTACCCGATATACCGCCAGATCCGTGCGATCTGCCCGATCCGCCCGATTCGTGCAATCCGCCCGATCCGCCAGATCCGTGCGATCTGCCCGATCCGCCCGATTCGTGCAATCCGCCCCAGGGCATACTGCCAGAATCCACATTTAGAATAATTCCAGAGAGGCCCAACGTGGGATCTACTATCAGGGTAGTGGGAGACAGTTTTGGTGCAGACGGTGAATTCAACTTTCACATAGATACGCTAGACATAGGCAGTTTTACTACGGATGAAAACGGTGGATTCGTCACCACGATGAAAATACCCGGCGACATCGAGCCGGGCAGGATTGTGTTTGCAGTCACGGACCAGGAAGGGCAAGAAAGCGAGATCAGCATAAGGATAGGGGAGGTAGAAACCAGAATTCCCCCATCAAACGACATAGATTTGACAGTGGATGGAATCCCACGCGTTGCGCACAGGGGAACATCTTTGGATCTATCAGGCACAGGAACCCCCCAGGGTGCCATAACATTCGAGATGAGCACCCAAGACGGCATAATAACAAACTCCAGAACGGCAGAGATCAATTCAAGTGGCAATTGGGACATCGACGGGCCCATCATAGTGCCGCTGAATGCGCCGTTTGGCAAATACAGCATAACGGTTACCGACGGGCGGGATAGCATACAAAGGGACATGGCAGTGGAGTCGAATCAGGTCATCATTATATCTGCATCCATGTTCAAATTTGACCGCGGCGAGCCCATAGTCTTTAACGGAACAGCGCTGCCGAACATGCCAATCAGCATGATCTTAGAAGATCCATTTGGAAACGAGCTGATCTCAGAGGAACTGCGTACAGACGGGAATGGCAACATAGGATTCAGCTACGAAACCACGCGGAATACCCCCGATGGCACATACACGCTGATTGCAACACAGGGTGTTGAACAGGAGTTCATCTATGCGGGACTCGGACAGCTGCCAGACATTCCAGTCAACCTGGAATTTGACAAGCTGAACTACCGTGTAAGGGATACCGCAATAATCACATTGACAGGTCAGGCATCAGACATTGTCAACCTGCTCATAGTTGATCCGTTTGACAAACCCAAAGGTAATGCAACATCAGTAGTACTGCAATCGGACGGAAAGAAGACGTACCTGCTTGAGCTGACAGGCTACGTTCCAGGAATATATACTGCAATTGTCAGCAAGGGAACTACGGCAAATGAGGAAAGATTCTCAGTGGGACTGGGGCCAACCCAAACAGACATTGAAATCAAGACCACAAAACCAGACTATGAGCCAGATGATCCGATTCTGATACTGGGCGAGACGTCGCCCAACGTACTGCTAGATCTCATACTGACGGATCCCAACGGAGACGTGGTCAAGACCAAGGAGACATACTCGGACAAGGATGGAAATATAGCAGAATCCACATTCAGGATTCCTGCAGACGCAGAACACGGTACATGGACCATCACGGCAAGAAGCGGCAGCAACTTTGACACCATAGAGATCGGCGTGTTCGAGGCAGCCAAGGACGGAATGTCAGTACAAGCGACCACGGGAGACTCGCCTGCCGTAGCGGGAGAATATGTCAACATCCATGTGACAGGCAGCAGCAATCAGGTAAACGTAGTCATAACATCAAGCGACGGTGTAGTGATAGGAGAGCTGGAGATTACAGCCACGGATTCAGGCGAAGCCAGAACCATATGGATCATTCCGCCGGACACAGAACCGGGCATATACACCAGCGACAGGCCAGTACGTGCAAGATGTTCGGGTAGCACACAAACGCTAATGCAGGCTCGTGGAAACGGGCACGAGACCACATACAGGATAGGATGAACCGCCGCCTAGCGTCAGCGAAGGTCAGTGACGCGTTCCGGTCTGCAGAGACCACATACAGGATAGGATGAACCGCCGCGGGTTTTATGACGCATGTACGCCACATCCGCACCCAATATGTTAAATCGCACCGCATAATTCAAAGATGCCGTTGGCTAATGGTGAGTCGCCAACAGGTTGACAATTCCGAGTAATTCCAGCACTCACAAGGCAGCTGCACGCCTGTGGTCATTTCCTTGAAAGCATGAGCAAACCGGCGGCATCTTCTGCTTGACGACTGCCATGCACTGCTGCCAACGGCCCGCCGTAGGACAAGGGACGATTTGGTGTGGGGGAACCAATTCAAACAATTTTATTTTACCTGCCAGCCCACAGTGATGTGAACCTAAGAGACAGAATATCCGATTATCCGAATTTCCCCAAGAAGGGAATTATATTCAGGGACTTTAGTCCGATGCTCAGGGATCCGTCAGCGATGAGCATGATCGCAGACGAGTTTTCAAGGTACTACAATCCAAATGATGTCGATCTGTTTGCAGGAATTGACGCAAGGGGGTTTATTCTGGCGTGCATGCTTGCCATAAGATACAACAAGGGCATGATAATGGTTAGAAAGGCAGGAAAGCTTCCCGGAAAGACTGCAAAATCAACATACGCCACAGAGTACAGCAGGGATACGATGGAGATGCAGCAGGATGCCATCAGTGACAAACAGAGGGTAATCATATGCGATGACATGCTTGCTACCGGCGGCACTGCAATGACGTCTGCAAAGCTAGTTGAGAAGATTGGGGGAGTGGTTGCAGGATTTGCATTTATCATAGAACTGACAGAACTCAACGGAATCAAAAAGATTGACGGATACAACTGCAAGTCATTGGTGAAATACTAGTGGAAGAGAGTGCCGAGATAGGGATATTCGGCGGTACTGGAATTTATGACTCGGGCCTGCTTGATGAAGTGCACGAGATCGTCGTCAAGACCCCCTACGGCATGCCGTCAGACGCCATCACGATCGGGCTCTTCAGGGGAAGAAAGATTGCATTCCTCCCAAGGCATGGAAGAAGGCACACCATTCCTCCCCACATGATCAACTTCAGGGCAAACATATGGGCATTCAAGGAGCTGGGAGTCAGCAGAATCGTGGCACCCTCGGCAGTGGGAAGCCTCAGAGAAGAGCTGGCGCCCGGTCAATTTGTCATGCCGGCACAGTTTCTGGACTTCACAAAGTCAAGGAAGGGCTCGTTTTCAGAAGAGGGCAGGGTGATTCACATATCGGTGGCAGATCCGTTCTGCCCCGAGACACAGTCGGCGGTGCTTGCGGTGGCAAAAGAGCAGGGCATGCATATTCACACAGGGGCCACATACGTATGCATTGAGGGACCGCGGTTTTCAACAAAGGCCGAATCCCGATTTTACAGATCCACGGGGGCAGACGTGATCGGAATGACACTTGTTCCCGAATGCCAGCTTGCAAGGGAGGCCCAGATGTGCTACACGTCAATAGCGACTGTGACAGACTATGACGTTTGGGCAGAAAAGCCGGTCACCACAAAGGAGGTCATGAAGACCATATCTGAAAATGTTAAGAAGGCAAGGGATCTGCTGACAGGCCTGATAGACATGATGCCGCATTCGAGGGGATGCTCTTGTGCCAGGGCGCTTGAAGAAGCCGAATTTTAGCCGTCTGCAAAAGACTCTTTTTTAAGCCCGTCCGGAAGATGCAGATCCCCTTGGAGCAGGCTTCGTTGGAGTAGCATGATGACTTCGTCAGGATCATACCCCAGTGCCTGGAGTTTTTTTTCGGTGGTCATGGAGATCTTTGCCCCCACGTTTTGCCCCCCTATGCGGCCAAACGCAATTGCGGTGAAGCGAAACTCGTGCCCGTCCAAAATGAATCGCCCGTTGATCTTGGCTGCCATCTGGCTGCCGTGTACGTCATTGATGTGAACTTTGAGATCCATCGGAATCTAAATCTCTACTGCCCTGTTGACGTTGTCATCAATTAGAAAGCTCCAATGGTTGTTGTCAACAACCTTGTACTCATCAACATTGAGCTTGACTTGCCGCTCATCAATGCACTCGTGTTGGATGGTGCCGTTCTGGTTCACCCTCACCAGCTTCCACCGGTACTTTTCCTTTTGTAACTTGCATACTGTGACTGCCCATTTTTGATCAGGGCTTATTTTGGGCATGCCCACCAAATCGGCCAGCTCCTCTATACCAAGCTGCTTCTCTTCGCAGAACCGTTTTTTGCAAGCACCGCACCGCCATACGTCGACAGAGCCGATAGTTCTTTCATTTATGTTGATGTTTACCACCCCATAGTATACAGGCTGGTGCTTGCATGTCTCGGTGTCCAATGCCATCAAGCCATAGTCTGCGTTATTTAGTTCTTGCATCATCATAGGGACGCTCCAGTACGACTCCAATGTTATCGACTATGCGATTCCTCTGAAAGGTCATCCCCTTCCGCTCACACATCCTGCGAAACATGTTGACTGCCGTAAATCTTGGATGCATGGCTTCAAACTCAGTCTCGGAAATGTCGATGAATGCACCAAGTTCCATCAGATCCCCCGACGCCTTCACGGCGTCGTTTGGGTGTATTCCCAGCCTCCGGGAGATCTCTGCGGCAGACATCTTGCCGTGACAGGTAACCAGCAGATATACCCTTGCCTGCGTATGGCTTAATCCTATTTCAGAGACCAGATTCGCCTCTATCTGCGAGATGCTCATCATTCCCAAGTTGGGCGCGGGAAAATATGTATCATCCTCTGACCAGCAGCCTCTTTGATATCTTCAGTGAAAACCCCAGTGCCACGAAGTGAACGACTGCTCCGAGTATGGCCCCAAGTATCAGGTCATCTAGAATTATCCAGATCAGGACAAGGGCGACAAGTGATGGAACCGAGATTATAACGGCAATCACCGTGCCCCTCAGCATTATGTCCCTCTTTGTGAATGGGGGAAATTTTGGCTCATCTGCCAACGGGGGGGATTACACTCAATGGTAATAAAAAGTACAAGGCATCCGATCGCACGAGCATGTACGAGAATTCATGCCGGGCGCGGCTTTGCGCATGAATGAGAGTCTGCCTGACATGGAGCTTGCATGATCCTTCCCTCACGCACATTCAAGGATTCGCCTGTTGATGCATGCCCAATTTGGAAACGATGGTGCCGAGACGCGGATTGCTCATAGAGTGTTTTATATTTGGCAGGACACTATTCTTGTTGTTTGGCAAGCTACAAGGGCACATACTCAAATGAACAGTCACTGAACTTTGTCATCCCGATTGTGGTGATCGTGCTTCTCGGCATAATCTACATCATGGCGCAGAGGCAGGATTCAGGCTTTGCCAGTTTTATCCTGATCGGCGTTGCCGCGTTGACCATGTTCTACTGGGTTAGGCATCTGAAGAAGATTACCAGCGAGCAAAAGCCATTTTACACCAACGTAAGGGAGCAGGAGTCAAAAAACTGGGTGTACGATCTCATAAAGGGCGAAAACGAGTTTGTGTTTGTCGCAGAGGTTCCAGGGCCGGAGGAAAAGATCACAGTAAGGCTCATTGACGGCGTACTGTACATACGCGGGACAGCAGGGTTCACAAGAGAGGTTTCCATAGACGGAGTAGACAACATGCAGATATTCGACTTCAAGTACAGGAACGGCGTCCTGACGCTGAGAATAAAATAATCAAAGACTCTTTGCCAGTTCCAGTTTGTGCGGCAGGTACTTGTCGGTGATGTTGGTAAGGCCATATTTCGAAAATGCCTCCAGTTCTGCCTTTTTTTTGAGCCTCAAGAAGACGTCGAGTTCTTTTTTCCATATCCCGTCAGCATACCTGGGATCCTTCTTCAGGTCGTAGCACCTCTTGATGTCAGATTCCGTCATTGGAATCGTAGGCAGCTTGTACTTTTCGATGTCAGTTGCCCACACACCGACCCATTTTGCATCCGGAACCGTTAGCTCCCTGAGATGTGCCGCGTTTGCAGAGCCGGATTTGATAACCATGGCAATATGTTCCCCGTACACGTCACCGTCGGTAAGGATAATGATGGGCAGTCCCATCTCGTCATGAAGTCTTTTGAGGAGGGTTCTGGTGGAACGTGGCGCCTGTCCCCCAGTGTTGATGATTATGGATTTGAATTTTTTGTCCACCTGCTCTTCGACGAACCTCGTAAAGAGTCCACCCTTCTCGATTGCAATGACAATCTCGGCACTCGTACCCACCAGCTCGGCGGTGGTCAGACTAGGCCCGATGGCATATCCGTCGGGATGGTTGGATAGGTTCATTGAATTGCCTTCATAACCTGGAACCGTATACTCGATATCCAAGTCGCCAAATATGGAACTCCTCTCTTCAGGGAAGATGTGAAAATCTTCTCGCGGTTTTGCAGTTATCGCTTCAAGGTCCACGATGATGTTGTCAGATTCCGACTGGCTGTCAAAATCAATTGCAAATGCCTGCGACGAATAGTAAACGTCTCTCAGGGTTGATGATTTTTTCTCATGGGTCAGCCTGTTGGCAAAGAATGCAAGCCACATGAGCTGTGTAAAGGATCTCAGCTGGGAGGAGTTCTTTGCACTTCTTAATGCTGAATTGTTTCCCAGTATGTACTGCCGGTGCTTTTTATCATAGACGATATTATTGACTGATCTGCTAGGTATTGAAAACTGTGGGAATTTTCCAGAGTTCAAGTCGTCATATATTTTCGTGCCATGAGACTTGAGGGCGTCAAGCGCACTCAGTTGCTTCTTCATTGCACCGGTAGCAGCTTTAGTAATTTTGGATGCCGTGGTCTTTTTGGAGGCAGCCTTGGAAGGTGCTGGTTTTTTAAGTGTGGTTTTGGCGGCGGTCTTTTTCGAAGTTTTTGCCGTGGTCTTTTTGGAGGCAGTTGGAAGGTGCTGGTTTTTTAAGTGTGGTTTTGGCGGCGGTCTTTTTCGAAGTTTTGGATGCCGTGGTCTTTTTGGAGGCAGCCTTGGAAGGTGCTGGTTTTTTAAGTGTGGTTTTGGCGGCGGTCTTTTTCGAAGTTTTTGATGCCGTGGTCTTTTTGGAGGCAGCCTTGGAAGGTGCTGGTTTTTTAAGTGTGGTTTTGGCGGCGGTCTTTTTCGAAGTTTTGGATGCCGTGGTCTTTTTGGAGGCAGACTTGGAAGGTGCTGGTTTTTTAAGTGTGGTTTTGGCGGCGGTCTTTTTCGAAGTTTTTGATGCCGTGGTCTTTTTGGAGGCAGCCTTGGAAGGTGCTGGTTTTTTAAGTGTGGTTTTGGCGGCGGTCTTTTTCGAAGTTTTTGATGCCGTGGTCTTTTTGGAGGCAGCCTTGGAAGGTGCTGGTTTTTTAAGTGTGGTTTTGGCGGCGGTCTTTTTCGAAGTTTTGGATGCCGTGGTCTTTTTGGAGGCAGCCTTGGAAGGTGCTGGTTTTTTAAGTGTGGTTTTGGCGGCGGTCTTTTTCGAAGTTTTTGATGCCGTGGTCTTTTTGGAGGCAGACTTGGAAGGTGCTGGTTTTTTAAGTGTGGTTTTGGCGGCGGTCTTGGTTGAAAAATCTGTGATCTTGGTAGACGTGGCCTTCTTGCCAGCTGCTGCCTTCTTGGCACGTGTGCCTGTTTTCTTGCCTGCCATCAGGCCTTCTCCTCTGCAATTCTATCAGGCACCACGGGACCCCTGACTTCCAACATGCTTCCGTATTTTGGTTCCTTTTCTTTGCCTGCAAGCTCGGTGCAGAACTGCGAGATGAGTGGGATGTATTTTGCGTACAGGTTAGCCCGCTTCTTGGCCGCGTCTGCCTGCCCCCTCTTTGACATGTATGACGCAAGCTTTCTTGACAGGTACTGTATTGCCAGTCGGATCTCCCGCTCTATCTCCTGCCGGTCTGCAACGTTTTCTTTTCCGGCAGTCTTGTACGGAATTCTCGTAGAGCATATGTGAGATATGATGACAAACGGCGGCTCACCTTTGACTTTGTACCTTCCCCAGTCGATCTCATTTATGACCTTGAGAACCACGTCGCTTCCCTCGTCATAGAGCAGCGGAATCCGGTTTGCGTACCGGTATACATGCGGCCCGCCGGTCTTGATATCGCCCCCATATGCGATGCCCATTTCAATTATGAACGGAAATCCCGAGTATGCCGATGCCGGGCGCTGGATAACGGCAGTAAATTGCGGATTGAAGAACTTGTTGATTCCCTTCTCAAGTGATTTGGTGCCAAGCGGCGCAAGGCAGCTGGAGTCAGGCGTAAGAAAGCCGTCAAATTTTTGAAGGGAGTCGCTTAGCATCACTAGTTCCTGGTTGGTCATGGTCCCCATTCTCTTTTCAGGCTTGAAGCCGGCAAACTTTGCAAACTTGGTCGCAGTAGTGGGACCTACTCGCTGGAACCGCTTGGTCAGAAACGTGTCAAGCGGTTCTCCCTGAACGGTGTTTGTCAGCTGCTTGTAATACTGGCTGGCAGGATTCATGCTGACTGACTTGGATTCTGAGACCCCAAAGTCCCAATAAGTTATCTTCTTGTTGGGCACGTCAATGTCTTCGATCTTGATCTTGCTTAATTTCTCAAAATCCATCTTGAGAAACGACATCAAGGCAAGCGATACCCGGACCTGACGCGACAGGCCTTTCCATCTCTTTTTTGTTCTTTCCATGATTGCAGCATACTTGAAGTTGCCCTTGGAGAGGTTCAAATCCTTGCGAATCTTGTCAATCATCGCATCAGTGATGGTAGGAATCTCGAATTTCGAGTCGGCTATCATTCTTCGTATCCTTTCCACATCAATACCGTGGGGGTGCGGTTGTATTATGGTAGGGGCAGGCGGGATGTCTTTTACGAATCGCGGGTTGCGGAACGTCTGTCCCTTGGGATCGTCAAATGTTATAGTGGCATACGGCGTAATGAGGGATGTCTCGTAGACGTAGTCGCGGATCTTGATGCCGGCCTTGGAGTAGTCTCCCTCCAGGCATATGCTCACAGAAAGTCCCTTGGTCGTAGTCTTTACAGTCTCATGCTTGATTATTACTGGCTTGTTCTTCTGTATGTCCAGCAGTATATCAAATACGTGCTGGATCTTTCCGTCAGTGGAGCTCTTTACTGTTACGGGCTTGTTGGTGGTAATCTGGCCGTAAAGAATTGCCATGGTTGCGCCAAGTCCGAACATTCCCCGTGCTTGTTTGAGGCCAAACTTGGATCCGTACAGGACTGTTCCAAATGCAAGTGGTATGTGCTTTGGATCAACGCCCGGACCGTTGTCGCGCACGGTAAGGATGTAGTGGCGAGGATCATGCTTGTCAGGATCAACGGCCTTGATCGTCAGGTGCACTGTGGGGAGGGTCCGTTTCTGGTCACAGGCATCAAGCGCATTCTCGACAAACTCCCGCACGGCCGTATAAAGCGAACGTGTGGGGTTGCTGAATCCTGCCAAGTCCCGGTTGCTGTAAAAGAATTCGCTTGGGGATATTTGGTTGAACTGCTCTTTAATCAAAGACATTTTGATCTTCCCACAGTATCATTCGTTCCTTCCGGGTTCGCCTGTTTGCAGCCTCTAGTCTGCCATAGACGGCACCATGCATGCTACCATTTGAGATCGATGAGACTGCATCAACTGCTAGCCGTAGCCTGTCAACGCTGCCTATGACCGAGACGGTTTTGCCGTAAACTGAGATGCGAGTGCCGCTGAGATTTTCCATATTCCGTCTTGCTCTACCGCCCTCCCCGATAAGTCTACCTTTAATCCTTTCAATGCCGGATTTGGACCTGCCTGCAAATTCCTTTAGATCTATAATGTGCAGCGTGTTCTGGTCTTTTAGCAGCGTCATGGCAACCTCAGGCGAAAAGCCCCGCCCAACTGCCATGACTATCTCTACTGCCTTGAATGGATTGGTCTTTTCTGCATTATCGGTAGAACTCACAAGGACCTCGCCTGTCTCGCCGTCAACTTCCAGCATGACGCGGCATGATTGTTCTATCTGGGATTTTACGGATCCCGACTTCCCTATCAGGACTGCGATCCTGTCATTTGGAATACGAACGAGTTTTTCAAAGATCATCCCACAACATCTCCAAGTACCTTTGCCGGATCTTCAACAGAGATTCCCCTCTTATTGAAGAATCGGGTAATATTGCTAATGTCTCTTTTAAGAAATCCCCGGGAGTTCGGATGTCTCAGGTCTACTGCAGATCCCATATCAAACACAACAAGACCGTCATGCGTCTTGAATATGTTGTATTCGGAATAGTCGCCGTGCACCAGATGGGCCTTGCTGTACATGTCGCGGATAATTGACACCGCCTGGACATAATCGTTGTAGTCCACCTCGGATTCAAGCAGTAATGCTGCGGGTCGTCCCTCCCGGCCCACAAACTCCATGGCAAGCACATTGTTTGCCACATGCAGCGGCTGTGGAACCGGAAGCCCTGCCGCGTAGCATTGGGACAGGTTACGAAACTCCTTTCTTGCCCAGAGATAAACCAAGTTTCTTGTGCCCCGCCTCAAGTGTGAAAATCTGGGATCCCCGGAGATGTAGATCTCGCGTTTTTTGAAATTTGACGTGCTGACCAGATAGATTTTAAGCGCGATGCTGTCGCCGTTTTCATCCACTCCCCAAAACAGCACAGACTCCTTGCCTGCGCTGATTGCACCGTTGACGTATGCCATGACGTGATCGGAGAGCATCTTGTAAAGTGTCATGACCGTCGGCTTGTCCAGTACCTCGTTGATGACCTTTCCCTTCTTGAAGCCGTCCTTGAGACCGCCGCGGTTGGATTTCTCGAGTAGTTTCCGGTCTATCTTGGATCCCAATTTTCGGCCAACCTCGTCAGACATGAAAGAGTCTTGTATGCCTCAAGGTAAATGGATTTCCATTTATCTGGGTGGGCACAATGCAGGCAGGATTGGGAGGCCTAGGGGTATTTTTTGCAAAATCCCGCGGTGCAGGTTACTTCTTTTCTCCGGCCATGTTGATTATCAGTGATTTTTCCAGTAGTCCTTCTGCCTCCTTCCAGAAACGGAATGTCAGATATCGTTCTGAAGATTGCCAGGCGGACTATCTATTAGATCCACCCTACTAGTCTCTCTCCATAACAGCCCTTGCTCATGTGCATGTGGAGATCGCCCTCTACTAGGTACCGTTCCAGAATATCGGCATCACATATGTTGAGCATGATATTGTGCTGGTAGTCAGTCGTTTTTGCTGAAAACTGCATCATGCATACTTGCCCTTTAGCGTAGACTTTGCGCCGCACGCCTCGCAGATCAGAAACGATATGCGGTTCTCCTTGTGGATCTTGGTATCTGGACTCTTGCACGTATGGCATTCTAGATAGTCCTTTACATAAATCTGGAACAGTCTTGTAAAATCATCTGGCGCCCGGCGGCCGATAAACATCGCCTTGTCCCCAAGCTTCTCTGCAGGAACCGCAAACTCCTTTGAGAGATACTGAAGAACTTTGTCCGGATCCCTGCGCAGAACCTTGGGGAAATCCGAGAAATTTCGCAGAAACGTCTTTTGCCCTTCCCACATCACATCCACCACTGGAAGCTCGAACCTTGCAGGCGCCTTCTTGTCCGTGCCGCCCAAGTGATCCCGGATGCGTTCAAGCAGACCCACGTATTGCTCTTCAGTCATGACATGGGTTGACAGAGGAGCACTATATTGGTTTTGAAAAATAAAAAGAGAGCCCGCTAGGCTTTCCCTATACGAAAGACCTTTGTGCCGCATTCTGGGCATGTGCCTTTCACTGCCGGGCGCCCGTTCTTGAGCTTCGTTTCCTCGGGATTCTTTATCTCCCTCTTCTCTCTGCATTTTACGCAGTATGCTTGAGCCATTCCAAAACTGATTAGGAGGGGTTATTTAGGAAGAGCATGTAAAAACTATTTGACCGGCGGGTTGGAATATGTTGGTTGATTTTACCGCCGAAACGCGCGGATTTGGAAAACCTGCACGGGTTCAAGCCATTTTGTCAGGCACAAAGTGGACTCGCGCTTTCGAAATGCCAGAAACAAGTTATAAGCACCAGTGTTTTAAAATCAAAAAATGGCCTCAAAGAAGGGAGTGAAGAAGATTTTAAACAAGTTATCGCGACAGGGGTTATCCTGGCCGTGGTGACCGCTGCAAGCTTTCTGATATGGCTGGTACCGCAGGAAAACGATTCAACGTTTGTTGTCTCAGACTACAGGGGATATCTTGACGGCGTGAAGAGCATCCACGAGGTACTGCAGGAGTCAATCAGCATAGAGTATGAGAACCTTCTCAGCGGCACGATTACGCCCGAAGAGTATGTCGCAATAACCGAGACCACATCGTCGCAGGTCACGGCACAGATAAGCGAATTTATCACATCAAAGCCGCCGGAGCAGTGGCAGACAAGCTACATCGAGTACATGGAGGCGATGAAAAAGTTCAACACGTACATTGCAGAGACCAGGGTTCTTGCAGGCATGATTGAAAACGGCGAGTCAGAAGAGCAAGTCGCGCAGACTGTGCAAAGGATAGAATCCTTGAGGGCAGAGTCGCAAGGGCACATGGCATTATCAGATGGTGCCAGGCCGTAGGTTTTTGACGCCATGTCAGGCCCATGCAAACGCATGGCATTGTTAAAGTTAAAAAGGAATTTCTGCCTTATAGAGTAGTGTCACAACGTTCCAAGAAAATAGAGAAGGATGTTAGCGCATCCACACACAGCAAGCTGCTTGTGATCTGCGTTGACAGAGACAACGACGTAGGCGAAAAGGCGGGAATCACAACTCCCGTAATAGGCAGAGACAGGTGTATCGAGGCTGCACAGAGGCTGGCACTGGAGGATCCCGAGGATGCGGATTCAAATTCCATCTTCTCGGCGATCAAGACGTACGAGGATCTGATCAGCAAGAACTACCAAGTAGAAGTGGTCACCATAGCAGGTGTCAAGAACAGGGGGATTCAGGCAGATGAGAAGATTCTAAGAGAGACAAAACAGGTTCTTGAGGTGTTCGCTGCCGAAGGGGCAGTCATTGTGTCTGACGGAGAAGACGACGAGACAGTCATCCCTGTCATCCAGAACGTCCTGCCTGTTGTATCCGTCCAGCGTGTCGTAATGAAGGTAAGCAGGAGCGTGGAGTACTCCTATGCGGTATTTGGAAGATACCTAAAGATGATCGCATACGACTCAAGGTACTCCAAGTTCTTTCTGGGAGTTCCTGGAATTCTCTTGTTGATCGGCGGGATCGCCACCGTCTTTAACTACACGGCGGAGATATTTGCCGTTCTGGTAAGCATTCTGGGAGGGGCGTTTCTAGTCAGGGCCTTTGACGTGGACAAGAGATGGTCAAGCTGGTCCAAGCCGACTCCGATGGGATTCATCAGGATTTTTACGATGCTTGCAGGGATTCTGCTGCTTTTGGGATCCATACCGTCTGGGATCAATTCGGTGGATCCCAGCATGCACGAGTCCGAAGAGATCATCAACATTATCACAAACAAGGTGATCATTGGGCAGTTCATATCAGGATCGCTGCCAATCCTGTGGATTGGAATGGGATCCATCCTTGTCGGAACGCTGCTAAGCAACTGGATCGGGGGAATTCCAAGACAGATTACGGATATCTTGAGAATCGTGGTACTGATATCGCTGTATCCCACAATACACCAGTTCACAAACATAATGATTCATGACGAGAACTCATTTACCCTGATTCCGCCCATACTTGCCGGTCTGGCCGTCACACTGATATCGACGACAATCCTCTTCAAAAAGTACAGGAGGCGCAAGGATCAGCAAATGGTCTCGGACTGAGACACCACATGCACAGCAGTCATGCCAAATGTGGTAAAAACACTGATATTTTTAACATGCATATGATACCAAAGGTGGGCAGGCATTAACAGAATAAAGGACGGGGCGTTCCGGCTCTCAGGGCTTTACAGGATCTACGAGAAGAGGTTGGAAAGGGAGATCCGGAACGGAGACATACCAAACCACGTGGCTCTCATCCTTGACGGAAACAGGCGGTGGGCGCGGCAACACTTGATGATGCCCCAAAACGGGCACGGCAAGGGGGCAGATGCAGTGGAGAACCTGCTTGACTGGTGCGAGGAGTTTGACATCGAGATTGTCACGCTGTATGCGCTGTCTGCAGAGAACCTCAGACGGGGGGATGAAGAACTGGCATACATTTACCAGCTGATCCAGGTGAGGCTGGAGAAGCTTCTTGCAGATCCGAGAATCCACAGGTGCAAGATGAGGGTCAAGGCGATCGGGAGAACGGAGATGCTTCCTGATCCTATAAAGAACGTGTTGAAAAAACTGGACGAGGAGACCAAGGATTATGACAGTCACTTTTTGAATATCGCGCTGGCGTACGGTGGGCAACACGAGCTGGTCGACGCGGTAAGAAAGATATGCCAGAAGGTAATAGGCGGGGACTTGGATGTGGACAAGATTGACAGGGACGAGATCGAGTCCAACCTGTACACGTCGCACCTTCCGCAGCCATCCCCGGACATGATTCTGCGCACGTCAGGGGAGAAGAGGCTGAGCGGGTTTCTGATATGGCAAAGCGCATACAGCGAGTTGGTCTTTATGGATATATTCTGGCCCGAGTTTAGGAAGATTGATTTGATGAGGGCGATCAGGACGTTCCAAGAAAGGAAGAGAAGACTGGGACAATGATAAGGGAGATGTCTGCCGGAGTCGTGCTGTTTAGAAGAAGCAATTCAAGGATATTCTTTTTGCTCCTGCACTACCCTTCGGGCCATTGGGATTTTGTAAAGGGCAAGATGGAGGCCGGAGAGACTGCGCTCCAGACGGCGCTCAGGGAGACGGCAGAGGAGACTGGGATTACAGACGTATCCTTTGTGGATGATTTTGAGGAGTGGATAAGGTACAGCTTCCAGCACGACGGCGAGCTGATCTACAAGAAGGTCGTCTTTTTTCTGGCCGAGACAGGCACGGACAGCATCCAGATATCCCACGAGCATCTCGACTATACGTGGTTAGAGTATGACGAGGCCATGAGGAAGACCACGTTTGAGAATGCAAGAAGGGTGCTGGCAGGGGCGCATACACTACTTGCCAAGGGTGCCTAGGCTTAGTTCTGATGCCGTTCTGACAGGATCTTGGGCGCCAAGAATTGTCCTGCCCACTATCAGGTAATCTGCACCGGATGAGACTGTCCTGCCCGCGTCGCCTCCCTGGGTGCCCACGCCGGGGGAGAGTATGTCCAGCCTCCCGGCTGCCTGGCCCGAGCAGTATCGGATTATGTCAGGGAACGTGGCGCCCACGATGATTCCATCCACCCCAGATGCAAGCGCCCACTCCAGAAACAGGCGGTACAGGTGCTGCTCCTGGGAGCCGATCCGGAGCTCGTATGAGATTCGAGCCTCGGGTGCGCTCATGTGGCACAGCGAGATGACGCCCCTGCCGGCCTCGTGTGCCATTTCGGTCAAGTCCAGGAGGCTTTCTGGCCCCATTATGGGATTGGCTATTACCGCATCAAACCCCAGATCCCACAGCCGCCCGGCAGTTATCCGGTTCGTGTTTCGAATGTCGTTGAGCTTGATGTCGGCAATGGTCTGCAGGCCGTGTTCGTGCGCAGCCTTGTTGATGCTGGCAATCTCCCGGCCGCCTAGGGGAACAAGCAGGTGAAAATTGAGCTTGATGCCGCACACGTGCTGGTGCAGATCCCTGATGTTCTGGAGTGTCTTCTGGTAGAGATCCTGCACGGGCAGGTCGTAGTCGTTTGCAAGAATCACCCTGCCGTTTGACCGGGCAGCCTGCGAGAGTCTAGTTTTGAAGGTGGTCATAGTCAATCAGCGGATGGGTGTCCTTGAGTCTTATTATCTTGATGTACGAGTAGCCGTGTTCGGACGGATCATGGACGAACTCTGGCACGCGGCCGTTGGTAGTTGAAAATTTTAGAAACGGCTTCTGGGGATCGTCGTCTAGCACCACGTGGCAAAAGTACGCTGTGCCGCCGTCGGTGAAGGTAATGAATAGCCCCAGCATCCACTTGTCTCCGTGCGGAAACAGGAACAGCGGGAACAGTACGTCATCAAGATTCCACGTAAGATTCACGAGGCTGGACGCGTCTTCCAGCTCGATTGGCGTGTACTTGTCGTGGATTTTACTGCCTGGAAGCAGCGACTTGGGCAGCGACTTGATTCGGATGATTGGCGAGTACAGCTTGCCCGTATCGGCGATCGAGTCAACGATTCCAGACTCCTCCTTTCCGCTCCTCAGCTCGTACGACAGGTAGTGGCCGTCATGCTCCAACGGGGTGTAGTAGATTACCGGATTGTCCATCAGCGTGTCTGTCATCACAGAGAGAATCTTCTGCCCGTTGTGATCGTGCAGGAATGACAGGCGCGGAGTCCTCTCTAGCGCGCAGACTAGCCGGGAAAATTCCAAGGTGGAGTTCACCTGGATGTATTGCGGTAGCGCGTCATTGGATGAATCCTGCTGTTTGCTCACGGGTAAAGTATGCCTTGTGTTAAATTAAATCTATCCAGTTCGTCTGTCAATGATGTCATGCACTGCCGGTCCTGTTCCTACGAGTGTGACAGGCGTGCCGAGCTCGTCTTCGATCCTTTGTATGAACGATCGCGCCTCGTTTGAGAGGCGGTCGTAGGATGTGCTGCCTGCGCAGTCCGGAAACAGCACGTCAAGTTTCGTTATGGATATCTGGGTTGCACCGTTAAGCATTATTGCCCTCCGGGCTAGGTCAAAATCAAATTCTGCGGCCCTTCTTGGCCGGCCGGTAACCGTGCCAAACTCTGCCCATCCCTTGTTTTTCATCTCTTCGGGCGAGAGCTCCTTGTCCAGTGGCCCGGTGCCCACGCGGGTCACGTACGACTTGAATACTATGATTACCTCGTCGACCTTTGTCGGCCCTATTCCTATGTCAGCGCATATTCCAGACGCGGTCACGTCCTTGGAGGTCACAAATGGATACGTTCCGTGCCACAGTGACAGAAAGGTGCCCTGCGTCCCCTCGACTAGGACGTTGCGGCCGGCAGACAGAGCAGAGTTGGTCTCGAACGGAACGTCTGCGGTAATGCCCGACAAGGAGTCAAAGTCCTTTGCAAGGCGCAGCGTCCTCATCGCCCTGTCAGCGTTGGCCGGTCCCGTGCCCGAACCTGTACTGCCTATCTTCTCTTTCAATTCCCCCTTGGAATCTCTGGCCCGGTGGACAGCCTCAATGATGCCACAGTTCCGGTCTATGAACGATCGCCCGGGTGCAAAGCTGCCAATCTCGCGTTCAAGCACTTCGGGATCAACTACGACCCCGGGGCCGATCATGACCTTTGCGTTTTTGTTTAGAAACCCGCATGAAAGCATCCGGACTTTGTATGTCTGGTTGCCGTCTCTTATTGTATGGCCTGCGTTGGGGCCTGCTCCCCCGCGGACAACGATGGCCGGATCGTCCCGGACTGCCAGATACGAGATGATCTTTCCCTTGCCTTCATCTCCAAAAAACCCCCCGACGACCACGGTAAGCGTCATGTTGGTGGGTGTATGCTGCGTTTATTTAATGTAAAGTGCTTTTATAAGCTGGTATGCCGCATGCCAGTTCATGCTAGGAGAGAATTTTGCCGGAAATATAATAATTAATCTAGCCAGCCTGCCGGACTTTCTGAGAACCCCGATTCTAAAGAAGAGGATGATGGAGTTTTTCTCCCTCTCAGAACAGGAAAGGGACGAAGTGATAGGCCATGCGCTTGACGCCGGGCCGACGATTCCGTTTCCCAATTTTGCAAAACTCTTCAAGACGTGGCTTGAGATACTTGCCTCGCTGTCCGAAGAGCAGAGGGAGGGGATTTTTCGCGCATACATCACCGCATCAATTGAATCCCCGCAAAAGCTAGTCGAGTTCAACCTAGACGGCATCTTGGAGATATTCCTGACGCTTGGTACAAGAGAGAGGGAGATAATTGCAGAGACTGTCAGGAGGATCGTAGACGGACTGGATGGGACAGAGAAGAGAAAGATGTTGCTCATGATTCCAGACAACGCCAAAAGGCATCTGGGAATCTAGCAGGCCGGGGGATCGTCGGGTTTACGATTGTCTTCGTTGGAGTAGTCTATGACTTCCCCATCAGGGGACATGACGCCGACAAAGATCTTTTCGTGTTTTTTGAGCAGCTTTCTGTGGTCTGGCATCGACATGTCAAGCCTCATCTCGTTCATTACCATCACCCGGTATTCCTTCCATTCGCTCCAGCACTTGCTGCATACGGGATACTTTGCTGCAACCATGTCAAGATTCTCGCTGTCGGGTATTGTGCTCTTGCACTTGATGCAGGTACGGCTCATGAGGAACATGGATAACTGACTCCTTTTATCTTTTTACGAGATGCGCAGGACGGCATCAGCCCGGGTCGGTGCATGGCCGGCAAGCACTGCACCATGCTGCCTTTTATGGACGGGTGCAGGCGGCTTGCATGCAGGAGTTGCGCCGCACGGCAATCAGTTACAATGATAATGATGCCCCGATGCAGGTAGGTCATCATGGATGGTTTCCGGGGCGTGAGATGACCTGGCAAGAAAGATGATAGCGGTTGTGGCGGTGGCGGTTCTCGTACTTGCCATCGCATCTGCGTTTGCAGGTTCCAGTAACGACGTCGAACCAAGCGATATTGGGTCGGACGTGACAGAGCCGACCGAGGTGGTGGGCGATGTTGTAATGCCCACCAAGGTATCGCGGCCTGGCTGCGAGGAGACCGACACGTGCTACATCCCCACCACGATCACAGTCGAAACCGAAGGGGATGTGACATGGGTCAACGAGGATTCTGCGTTTCACAGCGTGACATCAGGCTCCTATGACGCGCCGACGGAACTGTTCGACAGCGGATACATGGATCCGTACGAGTCATACACGGTAACATTTGACCAGGCCGGCACGTTTGACTACTTTTGCACCCTGCATCCATGGATGAAGGGACAGGTGGTTGTGGGATAGAAGGTGAGGGAGGGAGTCGAACCCCCTTGTATAGGCTTTGCAGGCCCACGCATAACCGTTCTGCCACCGCACCGTTTTGCAAAATATAGCGTGAATAATTAAACCCTTTAGTCAGAATCTGGTAAACTGTCTTGAGGCCAGCTTTACGTCCTCGCCCTTTACAGTCTTCCGCCTCGCGTGCAATGCCATCTCTACTGCATTTCGTGCGATACTGTTGGCAATCTCCTCGACCACCCTCCTTAGTTCGTCTGCAGACTCGTCGCTGACCCTCTCAGCTCCGGCCTTCTTCAGGAATCTATACATGGCAGACATTCCCAGTTCTGATGATCGCATGGAATCTGCTCTGGCTTCTTTAAAAAAAGAGGATGAGTGAAAAAATATTAACATGACATCAAATACTACTGCTCTTGGAACGATGGAACGATGACATGGTACTTTGACGCCCACATACACTTGTCTGATCCTGCCTACGCACATGACATGGAGCACATACTGACGCAGATGAGACACTTGGGGATCAAGGCATGCTGCGTCTCGACAAACATGGAAGATTCCCTAGCGACTATCAAGCTTGCAGAAAAAAACGACTTGATCCTCCCATTTGTAGGAATTCATCCAGAGCACGCAGGCGATGATCTAGAAGGGATGGTGGAACTGATAGAACGATCCCATTCCCATCTGGCCGGAATAGGGGAGATAGGGCTGGATCCTACGTATGTAAGGAATGAGGGGGACGCATACAGGCAGGGCCGGGTATTTGAAGCGCTGCTGTCGTGCGCAGAGAAGTTTGACAAGCCGGTATCCATACACTCAAGAAAGAGCCTTGACAGAATCCTTGAAATAATGACATCCTATGACGTAAGCCGCGCCCTGATTCACTGGTTTGATGGGAACAAAAGGCAACTTCGAAGGGCCATGGACATGGAACTTTTTGTTTCATACGGACCTGTGACAGTCTATGCAAACGACAAACAGGCCTTGCTGGCTAGGACCGACCAGTCAAGGATTCTCGTTGAGACTGACGGTCCCGTAAGGTTTTCTAGGTGCTTTGAGGGAAAATCGGGACAGGTAAGCTTCATACCAAGCGTCATATTTTGCGCATCAAGGATCATTGGAAAGACGTTTGACCAGACGGCAGCCATGCTGAAGAAAAACACGGAATCGTTCCTCGGAATATAGTGTCCTGAAATGCACCGGTGTGGTGGATCAGTGTTTGCTGGGGTTTTGTTTCTGTGGGCTCCGAGCACTGCCTTGCCTGTTGGACAAGCCCAGATCCCTGCGTCGAATCCCTCACAACAGCATTATGGCTCAGGCGTGTCGCGTCCAAGATGCCGCTATCAGATTTTTAAATATAAGTATAAAAAACCCTGTCTGTTTAAACGAGCGTGGATAGGATAAAGCGCCTCTCGTACGACGTACTGGACAAGTACAAGCCAAAATTTGGGGAGAGCTTTTCTGACAACAAGAAGATCCTCGAAGAGGTGGCAATTATCCGCTCCAAGGGACTCAAAAATGAGATTGCAGGATACATTACAAAATTCATCAAAAAAGAGATCCGCGACATGAAAACCAAGCAGGCACGAATTGATGCTGCACATGCCAGTGAATTGGCAGAACAAGCAGCCAAGGCTGCCCAAGAAGAGCAGGCAGCTGAGACAGCGCAAGTAGTCGAAGGAATAGATGTAGAAAAACCAGTAGAGACAGCCGCGACAGAGCAGGTAGTCGAAGGAATAGATGTAGAAAAACCAGCCGAGGCGCCGGAGGCAGCGCAGATAGTCGATGAGATAGAGATAGAAAAACCAGCCGAGGCGCCGGAGGCAGCGCAGATAGTAGATGAGATGGAGATAGAAAAACCAGTAGAGGCAGAACAGGCAACTGAGTCGCCGGAGACGACGCAGGAAGAATCTGAACTGTCAGAGGCTGCTGCCAGCACAGACAATGCTGCCACGAAGACAGAATAACAATATTACCTCCCTTTTCCAAACCTGATAGGATGATTACTGTAAAGTTTTTGGGCGGCGCAAAAAAATCCTTTCAAACAGACCAGATGCAGATAAAGCAGACAGGCATCTCAGTTGAAGAGCTACTTGGCGTGCTAGTGAGGCTCAAGCCTCCAGACTCTTACGAATTCGATGTTGCAAACATTCTGATTGCAGTCAACGGCGTCGATTCATCTGCCATGCAGGGCAGGGCCACAATAATACAGGACACTGACGTCGTAAGCATCATACCGGTCATTCACGGCGGATCCGGGATGTCCCTAAGGATGTACAATAAGCAGATTCAGATAATGGGCATCAGGGGAGACAAGGCTATCGGCGTGGAATTCTTGGAGGATTTGAGAAGTGAGTATCCAGGAATCGTGCTCCAGGCCGTCTCCAAGAATTTTGTGGCAAGCCAGACGCATGTCGAAAAAATCCTCAACATTTCGCTAAAGGCAGAAAAGAACGACGCCCTGCTTTCAAAAAAACTTGAGACGGACATGCTGATGCGTTTTGCACTGACAGGACAGATTGCCGAGGCCATAAAAAACGCAGGAATCAAGTCCGGAAGCAGTTTTATTCTGATCGCCATTGGAAACGGGAACGTGCTGAACTCGTTATACTGCAGGCTCGAGCCTCTTTCAGACAGTCTGCTCTTGAAAGGCAGCAGCAGTTTTCTCAAAAGACATTTCAGGATTACAAAAAAGCATCTTGACGTTGTCCGCTCTGACACCCCGCTGGAGGATGTACTAGTCGAGAAGGCCGCCATCTTGCCCTGACATGTTGCGCTTTGTCTTCTCGACACTCAATATGTCCGAGCTCTTCAGTATCGAGACCCCGGTTCTGGACCCCAGAACTTCAACCAAGACAATCTTGTCTGGAAAATCCAGAGATACTGTGCCATCTATCATGTCTGCAAGCCTTGAGATGACATCCCTGCTGGAGATGTCCGTGTTCCTCTTCTCGATTGAGATCCTGTACGTCTCCCCGTCTAGGATTCTTCCCGACAGCCCTGCCACTGCTTCCTGTATCTCCTCAAGTCCGGTGCCGACTGTCTTTTGAATCGGTATGATCCTCATGCAGTACCGAATGCACCACGGCTCGTCAAGAAGCATGTCCCTGATCTTTCTCACTGCATCCACCGGCTCTAGGCTTGTACGCGCAGTAAGTATTCCTGAAATCTTGGTAATGTGCATGTTGGGGTCAGAATCTCCCAGAATGCCTAAAATTTCCCGCATTTCCTCGACTGCATCAGGCTCGTAATGCCTTGGACATGTGACGATCAAATTCATGACCCCAGCACTGCCTCCCTGTCCAGAAATCCCTCTCGGATTATCTTAATCTCCCCGTCCATTGGCTCGATTATGGTGGATTCAACTCCCCCCTTGACTATCCCGCCATCGACAAAGACGTCATAGCCGCGTAGCTCTTCGGGACAGCACTCAGGATCCGTAAACGGCTCGTGTCCGGATACATTTGCACTGGTGCCCACCAGCATGCCACATACCTTGAGAAGATCCAAGGTGCATCTGTGGTTTGGTACCCGGAGAGCAATTTTGTCACCCAGGTTCAGTACAGCCTTCAAGCTTTCGTCTGCCACCTTTAGCAGCATTGTAAGCGGTCCTGGCCAGAACCGTTCGGCCATCCTGCTACTGACATCGTCAAACACGGCTATCTGCCCTGCCGTTTCTCGGGAGTCAACCAAGACGGGCAGTGGTTTGGATGGATTTCGAGACTTTATGGCGTAGATTCTTCCAACAGACTCGGTGTTGCGTGGATCGCATCCGATTCCATAGACTGTGTCGGTGGGAAATATGGCAATCCCGCCGCGCATTATGACCCCGGCTGCCTTTTGTATCCCATACCGGCTACACGTTACCCTCAACGGCATCTCGTCAGCAGTTGTATTATTATTTGAATATGTTTTTAACCAGACTGATCTGCCTTTCTTTACATGTCAGAGCCATTCGAAAGATTGGATACGGATTTTGAAGACGAGTTCGACGACGGTGAGTTTGACTAAATGCCGAGTCCGTAGTTGTCGACAAAGTCTGCAAACTCGTAGTATGCCTGAAGAAACTCCCTTCCGGATTTGCTTATCATGAACATGTTAGACCCACGAGAGTGTGTCACCTCTAAAAGGCCCTGCGAGACCAAGGTCTGCAGGATTCCCGAGATTCTGCAGTGGGGTATGTTTGCAGTCCTCACCAGATGGGTTACAGTAGATCCCTCCTCATCCCGGGTGGTTGTCAGTATGTCTCCGACGATCTTAATATGCGTCCGATACCCCGCCATGTGGGAACATTACAAAATCCATATGATAGTATGGAATATTTTTCAATATACCAAAAAGACAAAAGATCTTGACCAACCTGCATCTGTCATGTCAAATAATACATCGAGAGTGCCAGAGGGGCTGCATAGGGGGTCATTCAGGCCAGTCGTCAAACTTTATCCGGGTCAGCGGCATTCTGCTTACCGGAATGAACAGGGCTATCAGGCCGCATATCTTGATCACCACGGATACAGGATACAGGATGGATTCCGGAAATACGAACGAGTACCACCCCAGAAACTCGCCTAGCGCCAGAAGCGCCAGACCGGCAGACACGGAGATCGTCCCCTTGTTTCGGCTGTCAATGTAGGACAGCAGTGTCTCAATGGCCCCATAGACTAGCAGGATGAACGAGATGGAGCGGAAGATGTGCTCCAGCTGGACTGAGGATACCAAGAACAGCGGAAGTATGCCCACCGACCTAAAGTAGCTTGACTTTGGGAAGAATGACTTTATGCTGTGCGAGAACGCGATGAAAAAGTATCCCACCGTCTGGATTCCCGTCCCCAGTGTCTGGACCCATCTTTCAATGTAACCGTTCTTGGTTACGAGATCGTCGACTGTATACCCCGCCCATATCACAAAGAATCCTACGCTGATGGAGAAAAACGCGATTGAAAGCCTGAACAGCGTGGGGCTTCCGGTGCTACGGAACCCTACCAGGGACACGATTCCAATTCCAAGGCCTACAAGAAATCCAATCAGGTTGAGGATGTTGACCAGTAAAAATTCCAATAATGTGTAGGATCATCCAAATTATTTTAACATGATGAAGCGCATCCTCAGTCCCACTCATCTAGGGATCCCGAATTCTGGCCTTCCGTACTTCCTGCATAGTCACCAAGTATGTCCGAGTATGCAGGTTCGTTGTGTGCCACGTACTTCACGTATTCGCCATAACTCATATCCAGATCACACGACGTACAGCGCACGATGGAGAAGTCGCCTGCAAGATCGGCAGGCTCCTTGCATTTGGGACACTTTATCCTCATGTTGAATACTGCAGTTTTCAACTATTATGGCTTTGCAAAGATTGCATAGAATGTTTTTTATACAAATGCCATAAAGCACAGACAGTTTGGGCTCAAAGGAGACGTGCACTGCATGCGGCGGGAAGGTCATGCTGCGCTACACCCCCATGAAGGAATGGGAGATAAGCGGGACGATATGCGGTGACTGCTATTCGAAGAAACTCAACGATCACTATCCGGGTGATCACGTCAGGATAAACAAGGATCTCGACTAGTCCTCTTTGGAATACTTGTGTATGTTAAGGCAGTTCCATGCCAGGGGATCAGCTTTGACTTCGTCCTCGGTAAGAAATGCTATGTCAGTGACTGTCTTTGTCCTCTTGAGCAGGGTGACTTGGAAGCTAGAGAATCTTTTGCAGTCGCACTCGTTGTACAGGCATACGTCGTCATCCCCCTCGTCATGGTCCTGCGCCTCGTGGCCACACTTGCATTCTTCGTCCTTTTTGGCATCTGCAAGGGAGTGTTTGGCGTACACGCCAAGCCGGATATACGCCTCGCCGTCGTGGCCGCGCTTAAACCGCTCATAGTTTTCGGATTTTGGGAGAAGTTTGAAGAATGACACGTTGGTTGCGGGCCTCTGGGATTCGGATCCCATGATGAACCAGTACGATTCGCCCACATCTACGAACCGGATTCGAATTGACGGGTTCACCCACCAGTGGATGGTATCGTGCCACAGGTCCACTGCAGGCTTGCGCTCAGAGAACAGCGGAACGACGTTCATCCTGAGATCGTAGTACCGGTATGCCACGCCCACGAAATCACCAAACCATTGAATGGGGGAATGTGATCGCATCAGATGGTAATCAGAGGGAATCTTATTTATCTTATGGGAGTCAATTGTCTGGTGTTGTCTTCAAGTCAGGTTGGATGTTGGACAGAATTACCACTTGGTGCAGAAATTTTTGATTGCACGTATATATAATAGTGTAACCCATTTACAGGTACATGACTACATATAGAACAAGTATGCATATCGTGGCAGATCTGTTAAAGGCCACCGAGGAATTCGGTCAGGAAGGAATCAAGACAACATCCCTCTTAACCAAGGCTAACCTCTCCCATTCAAGACTATCCAAATTTATGACAAACCTTACCGGCGCAGGACTAATCAACAGAATAGAGTTCGACGGCAAGAACACATTTGTCATCACGCCCAGAGGCAGGAAGTATCTGGAGTCTTACGCAAGATTCTCCAGCATAGCCGAATCGTTTGGACTGGATCTCTAGTCATAGTTTTTTTATTTTCTTTTGTTTGCTGTTTACTGCCAGTCCGGCGGATTCTAGTCGGATTTTTTTGACCGCCTTCTCCTATTCTCCCTCTGGCGGATCTTCCGGTCCTTATAGGAGCTGTAGACTATGATGATCGCGATTCCTGCAATTGCGGCATAGAACAGAAGTATCAGGGGCGGATCCCTGAGCATGCCGTCGGTGGGCGATATGAACGCGATTGGTATGCTGACTACCATGAATGCGAGTATTACTAGAAGGTACTTGTCCACAGGTTAGGGGAGTGCACAAAACCATATATCTTTTTGAATTCCAGATGGGTGGTGGGAAGATAATGATAAGGATGCTGGAGGTTGTGGGAATAATTCTGGTGATCGTGATGTCGCTGAGTTTTGTAGGCGCGCTCCGACCGTCTGTGGAGCCCGGGTTGTCTCCGCTGTTCTGGATGTGCGCAGGCGGGACGCTCATGGTAATCCTGTACAGAAAGATGAAGAGAAGTTCCTGAAGTAATCGCCTGGCATGCTGGGCAGGAGTTTGCACCAGCACGCCCACACATGTTGCACCATTCCGGGCACAATGTGCACACGGGTTTGTCCCAGAACACACCCACGGGTGTAAGGGGTTACGTTCAGCATGGAATCAATTTTCCACAGGTGATCGACAGATCTATAAAGGAGCACGGCACTTATTGTATATTATGAATGATGCAATTGAACAATGGTGGAAGGGTCTAGCTGAAGAGCTAGAAATGGACATCGAGTCTCAATGAGTATTGTTTATCATCCCATGCACTTCACGCAAAAATCTACACACCCTCCACGTACGATCTGTATGTTCCAGATCAGAACACCCCTCCGGCCGGCAGGTGCAGACACAGCTAAACAGTTGTGATGTGGTGCTGCCATTCAGGCGAGCCCGAACGGCAGTAAGAGCTGGTCAGATTTCAGAAACAGCACGCCAAGCATGCCCAAACCATGCGAGTCGCAGGATATGCCCATGCGTGATGGTCAGGTGCCACGGGGCTGTGCTGCCGCCTTTTGGCCAGACTGCCTGAATGTTTGGCCAATGCCTTCAAGCATGGCATGCACGCCGGGGTGGTCTTGGCTGGAGACTAGGTCGTCTCGGATCGCGCCCGCGTACCGCCTGGTTTGTCTTATCGTGCGCATTCTTTGCGATTTTGAGCAGCTCCAGCGTTTCAGTGCGCTCAGGTTTGCCGAGATGTCGCACAGCTTGATCAGTTTGGCCTCGTACGACGCACCCTCAAGCTGTCGCACATATGCCTGCACCCTCTGTTTTCTTGGCAGGGACGCGTCCTTGGTTAGGTATGAGACCAGCACGGCAACCCTGCTTCCAAACTGCTCGAACAGATCGTCAAAGCTGGTATCGGTATTCTCCAAGGTGTCGTGAAGCCATCCTGCGCAAAGCACCTCCTCGTCGACTACGCCCAGGCTTTTAAGCCGGTTTACCACGTCTTCAAGGTGCTGCGAGTGCGTGGTAGTGCCGTCTTTTTTGACCATTCCAGAATGTCTCGTTTTGGCAAACAATTCGGCGTTTTGTAACAGCGTCAAGCATACTTCAAAGATCATTGGTTTTGGGGCGTTTAAGAGGTTTGGCGTGTTGGCAGCAGGGTAAATGGATGAGCGCTAATCCCAGAGTGGCGTGCTCGAACTGGAATGGCCGGATGTATAAGAAAGCCTCGGACGGGATCTGAACCCGCGACCTAACGCTTACGAGGCGTTCGCTCTACCAGGCTGAGCTACCAAGGCACGATTGGATGATTTCATCAGAGTTAATAAAAAGTCTTTCCGAGTTGGTTTGGTTGAAGAAAACTATATCGGGAATCAGGGGAATATTTGGAGAGGATCTAGGCCTCAGGCACGTGCTGGAGTTTTGCAGCAACTTTGCGTCAATGATCGGCACAAAGTGTGTAATCGGCAGGGACACAAGACCATCAGGCTCCATGATGATGTGTGCGGCAAGCGCGGCACTGATGGCAAGCGGGGTGGACGTGCACAGCCTTGGAATGGCTCCCACTCCAGTGGTATTCAGGGAAGCCAGGGGGTCGGCGGGACTGGTAATCTCGTCGTCACACAATCCGTTGGAGTGGAATGGAATCAAGTTCATCATAAACGGCAGGGGGATAAACGAACAGGAACTATCTCGATTAATCAGGCGCCAGCAGTCACAGGCATCCGGAATCGGGATCGAGCGCGACATCGTGTCGTCGTATGCCAAGGACGCAGCAGAGCTCGTAGGGGAGATTGGAGCCCGTCCCGAGGTGGTGGTGGACATTGGCGGCGGTGCGGCCAGATGGGTTGCGCCGGATTTGCTAACTAGGCTTGGATGCTCCGTGCGGGTCATAAACGAGGAGGGCTGGCAGAGGGGGCCGGATCCAACATCAGACAGCTTGTCAGGGCTGGCATCGGCCACGGCTAGAGGCAGGACGGGATTTGCCTTTGATCTGGACGGCGACAGACTGGTCGTAGTCAGGAACGGAAAGAAGCAGTCCCCGGATGTGACGCTTGGCCTTGGCGTGGCACGGGCGCTTGGCATGGGGTGCAAGAGGTTTGTTCTGAGTGTTGACACAAGCGTATCAGTCGAGAAGATCATCAGGGAGAGGGGCGGGACGGTCGTCAGATCCAAGGTGGGAGAGGCAAACGTGGTGGAGCAGATGCTTGATTGCCAGGCGCATGCAGGCGGTGAGGGAAGCAGTGGGGGATTTATCCTGTCAGAGTTCAATTACTGTAGGGACGGAATACTTGCCAGCGGCATGATCTCGTCGATGCTCGGGGAGCCGGAATTTGGCGAAGTTTTGGAGCGCATGGAGGGATACAGGCAGATGAGGGAGAAGGTGTCTGCCCCGTCGGAGATTCATGACGGGGTGATCGAGGGCCTGAAAAAGGCGCTGTCAGCAGAGTATTCTGAGACGGACACGCAGGACGGAATCAAGGGGATAATTGACGAGGACAGCTGGGTGCTGGTAAGAAAATCCAACACCGAAGATACCATCAGGATCTCAGCAGAGTCAGACAGTGACGAGCGGTGCAGGAAGATTATCGGTGACATGGCAGGGCTGGTAAGGCGGGGTTGCGACGATGCCAGATGAGTCTGCGATAATCAGAATCCTTCAAGACAGGATTGGAAACGACGGCTTTGTGCCAGAGGATGTAGAGGTGTTTGACATGAATGGCGGGATGGTGGTAGCAAGCACCGACACCATGGTGCAAAGCACCGACATTCCGCCCAAGATGAGCCTTGCAGACGCGGCAAGAAAGAGCGTGGCTGCGTGCGTGAGCGACTTTGCCGCAAAGGGGGTAAGGCCAAGATATGGGGTGATTTCAGTCAATGTGCCAAAAGCGTTCTCGTCCCAGAAGGTCGCCAATATCGGAACCGGGTTGAAGAGGGCCTGCGACGAATACGGAATATCAATTCTCGGCGGGGACGTCAACGGCGGGATGGAGATAGTGCTCAGTGTATGCCTCTTTGGAAGCGCAAGCCGCATAGTAAGCAGGGGCGGGGCCAATACAGGTGATCTGATATTTGTGACGGGTCCGTTTGGATATGCGCCTGCTGGACTGAGGATGTTTCTTGGAAAGGACACAGGCAGGCGGGCATTTGCAAGAAGAGCCAGGAAGGCATTTGCACGCCCGGAGCCCAGGATTGGATTTGGTGTAGAGAGTGGCAGATATTTTTCATCATCGATGGACTCCAGCGACGGGCTAGCTGCGACGCTAAACGAGATGTCAAGGCAGAGTAAGAGAAGGTTTGTCATCGACAATGTCCCGTCGACAGGAGATGTGCAAGAGCATGCAGAATCTATCGGCATCAGTTCGGATACGCTGGTCTTCCATGGTGGGGAGGAGTACGAGTTTGTGTTTACAGCATCTCAAGGCAATCGAGAGGCGATCATGGGCAGTGCAGCGCTGCACGGGACTCCTGTCATTCAGATCGGGTATGTCATGCCAGGAGACGGCGTATTCGTGAAGCGCGGCAATGAGATAACTTGCCTGACAGGTTCAGGGTGGGATCCATTCAGATAATCAGTTACCAAGCACACGCCGCTCCACGCTATCTACTATCTCGATAATGGTGGCCGCAGGCAAGACGGAGACACATTCGTTGATCCAACGCTCGTCAAGGCTGAGCATTCTTCGCGCATCTTCTTCTGGAATTGCATCAAGGCTTGAGTCAGGATAGGCTGCATGTATCCTATACCCCTCATTGGCGATTTGCTGGCATTTCTGCTCAATTGGGGACAGGACTGCGTCGCCCAAAGGCGAGAGAGACTGCAGCACAATATAACCGAATATGGCAGTGGTTACTGCAAGTCCAATTGCAATTAGAAGAATGGATGTCACTGTCATAATTTACACATACGTAATATTTGTACAGTCGCAGATTTTGGCTTCCGTGAAGCCAAAAAATCAATGTATTTTAAACCCTTTAGGATTCGTGTAGGTATTGTCAGACACTGAGAAGTCCGATGCCGAAGTCAAGGTAGAGGCTGAGATCAAGGTAGAGGCTGAAAAGCCGGCAGAGGTCAAGGCAGAAGCCACGGTAGAGGCTGAAAAGCCGGCAGAGGTCAAGGCAGAAGCCACGGTAGAGGCTGAAAAGCCGGCAGAGGTCAAGGCAGAAGCCACGGTAGAGGCTGAAAAGCCGGCAGAGGTCAAGGCAGAAGCCAAAAAACCAGAGGCTGAGACCAAAGTCAGTGTCACTACAGAAGAGACAAAATCAGACAAACCGGTGGTCAAGACCCGGCCCGAGCCAAAAAAAGAAAACCCAGAAAAATGGGGGATTGCGCATATCTTCAGCAGCTACAACAACACAATCATACACATGACTGATCTAACCGGCGGCGAGACTGTTGCCATAAGTTCTGGCGGAATACATGTCAATGCAGATAGGTACGAGTCGTCGCCGTTTGCCGCAATGAAGGCTGCAAACGCAGTGGTGGAATCTGCAAGAACCAAGGGATTTGCAGGATTCCACATCAGGGTTCGTGCAGTCGGCGGCGTGGGCTCAAGAGTTCCAGGTCCCGGAGCACAAGCGGCCATAAGGGCATTGGCCAGAGGTGGTTTTAAGATCGGAAGAATTGATGATGTCACACCCATTCCACACGACACTACCAGAAAGAAAGGTGGAAAGAGGGGAAGACGGGTCTAGGATACCAGTTTTGCCTTTACGCTGCATCCGCGGGAATTGAAATAATCAGCCATAAACTGCGTGAATTTCTCCAATCGGTTCCCCCGTCCATAGCGCGATATCATGTCAGAAAATTTCTTGTCTATGCCGTCGTGCAGGTCATCTTTGAATGCCAGATTGAAGAATGTCCATCCAAACCTTGATGACGGACTGCCAAGTATGTATCCGTTGTAGTTGCCTGAAAGACTCTCCATGTGCGAAAGCGCCTTTTTGATCGTTAGTCGATCGTCACCGTAGTTTTTTGTCGCAATCTCCAGTATTACACCCACGACTAGTCACCGTCGGATTGTTTTTGAAGCTTTTCGGTAAGCGATACTAACTTTCCATCCTGTTCCACGTTTATCTTGGTTGCCATCCTTACATGCAACCCAACCACCCTGAACAGCGCGAGAAGCTTTCCCCCGTCAAGCGTTTCCTGGATCTCGCCGGCCTTGATAAGTTCTGCAAGCTTGGCCACAATTATTGAAGTCTCGGTTGGGAACTGGAATTCCGCGTTCTCCAGTACCTCCATGCCGCGGAATCCCAACCGGCTTGCAAGAATATCTCGTGGAGTGGAGGCAGGATTGTTGTTTGACGGCGCCTGGGTATGCTTTTTTTGATTCTGGATGTTCCGATGCATTTCGGCCAAGCGCTGTGCTTTGAGCCTTTCAAGTTCCGAATCGTCGCTCAACCCTTTATCACACCTATCGGTACCAGCTTTGCGACCCTGGTGGCAATCCCCAGAGCGTGGGAGACATTGACGACGGCATCCACGTCCTTGTATGCCTGCGGCGTCTCCTCGACCACCCCGTCCCGGGTCAGGGATTTGATGAATATCCCCTTGTCGCGCAGGGATTTCTTTACGCCGTCCTCGGTATAGTTTCTTCTGGCCTTTGATCTTGACATCATCCTTCCGGCACCGTGTGCAGTTGAGCCAAAGCTCAGATTCATGGAGTTCGGCTGACCCAGCAGAATCCAGCTTGCCGTTCCCATCGAGCCTGGGATTAGGACAGGCTGGCCCAAGTCCCTGTACCGTGAAGGTATCTCCTTTCGGTCTGCAGGGAATGCTCTTGTAGCGCCCTTTCTGTGAACCACGAGATCCCGCTGTTCCCCGTCAACCTTGTGCCTTTCAATCTTTGCAATATTGTGAGATACGTCATAAACCAGCCCCATGTCAAGATCGGATTCCGTTTGCCCAAAGACGCGCTGGAAGGACTTTCTAGTCCAGTGGGTAATCATCTGCCTGTTGCTCCATGCAAAGTTTAATGCTGCAAACATCGCGCTCCTGTAGGACTCGCCCTCCTCGGATGTGTTTGGCACGCATGCAAGCTCCCTGTCAGGCAGCCGTATGTCATACTTGACCATCGACTGCTCGGATATCCGGAGGTAGTCGCTGCAGATCTGGTGTCCAAACCCTCGCGAGCCGCAGTGGATCAGAATTGTGATGGAACCTTCCTTGATGCCCATCCTGTCTGCTGCCTGGCGGTCGTGAATTTCTGTCACCTTCTGAACCTCAAGAAAGTGGTTTCCAGAACCCAGGCTTCCAAGCTGCGGGGCGCCTCGCTTTCGCGCTTTCTCGGATACCTTGTTTGGATCCGCGTTGGGAATCTGTCCGTTCTCCTCACACACGTCAGAGTCGTCAGACGAGCCATATCCGTGATCAACTGCCCAGTCCACTCCCCTGACCAGAACCTCGTCGAGCTCTGAATAGCTCAGCCTTACGGCGCCCTTGGAGCCCACCCCGGACGGGATGGAGCCGAACAGATCATTGATGAGATCCTTCAGCCTAGGACGGACCTGCTGCTCTGTCAGGGTGGAACGGAGCAGCCTGACACCACAGTTGATGTCGTATCCGACGCCGCCGGGACTTATCATTCCATCCTTGGCATCCATGGCTGCAACCCCGCCTACTGGAAATCCATACCCCTCGTGGCCATCAGGCAAGACGATGCTGCAGCCTACGATTCCCGGAATGGACGAGACGTTTCGGGCCTGCATTATTGTCCTGTCAGTGAGCATCTTGGCAAGGAGCGTCTGATCCGCGTAGATTCGTACAGGCACCCTCATTCCGAGATTCGAGTCCGCATCTATCTGGTATTGGTTCTCGCCAATCTTTCTGGGAACGGTGGTGGACATAAGTATTGGGAGGTTTTCTGTCCAATCTAATTTAAACCATCAGAAGAATAATTCATGCACAGTGCCATAATTTGTTCAGATACAGGTTCATGCAATTACTCACGTTACGCTTAGGCGAGGCCAAAATGTTTCGCTAATTTGCCATCTGAATTTTTAGATGTCTGTTAATTAACCGAAAGATTTTGATCCGGGTCCATGTTCCGCACCCGCATGATACCTTCACGCGCGCCGGTTCGCAACGGAGCAAGGCTTCCAAGGGGAGGCGGATTTCTTCCCGGCACAAGCAGGGAGAATATTTGCCGCATGATAGAACAGTCGTCCCCCGGCAAGGCCAGGGACATCCTGGTCGCCTGCTGCAAGCGCAAGGAAGGCAATGGAATATGGTCCATCGCGCGCGAACTGATGAGGCCGTACTCTACTGTCCGCGGCTGGCTCGTCCGGATGATGCGGCGCGGCTTGGGCGGAAGGTTTGACCGGAAGTCGACTGGAAGGAAAAAGATTCTGGGCCAGCATATTCTCAAGAAGATAATGGAGTGGACGCGCTGGGATCCCTCGAGGTACGGGTTCGAACCGGCGTCATGGCATCTGGACATGGTAAACGAGATGCTCAGGAGGGAGACTGGCAGGCACGCCAAGCCTCGCACGCTGCGGAGGATCCTGCGCCGCCTCGGCCTTTCGTACTCCAAGCCCAGGCCGGTGCCGCGCAAGACCGCCCCTGCAGGGGAGCAAAACATGTTCAAGGAAAGGGTGAAAAGGACGATCCTAGGCGTGTCTGGGCATGGGTACGCGGTGCTGGCAGTGGATGAGGCGGGTGTCATGCGCGGAACATCGCCAGGATACGGGTGGCGCCAGGCCAAGAGCCGCGACGAGGTGCGTACCGGTTTTTCCACCAAGGCAGTCAGGCTGTTCGGGGCACTTGGCAAGGACAGGATCCACGTCAAGGCCGTGGAACGCACGAACTCTAAAACGTTCGTGGGATTTCTCAAGGAGCTGCGCCAAGAATACGGCCGGCTGGTAATACTCTTGGACAACGCCTCGTACCACAAGTACAGGGTGGTAGACGAGTTTGTCAAGTCCACCTGCGGAGAGATCAAGCTGGTCTACCTCCTGCCATACACCCCGCAACTCAACCCGATCGAGATCCAGTGGAGGGTGCTCAAGGGAATGCTTGCGGGAAGATACTTCGAATCGACATACGGTCTTGTCAATGCAATAACGAACCTGATTGATTCGGGTCAGATGAGGCCAGTCAAACTGATGAAATATCTCGCTTATTGAATGACTATCTGCTGCAGCACGCGCACGTGGCTCCAAACCGATTTGTGCCAACCTCGCAGGTGACATGTCCGTATGTCATGACTACGAATATTCACCATGCTTGATTTTTGGAATATTTTACTTGGAAAATGAGCGGAACTTTATGGCCATGACTACGCGTTACTGCATACGAATCATTGAGGCACCTTTGGCAACATATTCATGAATGTATTTTTGAATCGGCTAGAACTTGCACTTGCGGGAAATGCTACAGAAATGTTAGAATGACTACTCCATCTGATACAAATCCATCTTGCAGTCTATGCTGCAGTCTGGCATGTCCCAGTCGAGCGTCTTCTCCCCCGGGATGATTCCCAGCGGGTCGTACTTGTCAAATTTTGTCATGCCCTGAACCGAGGACAGCATGACCACCTTGGATTCATCGGTAGATGACATTATCCTCACTTGGGCGTCGTCCTCGCTTACGGCTCCCCCTGCCAGACTCGTAATTGATCCCAGCACGCCTACGGGAATGCTGTCTCCACCCACGACATAAAACATGAACCGCTTGACTGCGCCCGGCGAGGTGTTACTGTAAAGCATCTTTAGCGAATCCTTGAGGGATTCCTCGATGTCCTGCCTGTCCCTGCCGGTGGTGATGATGTCCGTATCTGACGGTACCTCTCCTGACTTTAGTGATCCAACCACGTGGCTTATCGCCGAGTTTGCAATGTCATAGCATTGTTTGGGGCTCAGGTCCGGGTTGCTTTCAAGCAGGGAGTCGTTGTCAAGAACAACCGTACAGTCGGAATTCTCCCTGACCCTCTTCAGCGATACCCCTGAATCGAAAATTCGATCCTTTTCATACTTGAATGGCATGACTGCAAAAGAGATCAATCCCTTTCCAGATTCCTTGCATATCTGCGAGACCACCGGAGCCATGGCAGCACCTGCCTTTCCGGCCATGTTGCCCATCATGACGACTGTGGGATAACGTGCAATCTCGGATCTAATCCTGTCTGCCATGCCGTATGTCGCTCCCCTGATCAGCCTGACAGACGGGTTGATCACCGAATCCGTTGAAACGTGAATAGATCCATTGTTTGGAACCAAATCCCTGGCATCGTTGCTGATTGTCAGAAAGTCTGAGCCTAGCGTATCTCCTGCACCTACAGCAAGCCTTGACCCGACTCCGCCTATTCCGATAACCAGGATAGGCCTTTTCATCTCCAAGCTCATCTCTTTTCTATTCGCGCATAAGATAAAAAACCTTCTTACATTTTTTTGGTTAGATTTTGTATCTAAAAAATTTAGCTAACTCGGGGCTGCGTCCTAGGGGTGCGTGCAAATGGCAACCAACCCCTTAATGGTTGGATTCGTCTGGCCATGCAGGACGCGGCCTATATGATCTCGCCGAGAAGGGATTTCGTACCAGAACCTGTGATCTCGACTGTATGTGACTGGCCGATCTCCACCGAATCCCGCACAAAGACTGGCTTGTATGCCATGTTTCTTCCCTTGACGCCGTCGTCTGCCTTCTCGTCAAACAATACCTCCCCCCTCCAGCCTATCCATTCCTTGTTGTTTTCTGCAGATATTCTGCTGGTCTGTTCAAAGACTGCCTTGCTTCGCCGCTTTACCTCTGCGACATCCACCTGCTCCATTCCTGCCGCCTCCGTGCCGGGCCGCGCGCTGTACCTGGAAAGGTTCACCACGTCCGGCCTGGTCTCTTCAAGAAGTTCAACTGTCATCTCAAAGTCCTCTTCAGTCTCCGAGGGGAATCCCACTATGACGTCTGTGGATATGGTCATGCCCCTGAATCGCTCCCTTGCCTCCCTTGCCGCCTTCCTGAACGTTTCTGCCGTGTGGCCCCTCTTCATGTCATGCAGCACCCTGTCGCTTCCGCTCTGCACCGGGATGTGGAGGAATTTGAAGACCCTGCTGCTGTCCAGCGACTCTATCAGCCTCTTCCTGATTCTCGGCATGTACATGGGGTTCATCATGCCCACCCTCACCATAAAGTCCCTGGGTATCGCAGACACCGCATTGACAAGCTCCGGAAGATCCGTTCCGATGTCAAGCCCGTAGCATCCGTTGTCAGTTGACGTGAGCCATATCTCCCTGCACCCGTCGTCAATCTCTGCCCGCACCTGTCTTACGACGTCCCCCATCCTGTAGCTGGAAAGGCCGCCCTTTGCAAGCTTGGTCTGGCAGAACGTGCATTCGCTCATGCACCCGCTGGCTATCTCGACAATTCCCACCGCCGGATTAAGCCTGACCTTTGGCAACCCGACCTTTGAGATGTCGGTATCCTCCAAGGCAATCTGCCTCCTGCCGCCAAGCGTCGAATCCACCACCTGCAGCGTCCTGCCCAGCGAGTTTGGCCCCATCATGCTTGCGTTTTGTGCAAACCTGCTGACCGTGTCCGCCTCTGCCTTTGGCAGGCACCCTGCCACGACAAGCGGCCTTGACTCGAGCGACTTTATCCTGTGGATCATCTTGTTTGCCGTGGCGTCCTTGACCGAACACGTGACTATGATGTTCAGATCCGACTCTGATGCGTCATCGACTAGCGTGTGGCCGCCGTTTTGGACAAGCCCTGAGATCATCTCGGAATCTGCAAAGCTTGCAGAACACCCGTACGCTTCTACAAAGATTCTTGCCATGCCCTATCCGAACAGGGTGTCTACTTCCTTGTCAGTCATCAGTTCCTTTGACACTACCAGCTCCCTGATGGTTTTTCCTGTCTTTAGCGACTCCTTGAATAGTTCTGCAGATTTCAGGTAGCCGATTTTCGGCGTCAGCAGCGTCACGATTACCGGACTCTTTTCAATGCCCTCGCGCAGGCTGTCCCTGTTTGCCTCAAGGCCGTCTATCAGGTTGGCCGAGAATATCGGCAGAAAGTTCTTGATCATGTCTGTCGACTCCAGCATGCACTTGAGCATTCCCGGCAGCATCACGTTGAGCTCGAACTGGCCGCCCTGCGCAGCGCACGCCACTGCCGTGTCGTTGCCAATCACGTTAAAGCAGATCATGTTCATGCACTCGGCCAGGGATGGATTTACCTTGCCTGGCATGATGGACGAGCCTGCATGCACTGCAGGTATCCCAATCTCTGCCAGTCCCGCAACCGGGCCTGAGGCCATCAGCCTGATGTCGTTTGCAAGCTTGCCTATCTCCAGCGCCAAGTTTCTCAACGCACCCGATGTGGCTGCGACTGCAAACCTGCTTTGCAGGCCGTGCTGCATGTCCCTTTCCGGCTTGAGCGAAAGTCCGGAGATCCCTGCAAGCTCCCTGATGGCTGCCTTCCTGTACCCGCTGGGGGTATTTGCGCCCGACCCCACGGCTGTTCCGCCCAGGGGGATCCTTTGCAGCTCCTTTTGTGACGATACTATCTGGTCTCTTGCCTTGGCAATCGACGTGGCCATCGCGGCAAACTCGCTGCCCAGCGTGACTGGCAGCGCATCCATAAGGTGTGTCCTGCCGATCTTCTTGAATCCGGAAAATTGTGCTGCCTTTTCTGAAAGCGATCTTACAAGCCCGTCCACTGCCGGCACCGCCTCTGCCAGATTCATCAGGATCGAGACGTGCATTGCAGTCGGGTACGTGTCATTGCTTGACTGTGACATGTTTACGTGATCGTTTGGGTGCAGGAACTCGTACTGGCCCTTCTTTTTGTGCATTATCTCAAGTGCCACGTTTGCTATCACCTCGTTGGCGTTCATGTTAAACGCCGTGCCCGCGCCGGAGTTTATCATGTCCACGACAAACTGATCGACATGCCTTCCTGCCAGGATTCTGTCACATGCAGCCACTATGGCGTTTCCGCGCTCTGCATCGATTGCCCCTGCCTCCATGTTGGCCACCGCCGCTGATCGCTTGATCATGACAAACGCCATGATCAGGTTCCCGTGGGCCCTGTTGCCCGTGACGTGATACTGCTGGATTGCCCTACCAGTAAACGCCCCGTAGTATGCCTCTGCCGGAATCTTGATCTTTCCAAGCGAGTCCTGATCCAGCCTGAATTTCATACCCATCCTACCTGATCATCGCCTATTATTCATTCCTTTTTTAAGACCGCCTCTAAATCTGCCGAAGCATGCTGCGCCGTGTCCCACGCGCTCGTGGCATCCTTGATTGCTTTCAGGTTATATGATTTCTGTATGTTGGACTGCTGGTATGTGATAGGAATTATTATATACCGACGGTATGTGATCATTTCCATGAATAAGCGCGTTAGTATGCTCTTTACAGTTGCAGCAGTAACTGTAATGGGCGCAACCTTATTCGGAAGCACATACACACAGACCCAGGTTTCTGGTCAATCAATTGACATGAATCTAATGGATCAAGACGCAATTGAACAAATTCACGCAATGGGCGGCTTGCAGCTTGTAATGCCTCAGGCATTTGCTGAAACCGACTGTTCCGTACTGGAGGCATCCGGGCGCAACGTCGTCGAGTTCAATCTGACTGCAGAGAGTGTCGACCTTCCAATCATGGGAGGCAAGACATACAGTGCCATGACCTTTAGTGGCCAGGTTCCAGGACCGACACTGAGGGTAACACAGGGTGACGTAGTCAAGATGACTCTAGTTATTCCCGCAGACGAACCTGTAGCACACGGCAACGACATGCACTCATCACAGATCTCATCAGGAGCGTTTGAGTCTGTCAACCCAGGTGAGACATCCCAGTACTGCTACATTGCTGAGGCTGCTGGTACCTTCAAGTACCACTGCTCTGGCATCAAACTGGTATCCATGGACGAACACGTCTTTTCCGGCATGTACGGAATTGCAATAGTTGATCCTGCAAACGGATACAAGAAACTGATGGTTGAGAAGACAAGCGGCAGCGGTGAGCTAGACAGAGTGTTCTACGATGCTGATGCACTAGAGTTCCAACTCCAGTACAACCAACTGTACTTGACTGACGCAGGCGGATACAACGCTGTCGACATGTTCCTGCACCACAACAGTGCAACAGTCGTCAACGGAATCCAGTTTGGATATGTTCCAAACATGGCACACAACCTGCTTGTCAATGGAGATGTTAACGCTAACATCTTTGTTGCACAGCCATGGAACGGCCTAGAGCATAAGCAGTACCAGTCACAACTTCTGTTTGTGGAACTCGATCAGCACGTGAGACTCTTCATCGAGAATCACGGCAACGAGCCAGTATTCTTCCACATTGTGGGAGAAATTCTGGACCGAGTCACACAGGGCAACCGTGTACAATCTGCAGCAACCGAGACATGGCTACTTGGCGGCTCACAGGGAATGATTGTTGATCTCGTGTTTGACGAGCCAGGCGCATATGCAGCCGTCAACCACGACTATGCAGCACTCTACACCGGCGCAGCAACAGTCTTCGTAGCAGGCGACCCGTTCAACCTGAATCCACTTCTGGTTGAAAAGGGAGTCATCCCGGCACCAGTTCCGTCGTATGCATACGCACTGGGTAACCCCAGTGATGCAGTTCCACCGATGGGGGCAAACAGCATTGCACACCCTGCAATAAACATCCACGGCTCGTACACTGACGAAGTAGCTTCTGAATTGCAAGAAAGCGGTCACATTGCGCTCTGGGAAGTAATTCCCGTAGTTGCAGAAATTCTGACTTCCTAGTAATCAAATTTTACTTTTTTTGCCCTTCCCCTAGATTGATCTGATCACGTCGCGCACGGTACGGTTCCGGCACTGCCCTCAAACCAGTAGGATGCAGTCCCAGGCAGGCCTCGTCAGTCCGTGCGCCAGACGCCACAGACCTGCCACCGCCAGACTAGCATGGGGGGCAGGCAACGACGATGCAGGCGTTTCCAGCATACACACCGGGGCTGGCACGCGCGACATGTCTCCAGCCAGAGGCGTGCGTCTTGGTAGGCTGCAAGGACCACGATCCGCTTGGTCAAAACCCCCGGTCCACGCAGGCGATTCATTAATTCCTACCCGGCAGTCAAATGCCTGATTTTTCGGGTCTGCAACGCAAAGGAACCGTGTGCAGAATGCTGACGCAAGGATGTATCTGCAACTGACACGATGGATGGTGTCGCACCGGCAGGCATTCCCGCAGGTGGCAAGTTTTGCTTATGTTACCTTTATTGCATACTTGCCCTTCTTGGTGATGCCAAGGGTCTTTGAGATTTCAGAGTTTGTAGGATCCACCACAAATACTATCCCGTTCCAGTCCGGCGTCAAATCGGAGGACTTGCATATGGGGCACACCCTCCCAATCGTGACAAACTTGCATTTTCTGCATGCCATCTCGCGCGCCATCTCAGCTTGCTCCTGCGGACTTGCCGTCCTCGGCATCTGCCTTTTTAATCTCCTCGGCAATCCAGCTGTCCGCGCCCAGAAACGGCTGCCTGCACGTGATGCCAATCTTGCCCATCGTTGCGGCCTTGCCTAGTGATACCGCAGTTATCCTAGCGCGGATTGTGGATCCGACCTTGAGCGTCCTCCCGCTTTGGTTGGCCAGAATCATGCGACTTCACGTCGCTTTTCAGATAGTCATCCATCACCTGTGAAAGGTGCAGCAGGGCATCGGTTGGGCCTATTCGGACAAATGCGCCAAAGTCGGTAATGTCGACTATCTCCCCCTGGACGATCTCCTGCAGCTTTGGATAAAATGTAAGTGCCTCAAATTTGACCTTGTGAAACGTTCCCCCGTCGCCTGCTATCATCTTGCCCATGTCGTCCACCTTGGCATCTAGAATCATGATGATGTAGCCGAGCTCTGCATTAATCATGCTCTCGTACTTTTCCTTCAGTATGTTCATGGCCGCCTTCTTGAGCGTGGTCTCAAACAGGGTGGGCGGAATTCGAACAACATCAACTAGGGTAGATATTGAAAACACAGTGTGCTGTTTTCCTAAATTTCAGTTTATGAATCTTTGGATAAATACGCCGGATCAGCACCTGCAGAAGATTGCCATGCTATTGGCCCAGTGCGCCCTCATGCAGTCTGCAATCCGGCTACTCTACGATGACCTGTCCGACCATCCAGGGGTGGACTATGCAAAAGTAGTCGTGCTCTCCGACGTCGGCAAACACAAATTCGTACGGAACTCCCGGCGGAATCAATCCGGAGTCAAATATGGGCGTGGGAAATGTCTGCGGATCCCCGTACGTCACAGTGTGCGCTGCGTTGTCCTCATTCTCCCACACGACGGTATCGCCTGCAGAGACGGTAATGAAAGAAGGCAAATAGCAGGTGTTTGTCGTCTCACAGCCAGGAAGGGCCGTTCCAGCCGGGATGGTAACGACATGGACTGCCGGGCCGCACTGACCCTCGTGGTCCAGCTTGACGCCTACATCATCCATCGCGCATATGTTGGCATAGGTCAGGCCGTTGAGTCCGCACACCGGACCCATCTCTGCAGTGCAGATTAGCGGTTCGACGACTTTGCGCGGCTCTATGACCTCGTCCGGGGAGAGGGCGATGAATCCGAGTGATATGGCGATAAGTACGCCGACTGCAGCAATTATACCATACGAGAAATTCATTCTAACCACCTGTCAATTTTGCAAATTTTTCGTTCTTACTTAACGTTTCCATGAATTTGATGTTGGACAGGGCAACCATTGCCGATTCTGCCACCGGCCGGTCCGGATCGTCTAATGCCTTTTCAAGCGTCTCTTTTGCCTCCTTTGACCCCACCACGCCCAAGGCTATTGCGGCCTCGTGCCGGACAAACATGCTCGGGTCGTTGAGGGTCGCATCGTTGAGCGGTGGTATGGAGCTCGAATAGCACATCTGGCCAAGCGAGAACGCCGCCTCGTGCCGGACTAGCTCGCTTTCGTCGTTTTTGAGGACCTGCGCGATATACTGGATCTTGTCCTCCCCGCCAAAGTCTACCAGAATGCACGTGGCCCGGGTCCTTATGACATAATCGGGATGGCTCAGGAGGCCGACAAAATACTGCGTGTCCTTCTGCTCATACCTTGCCTCCATCTCGGCAAAGATCTCCATCCGTTCGTCAGTTACAACTTGCAATTTATTTAGAGAATTTCCAAGTCCTATATTTATCTACACTACAAGTTTGCACAGCAATACAGGCCTGCTAGGAGCCATGCGTCTTGCCTGCCTGCCTGCCTGCCGCCGCATCTGCGCCATGGCAGATGAGCCTGCCGGGTCTGTCGTTGAGGTATATATTTAATGGAAAACTATACAGCAGATCTATGAGTGCAGTAGTAGGCAGCAGGGTGCCAAACTTTGCAGTCTCAGAATGGGTTCAGGGAGCGCCTACGAATTTCGACCAAGAGCTGGATCACATCGTGCTGCTCGAGGTCTTTCAGGTCAACTGCCCCGGCTGCTTCATGCATGCTATCCCCGAGGCAATCAGCGTCTACAACAAATACAAAGACAACGGGGTGCGGGTGCTGGGACTAGCTACTGCCTTTGAGGATTTCGACAAGAACACGCTGGAGAACCTGAGGCTGCTTGCCGAGACGGGCCGGGTGATAGGGGAGACAAAAAGCGCGCTTGCCATGTACGGGCAGCTCAAGGAAGGCGACAAGATTCCCTACAAGATTCCGTTTCCTCTGGGAATGGACAATCTTGCAAGGGCATCCGAGGAGATCAGCATGGAGAAGATCATGCAGTTCATCTACCCGCAGATCCCGGAGTTCGATCTGCAGCCGGAGGATTACCGGAACCAGGTCATCCAAAAGGTCCGGGACTATATGAAATCGAAGGAATACTCTGCAGAGACGTTTGAAAAGTTCTCCCTGCGTGGCACGCCTTCGACGATTCTAGTTGACCGAAAGGGGATTCTCAGGGACATGTCGTTTGGCCAGTCCGGGCATGTCGACGGAATGGTTCAAAAACTGCTCGGCGAGGACTGAATCAGCGAATCAAAAGGACTGCAACAGACAGTGCAACCACTATGACAAACCCCCCAATCAGCGCAACCTTTGGATTATCCATGCCACACATCCTGCATGGGGGCAAAAAAAGTCTTTAACCGCCACCACTGGATTCCTCTCAGGCGCATGAGCACCGCCACGGGGGCGACGTACAGTCCCGCTCCAAGCAAAAGCACGCCGGATCCGTACGCCAGCACCTCGCCCTCGGACTCCATCCCTGCATGACTTAGGATAGACAGCGCGTGCAGCATCGGGGTGATTATAATCTTGACTGCCTCCTTGAAGACGGGATTGTGGCGCTCATAGTCTGCAACTGCCGGGCTGAACAAGTAGTATGCGCCGTTAAACGCATCCATGAACGCGCGGCCGGATTCTGTCTGAACAACCCTGTCCCGGACCTCCCTGAGCTGCTGCACTTGGGCAGACATCTCCGAGCCAAACGCGGCAGTCGCAATCAAGCACCCACCCCCTGCGGACTCGACTCCCGCATCCTCAGACCCACCCCCCTGCGGACTCGGCCTCGCCGGCGTCAGGCATGGCGCGTACCGGACTGGTCCCGGTTACTGTTATCTCGTTTTCTCCGGCGCCTGTAAAGTTCATCACTACAAACAACATCTGCCCGTTTGACCTTACCGCCGGGAAAAACTCCTGGCCATTCAGGTGGAATGCCAGCTCCCCTCCAAGGAGATCCTGCGGGATGACCATCTCGGCCAGGCTGCTTTCAAGCTGGCTTGTGACAAAAAGCGTGAGCTGGTTGTCGCCTGCGTCAAACTTGAAATCATTCACGCCCGAGTTTGTCACCACTCTGACTTCATGGATGTCCGGGCCAATTGAAATGTCCAGCCGCGTCAGGAACCCGGAGTTTTCAGGCAGTTGGGCATACGCAAACGGAACTAGAAGAAACGGTACGAGTAGCATCAGAAATACGGGGCTCAACCTATGCGGTTTGCAGCACCCGTCTGTTCAGCTCTTTATCCCGGGCGATCCTGGGGTGGCTGGGATCTGCCATGATGACTTCAAACCAGTAATGCTTTCCGTCCTTGTAGATAAAGTACGAGCCCAGTTTGGTCATGTTTGGGTACCTCTCCATGGCCCTCCTCTCCGCGACGGTCTTCATGTTGTCGTCTGCCTTGATTCTGTTGACACCAAGATGTTTGGGCCTCCTGCCTCCCGTGGGTCTTTGCTTTCTCATGCCGCCTGTTCCGACCCTCATCCGGACAACGATTATGCCCTGCTTTGCCTTGTATCCCAGCCTTCTGGCCCTTTGAATCCTGCTGGGCTTTTCAATGCGGATAATTGCGTTTTGCTTGCGCCACTTCACTACGCGTTCGCGAAGCTCCGGGGCGTTCTCCTTCCAGAGCCTTATCCACGTCCGATCCTGATGGCTGGGCATAGAGTGCATGATGGGGCACCCATTAATAACTCATCTCCATGGAAAAGGTGTGTCCTAGAGACATATACTCTCATACTGTAAGAAATAAGGATCGGTGGATCGTGGCATCGTCCAATGATCACAAAGAAACGCGATCAACGACAGTACGACTTGGTTCAGCAGTACCTGCCGGGCCTCATCCTAAACACAATACTGGGAATCATCTGCAAGCTTGGCGACCCGTACGATGCCAAGCCCGGCCTGGGTGGCATGACAGCGTACCCGCCGATTGCCATGGCAGCCGTTTGCATCATGCTTGAGGCAGAGCGCACCACCTACCGCAAGATGGTGGGGATGCTCAGGAACAACCACGCCATGGCGACCAAGATGGGGCTGACAAAAATCCCCTCCAAAAGCACGATAGCACGTTCCTACGGGCTGATCCCCGAGTGGTATCTGGTACATGTGCACCAAACAGTCATCCGCGAGGTGGAGGCAGGATCGCTGGCAGGCGACAGCACCGGATTTTCCTACCTGAGGTTCGTCAGGTGGTTTGACGTCAGGGCAGACAAGTTCCGGACCAAAAAGGGAACGGGTCAAGATGCACGCCATCGTGGATATCCGCACCCGGGTGATAATCGACTACCTGGTGACTGACAGCGTGGCAGCCGACATAAACGGGCTGTACGTGATGCTGCACAGGCTGGGTTTGGGCATGGGCATGTTCTGCCTGGATTCTGCATACCTGGCAAGAGAAATGTGCGACATGATATCTGCCATGGGCATGGTGCCGCGCATCAAGCCCAAGTCTAACACCGTGCGCAACGCCAAGGGAAGCCAGCCGTGGCGCGGGATGGTCGACTTGTACATGGACGACAGGGAGACGTTCGACTCCGAGTACCACCAGCGCAGCGTCATAGAGTCGGTCTTTGCCGCGCTCAAGAAGATGTACGGGGACTGCACGCGGTGCCGCAGGCCGGACAACCGGGCAAGGGAGATCTCGATCCGTGCCACATGCTACAACATCGAGCTCGTGGCCAGGTCACAGGTAAAAGACGGCAGGCTCACACAGGACCGAATCGCAACACTCGCAGCGTAACCGGTGTGTTTAACACCGCGCCATTCCTAGCGGAGCCTCCGCACCATGTCTTGGATTTGGAGGATTTTATGGGTTGTGGAGGAACATGGCGCAACATGGGTTGTCACTGGCAGGTTCCGATGCATGTCATGCCTTTATCACCTTGGCACCGGGGATGGCGTTTTTTTATTACTAGGACACACCCCCATGGAAACGCGCACGGAGGCGGGATCGACCCAATCCCCAGAATAGCAATTATTAAGGCAGCACGGCCGTAGCGAAATAATGAATGCCATATGGATGCTGACTGCCGCGCTCCTGCTGGCCGGAGCCTTCTTTCTGCCTGCACACGCAGAGCAGTCGGTATCCATAGAAATGAAAAAGTCCACATACCTGTACTGTGAAAAATTATTCTACACCATTACCGTCTCAGAGGTTACGGGGGATTCTGCAATAATCCACATCATAGACGATGGCGGCACAAGCAGCAGCGCAATCCCCCTTCCGATAACGGCCCTCCAGACGCCCGTTCCGGCCATGATTGCCTTTGAACGGGGGGTATTCCCCCCGGGAACGTACTCAGTCGACGTAAAGTATTCCGGTGCCCAGACTGCTGCCGAATTCGTCCTAGTCGACACCGACATCGACTGCATCCCACAGGTAGCCAGGACATTCACGGCAAGCTGGCTGGCAGGAAACATCTCGGATGGATTCCTGATGGACGCGTTTCAGAAGTTCATTGACGGCAAGATAATCAGCATCCCGTTTGAGATCAGCCGGGACAACATCCATGACATCGACATTCCAGAATGGGTCAAGAACCTCGCGTTATGGTGGATCAGCGACATCGTGTCAGACGAGGAGTTTGCGCTTGCAATCAACTACTTGCTAGACAACGGCACCATAGGGCCTCGGGCATGAACAAGCATTCGGTAATCACGGCAGCGGCAATCGTAGTCATCGTCGTCCCGTTTGCATTGTCCGGATTGAACATCCTGGGGGCGCAGCAGCTGGAGTACAGGTGGGGCCAGCCTGGAGAATTTTCATTCTTTGCGCTGTCCAACGGCGGCGAGATGGAATTCTGCAACACGGTACCGTTTTGGATCAACTACCAAAAATTCGAGATTTTGCCGTTCTATGCAGACGACCTGATGGGAGAGTACACCGTAGAAAACCTGGCCTTGGATCCGGCCTCGTCAGAAGTGCGGCACGGCACATTCAGATCCGACAAGTTCACTGCAGCCCAGCACATCTTTATGACTTTTGATTTCGAGTTTAACGGCGGGGAGATAAGGCTGGACCCAAACCAGTTTGCCGTGCTGGTCCGCACCAGCACGCCGATCCTCGGGCTCATGCCGTACTCGACTGTGACTAGCATTTCAGGATTTGAGTTTGATCAATCCATGAATCGGGAAACTCTGTCCTGTAGCTAGCCTGGCTCACTTGCGCATCTTAAGGTTAATGCAGGCTTAGGCAGTTGCGCGTTTGCGCCTGCTTATCTTTATTATGATTACGGCTATCACTGCAATGATTCCTGCTGCCACAAAGCTCCCAACCAACCCGGCAGCAAGATCCCCGCTCCCCGCGCGCGTTACAGGCTGTGACTGGACAAGAACGCACACCCCGTCCTCAAGAACCGTTCCCTCTCCGCACCTCTCGTCCAGGACGCACACCCCGTCCTTCAGGATTGTTCCGGCACCGCATTGGGTGTGCGGTGTCTCCTGCATGATTTCTTTAGATTCATCTGTATCCGGATCCGGCTCCACTGGCAACTCCGGATCGTCCTCTGGCACCTGAACCTGTTCAGGCACTGATTCCGGTGTCTGGCCGGATTCAGGCTCCGGCACTGTAGCAGGCTGGCCAAACACTGCGCCAACAATCTCCACCTCTTCTGTTCCTATCGGCAGGCTGATGCTGAGGATCCTGCTTGCCGGGCCGGGCTGGGATTCGGCAAATCGTGCCTCGTCGCCGTCAGCAAGAACAATGAAACCATAATCTTGGCCGTCAATGACAGAGTCAAAGAACGCGCGGTCCAGAGTGACATCCAGGGTTGCCTGGGGGTCTGTGACATCCACGCTAAGTACCAGCGAGATCAAGTCCAGATCCGCGTATACCCCGGACACCGTCATGCCCGTGGCCGTATATTCAACATCGTACGCCTCCCTGCCAATATCCACCGATATGGTATCTGCATGCGCCGGTGCAGTAAGCGTCATTGCCAACAGAATCATTCCAAGCACAATGCCGGGCAGCAGCGCAACCCCGGGCATCCTTTCATGCGTGGATACGCCATTTCTGTTTGACACGATAGGTAACTCGCAGACAGGCGTTAAAAACAGTAGGCAGATAATTAATCACGAAAAAGTCAAGGTTTTTTACTCAATACCCTTACTGCATGATCCTGCAACATTTGAAATTCAAGTCGACACGTACGGCGCCTTGGCATGCCCAACTGCATGGGATCCTCTTTGAGCGGGATCATACGGCAGTACATCCTCATGCAGTATTGTCTGTGCTTTTGATTAATTCTCGATATTTTTTCTTATCGGAAGATGCCATTTAAACTTCATTGCAAGCAACCGGATCCCGGTCACAAAACTAATTCCTATGACCGATGCCAACTGTATGTCCATGCCAAAGTAAAGCAGTGCATAGAAGATCGTTATGCCTGCAAGGCTCGCAACGGCGTAAATATCCTTGACAAAAACGGTGGGAATCTCCCGTATAACCACATCTCTTACAACTCCGCCGCCTATCGCAGTGATCATGCCCGCAAACTGCATTGCGAGGAGATTCATTCCCACTATCTGATATGCTATTGTTGCCCCTATGATTGAGAAGACGCCTAATCCGATTGCATCAAAGACCAGCCAGAGTCTCACGTACTTTTTGTACTTTGAGAATGAAAAGAACACCACGATTCCAGTAGCCACAGTCAGGGTAACGTAGATTGGATCAAACAGCGCAGTGGAGAGCCTGCCAAAGACGATATCCCGCATTACCCCGCCGGCAATCCCGACAGCAGTTGCCAGGGTAACCACGCCGAAGATGTCAACCTTGTATGCAATTGCCCTTGATCAGTAGTCGGAAATGTACCTTCTAAGCCAGCCAACAGATGTTCTCAAATATGTTAACATTTTTCGAATGTATGGATCTATTATCTACGGCGCCCTTACCCACCCTAGTGTTTCAGCAAAAAGGTGGGCAGGTGCACCGTAACAAGATCGGAGAAAGGATACTTAATACCTTGTCAGGAATACTAGAGTCTGCATCTATCAGATTCTCTACGGGGAACAATGCCCAATACGGGGTGGGCGAGTTTGCAGCCATACTGATGAAGATGTCTGAATCCAACATAGCCTCCGAGGAGGCAATCAGGCTGCTCAAGCATGCCAAAAAGAAGATGCCGTCACCCAAGTGGTTTCGCAACATGGTAAACTCGCTAGAATCAGACGGTGCAGACGAACTCTGCAGGGACATGCTCACACGCACCGCAAGGCTTGCCAAGAATACGTGCCGGTACAAGGGAGGCGTACTGGTGGCAATAGACAAGCACCTGATACCAAGGCACGACAAGGACAACATGTCACACCTGATATGGTCCAAACCAAAGGGCGGTACAGGCAGGTTCGAGTGCTATGCGACAATGCACGTGGTAGCAGAGCAGGTCCCGGCCATTTTGGAGTGCATGCAGGTCACGCGCAGCGTGGACAACGCCGATTTTGTGCGTAAATTCATGCAAAAACTCAGGGATTACAGGATACGGGCCCGGCTGCTGCTGATGGACCGCGAGTTTTACTCGACTGAGATAATCAGGCTTGTATCAGGACAGGGACGCAAGTTCCTGATGCCGGCAGTCAAGAACGCGGGGATGAAGGGGGCGATACGGGAGCACCACGATAAATCACGCAAGGCAGCCTCACAGTACACCCTCAAAAACGCAGCGGGCCAGTCTGCCACATTCACATTGATAATCACGCCCTCAAAAAAGATAGACGATCCTGATGCCGATGCCACGGAAAGATACCATGTCTTTGCCACCAACCTTTCCCCGGCCAGGGCGCTCGGTGAGGTTGAGACGCTTCCAGAGGAGTACAGGAGAAGGTGGGGGATAGAGACAGGATACAAGCAGGTAGAGCAGGTGCGTCCGAGGACGACAAGCCGTAATGCGTCGTTTAGGGCAATCATGTTTTACGTCTCGCTGTTCATGTACAACACGTGGGCAGTGGAGCAGTACCGTGCAGATTCGAGTTATGATCGGGTGACTCTGGCGCTTGTCGCATATGCTGCGGCCATGGCTGCATTGGAATTATGTAGGATTGTGGGTCAACCGTATGATGTCGGGGGACCTGCCTAAGGGATAAATTTCCGACTACTGTTGATGCCCCGGTCACTGCAAAAGCAACGGTTCCCAAATAATCAAGGATGGTTATGAATCCCAGTATGGAGATCTCAATCAATCAATACGGAGATTTTGCTGCCGCTTATTAAAATTAGATCTGCACGCAGCCCTGACTGTGCTGGAAAGAATCCGCCATCATGCCCCGGCCCCTGCGGGTCATATCACTCCGCGGAGTATCTGTATGATCTTCTCGCCTATCACGTTGGCAGCCAGGGACTGCGCCTCCTTGGTCTGCGCGCCTATGTGGGGGGTGAGTATCACGTTGTCAAGCTCGGCCAGCCTGGTACCTGTGGCAGGCTCGGATTCAAATACGTCCAACGCCGCCCCGCCGAGCGTGCCGCCTGTGAGTGCCTCGTACAGCGCCTCCTCGTCAACCACCCCGCCCCTGGAGGTGTTGATGACTCGGGCCGTGTTTTTCATGATTGAAAACTTTTGCGCGTCCAAAAGATGGTACGTCGAGTCCAGCAACGGAACGTGGATGGACACATAGTCTGCGCTCTGCAGCAGGGTGTCCAGATCGGCCTTCATCAGGCCCACCTCCTTGGAAAATTCTGGATCGATTGGAATCACGTCGTATCCGATTATGTTCATGTTGAGTCCCCGTGCAAGCCTTCCCAGCCTCTTTCCGATGTTGCCCAGTCCGATTATGCCCAGGTACTTTCCCCTAAGCTCAGTCCCCTTTAGCTCCTTTTTGAGCCACCGGCCGTTTCGAATCCCCCTGTCGCCCCTGACAGTCTGCCTCGCCATGGCCAGCATGAGTCCAAGGACCAGTTCGGCCACTGCATTCATCGCCCCCTCTACGGCGTTGATTACGCGTATGTTCCTCTCCTTGGCCGCTGCTTGGTCGACGTTGTCAAGCCCGACGCCGACGCGGGCAATGATCTTGCATTTCTCCGCCCCGTCGATCATCTCTTTTGTAATGGTCGTCCTGCTTCTGACGATGACTATGTGAAAATCGGCAATGACATCCCGGATCTCTTGCGGGGTGATCTCTGGCCTGTAGGAGACCTTCAGGCCGTTGTCGTCTAGGATCTTCTTAAGAACGGGATCCACCTCGTCGCATATCAGCACGGATTCGTCAAACCCCATGGACTAGCCAATTTGGATGCTGAATATAAGTATGCCCGGGATGCATGCCAGCGACCCGCCGCCGGAATTCAAATATTTAAAATCGTCCGGCAATCCATAATGGTGTTGTCCCATGATGTCAAAAGCCAACTTGCGCGGTTTCTTGCAGAAGACGTGGGAAGCGGCGATGTCACAAGCGCACTCCTGCCCAAAAAACAGATCCGGGCCCGCGTGGTATCCCGGGAGGATGCGGTGCTTGCAGGCACCGCGCACGCCCGGGACTTGTTTGGGATGGTCGGATGCAGCGCAGAAATTCTCCGGCACGACGGCTCAAGGGTGCGGTCCGGCCAGACTGTAATGACAGTTGCCGGAGACGCTGCAGACATTCTGACATGCGAGAGGACCGCGCTGAACCTGCTTGCCAGGATGAGCGGAATCGCTACCCAGACTGACCTGATGGTCAGCAGGATTCCTGACGGGACGCTCTTTTACGCAACAAGAAAGACCGCCCCCGGGCTGCGATACTTTGACAAGGAGGCAGTCCAGGCAGGAGGCGGCATGCCGCACCGGTTCCGGCTTGACGAGATGGTAATGATAAAGGACAACCACATAGCCGCCGCCGGGTCGCTTCTCTCCCTCATCAGGGAGGCAAGGAGGAGGCATGAGGAATTCGAAGTCGAGGTGGAAAACACCGCCGATGCAGTCCTTGCCGCCGGCGAGGGGGCTGCAATCGTGATGCTTGACAACTTTACCCCGAATCAAATCAAAGAAACGATCAAGGTCCTCAAGGACCTGGGGCTGCGCGACGGCGTGCGGCTCGAGGCCTCGGGGGGGATCACGCAGGACAACATCTCAGGCTATGCCGGCACGGGAGTCGACATCATCTCTGCCGGCTCCGTCACAAACTCCGTCCGGTGCATCGACATGAGCCTAGAGGTCTGATTCTGCCTGCCGCAGCAGCTCGGCTGCAGCCGCACTCTTTGGGTCTACCTCCTGGATCTTCTTGCAGCATTGCACCGTCCGCCTCATCTCGCCCAGGCTGTGGTGGGAACGAGCCTTGAGCAGCAGAGCGTCGGTGTCGTACGAGCCGATCTCAAGCGCCTTGTCCAGGTACGATATGGCCGCCCTGTGCATCCCCCTCATGTGGTATATGCCGCCCATGGTAAACAGCACGTCTTGGTTGTTTGGAACCTTCCTTAGGTATTCTGCGCCCAGCCTGACTGCCTCGTCGTACTTTTTGTCCTTGACGAGCTTCTTGAACTCCTTTGCCTTCTTGGCATTCTCCTTCATGCGGGGGTCTGCCGGCCTGCCAAACAATCCTGTCATGGCCACAGCCCTATCTGATCTTGAGCATCCTGTCGATTGCCCTGCGGGCCCGTTTGGCAGTCTCTGCGGGAACTGTGACTACATATCTTTCATTGACCAGTGCGTCGTGCACCTTTTCAAGCGTGATCATCTTCATGTACTGGCATTCGGCCTTCTCTGAGGCCGGAACAAACGTCTTGCCCGGATTCTGCTGCCTCATCCTGTACAGTATGCCCGTCTCGGTGGCAACGACAAACCTGCTTGCCTTTGACTTTTTGACGTGGTTGAGCATGCCCTCGGTGGACAGTATGGAGACGTTCCTGTCGCCAAAGCCACCTGCGGCAGCATCATACATCATGGGCGTGGTGCAGCTGCATTCGGGGTGTATGACAAACTCGGCGTCTTGCATCGAGTCGAGTTTCTTGGTGATGTCCTGCGGGGTTATTCCGGCGTGAACGTGGCACTCCCCTGCCCATATCTTCATGTTGCTCCTCCCGGTCATTCTTGCGACATAGGCGCCAAGGAACATGTCTGGCAGGAACAGTATCTCCCTGTCCTCCGGGATCGCCCTGACGACGTTTACGGCGTTTGAAGACGTGCAGCAGTAGTCAAGCTCCGCCTTGATCTCTGCAGTCGTGTTGACATACCCAACCGTTATGGCCCCGGGGTGCTGCCTCTTCCAGTCCCTCAACTCGTCGACTGTGATGGAGTCTGACAGCGAGCATCCTGCCTCCTGGTCAGGAATCAGCACCCTCTTTTCGGGACTGATGATTGCCGCCGTCTCTGCCATAAAGTTGACGCCGCAGAACAGTATGGTCTTTTGCGACACCCTTGCCGCCTGCCTTGAGAGGCCAAGCGAATCTCCTGTAAAGTCTGCCACGTCCTGTACGTCGGGAATCTGGTAGTTGTGGGCAAGTATGACCACGTCCTTTTCCTTTTTGAGCCGTTGAATCTCGTCTTTCAGGTGTGAAGACTTCTGTACTAGCATGCCTAAAGCAGTTGAATCCGACGGGATTTAAAGAGTGAGAAGTAGTCAATTATCCTCAAAAAGGACATCCCATGTGGCAATAATTGCCATATCAGGTGCCTATGCGGATTCCTGCCAAGCAGTACTCCCTCAGGGTCTCTATGGCCGACAGGGTTGCCAGCCTGCTCGTCTTGGGGTTTTGCGGATCCGGAACGTTTTCAATCGTGAACGACATCCTCCCAAAACTCCCGGCAGCCTCGATGCGGTGGGTGTTCTTGTCGGTGTCCGGGTCTGCAATTATCCTAACCGTCGTCTTGTCGCTGCCGATTCCTGACAGCGACAGCAATGCCGCGACGTTGATGTTTGCAGGAAACATCCGCACAGCCTGGCCTGCCGTTCCCTCAAAGATTGCAGTAGCCGCATCAATCTTGTCCGGATCGATTCCGGAGTCGTCAAAGAACCTTGCCCCCTTGAGCGATGACGGGTGTTTTGTGGTCGTGATGCAGACGCTGTCAAGCTCGTCCCTGACCGACCTTATCGCGTCGAGTCCGGCAATCGCGCCTGACGGCAGCAGGATGGTCCGGGAAAAATCCCTGCACGCATCTGAAAGCACCTCGTGGATTGACTCGTCAAGCAGCGCCCCGACACTCATCACCATCAGATCCCTTCGGTTCTGCAGGACGCTCAGGGCAACGTCCCTGACTGCGTCCTGCGATGCTGCCTCCACCACGATGTCCACCGGGTGCGACGAGAGGAGGTGGGCGTTTTCAACTATTGCCGGCTTGTTCTTCATCTGCCCTGCCAGCCGGACGGCCGCCTCCCTTGAGCCGTCGTACACGTGGGTCAGTGTTGCAGGAATTCTTCCAGAGTCTATCGCCATCGCGATTCTGGTCCCTATTGCGCCGCAGCCGAGCAGGCCGCCGATTCTTTTCAAACCGCGCCAACACGGGTATTGGAGGATCTGTGTCTAATTAATCCTCGGTGCGGGTGCCGTGGCAGGATGCATTTGGATGCTTGGGCAAGTATTATTACTGCATTCCCCAAAAGAGAACACCATGGCAGAAAATCCACTCGAGCGCCTGGTTGCAGACCTCGGCACCCGGCTGGACAGGCGGGCGCATTCAGACGTGGTACTCAACGCCAAAGACGCCCTGCCCATAAAGCCATCAAGATTCTCCGAAATCAAGCCCGCCGCCACTCGGCGCAAGATTGCGTTTGTCGACGGCGGCAACGGCCTGCTGTCCGAGTCGGCAAACCATCTGATTACAATCAACCGCGTGTATTTTTCCCTGTTCCGGGGAATGGATCGGGTAAAGCCGCGACGCAATCCCCGGGTGGAGTTCTTCTCATACGTGCTCCTCACCCCAGAAGGAAATGGAATCAAGTACACCACCCGGCTGTTCCCGTACACAGACGACGACAGGCAATACCTTCCAGACGAGAACCGCCTGCAAGGTGACATTGAAAGATACTCGGTGCTGCAAAGCTCCCACTTCGCCTCCCTGAGCAGGAGGTTTGCCGAATGGCAGACTGCCCTCCTGGTTGTCGAATCCGAACTCGAACCCGGGGACGTGCTGGTGATGGACGGCTCCCTGCAGACCAGTTTCAAAAACGAAAAGCACTACGCAGAAAAGCTGTACGCTGCGGCAGTCAGCAAGGGCGTGATAGTGTGCGGCCTGGCAAAGACAAGCCTGCTTGTCACCGAATCCGGCCACCCGCTGCTTGCAAGAATCGCGGAGATTGCGCAGGATGTCCCATATGGCATGTGGCACGTACAGGTGGCCGACAGGCTCTCGCCTGACAGCGAGGGATTCATGCTCGCAGTCCGGTTCCACGAGGAATCCAGATTCGTCTTCCGGCTTGAGATACTCCGGGATCAGTACAAGGAGATGACTCCCGATGAGGTAAACTCGGTATTTGGCAGCTTGGCTGAAAATTCCACGGACGTGTCCATGATTGGCTACCCGTATGGGGCGCTGGATGCAGACCGGTTTGCCCAGGTGCGTACAAACGAATTAAGCATGTACCGCGGGTATGCACGGGTGGAGATGCTCAAGCGGCCGGAGTGGAGGAGGATGCAGGCGTACGATACCAGCCTGGCCGCGCACGACGTTCTCAACGGTGCGACAATATGACATACAAGATAGCAGGCCAGGTGGTGGGGGGAGACTTTGGATGCGTGATGCTCCGGCAGAAGGAAGGGGCAGGCATTGAAATTGGCAGCCTGATGGTATCCGAAGAGGGGGACTCGTTTCTGATCCTGCAGGTCTTTGACATGGAGTACGGCTCGCAGATCCAGGAGGGCATGCGCGAGATGATGTCCGGCGTCAGCATGGAACAGGTGACAGATGCCAAGTTTTACGAGCCCGAATTCGTCAACTACGTCCTGGCCAAGCTCAAGCCGCTTGCCAGGGTGTTCAAGGCAGGCGACAGGGTCGTGATTCCAAAGTCGCTGCCGTCGTTCTTTGGCAGGCTGCGCATGATATCCTCAGACGACTTGAAATTCCTGCAAAGGAACCGCGGATCAATCTTTGTCGGGCACATCAGGAGCGGAAGCGACAAGCTCGACGTGCCTGTCTGGCTGCCGGCGCAGGACGTGTTTTCGCACCACGTGCTGATTCCGGCTGCCACTGGGAGGGGGAAATCAAACCTGGTCAAGTGCATCCTGTGGAGCGTGCTTGGTGCAAACAGCGTCGGCGTCCTGGTTCTTGACGCGCACGACGAGTATTACGGGCGCAGGAGGCCCGGGTTGAAGGATCATCAAAAGGCGTCTGAGAACCTTGCGTACTATACGCCGTCTGACCCGCCGCCAGGCGCGCTGCAGCTGGCGATAAACCTGAAGTCCATCAAGCCGGAACACTTTGAGGGGATTGTCGACTTTTCAGACGCGCAACTCCAGGCCATGCACATGGCATTTGGAAGGCACGGCAGGGACTGGATCAAGCGACTGGTGCTGCTTGACCCGTCCGATGGCAGCATCGACGGGCAGGGTTCAAGCAAGGACGGGTTCAAGTCGTCCACCCTGACGGTGGTGCAGAGAAGGCTGCGCATGCTTTTGAGCCTGAGCGTGGACGGGAGCGAGACGATCACCTCCAGGCATGAGGTGTTTGACGCAGACACGAGGGGCATGACGACTGTCGATGACATAGTGGACCAGATAGGACAGGGCAAGGTGGTGGTGCTGGACACTTCGAGGCTGGGAGGCGAGGCGGAACTGATAGTGGGAAACGTCATCGCAGACAGGCTGCTGCGGCGGTACAGGGACGCAAAGGCAAAAGGGGATCTGGACCGCAAGCCGGTGGCCACCATAGTAATCGAGGAGGCCCCGCGGGTCATCGGAAACGACGTGCTGGTCTCAAACGACAACGTCTTTTCCACGATAGCCAAGGAGGGGCGCAAGTTCAAGGTGGGACTCACCGCAATCACGCAGCTCTCCAGCGTGATACCCAAAGCCATTCTTGCAAACATGAACACAAAGATAATCCTGGGAAACGAGATGAAGCAGGAGAGGGAGGCGATTATCGCCTCTGCCTCGCAGGACCTGTCCGGAGACGACAAGAACATAGCAAGCCTGGACAAGGGCGAGGCGCTCATAACCAGCATCTTCGTACCCTTTGCCATGCCAATCGCGATTCCGCTGTTTGAGGATCTGGTGCGGGACCGGCCGGGCCCAAGGCGCGAAAAGACAAGGGTGTTCTAGGTTGAGGTTTGCGCACATCTCCGACATACATCTGGGATTTCAAAAGGATCCGGCGCTGCAGGACGTGGAGCAGGGGGTGTTTGAAGACGCGCTTGACAGGTGCATCTCCATGCGTGTCGACTTTATCCTGATGCCCGGCGACATATTCCACGTGAACATACCTGAAATGCGCGTCCAAAAGTACGCGTTCACAAAGTTCCGCCAGGTGTACGAGGCCGGAATTCCGGTGTACGTGGTGTACGGGAGCCACGACTTTTCCCCGGTGTCAAACTCGGTGATCGATCTGCTTGCCGCCGCCGGTTACATAATCAAGGTCTCACAGGCCACAAGCAACGACGACGGCACGATCTCCCTGGACTTCATATCCGATGGCAGGACCGGCGCCAAGATAACCGGCCTGTCCGGACTCAAGGCCGGCAAAGACCGGGAGTACTATGAAAAACTCGACCGCGCGCCGCTAGAGTCGGAGCCGGGATTCAAGATATTTTTGTTCCACGGCGGAATAGCAGAGATGAAGGACGATGCGGCCAACGAGGGAGAGATGATGCCCCTGTCGCTGCTCCCGCGGGGGTTCTCCTACTATGCAGGCGGCCACATGCACAGGAGCAGCAAGCGCGAATTTGACGGATACCGGCACGTCGTCTATCCCGGAACCCCGTTTGCAGGATACCACTCTGACCTGGAGCACAATGCCCGCGGGGCGGAGAGGGGATTTTTCATAGTCGAGTTTGAAGATGATGTGGAATCCATAGAATTCGTCCCGCTGGAAAACACCCGATACGAGCTGGTCCAAATAAACGCCGAGAACAAATCCGCAGAAGCCGTGAACCTGATGCTGCACCAGAAAATAGCAGAGATCTCCCCTGCAGACAAGGTCGTGATAGTCAAGATCGCCGGCGAGATGACGAACGGAAAGACTGCCGACATCAACATTCCTGCCGTCCGGACCAGCCTTGCACAACGGGGGTCGATCGTATCACTGATCAACAAGAACCAGTTAAAGTCAAAGGAGTACGAGATTACGCAGGCAAAAGGCGCCGACCGCAAGGAGATTGAGACCAACGTGTTCTCCGAAAACATCGGGCAGCTCCGCCTTGACAGGGAGGATCTGACCGGAGAGCGCGGGGTGGGCCTTGCAGGAGTGCTTCTCCACCGGCTCGGGGCAGGGCAGCTTGCCAACGAAAAGAAGGCCGAATACGCCGAGAGGATTAAAAGAGACGCGCTGGCGGCTCTGGGACTGGACGACGATGATTCTTAATTCCATCGTGATTGAAAACATCCGCAGCTACGTCCACGAGGAGGTGGAATTTTTGTCCGGAATCTCCCTGTTTGAAGGCGACATCGGCTCGGGCAAGTCCACGATACTCATGGCAATCGAGTTTGCGCTGTTCGGGCTGGGCTCGCAAAAACCCGAATCCCTCCTGGCCAAAAAAGAGGATGCAGGCTATGTGATACTGGAGTTTTCAGTGGACGGGCGCAGGTACGAGGTCAAAAGGGCACTGAAAAGGACAGGCCAGGGAATAAACCAAAACCCAAAGCAGTCCTGGCTAAAGACTGACGGGACCAAGGAACTCCTGTCGCCGTCGGACCTCAAGCAGCGGGTACTGGAGATTCTCAGGTTTAACGAATCAGCGGACTCCCGGGCAGAAAGCAGGATCTTCAGGTATGCAGTCTTCACCCCCCAGGAGGCAATGAAAGACGTGCTGTTTGACACCGAAAGGCGCCTTGAGACTGTAAGAAAGGCATTCCAGATAGAAGAGTACAGCACGGCCGAATCCAATTCCAGGGAACTGCTCTCGGAAATCAGGATGCAGATGGCATCAATGGATGCAAGGTTCAGCAACATTCCGGAACTAGAGTCGCAGATAAAATCCTCGGAGGATGCCATTGCCGCAGCCCATGCCAGAATCCAAGAGGAGCAGGAAAGACAGAAGACCCTCGATGGCGATATCACCGCCGCCCAGGCAGTGCTGGATCGACTGCAGGAGAAGAACGACGCCCGAATTCGCCTTGAATCTGCAATAACTGGCCTGAGGAACAGGATCGGCGACAGGAACGACTCGATACGGCGGATGGAGCAGGATGCTGCACATCACAAAAGTGATCTGGACCGACTGGGCCGGGAGCGTGACGGCCTCGCAGGGGTGAGGGCACCGGACACCAAAATGAGCGTGGCCGAGCTGACCTCCGAGATAAAGAGATTCCAACAAATCGGCGAGGATCTCGCAGCGACAAGGACCAAGAAGGAGTCCATCACTCGCGAGATATCCAGATTACAGGCAGAACTTGGCGACATGGATTCAGACATTGAATCGGCCAGCGGCACGCTAGAATCCCTACAGGCACAAAGGGAATCATGCGACCGACGCGAAGACGAGATCCGAGCCAAACTGGATGACGCGCGCAGCCAGGAGACCCGCATGCAGGCAGAAAAGGACAGACTGGGAGCCGAGATCGACAGGTTCGCCAGGCTGGGAAGCCGGTGCCCCACGTGTGATCAGACCATCGGCGAACAGCACAGCCATGCGATGGTAGGCGACAAGAAGGCAAGCGTGCTGGAACTGGACAAGAAGCTTGCCCCCGTCGGCACCCTAATCTCACAGCTCACGCTCCAGCTGGAACAAAACGCAGAACAACGGCGTTCGTTCGACCATGAAATGCACAGAATCCGGGAAACAATTCGCACCATCACGATGCGAGATGAACTTCTGGCCCAGGTTCCATCGCTTGATGCAGGCATCCAGATGTTCAACCTCCAGTATTCTCAGTTCAGCGGCGGGGATCCGATTGGCGTCTTGGGCAGGCTCAAAGACGACTTGGTGCAGTACGAGCATGCTGCCGGGGAGATACGGCGCATCGAGCAGACCATGCAAAATGCAGAGGGCGCAATCCAGAGGATCCGTGCGGACGTGGAGTCTGCCATGTCGCAAATCTCGAACTGGCAGTCTGAATTGAACCGGAATGAATCCGATCTGGGATCCCTTGAGGACGTGGCCGGCATGATGTCCAAGGCAAACAGGAATCTGGACCGGCTCCGGGAAGAGCACACCTCGGTCATGAGTAATATCGCCGTGGCAGAATCCACCTTGGATGGCAAAAAGGAGATCATCGAACAGGACAGGGCGCGTCTTGCAGAATCCCAAAAATGGAAGTCAAGGTACGGGAGATTCTCCCAGACGCGCGAATGGCTTGAGGGGTTCTTCATTCCGACTATTGCGCTTATTGAAAAACAGGTATTGCTGACCATCCTGCAAAAATTCAACGAGACATACCATGACTGGTATTCCATGCTGGTAGATGACCCCACCAAGGAGTCCCGAATTGACGAGAACTTTACGCCCGTGGTGGAACAGGACGGATACGAGCAAAAGATCACGTTTCTCTCCGGAGGAGAGAAGACCAGCGTTGCGCTGGCATACCGGCTCACATTGAACCTTCTGGTCAGGGATGCCGACTCGATAAAGTCCAACCTGCTGATTCTCGACGAGCCCACGGACGGCTTTTCCAAGGACCAGCTGGACAAGGTTCGCCAGATACTAAACAGCATGGACTCTGAGCAGATCATACTTGTATCGCATGAAAGGGATCTTGAGACCTGCGCCGACCACGTATTTCAGGTCTCAAAAGATAACGGGGTGTCTAGGGTTAGCAGGACAAGCCGCACCTAGGAGTCACGCGGGCCCTGCTCTCACGCGAACCCGTGCTGCCCTTGGCGTGCCATGGATGGATGCCCTGTAGCGCGGACGTGCCGCCGGGCTGAATGGTTTGGGACGGGCACCAAAAATATCCCATGCATTCCTACTTATGTTTAAATAATGTCGGTGAACTTTTGGACGCAATGGTTGGAATCGATCAAGTCCTTGAAAAGCTCAGTACCGTGATAGACCCTGACTTGAAGAAGGACATCGTCTCGATGGGCATGATAAAGGACTTGGAGCTTGCCAACGACAACCTAAAGTTCACGCTCGAGCTGACGACGCCCGCATGCCCGTTCAACGTGGAGATTGAAGACGACGTACGGCGCGTGATAGGCGAGCTGCCCGAACTGAAGAACTTTGACCTGAACGTGACTGCCAAGGTAATGGAAGGCCGGTCACTTGACGAGGATGCCGGAATGGCCACCGTCAAGAACATAATCGGCGTTGCCAGCGGAAAGGGCGGCGTGGGAAAGTCCACCGTATCGCTGAACCTTGCACTTGCGCTGTCCCAGACGGGAGCCAGCGTGGGTCTGCTTGATGCAGACATCTACGGCCCCAGCATACCGCTCATGCTTGGAATGAAGGACGGCTACATGGAAGTCGAGGAAAACAAGCTTCAACCTGCAGACTCGAACGGCCTGAAGGTAGTGTCATTTGGATTCTTTGCCGAACAGGCGCACCAGGCTGCCATATACCGCGGCCCGATAATATCCGGCATCCTCAAGCAGTTCCTGGTTGATACCAACTGGTCTGACCTGGACTACCTGATAGTGGATCTTCCACCCGGCACGGGCGACATACCGCTGACGCTTGCGCAGACGATTCCCATTACGGGAATTCTGGTGGTGACCACGCCGCAGGATGTCGCAAGCAATGTGGCAGTAAAGGCAATCGGCATGTTTGAAAAACTGAACGTTCCCATAATCGGCGTCGTTGAGAACATGAGCCACTTTATCTGCCCGAACTGCGACGAGACGCACTACATATTTGGCGAGGGCGGCGCCAGAAAGATAAGCGAGCAGTTCAAGATGCCGTTCCTGGGCGAGATTCCGCTCAACTCCGGCATCATGTCAGGTTCTGATCTGGGCAAGCCCATAATGATTACAAACACCGAATCTCCAAGCGCGGCGGCCTTCCGGGCGGCTGCCAAGAACATTGCCGCGCAGTGCAGCATCCTTGCGGCAAAGCTGCGGCAGGAGATGGAGTCTGAAGGATTGGAGGCAAGCGCCTCAAGCTAGATGCGACCGTGAGACTGCCAGATTCCCTAAGAAATCACATGAAGGCCCCATTGGGAGTGTTGCTTCCGCAGGGCAGCGACGGCATCGAGGAGATTCAACGCCACCTGCCGGGTGGCGCCTACATCATAACCGTCGGCGACATGACCACCGAGAAGATGATTGGCCTTGGCATCGTCCCGTCCCTCCAGATAGTGGACGGCCTGGAGCAGCGAAAGGCCCGCAGGCCCCCCGAACTGTCCGGCGCAGTCGAGCTTGCCACTGACAATCCCGCAGCAGAGATCACCGACCAGAGCATCAATGCCATCAAGACGGCATTTGCCATGCAGCCCCCGGTCCGGCTGCTCGTCAACGGCGAGGAGGATCTCTTGGTGATTCCTGCCTGCATCCACGCACCTGCCAACGCAGTGGTTCTGTACGGCCAGCCTGGCCGGGGACTCGTGGTGGTGCCGGTCTCGGATGAAATTAAAACCCGCATGCAGGCGCTGCTTGACATGATGGAATAGGCATGCAGGAATAGACCTGCAGGGGCAGATATTTGGGAGCAGGCATGAGGGGACAATCAGGCGCGGCTGCCAATTCAGCCAGCCGCATGACTCCTGAAGAATCAGAATAGACCAAATATTTTGGAACAATTGACACGGCATGATAAACACGAATTGCCCCACACCATGGTGTGAAGCTTGACAGTGATCTCAGGCTGGCGATCCTTGAAAAAGTCGGAATCTACTCAAGCAGGTTCTCCATTGCCGAGCCGACGGTGCTTTTGACGACCAAGGAGGTTCTTGCCGCGCCCCGCGAGATGACACATGGCAGAAGGACGTCTGCGTACAAGTACTACGGCATCTCATACCTCCGACACGGCACGATATTCATCAACGTCCGCAAGATTCCCGGTGAAAGGACCCTCGAGGACACCATCGTGCACGAGCTGATCCACATGAGGTTTCCATACCTTGCGCATGGAAGGCGCTTCAACAGGCTGGTACGGCAGGGGCTGCGGGGCGGAACATTTGGCCCGTACAAGAAGCGATCCAGGTAACTGCCTGTTTTGGCACCGTCCCGGCTCCGTCCTGGTATGATGCTACGCCCAGGCCCAATCTGCCCGTACCTGCTGCATGCTTGAAATCCTGCACATTATCCTATTTGATTTATATTTCCAATGATGAGGCAAGCAAAGTGTAACATGGATGTTCAGGAGATCCTGCCGTTTGGGGCTGGAATTGCTTCATTTATAGTCGCCGGTCTCCTTGTGGCATGGATCATAAAACAGCCTACCGGTACAAAGGAGATGATGGAGATCTCAAACGCCGTACGCGTTGGCGCATCAGCATTCATCAAACGCGAGATGAAGATAATCATCCCGGTCGCCATCGCGCTGTCAGTCATTATAGGCGCGTTCCTGCAGCCATCCAACGGAATTGCCTTTGCCGTGGGGGCGACGCTGTCTGCGGTGGCAGGATTGATATCATTAAAAATAACAGTAAAGGCCGCAGTAAGGGCCGCGCACCTTAGCAACAGCGGGCTGGGAAAGACGTTTGCCATGGCGTTCCGGGGAGGAGCCACGGTAGGCCTTGCCGTTCCCGCAATGGCCCTGATGGCGATTACCGGACTTTACCTCATATACCCTGACCCGATCACCATCGCAGGAGTCGGAATAGGCGCCAGCCTCATCGCGCTGTTCATACGAATCGGGGGCGGGATATTCACAAAGGCAGCCGACATGGGCGCAGACCTGGTTGGAAAGGTCGAGGCAAACATTCCCGAAGACGACCCCCGCAACCCGGCCACGATAGCAGACAACGTGGGCGACAACGTGGGCGATGCGGCCGGAATGGGCTCTGACATCTACGAGTCCTACATAGTCACCATACTTGCAGCCCTGCTCATCTCTGCGCTGATTGGCGCGCCTGAACTGTTCCTCTACCCGATACTGATTGGCGCATCCGGAATGATCGCATCCATCATCGGTGTAGTGATAGTCGGCTCCAAGAACATCACCGACGTCATGAAGCCGCTTGACCGCTCCTTTTACGTATCTGCGGCAATAGCCATCGCGCTGAACTTTGTGTTTACAGTGACGTTCATCGGCGAGTCTGAAATCGCCTACGCGCTGTTTGGCACCACAGTCATCGGCGTCATTCTGGTTCCGGTGATTCAAAAGATCACCGACAGGTACACCAACTACAAGTACGGCCCGGTAAAGGACATCGCAGAGGCTGCAAAATGGGGCTACGCCTCACTGGTACTGATGGGAATCATCAAGGGGCTCCAGTCCACCGGGCCGTTCATGATAGCCCTGGTGGTGGCAATCATAATCTCGTTTAGCATAGCATCCGGCGCCGCACCTCCTGGGTCTGATCCGGTCCTGTATGGAATCTTTGGAACCGCCCTGACTGCCATGGCGATGCTGAGCCTTGCAGGAATCGTGCTAAGCATTGACGCCTTTGGCCCGATAGCCGACAACGCAGGGGGAATCGTCGCGATGACCGGCATGGGGGAGGAGAACCGCAAAATCACAGACGAGATTGACGCCGTTGGAAACACCACCAAGGCAGTCACCAAGGGGTTCGCGATCGCAAGCGCGGCGCTTGCCGCGCTGGCCATGATACAGGCATTCCAGTTTGAGGCAGCCCATGTCTTTGAGGGAGTGCTGCAGCTTGACTACAGCCTGACCAACCCGGCCGTGATTGTCGGACTGCTGGTGGGCGGGCTCATTCCGTTTATCATCACCGGACAGCTCATCAGCGGGGTGTCTAGGGCGGCAGGCAAGATGGTAGACGAGGTCCGCAGGCAGTTCAAGGAGGATCCTGGGATTCTTACCGGCAAGTCCAAGCCGGATTATGCGCGGTGCGTTGACATCGCCACCGTCGCGTCCATCAAGGAGCTGTGGAAGTCTGCAATCATTGCAATAGCATCGCCGATAATCTTGGGAATCCTGCTGGGGCCGACTGCCGTCGCAGGCCTGCTGATGGGCTCTGTCGTGACCGGAATATTCCTGGCATACCATCTGGCAAACACCGGAGGCGCGTGGGACAACGCCAAGAAGCTAGTAGAGATGAGGGGCGAGAAGGGCTCCGAAGTGCACAAGGTTACCGTGGTGGGCGACATCATAGGGGATCCATACAAGGACACTGCCGGGCCGGCGCTGAACACGGTAATCAAGCTGCTCAACACAATCGCCATAGTGTTCGTCTCTGCCTTCGTGGCAGTAATCGCAATCTAGTTCCTGGTGCCTTCTGGCATAATCTTGCAAACCTGCCCATGCCACTCCCTTGCAATCCGTCCTGCAGACCGGACGTGGCAGTCGGGACACCGCCGGGCTTGGCAAAAAAAGAAAAAAATGTTTAGGAGCAGCCTTCCATCTTTTGGATGAAGTAGCCGTTCTCCTTGATTGCCTGTTCCACAGGCGGCGGGGCACCCTGGGAATGGCAGAACTGGCACTCGTTTTGAGTCATTACCGCATTCCCTTCGCCGACTGACTTGAGCCACTCCTTGCCATACGTGATGGCCTTGGTATGGTCCTTCTCGCCGGTGATTACGTCAAAGTGCATGGTGCGACCATCCGAGGCCTTGACGTAGGTGTCGTATACGTGAATCTCCATGAGCATTTGTGGAAAAATGCCATATTTAATTTAGAAGAATCCTCCACAGTAATGGAATGGCCGATGCACACGGCCCGGCCAGCATCTGGATGGGTGGGGGTTCATCCGTGATTCCGGCATGGGTCTTGCGCCTGCTATCGCTCGGGATCAGAGCGCACCACTTCGACTTCTGCCATGCTGCCGTCCTGCTCCAGCACGTACCCCCTGAGGGCATCGTGCACTCCCGAATATATGATCCACACCGTCGGATTGCCCTGCATGAATCTCTTGTCGGTTCCTGACGGGTATGCATGCGAGCTCGGATGGGAATGGAATATCCCCACCACGTCCAACCCCTTGGCCTCTGCCGTCCTGTACGCCTCGAGCAGCTGCTCGGGGGATATGGTAAATGCCACCGGAGAACTGTCTGCATTTTCAGCCAGAAAAACCTCCCTGACATGATCGCCGCTTCCCAGCAGTATCGCGCATGCCTCGTTGGGTATTCCGTCTGACGCATGCCTGAGCAGGGTGTCTACGTCACGGCGTGATATGATTATCCTGCGCAAGTCTACTCGACGTTGACTGTGCCGACCATCCACGGGTGGACCAGGCAGTAATAGTCGTATGTTCCTGCTTCCGTAAAGGCAAACTGGTACACCCCTCCTGCCAAGAACAGTCCGGATTCAAACAGGTCTCCCGGGTTGTCAGGCGTGCCTGAACTTACCGTGTGCGCCACATCGTCCTGGTTGTCCCACGCGACTATGGTGCCAACCGGCACGTCTATGTTCTCGGGATCGTAGTAAATCTGGTCGTCCTGGATGAGTCCGGCACCTGCCGGAATCACTACCGTGACCGGCTCTGCCGACTCCTCGATTATCAAAAGCGAGCTCATCCACGGATGCACCAGGCAAAAGTAATCGTACTCCCCGACTTCCAGCTCAGACGTGTCCAGCGTATACACCGCACCCGCATCCATCAGGCTTGAATCAAACGTCTCGCCCACGTCCTCGGTAGACGTCACGGTGTGTATGACTGCGTCTGCGTTGGTCCACTCTATCCGGAATCCCTGCGGCACGACTGCCACGTCGGGTTCGTAATCGGGATTGCCGTCAATATCAGATCCCTCTAGTATCTCGATTGGAAACACCGGCGCGTCAACTGTCTCCTCTTCGGGCTCCACCACCACGGCTTCCTGGGGAATCAGGTACGTGTCCGGACTGACAAACCCGAACCCCACCCATGCGATGATCCCAGTCGCGGCTGCAAGTGCCATTATCGTCCCCACCGGCTTGAGGTAAACCGGATACTTTGATGCAATGTATGCTATGGCTATTGCTGGAAACGCGATGCCCATGAGTATTCCTGCCAGGGTGACAGTGTATGATGAGGTGTTCAGGGTGAAGGCAAACATTCCAAACCCGAACGCGATTGACAGGATCACAAGCGTCGTTGCCTTGGCCTTGTTGCTAGTGGATATGCCGCCGTCGAGTATTCCGACTGCAAGGAAGATCAGACCAACAAACATGGTAAGGCCGGTAAGGGCATGCATGCCGTCAATGAAAGTGTGCGCTATCTCCGCGTAAGATATGGTGAGGCCTGCAATGCCTATGGCAGTCAAACCTGGCATCATTAGATCCCAATTACTCATTTAGATAGCTGGCAGGAGTGAGATACTTATTCCTTTTGAAATACCACGGGCGCTGTATCGGCAAGCATTCATGATGAGTATTCCTGCCAGGGTGACAGTGTATGATGAGGTGTTCAGGGTGAAGGCAAACATTCCAAACCCGAACGCGATTGACAGGATCACAAGCGTCGTTGCCTTGGCCTTGTTGCTAGTGGATATGCCGCCGTCGAGTATTCCGACTGCAAGGAAGATCAGACCAACAAACATGGTAAGGCCGGTAAGGGCATGCATGCCGTCAATGAAAGTGTGCGCTATCTCCGCGTAAGATATGGTGAGGCCTGCAATGCCTATGGCAGTCAAGCCCATTCCTGGCATCATTAGATCCCAATTACTCATTTAGAATAGCTGGCAGGAGTGAGATACTTATTCCTTTTGAAATACCACGGGCGCTGTATCGGCAAGCATTCCCATTCCATCATAATCTGCGGTATTATAACGTTCTCTGATCTCATAACGCTGTACGCGTCACGAAAACTTGTGCCTTGATTGGCCCGGCCGATGCGGATCTGCCAGTTGTAGCGATCGCCCCGCAGACGACGCATAAATTAAATGGCTAGGAGTGGGACAGAATAGAATTGGGCTTTAATGAGATAGTGGAGATCTCCAAACCTCGGATTGTCATTCTTCTAGTAATCACTGCCGTCACGTCGATGTACGCTGCAAGCAGGTTAGTTGACGGGGTGCCGGAACTGAGCCCCTGGATGTACCTGCACATCGTGCTTGCAGGCGCGCTGGCCTCTGCAGGCTCGAGCGCGCTGAACCACTACTATGACCGGGACATTGATCCCCTGATGAAGAGAACCAGCACCCGGCCCATCCCGTCGGGCCGCATGGCGCCGTCGCACGTGCTGGCGTACGGCCTGGCAGTGAGCTGCGTCTCTGTCGTGTACGGGTATTTTGCGCTCAACCCGGTCTCTGCCTTCTTTATCGCAGTCGGAATATTCTCGTACGTGATAATCTACACCGTGTGGCTCAAGCGCCTGAACACGTCCAACATAGTCATCGGCGGAATTGCCGGCAGCGCCGCCTCATGGGCTGGATGGTCTGCTGCCACCGGCAGCATGGACCTGCTGGGATTCCTGGTGGGATTCCTGGTGTTTGTCTGGACGCCGTCGCATTTCTGGTGCCTTGCCATGAAGATCAAAGACGAGTACGCACAGGCAAACGTTCCAATGCTGCCAGTCGTGATTGGCATGCAAAAGACGTCCAAGTACATCCTGGGCAACACGCTGATACTGCTGCCCTTCTCCATGATACCGTCGTTCATCCCCGACGGCATGGGGGTGGTGTATACGGTGATTGCAGCCGCCTCGGGCGGCCTGATGCTTGCCTACCACTACAGGCTTACCCGCACCCCGACATCCGAGTTTGCATGGAAGGCGTACAAGGTCACCGCCCCGTACCTTACCGTGATATTTGTAGCAGTCGCCCTTGACGCGGCGTTTCATGTCCCGCTGACGTGACACCCTGCTGCCGGGCCACGGCGCCATGTTAGCATGTGGTCACTTTTCAAAGCCAGGAAAGCTGGCCTCGTAGTCTTTTTCTGCAGTCATCTTGTTCTGGACTGCGATGTCGTCTATATCCTCCTCGACGACGTATCTTTCAATCCTCCTCTCGCCCTTTGTGACCCAGGAGACCTTGATGAGTCCTATGATCTCAAGGTCCAAGAGCACCTTGTTAAACCTGTCCTCTGCTATCACGTCCCCGTTCTTTATCAGTCCCTTGTAGAGCTCCGCGTCTGTAAGGGCGCCTGCCTCCTTTATCCTGTCATATATTATGTTTCGAAGTGGAATTGTCATTTTACCCGTAAAACGTCCTATCCACTGACTTGGGTACCACATTAGATATACCTTCCTTGACGGTGTTGTACCACCGGTCCACCTCCTTGGTAATGGACGGCCTGATGCGCTTGTGGCTGCTTGAAAAGTCCTGGCTGGTAATCTTTGTCATGTTGTTCTTCATTGCCGTCACCGCAGCCTCCCTGCACAGGGCGGCCAGATCCGCGCCGGTGTAGTTTTGCGTCGTCACTGCTATCTCCTTGATCTTTACGTCGCTTGCAAGCGGCATCTTTTCTGTGAGGATCTTGATGATCTCCAGCCGCCCCTTCTCGTCTGGCGGCGCCACGTACAGCGCAAGGTCCAGCCTTCCGGTCCTGAGCAGCGAACTGTCCAGCATGTCCGGCCTGTTCGTGATGCCGATAACGATCACCCTTGACGACACGCCCTCTTCAATTTCGGTGAGCAGCTGGCTCAGCACCGTCTCGCCCACGCCGCCCTCGCCTGACTTGTACCGGGCCAGCGCGTCAAGCTCGTCAAATATTACCACGCACGGGGACGACATCCTGGCCTTCCTGAATATCCCCCTTATGGCCTTCTCCGACTCGCCTATCCATTTTGAGAGTATCTCCGGCCCCCTGACGAGGATCATGTTTGCCCCGCTTTCGGTGGCAAACGCCCTTGCAATCAGCGTCTTTCCACACCCGGGCGGTCCGTAGATCAACGCCCCCCTTGGAGGCCTGATGCCGATGCTCGTGAACTTTCCCGGATCCTTCATGGCCACTGCCAAATTGTCTGTCAGGGAGTCCTTGATGACATCCAGCCCCCCCACGTCCTGCCACAGCACCTTTGATCTCTCGACGTAAAACTCCCTCATCGCGGTGGGTATGACCTCCTGCATCGCGTCGTAAAAGTCGGATAGCTGTATCTGCATGGACTGGAGCACTTCTGACGAGATCCTGTCAGTCTCCAGGTCAATCTCCGGCAGGTACCGCCTGATGGACTTCATCGCCGCCTCCCTGCACAGTGACTTGATGTCTGCCCCCGTGTATCCGTGCAGCTCCGCTGCCAGGCTCTTCAAGTCCACGTCGTCCCCGATTGGCATCCCCCTGCTGTGTATCATGATGATATCCAGCCTGCCGTCCTCGTTTGGCACGGATATCTCAAACTCCCGGTCAAACCTGCCTGGCCTTCGCAGCGCCGGATCGACGCTGTCGGGCCTGTTTGTGGCCCCAAGCACGATCACGTTGCCCCTGTCGTTGAGTCCGTCCATGAGGGCAAGCAGCTGCGCCACGACCCTCTTTTCAACGTCCCCGTACGCCTCCTCCCTCTTTGGCGCAATCGCGTCTATCTCGTCGATGAATATGATGCTCGGCGAACCGTCCTTGGCCTCCTTGAAGATTTCGCGCAGCTTGGCCTCGGTCTCGCCGTAGTACTTGTTCATTATCTCGGGGCCGTTTATCAGGAACATGTTGGCCTCGGACTCGCTTGCAAGGACCTTTGCCAGCAGGGTCTTTCCGCACCCCGGCGGGCCGTACAAAAGTATCCCGCTGTGCGGCTCTATTCCAAGCCTTGTGAACAGCTCCGGGTGCTTGAGGGGAAGCTCGACTATCTCCCTCATGGCCTTGACCTCGTGCCTCAATCCGCCCACCTCCTCGTACGTCACCCTGATCTTCCTGTCCACTGTCGACTCTGTCGATATGGTCAGGTTGGTGGTGCGGTCTATCCTTGCAATCCCCTTGGGGTAGATCTTGGCTATCTTAAAGTCCATAGAGTTTCCCAGGATCATCACCGATATCTCGTCGCCGTGCATTACGGGGATGCCCTTGAGCCTGTTCTTTACAAAGTCCGTAAACTCCTTGTCCACCGTGACTATGTCGTTTACAGGCGCCAGCGATATGGTCTTTGCAGTCTTGACTGCGGCTTTTTTGATCTTCACAAAATCGTTTAGCGACACCTCGGCGTTCTTTCTGGTCTGCCCGTCTATCCTGATGATGTCCTGGAACTTTTCATCCTCGTCTACCGGCCAGATCACGACGCAGCTGGACTTTGTCCCGATTATCTCTATGACATCCCCTGGAGTGACGTGCAGGTGATCCATGGCCTGCGGGCCTATGCGGGCGCGTTTTTTGCCCACATCCCTCTGCTTTGCCTCTCCTACTCTCATCTGCAAAGGTTCATCCTTGCGCGCCAAGGCACCTCCTATTTCATGTCTACCGACATGCGGCTCATGTTGAGCACCTCGAATTCGCTTACTCCCTCAGACGACCTGACTGCATTCTCGAGCATGTCCATCTGGCCCTCGCTGTCTTCAAGCACAAACTCGGCCTTTAGGAACTCCAGCCCGAAGGCCAGCGGTTCCTTTTGGTGCCTCCTCATGGAGATATTTTCGTTTAGTGACGCCTTGATTGACTCTGCCACCTTGTCTAAATTCACCTCTGTCCCGGTGGGAAGAATTTTTGTAACAAGCAAAAGCTGTGCCATGCCGTCAGGGTCCTTGGAAACTGCACGCGGTACATGTGTACCCCCTTGCAGCCTCCCTGCAGCTCTGGCACCTCCATATTAGATCCGTCCCGCAGTTGGGACAGTCAAACTTGACGCACTTGTCGTTGGGCATGATGTGCCTCAGGCAACAGCTGCATCTTGGAAGCGAGATTGTAGATGACATGCCCTCCAAACCCTCAAAACTTCATTTATACCTTCCTTGCGACCCCCAGCATGCCTCTGAGCCTGCTGCCTGCCACGGTCCGGACTGCCTTGGCAGCCCCGCGCACGCCTAGGAGCCTGACAATCGAGGCTGCATGAAAGTCAAAGTCGTCGTTGCCAGATATCTCGCCGATGACCTTTGGCGTTACTGCCCCGAAGAGTGTGTTTATGGCCTTGTTGTCCAGCCCCTCGAGGACGTTTCTTGCAAGGACCTGCCTTTCAAACTCCCCCCCGAACCGTCCGGCCCACTCCTTCTGGTACCGGGCAAGCTCGCTCTTCTTGCCTGTGGCCAAAAACCTCGCCACCGCCCTGCCTGCGAGAATCCCGCCCATTCCGCCTGTAAATATCCCTCCGGCGGTGGTGGGCTTTGCCTGTCCTGCGGCGTCGCCGACAATCACGGTCCTGCCTTCCACAAAGTTCCTGACAGGGCCCTTTACCCATATGGGGGCAAAGATCTTCCTGACAACCGATCCCCCTCCTCCCATGCCTGCCATGATCCCGTCTAGTGTCCGTCCGGCATTGATGCCCCTTCCGGCCACGCCAACCTTGCCCCTTCCGTTCTCCGATGGAATCACCCATGAGAAGAATCCTGGGGACTTTTGCTGGTCAAACATGACTTGCACCTCGCCCTTTCTTATCCAGTCCGCGCAGACCTCGTACTGTGCAGATGCCAGCACTCCGGTCTTGTCCCTGCGTATTATCGATGCTATCCCCCTGGCATCCACCACCACCCTGCACTCGATGCTCTCGTCCTTGGTCCTGATCCCGGCATCGGTGACCTTCTGGAGGCTTGTCCTGACGCGAATCTCCGCCCCGCTCTTCTGCGCCTGCACCGCGACCTGCTTGTCCAGCTCCCTCCTGCTCACCTCGAGCACGTTCTGCCTGCTGGCATCGACAGAGAAGCTCTGGCCGTCCGGGGCGGTGAACCTTGCCGTCTTTATGGCGTGCCCGAGCGTCCTTCTAAACGGAATCACCCCCAACTCTTCGAGTCCGGCACTGCTTACCAGCCCGCCGCAGTGCTCCGGCGTCCCCACCTCGTAGCCCTCCTCGACTACGAGTACGCAAAACCCTGCAGAGGCTATCTCTCTTGCGCACAGCAGCCCTGCGATGCTCCCGCCGGCCACCACAACATCATACATGCATCTGGTGCGACCGGCAATTATTTAATTCAAAAGTTTTTCAACAGGCGCAATGCCTCATTACCCTATGGGGGAAGTCAAGCAGGTAATCGTGGTGCGGACAGACCTTGGCATGGGACGGGGAAAGATAGCAGCCCAGGTGGGGCATGCGTGCGTCATGGGCGCAGAGCACGTCAGGCGGTCGCACCCCGACTGGTATGCCGCCTGGTGGGGATCGCAGGAGAAGGTGGTCCTGAAGGTATCGGGCCTCAAGGAACTGCACCAGATAAGGACGCACGCAATCGACTTGAACCTGCCGTGGTCCGAGGTGAATGACGCCGGCCACACCCAACTGGCACCCGGCACCACCACGTGCATCTCTCTGGGGCCGGCGCCAGAGGACATGATAGACCGCGTCACAGGCAGCCTCAAGCTGCTCTGAGTCCCTCCCCGGCGCAATGCGGTGCTGCAGGCAGCGCCACCGGTGCGGCGCCGTGTGTTGAAGAGATATTAACAGTATGTGAATAGTGGATTCTGTGAAGAAAAAGACCAAGGGAATACTGGCATTTGCCTTTCTTGGCGGAATCATGGTAACATCCGGCGTGACTATCGCCCTCCCGGGAATCGACCCGCCGGGGGGGACAGAACAGCAGGATCTTGAGAATCTCACGCCGGCAGAGTACTTTACAGAGGAGCAGCGCCCGCAGTTCTGCGGCTCCTCGATTGCAAGATCGACTGCATATGTCCAGGAGTTCTCAATTCCCACGGTATGCACCAACCCCCTGGGAATCACCACCGACTATGACGGAAACGTCTGGTTCGGCCAGACCAACACGGGCAGGGTGGCCATGTTTGATCCCGTCACGGAGGAGTTTGCCGAATATGACAACCCGACGTGGCCGCCGGGCACGCGCTCGATGATGTGGGGGATGGCATACGCGCCGGACGGCCACGTGTGGTATACCGACGACACGTACGACTCCCTATGGAGGTTCTCGCCTGCGACCGGAGAGTACGAGAGGCTGCAATTCCCATCCGATGGCGACTCGCTTCCGCAGAAGCTCGAGATCGACGGCTCCCAGATAATAGTCAACGACTTTACCGGCAACAAGCTTACGTTCTTCAGTTCCTCCCCGGATCCCCGCGAGATAAGCTACCTGAACATCCCGTCGCCCTTCAACGGCTCCCAGACTGCGGACTTTGCAATCGATCCGGACAACAACGTGTGGTTTACGACCTGGTCCCTGCAGTCGGGCGGAATACTGGTAAAGTTCGATCAGGACAGGTACCTCGAATCCATCTCAAACCCGCTCAACGTGGAATTTCCGCTATTCAGCTATATGGAGATCTTTGGATTTCCAGCAAACATGCTCACCCCCAACGGGGCGGCGATTACCCCGGACGGCACGCTGTGGCTTGCCGACACCACGTCGTCGTCATTTTACAGCTTTGATCCAGCAACCGAACAGTTCATCCAGTACGTCACTGCCGACCCGCTGCCAAGCACGTACGGGAATCACACCGGCATAATCAAATCTCCCATATCCCGGCCGTACTGGATTGCAGCAGACGATGCCGGGCGGCTGGTATTCAACTCCCAGGGCGCAAACAACCTGTCCGTGATGGATCCGCTGGGCCAGACGCTCGTAGAGTACCATGTCCCGTCAAAGAACCCCTACTGGAACGACTGCGCCGTGGCCGACGGCTCGCTGGTGGCAGACTGCGGGCTTGCGCAGGTATTTGACTTTACGATACACGAAGACAAGATATGGTTTACAGAATGGGTGGAAAACAACATCGGCGTAGTGGACACGTCAGTCCCGCTGCCGTTTGACGTCCAGCCCGGACCGCAGGCAGTCGTACTCTCCCCGGGCGATGCTGCCACCGTCGCCTTGCAGGTGACCAGCATGTCAGGGAAGGCCGCGGGGGCATCGTTGGTCATGTCAGGCACGCACGATTTTATCACAGTCAGCCACCCGGGTTCCGGCACACTGCAGCTGTCGCCGGGCGAAGTGGCATCAATTGAGACCACCATAACTGCCTCTGACACTGCGATTCCCGGCACGTACAAGGTGCTGCTTGGGGTGCAGTCATCCGAGGTCACAGTGGGCAAGTTTGTTACAGTGACAGTCCAGTGATTCCAGACATCGACACCCGGATAGGCATCTCAGTGTACAGCACCGGGTTTGGCGGCATCGGGGGGAGGATACGGGCAAAACCAGAAGACTTTGCAGTATCCGAGGCACTCTCCGAGGCCGCGCAGGAATCCATCGGGGAATCCGGAGACTATGCAGTGTACGTGCTCAAAAAGACCAGGATGGACACACGCCACGCCGTCTCTGACATATTCAAGCGGCGCGGCGTTCGGCTCAAGCCCCTGGGGCTCAAGGACGCCTCTGCCGTGACGGTCCAGACCGTGTGTGCCACTAGAAAGGGAAGGGCGATTGCAGACATTGCCACCGACAGGTACTCTGTGAGCGCCATCGGGTACGTCAAAAGGCCGCTCTCCGGCAGGGACATGGTGGCAAACCGCTTCAAGATAAGAATCACCGGATGCTCTGCCGGGCCAGACACGTTTGAGGAGCATGGCTGCATACTGAACTTTTACGGGTACCAGAGGTTTGGCTCCGGCCGGCCGATGACGCACCTGGTGGGGAAGGCAATCCTGCAGAGGGACTTTGGCCAGGCAGTCAGGCTCGTCCTTGCATTCTCCTCCCCGTACGAGTCCAAGGACGACGCCCGGCTCAGGGGGGAGCTTGCAGACGAGGCAAACTACAAGAGGCTGGTCGAAGAGATTCCCTCCTGGATGGACGTGGAAAAGACCGTCCTCCGGGAGATGATCCTGCACGCAGACGCGCACCGCGCGGTGCACGCCATTCCGCTGCCCCTGCGCAGGCTGTACGTCAGCGCGTACCAGTCGTACATCTTCAACCTGTCGCTCAGCATGGCATGCCTGGACGGCCAGGATCTCTTTGCAGCCCGGCAGGGAGACGTGTGCTATGACGCAGGCGGCAGGATACGGCGGTACGACGGCCAGGGCGGCATGCGCCTGGCCGTGCCGTTCGTGGGCTACTCTTACTACAAAAAGACGAGGTTCGACCCCCAGATATCGCAGGTGCTTGACTCCGAGGGCGTGGAGCCGAGGGACTTTTTCATAAAGGAGATGCAGGAGGTAAGCGACCAGGGAGGGTTCAGGCAGGCTGCCGTGCGGTGCTCGGACTATCGCGCAGACGCGTCTGCAGTGGAGTTTTCGCTCTCGCGCGGCTCCTTTGCCACCATGGTGCTGCGCGAGATAATGAAACCCGAGGATCCGATTGCAGCCGGATTCTAGGCACCGGCCGTGTCACTGCATGCGCCCCGGGGATCACCACCATTTATGTTACCCTGACTTGGACAGACGGTAATGGAAAAGGCGTACGTCCTTATCAGCTGCGAGGCAGGTGAGGAGCATTCGCTGTCCCTCCAACTTCTGGAGATTCCGGAGGTTCTGGCGTGCCTGATAACGTACGGCAGCTACGACCTGGTAGCCGAGATAGTCGCGCCAAACGCGCTGCAGGTTAACTATGTCATATCGTCGCAGATTCGGACCATCCAGAACATCACCAGCACCATAACGCTCCGCGCCACAAACTAGCCCCTGCTTGCCAGATACCCCGCGCCTGTCACTGCCGCCCCTGCAGCCATTATGATGATTCCGTACCCCTGCCATTCCGGGCTGGCATACATGAACGATGCCTCCGGGCCGATAATCGCCCTGCCCTGGAGGTGAAAGACAATCCCGGAGACCATTCCCACCACCCCTGCTGCCATGACCGCCCTTCCGATGCGCATGGCGTACTGTGCACGGCGCATGCTAAAAAGAATTGATAACTTGACCAAATGATTTTTCGGCCCCCGGTTTAATGACTTTCCTGCAAGAATATGAAATGTACCAGTGGGAGGACGAATCCAAGCGTGGCGGCTCGATGTACGTCGGCATGGTGCTGTTTACCGCTGCTGCCGCGCTTGCCGTGTTGCTGTTTCTGGTGTTTTACCCACAGATAGAGAAGCTCAACCAAGAGTCCCCGCTGCTGATCAACGCCATGTTTGTCCCCGCCATGGCAGTCGGATTCCTTTACGGGTACAGGATTACCGCCCGGGCAGTCAGGCCGTCGGAGTTTCGCAGCCCGGCTAGGAGATCGCTTACAAAGATATTCCTGTTCCTTTTCGTGATCGGCGGCATGTTCAGCTCCGTCAGCTTTGCAATCAACGGGGGCAGCATACTGCCTGACTTTTCAATCCTCGAAGACGGGCTCGTGCCGTGGCTGAACGAGTTTGTCACGGCAAACGGCGGGGCGACATTCCTGATTATCAGCAGCATCACCCTCATGGCAGCCGCCAGCAGGCGCGTAGTCGGGATGAACCACGGCGTGATAAACCGGCTGGCCACGTTTGGCGGAACGTTCGTGTTCTTTACGATGCTAGCGCTAAGCTTCACCCGGTCGGACCCCACGGCATCCGGCGTGTTCTTGTACACCTTTTACCAGGCCGGGATAGTCGTCGGGGCGCTGTATGAGATGAACAGGCTTACGCGCAACCAGAACATGCTTGAGGACTATTCCAACGGGTTCTGACCCTACCGGTCAAGATTCACGTAGATTCCGGATATCTTGTTGTTGATCCTGTCCCAGTACTTTTCACAGCCGTCCGGCTGGAAGTCGTTTGCCTTGCACTCGTTGAAATGCTCGGTACTGCTTCTGGCGATGTTGTCTGCAAACAGCACGTCCGTACCTATCGCCATGCCCAGAATGCCTATCGCGGCCAGGCTTGCAGACACTACAATCATCGCATAGCCAACCTTGGCATGGTTGTGCGGCTCTTTCATTTACGGAGAATTCCCCGTGCTTGAATTTAATCCTTTCAAAACCGCACCCCCGGGTTCCGGTGCGGCTTGGGTGCAAATGCGCCTCCGGGATGCCCCGGGGCGCCGTCTTTTCTTTTTGGCCATGCCTCCAAGAGACTTCGAATGCGCAGCAGAAGCCGCTTACCCTACCACCTTGAATCCAGTATCCGCCCGCCCCGATGCTGGAATCTTACTGCATCTTACGTCAAGGTGGGATGATGATGGCAGTGGTTAATACTGCGTAGAACGCGGGCGTTCACGCCGTGCCTGGAAAAACAAGGAACGGTCTCGGCACATGTTAAATTTGCGCCTGAATCGGAGGATTTTCCCAAACGGCGCGAACACATACCATGAAATAGTCCACCTCCTGCGTGATATGCAGGAAATGATGGCGTCGCAGAATTGCAATGGAATGGCACCGCCGCGGGGTGGCGCATCCTGGTAGTCCGTGGATGGGTCCGGAGTGCCACCATAGACTGGAAGCGTGTAAGGGGACGCCATATGATACGGGCACCCATCGCAAACATGAGGCATCTCCTGTAGGATGATGATCTAGTCAGCAGCAACACCCAAAAATGCTTCGAAGAATGGGCAAGGGGAGACTACCGGAACGTGCACTTTGAGATCGATACGAGAATAGCCAGTGAAATGAAAAGGGGCTTTGTTGATGACTACAATGATCTGGACTTTGAGGCACACCGCAAGGACGCAGCTGCCCTTATGGAGGAGGGTCTTCTGGATGTGGCGTCTTGGGTGTACCGGGGCGTGACCGAGTCCATTGGAACCCACTTTAACTGCATGGATGACAGCGGGGGCTATGTCTGGCCATTCTTTGAGGGGTGCATGGCCAATCTGGGCAAGTGCATCGTGGGCCAGAACTTTCAGGCCGAAAAAAAGCGTCAGGTCATCGAATATCTGGCAGGCTGGTCGATGGTTACCTTTGAAGATTTCATGGTGTACTATGACAGGGTGCTGGAGCAGGTGTGCACGAATACAGATGATCTGCGGCTCTGGGGGAACATTCTGGAATCCGAGCTGGAGCTGGATGAGAAACCCACGCCATACCACTGGCCCACGGCCAAAATGTATATCCAAAAGAGACATTCGCGCGTGCTGGGGATGATAGATAAGGCCAAATCCGGCTGACGGGGACTGAAATGCAGCCGGCCGCGCCGTTTGGGCACTGGACGCATGCGTGCGTGGGAAAAGAAGAAAAACCAGTACGGCCCTACCATGGCATTGGGCTTACAGATTCTGCAGTATGAGTTTCTCGGGCCGGTTCCGATGAGCCAATGGGGGCCGCCGATGGAAAAACTCCTGTACCTTGTCTTGTCGCGCGACAAGGACCGCTTCAACATACTGTACGCCGGGGACTGTGAAAAGACCGACGAAAAGTCGTTTTTTGTCCAGCATGACCGGTTCAAGTGCTGGGTGCAGCACGCAGCATCAAAGGAGTCGCTCTACCTGGCGGTGCTGCCGATGTTCGACTCGGACAGGCCGCACCGCCTGGGGGTGCTGGACAGGATAGTCTCGCACTACAAACCCCCGTGCAACGCAGGCACGGCTGCCCGGTCGCCGGGGTATGAGGTGCGCAAGGACGCCGCGCAAAAACCAAAAGGCCATCCCTGCCCGTGCTGCGGTTCGGAGATGAAGCCTGAAAAGGCCCTCCGGGCATCGACGCTGTACCGCTGCGCCGGATGCGGCATGAGCGACACCCGGCTTAATTCCTGACCTTGTTTTGAACCTCGAAGAGCTGCATGGTCAGAAGGTCTATCGCCTTTTTGAGGTGGTCAAACTCCCTGATGGAATGCATCTGGCCCTGTACCAGGGACCTCATGATCTTGACTGCGTTCTTCTCGAACCCGTCCGAGGCGACGATCTCCATGGCGTTGATCTTCGAGAGCATGTTGTCAAGGTCTGCAATCATCTCGTCTGACGGCTTGTGCCTGTCCATGCCGGTACGGGGCGTGCCTTGATATATGAACTGATGCCGGGGGTCTCACAGCGCCTCTTCGTCTATCTCCCTGATTGGATCCACGTACTGCCTGCACGTGCACGAGGGGATCAGGCACCTTCCCATCTTGATAAGCGACCTGCTGTCCTGGTCGCTTACATGTATCTGGTCCGTGTGGTGGCATCTGTTGCAGTTCATGTCCGGAGAATCAGGGAATCAGCACTGCCCTTGCCTCGATCTCAGAGTCCTTGAGCATCTTGAGCACCCTGTTTGCCTCCCTGAGGGGAAACTTTTCTGAGACCACCTCGATGTTCTCGCTGCCGCATATCCTGATGACGTCCTCCATGTCCTTTGTGGACCCGATCAGCGTCCCCCTGATGGTCTTTTCCTCAAAGGCTGCAAATGCCGGATTCTCCCCTACCGTGGCGATGACTACCAGTCCGCCCTTCTTGATTGCCTTTATGGCCGTGTCAGTCACGATGTCTGCCGGGGCAAAGACGATGGCCGCATCAAGCAGCCCGTGCCGCCCCCGCAGTTCCTTGAGAAATGATTCCTGATCATCAGAAAACTTCATCGCGTCTGCCGCGCCGAGCCTTTTTGCCACGTCCAGGTGTTTTTGGGCCCTGGAGAACGCGACCACGTCGCACCCCTCTACCCTGGCAAACTGGACTGCCATGTGGCCCACGCCGCCTATGCCGAATACGCCTACCTTCTTGTGCGATTCGGGCTCTGCTGCCTTGACTGCCTTGTATGCGGTGATTCCGGCGCAGAACAGCGGCGCTGCATACTCCGGGCTCATATCCGCCGGTACCTTGGTTGCAAAATCCTCTGCCACCGTGATGTACTGGGTATATCCACCCTTGAGCGACTCGCCTGTTATCACAGACGACTCGCAGAGATACTCCTTTCCCTCGGCGCAGTATGCGCACTTTCTGCACGCCTCAAGAAGCGGGGTGACTCCGGCCCTGTCGCCTACCTTGAACTTTGTCACTCCAGTACCTGTCTGCACCACTATGCCGACGACCTCGTGGCCCGGAACCGTGGGCAGCGTGGGGGGGATTCCGATATCCTTCCAGTCCCCCTCTATGCTGTGCAGCTGGGAGTGGCACACGCCGCAGGCCTCTATCCTTATCAGCACCTCTTCGGGCCGCCGTATCTCGTGCCTGTCTATCTCGGTAAGCTTCAGCGGCTCGGTCTCGACGGGGGCACACCCGTAAAGCACCATGGCCTGCATCTTTTCCATGGTACTGTGTGCGCGGGGCGGAATTTTAAGATTCGCGTTGGTTCCGGGCACGCGCGGTTCTTGTACGGCCATTCCCCCCCCCCCGCTATGAAAATAAAGGACGGGCTCCCCATGACAGTCATGCCTGATGTTACAGAATCTGATCGCGAGCGGGTCAGGCTGCTGCGCCTGATCTCAAACTCCAAGGACGGCTTCAACAGGCTGTCGATCGAACAGATAAAGCGCCTGCAGGCCATACTTGAAAAGAAGGACTACAGCCACGACAAAAAGGCGCAAAAATCCAAAAAGAAACTGCTCAAGAGGATCAACGTGCGGATCTACGAGCTCGAGGAAGGCAAAAGCATATGGAGCACATGATGGCGTTGATCCTCCCGCCTCCAATCCACATCTGCGAGCTCGAGGAAGGCAAAAGCATATGGGATTAGCGTGGATGCACAATCCCAATTAGGTACAAATACCATGCCATGCCTGTGGTTAGTTGTGGCACAAAACAGGCTAATCAACGAGACCAGCCCCTACCTGCTCCAGCACGCGCACAATCCCGTGGACTGGTACGGCTGGGGCGACGAGGCGCTGCAAAAGGCAAGAGACGAGAACAGGCCGATCTTCTTGAGCATCGGGTACAGCTCGTGCCACTGGTGCCACGTGATGGCGCACGAGTCGTTTGAAAACGACGAGGTCGCCAGGTTCATGAATGAAAATTTTGTAAACATCAAAGTCGACAGGGAGGAGAGGCCGGACATCGACGACATATACCAAAAGGCGTGCCAGATGGCCACCGGACAGGGAGGGTGGCCGCTGAGCGTCTTTCTCACGCCCGACCAGAAGCCCTTCTACGTCGGAACGTACTTTCCCGTGCTGGACTCGTACGGGCGTCCGGGGTTTGGAGGCATCTGCAGGCAGCTTGCGCAGGCATGGCAGGAGAGGCCGGCGGACATACTAAAAAAGGCAGGCGACTTTGTCGACGCCATGCAGAACGAGGATGCAGCAGGCACACGCTCGGACATGGACCGGGTGATACTTGACGAGGCGGCGATGAACCTGCTCGGCATGGGGGATACGATTTACGGCGGGTTTGGCTCGGCCCCAAAGTTTCCCAATGCCGCGTGCGTCTCATTCCTGTTTGCATACTCTGAGTTCTCAAAGCTGCCCCGATTCAGGGAGTTTGCCCTCAAGACCCTGACCAAGATGGCCAAGGGCGGAATATTTGACCAGATCGGCGGGGGATTCCACCGGTACTCGACTGACGCCCGGTGGTTTGCGCCGCACTTTGAAAAGATGCTCTACGACAACGCCCTGGTTCCGGTAAACTATGCCGAGGCGTACCAGATAACAGGGGACGCGTTCTACCTGGAAGTCATGCAAAAGACCCTGGACTTTGTGCTGCGCGAGATGAGATCGCCTGACGGCGGGTTCTACTCTGCGTATGACGCAGACTCTGAAGGCGACGAGGGGAGGTTTTACGTCTGGTCAAAAGGCGAGATCCGAGGCGCCCTTGGCAGCGACGCCGACCTGTTCTGCCTGTTTTACGACGTGACTGACGGGGGCAACTGGGAAGGGAGCAACATCCTGTGCAACAACATCAACATCTCGGCTGTGGCATTCAAGTTTGGAATCACCGAGCAGCGGGTCCGGGAGATACTGGCAGAATGCTCCGAAAAACTCATGAAGATACGCTCCGCCCGCACCCCTCCGGGACTCGACGACAAGATCCTGGTGTCGTGGAACGCCCTGATGATCACGGCGCTTGCCCGCGGGTACCGGGTGGCAGGCGACGCCCGATACCTTGAGGCTGCCAAGGCATGCATCTCGTTCCTCGAGGCAAACGTCATAGACGGCGACACCATACTGCACACGTACAAGGACGGCACGGCAAAGATCGACGGGTACCTTGAGGACTATGCGTGTCTGGCAAACGCGCTGCTTGACGTGTTTGGGATAGACCCAGACCCGCGGTACCTGGAACTTGCAATCCGGCTCGGCCGCCGCCTGGCAGGGCACTTTTGGGACTCCCGGGCGGGCTGCTTCATGATGACTTCTGATGCCCACGAGGCCCTGATAGTCCGGCCAAAGAACAAGTACGACCTTTCGCTGCCGTCGGGAAACTCCGTCTCCGCGCTGGTCATGCTCAGGCTGTACCACATGTCGCAAGATGCAGAATTCCTTGATATCTGCACCCGCGTGATGGAGTCCGGCGCCGAGGAGGCGGCGCGAAACCCGTTCGCCTTCGGATACCTGCTCAACGTCATCTCGACATACCTGCAAAAGCCTGCAGAAGTGACAATAATCAACCCCGAAAACCAGGACCTGTGCAGGTCCATCCTTTCGCGCTACATGCCAAACGCGTTTGTCGTCACCGTGCAAGACCCAGCCCAACTGGCCGGGCTGTCGGGGTATGCGTTCTTTGCCGGAAAGGAGTTTGAATCCAGGACGTCGGTATTTGTCTGCAAGGACCTTTCCTGCCTGCCCCCGATGTACTCGGTTGCAGAAGTGGAACGGCACCTGTGATGCTGCCTCCGCGCGTCATTCCGGCGGGGCGGGTTGGATGCGTGCCGGCCCGAATCCCGGCCTTTCGCATTCATGAACGGTCTCCGCGCCATAACGGCCAGATGCATGCTCGATGCAAAAGAGGGTTGTCTAATTTCACATTAAATGTAGTATATCGAAATCATGTCGTTTCTTATTCATTGATGTCCGCCTCCATCCAGTTCGGATTCTGCGTCCTTGTCTCCTCGGCTGCGCGTCGGTTGTGAAATGCCATCAATGGCGTTTCGTAGTTGTCCATGTCCAGCGAGAAGTGCAGTCGCCGCTCATTGTAGAATTCAACGTAGTCGCCAATGCCGTCATGGTGCCATATCTCCTCCTCAAGACTCCTGTGGAACCGCTCCAGCCTGCCGTTAGTCTGCGGGTGGTAGGGTCTTGAGTTGATCAGTCCTATGCCCAGGTTCAGCAGTTCGTTTTCAAAGAGCGTCGGAGTCCAGGTGCCTGCCGGCTTCTTGCGACTGCCCCTGCCGACGAAACACGAACCATTGTCAGACAGTATGGTGGCCGGCATGCCGAACCGCGCAGTCGCATGGCGCAGCGCCACCACCGCATTCTCCGGGGTCGCCTCTTCAAAGATTGCGGCTCCAGTGACGCACCGGGAGGCGTCATCCAAGTACGCAATCAGGTTCAAATCCTTCATGCGCGAATCCTTCATCGCGTGCCAGTCAGTATGCCACATGGAGTTGGAATAAAGGCGCTCGTACCTGACCCATTTCCGCTTTCTTGACTTTGCAGGGGATGAGACGATCAGGCCGTTGGACTTCATTATCCGGCATATGCGTCGATGGCTTATATGATTGCCCAAGTTTTTTGCGGTCCGCAGTACGCCGGCCGGATCCAAAGCGTGCGCATCCAGCACCGCTTTTACCTCATCAGGTGACAAGGGCTTGGCCGGCCGTCCCGGCTGACCCTGCAGGTGCATCCTGCCGCCGTCCCTGTATTCCATCCACAACCGTTGGACATGCCGCTGGGTTACGCCGATCTCCTGTGCTACTGTTCTGGTGTCTTTGCCTTTCTCCAACTGCCTGATGGCGTATCGCATGGATTTGTCTGTCAGCTTTGGCTTCATGATTTCCTCGGATCTGTGCAGTCTAAAGTAGTCTGCCAACATACGCTTGATTACGCTAGGGCGACATGATTTTGGTACAATACATAATTTCACATTAAACATAGGGTCTATTAATGACATATGTGATGACATGTCGTGGCAAGAACCCCATCTAAAATCCGCATAAATCTTAAAATCATTATACTGCTTGCAGCAGCGGCCCTTGCAGGGCTTTATCCTGCAGGTTCTGCGCATGCAGATGATCCTTGGGCGGCGCTCGGAATGCCCGACGGCGTTGGCATCCATTACGCCTATGGCGATGCCGAGACATACCCGCCCCCATTGCAGCAGCAGCGCGACGGCGTTCCGCTTGATGCCATCATGTGCAATGTGCCAAACGAACTGTACGTTACGAGCTCCTTCACTCCTGTGTGCATCACCCCATACGCGTATGAGCGCCTGCTGGTGTACGGCCTGGACCTGGTTCCGTACGACGTGTACGCAGGTGAAATGGATGTCATCACCATAGGGGCAATCGCTCCACTGACAGGCGGCGCTGCCGGATACGGGCAGAGCATCCTGGCAGCCTCGGAGCTGGCAGTGTCTGACTTTAACGCCCTCCTTGAAGAACGGGGGGAGACGTGGCGCCTTGCGATGGAATCCCGCGACAGCATGACTAGCACCGATGCCCAGCAGGACAGCCTGGTTGCGCTCAACGAACAGGGCATAAAGATCATCAACGGCCCGTCCATCGACATATTTGACCGGGCCTCGCTGGACTATGCCAACGACAACGACATGCTGCTGTTTAGCTGCTGCTCTGTCGTGGTATCCCACAGCATCGCAGGCGACGCCATGCTTCGCATGTCGGCAGATCAGTCAAACCACGGCCAGGTACTTGCAGAACTGATGCATGATGAGAAGATGACTGCCATGGTGACTGCAGGCCGGAACGCCCCTTGGATAACAGACATCCTTGACTCCGCTGCAGAACGATTCCTTGAACTGGGCGGCACGGTGGCAGGGCCGCACGTGCTGCATGACGCGTCAGGCACGTTCCAGGGGATTCAACCGGGACCTTTCCCCTCGGTGGCAGTGCCGCACGTGCTGTATGGCGCGTCAGGCGAGTTTGACGACTCGACCATGCGGGCGCTGGCAGGCGCCGTGGCCGGCATTGAATCCCATGACGGCCAGAAGATCGGCGTGCTGTTTGTCGGGTTTGAGGAGAGTTATGACTTTTTGGAACTGGCGTCCACACATGACGCCCTCGGGCAGGTCAGGTGGTTCGGGGCAGACATAAACACGATCCTCCACGACAACCCGGACGGCCTGGACTTTGCCGAGAACGTGGAGTTCCTGTCAGTCCAGCCCACGGTGGCAGAAAACGACATCAACGCGCGCGTCTCAGAACACGTGTCTGCTGCCATTGGCAGGACTCCGGAGGTATATGCCATGCTGGCATACGACGCCGTGCAGCTGATAGGGCACGCAATCCTTGACGTCCAGGGAGACTCAGTCGCCGACGTGGCAGAGGCGATCCCGCGCGTGGCGCAGGATTATACCGGGGCAAGCGGCCCCATATCGTTTAATGACGCAGGCGACCGGGACGGCATGACGTACGCCGCATGGACAGTTGAAGACAACATCTGGAGGGTCGAGGAAATTCTGACCCCTGATGCTGCAATGCCAGAATCAGAGCCCGGGCCTGACACCTGGACCGGCCAAGACTCTGAAGCGGTATACGATTCTGCACCGTCGGCACCTGCACCGTCTGTGTCACATGCACCATCGGCTCCATCTCTAGAAGAGAGCCTTAAAGTGCAATCTGAGAGAGTATCTCCGGCGAGTGGCGCACCATCTGACTCGCCCTTGGGGTTTGCAGTCGGGGGCGCCAAGGACATTGACAACTTTAGGGCAAACATAGATGCCGGATTCCTTCCCCTCCACACCGACGTCACACACGAGGGACTGTTCTACGACTACTACTTTGACACCGGAGCCACGCAGGAATGCGAAGAACTGTTCTGCCCGTCCTACCTGACTGCCGTGTCTGCGGATCCGTTCTCGGGCCAAAACCAGTACTACCTGTCCGTGGGGCTCAACTCCGGCCTGAAGGAGGCCGACTTTGAGCGCAAGAATCTCAACCTGGTCATCGTCATGGACGTGTCCGGCTCAATGAGCTCCCAGTTTGACCAGTACCACTACGACTCGCAGGGAAACCCCACACCCCGGGGCAATGCCAATGATGATTTTAGCAGATCAAAGATGGAGGTCGCAAACGAGTCCGTGGTGGGGCTGTTGGACCACCTGACCGACGATGACCGGCTGGGAGTGGTGCTCTTTGACAGCACCGCCCACCTTGCAAAGCCGCTTGAAAGCATGGGCGACACCGACCGGGAAAAGCTGGCAAGGAACATCCTTGACATCTATGCCGACGGGGGAACGAACATGGAATCCGGAATCACGCTGGGCACGTCCCTGTTTGACGGCGTGCTGGAGTCGGACCAGACCGGGTATGAAAACAGGATAATCTTTCTGACTGATGCCATGCCCAACACCGGCAGCACCGGGCGGGACCAGCTGTTCAACCTGATAGAGTGGAACGCAGAAAAGAAGATCTACACCACGGTGATCGGCATCGGAGTCGACTTTAACACCGAACTCATAGAGTACATCACGGACGTCCGGGGGGCAAACTACTACTCCGTCCACTCCCCGTCAGAGTTTCTTGAGCGCATGAGCGACGAGTTCGAGTTCATGGTCACGCCGCTAGTCTTTGACCTGTTGCTGCGCCTTGATGCAGACGGATACGAGGTACTTGACGTGTACGGCGTGCCCGAGTCTGACTCCTTTACCGGAGACCTGATACACGTCAACACGCTGTTTCCATCCCGCGTCCAAGATGGCGAGACCCGGGGAGGAATAATACTGGTAAAGCTGGCCAAGGAGTCTGACGCGGGAAAGCTTGAGCTGCGCGCAAGCTACCTTGACCGCGACGGCCAGGCAGGCAGCAGCACGGCAGTAGTGACAGTCGACGACGAGGCACACTACCAGAACTCGGGAATACAAAAGGGCATACTGCTTTCCCGGTACGCTGACCTGATGAAGACCTGGGCGTACGACGAGCGCAGCGGCCATGCAGGCACAGTCTACGACTCTGACTATCTGTATTCTGACGGACTTCACGTGCCAGGACGCGTGAGCGTCTCGTTGGGCCAGTGGGAGAGGCAGTCCGTGCCGCTGACAGTATCGTCTGACTATGCTGCGGCGATTGCAGAGTTCTCTGCGTACTTTTCCCAAGAGGCACAATCCATAGGAGATTCGGCACTGCTCCAGGAGGCTGCCGTGATGTCTTCATTGTTGTTTGAGAATTTGCAGCACGGCACCGACACGTGGAACCCCCGGCCCTGACTGCCCGAATAATCTGAACCCCTCGAACGTATCGGCCGGTGCCGGAATGAGGCTGGACTGATACTGCACCTTCGGTGGCAAGCCGCGCCCGGTGGACGGGGTAGCCAAAAACATGCACTAGATGTAAGGAACCACGCCGCTATTGCTCGGCTTTGACAGGCTCCTTTCTTATCCACGACGTGCCTGACTTGTGGTCTAGCAGCTCGATTCCCATCTCGGATATCCTGTCCCTGATGCTGTCTGCCTCGTCGTACCTGCCGGCCTGCCTCATCTCCCTTCTCTGCCTGACCATCTCGTTGACTGACTCGATGTATTCCCTGCTCATGTCTGGCATGGCAAGCCCTAAAATGCCCATGCAGCGCTCCATCTCCGGCCTTATCGCGTCTGCTATGCCCTGCGTCATCTGCCCGTCCGATGCCAGCCTGTTTACCTCCCTGACCATCTTGAAGAAAGCAGACAGCGCTGCGTGCGTGTTAAAGTCTTCCTCGAGCGCACGCACAAACTCCCTCCGGCACTCCCGTGCCACCTGCCCGGCATCGCCGGCATCGCCTGCGCGCGCCTGAATCAATTCATGCCATGCCGCCTCCGCCTGCCTCCACCGGATCAGGCTCTCCTTGAGCAGTGCGTCGGTGTAGTCGATCGGCTTTGAGTAGTGGCCGGACAGGCAGAACAGGCGTACGGTGTTTGCGCTCCAGTTCTCCAGCACGTGCCGGACTGTCTTTATGTTGTTCATGGATTTTGACATCTTGTCCCCGTTTATCGTGACCATGCCGACGTGCATCCACGCCCTTGCAAACCTTCCACCCGAATACCCCTCCGACTGGGCTATCTCGTTTTCATGGTGGGGAAATATCAGGTCCCTTCCGCCCCCGTGCATGTCAAAGTCGGCGCCCAGATACTTGGCGCTCATCGCAGAGCACTCTATGTGCCATCCCGGCCGCCCCCGCCCCCACGGGCTGTCCCATGCAGGCTCGTCTACTGCAAACTTCCACAGCGCAAAATCCAGCGGGTCGCGCTTGTCCTCGTCCACTCCCACCCTTGCGCCTGCCAGCAGGTCCCCTGTCCTCTTCTTGGACAGCCTGCCGTATCCTGCAAACTTGGACACTGCAAAATAGACGCCGTTCGTGCTGGTATACGCCATGCCCTTTTGCACCAGTCCGTCGATGAGCCGGATCATGTCGCCAATGTGCTCTGTGGCCTTTGGGTACGTCCGCGCCCGTGCGACGTTGAGCGCATCAAAGTCCCTGTGGTAGTTTTTCATGTACCTCTGGGAGATTTCTGCTGCCGTCCTCTCCTCCATTCTGGCCCTGCTTATTATCTTGTCATCGACGTCCGTAAAGTTCTGCACCAGGTCTACCGTGCGGCCGGTGCTTTCAAGATACCTGCGCAGCACGTCAAATGCGATTATAGTCCTTGCATGCCCCACGTGCGCCTCGTCGTACACGGTCACCCCGCACAGGTATATCCTGACGCAATCCCCAAACTCCATCTCCATATCCCGTGCGGTAAGGGTATCTACAATCCTCATGACCGATACCGTACCTGCAGCGTGAATAATTATTCCTTGCCCTGCGGGATTCGCGGACAGTCAGGGATGCAGCATGAGGAATGGTGCAGGAACAAAAACAGTCCAGGAATCAGTCATCATCGTATGACGATTCCCTAACCTTCTTGAGAATACAGTATCTCTTGAGCGTGTCTCTTAGAGTCATCAGTGTATGTTGGTGATTCTGATATATTTGAATTACTCCACGAGGGCAAACGACACCATTTCTGGAAGGATCCGTTCATGCCCCTGGCATATGGTGACAGGCAAAACGGCGCCGCTCAGTCAACATCCCGGTCTCGTCATGGTGCCTGGGCATGCTAAAATGCAGGGGCGATTTGCAAATATTCCAGCCCTTGACTCATTTTGCATGCTCCCCTTGAACTTACGGTCATTTCCTGCACCCGTGAATCTCCTTTAGCTGCAAATACGCGCTGTTAATCCTCGTCATTATTTCGTTTGATATCTTCTTGTCGATGTCGGACTTGTTTATGATCCCCTTTGATGGATCGTACGCCTTTGCAAGATCCCTGTATCTGGACTTTATCATCCTGCAAGTGGCCTCTTTTGGTATGCCAAATATGTCGTGGGGGGCTGTTGCAGCAAGTATCATGTTCCCTGCCGGCACTTGGCCTGCGCCCTGCTTTGGTGGGGCATTTTGCGGTTTTTTAGATGCATTCGGGTCGTGGACATGGGTGGACTGCTTGCCCGGCCGGCGCCGGCGCGACTGCCGGTCAAGTTCATCTAGCACTTCCCTAAATATCCTGTCCATTATGTCCTCATCACTGTCAGGATTTTGCTGTGATTTTTGCTCCGACCCGGAATAATCCTGCTGCGGTTTGTATTCCTGGTCGTTGTTTTCCTGCCTGTCGTCCTGCCTGTCGTCCTGCGGTTCTGCTTTCCTGCCTTCCGGATTTTTTCTCTTGAAATACTTGTCATGTTTGTTATGTGAAATACCCTTCCTGTTCGTGGCGCAGCGGGGATCATTGCACTGGTCAGTGACATCCTGGTCTCCAATTTTATCATGTGCGTCGTGCTGTATTCCCTGCCTGATGAGCAGGCATTTTGGATCGTTGCACGTGGACATTCTGGAACTTGGTATTCTGCGTTATGTATTTTTATCTGCAAGCATGTCTAAACGCCAAAATTTATCTCAAGTTCGATCATTAAGCCAAAAGACTTGCAGATTTCCGATGCAACCTGTACAAACAAGGCAACCCCGACAGCTATTCTTGCATCCGGGAAAACAAATTCTGCGCAACCGCTCGGGCTCCATTCAATCCCCCGCACGCAGGCACAAGCATGCTGCAAGATGATTTTTTGGATCGGCATGGATTGATTTTTTTGCAGGTTAATGCATTTTTTTACCAAAAATTAATTTTCATTTCAAAATATCGTTCCGCTGCATTTTTTTTAACCGGCATTATTGTTTTGTAGAAACAGCCAGTCTCAAATTAAAGTCAGACAATCTGAAATTATTTTGGAGTTGTCCACCATGTTATTTTAATTGTTTTTCAGATTTATGCCGTGTTTAATGTTGCATCTTTGTGCACAGGCATTAAAATTCCCGCTCGTACGCATTTTTTTTATGATGGCTGCCGTTTTAAAAAAATCTACCTTGATGGTAAAAATACCGGTTATCGCGGGCCTGGGTTTTATTCAGGACGTGTTTCATGTCCTCCGCTGACGGGGCTTTTCATCATCCGCGCATTTCATACGCCCTGCCCCGTCCAGACATGGCGTGGCTTTGCAGGCCGGCACGTATTTTTGTATCGGGCCAAGCAAGAAACAAATCCATGTCCCTGAATGCAGCTAAGCGAAATGTATCTCAAATCTGAGATCAGGTAGGATCATACTCTTATTGGTCTGTTTACATTTTTGTCAGATTTGGCCTAAACCGTGGCACATTTTGCTTATCTGGAATGTGCACAATCTATAAAACCCCGACACTTGCCCAGCTTTTAATTGAAAGTCAAAAGTATGTCGTCGACGTCTGCCATGGTAACCCTGCTGGTCGGAGACGAGATTCACACAAGCACCAATGCAAAAAAATTCCTTGACATGCTGGATTTAGAGCACGTAAGGGTATTTGTTGAAGGCTGCCTCAGATTTTGGCCCCACTATGGTCATCTGGTAAAAAACAGAAAATTATGCATACTGAATCTGGCATGCAATGCAGTCGCAGACGGCAAAATCCGGCAGGTGATCATTCCAGGCGCGGGGCTTGATACGCTCTCGCTGGAGATAAACGCGCGCCATGGCAGCTGCAAAATATTTGAAATCGATGTTGGACACATGGATACAAAAACCGCAATGCTGCGCTCCATCGACCCGTCAATCCCCGATTCCATCCGGTGCATAACCCGTGACCTGTCCGATACTGACGCCGTCGTGTCAAGCCTCATCGAGCATGGCTGGGATCCCAAGGAGCCGTCGCTCATGATTCTTGAGGGCATATCGTACTACCTGCCTGCAGGCCCACTCTGGAAGGCGATCGGCATGCTGGGAAGCGAATCCCATACAAGCCAAATAATCATGGAATACCTGATTCCGTACGACCAAATCTCCGAGGCCATGCGTCCAATCGCGCAATACCCGTTTGACCTGATTGCAAACGATGCCGACATTGATCATATTACCCGGTACAACATATCTGACATCACCGCGCGTGCACAGCGCATCGGCGGCAGCATTCTCCACCACTACGACATGAACCGGATGCAGCAGAACAGGCTACCTGGCAGCACGCTGTTCCGGCCCCCTCATGCAGGATGGATTGAAGTGTGCATGTTTTCTGTCTGATTCCTGCCCCTCTGCGGCGGCTCCTGTAGACTGTTTCTCTAGTATGCGCTTTCTTTGCATATGCTGGTGTATCCGCACTGCCTGCATGCGCTTCCCGGCGTGGCCTCAAAATTCTCCTTGAGAATCTCATTTTTCATCTCGGTGATTGATTCCATGGACTCTTCTACCGACTCGCTTGTAATGTCATACTCGATTACCTTGCCCAATTCAAGATAAAATAACGACGCCCTTGCCGGCAGCCTGCCGTACTTTGCCCTTATTGCCTCTGCATAGATGTTCAGCTGCGGGTCTGTCCTGGCCTTTGCCCTGCTTAGTTTGCTTTTCCCCGTCTTATAATCCACAATCTCGTATTCTCCGTTCTGGTTCTTCTCAAGCCTGTCAATCTTTCCCTTAAACTTCATCCCGTCGATATCCACGCTGAAATTCTCTTCTGTCTTTTGCAGGATGTTTTTGGATTCCCTGTCCCACCTCAAATAATTGCCCAACATCTCCTCTGTCCTATTGATTGTGATATCCTCGCTGATTCCTCCCCTGTATGGCTTGGCCCTCCACTTGTTTTTGAACATCTCCATCCCGTCGTCAAGCCCATACTCCTGGCCGCCCATCTTCTTTTTTCCAAACTCCTCGGCTATTCCGTGAATGACGGATCCAAGATCCAACGCGGTGTTTGTATGCTGGGGGATGTGCATGATCTTGTTGAACTTGAACTGCAGCGGGCACCTTTCATATGACTTGATGCTTGATGCAGAAAGGGTCAGGTTCTTGTGGTTGAACGTGTCTTGTTTGGCGTCTGCCGGCAGTATCATTTCGTCCATGTTGATGTCAAGTATCTCCGCTGGGTCAAAGCCGTCGGTGGTGCCGAATTTTTTATGGTGCTCCATGTATGCAAGATTGACGATCTTCTGGACTGCCGCCCTTGGCATTATGTCGTGTACTGCCTCGGTTGCAAGCCTTTGCATCTCTGATACCGTATGCCCGTTTGGATCCTGCACCTGCACCGCACCCTGTACGGTTCCTGCAAACCGCACGAGGTTGATTAGCGGGTTGGCCTCGTAGTCCAAATCAGTTAGGAATCTGGACGGCTTTGACGTGCCGACGTTCTGCCCGTACCTCTCCGGGCATACTATATACAGCACGTTCATGGCCCTGGTGGCAGAGACGTAAAACAGCCTCCTCTCTTCCTCGTCATGCTCCTCCTTGGTATCGCCTGTCTTGCCGTCGTGCCTCAGCTCCTCCGGAAGGCTAAACTGTCTCTCGTTGTATCTCGTCGGGAACCTGCGGTCCGCCACGTCGGGAATGAAGACCACTGGAAATTCCTTACCCTTGCTCTTGTGCATGGTCATGACGTTGACTGCATCCTCCGGTCCCTCATCTTCTGTCTCGATTCCGTTCTGGTTCAGGACCGGCAGGTACTGCAAAAAGTCGCCTATCCCGTGCTCGGGAAACACGTCCTGGTACTCCATGGCCATGTCGCAAAACTTGTTTAGCACCTGAATGTTACCTGCATCATTCCTCTCTAGCAGCTTCTTGTACGTGCCCGAATCCTCCCCGGCTATCTTGAGTACGAGCCCCCCGACGGCCGCGCCCTTGGACTCTTCGCCCAGCCTGTCCAGGTACTTTGCAATCTCCAATATCGTTGATTTCTGGGTAATGTCCAGTCCGCTGCATTCCCTCATGGTTTTCATGACGCAGTCATCCCGCTTGTCGTCTGCCTCCCATGCCGTCCTGCGCGCGATATCATAAATCACTGCGACGTTCTGCTCTGATATCCCGTGGTTCCTCATAATCCTGAATATCCACATGCCTGCCGTGGCAGGGGAGTGCATGATTTTGAGGTACGCCACAAGATCAAGTATGACCTGGTTGGAGCGGATCTCCGTATTTCCGACGAACAGTGCCGGAATCCCATGGGATCTCAGTTCGTGGGCCATCCTGTAGCCCTCGGTTTTGCGTCTTGACAGGACGGCAATGTCCTTGTACCCGATGGGACTCTCCGTGCCGTCACGGCGCCTGACTGCACTGCCGGCAAGTTCCCGTATGGTTCCTGCGACATACTCTGCCTGCGCCTTGTCATTATCCGTAAAGACCACGTTGATCTTCTCTCCGTCCTCGTTTTCCGTGCGCCCCTGCGCGTCTCCTCCTGCCTTGCCCAGAATCTGGTTTGCGATTTCTATGATATTTCTGGTGCTGCGGTAGTTTTGTACCAGCTCGATCTCCTGGCTGTCCGGGTACGTCTTTTGAAAGTCCCCAAACACCTCCCCGTATGCTCCCTGAAACCTCATGATGGACTGGTCGCGGTCTCCCACCACCGTGACGTTGCCATGCCTTCCAAGAAGCTTTACCATCTCCAGCTGGGAATAGTTGTTGTCCTGAAACTCGTCTATCAGGACGTATTGGAACTCTTCTTGGTACCCCCTTAGCAGCACCTCGTCGTCTCTAAGCAGCATGACTGCCCTGTAGACCATGTCCTCAAAATCCATAAAGTTCTCTGCGGCCTTGTACTCCTCGTACGCCCGGTACACCTTGTTGAGCTCGTTTAGCCTGTAGACTTGTACCATCTGGTCGTCTGGCTCTGCACCGTCATGCCTGCATGCGGCAATCCTGGAATCCACGTACTCCTGCAGTATCTCGTGGCTGACTGTTTCCTGCTTGAACCTGCTAATCGCCTCAAGCATCGCATTATACAGGGCATTCCAGTCGTTTCCAATCTTGACGTACCTGGGATCAAGGTTGAACCTGTCGGTGTTCCTAAGACACCATGCCAGCTGCAGCGGCCTGAGAAACGTCCTGGCCTTCTGTCCAATCCCTGATTCGATTAAATTATCCTCTATCACCTCCCGTGAAAATGCATGAAACGTGCACACCCTGGCGTCTGTGATGCCCTTCTTCTCCAGCCTCTCCTTCATCTCGCTTGTGGCCTTTTCGGTAAACGTCATGCACAGGATTGACGATTGCTCGACTCCCGACTCTACCAGGCTGATCACCTTGCTGACAAGCACGAACGTCTTTCCGCTCCCAGGGCCTGCCGAAACCACCAGGGCCCCGTCTCTGTGGTTTGCCACCTGCTGTTGTGTCTCGTTTAGTATGAACAACCTGCCTTCCATCCTGCTTGATGCATGTAAATCTCTGTCGCCATCCTACCGTGCCTGTCGCCTTCAGGCTGCCTGCATTCGCACCGCCTGTCAGCACCACTCATTCCATGCACGCGCGGCCGTACCATGCACCCAATGCCCCTGCTACCTTGATCCTGCAAAACTGCCACGTCCGCCTAGTCCCGTTTGCCATACACCATGGGCTCGTCATCGTCTTCAAATTCCCTGATAATCCTGGGATAGAACCCCTTGGCCACCCTATATCCCCCCTATCCTTGAAGGATGAAACACTGCTATGCCGATCCACTCTGAAGCCTTCAAAAGCATCCTGTCAAAGGTCACCAAAACGTAGTCGTTTGCCTTGCAGATTGACAGAATCTGGTTGTCCCCGTTGTGGCATATCTGGTACTGTTCTGTCACTTGCCTTGCCGCCGCGTCCTGCTCCTCTGTAAGGCATGCCACCTCTACCGGCCTTCTAAGCAGTCCTGCGATCCTTCCAACCACGTGTTTGGCTGAAAATCCCCTCACGCGCATTACTTCCCGCAGCACCACGTCGCACAGTACTATCCTGATTGACTTTCCACGAAACCCTGCGCGCAGTTTTTCTGACACGCCCGGCTTTTCTAAAATGTCAATCACGACGCACGAGTCAAGCACTACTGTCTGTTCCATGAATAACGTCTGGTGTAAATATTATTATATATGATTCCTATACTATTCTTAGTATGACATATATCAATACCATGAATAACCTTGACGGCCTGAGAGTGCACATCGCCCCGGTGGGGTTTGAGGTGGACAGGATAGTCATACCGCTGAGGCAAAAAAAGGCAGACAGGCTGTGGCTGTTGGTCCACACCAATGCCGCGCTGGACCAGTCCAAGCCGTACGTGGATCAGATAGAGTCAGAGTGCAGGCGCCTTGGCGTCGAGGTAAAAAGGCAGCACGCAGACCGGATGAACCTGTTTGCGATGATAAGGGAGATCAAGGGAATAATTGAGGCAGAAAAGGGTAACCTGCTCTATGTCAACGTCGCCTCCGGCTCAAAGATCCAGGCAATCGCGTGCATGATGACGTGCATGATGCTCAAAAAGCATGACAACCTGAAGCCGTTTTACGCCATACCGGAAGGGTACGCGGCCCTGGACGGCAAGCCGCAGTCATTCGGGGTCAAGGACATGGTGTCGCTGCCCGTCTATGAGATGCAGACCCCAAAACCGATACTGCTCCAGGCCCTGAAGATAGTGGCAGAATGCAAGAACCAAAGGATTACCAAAAAGGACATGGCGCAGATGGCAGAAGCCCAGGGGCTGATCAGCGTCACTGCAGAAAAGTCAAACCACTCCCAAGTGAGGTTTGCCAGCCTTCAAAACAACATCATCGACCCGCTGGAGAACCAGTGGAAGTTCATCAAGGTTGAGAAGATCGGCCGCAACCGCTGGATAACGATTACTGACGAGGGAGCGCATGCAGTGGACTTTCTGGTGTAGGCTCGTACCGGGCCCTACGTCCTCAAGTTGATCTCGATCGTGTCTCCGACCTGCGGCCTGTTGATGCTGCTGTACCGGGATTTGGGCATCGCGATCGTGATCTGAGTCTGCTGGTATGTCTTGATCTTGACTGTCGGCTGGGCCTGCAGTATCGCCTCTAGCAGCGGCATGACGTGCTCCTTGGTCTCGGCATCGAGCCTCTTTGAGACGCTCTCTATTATCATCTGCTTTTGGGATATGGGTTCAGTCGAGACGTTTTCGATCAGCGACATCTGGACGGTCTGGCCGTTGTCTATTATCTGCGTGACCTTGAACTCGTTTGTCGCCGTCAATGCCTTGGCGGGGCGCCATCGTGATTTATCTCTAGCGAATTGAAAAGTACAGCGCCAGTGCTGCCGTGGCTACTGCGGCTGCCACTCCCAGGCCAAAGATGATCTTTCCCCCCTCAACCTTCATGATGCTATAATGCCTGCATCTGAATTAAATTGTATTGCCGTTGTGCCCGGGACTGGTGCGGCACCTGCACGTGCCATTCGGGGGCGTGGCAGCCGGGCGTGTCCCGGCCTGCCGTTCCGGCAGGCCCGTCACTGCCGTTTAGGATTTCCACCCTTCGGAGCCATGGAATCAATTATGGACTTTTTAATCAGGGCGGCTCTCTCCTTGAGTATCTGGTTGAACTCTTTGATGTCGTCCAAGCCCGGCGTCTGCTGCTGGGTCTGGTATGCCTGCAGGAACCCCGAGTACACGCATCCTGCGATGATGCCAAACGCTGTGTCCGGGACGGATTCCACCTCCGGGATGAACTTTTCTGCTATCTGCCTGTACGCCTCGACCTCGCTGATATAGTATTCTATGAGACTGTCGATAAAGTCCCGGTTCTCCTTGGAGATTGCCATGCCATACACTGTCTGCATGATTATATATGATGATTCCCCCGTGGCGCCTATGGAACCGTGCCGGCCAGCTGACCGTTTATTAATTGACGAATCAATCCACCATAACATTGTGGAAGCTGGATTTTGACGAAGGATACTTTCGTATATACGATTCAAAGAAGATGGTTGCAGGGTACTTTGATCCCGACTATGGCGACATCGATCCGAACCAGGACTTTGAGGAGGCCGCCACGGCCATGATAAAGGACCGCGTGCCCGTCCCGGGGGGCATCCTAATGGTGCCGCTCGTGAAGTTCAGGCTGTTTGACACAGACCTGAACGTCCCGCTCTCCGAGGTAGAGCAGAACGTGCTCCGCGTAGTAGACCATCTGGAGAAATGGAAGCATTTTTTCAAGGATTCGGGCTGCAGGACCACTTACGTCCGAATCTCCCACACCGACCAGGACATGCTGACAGTCACGTTTCCGGTGATTTTTTCAGGCCCCACCCCGCTGGACGCGGCCCGGATGATCTCGGAGCTCGCCCCTACGCTGGACAGGCTGCAAAATTTTGGCCTTTTATGATCCTCCCGGAGTACCTTGTCACCACGATGCAGCCAAGCAGCGTCACTGCAAGCAATGCCGTGATGCCTATCGGAAACTCTGGAACGGCCGCGTACTCCTCTGACTCTGCCACCAGCGCGTACCTGCTTACGCCGCTGGTCTGCATCTTGTCAGGCACGGAGACTAGGAAGAACGCGTCCCCCTCGGACCTCAGGTAGTCAGGCTCGGGGTTGACCCTCGCTACGGCAGCTACGTTGCCGCTGTCATCGTACAGGGTGGCGACGACTGCGACCGTGTTTGCCGTGATCTCCCCCCTGTTGGTGACTATGCCCGTTATCATCAGGTTGTTGTGGCTGTCCCTTGACAGCTTGGAACTGGTGATGTCTATCATCTGGCTCTTTGGCGGCGCCACGCGGTAGTCGACATCCAGCACGTACGATTGGATCTGGCCTGTGATGCTGCCTGTCATTATGAGGTCAAACGGGCTTGTCATGCCCGGCATGACGGTGTTGACAAGCGATCTGGTCTCCTCTGTGGCGATGGTGTTGCCGGATTCGTCAAGGAGGGTTATGCTGACTGCCATCTGGCTCACCGGCGCCTGGAGGTCGTTTCTGATCTCCCCGACTACGTGGAGCGAGCCGTCATCGCCGATATACTGCCTGTCATTTTGGACGTACACGTCCCCGAATGCCAGCGGTGCCGCGCCTGCAAGAACCATGGCCGCGACAAGAAGGCTTTTCACACCCGATCTCTTTCGTATTGCCTAAAGTAGTTTTTGCAGCGAACCCGAATGATGCGGCATTGCCCTGGCATGCAATCCATGGTGGCATCGGGAATGCCGGATTCTCCTGATACGTGGCTGCCGTACCCTCTCTGAATGGTTATGCGTGCCTGACTCCTTGATGCTCCCCGATATCCTACTGCCGGTGCCCTTCCCTCCACGCCTCGGCGTCTGCGACGCACTCGGACCAGCCTGACTCGTCTGCATCTGATGCAAACCCTCCCGACCCGTCCGTGAACGCCTCGTCGCACTGCCCCCTCATGTGCTCGTACACGTCAGATACCATCTGTCCAAGCCCCCTCTGCGGGGCCTCGAACTTTTCTGGCTCCTCATAGCTCTTGATTCCTGTCTTGGCAGAATAAAACTCGACTAGCCCGTGCAGCTCGTATTCTAGCGACTCCTGCAACTGAACATCCGACCTTATCCTGGCCGACTCGTCGCCTGTCTTGATCCACTCGATGAACTGCCTGTCGCTTTCCAGCTGCGTCTCTGAGGATAGTTTGAGCAGCTCCACCGAACCGCTGAACAGCTCGGGCGGTTCCAATCCGTCATACTCTGATATGATAGTCAGAAAGTCTTCCACGTGGGCGTCGTAAAACTCCAGCAGCTGCTCCCTTGTAGTGTCGCCTTCCTCCCACTTTACCTTCTCGGAGTAAAACTCTGCCTGCAGCTGCCCTACATCCTCCTGTATCCTTTCCAGCTCTATACCAAACTGCAGCCCCTTCTGCCTGGTCTGGTCTGCCGAGTAGTTGTATGCTATTATCGCGGCCACTATCAGGACCGCGACTATGCCGATCATGACGTTTTGGATCTTTTTCTTCTTCAAAGGTAGTCGATATAGTTACCGTTCTCATCTAATTTTAATTCGATTGTAAACTCTGTCCCGCTGATAAACGACTCGTTCCGGGTGGACCTGACCTTTCCCACGACCAGCTCGTACGGCCATATCTCCACCACTATGGCGCCGACTACTACAATCGGCGTCTCTGTAATTTCCATGTCCTCGCGCCTTACGCCGTGGCGTTCGAGCATGTGTATTGCATGATCCAAAAGCGGCTTGGGGTTGTTGTAGTCTAACACCCAGACCGGTCGCTCGTATTCAATCTTGCGCAATCTCAAGTGATCCCAAGCAAAGCCAATATAACAATTCGGTTCTGCAAACCCGCCAGTCCCTGCAGACCCGCCCGGGCAGTCACGCCTGGATGATGACGTTTAGCGTCATGGTGCTCAGCACCCGGGACAGCCGCCTGATCTCGGCTATGGTCTTTTCAAACCCGTCTTGGTCGTCAGTATGGACCTCGGCGATCGCGTCATATGCGCCAAACGTGACGTATGCGCTGATGACGTGATCCATCTTTTTTAACTCGTCGACTATGTACTCCTCTGCGCCAAGATCGCAGTTTAAAAGAATGAATCCCCTGTACATTACTTACACTATTGTGTCATTCAGAGTCTTTAAGTCTTGTATGCCGTCGGTGCAGCCAAGTTGCCGGATCTACTGGAAAATTACCAGAACCGTGCTACCACTTGCTGCGGCCGCCGTAGCTGTTCTTGAACCCCTTGTCGTTGGACCTTCGCCCCCCCTGCTGCCCGTCCCGTGCATCATGCCGCCTGTCCGACCTGCCGAATCCGCCTGTACGTCCTCCGCCTGTCCGTCCTCCGCGGGAGTAGTTGCTCCTCGGCTGGCTTCCGAACCTTCTGGACGACGTCTGCCTCTTGAGGGGATCCGGAATCGAGACCTTGATTCCCATCTCTTCGTTCAAGTCCGTGATGGGCACCTTGATCTGGCGCTTGATTATGTTCCAGTCTCCGACTGAAGAGTATGATACAAACGTTATGGCCTTTCCCTTCCCGCCGGCCCGGGCGGTCCTTCCGATACGGTGAAAGTATACCAGCTCTTGGTTTGGTATGTCGTAGTTGACTACCAGCCCCACCCTGGGAACGTCTATCCCCCTGGATGCGACGTCTGTCGCGACTAGGATGTGTGCCTTGTTGCTGCGGAACTTTGACATGGACTGTTCCCTCCTGTGTTGGGACATGTCGCCTTCGATTGCGACTGCGTCAAACCTCTCCCTGTGCAGGAACTTGGCAACGTCCCGGGTCCTGTACTTTGTGGAGCAAAACACGATGCACTGGCCCTTGCTCTTCTTGATAAAGTCGACGAGGTACTTGGTCTTGTCCCTGTCCTTGATGACCAGGTATGACTGGTCTATTCCCTCGCCGCTCAGGTCGTCTGCGTCAAGGAGGAACTGTTTTGGGTTGTTCAGGTATTCCTCGGAAAGCCTCAAAATCTCAGTCGGCATGGTGGCCGAAAACAGAGACATCACCCTCTCTTCTGGTGCCAGGTCAAGGATGAACTGAATGTCGTCGATGAACCCCATGTCGAGCATCGTGTCTGCCTCGTCAAGGACTATGTGCGTCACGTCCCTGAGGTCTATGGATCCCCTCTTGAGGTGGTCTATCAGCCTTCCGGGCGTCGCCACCACAATCTCCACGCCGCGCTCAAGCGCGTCTAGCTGCAGTCCCATTCCCTGTCCGCCATATATGGTCGCCACCCTGATGTCAGTGTACTTGCCGAATTTTTTCATCTCTTCTGTGATCTGCATTGCCAGCTCCCTGGTGGGCGCCATTACCAGCCCTTGGATTCCGTTCTTGGGCTTTATCTGCTGCAGCATTGAAAGCGCAAAGGCGGCAGTCTTGCCGGAACCTGTGTGGGCCTGGCCCACTACGTCCCTGCCTGTAAGCAGGACGGGAATGACTGCCTCCTGGATGGGAAACGTTTCGGTAAACCCTTGGTCGACTATCCCCTTTAGCATGTGCTCGTCTAATCCCAAATCTTCAAACTTTGTCATTTCATCTTTTACTCTCAAGCGATGACGAATAAGTATATTGTAAACTCGCCATCATTTCAACACCTACATGATGAAAGGAGGTCTATTAAACCCTTGTTATGTGATACCGTAACTATGGTGCTGTATATGTCAAGGGAAATCCCACCCCTGTTATGCTGCACTGCATGCTGCAAGGCATGTACCACAAGTCCATGATGGTGCCATCTGACATAAACGATGTGTGCCACAGACTCGATATGCCGCATCCACAGCACAGCAAGGGCATACACAAGATTGGATAACAGGTTTTATAGTCTGGCCGGATAATGCCGCACCAGATCTACTCGCGTTCATTTATTCCCAGTGCATGAAGCAACCAACAACGAATCCGTGTGTGTTGCGCAAGGTGGTGATAAACTGCAAGATGCGCCAAAATGGTAACCACTGGAGAGACAGCCATGTTTGGTACCATGATGACATGCCTGTTCACGTGAGACAAACGGGGGACTGAATTGATTCGAAGTACTGTCAGAAATGTTCTGGGCGACCTAACTCTCCGTCAGAATGACCTATGACAGTTTCCGTGCCAGATGCCTGTGAGAGTAATCCTTGTCAGCTATGGGTATCGATCTTGTTGGTTTCGGACAAGACTGCAAAACCAACCATATTGTCGATTTGTTCATTTTTCGATATCTTTTAATTCTATGGCGATTCATCAAGTAAAGCCTTGGACATCTATGAAACAATTGAATCAGTTCTAGATGCTAGCAAAGGCTCCAATATAGGAAGAACCGCCATACAAAAACTGGTATATCTTGCACATGCAAAGATTCCAACCCTCGACATTCCACAATATAGGCCGCACTATTACGGTCCGTACAGCTCTGATCTGAGCTTGGCCTTGGAAAGACTGGTTACGCACCATTTCATTGATGAGACTCCTGGGCGCCTGCGCGAGGGATACAAATATCGGCTGACTCCGGATGGGGATACGATAGTAGCCGAACTGAAAAAACACTCCTTGGACGAGTACCAAAAAATAAAGGACATTGTCGACAAATGCAAGGACTCGTGCGATCTAAAGGCCAACCCGCTGTCGTGTGCTGCCAAAGTGCTTTTCATGCAGAGAAACAGACCAAATGGTGAAGGGACAATGACAGTTGACGAAGCAAGGAAACGGGCACAGGGATTCGGCTGGAACATCTCAACAACCGTTTTATGCCATCTGGAATTAGCCAAAAATATTGCCAATTAATTTTCAGTTTACATCCATAAGAGATCCGCTCTATGGTTTCATCGACCTGTCAGAGACAGAAACTAAAATCATAGGTTCTCCCGCGTTCAGGCGGTTGCTGAACATAAAGCAACTGTCACATGCATTCGTTGTGTATCCTACCGCGATACATACGCGCTTTGAACACTCGCTGGGAGTTGTGCATCTTGCAGACCGGGTTTGCACTCAGCTGGGATTTGATGAGGAGAAAAAGGAGATAATCCGACTCGCTGCCCTTTTACACGATGTGGGACATGGCCCGTATTCTCACCTATTTGAGAGCGTATTGTCAAACGTCAATGGGACTAGGATCGATCATGACCAGATATCCATGATGATAATTAAGAGCGATGCTGAACTAGGCAGCATAATTGGAGATAAGGCAGACAAGATTGTCAGCCTGCTGGACAAGAAACCCATAGAATCCTGGGAACCCGCAGACAGCATGCTTGCATCAAGCATAGTTTCCGGGCCACTTGATGTTGACCGGATGGACTATCTCAGACGAGACTCGTACCACATTGGTGCAGCATATGGTCATTTTGATCTTGACCGAATGATTCGCACGATAGGTGTGGCGCGTGATGGTGATGACGCGCATCTCTGCGTATTATACAAAGGAAAAGATGCGGTTGAAAGCTATCGGCTTGGCAGATATCTAATGCAATCCCAGGTGTACCACCATCATACAAGACTTATCGCAGACCAGATGTTTCTTAGAGCATTGGATTTGGCAGTTGATGAAGACATCATTCCAAAACAGAAACTAAAAGCTGATCTTGACGATTGGTCTAATAATGAAGAGTTTTTGGAGTATTATCTTACACTTGATGACAAGACCATATATGATGCAATAATCGGGAAAAAACCAGACAGCGGTGCGGCATCCTTGCTGCGAATGATCCAGACAAGAAATCTGTTCAAGCGGGCATGCACGATTTTGATTGAAAAGGAGATTGAAAACCCCATAAAACACGACCGTGTAATGAAAATGAATTATTCGAATCTACGTGAATTCGCAAAGTGCACCGCTGAAAGCCTAAATCTGGATTATTCCAAAATTATTGTATGTCTGTCAAAAGTTTCTGTCGCGTTATATACCGATGAGATTCTAATTCTCCGTGATGGAAAACCTGCGACACTGGACAAGTTTTCACCAATATCGGCCAAAACCCCATCTGTTGACACTCTTTTTGTCTTCTCAGATTATGACGAGAAAACAAGGAATAAAATTGAAAAGCACGTCAAATGCCATTTTGACATACCCATCACCTAGATTGGTTGTCCATACTGGACAAACGCCGGAGATTGCACTTTCAAGAATTAAATATCTACCCTACGGCATGACGTTGTGGCAGGAATTAGAATTGACGGAAATGCAATAGCGCAGTCGCTCAAGGAAATAATTGGCACGCAGGTGGCAGAGTTAAAGCGCCAGGGAATTAATCCATGCCTGGCAACTGTCCTGGTCGGCGACGATCCCGCATCTGCCACGTACGTCCGAAATAAGCACAAGGCGTGCATGGACGTGGGGATTGACACAAAAGACTACCATCTTGACGCCTCTACCACGCAGTCCGCACTCCACGACACCATAGACGGCCTGAACTCGGACGACTCCGTCCACGGCATACTCGTCCAGCTCCCCCTGCCGCCGCACTTGGACGAATTTGAGGCAATCCTGAGGATCTCGCCTGAAAAGGACGTCGACGGCCTGACGCCGCACAACGCCGGACTGCTTGCCATGGGAAAGGCGGACCTTGTGGCCTGCACGCCGTCGGGGGTCATGGAGATGTTCCGCCACCACGGCATTGAACTGGAGGGGAAGAGCGTGGTGCTTATCAACCGGAGCAATTTGGTGGGCAGGCCGCTGTACCACCTGCTGCTGGGCGGCAACGCCACTGTCACGACATGCCACTCCAAAACCGCCGGGCTGGACCGGATATGCCGAGACGCAGACATTATCATCACCGCCGTGGGCAACCGGGACAGGTTCGTCCTCACGCCCGATATGGTGCGGGACGGCGCAGTCGTCATCGACGTGGCAATCTCCAGGTTTGAAGGCCGGCTGGTCGGGGATGCAGACTATGAGGGTATAATCAAGAAGGCGTCATTTGCGACCCCGGTGCCTGGCGGCGTGGGTCCCATGACTGTCGCCATGCTGCTAAAAAATACGGTCACTGCCGCGTCCCGGAGACTCCGGGATTGAACGATCCAGACCGGAGTTCGCTTCGGAGTCTCCTGCTCAAGCGGCGCGACACCACGTCGGCGGACCTTTTGAAGATATCCAGCAAGGCGATACGAAACAAGCTAGGCCGCATCAGGCCGTACCGGGATGCTGCCTGCGTGGGGGCGTACCATCCGATGGGCAGCGAGATACTGACCCAGGAGATAATGCAGGGCCTGCTGAGCGCCGGACGCAAGGTATGCCTGCCCAAGATATCCGGGCAGGACATGGAGTTTCGGCAAATCCTTGACTTTTCTGACCTCGAGATGGGAATCTTTGGCATCATGGAACCCAAGGATGCCTGTCCTGTCGAGGAATCACTCGACGTCATACTGGTCCCTACTGTCGGCATCTCGCCGGACGGGGTGAGGCTGGGGTACGGGCACGGCTACTATGACAGGTTCCTTGCCGGCTGCGGCGCCGTGACAATCTCGCTGACACTTGAAAAGCAGGTGATTCGCAAGATACCCAGATCCCCGCACGACGTCCTGATGGACTGGATCGTGACGGAGGAACGCGTGGTGGAGACTCAGAAGTAGGACAGGCCGGTCCTGCCGATGTCCTTCCTGTAGTACGCGTGCTGCCATGATATCGACTCGCATGCCGCATAGGCGTTGTCCACTGCGGACTGCAGCGACCCCCCCAGGGCCGTCACGCCCAGCACGCGTCCGCCGTTTGAAAGTATCCTGCCGTCCTGGTTTTTCGTCCCCGCGTGGAACACTAGTGTGCCGTCTGGAGTCGAGCCAATCCCAGTGATCTCCTCGCCCTTCGGATACTGCCCCGGATACCCTGCAGAGGCCATCACCACGCACACCGCGGCCTGCTCCTTCCATGCCGGTGTTGGCATGGCAGACAGCCTGCCTTGGGCGCTTGCCACCATGTAGTCGTACAGGTCAAAGTCCATCCTGGCCACGATCGGCTGGCATTCGGGATCGCCCATCCTGACGTTGTACTCCAGCACCACCGGGCTGCCGTCGCGGATCATTATCCCCGCGTACAGGAATCCCTTGAACTCCGCCCCCTCGGATCGCATGGCATCGACGGTCCTCTGTATTATCTTGTCCTGAATCTGGCCTGCAAGGTCGTCTCCTATTACCGGGGTGGGCGAGTACGCCCCCATGCCGCCGGTATTTGGCCCGCAGTCGCCGTCGTGCGCCCTCTTGTGATCCTGGCTTGATGCCATGGGAACGGCAGTCCGGCCGTCGCAGATGGCAATGTATGACGCCTCTACGCCGTCGACTTGCTCCTCGATTATTATCCTGTCTCCAGCATCGCCAAACACCCTGTCGTCAAGCGCCGCCCGGATTGCCAGGATCGCCTCGTCTGCGTTGCCGCACACAGTCACGCCCTTTCCGGCTGCCAGTCCCTCCGCCTTGACTACCATGCCGGCATCGACGGACTTGGCATACTCGCATGCATCGCGCGCGTCATCAAACGTCTCAAAACCAGCAGTCGGTATGCCGTGCCTGTTCATGAAGTCCTTGGCCCACACCTTGCTTGACTCCAGCCGCGCCGCATCCCTGGTGGGCCCAAATATCCCAAGGCCGTCGCGATTGAACCTGTCCACGATTCCGGCCGCCAGCGGGGCCTCCGGGCCGACGACGGTAAAGCATTCGTTCCTTCCGGCAAATTCTGCCAGCCCGTCAGGGCCGTGTATGGTAATGTTGTTTTCAGTCCCCCCGTTGCCTGGGGCGACAAAGACTTTATCGACCTTGGGGCTTTGTGCAAGCTTCCACGACAGGGCGTGTTCGCGCCCGCCGGAGCCGACAACCAGCACGTTTGCCAATGCCGTACGTCGTTCTCCCAATTATATGAGGGTTGGGAATGCCGCAGCACCGCGGTGCGCCCTCCATCTTGCAGGAATGGCCGCGCCTGCAGGATACATGGCCGCGCCGTAGGTGAATGCTCCTGCATCCTTCCCGTCCTGCGCCCTTTCGGCCGCGCGGGCCGGGCCATTCCCCCAAGTCCTAGCTTTATAACATCATACGTCCACCTGAACCCTGATGGAATTCTCCGAAAAGTTTGACGCGAAGGGGATCGAGTCGCAAGTAAGGCAGTACCTGAAATCCGTGGACCTGCGGGAGCTCATATCGGCCTCGGAGAGGACTGGGCGCGTCAGGTTCATCGAGGGCCCGCCGACGATGAACGGAATCCCGCACGCCGGCCACCTGAGGGGGAGGATAATCAAGGATTTGTGGTACCGGTTCAACACGCTGCAGGGCAAAGACGTGGCATTCAACGGCGGATGGGACACGCAGGGGCTGCCGGTGGAACTGCAGGCCGAAAAGGAGCTGGGCGTGACCGGCGGCAAGACCGAGGCCATGCAGAAGTTCGGCATTGAAAGAATGGTGGCAGAATGCAAGAAGGTGGTCGAAAAGTACAACGTCGCCTGGGTGGATGCGGACCGCTCCCTTGGGGTATCGCTTGACCACGACAGGGCGTACTGGACGTTCAAGGACGAATTTATCGAGCGCGAGTGGCAGGTGCTGAAGAGCGCGCTCGAGCATGGCATACTTGACGAGGACTATACTGTAATCGCCTACTGCCCGAGCTGCCAGACGTCGCTCAGCCACGCAGAAGTCAACCAGGGGTACGAGGAGGTGCGGGATCCGTCCCTGTACTACAAGGTCAGGCTGGCAGGGGAGGATGTGTTTTTGATAGTGTGGACTACCATGCCGTTCACGCTGGTGACTGATGCCATGGTGGGGGTGCATCCGGACGAGCAGTACGTCCGGGTCAAAGTCGGCGGCGAGACCTGGATAGTGGGCAAGACCCGGCTGGAGGGATTCATGGAGGAAGTCGGCATCGAACAGTACGTCCCCGGCACAACCGTTTCAGGCTCCGACCTTGAGGGAAGAAAGTACGTCCACCCGCTACTTGATGCCATTCCGGGCCTTGCCGAGCGTGCAAAGGCGGACAACTTTCACGTCACCGTGTCAGAGCCGTTTGTAGATGCCAGCACCGGCAGCGGCCTGGTGCACCTTTCGCCTGCAAACGGCGAGGAGGACATCCGGATAGCGCACCGGCGGGGCGTGGAGGTATTCAGCCCTATCGACGACGAGGTGAGGTTCACTTCGGACGGGGGCAAGTACAGCGGCATGTTCGTCCGGGACGCAGATGATGTGATAGTGCAGGATCTACGGGCGCGCGGCGCGCTGGTAAAGATCGGGCGCATAAAACACAAGTACCCGCTGTGCTGGAGGTCGCGCCATCCTGTCGTCTGGCTTGCCCGGCGGGGGTGGTTTTACAAGCTGGATCGTCTGGGGGACAAGGCAGTCGAGGCCGCGCAGGGGGTGGAGTACTTTTTTGAGCAGCCTCGAAACCGGTTCCTCGGGATAATACGGGAGAAGCACCCGTGGTGCATATCGCGCGAGAGGGTATGGGGGTGCCCGCTGCCGGTCTGGGAGTGCCTGGACTGCGGCAAGAAGAACTGGTTCTTTACGCGCCAGGAGATAGTCGATGCGGCATCCGACCTTCCCGACGGGCCGGGCTTTGAGCTGCACCGGCCCTGGATAGACCACATCACGACAAGGTGCGCAGGATGCGGCGGCACCAACACCCGGCGGGAGGAGTTCGTCCTGGACACGTGGCACAACAGCGGTGCTGCGCCATACTCGTCGCTTACCGACGACGAGTACCGCGACGAGATTCCCGGGCCGTTCTTCACCGAGGGGATAGACCAGACGCGCGGATGGGCCTACACGCTGCTGATAGAAAACGTGATACTGAACAACGGCCCCGCGCCGCCGTACCAGTCGTTTCTCTTCCAGGGGCACGTGCTGGACAAGAACGGCGGCAAGATGAGCAAGAGCAAGGGAAACGTGCTGGACGGGGCGGAGCTGCTGGAACAGTATCCAGTCGACCTGGTGCGGCTTTACTTCATGTGGAAGGCAAGCCCGATAGAGCCGCTCAGCTTTGACACGGACGAACTGGTATCGCGGCCGTACCAGATAATCAGCACTCTGTTCAACCTGCACCTGTACTTCAGGCAGAACAGCAGGTATGACGGCTTTGCAGAATCGCACACGCTGGAGTGGGCCAGGCAGAACGGCCTGCTGACGCCGCCGGACTCCTGGCTGCTCTCCAAGCTCCAGGGGCTGATAGGTGCAGTCACCGAAAAGAACGAATCCTGCCGGTTCCACGAGAGCGCAAGGGCCATAGACGACTACATCATCAACGTGTTGAGCCAGACGTACATCCCCATGACGCGCGGCGAGCTGTGGGACGAGGATGATGCAAAAAAGGACCGAAGGATGGCAGTGTACGCCGTGCTGGAAAGCGTGCTGGCGACGCTAGACGTCCTTATCCACCCGTTTTGTCCCTTTACCACCGAGTACCTGCACCAGACAGTCTTTGGCGCAGAATCCAGCATACTACTTGAGCGGTGGCCGGTGCGCGCAGCCTCCCTTGAAGACCACGCCTTAGAGGAGTCCTTTGACGCGGTAAAGAGCGTGGTGTCGGTGTCTGCCGCTGCCCGCATGAAGGGCAAGCTCAAGAGAAGGTGGCCGCTGGACGAGGCAAGAATCTGCGTCCATCCCGGAAAGAAAGAAAAGATCGAGCCGCTTTCGGATCTGCTGCTATTGCAGCTTAACGTCGAAAAATTCAGCATCGCAGAGATGCGGCACCCGTCGGGGCTGGAGCAGGTCCTGGAGATGCAACGCCTGGGCATGCCGGTCCGGGCGGCGGTGAGCCTGGAGAGAAAGAAGATCGGGCCCAAGGCGCGGCAGCACATGCCGGGGCTTCTTGACGCGTTTGCCAAGGCCGACCCGCAGGTGATAGTCGAGTCCCTCCGGGACAGGTCCGGGTACGACTTTGACGTCGGCGGTGCCACCACGATACCGCTTGATGCAGATGATTTCATAGTGGAGTCCGAGGCACGCGACGGCTACGCCATGGCAGTACGCGACGGCTATGCTGTGTTTATCTCGACTGCCCGGAACCGCGACATGACTGCCAAGGGGCTGGTCAAGGACGTTGCGCGGCGCCTGCAGACTTTGAGAAAGGAGCGCGGGCACAACCCGACTGACCTGCTGAAGCGGGCGTGCATACTGGGGCTGGACGAGGAGTCGACTGACATGCTGAGGGAAAAGTCAGACGATCTGGCGTTTCTTGTCCGGGTCAGGCAGGTGTGCCTTGAGGATGCGTGCGCAGAGTACAAGGATGTAGATATTGACGGCCAGACGATTCGGATATCCGTCGAGTAGGCGGGGAGTGCGGGTATGGCATGGAATACGATGTAATATTTTTATTGGAACCGCAATCTGAAAAATCAAATGGCTAAAAAGAAAGCACCAAACGTAGTCGGAATCAATATTCTCAAGCAGAACGGTCTTGACGTGGAGGAACTCAAGAGGCTTTTGATCTACAACGCCTCAGTCGAGTTTACCGCGTACTATTACTTTACCAACCTGAGGGCGCACTGCACCGGCATGGAAGGCGAGGGGCTGAAGGGAATCATCGAGGATGCAAGACTCGAGGATCTGAGCCACTTTGAATCCTGCCTTGAGAGGATCTACCAGCTCGGGGGGTCGCTGCCAAACGACGCCACCGAGTTCATCAAGATGTCCGGATGCGAGTTCCTTCAACTGCCTGCAAACCCCACTGACCACAAGGCGATACTGGAAAAGTGCCTCAAGGCCGAACAGGGGGCCATCGTCAACTGGGACAGGGTGTGCAAGCTGACCATGGGAAAGGATCCTGCGACGTACGATATCGCCAAGGACATACTGGCCGAGGAGATCGAGCACGAGTCGTGGTTTCTGGAACTGCTCTATGGCAGGCCGTCGGGACACATGAGAAGGCGGTACTCCGGCGAGAGGCCGCACACGCAAAAGCACTCCAGGGCGCTTGACATGGCCTAGGAGGCCTTTTTCTTTTCATACCTGGACGGGGCTCCCGTACGGTGCGGATCTGTCACTTGCAGGATGGTGCGTGACAATGGCACGGATTGGCATCTGCCGGATGTGACGACTCCTTAGAATCACGGTTAAATAGAAAAGTCATGTATCTTGACCGATGGGACAGATCAGTCTTGACACATACCAGATCGGACGCCTCGTGGATCTGCTGGAAGTGGGATCCGAGATAGTCAAAAAGACGGGCCGGCCCATCATACTGTACAGGCAGACGGTGGATGAAGATGGGGATTCGTACGAGGAGATCGTCTGCTCGCTGGTGCATGGCTACGTGATAGAGCAGGTGGTGGTGTCAGGAGGGATGATAGTCCCGACCTTTAACCAGCAGGACGTGTTCACGTTTGAAGAGTATTCCCGCACACTCCGGCAAAAGAGCGCGGACAGGTTTGTCGAGGTCGTGACGCTCCTTGAGGATATCGCCAAGGTGTCATAGTTAATAAATGCCTGACATTGAGTGTCTCTGCATGCGCCTACTGGAATTTCAGGCAAAGGAACTCTTCCGCGAGTACGGAATCAACCTGCTTGACAGCAAGGCATCGCACGACATAGCGCAGGGCAGGAAGGATGCAGAGGCGCTTGGATACCCGTTTGTGATAAAGATACAGGTCCCGGTAGGCGGAAGGGGCAAGGCAGGGGGGATACAAAAGTGCCACAACGCCGACGAGTTCGAGCTGCGGTACCCGCAGGTCATGGACCTGACCATCAAGGGCGAGCAGGCGCGGGCCATACTGCTTGAAAAGATGGCCGACATCAAAAAAGAGCTCTACCTTTCACTATTCTTGAACCGCTCCAAGAGGTGCTATACGGTCATCGCGTCTGCAGAAGGCGGAGTCGAGATAGAGTCGGTAAAGAACCAGATTATAGTCGAAGTGGGACTCGGCGAGGTGTCCGGTGACGTCGCGACAGACATTGCGCGGCGTATGGGCCTTGAAGGATCAACTGCAGATGGCTTTGTGGATACGCTGATGAAACTCTCAAGGCTTGCAGTCGAAAAGGAGGCAGAGCTTGCAGAGATCAACCCGCTTGCAATCATGCAGGACGATTCCGTGATGGCGCTGGACGGCAAGTTTGTCACAGACGACAACAGCAACTTCCGCCACCCCGAGATGGAAAAGTACCAGGAAAAGTCCGAGATTGAGTGCATGGCAGAAAAGAGCGGATTCTCCCTGGTGGAGCTTGACGGGGACATTGCAGTGGTGGGGAACGGCGCCGGACTGGTAATGTCCACGCTTGACATGCTCTCAGACAACGGCGGAAAGCCTGCGTGCTTTTTGGACATCGGCGGAGGGGCGACTACCGAGTCCGTGTATGAGGCGCTGACGCTGATAAGCAGGATCGGCCGGGTCAAGGGGATTCTGGTGAACCTTTACGGCGGGATAGTCAAGACGACCGTGGTGGCAGAGGCATTCCTGCAGGCGTACGGGAACAACCTCATCGACGTGCCGGTATTCTCCAGGCTGAAGGGCACGGAGTCTGACAAGGCGCGCGAGATGCTTGAGGAATCCAGGACCAAGATATTTGACTCGCTTGAAGACGCAATCAACTCTGCGGTAATGGAGGTAAACCATTGAGCAAGGTATTTGAGATTCTCCGCGGCGTGCCCGGGGAGCCTGACTATAAACACAAGGGCGTGATAGTGCAGGGCATCACCGGCGCGTACGGTTCGCTGCACACGAGAAACATGATTGCATATGGGACAAACATCGTGGCAGGCGTGACGCCCGGCAAGGGGGGGCAGAAGTTTGACGGCACCATTCCTATTTACAATACCGTGCAGGAGGCAGTGGATGCGACCGGCGCTGCCATATCTGCCGTGTTTGTTCCGGCAAAATTCTTCTTGTCTGCTGCTAAAGAGGCGCTGGATGCGGGAATCAAGCTGTTCGTCGCGATACCCGAGCACGTGCCTGTCAGGGACACCATGGTTGCCCTTGACATTGCAAGGGAGAAGGGCGCGATAATCATCGGGCCCAACACGCCCGGCATCATGATTCCCGAACTGATTAAAATCGGCATCATGCCGCCCACGCCGTTCAAGATGGGCAGGATTGCCGTGCTCTCAAAGAGCGGCACGCTGCTGTACGAGATATCCGACGCCCTGACCAGCGCGGGATTCGGCCAGGCCATCACGATCGGCATCGGAGGGGATCCGGTGAATGGCACGCGGCTCGTGGATGCCTTCGAGATGGTCAGGGACTCGCCTGACATAGATGGCTTGGTCATAGTAGGTGAGATTGGCGGGGATTCGGAGGAGATTCTGGCCCAGAGCATCATGGACAGCGGGTTTGACAAGCCCGCAGTGGCGTACATTGCAGGGCGGGCAGCACCCAAGGAGAAGCGCATGGGACATGCCGGTGCGATAGTGATGGGAACGTACGGGTCTGCAGAGTCCAAGGTATCCATGTTCAACAAGGCAAACATCCCGGTGGCCAAGAGGCCCGCAGAGGTGCCGGTGCTGCTTGCAGGCAAGATGCAGGAATCCGATTAGAATAAAAGAGAGGAATCCAAGGAAAGTCTGATGCCCGTTACGGATCCCGAAAAGAAACGCATAGCGCAAAACGCCCGCCTGATCATGAGGATATGCTTCAAATGCGGGTGCAGGAACGACATCAAGGCGACCCGGTGCAGAAAGTGCAAGAACCCGTACCTGAGGCTCAAGAACCGCAACATGGGCGCCAAAAAGTAGGCCGGAAAACCATCATTCCCTGCCTGATTCCACACTTTGAGTAATTCTGTTCGATTTATGGTCTGGTTCCCACATGACATGATCCACTGGACTGCATGTGTACCTTGTAGCATCCTGCAGCACGACTTGATTTCACAAGTTTTCGTACAGCTGCCGATGACATGACCAACCTAAAGACAAAAAAATACCCCCCGTGCAGTCTAGTCGGACCGGTCGTCTAGCCTGGTTTGGATGACGCACTCACACTGCGTAAGGAGCATTGCTCCCGCAAGGGTCGTGGGTTCGAATCCCATCCGGTCCATTTTTCTATGTTCTTTTACATATTTCACACACCCTGGTGTTGTCAAAATCTTGGTTCTTCTTGCCCACCTGATGTCACTTTATGGTCGTTTTGCCGCTCTTGATTCCGTCCATTTACCGGAATTATACTGCGACCTGCTCATGTCCAGAAACTCAATATTCAGATCAAGCGTAAGGGCAAACTGTGCTTTGCACGATATCAGTCCTACATAATGCTGTTTTAGTGACTGTTTTTTAGACTTTTTGTATTTCTCGTTCAAACGACGCACGCCTGTTAGTTTTTTATTTACTATAGCGGCACGCAAAAGTTCGTGGGCAATTAATCGAAAAGTTTAGATCAGATCTTATCCCATGGATGCATGGACGACATAAAACGAGAAAAATTCGAAAAGGCGTGCAAAAAGGAGTATCTTATAGGTTAACAGCTGCTCAGCAAGTTGCTTGGCCTTCATTTTTCAACCCCATTTCAAGATTTTGCCTGCTCTGAAATAACTTTCTTGCTCCAATCTACCCTGTATCCGTAAATTTCGTCAAACTGACTTGAGCCGTGTTTTGCCATGTAAGAAAGAAATTTTGCTCTAAACCATTTCATCATTGGGTTTTGCATGGTGGAGAACTTTCCTTGTTTTCTTGCCAGTAACACCATCTTCTCTACTCTTGGTTTCCGAAGTTGCTGGTATTTTGCAAATGCTTTTTGCGTCTCAGGAGTATCACGCATGCATTTTGCCAAAACAATTGAGCTTTCAAGCGCTAGAGACGCTCCCTGTCCGGCATGAGGAGTCATTGCATGAGCCGAATCTCCTACAAGACAAACGTTGTCTTTATACCAATATGGAAGGGATTCAATGTCATACAAAGGAATTTGGCTGATGTTTTCTCCGTTTTGAATAAAACTTGAGACATAACTTGCATCGTGTTTGTATTGTTTTGAGACTTTTTGCTTCCATTGCTTGTATGGAATAGATTTTAGATCTGACAAAGAGTCTTTGGGAATGGGAATTACACCTCCCCACAAGGCCTCGTGTTCAGGGGTTACAAAATAAACCATGTATGCTTTTTTTCCATAATGAAAAGATAATCTGCCCTTGGGCGCACCAGTTTGGTTTTGAGAAATTCCACCTGCAAGTACATTTCCAGAATATCTGGGAGCAGGGCTGTCAGGCATGATAATCTTTCTAGTTTGTGAATTAAGGCCATCACATCCAATCACACAATCACATTCAACACTACTATCATCTTTGAAAAACACTGTAGTCAAATTGTTGGTATTGATATCAACTAATTTTTTGTTCCATTCTATTTTTATTCCACGCAATTCAAGCTCTTGTCTCAATAGTCTGTGCAATGAAGAACGCTTGATAACCACTCCATGCGAACCGTATTTTTTTCCATGGTTAGAAGTATCAACTTGAGCTATGGGCATTCCCAAATGATTTTCAAATACCATGTTTTTACATTCATAGCCATGCTTTCTTACAACATCTTGCATCCCTAGTGTTTTGAAGACATTCATCCCATTGGGACCAACATACAAAAACCAACCGCCGCTATTTTCGGTAGCGTCTTGTGATTCGTAAATGGTAGCAGGAATATCACATTTTTGTAGAGCCATGGCAAGAGCAGGACCTGCAATCCCACACCCAATTATCAGGGTATTTTTCTCAGACATATCTATGCAACAACAAGAATACCATATAAAATGACCGTTTGGTCAGTCAGCAATCTTATTGTACGTGTATGATGAAAAGTAACGTAATGCCATCTAAAAAACCCCCATCAAAAATACAAAGAAGGATTCTTCAAATAGCCAAAAAAAAGTTTGCAAAAAACGGATACCAAAAGACATCAATGAATGAAATTGTGGCTACTGCAGGCGTAAGAGTACTGTTTTACCATTTTTGCAGTAAAGAGGAGTTATTTTTTCAGGTTTTAAGTCAAAGCATCGATGCAGAATTTCGGCAAGTTTTTGGAATTTTAGAAAATGAAGGCAAAAAGTTGTTCAAAGAAAAGAAAACCTATTTGAGGATTTGAAAAAATATTATGATTTAACAATTGCCAGAACTAAGGATTTTGAGAGATTGTTGCTGGGGGGAAGAATTGAATCAGAAAACAATGCAAATCTAAGACAAATGATGGAAAGAAAAGACAAAGAAATGGCGTAATTACTTTTCTAGGGGCTAAAGATTTCAAGAGAACGTATGGAGATTCTTCAAGGATACAACGACAAGGAGTTGATGGAGATTGTAACAGTACAGTTAACCCAAAAATATTCTTTTAAGGGTTAGATCCAAGTTGGGCATATCAATACGGGGAGGCCCTAGATAACACGTGATTCCAAGCTATAATTACCTGTGGTAAGGCAGTGCGTATGCATGATTTACAATGAACAAAATTTGCATCTTTTGCTCAAAATTTGCCTTCCACATTGCCTATATCTACCATTCTATGATTCCTGAATGTGGTCCCTTCGCCTTATGACCGCGCTGTCCACAATGATGCTACGTGTCCTGCTTGCCATCTCCTTGATGCTGCCGCACTCAGTCGCGCATGCGCCCTGCTCAAACACGTTTTCTGCAAAGTCTCCGCGCTTTGCCGAAAGCGCGTACCTGATCAGCCTCCACAGTCCCCTGCTGCCCCCGTATGCCTTGGACTCCGTCACGAACCATGACATCTCCAAACCGTCATACCCTTCGGGGAATATCTTGCGCTTGAATTCCATTCCCTGCTCAGTGTAGTGTCCGATCATCGTAATCCTATCATTGAGAATCCTGCTGACAAGCCTGGCATAGTCCGTACATGAGGAACACCGATTGTCATAAATCAGGACCGGATAATTCATGACACACTTACGCGTCAACGGGATTTAAAGCCATGGTGCCTGTCATGACACCATCCACAGCACGTCCCGGCCTGCAACCATTGCACTGCGTGACCTTTAATAGCAGATGGATTCCTTGAAATACTGATGAAGGCAAGATTCAATGGAAAATGCGTAGAATGCGGCGACGCGATAAAGACCGGCAGGGAGATAGTAAAGAATTCCAAGGATCAGTGGGTTCACAAGGCATGCTCTGATCTTGAAGAAGAACTGCCCTGACTTGGCATGTATTGCTGTATGATTATGCGTGAAACACCGCCGTGACGGATGAATCCTACACAAATACCATGCATCCCGACCGGAGAAAAAAACACGCCTGTCGCCAAATTGGCGGTTTTCCTAGCACCAGCATTCAACACGATCCAGCATGTACAAGACCAGAATCCAATCATGCAAGAAATGGCCAAACCCACACGCATCATAGCAAAACAAGAACGCGCTACAGCCAGATTGGTAGAAATTTATTTAAACGCCAAGACCACACCCCAAATCGACAATGCACGCACCCAGTATAATCGCGGCCGTATCCGTAATGGCCGTACTTGCAATCACGGGCCTTCCTGGGATGGTATCTGCAGAATCAAGCACGGAAACAGTCACAATCGTGCCGCTAAACGAGGAGATCAGCTTGGAAAAGACGGTCATACCCATGAACATCCCGCTTGACAACACCCACCCCTGGGGGGCAGTCACCGGTGAACCGTCCGACTACGTTGACGGTTATGCGATAGTCATCCAATTCTACCAGGACGGGGAGCTAGTCCACACCGCCCAAGTCATTCCCTCCGATGACGGCTCATACGAGTACCAGTTCAGGGTCAGAAACCTTGACTCCCTGACAGGAGAATACGTAAACCTCTTCTCAGGCGACTATTCCGTGCACATCTTCAAAGTAATACCAAACGCCAGCCTGACAGCCTAGCACCATTCCTGCAAGATACCACACACTAAGCCACTCCGCACGTTTCTGATAATTCATATGTCAAATAGCACCATCACACCCATATGACCAAGAACTTCTGGCACGACATCGAGTCCGGAATCGACATTCCTGAAATCATCAACGTAATAGTCGAGATCCCCAAGGGATCGATGAACAAGTACGAGTACGACAAAAAGCACAACCTGATAAAGCTTGACCGCGTCCTGTTCTCGCCGTTTCACTACCCAGGCGACTACGGCCTCGTCCCGCAGACGCTCTCCGAAGACGGCGACCCGCTTGATGCCATGGTGCTAGTCACCAACCCCACCTATCCGGGCATCCTCATCGAGGCCAGGCCCATCGGGCTCCTCCAGATGAAAGACGACGGAAAGATCGACGACAAGATAATCTGCGTCTCCACCAACGACCCCCGGTACCTTCACGCAGCCGACATCACAGACATCGAAGACCACTACCGTTCCGAAATCGCGCACTTTTTCCAAGTCTACAAGGATCTGGAGGGCAAGAAAGTCGAGATACTCGGGTGGCAGCCGTCTGGGGCTGCAAAATCCGTAATAATCAGCTCCATAAAGCGGTACAAGGAGATCCTCAGAAAATACTGACCCCCGACACCTGTGCCATTGACTTTTTAATGGTCACAGCATAGCAAGACCCATGTCCCAATACTCCTTGGGGGAATGGAACCTCTCCGAACTAGCCGACGATCCAAAGGGCGAGGCGTTCCAACGCCAGGTGCGCAGGCTGGAAAGAAAGTCCAAAAAATTCGAAAAGGCCAAGACCCACCTGACCCCAGACATCTCCCAGGAACAATTCATGGGGCTGGTAAAAGACGTCGAGGGCATCTCAGAGGAGACGCACAAGCTTGTAGGCTACGCCTCACTGTCGTATTCTGCAGACACCCAGTCCGACCAGGCCACCTCGCTCATGACCAGAATGCTCAAGATGGGATCTGAGGTATCAAACCGAATACTGTTCTTTGATTTGTGGTGGAAGAAAAGCCTCGGCGAGGCAGACGCGTGCAGGCTGGCAGAAAACGCAGGCGAGCTTGCCGAATACCTGCTGTACAAGAGGCTGCTTGCGCGCTACTCGCTCAGCGAGCCAGAAGAGCGCATAATCAACACGCTTGACGTCACCGGCGCCTCGGCCCTGACAAAACTCTACGACAAGATAACCGGCGCATACAGGTACAAGATGAAATTGGGGCGCAAGACCAGGACGATGACGCGCGAAGAGATCACCGGGTACGTCAAGGATCCAAGACCCGACGTGCGCAAGACCGCCTACCAGACCATCCTGTCGCGATACTCCCAGGACCGTGGCGTGGCAGGCGAAATATACCAGAATATCGTGCTCAACTGGAGGGACGAGGAGATCGAGATCCGGGGACACAAGACGCCCATATCCGCCCGCAACACCGGAAACAACATCGACGACAAGACCGTCGAGTCGCTCCTTGCCTCATGCAGGAAGAACGCGCCAATCTTTCAGAGGTTCTTTGCCCAAAAGGCAGGCATGCTTGGAATTGATTCGCTCAGGCGCTACGACCTGTACGCGCCTGCAGCCAAGCGCACCGAGAAAAAATACTCCTACGATCGGTCCGTCCGGATGGTCTTCAAGTCGCTTGAACGCTTCAGCCCAACCCTTGCAGGCTACGCCAGGCGGGTCTTTGAGGAAGACCACATCGACTCTGCCATACGGCCCGGAAAGCGCGACGGGGCGTTTTGCAGCACCCTCTCCCCTGCCATCACCCCGTACGTGATGGTAAACTTTACCGGCAAGTCGCGCGATGTCTTCACCCTGGCGCACGAGCTCGGCCATGCAGCGCACAGCATGGCCGCAGAAAAGCGTTCCATACTGGTCCAGGACCCGCCGCTGCCGCTGGCAGAGACAGCATCCACGTTCTCCGAGCTGCTACTATACGACAGCATGTCCGAGAAGATACCCGACGATGAAAAACGCTCGGTACTGTCAGAAAAGATAGACGACCTTTACGCCACCATACTGAGGCAGTCATACTTTACCGTCTTTGAAGTCGACGCCCACAAGCAGATCGGCTTGGGGGCCACGACAGACGAGATATCCGGCACGTACATGAAAAACCTCAAGGAGCAGTTCGGCGGCTCCGTGAAGGTATCCGACGACTTTTCAGACGAGTGGCTGTGCATACCGCACTTTTACCACTCCCCGTTCTACTGCTACGCGTACTCTTTTGGAAACCTGCTTGCGCTGTCGCTGTTCCAGCGGTACAAAAAGGAGGGCAGGGACTTTGTCCCCTCCTATCTCAGCATACTTGCAGCCGGCGGCTCAAGAAAACCCGAGGGCCTGCTGGCAGAACACGGGTTTGACATCCACTCGACAAGATTCTGGCAAAACGGGTTTGACTATGTCGACAGGCAGGTTCGCGAACTGTCCTCCTTGAATTAATTTGGGGCTGGCAGCCTAACGCATTGGCTGCCAGCTTGTTCCCCGAACGGTTTGAATTCGATGTCAATGTACGGCGCCATTTAGGCGATTTAAATGTTTGACATTCTATCGCGAAATCCTGCATGGTGCGGATCTTCTGCGACCAGGATCCTTTTGCGGCTGCCATATGGCACGACCCGACGGCAGGGGCAAGATTATAATTTCATTGCCGCATGGGCACATGCATGTCCACCATGTTGCCTGCCGTATTGGTCGTATTGGCCGTCATGTCATTTGGCACGGCATACGCCCAGGAACCGGGGCTTGCCACATTCCAGGAGACTGCGCAGGTGATCGTCGACAAGCGCATCTCGCAGACAGTCACCGCCTCGGTGACGCTGCAGAGTACCAGCACCGATGAGATACTCGTCCCAAATGAACTGGCGCAGCAGCTGCTGGAGAATCCCAGGATAGAATCCGTCCTGTTCACAAACTACGAGCCCTGCGTGCCAGGCATACGCGACCAGTCGTGCATCCTGGTAAACGTGGCGTTTGATTCTGAAAATATTGCAATCGCCGACATCCGAGCCTCCACACAGGCGGTAGGGGATCTGTACATCGACGCGCTAAACGCCCTACTTGGCACCGATGCCGCATTCCATTCCGTATACATCCACACCAACGATGCCATAAACCGCATCCTTGGCACCTCCGGCGCGGTGTCCGGCCAGGGGACCATATCTGCAGTCTACACCATGCCCATGGACGAGACACACTCCGTGTACGAAAAGATATCCTCCACGCTGGTCTCTGCCGACATTCTTGACGGGCAGGGATTTTACAGCACCGCCAGGAACCTGTCATCCCACCCTGATGCCAAGGTGACGCTTTCCCTGATCCCGCTGGGCCAGGATCTTCTGCTGCAGCTGAGGCTCTCTGCAGTCTATGCCGGCGAGGCGATCCCCGATACGATCAACCCCCTGGAATACCTCCAGACCGAAGAGATCAAGAGATCGGACTACCTGACATCGGGCTTCTTTCCGCTAAACTCGCTGATTCAGGTGGTGGTGCTCTCTGAGGCAGACACAGCCGTATCTGACATCATGGGCAGCGTGACTCCCACGAGGCTCATCGACGGCCAGCAGATTCCCACAGACATCCGCATGAACGGCTGGGTGTTTGATCCCTCCGAGGGCGCCACGATACAGGGCAAGTACATCTTTGGCACCCAGACGTCCGTCGGGCAAGACGAGCTGGTATTCGTGCTTGATGCAAGGCAGAACGCGACTCCCGACACCGACACCCCCGAACCCGATACTCCGGACCCCGTGGTTCCGGACCCGCCCGATGCCAGTTCTGATGCCAGCTACGATACGCTATACTATGTGCTGATAATCATCGCAGCCGCAGCCGGCATTGCGGCGTTTTATTTCAAGTCGCGCCGATCCGGCAGGCAGTAGCCGGTTCCGTCCACCCATCCAAAATTCCGTGCCGATCCGCCCTGGCTTTTTTGCCTGCACCATACCGGCGCGTCCGGAATTTTTTGGCATGACTGCAAGGCCTGGATGAAATTCCATGCCAATCGTTGCACCTAGTTGCCGTTATGGCCCGCACTATGCCCTGAGACTACCCAAACCGCTGATAATCAAAGCAGGACCGCTGCGGCAAACACCGTAGTCCACTTTCCGTCCTTGTCGCCCCTCGTGGACTGGGTGATGTTGTACGTGTTGTATATCTGCCCTGAGATTGACCACTGCTGCCTCTTTTCGTCCCAGTTCTTGTCCACGTCAAACGGAATTCCAAGGGATGATGCAAGCATCTGGGCTGCCACATCCTCTGCATAGTCGCCTGCCTGCGACTCGCTTTGCCCAAACGACTCGTACTCTGACAGGTAGCCGTACCTGTTGCTGTCCTTTGGCCGCGCCAGCCCCACGGACGCTGCGCACATCCTGTGGGGCTCGTTGGTCTGGTTCTTGGAATATATGGTAAACAGTATCTGGCCGGGCCTGATGAGCTTGAGTCCCTCCTTTCTTGAGATCAGCTTGGCCTTTGGAGGAAATATGCTGGAGATCAAAACCAGGTTGGTTCCGGCAATGCCCGCATCCCTGAGGGCGTACTCGAAGCTCGTGAGCCTGTCCGTGTGAACGCCCTTTCCCTTTGTGAGAAACAGATTCTCGGCTACAAGATCCAGCATTGCAGATCTGATGCAGCGGGCCATTCTTTATATTTCAATAGAGTCTGCAGGAAAATTCCAGAACCGCGTCCGGCCCAAACCCGGGCCCGCCTGATCCTAGTAGCGCTTTTTCTTCTTTCTCTTGTCCGGCGCCTTCTTTTCCTGCGTCAAAAAAAGGTACGCAAAGAACGCACCCAGGCCGAAGTTCAAAACCCCCATGAACGTGATTATCACAGTCGTCGCCGGAGGCGCCACTGCCAGCCCCATGACGATGCCCAGTATGCCTGTCCCAAAGAACATCAGCATCAAGATTCTGACCTTTGTCGGCGCGATGTACCTCATAGCAATACCTCGTGGCATGACTGTTATAAAATTGGCGATGCCACAGCCTGCGGGCCGCGCTGCCGGTCTCAGGCACAACCATCCTCATATCAAAACCGCCCAATCCGGCACCATAACCTGATGCTCGCAACACTTTAAATCTTGAAAAATTTCATTTCACATCGTGCCAATGTAGCTCAGCCTGGCTAGAGCATTCGCCTTGTAAGCGAAAGGTCGTGGGTTCGGATCCCGCCATTGGCTTTGATTCTTACTCTTGCATGGATTGCCATTCCGGTGCAGGAGCATGCGCATGCCATTCCAGCACGGTGCGAATCCTATACGGTGCGAATCTCGCACCGCAGTTTCAATACGATTAATTATGTCCCGAATCAAGCCTACTCCAGTGGACGCGACAGTGCCTGACGGCAATAATGCCAAAAAGGCCCCAAAGCCTGACGGCAATAATGCCAAAAAGGCCCCAAAGCCTGACGGCAATAATGCCAAAAAGGCCCCAAAGCCTGACGGCAATAATGCCAAAAAGGCCCCAAAGCCTGACGGCAATAATGCCAAAAAGGCCCCAAAGCCTGACGGCAATAATGCCAAAAAGGCCCCAAAGCCTGACGGCAATAATGCCAAAAAGGCCCCAAAGCCTGACGGCAATAATGCCAAAAAGGCCCCAAAGCCTGACGGCAATAATGCCAAAAAGGCCCCAAAGCCCGCGCCAGCCCGCAGAATCGCAGATACACCATCCCCCGGGGGCGGCGTAAAAACGCCAATCTCTACCGGACTGCTCATGGGACTCATAGCCGCGGTGGCAGTTGCGGCATTCTTTGCAGGATACTATGTCTCCGATGCAGGCTCTGAAGGGCTCACGCAGGAAGACCTTGACGATGCCATGTCAAAACTGGAGCTTAGACTCATGCAGAACATGCTGCCTGCGGCGCAGACCGAACCGCCGGTGCGGATCTCGGCTGACAACGACCCCGTAATAGGCAATCCGGACGCCCCAATCACGATAATCGAGTTTTCAGACTTCCAGTGCCCGTTCTGCGCCAGGTTCAGCGTCCAGACGCTGCCGCTGCTTTCAGAGCAATACATCCAAAACGGTATGGTAAAACTCGTCTACCGGGACTTTCCCATACAAAGCAGCCATCCAAACGCCTTGCCTGCAGCCGTGGCAGCAGAGTGCGCCAACGATCAGGGCCAGTTCAAGCCCATGCACGACACGATCTTTGTCAACCAGGCCCAGTGGGGCGAGCAGGACACCTCGCAGGCAATCGCGACATTCAGCCAGTACGCCGGGCAACTCCAGCTCGATCAGGCCGTGTTTGACACGTGCCTCACGACCGGCAAGTACGTAAACGACGTCCTGGCGGACCTTGAAGACGGCCGTACCTACGGCGTTACCGGCACGCCGAGCTTCTTCATAGGCAACGATGACATCGGATACGTGGAAATCACCGGAGCCCAGCCCTTTGAGAGCTTCAAGAGGGTCCTTGACGCCCAGCTTGGGACATGACGGGCCAGACCCAGCACTGCCACCCAGTATGGCCTGATCCGGGTGCAATACGCAGCCATGCGAAAACCATGCGAAACGAAATTAAACCGCATTTCCCAACCCATATCATGTTTGTAGTGATAGTCGACCTCCAACTCAAAGACGGCGCCGACGATGACTTCAAGGCGTGGTTTTCAGAATCAAACCGGGTACTCTCCAACTTTCCAGGATTCGTATCAAGGCGCCTCTTGCAGTCCGGCAGCAGCGCCTACCGCGTGATAGTGGAGCATGAAAGCAAGGAGTCATTCATTCAAATGCACCAAAGCCCGGAGCACGCAAAGGTCCACCCGGTGGGAAGATCCTTCATGGCCTCCGATCCCGTGCCAGAGATGTACACAGTGGTAGCCCAGTGAAGCACGAATACAGCCTGTCAGATTGCCTTGCCAAGGCAGGCGGCGACTCTTATTTTTACACGTTCCTTGACCGCCCCGGCATGGCAGCCGGGGTCCTGAGGCTCTCGCCCGGGCAGCACGACGCCCAAGAGCCCCATGACAGCGACGAGATATACCTGGTGCTGTCAGGCGACGGGTTCCTCAGAATCAAGGACCGCGACTACCGGCTGTCCCGCGACAAGGCCTATTTCGTCCCAAAAGGCACCCCGCACCGCTTCCACTCCAACACTACCGATCTTGCCGTTCTGTACTTTTTCGGCGCCCCGGACCCCTGACTGCCGCAGAACCAGGCAGCGCCCGTTACCGTCCGGAGCCCAAACCCGTGGGTATGGGGTGGTCATTTATGGCGTTTTGTTCGTTTGGTGCAATACTCAGGTCGGATGTTGAGTTACGCTTCAATCTCAGACATGTGGGTGCTGAGGATTATTACCTTTGTGCAAAGGAACAGCGTGGGTGGATCTGTTCTGACGATCCCCCCCCCCATGGGGGGAATCCGTCCGGCGTCGCTAGGTGTGTATGTACCCCGCTGTCAGGGCAGGAGATGCAGCCCTAGTAGGAAGATTGAAGTTTGAAAATCATGCTCGGTACTGCGCCCCATCCGGTCTGGTGCATTGACATCAGGCCCCGCACGAAAACAAGCCATTGCCAACATCATGTGCCCAGAATTCCTTTTGCCGCCATAACGAATTCTTCTGCCTTACTGATCAAATCCTCTACATCTGCATGCGAGGTGGCTCCAGATACATCATATTGCAGCATGTTGCGTGTCTGTCTTGCCTTGCCAAATATGTCGAGTACGCTGGGATCAAAATCATCGGCAAACTCTGATTCTACGAATTGTTGGACATTAAGGTGCTGTGATCCTCTGTCCCTTGCGGGTCTGTATCCGCTGTGATACATTAATGCCATGGCTGCCTCCAATATTGCATTATAGGCTTCTTTGTATGTGGTATCGTCTACGTCTGGATCATTTATCACTACTATTTTTTTGGCTGCTCTTAGGTTACTTTCAGAGATGCCTATCTTGGAGGCTATTTCTTCCGGGCGGCTTTGATAGGACTCTATCTTGCTATCCTGAAGCAGCCTTTTTAAATCCATCCTCATCCCCCCTTACCATGAGTATCTCATTTAGATTTATGCGGTTTAAAAATGACGATTTTGTTTTCTTCTGATCATTAAATTCCTGAGTATTCCACAATATCGCATTGATTTCCCTCCCAATCTTATTTTCCAGAACTGAAATCGATTCATACAGCCTGTTTTTTGGCACCTCGCCTATCACCAACAAGTCGATGTCACTGGTTTCCGTCTCTGCTCCTCGGGCAAACGAACCGTAAACCAACGCATATGTTATATCGTATCGTTCTAGCTCTTTTGCAATGATCTCGTCTGCAAGCTCTAACTTCAAAAATATCCGTTTTAATTCCTCATGCATTACGCAGTCCCTGTTTATTTTATAAAATATTGTGGTGCCCTTCCTTGTCTTGGTTATGATGCCTAATGGTTCCATCCTGTTTAGTTCCCTCAAGGCAGTCGATGGCGCCATTCCTGCCCCTTCTGCCAGCTCGTTCAGGTAATATTCACGCGTTTGGTTTAAGAACAGAAGACTCAGTATGCGCACAAATATCTTTGATCGAAACAATGTTTGCAACAGCCCCCTTCTCCTAGTCACCTTGTCCTTTTTTTCCGTGTGGAGAATTCTGTTTCTTACCGAGTCCAACGCCTTTGTCTCCTGCGGCGGTGTGATTTCCCTGACATCGCCATCTATTGCGATAAGGCCTATTCCCAACTCTCTGCACAGGTTCTCAATTCTTTTGCTTATTGCATTGTCGGGGATTGCCAGATATGCGTAATTTGCGGCATTTTTAAAATGCAGAGCTTGCTCGATGCCCCTGTCTAGGCTCCCCCTGCTACCCTTTACTTCGATCATTGCCAACTTTCCATTCTTCTCTGCCACAATATCTGGCCTTCTTCCTCGAACCACACGTTGGGCATGAACCGCCCAGCCGTTTTTTTCCAAGTGAAGTCTTACAATTTCATGATTTGATCCCATGACTTAAAACTCCTATTTCTTGATATGTAATAAATATTAGCTAATACAAAATAGTACTTTCAAGTATTTAACTTCTTCATGATTTGATCCCATGACTCAAAACTCATATTTCCTGATATGTAACGAACATTAGCTAATATGAAATAGTATTTTTAAGAGCTTTCAACATCTGAACACGGCCAGTCGATCCCACTGGAATCTGCTGTTAGGCCCTGACTTTCGTACAGTAGAAAAAATATTCCACAACCCGTGGTTTATATCAAATCCAATCCCTCCCGTCCTTGTTGCCCGGCCAGATAAGCATGACCAAGAACGGAATCCTGTGCCGGGTGGGCCAGAGGCGCATCCTCCTTGACCCGAAGACAGCCGATCCGTCAGGCATCAACTTTGTCTCCCACGCCCACTCCGACCACCTGCCGTCGCGCAACGGCGGCGCCATACTCGCCTCGGCCGAGACCAGCCAGATAGCCGGCCTGCGGGGGTTCGTGATGAAAAACAACGTCGACTCCCTGGAGGGCTTTTCCATGTTCGACAGCGGCCACGTCCTGGGCTCGCGCGGCGTGCTGTTCGATGGCGCGCTCTACACCGGCGACATCTGCACCCAGACCAGGGCCTTTCTTCGCGGCGCCCGGGTGCCGAAATGCAAGACGCTCATCACCGAATGCACGTTTGGCCTGCCGGAGTTTGACTTTCCCGGAATCGACGAGACCAAAAAGCACGTCAACCTGCTCATATCCGAGCTGTATGGCAGAGGCGTTCCCGTAATCCTCATGGGATACCAGCTTGGCAAGGCCCAGACCATCACGCACCTCTTCGGGCACTGGGATCCGCTGTACCTGCACGATTCTGTCCGGGAGATGAACCTGCTGCATAAGGAATTCGGTATCCCCCTCAAGGACGCCATTGGCCACACCGAGGCGCAGAGGCGCGGGCTGCTTGAAAAGAAGCCCTGGGTCATGGTGGCGCCGCTGATGTCAGAAAAGAACGGATTCATCCAGGACATGAAGGCCCGCTACGGGGCAGTGACGATAGGATTCAGCGGGTGGGCAAAGTCTGCGCGCTTTCCATTCGGACGCCGGACCGACTACTCCATACCCATGAGCGACCACTGCGATTTTGCCGACTTAGTCCGGATGGTGATCCAGTCGGGCGCAGAAAAGGTGTACACCATCCACGGGTTCGTCGACGAGTTTGCCGCCCACCTGAGGACGCTGGGAATCGATGCCCGGCCGCTAAGGGCGGGAACGCTTGACGACTTTACTTTGTAAACCTGCCGCACGCGCAGTCTACAACCATGCACATCTCTGCGTTCCTGATGTGGTCGTGCAAAAAGTGCTTGCATTTCTCGTTTTTGCATATCCGGCGGCTGGCCTCCCTCTGCACCACCGTCCTGGCAATGTCGTTTGCCTTCTCCTTGGAATACCCCCTCTTGTCCATGTAGTAGTGCACGATCCTGTTGTACAGCATGTCGGGCCTGAACGGCTTTTCTAGCAACACTTCCTCCTGTTTCCCCTGCGGAACCTGGTCTCCCCGTGGCAGATACAACTGCAGGCCTCGTCGCTGCACAACATGTTGTCCATCACAGTATATGTGCAGTTATGATATTTCAATTGCTTCCTTTTTGGGGATCGGTCTGTGGTCCCGAAAGCAGTCCATCACTCATCCACAGTCGAATGGCAATCCAAGGGGGACACACGGCGGGATTCGGTGCAAACTGCACCGCATCTCAAAATCGTCAGCGGACAGGGCACCTCTCCTCAAGAGAGGCGCGGAAGTCATGACTACGAGAGTCCTTCTGCAAAGATGTGCATGCCAAAGGCGAGCGTCCCGGGGCCGGGTGATGTTCGCAGACATGGGGTGCCTGTGCAAGGCCGCGATCCTCGGGCGGCTTCCGGGTCACGCTGCCGTCCAGGCCATTCCTTCATCTGACGTGTCCAATGCCAGGGATCACATGTGCCTGCCCCCAACTGCCTGCCGTCCAGGCCGGAACTGACGGATCGCATTAATCGACTTCTTGCCGCATGTCCCGGCCGCGCCGGATGTGGTGATCATCGAGCCAGAATATGCCCCGCAGAACGGGTGATCTGTGTTCCACCATCTGCGGCGGTACGAGAAGGCGGCGTCTACAGTTAAGGCCAGGACGGCACTATCTGTTCCTGGACAAACCGTGGACCTGACCGTGTACCGAGTCGACGGATCACCGACTCGTCCTTCGCATCTTCGAGGCTGTCCGGGCGGCGGTCTCCGAGGCGCCATCGTGGGCTGCACCGTACACGCAGATGAGGGCGGCGTTCTCCTGGGCAAGCGCAAAGGCCCGATAGTTTACCCCCTGGGACACCTTCACCCACTCGGCCATGGTGCGACCGGATGTGCCGTAAAAGAACTCCCATGTATCCTCGTCGGCGTCGACGAATGGCATCTTCTTCCAGGAGTACTTTGTTATCGTGTCGAAGGCGTAGTGTATGACCGGATCCAGCCTTCCGGCTACCTCCAGCGCCTGGCCATATATGGACTCGAAGTGGGCCCGGTCGTCGGCCGTTGCCCAGGCGGCACCTGCCGCCATCCCGGATACTGTCCGGAACGCCGAGGTGGCAGATTGGGCCGATGTCCACATGTGCGCCATCCTGAGGCCGCGCACTGCCACCTCCCCGGAGGCTTCGATCCCGTCATTGGGGTGCTTGAGAGCCCCCTCGAGTATGGCAGCCGGGATGGCCGAGGCCAGTTCTTGGGGCCCGCCGGCCAACGATATGGCCTTAGACAAATTCCTGCAGATCCCAGGTGCGGCGCGGCGCAGAAAGTTCCGCGGGTTGTCCGGGATGAAGGCTACCATGACTGCCGAGGCCGCTGCGGCCAGAGCAAAGGCGGGGGATGCAGAGTCCCACCCCTCGTCGGCTGCATGTGATGCTGCGGCGTGGGCTGCCAGGTTGAAGGCCGTCTCGGCCCGGCCGTCCGGTGGCCAACCAGGCGGTCCTCGGGGGACGGCAGCCTGAAACATCTGGGCCAGCATCGAGAGGTGATCCAACCTAGCCGATCCGCCGGGCCGGCCCGAAGATGGCTTGGCCAGGGCGCCGGCCTCGTCTGGGAACGCAGCGGAAAATCTGTTGGCAACGGCTTGGTTGGCCCCCCAGTGCGCCAGATAAGCCAGCGATTTTTCGACCTCTTCACGGACTATCTCCATGATCGTCCCGGCGGCCCGATCCTGCAGGGAGCCGGCGGCCCTAAATGCCCTCGCAAAGCCGGCGTCTACACTGTCCGGGGCACGGGGGAGCGTGTCCATCGCGGCGGCAAACATCCTGCTGGTGGCCTTGAAGACTGATTCCTGTTGGGTCATGCAGTCGTACACCAAGTCCCTGACGGCCCCGGCCGTCTCGATCGTTTTGCGGAGCACGACAGACTGGGAGAGTGCCAGGGCCGCGACATCTGGATCCAGCGCGTTCGTTTTCATCCCGTCCTCGCCCCGATCCTACACCTAGTCTCTCGAAGCAGCCGATCCCCTGAGGCAGCTGCCGGCCACCACCGGCAGGAGATCGCCTCTTCCTCGAGCCGTCCTATCCTCAGTTGCCGTCGTACGTCCAAAACCTGGCCCTGCCGTCAGGTTTCTTCCCGGCGTATGCGCACACGCCCGCCCGCGGTGACTGCGCTGCCGGCAGCATCGATTCCATGCCGCATTTGTGCTTGCGGGCGCACTTGTGGCAGTGCGCCCCTCCGCCCCATAGGCCGCAGTCGCCGCATACGTGGATCGCCTTGGAACCGCACCTGCTGCAGTGGAACGTGACATTATCATGCCTTGCAAGTACCGCCACCTTTCTCCGCGTTTCCGAGACGGCAGGCGTCCCGGCGGCAACGACTGTCAGGCGCAGTGACGTGGCGCATCCAAAGTCGTACTCGTACCAAAATTCCGTCTTCTCGCCGAGGACCTTGTCCAGTCGGCGCCCCATGGGCAGGGTGCCATTGGCATATCTGTTTGAGCAGTACTCCAACTTGCCTATGTAAAACGAGCTCATGTGCCCACAGCACTCCAGCCACTCCTTCCTCAGGAACCCGTCTAGATCGGAGAGCTTCCTGTGCCCTGCAATCTCCAGAAACATCCAGAACAGGCCGCCTTCGTCGGCTACCTTGATGACGAAACACCCTTCGGTCCGGGACAACTCCGCCCCGCCACTTTCCAGGTGCCTCTTAACGTGTCTGGACATACTCCCGTACGAACAACTGCTGTTGCACAGACTGCACGTCCCCCGACCTGTCGAATCCAAAACCTTGTTCCCGCCCATCACTTGACGTTGGATCTATTGTGATATTTTTGTTACGGTATGGCTCGTGCGCACCCCGGCCATCTGGAACCCGGCGCAGTTTTGTTGGGGCCCTGCATCCTCACACCCGGACGAGCCGCGGCCTGAGGACGAACCGACTACCCTTCTCCAAAATCGGCCGGTGGCCAAAAATGCACCCGTCCCCCCGCGGACTGCATGCACGATCCCATGACTGAAATCCCGGGCAACCCGGCTGCGCCCAATCTTGCCACCGGCAGCGGTGCTGCCGCATCCGGCAGTCACAAGAACCCCAGGCGGGATTGGGCCCTGGCCCGATCAACTGGTCCTGGAGAACCCGGGCATCTGGTGTGTCCTGCGGGTATATACAAACGGCAATCGATCCTTCGACAATTTGATTCGTCGGGCCATGCCTGTAGGACACGCCCCCGGGCATCATAATATTCATAACTGTCAATGGGAAAGTATGGTGGTGCAGGGCACGCCCAGCGGATCAATGGAACGCAAAAAGCATGCCGCCAAGGTTGCAGAGGGGGACGGGTTTGAAAGCAGTGAAATGTACTCCAAAGCCGCATCGTGCTACGAGCAGGCGTTCCGAATGAATCCCGGCGATCCCGAACCCCTCGTGAAAAAGATCAAGGCGCTGCTGTTTGGTAGTTCTGAGGCCGTCATGGACGAGGCCGACAGGCTGGTCAGGCTCTTCCCTGACAACGCCAGGTCTTACGAGACGCGGGGCGAAGTCCTTTCCAGTCACCACATGCATTCTGACGCAGTTGACGACTTTGTCACCGCGCTGAAACTGGATCCGGACTCTGTTGAGGCATGCAAGTGCAGGGGTCACTCCCTCGCCGCCCTGGGCAGGCACAAGGAGGCTGTGAATGCGTACAGACGCGCCGTGCGGCTGCGTCCTGACGATTCCACTGCTGCCTATTGCCTGTGCTCCGGGCTGGAGGATCTTGGAAGATACCATGACGCCCTGGCCGTCCTTAAGGCGTATCAGCCGTTTGACGGGGGGCGCAACTACCACTTGTACCGTCACATGGGGCGTGTCTTCGGCCTGCTAGGCGACGTGGGGCGTTCCTTTGCCAACTATGTGAAATCGGTGAAGTTAAACAGGCCGAAGGCCGGCGCCGATCCGCGCGTACTGAGGCGCTACAGGGAGATCAAGCTCCTCGGCAGGCACATCAAAAGACTGGATCCCCTGCATCCGATGTCGTTTTACGAAGCGGGGACTCGCCTACTTGATGCGAATTGGATAGACACTGCCCTGAACATGCTCATGACCGGGGCGCGTTTTAATCCCATGCCGTGGCCCTACATGATAGTCGGCAACACGCGCATGAGATACCTGGACTACACGCAGGCCATATGGGCCTACAAGCGCGCCCTGGAACTGTCGGATAAAATTCCCCCGATGGATCTGGATGCGCTGTATGGGAACCTGATCAAGTGCCTCTTCGGATGCGGGCGCTACAGGGAGGTGCTGGAGTACTGCGCAAAGGCAGTCTCGCTTGGCATTACGGGCCGGAACATAGAGCAGACCTACCTCGTGGTTCTGGAGATGGGTCCGGAGCCAGTCGACAGGGATCAAGTGGCGGGCGGATGGACTGCCAAGACCGACATTTGAGCCTGCCTCGTGGTTTGAGCGTACCTGTGATCCCGTTCAGACCTGCAGCATCGGTCTCCGGCAGTAGCGCGCATTGGATCTGACAGAACCGCGCTGCGCGGCTGCGGATCCTGCAACCTGCCTGTCCGCCCTGCCACAAAACCCCGTTCTTGGATGACGCGCGCAGGATCCATGCGCTCACGACAGAATCACGCCAACATCCATCAAATTCGTGTGCGTCGGGCCCGTCATGATGCACTCGCTGCGCTTTTGAAAGAACCTCCCGGAGTCGCTGTTTTTGAGAAACTCCTTGGCCACCCTTTTATCCGCTATGATGTTTTCAGTGATTGCCCCTGCGTGCAGCGAGTTTCCGTCGATGCCGTCCGTGCCGATGGATGCAACTACAATCCTCCTGCCGCCCCGGGTGTTCTTCAGTATCCTCAGCACCATCTCCTGCGCCCTTCCGCCTGTCCCCTTGCCGAGCACCTTTACTGTCACCTCCCCGCCAAAGACCAGGCACGTCCTTGGCTCGTCCGGGACCCTTTCAAGAATTACTTTCACCGCGTCCTTGATATCACCAAACACCTGCATCGTGGAGACTTCGTACCCCATGGCGCCTGCCGCATCCTCCATGGCCTTCAGGCAGTCCATATTTCGTGCAATCACATGATTTTCGACTTTACCCTGCCGCACCGCCCCGTCGTCACTGCCGCCCCCGAGCACCTCCAGCACCGCCTCTGGCATCCTTCGCCCCAGCCCGTGCCGTTCCACCACCCCCATGGCGTCTGCAGGCGTCGTATCATCCGGGCACGTCATGCCGGATGCAATCGACGACACGTCGTCACCTTCGACATCTGACATTATGAGCCCGACTGCGCGGCACTTCAGGTTCTCTACCATCCTTCCCCCCTTGATCCTTGACAGGTGCTTTCTGACGCAGTTGATCTCCTGTATCGTCGCGCCGGACTTTACCAGCAGGTCAGTCGCGCGGATCTTGTCATTCAGGCTTATCCCGTCGGGCATGGCAAGAAGCGACGACCCCCCGCCGGAGACCAAAAACACCACCAGCTCGCCGCTGCGCCTGTTCTGGAGAAACTTCATGACCTCCCTTGCGGCCCTGACGCTTGTCTTGTCAGGCTTTGGATGCCTGGCGTTGAAGATTTGAAACTTTTTGCCGCGTATTCTTGACCTGCTTCCCTTGGGAATGACCACTATTCCCGCATTTATCGGAATCGCCGCGTTAAACGCCCTTGTCATGGCGTCGGCCGCCTTGCCAAATGCCACCACGTAAACGCCAGAATACTCTTCTGCCCTGACAGTCGTGCCTCCGACGCTGATGACTCCGTCGCGCACATACCTTGGGATGATCTTTTCTGGCTGCGCCGCCTCCAGCCCAGCCTCCAGAATCCCTAAACAGTCCCGCCTCTTTCCCGACGTTGCCAGCTCATCCAGATTTCTAATCATGCAGCCATTGGAAGGTATAATAATAATAAGCAATCCCAGTCTTTCATGAATGCCATACGCGTTCCAAAAGCAATCAACTTTGGCGACAACGCGCTCTCTGAAACCGACTACCCAAAAAATGCCCTAGTCGTGACGACGGTTCCACCAGAACTCTCCGACAAGTGGCTGGCAAGAATGGGAATCCAAGACTACATGCTATACGACCAGGTAAAGCCCGAACCGTCAATCAACGACGTCAACGCCGTAATTTCGCAATTCAAGGACAAGGATCCTTCCGTCCTGATTGGCCTTGGCGGCGGCAGTTCCATGGACGTGGTAAAGTACGCCGCGCCCGAGATGAAAAAGCAAAAGATCCTGGTTCCCACCACCTTTGGCACCGGCGCAGAGATGACCACATACTGCGTGCTAAAATTTGACGGCAAGAAAAAGCTGCTCCATGACGAGAGATTCCTGGCCGACATGGCCGTGGTGGATTCGTACTTTATGAATGGCACCCCAGAGCAGGTCATCAAAAACTCGGTCTGCGACGCGTGCGCCCAGGCCACGGAAGGATACGACAGCAAGCTTGGAAACGACCTTACCCGGACCCTGTGCAGGCAGGCATTTGACATACTATACGACGCAATCATAAACGACAAGCCAGAAAACTACCCGTACGGCTCGATGCTTTCGGGCATGGGATTTGGCAACTGCTCCACCACGCTCGGACACGCCCTGTCGTACGTCTTTTCAAACGAGGGCGTCCCGCACGGCTACTCGCTTTCGTCGTGCACGACAGTCGCGCACAGGTACAACAACTCGATATTCTATGACCGCTTCAAGGAGGCAATGGACAAGCTCGGCTTTGACAGGCTGGACCTCAAGGCAGACGTCTCCGAGGCAGCAGACATCGTCATGACCGACAGGGGGCACTTGGATCCTAACCCGATTCCAATATCCAAGGATATGGTCGTAAAGTGCCTTGAGGACATCAAGGCAGGCAACCTGTAGGATCACTCCCTGCCGGCAGCATAAAATTTGTCTTCATGGTCTGAAACCACCCATTCCATGACGATTCCGGCCCCGAAACACATTGCGTAAACTTATTTATCCTCACATTCCAAATACCTGTAATTGACAAAACAGAAACTGAAATTCGGCATCCAAAACGGGCTTAACGTCGCCCGTGCAGGCTATACCGAGGATCAGATACTTACCGCATGCATGCTTGCAGACAAGACCGGGTACGACTCGATCTTTTACATGGACCACACCAACGTCCCGCAGTGGAAAAAGGCCATAGTCCTGGACCCGTGGGTGATGCTGTCTGCGATTGCTGCTGTAACCAACAACGTCGAGCTTGGAACGTGCGTCACCGACGCGCTGCGACGGCACCCGTCCAACATCGCGCTGGCAGCCATCACGCTTGACAGAATATCCAAAGGCAGGGCGATACTTGGAATCGGCGCAGGCGAGGCGCAGAACCTCAAGGAGTTTTGCATACCGTTCGAAAAGCCCGTCTCCAAGTGGGCCGAGCAGATAGAGCTTATCCATACGTTATACAAATCCACCCCCGACAATACAGTCAGCTACGAGGGACAATACTACAACCTCGAGGGCGCATGCCTGCAGGCGCCGCCCATCAGAAAACCCCACCCGCCCACCTACATGGCATCAGGCGGCAAGCGCACCCTTGCCCTCACCGGCAAGCTTGGCAACGGCTGGCTGCCCATCGGGTACACGCCGGAACTATTCGAGGACCACGCCGGCCTGATCAAAAAATCCATGGAAGAAAACAACCGTACCCAGGAGGACAGGGACGACTTTGAGTACGCCCTAGACATAGACGTGTACTTTTCCGACGACGCCGAGGCGTCGTGGGCAAGGATGAAGGAGGCAGTAAAGGTCAGCCTGTTCAAGCCCGAGATCCTGAGGGTCCACAACATACAGGACGTTGCAGGATTTGACTTTAGAAAATACTTTACCGAGTACTCCATGTCCAACCAGGACTGGATAGTCAAGATGAGGCAGGCTGCGACCAAGATACCCGACCCGATCGCGCGCTCCTCGACTGCAGTCGGCACGCCTGACGACATCCTGCCGACCTTTGAGAGATTCATGGACGCAGGCGTCAACCACTTCGTAATCCGCTTCTGGGGCTCGAACTATTTTGGCTCCATCGACAAGTTCGCAAGCCACGTGATGCCGGCATTGCGCGAAAGGGCAAGACGCTGATCCCAGAAAACCTATTTTATCTGGTTCAGCCATATGGTGCCATGGACGACGCGGACATCAAGAAATGCCTTGACATGCTTGACGACACGGTGGATTTTCTTGCAGACCTCGAACTCGAACTCAAAGACGAGCAGAAAGACGAGCTGACTGCAGTCGGACTGCATGACCTGTACGACATGGCAGAGGATGTCGCAGAGTCGGCAAGAATCGAGCGGGCCGAGTTCATGCTATCCAGGCGGCATGCAGAAGAGTCCCTGTGACCGTGCCCCACAGTCATAATCAGATGAACCAAATCGTTGAACAACCGATCTGCCAGCATGCTCCTGCCGGATGCATCCGGTACCGCAGGCAGCCACTGGGAATCTGGCATTCCTCCATGATGATATCATGTCGAACCAAGGCAGGCACAGGTTGGTTCATACCCAGTCGACTCGGCCTGCCTTTTGGGAATGGGGGAGGGGGTCTCACCAGAACCCTAGTTATTCTGGGAGTTTTTTGTACTTGGCGCGTATGCTCGGATCGTACCTGTATTGCTCGTATACATTCCTTGCAGATTCCCTGTCCAGCCTTTGCAGAACTGCAATTCTTGTGAGCACGTTTTTACAGTCCTTGTAGTACTCCATGGCACCCTTGTCTAACTTGGCAGGCATGACTGGGCCCAGTAGTTCGTTCCAGTACTCTAGATCCGCCCTGTCAGTGCATATCCCTGTCAGTGCATCTTCACACGCGTCCCAGTATCCGTAATTGTCTTGGACGAGTTTGAACAGGTATGATATGTACTCGCGTTTTGTCTCATGGCTCATGCCTTGGCGGTTTATGCATCCGACCATCCCCCGTATGGCCGTGCTGAAATCCTCGATCTCGAATGCCTCGCTATGGTCAAGCATATCTGAATTCTTTACTATCCCCCTTGCGATATCGTGGTACATGCGCACCGCCTCGGCCATGCTCCCATCCCTTTCATACTCCTTGACAGAATCCAGATATCCGTCCAGATCCGTGCTCGATCCGTATCCTGCCTCCCTCCGCGTCTTGGCAAACTCCTGATCCACCTCCTTGTAGAAATCGCGCAGGTGCGCCTTTCCCGTCCCGGCAAATCCATCCAGGAACTTCTTCCGGAGCGACACATCCTCTCCTAGTACGGGCAGCAAAAAGTTCTTCAGGAGTTCCGGATCCGCGTCATCTAGAATGGATTTGATGTCGTGCATGCCCATATGTCGCGACGGATTCGATTCAATATATCTGGTAATGACATGCATGAAATGGGTTCTAAATTTGTGATCGTTTAGGCTCGATCACCTTCTGGCAGGACAAGAACAATACAGCCTACTGGTCGATGTATTACTTCTTCAGAATGTCAAGATGCACGATATCCTGCTTTTTCTCCCTCTTGATGATTTCAAACGCCTGCTTCTGATGCCATCCTATGAAATCTTCGTGCGGGAGCAGTGCCGCCACCCTGCATCCGGTTTTTTCTGAAAGGTGATTTGCCGCGCCGATTGTCGACGAAACCATTAACGTGCCTGTTCCGCCGTTCCCGTATTCCTTGTTGGTGGCAATCTGACCTATCAGGGTGGCTGGAATCGAGCCGTGCGGAAATATCTTCGCGGCATCATCCTGATTAGCCTGAATGTCTTTTTTGTCGATCGAGTACATGGCCAGCGTGGCGCAACCCGGCACCATGCCGTTGTCATGCACCCGGACCCACGCGGTTCCGCTGTTTTGCCCTTGCTTCACTGGCGCATCTTCTTGCAGGCAGTCGACCATTGATTTTCTGTTCTTGAACGTGCTGGCGTCCGGTGTGCCTCTCCCAAGGCGCTTAACGCTGATCCTGGTAAAGTCAATATAATCTGGGTATGCGTCCACGCGGTTTGAGAAAATTTTTTGATTCAGGCATAAATTTGGCATGTTTTGAAAACATTTCTTATTTTTCCAAGCACGACGTGAACTCATGCCGCGGTTTCATGCGTTTTGTCTTTGCCTGCCGATGCATCCGAACCGACGCATGGCAGCAAGCACGTCGGACGGAATTGCCGCCACCCGGTACCTTCTTGCACCGGCCTGCTGTTTTCCGACTATCAGGAGGCCCTGTTTTCTTAGCAGGTTGATTGGCGAATCAGACTGTGACCATAACAGTTCCGTGTCGGCAGGCTCGCCTATCCTTCTCTTCAAGATGCCCATTCTCATAATTCCTCCCGCCCTTTCGACAATATCCAGGACGGCAATCTGCTCTTCTTGCATGCGGCCTATCACGTCGCACAGTTTGGGCGATGTCAGCAGTGCCGATATCTCAATTATCTTCTCCTTTTTGCGTCTGGGCTTGCTGATCCCCAAAACCCCGCACATGTCGTTTATCATTTTTCCCGAAAATTTTTTGAGAATTGGCGCAAGTCTGGTGGATGGCGTGACCGATACTGACTGCATCTGCTCTTCGAACATTCTGACAGGCCGGTAAAAGGACCGGGACAGTTCATACATGATCTCGTATTCCTCCCTCGCGGCTGTCTTTGGGGCCAGTGGCAGCGAAACACACAGTCTCTGCGTGCCGTCATCATACCAGGGAAAGACCATTCCTGCAAAGCGCGTCCCCGCAGGATGTGCAGCGGCATGCTCCTGAGACGCCCGGATGGTGCATTTCCTGCCGTTCTCCCGAACGGCCGTGAATGTTCCGCCTCCCTTGTTTTCCCACACATAAAAGATGTCATAGAAGGTATCCTTCATCCGCAACATGCGCAATGCAAGACTCCTGTCTTCCACGTAGGCGTCCGTAAATTCTGATATCATGCCGACCCTTTCCCGGCGTCCCATCATTGTGCACATGAACCATGTTGAGAGCCATACGGATTGCCAGTATTGGTCATTTATGCAGTCAATGTATGGGCATCGATCATAATTCTCCATCAATTCGTCGTTGTATGCGTGCATCAAATAGTGATGGACTTCGCCAAGAAAGTTCTCTTCGGTGATTGTAATTTTGGCTTCATCGTTACCGTGCTGGCAAAAATACGCGTCCATGCCATCTGCGTGTTGCCTAAGGACATATGTTTTGGGTTCTTTGGCAATCTGATTCATCTGATTATATCTGTAGTACACAGCCGGTGGCCTGGCTCAATTTATTAACCAATTCCTCCCACTGATGACCGTTGCAGCTAACTGGAGTCCTGCAGATGCGCTCGCAGGAAAGGATAAGGGAGTTTCTCAGCGCCGAGCACGTGGGAAGGATCTCGACTATCGATTCTGACGGATTCCCGCAGACAATCCCGATGAACTTTGTGTACCTTGACGGCGCCGTCTACATGCACTCCCACGTGAGGGGGGAGAAGCTGGACAACGTATCTCGGAATGGCAAGGCCGGATTCGAGGTGGACCGGGAGCTGGAGTTTCTTCCGTCATACTTTGAGGATCCGCTTGACGCCTCCCTTGCCGACACCCTGTACGTCAGCGTGGTGATCAAGGGAGTGGCGTCAATCGTCACTGACCGGAAAGAAAAGACGCTTGCCCTCAACGGCCTGATGGAAAAGTACCAGCCCGAAGGCAGGTACGAGCCGATCCGGCCGGACATGAAGGTGCTGGATGCGGTAAGCGTAATCCGCATATCCCCGCACACGCTGCGTGGCAAGTACAAGATCGGCCAGCAGCTCCGCCCAAACGCTCGCCTTGCGCTGGCGCAGAAGATCCTCAAAAGGGGGTCGCCGACTGCCCTTAATACCCTAGAAATAATGGGCTTTGAGGTAGTCGACGGCGAGCCCGTGATGACAAGCGAGCCCAAATGGTAATGAATGGACTAATTCTGCGGGTCTTGCATAGTTAGAGATAAGTTTCGTATCCCCGGTACCATCCGTGTTGGGCCGTATGACCGAATTTGAACTGGTATCTAAATTCGCACCTGCAGGCGATCAACCCGAGGCCATAGAGTCGCTAGTCAAGGGCGTTGGGAAGGGGGCGGTTCAGACGCTTCTTGGCGTGACCGGCAGCGGCAAGACGTTTTCGATTGCCAACGTGATTGCCCGGACAGGCAAGAACACCCTCATAATATCCCACAACAAGACGCTTGCAGCGCAGCTGTACGCAGAACTCAAGCAGTTCTTCCCAAAGAACAACGTGGGATACTTTGTATCATACTATGACTACTACCAGCCCGAAAGTTATCTGCCGCAGACTGACACCTACATTGAAAAGGACACCCAGATTAACGAGGAGATCGAAAGGCTTCGCCTCGAGGCCACCGCAATGCTGCGCTCCGGGGAGCCGACAGTCATCATATCCACCGTATCGTGCATCTACTCTCTTGGTAACCCCCGTGACTGGGACGGCATGGCAGTCAGGGCCGGATCCGACGAAGAGATGCGCAGGGACGACCTGATAAAGAAACTCATCGACGCCGGATACGAGCGCAACGAAACCGAGATAGCACCGGGAAACTTTCGGGTAAAGGGCGACACCATAGATATCGTGCCTGCATACTCTGCAGACATAATACGGGTGTCCATGTTCGGCGACCAGATAGAAAGGCTCACACTCCTTGACCACGTCTCCCTTGCAGAAAAGAGGCGGGTTCCGTCCGTGACCATCTTTCCGGCGCGACACTACATAATACCCGACTCCGTCCGGGCCGGGGCGATCAAGACGATACGAGAAGAGCTGGAACATAGGCTGCCGGAGCTGCGCGAGCTGGAGCGGCAGCGGCTTGAGATGAGGACCAAATATGATCTCGAGATGATAGAGGAGCTGGGGTTCTGTTCCGGGATAGAGAATTATTCCCGGCACTTTGACGGCAGAGAGCCCGGGGCGAAGGCATATTGCCTGCTGGACTTTTTCGAAGACGACTACCTGCTGGTGATCGACGAGTCGCACGCCACGCTGCCGCAGGTCCACGGCATGTACAAGGGGGATTATTCCAGAAAGAAGGAGCTTATCACGTACGGATTCAGGCTGCCAAGCGCGTACGACAACCGCCCGCTGAAATTCGAAGAATTCGAATTATACATCAAGAACACCATCTTCGTCTCTGCCACCCCGGCAAAGTACGAGAAGGAAAACTCATCGAAGATAGTAGAGCAGGTGGTGCGGCCGACGGGCCTTGTCGACCCGCCCGTGGAGATAAGGCGCAAGGGCGGGCAGATAGACGACATAATATCCGAGATCGAAAAAAGGGCCGCCTCGTCAGAGCGCGTGCTCATCACCACCCTGACCAAGAGGATGGCAGAGGATCTGGCCGAACACCTGTCCGAGAAAGGCATCCGCGTCCGGTACCTGCATTCGGAGATCAAGGGGCTGGAGAGGACCGAGATCATAAGGCAGCTACGCCTCGGGGAGTTTGACGTCTTGGTGGGAATCAACCTGCTTCGGGAGGGGCTGGACATACCCGAAGTCTCCCTGGTCGCAATATTTGATGCAGACAAGGAAGGATTCTTGCGTGGTATGAACAGCCTGATCCAGACGTTTGGCCGCGCGGCAAGAAACGTCAACGGCGCCGTCATAATGTATGCCGACACCATCACGCAATCGATGCAAAAGGCAATTGACGAGACTGACAGGCGCCGGGACAAGCAGGTGCAGTACAACCTACAGCACAACATCACGCCTGCAACCATCACAAAGCCGATACCAGAAAAGGTGGCAGACATTGACGACTTTAAGCTAAAGCCCTCACACGACATCAAGGCCGACATCAAACTGCTCAGGGAGCAGATGGAGGCGTACTCCAAGGCGCTGAACTTTGAAAACGCCATCGAATGCCGAGATAGACTAAAAAGACTTGAAAAGGAGCTGCAAAACAGAGATGGCAGAAACTAAGCTCAAGGTCCGCGGCGCCAGGCACCACAACCTGAAGAATTTGGACGTGGAGATTCCCAAGAACAGCCTGGTGGTGATAAGCGGGCTTTCCGGCTCCGGCAAGTCGACGCTTGCCTTTGACACCATCTATGCCGAGGGGCAGAGGCGCTACGTCGAGTCCCTTTCTGCATACGCCCGGCAGTTCCTGGAGATGATGGACAAGCCGGACGTTGATTCCATCGAGGGCCTGTCGCCTGCAATATCCATCCAGCAAAAGACCACCAGCAAGAACCCGCGCTCGACTGTCGGGACCACGACGGAGATCTACGACTACATGAGGCTGCTCTTTGCACGAATCGGCATCCCGCACTGCACGAACTGCGACAGGCAGATATCCAGCCAGTCAGTCGAGACCATATGCGACTCCATCCTGCGGGACTTTGCAAAAAAGAAGATCCTGGTCCTTGCGCCCCTCATACAGCGAAAGAAGGGGACGCACGAGAAGCTCTTCGAGCAGATCAAGCGCGACGGCTACTCGCGCATGCGAGTCGACGGAGAGATACTCGGGCTTGACGAGCAGGTCTCGCTGGAGAGGCACAAGTGGCACAGCATAGAGATAGTGGTGGACCGCATCACCGTGACGCGCCCCGAGCGTTCCCGGTTGTTTGAGGCAGTCCAGACTGCGATAAACGCATCCAAGGGAGACGTCATCATAGCCTCTGACGGCTCCGAGGCGATATTTTCGCAACGAAACGCCTGCCCGCACTGCGGCGTGACAGTCGGGGAGTTGGAGCCGAGAAACTTTTCGTTCAACTCGCCGTTTGGCATGTGCAAGGCATGCAGCGGCCTCGGGGTGAGCATGGAGTTTGACCCAGACCTGGTAATCCCGGACAAGACGCTTTCCCTTGCCACGGGGGCCATCGCGCCGTGGAACACGCGGTACTCGTCGCATTATTTGGGGGCGGTGGGGAGCATGGCACAAATGGCCGGCATCTCCACCCAGATGCCGATCGGCCAGCTGGACTCCAAGAGCCTTGAGATAATACTTTACGGCCAAAAGAACCGGCCCAAGAACGGAAAGCGCTCGTACGGCATCTACGACGGGAGAGAAAACGACTGGTACCCGGGCATGTCAGACGGCGTGATATCGTACCTCAAGAGGAGCTTTGCCGGGACGGACTCCGAGGCAAAGCGCCTGTGGCTTAGGCAGTTCATGAGGGCGACGCCGTGCGATTCCTGCCACGGCCGCAAGCTCAACCCAGAATCCCTCAACGTGAGGATCAACGGCAAGGGCATCATGGACGTCTGCGACCTGTCCATCGACCAGTGCCTCGACTTTTTCGGCGCCATAAAACTTACCGACACCGAGGCGTACATAGCGCGCGACATCCTCAAGGAGATACGCGAGCGCCTCGAGTTTTTGCTCAACGTCGGGCTGAACTACCTGACGCTCAACCGGTCAAGCGCCACGCTGTCCGGCGGCGAGTCCCAGAGAATCCGCCTGGCAACCCAGATAGGCTCAAACCTCACCGGCGTGCTGTACGTGCTTGACGAGCCCACCATCGGGCTGCACCAGCGCGACAACCGGCGCCTGATAACCACGCTGAACAAGCTGCGGAACCTGGGAAACACGGTGATAGTAGTAGAGCACGACGAGGAGGTCATACGAAGCTCGGACTGGATAGTGGATTTGGGGCCGGGCGCAGGCGTGCACGGCGGCAGCATAGTGTTTGAAGGCAAACTCAAGCAGATACTCGGCAGCGACACGTCGGTGACAGGCAAATACCTTGACGGCCGGTACCGGATAGTCCTGAAAGACAGGATACGCAACCGCTCCGGCTCGCTGCTAATCAAAAACGCATCAGAGAACAACCTCAAGGGAATAGACATCGAGATCCCGCTGGGACTGTTCATATCCGTGACCGGCGTCTCAGGCTCCGGCAAGTCCAGCCTGGTAAACGGCATCCTGCTCAAGTCCCTGATGAGCCACTTCTACAAGTCCAACCTCCGGCCGGGAAAGCACGACGAAATATCTGGGCTGGATAACATCGACAAGGTAATAGCAATCGACCAGTCCCCGATAGGCAGGACGCCGCGCTCGAATCCCGTGACGTACATAGGGGCGTTCACGCCGATACGGGAGCTGTACTCCCGCACCGAGCTGTCAAGGAACCGCGGATACATGCCGGGGCAGTTCTCCTTTAACGTCAGCGCCGGAAGGTGCTTTGCCTGCAGCGGCAACGGCGTAAAGCAGATAGAGATGCAGTTCCTCTCCGACGTCTTCGTGCGGTGCAACGAATGCATGGGAAAGCGGTACAGCTCAGAGACGCTGTCTGTGCTGTACAAGGGCAAGAACATAGCCGACGTGCTGGACATGACCGTGTACGAGGCGCTGCAGTTCTTTGAAAACGTGCCTGCAATCAGGAAGAAGCTCCAGACCATATACGACGTCGGACTGGGCTACATCAAGCTGGGCCAGTCCTCCACCACGCTCTCCGGCGGCGAGGCGCAGAGGGTAAAGCTTGCATCCGAGCTGTCCAAGACCAACACCGGCCGGACGCTGTACATACTCGACGAGCCCACGACCGGCCTGCACTTTGCAGACGTGCAGAACCTGCTCGACGTCCTCAACCGCCTGGTGAACATGGGAAACACGGCAGTGGTCATAGAGCACAACATGGACGTGATCTGCAACTCCGACTGGATAATCGACCTGGGGCCGGAAGGCGGCGACGAGGGCGGCCAGGTGGTGTGCACCGGCACGCCAGAGGATGTGGCGCAGGCCCCCGGCAGCTACACCGGCCAGTACGTCAAGAAGATGCTGAAAAATGCCAATTGACATATCCGGCGTCGCGATACCGACTGATCCTGGAATCTACCTGATGAAGGATTCGGAGAAGGCGATAATCTACATCGGCAAGGCAAAGAATCTGCGCAACCGCGTCAGGTCGTACTTTGTCAAGAACCAGAATTATAAAACGCAAAAGCTGGTCCAGAACATCGCCTCAATCGAGTTTGTCCTGACAGACAACGAAAGCGAGGCGTTCCTGCTGGAGTCCAACATGATAAAGCGGCACCGCCCGCGATTCAACATCGAGCTAAAGGATCAGCAGCGCTACACGTACCTGCGCGTCTCCGACGAGCCGTACCCGAGGCTGCTGGTGGCAAGGCGCACGCGGGACGGAAAATTCCTGGGCAAGGGCAAGACGTTTGGCCCGTTCACGCAGGGAAGCTCCAAGCTGCTGACTATCGGCGCGCTGCGAAAGGCGTTCCAGATTAGGATCTGCAAGACCCTTCCAAAGAAGGTCTGCCTGGAGTACCATCTGGGAAACTGCGAGGGGCCGTGCGAGTTTGAGGGCGCGCAGGACCGGTACGCGGGGCACGTGGAGACGCTGGAAGAGGTGCTCAGGGGAAAAGACCAGTCCAAGGTGTTCATGGAAAAGATGCACTCCGAGATGCTCCAGGCAGCCGGACTCGAGCAGTTCGAGCGCGCACGGGAGATGCGCGACACCCTGATCAGGCTCGGCAGCCTGCAGAGCGGGCAGAAGATGGAGTACGTCCGCAACTCCGACGAGGAGTACTTTGGCATCGGGGTGGAGGACGATTCTGCGACTGTCATGAACTTTAGGATGATCCACGGCGTCATACGGGACAGCGACAAGTTCTTCTTTGATCTGGTCGGCGACAACTCGTTTTCAAACTTTCTCTACCAGTACTACTCCACCCACCCGATACCGCGCTTCGTGCTGCTCAGCGAGCCGCTGGATGATCCGGGCCTGATGGAATCCATGCTGTCCGGGCGCGCCGGATTCCGGGTGCAGATGCTGGTGCCGGAGCGGGGAAAGCGCAGGGAGATGATAGACTTGATACTCAAGAACATCCGGCTGGTCCAGTCAAAGAGCGGCGAGCCGGGGCTGGCAGAACTAAAGGAGACGCTCGGCCTTCCCGTCCTGCCGCGCGTGATTGAGTGCTTTGACATATCAAACCACGGCGCGGACTTTGCAGTCGGCTCGATGTCAAGGTTCGTCGACGGCCGGCCGGACAAGTCCGGGTACAGGAAGTTCCGAATCAAGACCGTGTCCGGCAGGGACGACTTTGCCATGATATCCGAGGTGGTAAAGAGAAGGTACTACCGGCTGCTCGGGGAGGACGGCGACCTTCCAGATTTGGTGGTGGTTGACGGCGGCCGGGGGCAGCTGAACGCGGCCCTCAAGTCCCTGACCTCCCTGGGGCTCAAGCTCCCGTGCGTGTCGCTTGCAAAGGAGAACGAGGAGGTGTACGTGCCAAAACGCCCCAAACCGGTCGTGATACCCAGGGACAGGCCGTCGCTGAAGATACTCCAGCATGCGCGCGACGAGACGCACAGGTTCGGGGTGGCGTACAACAGGACCATACAAAAGAACCAGATGAGACACAAGAGCCGCCGCGCCTGACTTGGAGGCGCATGGAAAACTGCCGGCACGGCAGCTGTCACCCAGTGCGCCGTGTCAGGATAATCAATCCATGCAGTCTACATATTTCAAATGCAACGTTTATGATCATGTGCCGCAAGATGCATTCATGACAGAACCGCGCACCCAGTTCATGAGCATGGTGGACGGGCTGGTGGAATTTTCCCGGGATGATCCGGACCTGCTCCGGGAGATGCAGCGGCTTGACCTGCAGGCGCGGCAAAGGCACATCTCGTTTTACGACGTGGTCTTTGAAGTGCTATACAGGCATGATCAGGGCGCGGAATTGTAAACGGCCCAAAATCATTTTACCCGGAATTTAAGATGAATCGCACGGTCTGATCAAGCCTGCATGAAAAACCGCAATTCGGAATTAAAATATGGTCAACCACCCACTCCCGCAAAATTGAACACAATCAGGAAGCCATCCCCCATTATCATCTCCGTTATCATCCGATCTTTTTACCCCAACGCATGGGCCGGCTCCCGTTTAACACGAGCGCCTACCGGATTCCTGATTATCCTGGCCAATCTGTCTCGCAATATTTTGATCCCTGGATTTGACAACGGAACAATTCAGGCAGGGCATAATTTAGCCCGCCACGTCCCAGAAAATTGAATGCGTGCTGAACCCAACCCTGCACAGCATGTGTCAAACAATCTATAAATTATCAAGCACTAGAAATTATCAAATGGGCAATCGCTCAAGTCATGCTAACATAAATTGGAGAAGATTAGGAATTGCAATCCCAATTACTGCAGTGGTGCACATGTTTTTGCTTTATGGCCTCCGGTGTCACAACGAGTTATGAATCCGGTGTCACAAGATATAATATTTAGTGAAAGTATGGGCCAGAGCCCCAAATTGGTTGCAGTTTGGACCAGCTTGGAGCCTGTTCCCTCAGAAATATCATTAACTCCTGCCCTGATAATTACCCCCGCAATCTTTAGCCTCCTTTTTGCAATTCTCTACGATTCCGTTCCAGGTTCTGGCAGATTAAAAAAAGGAATAGCGTTTGGCATTATGCTCTTTGGAACGATAGCGGTATTTTTTGAACTGTTCACTCCCTTGGGATTATTTGGCGAGCCTTTGCATCTATTGGCATATGAGTTATTTTTATGGATTACCGGATTAGTAACAACATGTATAGTGCTTAGTTTCATTTACAAGCCAAAGGAGGATGTAATTGAATAGTTACGACTTGATCAAAAAGAAAGTTGAGTCCATGGAACAAGTAACAACGAGGCCCATGTTTGGCTACCAATGTTTTTCAATAAACAAGAAATTCTTCGTTGGATTTAGCAACAAGAATAACCGGCAAGTCATCGTCAGGCTTCCTAAGGATCAGCAGGAAATTGCGATAAAATCCAAAGCGATCCATCCATTTTTTCATGGCGCCAAGACGGGGTGGATTGAGATTGATTCAGGGATAACAACAACAGCTGGCGCCATGAAGTGGATTCTAAAAGGATATGAGAATGCCAATAATCTGGCCAAGCAGGATTAGGGTAATGATAATAAATTCGTGTAAAACGACACTACTTTTCTGTTGGCGGACCTGAATATTCTGACTTGGCTTTGGTCTTGTAATGCTTGGAAGCAGCCTCACATGCCATTCTGATTAAAGATCTGGACACTTTTTGGAAAAATTACGGCTCTTCAAATTTGACGCCCTGGCAGAGGCGATTCCCGAGGTTGCCCGGGAACACGTCGGGGCATTGGGCGACCTGGACCTCAACGCCGCCGGGGATCTGGCACAGGCAAACTATGACATACTGAGGGTCGCCGGAGGCGGCTGGCAATACTATGGAACCTATGAGGCTACCCGTGATTCGATTGTCTTTGCCGCAATGGATGGGGATGCAGACGGGGAAGAAGCAACCGGCGGGGAAGCCATGGCAGGAGAGAGTGCAGCAGACGGCGAAAAGGCCACAGGCGGCTGCCTTATCGCCACCGCCTCGTACGGCAGCGAGCTTGCGCCGCAGGTGCAACTCCTCCGCGAGATCAGGGACGCCACGCTGCTGCCTACTGCGTCCGGGGCGTACTTTATGGCAGGATTCAACCAGATGTATTATTCCTTCTCGCCTGCGATAGCGGATCTTGAAAGGGAGAACCCTGCGTTCAGGGAGGCAGTAAGGGTGGCAATAACGCCTGCCATGTACGCCATGGGCGTCATGACGCTTGCCGATCCTGGCTCCGAGGCCTCGGTGCTGGCATTTGGAATGCTCTCAATCGGCGCCGTCGCCGGCATGTACCTGGTGGGGCCGTACCTGGCAGTCCGGGCAGTCAAAAGATGGGTAAGGCGGGGATGGTGCAAAAATGCCCCTGCCCCGCAGCCCTAGTCCGCAGGGCAAACGTGCTGGCTGCTCAGTAGCAAAAACGCGCCGGGAATTAATTCCTCAAGTCCATCTTCTTGTATTCGCACCCTTGGGGTCCGCAATACTTTCCGACGTACGTTGCCTTTGGCCTGTACAGTGCCGGCTTTGGAGCCGCCTCTGCAAACTTTTCTTCAATGATGTGCGCGGCCCATCCCACGACTCTTGATATTGCAAATATCGGCGTGTTCATGTCCATTGGAATGTCCAGCATGTAGTAGACCGAGGCGCTGTAAAGATCCACGTTGGGGTAGATGTCCATGTCCTTCCTTGACTTCATCTCGGAGATCGTCGTGGTCTCCACTTTTTCGGTTATGTCAAACCACGGCTGGCCGGTCTTGGCTGCAAGGCTTCTTGAGAGCACCTTTAAAATCCGCGCCCTGGGGTCGTACGTCTTGTACACTGCATGCCCCATGCCCATGATTTTATTCCCGTTGTCAATCTCGCCTTTGATCCAGTCTTCTGTCTTCTCTATGCTGCCTATCTCTAGCAGCATCTTCATGACCTCCGTGTTTGCCCCCCCGTGGAGCTCGCCGCTGAGCGCGCCTATGGCGGAGCTTGACGCAGAATACATGTGCGCCCTTGTCGAGGCGACCTGCCTTGCAGTGAATGTGGATGCGTTAAACGTGTGGTCTGCATGAAGAATCAGGCATACGTCGAAGATCTTTTCCACGTCCCGGTCGGGTTTTTCTCCTGATACCATGTACAGAAAGTTTGCCGCATGCCCGAGATCCGGATCCGGATCCACGATCTTCAGGCCGTTTCTGATTCGGTGCCAACTTGCTATGATGGTGGGCACCTTTGCAATCAGGTTGATTGCCCTGTCGTAGCTTGCGTTTTTGTTTGAGAACTCCTCGTCATAGTATCCTGCAAGGGCTGCCACAAACGCCTGAAGCATGTCCATCGGGTCTGCGTCCTTCCTCCAGTTTCCCATGTTCTTTTGCATCTGCTTTGGAATGAACCTGGCGTCGATCAGCTTTCTGTTAAACTCATCCAACTGCCCCCTTGTCGGCAGGCCGTCGTAAAGGAGAAGGTACGCCGTCTCCTCAAAAGTTGATTTTTTCGTAAGCTCCTCGATGTCGTATCCCCTGTAGATGAGCCTGCCGTTTGCCCCGTCGATATTCGAGATTTTCGTGTCTGCAACCTCGATTCCGCGCAATCCTATGTTCTTGGTTTCCATGTTTGGGAATGTGTAGAATGCTTATTATAACTTCACGGTTTTGGCGGTGATGCCCGTATGTGGGAAATAAACCGCAATACTAGGACTATGGCAGATTCGGCGATTACCTGGTGAAATGCAGACCCGGCACGCAGTCAGACGCGGCAGCTGAATCTTATTTGTGCATGCCAAATTCTTTAAAACGCTGCAAATTTGCCGCCGGCGCGTCTTGCTTTGCGGCAATGCCGTTTTTGCGTGCGTCTGGCCGCCTGCATAAATTGCAAATACCAAACATGTGCCCAGTGGCGTGTTTTTTACACAATTATGCATATAAATTTAGCAATTAGTCTAACATGACAACCTTTGTTCATAAATTATAATTTTAGATTAAAAATTAGATGACGCCGGCAGAACGACAGCACCTGCAGAAACTCGATGACTTGATACTAAATGCATCCCCTGACGAGCTAAAAAAGATCCAGACTGTCGACTACCGGACCCAGATGGACGGCCTGTCATTCTATGACGTTTATGTGGACTCTGGCTCGCTAATCAGCCACGGAATCAAGTAGTCGCTTGGCAGATGACATGCACGCGCCTGTCGCTGCCTTCCCCATGGGTGCATCATTTGGCCAAAATATTTTTTGCCGCGTTCTTGCCGGCCTGGCATTTTGATTCAAAAATTAATTCCCATCTAAAATACGTAAAAGCACGAACAAATCATTCCTGCCTGCCCAGAATTATCCGATGACATGCCCGCACCTGATGCGCAGAAAATTACTGCTTCTGGTAAATCACTAACCGTATTCGGTGGTACTATATACTTCATTTAAATGAGGGCAGAAATTCCGTTATTTTGAATTGGCCGCATCCGAGGATTCAAAAGACACAGCCTCTACATCCAAGAAATCTGGCACGAAAAAGACCAAAATAGTTTGCATCTCCCACAAGGAGGACGCAGACGGCATCAGTTCTGCCGCGCTCATAAGGCAGGCCTTTGGCGGCGACTCCATTCTAGTCGACTATCCGGGTCAGATGGATGCGCTGCGCCAGCTAGCCCCTGACCTGGAGCTCAAGTCCCTGTACATCTGCGATCTGGGCCTCAGCAAAAAGACGCAGGACGAATTCGTCGAGCTCATGACCATTCTTAGAAAGCGCCGGGTGTCAGTCACGTACATTGACCACCATGACATAGATCCAGACGTCGTTGCCGCGCTGCAAAAGATCAAAGTCAAGGTAATCCACGACACCAGCGAATGCGCCTCAGTCCAGGTATATTCTGCATTCAAGTCAAAGCTAAACGACCACGCCGCCTTTGTGGCGGCATGCGCTGCCATAACCGACTACATGGAAGACCGCCCCGTCGGTTCAAGCCTGCTCCAAATCTATGACAGGCAGTTTGCGCTGATCAACGCCACCGTGCTGACGTACAACATCGTCGGGCACCAAAAGGATCCCGACTACCTGCTGTACCTGGTGGAGGAGCTGGCAGAATCCAAGTTCCCCCACGAGATACCAAACACGTTCGAGTTTGCCCAGATTCAAGTGGAAAGGCTTGCATCCATGATTGCCATGGTAAAAGAAGAGATGAAGACGAAAAAGAACCTAGGCTACATGGAGATCCACGACGCGGGCGCAAGCGGCGCGGTCAATTTCGTGCTCGGCCTGTCCGGAAAGAGCGTCGGCGTCGCCTACAAGGAGCGAGTCGACCATGGAATTTATGCGGTGTCCGTGCGCGGCTCCAGATCGTGCAAGTTCCACCTCGGCAAGATAGTAAACATCCTTGCCACCGATCTTGGAGGCTCCGGCGGAGGACACGACCGGGCGTGCGGCGCAGTCATCCCAAAGCCGAAGATAAAAAAATTCATCACCGAACTGAACAAGAAACTCGCCGCCCAGTGACTTTAACCATCATGTCGCGCGGCAGTTGGAACAATTTTTTAATAATCTGGGGCGTCATAACGGTCAATTGAACTTAAAAATTATGGCGGCTGCAGTGGCAGCAGGCGTCGTGCTTGCAGTGCTGGCCGGCCTTGCCTTGGCCGGGCCTCCGGCCATTCCGGCATCGTCCCCGGACGCTGTCCCCGCAGCATTGCCTGAAGAGGCAGGCGATGCCGTAAACGTCATGATTACCGACGGCGTCAGGCACACCATACCGCTCGAGGAGATCAGAAGCGGCGGCCCACCCAAGGACGGCATCCCGTCCATTGACGATCCAATGTTTGCAGTAGTCGGGGACGCGTCATTCGTTGCAGATTCTGACATTGTAATCGGCCTTGAGATAGACGGCCAGGCAAGGGCGTACCCGCTCTCCATTCTGGTGTGGCACGAGATAGTAAACGACGAGGTTGGCGGGATCCCGGTGGCCGTGACGTACTGCCCGCTGTGCTACACCATGCAGGTGTTTGAGCGGGTCATTGACGGCCAGGCCGTGGAGTTTGGCACCACCGGAAAACTCTACAACAGCAACCTCCTGATGTACGACCGCCTGACTGACACCTACTGGAGCCAGGCCATAGGGATGGCGGTAGTGGGACAACTGAGCGGGCGCGTGCTGGACACCGTTCCATTCGATATAATCTCGTGGGGCGACTGGAAGGCCATCCACCCCGACACCCTGGTGCTCACCACCGACACCGGGTACAGCCGCGCATACAGCGTCGACCCGTACGACAGCTACTACACCGACCGCCGCGTGATATTCCCAATAGAGCACAGGGACGACCGCCTGCATCCAAAGGAGGTAATACTGGGATTCAACTTGGACGGCGTCTCCAAGGCGTACCCGCAGGGAACAGTGGAGTCAGAGACGCTGGTCAACGACGCCGTCGGCGACACCCCGGTGCTGCTCGTCTCGCTGTTCCCTGGCAACGCGCGCGCCTTTGAGCGGATTGCAGGCGGCCAGGTTCTGGACTTTGTGTATTCCGACGGCCGCATCACAGATACCGCCTCGGGCTCGGTCTGGAACTACGACGGCCTGGCAGTCTCCGGCGCCCTCCAGGGCCAGCAGCTGCCAAGGCTGTCAATCGAGCCCGGATTCTGGTTCGAATGGGCCGCCTTCCACCCCCAGACGCTGCTCCACGGTGATGGCACCTGAAGCCTGCAGGCAAGGCCGCCCTGGCAGGTTCTGCCACCGTGACCATCTATCTCCTGGTGGTGGTCTTCACCACCCCGGCGCTCTCCCCGCCGGACGCAGTCAGCGCGGCATTCCAGCTAAACTCCATAGTGATAATCGGCATGGGAGTAGGCGTGGGGCTGCAGGTGTACCTGTCAGAGAGGGGCAGGCTGATGGGATGCCGGATCGGCGCGCCCAAAAAGGCGTTTGGGGGAAACTCCGGCAGCACGGCTGCAACGTCGTTCTTTTCGTTCTTCTCCCTGGTGCCGCTGGGATGCTGCGGGTGGTGGCTGTACGTGCTGTCGCTGCTTCCAGGCGTGCTCGGCACCGGAGTGTCGGCAGTATTGATAGAGCACAGCCAGGCGCTGGCGTACCTGGGGCTTGGGATAATCTACGCGTTTGTCGGAATTGCAGCCTACAGGCTCAGGCAAGAGCAGTCGGTGCGCGCCCTAGCCGGTCTTGACTAGAAGCGCCACGGCGTCTCCCTTGCCCCTGCTGAGCATCTTTGCAAGCCTTGCCCTGAATCCGTACCTCTTGTCCCTCAGCCTTACCGCCTCAGACGTCCTTTCACCGTCGAGTATCTCGGCTGTTCCTGCCACCCAGTCTCCTGTCACCGTGCCCTTGATGGTGCACGGGGCGATCCTTACCTGGCTGTTCCCCCTCAGGCGCTTTACCTTGCCTGTCTGCTCCCTGGTGACTATCAGCACGCCCCCGTCGGTTGCGACAAACCACACCGGCGTCCTTACCGCCGCGCCGTTCCTCCTGTACGTCTCAAGCGAGACGTATTTTTCTTCATCCAGCCAGCCCGCAGCCATGCCATTTTTTAAACGAGTCTGTATAAAACTGATGTCCGGGTTTGCCGTCCAGGCACGAATCCATTCGTCCTAGCGGCCTGACTTGTACGCCCTGATCATCTTCTTGAATTGCCTATATCCGAGTACCGGCAGCACGCACCACGGGCAGCCTATCTCGGTCATGGAGCAGCAACACAGGCATCTGCATTTGCCCTTTTTGTGGTTACATTCTTGGCAGATCATGCCTTCTGCTCCTCGGCCTTGTCCTCAGTCTTGTCTTGCAGCAGGGACACGCAATGTTCGTTACTAAAAAGAACCGCGCGCAGCACGCGCACCATTTATGCCCCCTCTGGTAGTGTGTCTTGCCTGCATATATCCTGATACGCAGGCGCTCGCACACCCCTTTACATACTTGTGCCATATTATAATTAGCACAAAAAAATATTTAAAAAAACGTCCAAATTATTCCTTTACGACTTCGATTATTGCATCAATTTCAGTCATCGCGCCAAGCGGCAGGCCTGCCACCCCGACTGCGATCCTCGAGTGCCTGCCCTTTTGGCCGAACACCTCCTCCATGAGATCCGAGGCCGCGTTGATGACCTTCGGATGCTGCGAAAACCCGGGGGCCGAGCTGACAAACCCTGACAGCCTCACGATCCTGGCAACCCTGTCCAAGCTGCCCAGCTCCCTTTTTGCCTGCGCCAGTATGCCTATGGCGCACATCCTTGCAGACTCTTGCGCCTCTGCAATGTTGTCGTCTGTGACGCATCCTGCGTACGCCACCCTGCCGTCCCTTATGGGAATCTGCCCCGATATGTACACCAGGTCTCCCGTCCTGACTGCAGGCACGTACGATCCCGCAGGCGCCGGGGGGTCGGGAAGCTCTATTCCCAGCGTTTTGATCCTCTCCTCAATCAAGATGATCGTCAGGGGATGGCAGCGGATTTTAGTTTTTTGCTTATCCTGATGTGCGCCTTTTGGCCCCCGTGGGCGGCATTTTGGAATACCGTCCTGGTCCCGTAACCCTGTTTTTGCAGGCACTTGTCCAGCACCGCCACCCACGGCAGGGAGTGGCCGCTGTTCAGCCCCGACTCGACTGTCATGCTCATGCTGCCAGGCTCGTACACCACCCTGCCGGAGCACGTGATCTGCAGTATGGCATCCATCATCTCCACGACATCGTCGATCGGCCTTGATCCCAGCACTATGCCGTTTTGTTCCAGAAACCCCAGCATGTCAAAGTCCATGCTCCTTGACGCCATGGCAGAGTCCATCATGTACGCCAGACCGGAGTCGCCTGTCATCTTGATTATCCTGTATATCTCGTGCGCCTCGGCCTTTGTCATGTCTGCCATGGCCCTGGTGCTTATGGCGTCCTTCCACAGGCCCGCAAACACCTTCTCCTGGTTCCCCCCAAGAATGCCTGCCGACGAGAATATCGCGCCGCTCCCGTTGGCGCCGTCCACCACGAGCAGCTGCGTGCCGTCGAATATGAAGCAGTTCTGCGCCACCTCCGAGGCCCTTATCTCCACCCCATCTGGGATCAGCTTGAACGGCTTTGAGCCTATGTGCGCAGGCGGGATGATTGCCCTTATCTCCACCCCCCTGCGCAGCGCCGAGAGTATCTTGTCCCTGCACTCGGTGAGAAACTCCAGCCCCCACTGGTCTGCCATTATCCTGACTGACGACCCTGTCCCGTCGATCATGTTTTGCAGCTGCTGCAGGACGTTGTTCGGGTTCAGCTGCACGTACCTCCTCTCCTCTGACCCCCTGGTCCTCCTGCTCTCCTCGCTTGCCTTTTTCAGGTTGTCTATGAGCGAGTTCATCGCCGTCACCTTGTTGATCTGCTCGTGTATGATCTCGTCAAACGCGTCCTCTGGCGCGATGGGCGTGCACGTTATGGGCTTTGTCTGCGAGACTATCACGAGCTTCTTCTTTTCCAGCTTGAGCAGCGTCGGATAGATCTTCGTCCTTGGGATCTCCGAATAAAACGCAAGCTCGCTTGCAGAGATCGTCCCCTTGGTGATCAGTGTGACGTACGCCTGGGCCTCGTACTTGCTCAGCCCGAACTCCTCAAGGCTCATGGTCAGGGAGTGCTCGTTTGCCATATGCTATTACTGGGCTTGTTGTTAGGTAAGTTCAAGAGCTAAATTCCTTTACACATGTGCTAAAAAAATTTAGTACTGCGCCTGCGAGGTGTGTATCTGCGAAGTGGTGTGACTGTAGTTAACATGTGTCCTGATACAAGCGTCTCAAATACAAAATCCACAACAGGAATGCATGCTGGTAAAGCCCTCCCCGCGCGATCCCGCGGTATCGTACTCCGTGACCCTCGTGCCGCGGCTGGGGCATTGCGCCGGGCTGCTAGACGAGACCATCCGGGACTTGGAGGGCAGCATGGCCGAGATACGCGCCTCAAACCTGGATGCCTGCGATCCCGACGGGCCTGGCTGCGACTCAGTCGAGCTGGAACGTACCGTGGCATTCTCCCTTGAGGCGCTGCTTCTTGTCCGGTCAAGGCTGCGGCGCGTATCCCAGGTGGGGATGATCCCCTGCACGCTCTCGCCGCTCGTTCCCGTAATGAGGGCAGTCAGCGCCGGGCTGCACAGGACCCATCCGGGCTGCTGCCAAAACCTGTCCCGGCTGGCAATCCACCTGGGAAGCATAGTGCTTGACTCTGCGGCGCTCACCCGGGCGAGGTTTGACTTTGCCCAGTCCTGCGCCGAGTCGTCTGCCGTCATTGATAAAGTAAAGTTGATGGCAGACTCTAAAATAAGTAAGCAGTATCCTAATCTTGATACTTTCAAACCCAATACCACTTGACCATACTCCGCCCCCTGAGGGGATCTGACGGGGAGATGAGGCGCGTGCGCTCCATCTCGTCTGGAATCAGCAAGAGGCTCTCCGCGCTGGACTCGCCTGACGAGGCAGTGGCCAGCCTCTCGCGCGAGGAGCTGCAGGACTTGAACCGCCTGGTGGGGATAGCCGACTTTCTGCTCTGCAAGTACGCCGACAAGAAGGATGCGTACACCGTATTCAAGGAGTTCGCCTCGATCGTGGCCAGGACGGCCGACTCGCTTGAGCAGATCGACGACGACATATCCGAACTGATGCTCTCCGCAGACGACTCTGTCGGCAGGATAACTGACATGCGCGAGAGGATCTCAGAAAGGGTCGACTTTGATCCCAAGTACCTCGACGGCCCAGACCACATGGTGGCAGAATGCGGCGAATCCTGCCTGGCAGAGCCTGCCGCGGCGGCACCGGATCAAGCCGCGGTGTCAGAACCTGCAAAGCGGGTGGAATTAATTTAACCAATTTTGTTGCATAGATTAACACATCTAAATACCAATCAAATTTTCAAAGGAAAGATGGTAGATAAGAAAGATGAGCATGGCACCGCAAGAACTGGAAAACACGGCAAGCAAGTACGCCTCCGAGGCAATCAAGTTTGACTCCCAGGGCGCGCGCGGCATGGCCATAACCCACTACCAGCACGCCATAGACGCGCTGGTAAAGCTGCTGCACCTGTACCCGACTAGCAAACTCAACCCGATATACAAGGAGCGGTGCCAGTCGTACCACAACAGGATCAACGTGCTGCAGCAGGCGCACGGCGTGGAGCCTGCGGTGGACCCCAAGGCCTCGGCAGAGGAGCAGAAAAAATCCGTCCGCAGGCAGGAGGCGGAAAACGACTTTGAAGATTTGGTAATGAAAGAGAAACCCGACGTATCCTGGAGCCAGGTGATCGGGCTGGATGATGCAAAAAGCGCACTGCGCGAGTCCATCGTGTACCCGACCAAGCGGCCCGACCTGTTCCCACTCGGCTGGCCCAAGGGCATGCTGCTTTACGGCCCCCCCGGCACGGGCAAGACCATGCTGGCAGCGGCCACCGCAAACGAGATGGACGGCTACTTTATCAACGTGGATGCCTCCTCGATGATGAGCAAGTGGCTCGGCGAGGCAGAAAAGAACGTCTCCAAACTCTTTGCCATGGCAAGGCAATATGCAGAAAAGGAGGGCAAGCCCGTCATACTGTTCGTAGACGAGGTGGACTCGCTGCTTGGTTCGAGAAACAGCGAAGTCGGCGGCGAGGTGAGGACCAAAAACCAGTTCCTGACAGAGATGGACGGGGTCAACGGCAAGGGAAAGAACCTGATGCTGTACGTGATAGGCGCCACCAACAAGCCGTGGAGCTTGGACTGGCCATTCCTGAGAAGGTTCCAAAAGAGGATCTACGTCTCCCTTCCGACCAACGAGGCAAGAAAGATGCTCTTCGAGCAGTACACCGCGCCGCTGAACAAGAACATAGACGTCCGCCCGGCAGACCTGGCAAAGCTCTTTGACGGGTACAGCGCAAGCGACATCAAGGACGTCTGCCAGTCCGCGCAGATAAAGACCGTGCACGAGATATTCAACGCACCCGACTACCACGAGCCCACAGAGGGCGAGGAGCCAGTCCAGCCCAGAGCGCTGACGACTAGCGACTTTAGGGCGATAATGGGAAGAAGGAAGCCCAGCGTTTCCGTCGAGATGATCCGCGCCTACCACAAGTGGAGCGAGGAGTTCCAGGCGCTTTAGGCGCACAGGCGGTGTGTATCATGCCTGGGACACACGCACAGGTTGCATTTTTTTACTAAGAAATTAATTTTTAATTTACATATAATTTTTAATATTTACTCTGATTGGATGGTTTGGTCCTAAAATACACCCAATTAGGACACAAAACATCGATAATGGCGAAACTCGTACCACGTTTCTAAGTAGTAAAACCACGCCACGCAAATTTTGCACCCGCGCCAAATGTGATCTTGGGCATATCCGGTAATTTAGGATAGCACGCATTTTTCACGCATTGAACAGAAAAACTGCCTGTCCGTATTTTGAGGTATCATCTCGGCGCAAATGGGAATCCGCTTGAAGGTTTACCGGTATGCAATCACTAAATTATTCAGCTTTAAATATGGTTTTTGTATAATTCATTTATTGAATTATATATCCGGATTGCTTGTTGTGATTGCCGTAACTCTTGCAATTTCTGCTGCCACTCCGGCAGCTTTTGGACACTCACCGGGCGGAGATCAGGCACCGCCCATCAACTTTGAGGGAATGAACGTCACGGTACGTACAGATATCACCCCGTTTGATCTTGCAGTCGGAAGCATTGACGAGGTAAACCTGAAGATTCGATTCTTTGATCTTTCGACAGACTATACGTTGACGCAGGTGACATACCGGGTGGAGGTCTGGAAGAATGGCGATCTGCTTGCGAGAAGTTCTTTTTTTGACGATGACGGATTACTCTACGTGGAGGTTCGCCCGGACAGCGACTGTGATGCGCCGAAACTCCATCAGTGTACGAGTTACGGAGGCTCAAAACACCCGAATTCTCCTGAATCGATTTATGTGCTCGGCATCGAATGCAATGACGACAATGTCGATATTTGCGCACGGCCTACCATTACGGGACCAGTATTTGACAAAGGCGGCCTGTACAACATCAAGATCGAAATCGTAGGTGCAACCAGTCCGAAGGTGCTGGTTGCAGAGAGGCTTACTTATGATACATTTATCAGCATCGTGCACGAACAGGACTTTTTAATCCACACTGCACACGCAGAAGAAGTTCCGGTGGCCATCAAGACATACTATGACGACGTGAGCAACCTTGCATTTGATCCATCTGACAACTCTACCACATTTGACATGCCATTTGACTGGAGTCCAGATTACGTAAGCTTGGTTCCGGTGGTGCACGAGGAGATCCAGATTCCGTCAAGCTTTGCACCCTATTCTAGCGGAACACAGTTCAAGGGATACGTCAACGGAGTTGAGATTAACCAGCGGGCACTGCTCAACGATCCATACAGCATAGAAGATACAAACATAATTCATTTTCTAGTCTCCCAAACCGAACTCGAAAAGATCAACGCCGCCCTGGGCCCGGAACACCATGCAAACAAGAACATGAACTTCCGGCTGGTCCCAATCTATGACGTATCAAAAAGCTTTGCCGAGTTCTACCTTGTGGATCTAGTAAACTATGACCCCACCCAGACCAACGTCCGCCTCTCATGGAATGACGCATACGGCGCGGGCCAGACCATTCCGTTCGAGTTTGCATTCTTTGATTCTGACAAACAACTAATCACTGATGTCTGGTATGAATACTCTGTAATGGATGAATCCAGTCAAGTACTGTTCTCGTCTGCCACTGCCGATCCAGCTAACCCATTAATCTCCGCCCAAGAGGGAATTGACATCCAAGGCATTCATGTCCCCGCCGAGGGGATTTTCAGGATCGACGTTAGCGTAAACGGAACGGGACTGGATCTTGATACCACATACTCTGGCATCGGCTCTGCGCTTGTCGAGATAGGCACCGCCCAACCCGAGGCTGCCCAGCCTGCAACCTTCCAAATCCCGGCATGGGTAAAGAACAACGCAGTGCTGTGGACCGAAGGCGCCATCGACGACGCCGTCTTCATACAGGCAATCCAGTTCCTGGTTCAGCAGGGCATAATAGACATTCCTCCAACCGAGTCCGGCGCTGGTTCCGGCTCAGGCGGGATCCCAGGGTGGGTAAAGAACAACGCAGTGCTGTGGACCGAAGGCGCCATCGACGACGCCGTCTTCATACAGGCAATCCAGTTCCTGGTTCAGCAAGGCATCATAGTGGTTTAGCTGCCACGCCACGGAGAATTTTTGAGAATATCCCAAAATCCACTTAACCGTCCGGATCACTGAACCTGACTACGGCAAGGATGTTTTTCCATGCGTTCAGAACTGATCGAATCTTTTTTTGCACGCCTTTGCTGATCTTTAATATTTTCATCAATTCTGGACTAGAAATTTGATCAACGCCTGCAGCGGGAGCTGTTTTTCCATGGTCAATTGATTACATATCTGGAGTAAGCGGCGTGTAATCACTATTTTGGATAAAAATGAGTATTGCCACCCCGATAAAAAAGAACAAAAAAATAGCAGAAATTATGGTTGAAACCCCAAATAATTTCTTCCGCTCATGATTTTCCAACAAACGGTATGTTATCAGTCCCAAAGTTATGGGGATTGCAACCATCATTGCAAGTACAGGAAAAGCAAACGGACTGAGAGGAACAAGTTCATATTCGTGCGTTCCACGAGAATTGGAATCCTCAATAAATAATAATACGCACAACGCGTACAAGGTTAAAAATCCGCAAAGCGAGATAAGATAAATTTTCATCTCATTACGCTGTTAGGTTCTGGCATAAGTTCGTTTAGTGCATGATAATAAAGTTCACATGCGCGGTGGTGAATTTGTCGGGATGAAAAACAGCAGCATGGAAGGATTCTAGGCATTTATTCCCTCGTATGCATATGCTGCCTCACGGGTCATGTTCCTAAACCTCCATAGTTGCCAGACTGGAATTCCGTAATGTCTTGCATGTGCCCGATATCGTCATAAATCTCAGGATGCGGAAAGTTGGCATGTTTTGCCCCCATCGTAAACTCTTTCGAAGCATCCAAATCTCAAATTGTTGCATTTGAGTGCAATATAATCGTCGTTGGAACAAATTTATCAAATATATTGTTCAGCTTTAAATATGGTTTTTGCATAATTTCTTTATTGCATTATATGTCAATACTGCTTGTTGTGATTGCCGGGACTCTTGCAATTTTTGCTGCCCATCCGACAGCCTTAGGACACAACGGATGGGTAGGAAATCATACACCAAACATCAGCTATGAGGACATGGAAGTCGCAGTGCACGTGGATGTCACCCCGTACGATCTTACAGTGGGAGGCGTTGATGAGGTAAACCTGAAGATTAGATTCTTTGATCTTTTGACAGACAATACATTGGATCAGGTGACATACAGGGTGGAGGTCTGGAAGAATGGAGATCTGCTTGCAAGGAGCCTCTTTTATGATGACGACGGAATACTTTACGTAAGGGTTCTCCCAGAGAGCGACTGCGATGCGGCAGAACTCAATCAGTGTACAAATTACGGGGGATCAGAACATGTGAGTGTCCCCGAAGCGCTTTATGTGTTCGGCATCGAATGCAATGACGACAATCTCGATATTTGCGCACGGCCTACCATTACGGGACCAGTATTTGACAAAGGCGGGCTGTACAACATCAAGATAGACATCGAGGGTGCAAGCGGTCCGAAGGTACAGGTTGCAGAGAGGCTTACCTATGATACATTTGTCAGCATCGCACAGGAGCAGAACTTTTTAATCCGCACTGGATACACCGAGGAGATTCCAGTAGTCGTCAAGACATACTATGACGACGTGGGCAACTTTGCATTTGATCCATCTGACAATTCCATCACATTTGACATGCCGTTTGACTGGAGTCCAGAATACGTAGGCATGGTTCCGGTGGTGCATGAGGAGATTCGGATTCCGTCAAGCTTTACACCGTATTCTGACAGAATGCAGCTCAAGGGATACGTCAACGGAATTGAGATTGGCCAACGGGCACTGCTCAACGATCCATACAGCATGGAAGAGACAAACATAATTCATTTTCTAGTGTCCCAAAGCGAGCTGGAAAGGATCAATGCCGTTCTGGGTCCGGACCACCATGCAAACAAGAACATGAACTTCCGGCTGGTTCCAGTACATGACGTATCGAAAAAATTTGCAGAGTTCCACCTTGTGGATACAGTAAACTTTGCCCCCATCCAAACCAGCATCCGCCTTTCATGGGATGGCGCATACGGCGCAAACCAAACCATTCCATTCGAGTTTGCATTCTTTGATTCTGACGGGCAGCTAATTCCTGATGTCTGGTATGCATACTCTGTAATTGACGAATCCGACCAAGTACTGTTCTCGTCTGCCGTCATCGATCCCTCCAATCCATTAATCCCCGCCCCCGAGGGAATCGACATCCAGAGTATTCATGTCCCGACCGAGGGGATTTTCAGGATAGATGTCCACGTGGCCAAAACGGGGCTGGACCTTGATGCCACCTACTCCGGCATTGGCTCTGCGCTTGTCGAGATAGGCCCAGCCCAGCCCGCAGCCTCCCAAATCCCGGCATGGGTAAAGAGCAACGCGGCGCTGTGGACAGAAGGTGCCATCGACGATGCCGTCTTCATACAGGCAATCCAATTCCTGATTCAGCAGGGCATAATAGACATTCCTCCAACCGAGTCCGGTGACGGTTCCGGTGGGATCCCGGGGTGGGTAAGGAATAACGCGATGCTGTGGGGGGAAGGCACCATCGACGATGTTGTCTTTACATATGCAATCCAGTTCCTGATTCGTCAGGGCATCATAGTGGTTTAGCTGCCGCATTACAGTGGATTTTTTTGGGAATATCCTAGAACCCGCTCGGCCGCCTAGATCACTAGGACTGGCTCGAGATCCCCTCAGGCTCTTCAATATTGGTAATCTGTAACGTTTGTTGTTCAAAAGTAAGCTTTATGGTTCTTCCCCGAAACTCCGCAAAACCGACTGTTCAAAAGTGAGATTGCCCGCAGGATACTGCTGTTCAAAATTGTAAATCCTGACCAAATCCCATCCAATTAGAGCGCACACCAGATTGCCGTATTTGAGGAGCCGGACAACACCACCAGCCCATACAGATCAGGGTCATGCGGGATGCAGGAAAAGTCCCTTTAGGATTCCGAGTGCTACTGTAAGTGCATGTATGGTGACAGATGCCAGAGCTAAAACGCGATCTCGGATGCTAGTAATCCGACAAAAGTTAGAAGTACATATGTGGTGACCGCCGCCAGTACTAAAACACCGGCTGCTTTGCCTGTTCCGAACCCATGCGATATCCTTGTTGCCTTTACGAATAGCACGAAAGCCAATGCCAAAAAAATGACAGTAAAGGAAAGGCGGATCAGAGAAATGACAGTACCCTCAATGAAGCCAAGTACAACAACGGATGACAAGCCAGAATCCGTGCCTACCATGCCGACATACGAAGAAACCAGAAGATCCACAAAGGGATGCTTGCCTGCCGAAATAACGACACCTGCAAGCGTGACGGGAATCAGGCAGTATGACAGCACTGGAAACACGTTTTTGAATTTGCGGTTCCCCCCATACCTGCTTCCAACCCAGAACACTATGGCAATAATCAGAAAATTTGACAAGACGACGTAGATGAGCGATGTTGCATATGCATGCACGGCGTTGTCAAAACCATTGAAGATGCCGCTATCCTGTCCGGACCACACGCTGGTAATCGGCAGGGCATACACGAGACACATAGCTGCAAATATTGCCGCAGATGATGCAACATAGCGGTCCGGGTCACTGGATATTGCCCTAAAGGTGGCAGTTGGCCTTGCTATTACGCCCACAATGGCGTAAAGCACGCGGTTATGCCCCGCGCCTGCTCCCATAACTCACACCGGTATGCTAACCCGCGGCCTTATATGTCGTCTTTGGGTGTTGGTGCGTCATGTTACATGATTGAGACTAACACATTGCCGTGAACGTCCCCGCCGCCCTCGAGACTGCAAAAGATAGGATTCATGAATCAAATGCAAGTTGAAGACTGACAAGGCTCGGTTCAAATACGGCAATCTGGTGTGCGTTGATTGGATGGGATTTGGTCAGGATTTACAATTTTGAACAGCAGTATCCTGCGGGCAAGCTCACTTTCGAACAGTCGGTTTTGCGGGATTTCTGAGAAGAGCCACAAAGCTCACTTTTGAACAGCAAACGTTACAGATCACTAAAATTGAACGGAATCCCCCATCATAAAACTTAAATTCAAATCATTGCGGATTCAACGAGGGTTAAAATTACAATAAAAAGATCGAGCCACGCGCAAAAGTTTGGCAAGCTGGTTTTTGAAGACGGCGCCGTCCTTGACGGCGAAGGTTTTGGCAGCTCCACCACGGCGTTCGGCGAGATAGTATTCAACACCGGCATGGTAGGCTACACCGAGGCGCTCACCGATCCGTCATACAACGGCCAGATCCTGACGCTCACGTACCCGCTGGTGGGAAACTACGGCGTCCCCGACCCAGGGGCCGTAGACGCAGACGGCATATCCAAATTCTTCGAGTCCGACCGGATGCAGGTCCGCGGCCTGGTGGTGCACGAGCTCTCCCTTGTGGCAAGCCACTGGAACCTGTCCATGACGCTAGACGAGTGGATGCACCGCGAGGGCGTGCCGGGGATATCGGGAATCGACACCCGCCAGCTCACCAAAAAGCTCAGGACCGGCGGCGTCATGATGGCCGCACTTGCAGTATCCGACTCCGAGATAGACGTCCGGCAGGTGCGAGAAGGCCTGGCATCTGCCACGCACTACGACTCTGAAAAATTCATGGATGCGGTATCGACTGACCGGGAAAAGACGTACGGCCAAGGAGAGGAGTGCGTGGCAGTAATCGACACGGGCGCAAAAAACGCCATACTGCGGCACATCCGCGACATCGGGTACCGCGCGGTGCTGCTGCCGTGGGACACGCCGTACGAGAAGATAATGTCGCACCGCCCGCGCGGAGTGGTGCTGAGCAGCGGCCCGGGGGATCCGCGGCGCTGCCCCGAGACAGTCGAGACTGCTCGGCAGCTGATAAAAAACAACGTCCCGACGCTCGGCATCTGCCTGGGGGCGCAGATAATTGGCATTGCGGGAAACGCCTCCACGTACAAGCTAAAGTACGGCCACCGGGGGCAGAACAAGCCGTGCCTCAACTTGGATAACAACCAAGTGTACGTCACCAGCCAGAACCATGGCTACGGCATAACGCCCGAATCCTTGGGGGATTCGGAATTTGAATTGTGGTTTACAAACGCAGACGACAAGACAGTCGAGGGGATACGGCACAAGACGCGCAACTGCATCGCCGTCCAGTTCCACCCCGAGGCCGCGCCCGGCCCGCACGACTGCAAGTTCGTCTTTGAAGAGCTCAAGGGCCTGATGGAGGAGGGATGTTCTGCCAAAAAATGAGTCGCTAAAGAAGATTCTTGTACTGGGCAGTGGGGCAATAAAAATCGGAGAAGCCGGCGAGAGTCGCTAAAACGACCGCCAGTTTGACTACTCCGGTAGCCAGTGCCTCAAGGCGATACGCGAAGACGGGCTGAAAAGCGTGCTTATCAACCCGAACGTGGCCACCATACAGACCGACACCCGGTTTGCAGACCAGGTGTACCTGCTTCCCGTCACTCCCGAGTACGTGGAGTCCATCATAGAAAAGGAGCGCCCAGACGGCGTGATGCTGGCATACGGCGGCCAGACCGCGCTCAACTGCGGCGTAAGGCTGTCCGAGTCCGGCGTGCTGCAAAAGTACGGCGTCGGCGTGCTCGGCACCCAGATAAAGGGGATACAGAGGACAGAAGACAGGCAGCTGTTCAAGGACTCCATGACCGAAGTCGGCATGCCGGTGCTCAACGGCAAGACTGTCACCAACTTTGCAGACGCCAAGGTCGCCGCAGAGGAGCTGTCATACCCCGTCATAATACGGGTGGCGTACACGCTTGGCGGCCGGGGAGGGGGAATAGCGCACAACGAGATCGAGCTGTACGAGATAGTCGAGCGCGGCCTCAAGGCCAGCCTGGTCGGGCAGGTGCTGATAGAGGAGTACATCGGCAACTGGAAGCAGATCGAGTACGAGGTGATGCAGGACTATGACGGAAACAACATCGTCGTGTGCAACATGGAAAACGTCCTCTCCATGCGGGTCCACACAGGCGACAACATAGTAGTCGCCCCCTCGCAGACCATCGACAACCACGAGTACCACATGCTGCGCACGGCGGCGCTGCGCGCCACCAAGCACGTCGGGATAGTGGGGGAGTGCAACATCCAGTACGCCCTGGCGCCGGACTCTGACAGGTACGTGGCAATAGAGATCAACCCGCGCCTTTCGCGCTCTTCTGCGCTTGCAAGCAAGGCCACCGGCTACCCGCTTGCGTACATGTCAGCAAAAATAGGCCTGGGCTACAACCTCTCGGAACTGGTCAACCACATCACCAAGAGCACCACGGCGTGCTTTGAGCCCTCGCTGGATTACATCGTCTGCAAGCACCCGCGGTGGGACTTTTCAAAGTTTGAGCTTGCCAACAGGCGCCTCGGGCCGACGATGAAGTCAGTCGGCGAGGTCATGGCAGTCGGGCGCACGTTCGAGGAGTCGCTGCAAAAGGCGATCCGGATGCTTGACATCGGAAACGACGGCCTCGTGCTGAACCGCGAGACCGGCGCGACGTACGACGAGGAGGGGATTGAGGAGCGGCTCTCCCACCACAATGACTACATCCTGTACCACGTGGCAGTGGCGCTCAAGATGGGCATCACGGTGGAGCGGATATACCACCTGTCTGCCATAGACCCGTGGTTCATTGAAAAGATACGAAACATCGTGTCCGTGGAGGAGTCGCTAAAATCGTCGGAGCTTGACGCTGCCGCCCTCTGGAAGGCAAAGCGCACGGGGTTTTCAGACCGGCAGATAGCGCGGGCCAAAGAAATCACGCCCGACTCGGTGCGCGAACTGCGAAAGGAGCTTGGCGTTCTGCCGTCCGTAAAGCAGATAGACACGCTTGCAGCCGAGTGGCCTGCCGTGACCAACTACCTGTACATGACGTACGGCGGCGGTGAATCGGACATCCGGGTGTCGCCAGACGAGAAAGGGATAGTCGTGATCGGCGCAGGACCATACCGCATAGGGAGCAGCGTGGAGTTTGACTGGGGGACAGTCAACATGGTCTGGGGGCTGCAGGAGAACGGGGAGAAGAACGTCTCCGTGGTCAACTGCAACCCCGAGACGGTATCGACTGACTATGACATATGCACGCGGCTGTACTTTGAGGAGCTGACGCAGGAGAGGATACTGGACATCACCGAGTTTGAGAACCCCAAGGGGGTGATAACGTGCGTCGGCGGCCAGACTGCCAACAACCTCACGCTCGGGCTCGCGCAGCACGGCGTGCCAATCCTGGGGACCGGCGCGCAGGACGTGGACATGGCAGAGAACCGCTCGCGGTTCAGCGGCGAGCTTGACAAGCTGCACATACAGCAGCCGCGGTGGCAGGAGTTTCTGAGCCTGAACGAGGCCAGGGCGTTTGCGCAGGACGTGGGGTTTCCGGTGATCGTCCGGCCGTCGTACGTCCTGTCAGGCGCTGCCATGAAGGTGGTGTGGTCGCAGGGCGAGCTAAAGCGGTACGTCAAGGAGGCCACCGACGTCTCGCCTGACCACCCGGTGGTGATATCCAAGTTCATGCTCAACTCGCTCGAAGTCGACGTGGACGGCGTGTGCGACGGGAAGAACGTCGTGATAGGGGCGATAGTCGAGCACATCGACAGCGCCGGCGTGCACTCCGGCGACGCCATGATGTGCATCCCGCCCTGGAGGCTCAGCAACAAGACAATCGAGACGATAAACGAGTACTCCAGGAAGATAGCCCTGACGTTCAACGTCCGCGGCCCGTTCAATCTGCAGTTTCTCATACACGACGACCACGTGTACGTAATAGAGCTCAACATCAGGGCGTCGCGCTCCATGCCGTTCGTATCCAAGCTGGTCAGGACGAACCTGATATCCCTGGCGTCCCGGGCCATACTGGGCAGGCAGCTGCCCGTCGTACCCGAAAACAAGTGGCAGAACATAAGCAGGCACGGCATCAAGGTGCCGCAGTTCTCGTTCATGCAGCTTGACGGGGCCGACATCACGCTGGGAGTCGAGATGCAGTCGACTGGCGAGGCTGCGTGCTTTGGGAGCAGCTTTTACGACGCCCTCGCCAAGGGGCTGACTTCGGTGGGGTATAATTTGCCAAAGAGCGGCGCCGCACTAGTGACCGTCGGCGGCGCGCAAAACAGGAAAAAACTCATCTCTACCATCGCCAAACTGCGGGTCCTTGGGTTCCGGATACTTGCAACCGAGCACACGGCCGAATTCCTCAAGGGAAGGATCGGCGACGTCGAGACGGTGCACAAGATATCCGAGCCTGCCCGAAAGCCCAACATCTCGGATCTCCTGTACGAGAGGACCATCGACTTTATCATAAACATCCCCAGCACGGCGACGCTTGAAAAGTACGTGGGGATGCTAGAAGACGAGTACCAGATAAGGAGAAAGTCCCTAGAGCTTGGAATTCCGGTGCTGACTACGATCGAGCTTGCAGAGTCGTTCGTAAACACGCTGGAGTGGCTCAAGACAAACAAGACCACGCGGGAGCCGATCGAGCCGTACGATACGTTCGACTGACCCGTTGGGGGGATGCGCTACAGCACCTGGCCGATGGCAGACTCGTTGCCTATGATGGTCCCGTCAAGGGTCACTATCCTGGCCTTGGCAGACCCGTCCAGCCTGGATATGATGGGCGATGTCGATTTTTTTCTTGCCCCTCGGTGGGTGGCGTAAAAGTACCTGTTAAACGAGGGCATGACGATGATCTCCATCCGGCCTGACCTGTCCGGGAATATGCACTCCTTTTGCACCTGTATCGACACCCACACCCTCTGGCCGTTTACCACCGAGTCCTCCTGGAAGAACACCGGGTGCAGGTGGCCCATGATGATGCCCTCGACGTGCGCAAACTCCCCCGGGGGCATCGTGTGCCCGTGGGTCAAAAGTATGTTCTCCTGCACCATTCCCGTCTGGCTGATCATGGTGATGCCGTCGGGGACCAACCTTTGGATGTTGGCGTCGTGGTTTCCCGGAACCAGCACGACGTCGCACTTTGCCCTGACGGCGTTAAGGAACCTTGGCACCTCGTCCCATTCGCTCCTCGATATGCCGTGGATGGTCGACTTTACGTCGCCTAGCAGCACCAGCGAGTCGGGCCCTTCTGCGTCTATCATGTCCGATACCTCCAGTATGGTCTGGCTGATCGTGGAGTTTTTCCCCAGAAAGATGTTGTTTGCCGCCATGGCAGACTCGAACCCTATGTGGATGTCAGATACTACCAGGGTCTTCTTCTTCCCTTCTAGGACCAGGGCCGGCTTGCCTGGGATGATTCTGGTATGCGGCATCAAGGTTATACCGTGCGCGTATGATTAAACACTTGTGAGCAGGGATTCGGACAGGGCAGCGTCAGTCGCGTTGCGCGGGGGGGTCAAGGTGCACGTCTTTGAGCCCAGCAACAGGAAGATATGGACCGTGGTGGGCAAGAGGGAGCGCTGGCTGAACCCCGAGGCCGGATACTGCTCGTGCCCTGGATTCTACTTTGCCAACACGCACGGCCGGCCCGGCTGCTACCACCTGGCCGCTGCCAGGATTGCAGTGGAGGATGGGGCAGTGGAGAGGATCGTCTTTTCTGACGACGAATTCTACGACTTTGTCCTCGGCTTGGTGTCTGACATGCAGGAGCAGGCATGACAGAATCTGTTAATAACCCTGATTCCTGACAGATGTCATGAATGATGACTTGCTGAACGCCGAGATTGAAAAGATTGCCAACCTCATGGTGCATGACGACGTCTCTGCAGACGAGCACGACTTGGCGGTGCTGGCAAAGTACCGGGACCAGGCAAAAGACGACTGCGGCCTTGACGACGAGGCTGCAATGAAGCTGGTGTACGAGACCCTGCTGTACCGGAAGCTCAAGAATACAGAGTCAGGCGACGTTTTGGAAAAAGGAAACGAGTTTGGCGCGGGGTTCAGTTAGCCGAGTGGTACCGTGTCTATGTCGTCTTTTGAGACGCCCTTCCACAGGCCTATCACGCCTTCAGGCTCCACGTCGACGACTCCCGTAATCTGCTGGATCTTGATGTGATCCGGGTTGGGAGGCATCCACAGCATTGCCATGTAGTCGCCTACTGCCCCGACCTTGTTTGGCGCTGCCATGATTATCCTGTCTGCGGCAAACCCCTTGGCGGCAAGGGCTGCAGAGGCCTTCTCCCGAAGATCCATCCTGCCGTGCAGGAACAGGTAGACGTCCTTTTGGGCATCAATGTCTGTCATGGCTTTGCTGGCGGTGGAGGCTAAATCAACCTTTCCTAATGCCTTTGGATTCGATTCGGACGTGGGAATGACTATGCAATCCGGTACGGCCTGGCACGCGGCAGGAAATCTGATTTTGCACTAATAAAAAACCTATTAGATACTTCTCCCTATCGTATGTGGCAGACCCCTTTTGCCGCACGGCCATCAGGCGTCAAAAGCGAAAACGAGACTACTCGTGAAATTCGCAAGTGGGATTCGATCCCTTTGTTGCGGGTGGGGCAACTGCCTTAATTTATCATGTGCAGGAATGCCTGCATCCAAGATTTGCTTGACATCCACAAACCTGTGCCATATTTCCGGATGCACGGCGATCCTTCATGCCTTGGATGACTTGCCGCAGAACTGGATGTGTGCAGTCCTCCAAAAACCGATCGGTTTCTGGATGCAGCCTGCATTCGGGTTGCAGGCCGAGTCCCGCGACGGTTTTATCTGGATGTCACGGTTCGTACGGGCAGAAAAATATGATTCCGTCCGATACCTGCCTGGGTGACATTCAGAATTGCAAAACATGCAATCTGGGCGGATGTCGGCGTCATCCAAAAAGGGTTAAATTAGAACGGGCAGGAGTGGGAGTCGTGAAAGTCCTTACCGTGGGCAGCAAGTCGTTTGTGACCAGCTTTCAGCTGGCAGGCGTGCCTGGAATAATTACGGCAACTCCCGATACCGCGCTCGGGGAGATAAGGCGGCTGACTGACGACCCGGAAGTGGCGCTGGTGCTGGTCAGCGACGACATTACAGAAAAGATAAGCGACGAGCTGACTACACTGCGGACCCAAAAATCCGCGCTGGTCTTTGCCCTGCCGGCGGTGGGAAGCGAAAAAAGCGACATAGACTATCGGGCCATGCTCAAGAAAATTTTGGGCGTCTAATCTACTTATAATCATCTCACTTACCTCCTGCAATGAAAAGCGTGTCTGTCCGGGAGCCGTCCGTGGTGTCAGTCGACGATGTCCAGAGGCCGGTGCCATGTCCGGGAGACATACTGGTCCAGATGCACGCGTGCGGCATATGCGGGTCGGATCTTGAAAAGGTCTACGGGCAGTACGGGCAGCCGTCGATGCGGCTTGGCCACGAGCCGGCAGGCGTGATAACCGGCATGGGCGCCGGCGTCACGGGGTTTGAAAAGGGCGACAGGGTGTTTACGCACCACCACGTGCCGTGCTATGATTGCCACCTGTGCAGGCACGGAAGCGAGACCATGTGCCCGAAATACTACGAGACAAACCTCTCCCCGTGCGGCCTGTCCGAAGAGTATGTGGTGCCGGCATGGAACGTCTCACACGGGGGCGTGCTGAAGCTCTCCGATTCGACAAGCTTTGAGGAGGCAGCCATGATCGAGCCTCTTGCGTGCTGCATCCGGGCGTGGGAAAAATGCAGGTACCGGCGGGGTGACTCGATTGCAGTCTTTGGCGCCGGGCCGACCGGAATGATGCACTTGCTACTTGCGCGCGCAAAGGGATTTTCAAAGATCTTCTGCCTTGACGTCAATGATTTCAGGCTGGACTTTGCAGAACGGTTTGGAGTCACCAAGGCGATAAACTCAGCTGACAAGGACCGGCAGAAGATAATCATGGATGATACCGATGCGGCGGGGGTGGATGTTGCAGTGGTGGCTACAAGCAGCCTTGCCGCCCTTGAAGACGCGATAGGCATGACAAGACGGGGCGGGACCGTGATGATGTTTGGCGTCCCGTCAAAGGGCGCCACGATAAACTTGGACATGGGCGCGTTCTATTCCAGGGAGATCACGCTGGTCACCAGCTATGCGGCCTCGGACAAGGACACGGCAGGGGCGCTGAAGATGATCGAGTCTGCAGAGATCGACGTCCGGGGGCTGATCACCCACACGTACGGGATCGGTAATTCGCAAAAGGCCTTCGATCATGCGCGCAGCGGGGACGGCGCCATGAAGATAATCATCACCAAATAGATTATCCGTAGGATTGTTTTTCTGCATCTGTTTGAAAAGGCAGTGCTGATGTGCAGCCGGGTGCCGCAGCATCGCTCAAGGCTTTGTCAAAAATAATCTCCCCGACGGGTAAGAATGCAGACTTTGCAAGAGTGATCCGTATTCGCACCACCCAAGTATGATATGCAAGATATACGTCCTCACGTACAAGGGTTACAAAAGTCTGAGCATTTTAACAACCTTAACTAAGTAATTGTATACGCTCACGCTGTGTCTAGAAAATAAAAAATATTTTTAACACATGCTAAATTCATGCTTAAATTAGAAAATTTTTTCAAACAACATAAACAGATGCAATATCTAGATAATATGTTTCTGCGTAAAGGCTAAGCCTGAGCATAGGTTTGGTAATTTGTAGGCATTGTCCTGCACCGTGAGATGAATTATGCCAGGATCGGTCACATGCAGGAAGCGTTGAAATGGGCGTGCATGAAAACTGGCAGCGAATTCTACATAAAGTCCCCGCAGTACACGTCGCAGACATGCTGCCAGTGCGGGACTATGGATTCCCGCTCCCGCGAGAACCAAGCAGACTTCCACTGCACTTGTTGCAGGTTCGCAGAAAACGCTGATTTAGGCGCCAGCGTAAACGTTGTTGTTCTAGTCGGCGCGGCCGCAGGCATGGCCGTCGTCAAGCAGAATGGTGTCGCCCGTTTGTTCGGGCTTCCAGTAAAGGAACCGCCGGCGCGCGGATATTCGTCGATCGCTCAAATTACTCGGAGTGGTCTGTCAGCAGACCCTCTGCCAAGTTAACAGTACCTGGGAAAGAATTAAGAAAGGCACCCCCGCCTTGTTAGAAATGGACTGGGGACTGGCAAATCGGCTATCTTCTATCATTAGGCCGCCTCACAACCGCGCCCTGATGCTGGCAGTAGACCACGGGTACTTTCTCGGCCCCACCGAGCGGCTTGAAAACCCACGAAAGGTAATCACCCCACTCCTCAAGTACTGCGACTCCCTGATGCTCACCCGGGGAGTCCAGAGGACGTCTGTCCCCCCCACCACCGACACCCCGATGGTGCTCAGGGTCTCGGGCGGCTCGAGCATAATAGGTGACGACCTGTCCCAGGAGGACATCACGGTATCAATCCAGGATGCAATCCGGCTCAACGCCAGCGCGCTTGCGATGTCGATATTCGTCGGCTCAAAATACGAGTACCAGACGATAGTAAACCTTGGAAAACTAGTCGGCCAGGCACAGGAATACGGCATCCCGGTGCTTGCCGTAACCGCGGTGGGCAAGGATCTTGGAAAGGACGCCCGCTACCTCTCCCTTGCATGCCGTGTTGCAGCCGAGCAGGGTGCGCATATCGTCAAGACCTACTATTGTGAAGACTTTGAAAGGGTAGTCAATTCCTGCCCCGTACCAATCATAGTCGCAGGCGGAAAGAAGATTCCCGAGCGCGACGCGCTGGAACTGACGTACAACTCGATTCGTGGCGGCGCAGTCGGTGTCGACATGGGCAGGAACATATGGCAGTCCGACCACCCCGTTGCCATGATCCGCGCAGTCAGGTCCATAGTCCACGGCAATTCTGACGTGGAGCACGCATACGAGTTATACCAGAAGCTGGTCGCAGCCGAGTCAGACAAGGCCAAAGACACCGGAAAATAAGATCATATCCTTGACATGTGTATGTGGGCAATCTTCCATGTCGGCTGCCTGACCAGGACAAACGTAGCCCTTCCCTTGATGCTCATGTGCTCCCCAGTGTAGGCCTTGTTGTCCACCAGCATCCCAGTCTGGGTCAGCTCGACTGCCACGACGGCCGCGTCCCCAAACACACTGATCTTGGGATTCCTTATCTCGTACTGGTAGTCTGATATGCTCACAAACTTCAGCTCCTCAAGCTCCAGAGTTGTCTGGTAGTCCTTGAGGTCGTACGGCGGCAGGTCGCTAAAGCTTGAAAACCTCGAATCGTCAAGGTGTATCGCCCTGAGCGGTGCGACGTCCTTCGTAATTCCCGCCTTGAACAGCGTCTCGATTACGTTGATGATGTCCTCGTTGTCTGGCAAAACAGTCCGCTGTATTCAGAAGGCCAGTCGGTTTAAATCTTCTGGAGTGCATCAGGTACGCAATCGTGCTCCCCCGACTGCTCCGAAACCTGAATCTCCCCCATAATTGAATAGGCACAATTACGTTAACGGATGCATTGGTGTGTCCGGCGGATGCGTGCAAGCGGCAATCCATTCTTCAGCGATTTGCTTCATCTGGTTATGCATGCAAGATGCAGTCGTTTCGCAAAAAATCAGATCCGCACGGCGGTGCGCAGTATGAGGCAGATGGTCCCAAATGCTGATTCTGCAGATGCAGCCGGCGCGCATGCTTGTTTTTCGTCTGGATGATGAAAACTTACACGCGCCGCTTTTCATCCCATACTCCTAGAATCCCCGCCGCCCTGGCTGATTTCACTGAATTGACGTGCTGCCAAGTCGCTAAATAACTGGCATTTTAGTCGATTGGGCTTCTGCGCTAGGAATTCGCCCCGCGTCCAATCTTTGGTTCAAAATATAATAACCTGCTTGCCGCATTTGATCCGGCAGACCGGCAAAAGTTGCGTAGCCTTCGAGGCTTTGGCATTATGCCACATAAAAGTGGGCTTCGAGCCCTTATTTGCAACACGCTGGGTCTGCCGCTCTACAAAAACAGTGCCGTCAAGTCTGAGCGGGTCACTTGCCAGAACGCGCAGACTCTTCCTTCTCCATCATCTTGATCATTATGTCATGGTACTTGGCTGCCTCCTTCTCCATGCCCAGCGCCACCAACGCGGTGTACTTGTTTACGTACGCCTCCAGGAGCCCGGGGTCTATGTCGATGGCAGCATCGTACGATTTCAGCGCCTCCTTTAGCCTGTCGAGCTTGTAAAGTATGATGCCCCTGTTGACATGCGCCTCTGCGTGGCGGGGGTCAATCTTGAGCGCCCTGTCATACAATTCCAGAGCCCTGGCGTCCATGCCCCGTTTGAGGTAGGAGTTTGCCATTTCGTAGTACTTGTCTGCATCCTGCGGCTCCATTTTGGTGGCCATCTGGTGCATTTCCTCTGCCTCCGAGCCCGTCTGACCTGCCCATCGCGCTCAGCGCGATCCCCAGATAGTGGTACGCGCCATGGTTTGACGGATCCAGCTCGAGCACGCGCTTAAGATCTTGCGCTGCATCTGCCGACTGGCCGATATGGCTCAAAACGATGCCGCGGCTGCAGAGGATGTGGTGGTTTTCCGGATCCAGCTTTACTGCCTTGTCGTAGTATTTGATGGACTTGTCGTACATGTCCGCCGCGACAAGCTTTGTCGCTTTGCGGTACGCCTTGTACGCGCGGATACGCCTTTCGTCTCTTGAGTAGCGCACGCATTACCTGCATCCGTGGAATATATCTTTCTGTCGGACGCCTGCACACCCCGGTCCGGCATTGCTTGGGCACGAACTTACAGCATCCTGAAAAGCCGTGCCCGGAATTGGGCGGGATCCCGGCGCATGCGTGAACTCTTACGATAAAAATATTATGCACCATTTTGCGATGTTGTCATTGGATAAGACAGACATTCCTGGCAATCCGTCCACACAACTCGAGGTAATCTGGGGCGCAAAGAAACGCGCCATGCATTCCACCGCCTCTGGCCGGGCACTCCTGGCGCTTGAGGCCAAGAGGCTCAGGCACGCGTTCATGTACGATCCCGTCCTTGCCATGAGCGTCTCCAAGGTGGATCCGCTCCCCCACCAGATCGAGGCCGTCTACGGGTACGTCCTCAAGCAGTCGCGCATACGGTTCATGCTGGCGCACGACCCGGGTGCTGGCAAAACCATAATGGCCGGGCTCATAATAAAGGAGCTCAAGCTGCGCGGATCTGTCAAGCGCGTCCTGATAGTGGTTCCAGGCCAGCTCAAGGAACAGTGGCGGTGGGAGATGAAGGACAAGGTGGATGAAGACTTTGGGGTGGTGGATCGGGAGTACTTTAACGCAAGGGGCGGCGACCACGCCTGGGACGGGGATCAGCTGATCACCTCCATCGATTTTGCCAAGCGAAATGACGTCCTAAGGTCGATGAAAGGGGCCAAGTTCGACCTCATTATCGTAGACGAGGCCCACAAGATGAGCGCCTACTCGTATGGCAAGGCAACCTCCAAGACCATGAGATACCGGCTGGGCGAGGCGCTGTCTGGCATGAGCAGGCACCTGCTATTCCTCACCGCCACCCCGCACAAGGGGGATTCGGAGAACTTTAGGCTGCTGCTGGATCTGCTGGAACCCGGGTTTTTTGCCCGCAAGGGAATGATAGAGGAGTCCATCAAGAACCAGGACAACCCGCTCTTCTTGCGGCGTGCCAAGGAAGGGATGACCTCCTTTGACGGCGTGCCGCTGTTCATGCCCCGCAGCGTCCACACGCCTGACATACGCCTCTCGCCGCCAGAAAAGAAGCTGTATGCTGCCATGTCAAAGTACGTCAAAGAGCAGTACAACCTGGCCTCCGGCTCCTCGCGGGGGCACAACGTCACGTTCGCGCTGATAATCCTCCAACGCAGGTTCGCATCCAGCCCATACGCCCTGCTAAACTCGCTCAGGCGCCGCAGGGCGCGCTTAGAGAATCTGGCCCGGGGCGGCGGCGCCCCGGACAAGATAGACGGCATGCCGGCAAGCATGGAGGGCGCAGAGGAGATGTCCGAGGCCGACAGGTGGGCAGCCGAAGACAAGTGGGAGCTGCTCAGCACCGCACAAAACGCAGCACAGCTGGGCGAGGAGATAGCCATCCTAGACGGCCTTGTGACCTCGACAGAAAAGGTCCTCGAGAAGGGCACCGAGACGAAGCTGGCGCAGCTCAAGGAGACGCTCTTGGAGTTGGACAAATCCCAGCCCGGGGAGAAGGTGCTGGTGTTCACAGAATCCAAGGACACCATGAACTACCTGGTCGGGAACATACGCCGGTGGGGCTACTCGGCCAACACCATCCACGGCTCCATGCCCTCCCGGGAGCGCAAGAACGCCGAGGCAGTCTTCCGGGACCAGACCCGGGTGATGGTGGCCACCGAGGCTGCCGGCGAGGGCATAAACCTCCAGTTCTGCCACCTGATGGTCAACTACGACCTCCCGTGGAACCCCAACCGGCTAGAACAAAGGATGGGCCGCGTGCACAGGTACGGCCAGAAGCACCCTGTGCATGTGTTCAACCTGGTGGCATCTGACACGCGGGAAGGGGAGATCATGCGGAGGCTTTTTGAAAAACTTGATGAGATAAAGGCTGCCATGGGAAGCGACAAGATATTCGACGTAATAAGCGAAGTGGTGCCTGGCAAGGGTCTTTCTGCCATGCTGCTTGACGCCACGGTGCGCAACAGAATGCAGAAGACCATAATGGCCGAACTAGACGAGTCCGTCTCGGCGCAGAACGACAAGATACGCGACTATCTCGAGGACGGCCTGGCAGTCAAGTACATGGATCATACTGCCTTTGCCGACATCCGGGAGAAGGCAAGGGAGAGAATCCTGGTGCCTGAGTACACCTGCAAGTTCTTCACGCACGCAATAGAGGCCGCCGGCGGGATGGCCTCGGAATCCGGCGGTACGCTTTCAGTGGATCTGCCGCCCGGCATCAAAGAGATCGCCTGCGCCCGGCACGGCATGAAGGAACGGCGGGATCCTGTCGCTGCCACGTTTGACAAGAACGTCATGAGGGCAAACCCGGGCGTGGAACTAGTCACCCTGGGGCACCCGGCATTTGACGCTGCCCTTGACTGGATTGAAGCCGAGTATTCCAAGGATGCCCTGTCCGGGGCGGTCTTTTCGGATCCGGCCGGACGGATGGACGGCCACATAGTGTACTGCCAGTCCGACATCGTCGACGGGACGGGCAGTCTTGCAGGCAGGCAGATGTCTGCGTTCTTCGTGGATGGGTCCGGCGGGCCGGCCAGGGAGGTCTTGCCTGCAATACTGCTTGATCTTGAGGCGTCCCGGCGCGAACCCGTCGGCCCCGCACCGCGGCAGGTAATCGACACGGCCGTCTCAGAGTCGGCCAGGATGCTTGATGCGTACGCCGGCGAGATCACAAAACAAAGGAACAGGCACGCCGACACGGTGCAGCGGTACGGCACGGCGTCGCTTGACTCCATACTGGACGGCATAAGCGACGACATCATGGGTCTGCTTGCCAAGAAGCGCTCCGGCGTCAACGTGGATCTTGCCATATACAACAAGCGCAAGGATCGCGAGAGGTACAGGAAGGCACGCGGGGATCTGGGAGGCAGGACCGTCTCAGAGGGCTCCCTGCGCACAGGCGCTCCTTCGGTAATCGGGGTCGTCCGGGTCGTCCCGAACCATGCCGGATCGGAACCTGCAACGCGCGTTGTAAAATCCGCACTCGAGTACGAGCATGCCAGCGGACGCACCCCCGAAGACCTCTCCGGCACCGGGTGCGGCTTTGACATCAGGTCGACTGGCCCGGACGGCGTGCGGTACATAGTGGCAAAACCGGCAGGCACCGTGGCAGTCATGACGTCCAACGAGTGGATGCGCTCAAGGACGCTCATGGCGGATTCGTACCTGTACCTGGTAGGGGATTCTGGAAAGATAATGCGGCGCGTGGCCAACCCTGCGTTTTCACTTTTGGGAACCAGGGCGCGGCGCGACTGACTGCAGCCTGCCCGGGGATGCGTGGCCGCGGTGCACCGCCTGCATGCCAAATCGGAACCCGAAACCTTCGGCCGACAATCTCTCATGCCCGCTGTGCCAGCCAGCCGTGACCATTCGGCCATTCCGGATCGTCTCCTGGCAGTACCGACGGCCCATGCAAGATAATCTCTTGCGATCCCTGCCTCCTGGATGTGCAGGGTCCGGCGTTACGCGTGTCGCCTGGTCTGCCGGGCGCTGGCTATGGGGGAGCGTGAACGCCTGCCTGCCGCTAACTTCACCGTCCTGCCACGTACCATGGGGGCGCGTGAACGCTTGTCAGTGCAGTAATGCTTGAGTATCGCTACCAGGTTGCGCTTGCCGGGGTTTTGCCGCCTGATGCGCTCGGCGATTACCCTGCCGGCCTCCTCGGAACCTGGCATCTCGATTATCGATTCTAAGTGGTCTGCGATGCGTTGGTAGTGTTCCTTTCCAGATCTGCCCTTGGCAAATGACTCCAGTGCCCTGCCGTACGCGGCCACGTACCTCTCCGGCTGGGACTTTCCAAGTCTCTTGGTGTACTTTTTGAACGCCCCGACATCGCCGTTCTTCTCCAACATCTCCATGGCCTTCCCGTGCATGCCCTCCTTGGTGCACACGTCGATTGCCTTGTCCATGGACCTGCCGGCCAGGCGCTCTATCAGGCCGACTGCGACTGACTCCCAGTCATCAGTTGCACGCTTGATCTCCTGCAGGTAACTCCGCTCCCCGGTGGCCTCAAAGGCATTCCCAAGCAGCCCGACTCGCTCCGGGGCGTCTGGGGGGACGGACTCGATGGCCGCGTCGATTACCTGCACGTCGTCGGGATGAGCGGCGACTGCATCAAGCGCGCCGCGCCGCGCCTTCTCCGGGTCGGTTCCGCGCAACATGCGCAGATACGCAAGGCACAGGTCCCTGTTCTTGGATACGCGCCCCTCCAGTACCGACAGAGCCTGGTCCAGCCTGCCTGTCTGCGCCAACACGTGCGCGTGCATGCCTGCCAAGACCTCCTGCGCTGCCTGCGCGGCAGCGAGCCTTCTTCTGCGCTCCCCCGCGGTAGCCTCTTTTTTATGCGCCGTCGGGTTGATGGCAGCCCTGGCAAGCACCTGCCCGTCCTTTGGCATGTCGCAGTCCTCTGGCCTGCATTCTAGTTCCACTGCATCCTGTTCGGCCATACGCGATGCCAGCATCTCCTCCCACGCGGCCAAATCATCGGCCTCGCTGCAGATAATATCCAGCGCACTGCGGTAGTGCTGGATGATCTTGGGGTCGGGTGCGGCCAGCGCCTCTCCAAGCAGGAACTCTACGTACTCGCGCTTCCCTTCGAACCCCATCCCCTGCCGTGCCACGACCTCGGCCATGTTCTCGATGGCCTCTATGCAGCAGTCCGTATAGTACCCGTTCGTGTCAGTCGCCGTGCCTGCCAGGACGCGCATCTGCCTGGAGGCGTCCCTGTACATCTTGGCAGCCTCGGCGTGATCGTCTTTGCCGCGTCTTTCCATGGCCTCTGCAAAGTACCGCCCAAGATCAAGCATTCCGCCCGAGTTTCCTGCCTGGCGCGCGTACATCCTGTTCAGCTCGCCGGCATAGTCGCGTGGCGGGAGAACACCCCTGAGGCCGAACCTTTCAATGAATGCATGCATCGTGTGTGGGTCGGCATGCATTATTTCGGCTGCAAAGTCCCGTACCCTGTCCTCTGAAACCCTGGAAACAAAGTACGCGGCCCTGTCTTTTCCGGCCTCTTCTTCTTCAAGCATCCTGTCCAGGTTGTCGACTGCATATGTCAGAATGGTGGCGCCGTGGATGCAGGAATCCGCGTAATCCATATGGTCGCATGAGCAGTTAAACTGCAAGTAACCATAAACCATCTCCACCATGGGAGTGTGCTTGCCCTCGTCGTTCACGACGCCCATGATGCACTTGCCTCGGATGCTGGCCATCTCCACGCACCCTTCCTCGCATGCGTCCCTGGCCATCGCACATATGTGCGTGCGGAAATATCTTTTTATCCTCTCGCGGGTAAGGTGATACCTCCACTGGGATGCGTGCGGATTTGCGGGGATCATGGGTTCGGTGCGCAGCCTTGGATATTTAGGAATTATGAATTTGAAATTTTGTATCCCGGCTCCATGCATTTCGTATTTCTGCGACGAATTTACCGGCAAACAGCGTCATGCTGTCTGGGAATCGCACCCATGGTGACGACCAAGCTGCGCTTCTCGTAATTATAATGCAAAGTCTGAATCGAAACTCTGTTTTAGCATGGATGAAAAATCCCATCTCCAGATCTTTGTCGGGATGAATCAAGCCCCGAGGGTGCAACAAAATCACGATCAGCTATTCTTATAAACGACGCATTTCTTGATAATACCATGTCGGCTCCAGCAACACCCACTCTTCTACTGCTGGTTCTGCTGAACTGAAGATTACCTTCAGTCCTAACACATTAAAATTATGGCGATTGGTTTGATGAATAAAATGGAAAAAATGTCTGGCGCAAAGGCACTCATGGTGGCCATGGAGCGCGAAGGGGTCAAGCAGGTATTTGGCCTCCCGGGAGGGGCGAACCTTCCCATGTATGACGAGTTTGCCCGGTGCGACATCAGGCACATCCTGGTGCGGCACGAACAGTCCGCAGCCCACATGGCCGACGGCTTCGGCCGCGTCAGCAGAAAGCCGGGCGTGTGCTTTGCTACCTCCGGCCCGGGGGCAACAAACATCCTGACTGGCATCGCAACGGCACAGGCAGACTCTGCCCCGATGGTGGCCGTGACAGGCCAGGTGCCGGTGCACATGATAGGGCGCGACGCGTTCCAGGAAAGCGACATCATGGGCATGGCAAACCCTGTACTCAAGTACGCCTTCCAGCCCAGAACCGCAGCAGAAATTCCCGACGCAGTCGCAAAGAGCTTCTTTATCGCCGAGACAGGACGGCCCGGACCAGTATTAATCGACATCCCCAAGGACGTGCAGCAAAACGAGGCCGAGATGGTATTCCCAGACGAGTTTGGAATCCAAGGGTACCACCCGTGGACCGATCCCGATATAGTAAACGTCGAGAAGGCAATCGACACCATACTCCACTCGGAAAAGCCCGTCATACTTGCAGGCGGGGGGACAGTCATCTCGTCTGCGTTTGCCGAACTCCAGGCAGTCGCAGAGACGCTGATGCTTCCTGTCCTGACCACCTTCAAGGGCAAGGGCGCGTTTCCCGAAAACCACCCGCTGTCCCTTGGCCCGATCGGCATGCACGGGCACGCAGAGGCCAACCGAATAATGACCGAAGCCGACTGCGTGCTGGCCATAGGAACCCGATTCTCTGACCGCTCAGTCGGAACATTTGAGGCCTTTGAAAAGCGCCTCAAGATAATCCACATTGATGTAGACCCAGCCGAGATCAACAAGAACCAAAAAACGCACGTGGCAGTCGTAGGGGACGTCCGGGCGTCGCTTCGAATCATGGTAAAGCTCCTCCTCCGGCGGGCAGTCAAGAAAACAGACGAGTCCCCATGGGTAAAGCACGTCAAGGAGACCAAGGCCTACTGGAAGGAAAACCTCAAGATACACCCTGGCGAGATGGGCGCAGCCAAGATACTGCGCAAGCTGCGCCACCTCCTGCCGCCCGAAGCCATAGTGACCACCGAAGTCGGCCAGCACCAGATGTGGGCGTCACTCTTCTACGACGTAATCCAGCCCGGCACGTTCTTTAGCTCCACGGGCCTTGGCACCATGGGGTGGGGATTCCCCGCCGCGATAGGCGCCAAGGTTGCGCGCCCGGACGTCCCGGTAGTGGACATCGCAGGCGACGGAAGTTTCAGCATGACTGAAAACTCGCTTGCCACCGCGGTCCTTGAGGACATACCCGTAATAGTATTCATACTCAACAACTTTACCCTCGGCATGGTGGCACAGTGGCAGAGGACGTTTTACAACCGCCGCATGATAGGAGTCGACCAGGGCCGGTGCCCAGACTATGTCAAGCTCGCAGAATCCTACGGCGCCCAGGGAATACGCGCCCAGTCCATGGACGAGCTGGACGGCGCAATCCGCACCGCCCTGTCCAGCGACGTCGCGACCGTAATCGACATACCCATAGACCCGGAAGAAGACGTGCTGCCGTTTGTCGCCCCCGGAACGCCGCTCTCGGAGATGATACTCCCGTCATAGTGATTGAACATGTGGGCGATTCTATCTATCCTAGTCGAAAACAAGCCGGGCATCCTCTTCAAGGTCACCCACCTGTTCCGCTCTAGGAATTTCAACATCGACAGCATATCTGTCGGGGTGACAGAAAACCCCGACTACTCCCGCATGACGATAACCACGTACGGCGATGCGCGCCGGATAGACCAGATAGTAAAGCAGCTCGACAAGATGATCGACACCATCAAGGTCACGCACCTGGACGAGCACAAGACCGTATACAGGGAGCTGTGCATATTCAGGATAAACCTGGCCAACGCCACCCAGAGCATGGAGGTCAACAAGATCGCAAACGCCTACGGCGGCAAGGTACACGATGTCCGGGAGGACTCAATCATGGTGGAGCTTACCTCCACGCCCGCGCAGATTCGGGCATTCGAGGAGCTGATAAAGCCGTTTGGCATAACCGACATCGCCCGCACCGGCGTTGCCGCACTGGAGCGCAGCGGGGTATGAGGGTCAGAATATTTGACACCACGCTGCGCGACGGGGAGCAGACTCCCGGAATATCGCTCACTCCAGAACACAAGCTCTCCATAGCAAAAAAACTCGACGCCCTGGGAGTCGACGCGATAGAGGCAGGATTCCCCGTCATATCCGAAGGCGAGATGGCCGGAGTCAAGCTCATCACCTCGGCCGGGCTGTCATGCGAGATCGCCGGGCTGACGCGGACCATCCGAAAGGACATCGACGCTGCAGTCTCCGGTGGACTCAAATACATCCACGCCTTCATCGCCACCTCCGACATACACCTAAAAGACAAGCTAAAGATGACCCGCGAGCAGGCCCTCGAGCGGGCCATCGACGCCGTAGAGTACGGAAAGTCGCTTGGCCTGCAGGTGGAGTTTTCTGCAGAAGACGCCACCAGAACTGACAGGGAATTTCTCAGGACCGTGTTTGGCGCAGTCGCCTCGGCCGGCGCCGACAGGATAGACATTCCCGACACCGTCGGGTACTCCACGCCGGAATACATGGCGGCAATCACGCGCGATGCCATAGATGCCACCGGCCTGCCCGTAAGCGTCCACTGCCACAACGACTTTGGCCTTGCAGTGGCAAACGCGCTGTCCGGAATCCACGCCGGCGCCGCGTGCGCGCACGTCACCATAAACGGAATCGGCGAGCGCGCCGGAAACGCCTCGCTCGAGGAGTTTTCCATGGCACTCCAGTGCCTGCCGTTTGGCAAAAAGTACGAGACCGGCATAAAGTCCGAGCTCATCTACGAGACGTCCCGGTACGTCTCCAAGCTCGTCGGCATGCAGGTCCAGCCAAACAAGGCAATAGTGGGCGACAACGCCTTTGGCCACGAATCCGGCATACACACGCACGGCATCCTCAACAACCCCCTGACGTACGAGCCCATCAGCCCGGAACTCGTAGGCCGGAAGCGCTGGCTCCAGGTGGGCAAGCACGCCGGCATACACGGGATGAACGCCATACTAGACGAGTACGGCATCAGGCCCACCGGCGCGCAGTCAAAGCAGATCCTCGATGCCGTCAAGATCCTGGGCGACCAGGGCAAGCTGATAACCGACGTCGAGCTGCTCTCGATTGCAACCGATGTCCTCGGCGGAGATGGGATTAAAAAGATCGTCCAGCTGGCCGGATTCTCCGTCTCGACCGGGATAGGCACGGTGCCGCACGCGTCGGTAAAACTCGACATAGACGGCAAGGAGTTTGTCAGCACCGACCACGGCGTGGGGCCAGTCGATGCCGCCCTCAAGGCCATCCAGAATATCACCGGCAAGATATCAAAGATACGAATCAAAAACTACAACCTGGCGTCCATCTCCGGCGGCTCGTCTGCGCTCTGCGAGGTGACCATAACAGTCGAGGACGTGCACGGCAACACCGCGTCCTCAAAGTCAGTCGGCGAGGACATCGTCACGACCAGCGTGCAGGCAGTAATAGACGGCATCAACCGCATCATGCTCAAAAAACTTTTGCAGGAAAAAAACCAGGCCAATCCCCCAGACCCGCCGAACCGGGCATGATGATGACATGTACGACATCTCTCTAATCACCGGCGACGGCGTAGGGCCGGAGATATCCGAGTCTGCAATGTCGGTCCTTGACGCCCTCGGGGGCGGCACCGGACCAAGGTTTGACGTCACCGTGCTGCCTGCAGGCGACCGGGCCCTGGCCGAGACCGGCAGGGCGCTGCCGGACCGGACCGTCGAGCACATAAAAAAGTCGCACGCCTGCCTCAAGGCCCCGGTCGGGGAGAGCGCCGCAGACGTGATAGTGGTGCTGAGAAGGATGCTTGACCTGTACGCCAACATACGGCCGGCAAAGTCATACCCCGGCATGCCGGCGCTGCGCGACGACATAGACATGGTCATAGTCAGGGAGAACACCGAGGATCTGTACACGGGCAAGGAGTTTGTCCTGGACGGCGCTGCCGTGGCGCTGCGAATAATATCAGAAAAGGCATCCCGGAGAATAGCAAGGCACGCCTTCGAGGCTGCCGTGCGTCGGGACGGCAAGAGAAAGGTGACATGCGTCCACAAGTCCAACGTCATGCGCGTCACCGACGGGCTGTTCGCGTCTGCGTGCGCCGACGTCTCTCGGGACTATCCCGGGGTGGAATTCGAGGAGATGTACGTTGATGCGTGCGCCATGAACATGATACGCCGGCCGCAGGAGTTTGACGTCATAGTCACCACCAACCTGTTTGGCGACATACTCTCTGACGAGTCCTCCCAGGTGGCAGGCGGGCTGGGCATGGCGCCGGCTGCCAACATCGGGGACTCCCATGCGCTCTTCGAGCCCGTCCACGGTGCCGCGTTTGACATTGCGGGAAGAAACGAGGTCAACCCGTCGTCGTTCCTGCTGTCAATCCGGATGATGCTGGACTGGCTCGGCTCAAGACACGACGATCCCGCCTGCACCGGCGCGGGCGCAAGGCTTGAATCCGCGATATTCGACCTTGTAAAGTCCGGCGTGACGACCCGTGACCTGGGCGGGGACATGACCACCTCTGGCTTTACCCGCAGGGTCGTCGAGTCCCTCAAATAGTGTCGCGCCCCTGCGCGCCGGGCGGTGCCACGCCCTCCAGACTGCCTGAATGTTTTATTACCCGCCCTACATCCTGTCATTTATGGCCGTATGCTGCATCTGCAAGATCAACCCCGGCACGCTGAAGATCCGCGACGGCAACCCCAAGTACAAGGGCAAGCCGATATGTCAGGAATGCCAGGGGTATAGAAAACTGCTGCGGGAGACCAAATAACCCTTTCAGGCCTTGTTCTTTTTGACCCATTCCTCGTACATGGCGATAAGCCCGTCCACGTCCCTTTTGTCCTCTGCGTACGTGACTATCACTCCAAACGCCCCCTTTTTGTCGTGCCCCCTGGCAAAATACCCCCAGAATGTGTCGGGCAGCTTGGCAAAGTTCTTGCCGTCGTGTGACACGCCGATAAGGTTGTTTCCTATCACCTCAAGGACCCTCTTTGCGTTTTCCTTTTCAATCATGGAATGGCGTGGCTCCTGCAGAATAAAAGTCTGAACCGCCTGCCTGCATGCCGATCAGTGCCCGAATGCAGTGCCAGGCAAACCACGCAGTGCGGCAGAATCCTTCGCCGTCCGGGCTGTTCCCTGGCAGCGCGCACCTCCTGCGGCGCATCGTCATTCCCGTCTGCACCAGAAATTCTCCCAACCGCACCCGTCTGGGAATAATCATTAAAATAGCATGTTGTGCGATGGGGGGTGTGGCAAAGCAAAAGTTTGAGACCGTATGCGACGAGATAGCTGTAATCAGCCCGTACATCAGGTTCGTGGCTGTGATAGACGGGGAGGGGCATCTCTTGGCGTACAAGAGGCGGCCGAACATGGTGCCGCTGCTAAACCAGCAAAACACCACGCTCCAGTTTTCCCACATCGCCGTCAAGACCGGCATGGAGATGTCCTTTGACAAGAGCCTCGGGGAAGTCGAGTTTGTCTGGGAGGAGCGCAGGCGGGTCCAGACCATCTCGTTTGGAATCAAGAACGCAAAGGTGTGGCTGTCAATAGACAAGAAGGTAATCCGATCCGAGATGCTCAGGATCATCGACTCCTGCCTGCCGATAGTAAGAAGGTTTTCAGAATAGCGTCCGGCAGGACAGCTCACGAATTCTAACGGTGCAAAGCTCCATCCTGCGCGTCCGGATTCATTCCGGGTTTAGTGCCGGTGCATCCTTTTCCTCTTCAAGCCAGCACCGCACGTACCCGGTAGGGGTCTCGAACTTTGGTGGGACTTTTTTGCATTTTTCAACTGCCAGCGGGCACCTCTCGATGAACCTGCACGCAGTCGGCGCCTCAAGCAGGCTCGGCGGTATTCCGGGGATTGACTTTGGCCTCTCCCCCCTCAGCCTCGGAATCGACTGCAGCAGTCCCTGCGTGTACGGGTGCCTTGGATTCCTGTACACCTCCTCGGACGTGCCAAACTCCACGATGTGCCCGCCGTACATCACTGCGACCTTGTCGGCAATCTCGGACAGGACGGCCAGGTCGTGCGTAATCAGTATGAACTCCACGCCCTGCTTTTTGAGCGACTTTAGCAGGTTCACTATCTGGGCCTGAATCAGCACGTCCAGCGCCGTGGTGGGCTCGTCGGCGATCACTATGCTGGGCTTGAGCAGCAGCGCCATCGCGATCACCACGCGCTGCTTCATCCCGCCGCTCAGCTCGTGCGGATACTTTTTGAGCACCGCCGGGTCGAGCCGGACGGCCTTGACTGCGTCAGATATCGCGTCCCCGAAATCTTCGTCAAATCCGTGCCGCTGCAGGATCTCCGTGAACTGGTCCTTGATGGTAAACACCGGGTCCAGCGAGTTCATCGCGCCCTGGAACATCATGGAGATCTCCTTCCACCTGTATTTTGAGTCGAACTTGGATTCATCCATGTCCAGCAGGGAGTGGCCGTCAAGCGTCACCCTGCCCTTCACCTCTCCGCCCAGGAGCATCCTGATCACTGCCAGCCCCATGGTGCTCTTTCCGCACGCGCTCTCGCCTGCAATGCCCAGCGACTCCCCGTCGAGCAGATCAAAGTCTGCATCATCGACTGCATAGACTGCGCCGTTGGACGTGGAGTATTTCACGCACAATCCGCGGACATCTAGCACCGCCATGCCATCAGATCCAAGTCGAAGCTTTTGCCCTCGTCAAGGGATATAAACAACACCATCCGAGACTGGTTGAATGAAATCCACCGCACCCTCATGCCGGCACCTCACTTTCGAAACCCTGGCATTGAGATATGGCAGGAGCGATATATGATGGCGTTTTCCAAGACCCACGACATTGCAGACATCAGCGCGGACATGGTAGGGGAGCGCGTCGTCCTTGGCGGCTGGATCGAGGATCTTCGGAAGATGGGCAAGATGTCGTTTATCACCCTGCGCGACGTGTCGGGAATATCCCAGGTGATTGCAAAGGGCAGGACAAACGAGGAGATAGGCGAGATCAACCGCCAGAGCACTGTACTGGTGAGCGGGACGGTCCAGGAGACGCGCGCCCGGACTACTCCTTTGAGATTAACGCAGACGCAGTCGAGGTGCTGGGCAGGGCGGTCCATCCGCTTCCAGTCGACCCCATCGGCAGGCTGGAGAGCAACATCGACACGAGGCTCAACCACCGCGCGCTGGACATGAGAAACCAAAAGACCGCCTCAATCTTCAAGATACGCCACCACGTCCTGCAGTCGCTGCGCCGCACGCTGTCGCAAAAGAGATTCCTGGAGATCACCACCCCCAAGATAATCGGCAGCGCAAGCGAAGGCGGGGCCAACTTGTTCTCGCTGGAATACTTTGGCAGGACCGCATACCTGGCCCAAAGCCCCCAGCTGTACAAGGAGCAGATGACCATCGGGCTGGAGAGGGTCTTTGAGATATCCAACTTTTACCGGGCAGAAAACTCCCACACCGGCAGGCACCTGACCGAGTTTACCAGCGTCGACATCGAGGCTGCCTTCATGGACTACAGCGACGTCATGGACGTGCTAGAAAATCTCGTTACGTCCGTGTATGGATCCGTCTCGCAGGACTGCCAGGCAGAGCAGGACGCAGTCGGCCACCCAGTCGAGATCCCGACCTCCCCGTTTGAGCGGATCACGTACAACCGGTGCGTGGAGGAGCTGCGGGGCGAGGACCAGAAGGTGGAGTTTGGGGACGACCTGCTTGACTCGCACCTGCGGATAATAGGGCAGAAGCATCCAGGGTTCTTCTTTCTTACCGACTGGCCGATAAAGCTCAAGCCGTTTTACATCATGGAAAAAGACGAGGATCCCACGCTGTCCCGCTCGTTTGACCTCCAGTACGGCTACCTGGAGCTGTCGTCTGGCGGAACAAGGCTCCACGATCCCGGGGTGCTAAAATCTAGGCTCAGGGAGCAGGGACTGGATCCGGCCCAGTTTGCCGACCACCTCAAGGCCTTTGACTGGGGCATGCCGCCGCATTCTGGATGGGGCATGGGGCTGGACAGGCTGATGGCCACCATAATCGGCGTGGACAACGTCCGCGAGGTCGTGCTGTATCCCCGGGATCCGGACAGGCTCAGGCCGTAGTACTATCTGGGTTTATCTTGTACAAAAATGTGGCATGCGGAAAGTAGTTCCTCTACGGTCATTTCCTTTCGCTTTTGTGATACGATCCACTCCACCTTAGATTCGTCCAACTTTTTCATAACTCACACCCTCCAGTTTCCTATATGGCGCCACAGTTTGACACATTCCGATTTTACCTGCACGCTTGTGTTTTCACTAAGTGTTAGGTTGGTTTTGTTTCCCAGTCTTTTTGCTCCCTTGGACATGGGGTGAACTACTTTTTGTACAAGATAGGGCAATCATTCGACAGAAAGTGATATACCCTTGATGCCTACATCGCATACGTGAGTCATTCACGTGACGAAAAGATTACTTACGCACACAAGGCGTACCGCAAGGCGAAACAGCTTGTCGAATCAGGCCAATACCTCAAGTCCATCCGGTACTACGACAGGGCGGCAAGGCTGGATCCTGCAAACCCCGACATCTTCCTCAACCGCGGCATCATTTTGAACCATATCGGTCGACCTGACGATGCAGTGAAAGATCTTGAACGCGCACTCAAGCTGGATCCGTCAAACCCTAGCGTGTACCACTTCTTGGGAACCGCGTTGAGCGCTATGGGCATGCTGGACGAAGCAGACAAGATGTACCGGATTGCTGCCAAAATGGATCCGCATAACGCCGAGACGTGTTACAACATGGCAAACGCCTGCGTCAAACGGAACATGCATGACGAGGCCTTGGAATGGTACGACAAGGCACTCAAGATTAATCCCCGCTACGCAGAGGCGCATATCAACAAGGGAATCACACTTCACATGCTCGATAGACAGAACGAGGCGCTGGAGTCATACGATATGGCGTTCGGAATAGACCCTGGACTCTTCGAGGCACACGTAAACAAGTCCGTCGCACTGTCGTCGCTTGGCATGAAAAAAGAGGCAGACGAGTAACGTGGCATCACGGCCAGGATCATGGGCAGGGAACACCCATTCTAGCACCTGACCTGCAGGCACTGGCTTGACATGCATTGCTTTTGCGGCAGGCCTGACATTGCAAACAAGGACTCGAATCCTCATGTGAAGTGGAATCATGATCCGATCCCTTGGAGTCAATCTGGAATCCTTCGCAGACATCATGAGCATGTCTATCACGCAGGACATCGGATCACTGTATCCTCCGTCAGGGCTCATGCTAAAAGACACAATAAACGGATTCAGATAGGACACAAGGGATGGCATCGTACCACTCCATAATGCCTGCGGACGTATGAGACTTTAATTAACACACTATAGACCCATGAATGTGGACATCGTCGATCTGTTCCCCTTCGCCCCCGAGGTCGGCTATCTCAGCCTTGGGCTGGTAAACTTTATCGGCTCCCTTGTCCCGTTCGTCCCTCTTCCAGGATTCCTACTCCTTGCCACCATGGCAGTCGGCGACCAGTACGACCTGCACGTCCTGGCACTGCTCTCTGCCATCACCGCCACTGCGGCCAAGCAGATAATATTCTACGCCAGTTACGGCGGAAGGAGGATAATCAACAAAAAGACCCAGGACCGGATGCTGCCGTTCCAGCGACTCGTCAAGCGCTACGGCGCCGGGGCTGCATTCTTTGCAGCAGCCACCCCTATCCCCGACGACCTGGTGTACGTCCCGCTCGGCCTTGCCAAATACAGCCCCCTGCGGTTCTTCATCGCCACCCTGACCGGAAAGATAGTCCTCAGCTACGTCATCGTGTTTGTCTCGCATTACCTTGGGCTCTCCATAGCCGCGCCGTTCTTGGAAAACATTGATGACGCCACGCCAATCTACCTCGGCATCATCATCTTTGGCGCCTCGATGAGCGCGGTAATCATCCTGCTGCTAAAGCTTGACTGGCACCGGATCCTCGGCAGGGTGGCGCCGTGGACGCTTGACGACGAGCGCGACTAGAGGCACACCTTGAAGTTCCACATCAAGTCCGTGGCCTTTTTGATTCCCACCCGCGGCGATTCAACAACCTTGCCTGCTCTGACGCCCTCCGTGACAAACAGGCACCCGTCCCGGGTCAAATCCACACCGTTGTGCTCCCTTGTTATCCCCATCGCCTGGGTCAGCTTGGCCGGCCCGTCCGAGAGCCTTTTTACGTCATCCACCCCCCTGTTCTGAACCATGACATCCATGCCCGTATCAGGCCTGACTGCGCGGACCAGGACCGCGCCGGCCGCAGTCCTGTCATCCCTTGCCACGACGTTGAAGCAAAAATGCATCCCGTAGGTAAAGTACACGTACGCCACCCCCACTTCACCAAACATCACCCTGTTCCTTTCAGTCATCCTCCTGCACGCATGGCTTGCAGGATCGTCTTCATGCCCGTACGCCTCGGTCTCGGCAATTATCCCCGACACCTCGCATTCCCCAATGTGCCTGACCAGCCTCTTTCCCAGCAGCTCCCTTGCGACGGATACCGTGTCGCGCCTGTAAAACCCCCTAGGAAGTATACTCAATATCCACCCTGACATCCCTGCCGCTCCTCATATCCCCCAGTATCTCAAAGAGCCTTGCAATGTCTGCATTCAGCACGCCCACCAGATCCCGGTTGTACAGCGTGGCTGCCGGATGGACAGTAAGAAAGTACAGCTGCCCGTCCATCCTGCACACCTTGCCCCTGACCTTGCCTATTCCCGTCCGTCCCAGCATGGAGCCAAAAGCGGTATTCCCCATGATGCAGATTATCTTCGGCCTGATTATTTCCATCTCCCCGTCCAGGTGCCTCCTGCACGCCTTCCTCTCCCCGGCGTCCGGCACCCGGTTCTCCGGCGGCCTGCACTTTACCACGTTGGTAATGTACACCTTCTCCCTTGACGAGCCTGCAGCCTCCAGCGCCCACGACAGCATCTGGCCTGCCGCGCCCACAAACGGCTCCCCCCTCGCGTCTTCTGTCCTCCCAGGCGCCTCGCCGATAAACACCACGTCTGACGTTGCGCTCCCAACTCCCGGGACTGCCCGCGTCCTGGTCTTGTGCAGCTTGCACTCCGTGCACCCCCTGACGTCCTCCTGCAAAACCTTCAGCCTCTCCATCTATCCCGCACTCCTGACAGTAGCCGTTCCCCGCACCGTCGGGCCGCCGTTGCCCATCGCCATGGCCTGCATCGGGTCGCCCTTGCCGCAGTTGGTGATGGGCCTTACGGCAAAGTCGTTCCCGCACGCGTCTATCGAGCCAAAGAACTCCGGCGCGTTTCCCACCACTATCACGTCCCTGCACAAGTCAGTCACCTCGCCGTCTTCTATCCTGTGCGCATACTGGCACGAGATACTCCAGTTGTACCGCCTCATGTCTATCGATGGCACCTTCATGTTCGATATCAGATAACCGCTCTTGACTCCTCCTATTATCTCCTCTGGGCTCTGCGGGCCGCCTGCAATGCACGTGCACGCCATGCGGATCAGCGGCATGTGCCTGTAGCTTGCCGCCCTCATGTTTCCAGTAGACTGCACGCCAAACGCCCCTCCGGTCTCCCTGCTCTGCATGTGGCCTGCCAGGACCCCGTCTCGCACCAGCGCCGTCCTGCCGGTCCCGACGCCCTCGTCGTCAAACCCGTACCACCCTAGGCTGCCCTCTATGGTGGGATCGTCAAACACGCTCAGCTCCTCCGAGCCTATCCTCTGGCCCACCATGCCCTTCCACCACGCCCCCCCTGCCCACGCCATCTCCTTTCCCATCACCCTGTCAGCCTCGGACGGATGGCCCAGTATCTCGTGTGCAAGCAGGGCCACAAAGTCGGGGTTCATCACCACCGTGGTCTTGGCCTCTTTTGCAGGCCTTGCCCCCGTCAGCTGCGATGCCTTGCGCGCAATATTCCGTGCCGTATTCCATGCCACGTCCCCGCCGGTTACCATCTCCATTCCTCCCCTGCCGCCTTCGGTGGCATCCACCGACTGCGCCAGCCCCGAATCGCGTGCAGTGGCGCTCATGTGCATGACGACATCGGTATAATCCTGCCGGACCTGCGCGCCCTCGCTGCTTGCAAAATACTTTGAGCATATGGAATACCTTGGCACCACGACTGACCTTGCCACCCCGGGCACATCCAGCATCGCCCTGCCGCACTCCGTCCCCACGCCTATCATCTTCTCCACGTCGGGCCTCTCCCGGACAGGATAGTCCACCTCCGCCCTTGCCGGCTCCTCGCGCCGCATGCATATCCCTTCTCCAGTCTGCCCCTTCAGCACGCCGTCGATGCCGCGCCTGATCTGCCCGAACGACTGCGGATCCGCCACGGAAAAGAATCCCCACGCGCCTGCGCCTGCAACCCTCACCCCGATCCCGCAATCCGTGGCGACTCCGGCGTGCTCGGTCCGGCCGTTTTCAATCCTCACTGCCGCCCTTTCGTACTCCTCTGCCCTGGCATCACAGTATTGCGCCCCCGCGCCTGCCGCGTACCCTACCGCGCGGTCTGCCAGATCCCGCAGATGATCATTCATGTCATACGTGGAATGCCTGACACTGGTAAGTCTTTTGCCTACCTGCTTGATATTGCAGGCATGGTAAAATAGTACTCGTCTTCAAAATCATAGTCCGTGGCGCGCTTCTTCCGCAGGTACTCAAAGTATGCCGCGCAATTCCTGTAGAATTCGTGGTTTTTCTCTGCTTGCATGGCATGTATTCTAAAGTGCGGTTTTTTCATGCAGTGTGAGTAATTTTAGTCCGGCTGGTGTGTTTTCTTCAAGTATCGCAGGCGGCCCGGCCAGTCCCCGACACCCCCCTCCAGGAGCATCCCAGCCCGGCCGCCCCCCGGGCAGCAAAGTAATTTAGTGCGCCCATATTCCATGTACATACAATGCCAAGAATAGTAGCCGACACGAGCGTCATAATAAACGGCCAGCTCATCGCACAGGTAGAGTCAGGCTCCGTGCGCGACTCCGGCATAATCATCCCACAGGCAGTCGTAGACGAGCTCCAATCCCAGGCGTCGATGAAGCGCGAGCAGGGGTTTGTGGGCCTTGAAAAGATGCAGCGCCTTGCCTCGCTCTCCGGCACGTACGGCCTGCAGGTGGTAGTCCAGGGGGAGCACCCGTCGGCCGACGACATCATGCTTGCCTCCGGAGGAAGGATCGACGCGCTGGTCATCGACATGGCGCGAAGCAGCAAGGCCACGCTGTACACGTCAGACCGCGTCCAGCACATGGCCGCCAAGGCGCAGGGCATCCGCGCCGTCCTGCTGCGCGACACCACTAAAAACGCCCCGATGGAATTCCTAAAGTTCTTCGACCCCCAGACCATGAGCGTCCACCTCAAGGAGAACCAAAAGCCCATGGCAAAGCGCGGCCGCCCGGGCGCATTCCAGCTTACCGTACTCGACGACGAGCCCCTCTCTGCGGACTATCTCAAGGTCATATCCTCGCAGATACTCGACGCCGCAGAATCCTCCGACCAGGGCACAGTCGAGATCTCCAGGACCGGCGCGTCAGTCGTCCAGTACCTTGACTACCGCGTGGCCATCACGCGCCCGCCGTTTTCCGAATCCGTCGAGATAACCATAGTCCACCCGACTGCAAAGCTCACCCTGGAAGACTATTCCATATCCGAAAAACTCATGCACCGCCTTGCCGACCGCGCCGAGGGGATAGTGATCTCCGGCGCGCCAGGGTCGGGAAAAAGCACCCTTGCCTCCAGCCTGGGAAACTACTACCACCACCTGGGCAAGATAGTCAAGACCTTCGAGTCCCCCCGGGACCTGCAAGTCGATTCCGGCGTGACCCAGTACGGCAAGCTTGACGGGACGTTTGAAAATGCAGCCGACATACTGCTGCTGGTCAGGCCCGACTACACGGTCTTTGACGAGATCAGGCGGCGGGAGGACTTTGGGACGTTTGCCGACCTGAGGATGTCCGGCGTCGGCCTAGTCGGCGTGGTGCACGCCAACTCCCCGCTCGACGCCATACAGCGCTTCATAGGCAAGATAGAGCTTGGAATAATCCCCAACGTCCTGGACACGGTGATATTCATCCTCGACGGCAAGATAGAAAAGGTCTACGACCTGGAACTGAAAGTCAAGGTCCCGTCGGGCATGACCGAATCCGACCTTGCCAGGCCGGTAATAGAGGTGCGCGACTTTGACGACAACACGCTCGAGCACGAGATCTACACGTTTGGCGAGGAAAACGTCATAGTCCCTGTGGCAGGCAAGTCCAAGAAGACCGGCCTGCAAAAGCTCGCAGAGGAGCGGATACAGGACGCCTTCCGGATGTACGACCCCGGGGTGCAAGTCGAACTGGTATCCGAAAACCGGGCAAAAGTATACGTCGAGGAGCACTGCATCAGCTCCATCATCGGCCGCGGCGGCTCCAACATCGAGGACATACAAAAGCGCCTCAACATACACCTGGATGTCGCCAAGCGGGAAGTCGGTGAGGCCGAGGCGGCAGGCGGCCTGCAGTTTACCCTTTCAGAGTCGCGCGGCACCGTGTTCCTGACTGTCAGCAAGCGGTACGCATCCATGCACGCAGACCTGCACGCAGGCGACCAGTACCTCGGGCCCGTGCGGATAGGCCGAAGGGGGCAGATAAAGATCCCGCACCACTCTGACGCCGCCCGCGAGCTTGCCGGCCTAAAGTCGGCAGACGATATCCGGCTCCTCCTCAGGGATCGCTGAACCTCTTGATTACGTCCGGGTTTGACTTGAGAAACGAGACGAACCTTCCCAGCTGCCTTGTCGTCTCGGGGTTCATGTGGTGCTCGATGCCCTCTGCGTCCTGGCTTGCCGTCTCGTACTCCACTCCCAGCATGCCAAAGAACTCCACCAGCGTGCTGTGCTTTTGCCTGATCTCGTCTGCCACCTGCACCCCCTTGGCAGTCAGGTTGATGCCGTGATACCGTTCGTACTCCAAAAAGCCGTTCTCGTCGAGCCGCTTGAGCATCTTAGTCACGCTCGGCGCGCTGACGTTCATGTACCTCGAGACGTCCTGCATGGTGGCGTATCCCTTCAGGTCCACGAGCTCTGATATTATCTCCAGATAATCCTCCATGCTGGTGCTTGACTTGGTCCTTTCCATGCGATGGGCGGCCTTGATTGAGTCAAGCCTTCTCACGCTCTTGTCGCTCAACTGATCCATACTTGGAAGATCCTAGTATAATTGAATGTCCCCTCCTGCCCGCGCCTGCACTCCTGCGCGTTCCGACCCTGGTGCGCCCCGCATGCGGGCATCCTGGTACGCCTTGTTGCCCTTTGTTGACTTTGTGGTATCCTTCATGCAGTGTTGCCAAGGCCGCCTGGCATCCCGTCCTGCCTTGTTATTCTTTGTTGACTTTGTGGTAGCAGGATTTGATCACTGAATCTTAACTATCTATTCTTCTATGATACTGTGTAATGACCGATCGCATAAAGGAACGACTGGAAAACATCCGGCGGTTCTCCGACTCCGTGCACAGGCGGACAAGCCTGTATTCTGATGTGGCGCAGATGGATGATACGCACATGATGCGATCCCTGGGCGCGCTCAACAAGGCGCCGGCGCCGGGCAAGAAACTCCAAAAGATCGGTCTGGCCATGATATGGATTCCGGAGCCCACGTTCATCACCTGCGTGGTCGGCGGAGCCATGATTGGGACGGGCAGGTACGTGGACAAAAAATACAACGGCACCACCCTTGCCGACATAGGCAGCGAGACTAAAAACGCGATCGGCGCGATCCGCGGCTTTAAGGAGTCAGTCCTCTGATCCATTCCGGCGCTGGCAGGGTGGCTTTGTATCCATGCCTGAACGGCGCTGCCGTCTTTCACAAGTGATCCTGTCTGGGACGGTTCTGCGCGCACCACGATGCCGCAGTTCGGGCGATCGCTGATGCATCCACCCCCCCCCCGCATGCCGGGATTCTGGTTTGCTATCCGCGGGCTTGCCTTTTGTGGCATGTGCGGTAATCAAAATCTGACGCCCATGGCGCCAGTAAAAAATGGGGAAAATGCTCCTTCCCCTGATTGCAAAATTTTGCACTACAATCTCATCGCATCTTCTCCCACTGATCTGTCTGCCATAATTGCCGCATGGCATGCCGTCCCTGCAAGTGATGTGTCTTTTTCTACTATCCCTCTCGTGTCTCTGTTGGTAAACATTCGTACGGAATTACTTCCGTTAAATACGATTACGGTAGTTACAAACGAAGCAGCGTGTAAAGTCATTTGCATTTCTTTCAACGTCATTGCAATATGTATGGCCTACGATTATATAGCAATTGATATCAGTTTGCGGTATGCCTTTGAACGACACGCCGGTATTTGGCAATCTGATGTCATACAAGTTCTACGTCAGGCCCGAGGCCCACCGGCTCTACGGCAGCACAGGGACGACAAAATCAAAGCACCAGCAAAACGTGCATGATCTGCTGCATATCCTGTTCGTTAATGGCAACAGCACCACGTGGGACATGGCAAAGACCGTGGAGCGCAAGGTGTCTGCGGTAAGGGAGCAGGAAAAGTCGTACAGGCGCCTGCTAGTTGGCAGGATCGATAGGAACAGGCGATCCGGCGGCATGCTGGATATCGGCCTTGTGATTAGGGACAAGGACACGGGCACGTACGCAAAGTACAGGCTTTCCCTGTACGGCATACTGTACTGCATTGACGTGCTGCAGCCGACCAAAAGGGACATTGACCGGATGGCTGCAAAATACTCCCTCCTGCTTCCAAGGGTGTTTGGCAGGTGGGAACGCGTCAAATCCGTCCTGGGCCCGGACGCGTACAACCTGCAGGTGCTGTCAAAGGGACTGTACCTTAACAATTCCAAAATGGCGCATGCAGACAACCCCCTATACGAGCTGATGTCGTACATTCACATCAAGTACAGGCGGAGCATCGAGTCGATATCCGAGCATGACTTGGCAGAACAGGCGTCATACTGGTTTTACACGTATCTGCTGTACCAGAATCCCAAAAAGCTAAAAAAGATGTTGAACGGTGACGGGGAAACGTCAGGATGGTACGCGGATTTTTTCAAACAGGCAAAAGACTACTACACCCAAAGGCTGCGCACGATGCAAAACTCTGATATTTTTTAGGAATCATCCCGTGTGCTTTTCGATCACCTTGCGCAGGGAATCTAGTTCAACCGGCTTGTTTATCAGGCCCGCAAGGGCGTGTTCCTTGGCATGCTTGTATTTGATCTCATCTATGCTGTAGCTTGATGTCAGCACTATCATTGCATTGCCGTCATGCCTTTTTATACGCAAAAACGTCTCATACCCGTCTATGCCCGGCATCTTTACGTCCAAAAACACGATATCTGGCTTGAATTCCCGGTATTGTATGATGGCGTCATAGCCGTTTGCGGCTGAACGCACGTCGTGTCCCTCGTTTATCAGCACCAGCTGCAGGGACTCAAGAAAGTCATAGTCGTCATCTACCACGAGGATCTTCTTTGCATCTGTCATTGTGCTACCTATTTTGGGAGCTGTATTGTAAATGTTACGGGATCATTACTTACTGTGATGGTTCCGCCATGCCTTTCTATGATGTTTTTGCAGCTGGTGAGGCCCAGCCCGGTGCCTTGCATCTTTGTCGTGAACAGCGGCTCAAATATTTTGGGCATGCTGTCTGCTGCAATGTTGGCGCCGGAGTTCTCGAATGACAGCACGACTGCATCCTCCCTGTCGTCAAGTCTCACCGCTATGCGTCCGCGCTCGCCGCCGAGTGTCTGGGTGGCATTTAGCAGGATGTTGGTAAAGACAAACTCTAATTTTTCCGCATCGCACGGTATCGTGGCGTCCTCCCTCGGAGTGGTCACTGTTATGGTATCCGGAATCTGCACGTTGTCAATGGACCGTTCCATTATTTCCATGATTGATGTAGGCTCCAAGATGAGCGGCACGTTGCGCACATAGTTTAAGACGCCTTCTATCTGGTGCGACATTCGCTTAACGGCCCGACTCACTCTCTGCGTCTCTACGGATGTCGCCTTGCCATCGCTGCTGCCCTGAATCAGTATCATGGAGTTGCGTATTGCCCCCAACGGGTTTCTCATGTCGTGCGCTATGGTTGCGGCAAATTCGCCCAGTATGGCAAACTTTTCTCTCTTTGCTCTTTGCTCGGCATAGCGGTTAAAGATTCGCCATATCAGGATGATCATAAGGATATGCGTCACTACATTGACAATGGCAAGAGTTATCTGCACTATTATAATCTGGACGGTAAGCCTTTCGGCATCATCGCTCAGTCTGCTTGTGAGCATGTCAGACAACTGCACCAGCGTGTTGCTTGTCTCATCTGTATCCGCCATGCTTTTTTCCAGCATTCCCCTATCTCTTATCAAATTCAATACTTTGGACTTGTATGACTCAAAAGAATTCCAGATATCGTTCCAATCGTCATCGAATCGCGGCGCAAGCGGGTCAATCACTATTTCATCTACATTACCGCCATGTTTTAAGAACATGATATTGGTCTCCAATCTCTCAAGGGCCCTGAGAACCTCGATCTCGCTGGGAGGATCGGTAATTAATACGCGGTTTAGCTCTACATGCACCTGGCTGGCCAGTATCCTGTTTTTCCCTGCAACGTTCACAACGTTTCCAGTGTGGCTGGTCTGCGATTCCAGATACACAATGATTAAAAAGCTTGCAACTATCAGGCTTATTTGTAATGCAACCAGTGTTACAATCTTCTGCTTGTGCTTCACTTTCACCATTGCCCCACTGCCCATTATAAAAATTCTTGGCATTCTGTTATGCGGCCTTGCGTGTCTGGGGCAGGGTGGCGCGGCTCGCGGGCCTGCCAAGCCCAAAGCCTGCATCCAAGACTATTCCACTGGGGGAATAAAATATGATCCGAGAAAAACCGCCCAAGGCACGGACATGATCATCACTGGTGGCGTTTGCATTGCGCCTGCAGCCGTCCGGGTTTTGCCACGTCCCGTCCCGTCCCGCTTGCCGTGCCCCAGTTAAAATCCAAAATGGCAGAACCCTATTTTAGCGATACCGGCGCCATAATAATATGAGGCAGATTTTTGTCGTGCTTGCAGTCGGCGCGCCGTTGTTTCTGGCCGCGCTGTTCATCGCAAACGGCATCGCCTCGGACAGCTTTCCGGCCCTCCGAGACGCGCCACCGGACGGGCCTCAGTCCCTGCGGCAGGCGTATCTGGCAGGCTTGGATCACTGCCAAGGCAGTTACGGAACCCCTGCCACGCTGGAAGGGGAACGCGAATACTCCGAGTGTGTCAGATCCGTTGAAGCATGGTACGCAGGCCTTGGGGGATAACCCGCCGTCAGATCGGCTTTCCCCTGTACTGGTAATCGATTATCTTGTGGAACGTGTTGTGTGATGCGATTGCAGCCAGGGCTGACAGAGCGGCCCAGACGAAATTCCTGACTGTTATTGCATCGTTGGGCATGCCAATTATCAGCGAGGTCTCAAATACGACATAAAAGTTGTCAAAGAGCCAAAAGGCCAAAGTCACCCAAGAGACTGCCCCTCCGATAAGGAACCCCAGCCTCGTCTTGCCCCTGACAAAGAATATCGCAGCCATGACTGCAACGTACCAGAATATCCCGGCCAGGATCCAGGCAGGCTCGAAGATCTCGGCCCGGTCATCAAGCCAGTAGTATGTCGTCCCGACTACCGCCATTGCAATCAGCGAGGCCAGCAAGAGTTTTTGGTTGATCCTGAATCCGGTACGCTCCTCCCGCGGCGGGGTCTTTGGGGGATTATCCCTGGTCTCCCTTGTCGCAATGTCTATTGCCTCCATTACCGATTTGGGCCTTGCCGGAATGATCTCGACCAGGGAGTCGTCATTGACAACCGTGTCATGAACCAGGCTGTCGATGAGCGGCCTTGCCAGCGAGGCCTTTACCGGGGTAATGAGATCGACCCAGTACGAGGACAGCCGGGTGGTGAGAAACGGAATCTGCACCACGAACAGACTCTTGTTCAAATATTTGGCATAGGTCCGCATGATCTGCTCGTAGCTCATTCTGTCCTTGCCGCCAATCTCGTAGACCTTCCCGGCAGTCTCCGGATGCGTCATGCATCCCGAGAGGTATCCTATCACGTCATCGACTGCTATGGGCTGTGCAAGCGACTTGACCCATGAGGGACATACCATGACCGGCAGCCTCTCGACTAGGTACCTTAGCATGGCATACGATCCCCCCTGGGCCCCGATGATCAGCGACGCACGCAGTTCCGTTACCGGAATGTCCCCGGACGCAAGTATCTCCCCGACTTTTTTTCTGCTCCTCATGTGCGGGGACAGGTCCCGGCTGTCACTGACCAGGCCCCCGAGGTAGATTATCCTCTTGACACCTGCCTTTGCTGCCGCCTTTAGAAAGTTCTGGGCCTGGACCCTCTCGCGTGAGGCAAACTCCTTCCAGTGGCCATTGCTTCCCTCCATGGAATGAATCAGGTAATATGCGACCTCGATTCCCCCCAGCGCATCCTCCAGCTGCGCAACGTCAAAGACGTCGGCCTTGACATACCTTACATTTGGGGCGTCTGCAATGTCCCTTCTCGACATCCCCACTACGCAATGGCCAAGATTGGCAAGGTGGGATATCAGGCGGCTGCCGATGAATCCGGTCGCACCCGTGACCATGATGCTGTATGGCCTGGTCCCTGCATGTGCTGACTGTCTGGAGGCCTCCGCTTGATCTGTGTCTTTTGCCATTTCTTCCCCGCTACCCGAATGCCTCGCTTAACTTCTTCAGCCTTCTCAAGTCGACTATCTCGATGTCGCCGCTCAGCGTGACAATCTTTGCAAGCCTTGGATTTGCCTTTTCCCCCAGCCTGAGCACCGGCTCCCCCTGCAGCCTGATTTCAAGCGTAATGTTTTCCTGCCTCAGATTCCTTGCAAGATCCTTTGCCTCTGATAGCCGCCTGATCAGGCCGGGCTTTTTTGTAATTTTAACTGGAATCTCAATAATGTCAATAATCAGGGAGTCGCCCTCTGCGGCAAAATTGATTGAAGGGATTCCGTCGCACGCAATCCTGAGATTTCCGTTCTGTAAGAAAGATAAAAAATCCACTGGCAGATCCAAACTCATCCTCGTCCGCGACTCATTTTGCAGTAATTGTCAGTTTCCCGGTCAGGGAAACCGTGCCTGTCGGGATTGCCTTGTCTTCTTTTCCAACAATGCCTTTCATCTCGAGATTCTCAAAATCATACGTGATCGAGGCATGCTTTTGCGTGAGTTTGTCAAAAACCTCGGCCAACAGATTTGCCCATTCCTGCCCTTCTCTCATTACTGCGTATGGCAGCTTATGATATTTAACCCGGCTACCAATTTTAATCTGGCACCAACGGATAATTCTTACAGAAATACCGCATCCGAGAAAGCCAGACGACACCTGCATTATTTTGAATGGGGCTGAATTAATTCCCAAAATGGGAGTGCACGATGCGTTGTAAAATGGTGTGATTTTTGGGGATCTTTTGCGTTTTCCCCCTGGGAACAATCAATACCGGAATGGCACCCTGATGCCAAAATCAACATTTTGTCGCATCCTAATATATCCAAGGACGGGTAAGTAATTCATGACAGATATCATCTGGGGAAACGGCACTAAGGTGCTGTCCGGCGACTCGTTTGTCCTCAACGTGACCCACCGGAAGAATGGAAACAAGGACGATTACTCGAACACTGAAAAAATAACCATGATTTCAGCGGACTTGCCGGGACTCCCCCACAATGAAAAGAACTGGACCGAGGAATCGCTAAAAGCATGCGTGGTTGATGCTTTTCTGAAATGCGAAGTTGATCGAAGAGACGAGGCCGGAGCCATTCTGGGCAGGGTGTCGCATTCGGGTGCCGGAGGATACTGATGTGGGCACCACGGATAGTTGATCACTCGAATGCAGATGGGCTTAGCTTGGAATGTCTCGTGTCCGGAAAGGCCCCCATGATAGTAATTCGTAATTTTTATGACGAGAAGAACTGCCAAACTGCAGCCGAGAAGATAAAAAGGCGCGGCCCGTCCAGCTTCCAAGACGGAAAATTAAGGCACATAGGCCCGTTTCTAATGGCACACGTGACCTCCAAGAAAAAATACTTTGAGGGTGCAAAGGAGGCCCACAGAACGCTTGAAGATATTTTTTGCGGGATGGGGAACCCGATACCGCGAATTTATGAGACCGTCGGTGGCATGCTTCCGGGACATTCAGTCTCCCTTGCGCGAGAATTCCAAAACGATTATTCTCCGGCCGTAATCCGAATCCATGAAAAGGGAAGATCCGTGCCCGTCCACAAGGACAACGTGGGATATGAGGGAAAAGAGTATGCATTGTCTGGCATAGACCATCAGTTATCGTGCGTGCTCCATCTGCAGGAATCAGAAAACGGGGGAGAACTGATCGTGTACGACAGGCGGTGGAAAAAGACAGACGAGCGGTTCCGAAACCCCGACTTTGGGTATTCGCCGGGCCTGACCGAATCCAGCCGGTCCTGCAGGGCGCCTGACATTGACGCGGGGGATTTGGTCATTATCAACCCCGGCTGCTACCACGAGGTCACAGAAATAACTGGCGACACCCCGAGGATTACACTTGGCATGTTTTTGGGATTTTACAGCCGGGACTGCAGGATTGTTGCATGGGCCTGAGACTTGGAGTTAGAACGTTCCCTGATCCGCCGGCAGCAATTCACAGGCAAGCACAAAAACAATTATGTCTGTGTTCGGGTCCATGGGTACCTGAAATGTAGCCGTCGGGCATGGGAATGCATCCGGGTTAAATCACATGGCATGGAATTCACCAAAAAAAGCACAATCTACCGTACGCAGCCTAACGTCGCAGCACAGATTTTTGCGTTTCGTTATAGGATGCATTAATTATTCCTTTTATTTTCCTCTATTTTTGCTCTTAACTTCTTCTGCGTATGGTAAAACCCGTATGTACCAATTATGGTCCCTACAACGGCTGATACCACTATGTCGCCGGTCATCCATATCCCCATCACAACACTAAGAGCTATAGCGACGCGCCAAAGTTCGCGTGTAATTAATCGAAAAGTTTGTAGATCGGATCTCATCTCAGGGATGCATGGACGACACAAAACGGGAAGAACTCGAAAAGGCGTGCAAAAAGGAGAAGGACCACAAGGTTCGGACTAGGATAGTCGCCGTTCGCATGGTGCGTGTGCTTAACATGTCCGTGGATGAGACTGCCAGCATCTTGGTACACTGTCCCACGTGGGTCCGTGACTGGCTGCGCCGTTACGACGAAGGATGCCTTGAAGGCCTCCGGGATCTTCCCAGATGCGGCCGGCCTAGAAGAATTACCCGAGACGCCATGGACGCCATCGTTGCAAACGTGGCAGGCTGCCGTATTACCCCGGTGGGGATGCGGCAATACATACGAGCGCAGACCGGCACGAGCCTCCACATCACGTACATCAGGAAGATCATGCGCCTGTACAACCTGTCCCCCAAGGTGGCGCAAAAAATACACATCAACAGGGCAAACAAGAAGGCAGTCTGGAACTGGAGGTACTACCTCAAACGACGAATTTCGTGCCTAGAAAAGGAGGGATTTGCCGTGATCATGCAGGACGAGGCGTTTTTCGTACATGACACCGTGTCCGGCAGAAAATATTGGTCTCCCAAGGGCAGGCGGATAAACGTTCCATACACGGGAAGCCACAAGAAGGTCACCATATACGGGTCGCTTGCCTTGGACGGCAGGCAGTTCTTTCGGACGTACGACCGGTTCAACGCCGTCACGTTTGTTGCCTACCTCAAGGAGTTGCAGAGGCACTTTGGAAAAGCGGTGCTGATATGTGACAGGGCACCGCAGCATCGTTCAAAGCTCGTAAAAGAATTTCTTCGCAAGAACAAGAACGTCAAGATCATGTATTTCCCCAAGGGTTCTCCGTACCTGAACGCCGTGGAGGAATGCTGGCGTCAGGGAAAACGCAGGCTGTTGGTGTCCGAGTACTACCGGACTTTTTCTGACATGTGCATGGCCATCTCGACATATTATAGAACAGCACGGTTCAATCTGGAATTGATTAAATACGTAAACAAAAAACTGAATTAATCCACGCGAACTTATGATCTTAGCTATAGAAGATATGCGTATTCCCCCATAATCTTCAAACCGGGGCAACACGGTTGAATTATTACCCAATTTATGGCTTAATTTTTTACCGGGACGCGCGGCGTTGAATTCATTTTGTAAAGATTCTCAACAACGCATGCGCACCATCCCGGCACCGCAACATGCTCCGGATCCAGTCAGAACGGGGCGCTGCTTGCAGGCGGGGAGGCCCCGTTCCAGTCAATGACTGTCTCCCACCTGCCCTGTGGCGGCGGGCCCTTGCCTATTTTGTCCCAGAGCAGGTCCAGGTTGACAAGACCCGTGATCACGTTGAACTCGTCGTTGAACTCGCTTATGGTCCCGTCGTACGGATCCACAAGGCGATCGTATCTCTTGAGCCTCCCGATGGATGCTCCACCCGTATCCTGGTGGATTGATCGCGGTTGTGCTCCTTCTGCTCGGCAGTCAGCGTGCGGTGCTCTTTTGATTTTTTGTGGGGGATCATGGTGGTGGTGCCGGGCAGCTCCTTGGCCATTCCCTGGTAGCCCTTGTCGCCCCAGTGGCGGATCCTGTCCTCCTTCGGGGTGGATGATGGATTCAGTCCACTTGCCAAATGGCATGGGGCTCTCCTTGAGCAGCGTGATGTCGTTTGTGGAGCCCACGGCGCTCCTTGATATTCCAATTATCACCCCCTCGGTGTTGATGCAGACGTTGGTGTTGTTGGTGAACCGCTTCTTCTTTCCAGAGTACCTCATGCGCCTGACGGTCTTTTCTGACGGGCGCTGGACCGGGCAGTGCGTGCCGTCTATTATGGTGTCGCCCCCGTCGTCCCCCGGAACTATCTTCTTGAATTCCTCCTTGGTCTCGCATGAGGCTATCTCTTGGGATATGTTCTTGGCCGTGGGAAGCACTTCTGCCAGTATCTTGTCCATCACCTTGATGTACCTGCACACGCTGGTCTGGTCTATCCCGAATATTGCCTGCAACACGCCCTGCGTGGGGTTGTCTTTTTTGTGAACTAGTGCCATGAGTATGGCGTGCCGGAGGGGCAGCTTGCACCTGTTTCCGGGATCGGACGTCCTGGATTCGTCGTCGCGAAACAGCCGCATCTTGTCGCTGGCTGCCACGTACACCTCTGCATGCTCCAAAATATATTGAAATTTTTTCTTGGTTTTCAGGGTAGCAGAGTACAGACTGGACTCGTCTGATATGATGCCGTCGAACACCTCGATCCTGTGCAGGTCCGTGCTGTCGCCAGGATCCCAGTCTGCCGCCCTGTTCTTCCACAAGCGGCGTTCGATGTCCAGCTCCCTGTCCTTTCGCACCAGCTCCTTGTCTTTCTGACTTAACTTCCTGTCTTTCTGCGCCAGAGTTTTCTTTAATTTTTTAATTTCCTGCTGCAACTGGTGTGTGGTTTGATCAGACGAATCCTGCATTTGGGGTGTAGCGCGATCGTGCCTGATCTAAATTTATCGGTCGAGATTTTTTTGGAGGGGGTATTATGCATCAGGATCTTATAGTAATAATCCCCCAAATAGCGATGCAACCAAATAAACTCCGATATATGCGCCCACTGTATCTATCTCCCTGTCCAAATCATCCATATTCCTAACCCACTCTTCTAATTCCAGATACCAATACAAAGTTAATAACGTTGCCGCCATGCCCAAGTACAACAAGGCAATTCGGCCTATCTTGAAATTATGAAATACTTGAAGTGATTCGTTACAGTCTCGACAACTTTTGATCGTAACTATATTTTTATCAATTTACGGTCATGCAGTTGTTCATTGTGGGGCTGACTTGGTTGTCAGGTTTTTCGTACGGTTTTATTCTCAATCCAATTTCTTGTCTGGTCTACACATTGAGACAGCTTTTCCATGTCATCCTCCGTCAATTCTTTTGAATTAAGATGTTGTACAAGCCACAGGCCGCTAGTCCTTATTTTTTCTACCGGGGAATGTTTTCCCAGCCAGAGATCTGACAGGCTACATATTTGGCATCTGGACAACGTTCCTATCAATCTGCTTTCCATTCCGGATGTGCCTTTCCTCTCTTCCTCGGTCTCCAGGATGATGAACCTAAATGAAAAATTACGACGCAGCTGCTCGCTGACTTTGATTTCTGTTCTTTTTTCTAATGCAGTGTCACGAAGGTGGGAATATTTTTCTCGGTTTGTCCTAGTTGTAAAGTCAATGTTCCATGTGCCCAGATAGGGGTTGTTTTCTTTGTTTAATATGGCTCTGCCGATGTTTTTCCTGAATATGCTTCTGTCATGTGGCGGGGATCTGTTAGAATCAAAATTCATCTTTGAATCCGAAACATAATGATCCCTGATTCTTGACTTGAAATTGTTCTGGTTGTGGGTTCCAACACGTACTATTCTCGGTTTGCTGGTGTGCGCTTGAAACTCGCCATGCTCATAAAAGAAATAGATTCCATTGTCTGGAAGTCTATCTGCGTCAAAAGGATATTTGATCAGCGGCAGTCTTTCTAATAATTCATGCAGGATCTTGCAATTATCGGGCATCGGTTGTGTGTCCCTACTGGCGTCCCGAATAATTTCTGGAAGCTTGTTGATATCGCCCATGATTGCGTAGCCAAATGAGATTATCTTTTTGTCTGCCTTTTTGCACGCAGACTCGATGCACTGTTCGTACAGCTTTCGTGCTCCTGCCTTGAAGAAAATGACTGTGTCGTATTTTTGTATTATGGGAACCATGTCGGAGATTAGTTCTTTTGATCTCTGCTCATCCATGATCCTGTTGTAAGGTTGGATAATCTTCTCAGAAGGAAGCAAACCGTGCTCTGCGCTTAAAATGTACATGTCGTGGTTGTTCCTGCGGTTGTATACTGCTTTTATTCTGGAGGACTTGTATATTTTCCATGCGGGCTTTGGTATCTCGTGTTTCTTGTTTCCACACGCGGTAACTATGCATATTTTCGTCATCAGTGTATTTTTGGGTCACAGAATCTATTGAACTTTATGGTGGTTTGGATGTAATGCCGGTGAGCACAGCTTGATGGTCTGGTAAATTTCCCCCTCGGTCCATCAGAATTAATTAGAACGATGCCAGATGCCTTTTCGCAGCGCATCTAACTTGCTGCCTGATTTGGCAGGCGAGTCCCCTTTGCTGCCATGGGAGGCTGCATGTTTTGGATCCTGCTTGGTTGCCTTGGTGCGTGATTTCGCTGCATCCTCATTTAGGCCCAATGCGGCAAGCGAGAGGCCCCTGCCGCGGTGTGCCTCAGCGTTGTCCGGCTCTATCCGGATTGCATTGTTGTACGCCCCTATGGCATCGACATGAAGTCCCAACGCTGCAAGCGAGAGGCCCCTGTTGTGATGCGCATCAGCGTTGTCCGGTTCCATCCGGATTGCCGCATCCAACGACTCTATGGCATCGGCATGAAGGCCCAGTTTGGCAATTGACAGTCCCCTGTGGTGGCATGCCTCAGCATTGCCCGGCGCTATCCTGATTGCCTCATTAAAGCACTGTATGGAATTTTCATATCTGCCCAGTTCTGCCAACAGGCGCCCCATGCTGACACGTGCCTTGGCATAGTTTCGCTTCAGACTTATTGCCTCGTTGTACGATCTCATGGCTTCCTTGTACCGGCCTAGTCTGGCAAGCGAAAGCCCCTTGCCGTGGTGCGCATACGCGTGGGCCGGTTCCAGCCTGATTGCCTCGTCGTACGACTCCATGGCCTCCTCGTGCCGGCCCAGTTTGGCAAGCGAAAGCCCCTTGTTGTTGTGGACGGCTGCGTGGTTTGGATAGATCCTGATTGCCTCGTCATACGACACTATGGCTTCCTCGTACCTGTCCAAGTGGGTAAGCGAGGCCCCCTTGTAGCTGTGTGCTTGATCATTGTTGGGATCCAGCCTGATTGCCTCGTCACAGCATTCCACTGCCTGCCGGTAGTCCCCGCGCCGAATATACTCGAGTCCTTTTTTGACGTATCCCTTCGAATTCACCAATATTTCCCCCTCTTGGGCATTAATAAGGAAATAATTGCAGGTTTTCGTCATCCGGCTCCGGGATGCGCCAGGGCCCGAGACCGGCAGCTGCGCCCTAGTTTTAAAAGGGAGCTGCCTGAACCTACTTTGTGACCACCAGAACCCAGGCATTGGTGCCAATCACTATCGCTGCTGTCATCATCGGCATCGTGGGCCTGCTGTCCATCCCAAGCGAAAGCAAGCTCGAGTCAGTCGAGTTTCCCCGTGGAACCATCCTGATAGACGACATTCCGCTGGAGGTCCAAATTGCAGACACCGATCCAAGGCGCGTCAGGGGCCTGATGTTCCAAGACCCGCTCCCGTCCGACCAGGGCATGGTATTCGTCTTTGACGATCCGGGCAAGCATTCCATCTGGATGCTCAACATGCAGTTCGCCCTTGACATAATATGGTTTGACCGGGACGGCATGGTAGTGCATATCGCAGAGGACGTTCCTCCGTGCAAGACTGCCCTTGAGATTACCACCTGCACCAGCATAATCCCCGACGGCGAGGCATTCTACGTCCTTGAGGTCACGGCCGGCTTCGTCAAGCAGAACAACATCACCATGGACTCCGTGCTGAGCATCATCTCAATCTAGCCCATGCAGGCGCCAGGAAACTTGCAAATGCCGCACGCACGGCATCTGACATGCCATCACGCAGGCGCGCTTCAACCCGGCGGCGCATGGCACATCTGAGCGTGCCTTCGGTGCAGGCATTCTACGTCCTTGAGGTCACGGCCGGCTTCGTCAAGCAGAACAACATCACCATGGACTCCGTGCTGAGCATCATCTCAATCTAGCCCCTGCATGCAGGCGCCAGGAAACTTGCAAATGCCGCACGCACGGCATCTGACATGCCATCACGCAGGCGCGCTTCAACCCGGCCATCTCCGGCGCACGCATCCTCCAGGCGCCGCGTCTGCACGCATGGCACATCTGAGCGTGCCTTCGGTGCATCATAAATGATTTAAATTACCTGTACGGGTTTTAATTCCTGTTATGTACAGCGGAGAGCTTGAAGTTCAAGCGAAAAGAAAGGCCATAGCAGTTTTACAAGATGAGATTAACCGAATTCTCAACGCCGCAAGGGAGCTTGCAACGCTGCCTGACCTGATGATGAAAAAGGACCGGGCGGGAATCAAGAACTCGTTGGAGCAGATCTCCACGATCGAGGAGGAAGTCGAGAGCCTGAGAAGGAAGATCACGCGCGAAGTCGCCGACGTAGGCGGGCTGATAATGAACCGCGAGAACCTCCTCAACACGGCATACACCATGGACGAGATCGCCGGCTACATCACCGGAATCTCCTTCAAACTCTCAAACGTAAAACCTGCCACCCTCAGGAGTGCGCACCTTGACAAGGACGTGACAAACCTCATCGAACTGGTTGTGGACGAAGTCTACAAGCTAAACGAGATCATCCGAAGCCTGAACACCAACACGGCAAGCGCCATCGAGCTTGCCCAGGAGACGCAGACGATCGAGCGGGAGATAGACATCAAGTACCGCCAGGCGACGCTCAAACTCCTGACCGGCGTGTCCGACACGAAGGAGCTGATGCTGATGAAGGACGTGATAGAGGGAATCGAGGAGATGGCCGACAAGTGCCAAAGGGTGTCTGACTCGTTCATCCTCCTGGCCCTGAGCCTCTAGGCCCGGCCAGCCCCTTATTTTTTCCACCCCTTCAGAGCCATCCGGATCCAAGTGGGGGAAGATCCGGAATGATTTACCATTCATATACGCCCCGCCCCGCCGCCAATCCATGAGGGCCGAGCTCATAGAGAACAGAATAATCGTGTGGGACATAGAAGACTCCAAAACCCTCTTTGGCAACGGCTACTACGGCAAGCCCATAGGGATTCCCAAACCAAAGATCGAGGAGATCGACGCCCCGCTGGTCCTGGACCTCATCGAAGGGCTGTACCTTTTGGAAAACGGCACCGTCACCGTCACGCAGTCGCGCAGGAGAATCACGCCCGAGATGATGACTGACATCTGCCGCCAAGAGTACCAAGACTTTGACAAAAAGTACGTCGTGTACCGGGATTTTCGCGACAAGGGGTACATCGTAACGCCCGGGATCAAGTTTGGATGCGACTTTGCCGTGTACGAGCGGGGGCCGGGAATCGATCACGCCCCGTACCTGGTGCAGGTGTACAAGAGGAGCGAGCCTGTCACGTCGACGGGAATAGTCCTGGCCGGCAGGCTGGCAGCAGCCGTGCGCAAGCAGTTCATACTGGCGATACCGCGCGGCAGCAAGGTGGACTTTATCGCAATTGACTGGTGGAAGGCCTAGATGGCCTTTATGTGGGACGCTATTCTGTCGTAAATCTCAAACATCTCCTTGGTGATGCCAAACGCCAGGTGGTTGTCCCATTTCCCCCTGATCCTGACTGCCCCGTCGGTGGGCTCGATGTAGATTGTCGCGTCCTTGATCGACTGCTCCTTGATCATCTCGTTTAGCCCCTCGTCGCCGTTGAGCCTTGTAGCCAGGCTGCCCGGGCCGTTCCACCTTACTGCCGTGATGGTCTTTGAGCCAAAATGCCCGCCGGTCTCAAGCCTGGTCCTTGCGACAAAGCTTGCCACCGACACGCCTGCATCCTTTCTTACTATAAAATGCGCCTGGTACTTGTCTTGCGCCCCCCATGGCAATGGATTCGGATCCTGCATTCTTACCCCTTTTGTATTATCTGCACCATATCAATGTTAGATCCCTTCACGTCAAGGCAGCCCCTGTTGGTCACCATCCTGGGCGTTTGGGCAAAATACCTACTGTAATAGTCCCCGCTTTCAATCTCGCAGGACCCCACGTCAAGCGATTCGGACTCCACGCCGATCCCCTTTAGCATTGCCGAAAACTTTTCAGGCCAAGTCTGGTACACGAACGTGTCGGGTTCTGTGTCATACATCAAAAACCATGAACCGCACCCACAAATAAAGATAGACATCCAAAACTCCCCCGGTTCCCCGCCAGACTCGATTCCACCCTGCCGCACAATCCGTCTTCAAGCAGCAGGTTACCATTTCATCCTCATTGGAGGTAATTCCAACCAAATACTGACAGTCTTAACCAAATGATGCGAATTTTGCAATAAAACACCAGGATCAATCCAATTAAATATCGCCGAAATGCTGGCACTTTATCTATGTTAAAATTCCAAGGCAGGACCGCCCTGATAACCGGCAGCGGAACCGGCATCGGTCAGGCGATAGCCAAAAAGTTCGTGGAGAGCGGCGCCAGCGTGATAATCCTGGGAAGGCGCAAGGCTCCGCTTGACGAGACCTCCGTGATGCTAAACGAGATAATCTCCAAAAACGGCACCGGCGCGTCGGTCAGGATATTTTCCGGCGTGGACGTGGCAGACGAGTCCGGCGTGACCGGAATGTTTGACTCGCTCCAAAGCGACGGAGTCACAGTCGACTATGTCATTAACAACGCCGGGGTCTCCGGCCCGGTAACGTGCTTTGCAAGCGCGTCCCTTGACGACTTTAAGGGAACCGTCGGAATCCACCTGACCGGAACGTTCTGGGGGTCGGTGCAGGCCCTGAGGGTGATGAAGGAAGGGGGAAAGATAATCACGATATCCACGTTCTTTACAGAAGAGAGGCCCCTGGAGCAGAGGCCGTACAGGTTCCGAAGCCCCTACACGGCATCGCAGGGCGCAAAGAACCGCCTGGCAGAACTGATCTCCTGGGAGCTTGCAGAAAAGGGCATCATATCGATTGCCACCAACCCCGGTCCGGTGCACTCTGACAGGATATACAAGACCGTCTACCCCAAGGCCGCAGCAGAATTCATGAGGGTGGGGGGCTTTGAGGATCTCGTGCCAGAACAAGTCGACGCGGCAAACAAGGAACTGCTCCCGCTGCTGGGAGAAAAAGACGACGTCATCAAGGCCGGCATCGCAGCCGCCGCCAAGAAACTCGCAGGCGACGGCGAGACTGCCGGACTGGCAGGCACCTTTACCCGCCTTTTGGACAAGATCCAGACCATAGCCGAAAAGGTCCAAAAGAACACCTCCCACATGATTGCAAACCGCGAGTTCCTCTCGCAGGATCAGGTGGCCACGTCCGTCCTCAACCTGTGCGGAGACGACATGGCAGCCATCCTCAACGGCAAGGTAGTTCCCGGCGACAGGGTCTTTTATCCTGTCAAGCCCCACGTCGCCACCACGGCACCCGAGGTGCACACGCCGGACTTTGGCGGCAAGGCAGTCGTGTTCACCATTGACGCGACCGACATGGCAGACGCGCAGCGCGCCGAGGCCCTGGCATCCCACGTGGAGGCGCACGGCGGCAAGGCGGGGTGCTTCATATCCAATTCGGCCCCCGCAGACGTCCAGGAGCACATAAGCGGCAAATTCCACTCACACATAATAGACATCCGGAATCCCGCCGAGGTGGCCCGGTGGCTCGAGACTGCCAAGACGCACCTTGGGGAGATTCTGGGCGTGGTGCACCTTACCGGCCGGCTGCCTGAGATACCCGAAATGACGGCGCTCACAAGATCCCAGTGGGACGGGCTGGTTGCAAAGTTCATCACCACCCCGGCAACGGTGGCGCAAAGGGCGCTCGAGGTGTTTGTGCCAGGCGGGGGAAGCGACCCGCGCCTTTACCGCGACGCCCGCGGGGCAGTCATGGTTGTCGGCCCCGACATGCCGGCAGGAAGAAAGGTCACCGGCGCGCGGCGCGCGCAGGTAGAAGTGTTCCGCGGGGCGCTCAGGCCGTTTACCACCACGGTAAACCAGGAACTCAGCGACGTCCTAAAGTCGAAGATCCGCATGCTTACCGTCCTTCCGGGATCGGTCGCCGGCACGGAGTCTGACGACTCGAGAATAACTACCGTCTTTGACTACCTCGTATCCGGCAAGGCCGACTCCTCGTCCCCGGTCATATTCTGCGTCGACGAGCTGAGATGAAAAAATTTTCGGACTTTCGCGTAGGGGATTCGTTCTACTCCACGTGCAGCATATCCCCCAAGGAACTTCGGGAGTACCTTGACTTTTCCCGCGTGAGAAACGCGTTTTTGCAGTACGGCCAGTCAGGCGAAGACGAGCTGGTCTCCGGCAGGGCGATACTGTCCAGGATGGAAGGCGAATTCACAAGACTCAGCCAGATATACGGAAATCACATGGTTCTAGTGGGTACCGACGGGGATCCGGACTGGGACAACAGGAACACCCGCTTTCTCAGGCCGTTTTACACCGACCAGGTGCTGAAGCTAAAGTTTACCATATCCCAAAAGGAGGAGATCGACGACGAGTTCGGCCGGATTGCAGTAGACTACGAGGGAACGACGCAGGACGGCGAGGCCGTGGTGCTGTCAAAGAGGAACATCTACCGAATAAAGAAAGACCCGCCCCGCATGTAACGCGGCCGCGCTAGTACGGCAGCAAATGCATGGCCATTGCCACGCCCCCGGTCGCAGCATCGTAAATCAGCTTTGCAGCCGCCAGCAGTATGAATACGGCTGCTGCCATCCTGAGCCGCCACTCGCCCACCCTGACGTGCAGCACCGTCCCTGCCAGCCCGCCTGCAAAGCACCCCACGATAAGCAGCCCGGCGTGCAGGAACTCCGGATGCCCCATGACCGTGTGCGCAACCACGCCTGACGATGCAGTCACTATCAGGGCCATCATGGACACCGGCGCTGCCTGCTTCATCGTCATTCCCAGCCCGATTACCATCAGGGGTATGAGCACCAGCCCCCCGCCTATCCCGAAGAACGCAGACGCGATTCCCGCAAGAAAACTCACCCCCATGGCAATCACCACCATGTGCCTCCTTGGCACCACGCGCGCAACCTCCATGCGCTTCTTCATGAGCAGGTACGTGGCAGACAGCACCATCACTGCGGCAAACAGCACCTGGAACATGTCCGGCCTCACGCCTGATGCCAGCGCCGCGCCCAGCACCGCGCCAGGCACCCCGGGCAGGGAGAGCCTCAAGGCCAGCCCGTAGTCTATCCTTGCGCGCCTCGAATACGACACGGTCGACGAGACCGAACCTGACAATACCCCAAACAGGCTGCTGCTTACGGCAGCCGAGGGCGAAAATCCTGCAATCGTCAGCACCGGAACCATGATTATCCCGCCGCCAAACCCTATCATGGATCCCAGCATGCCTGCCATGAACCCCAACACCACCACCCACAGATGCTCAATCATTGCAAACACCTAACCGCCTGCCTGCTTTAAGAGATTATGCCTGCGGCCGGATTCCGGGCTATTCTGCGCTCGAGACCTTGTTTTGACCCCTGTACAGCGTCACGACCTCCTCGTTTGTAGATGCGTCCTCGGCGGCCTTTTCGGGCCTTATCTTTCCGGTAAACTTGGGAAACCTCAGCGCCAGCCCGGCGTCCTTTCTTATGACGTCCATCGCGGTCTTGTGTATTGGGCTGACGGTAATCTCCGATGCCACCACCTCTATCACCACCTCGGGGTCGAACCACACGTCTGCCTCCATGTCGCTGTCGATGCGCGGATCCCTTCTGATCGTCACCTTGGGGTGGAGAATCTGGTACATCTGGTCCAGGTCCTCGTCTGAAAACCCCGTCCCGACCTTGCAGATGCTCGTAAACACGTCCTCGTCTTCGTCGTATGATGCAAGCAGCAGCGTGCCGTACATTCCCGTCCTCCTGCCCCTTCCAAAAAAGCCGCCAATCACTACCAAGTCCAGGCTGTCGCCCAGCTCATTCCTGTACTCCCGCTTGAGCTTCAGCCAGTAGCTCCCCCTCGAGCCTGCCTGGTACGGCCCGTCCAGCGTCTTGAGCATCAGCCCCTCGCTGCCGGCGTTTATGCTGTTCTCGAAAAAGTCCTCGATGTCTTCTTCCCCCCTGACTGTCGTCATGGGTATGTGCCTTGCGTACCCGTCCTGCCTTACCACCTTCTCCAGCATCCTCCTTCTTTCTGCATATCCCAACTTGAGGCAGCTTGCTCCATTGCAGTACAGTATGTCAAAAAAGTTGACTGCAATCGGGTACTGCATGACGGCCTTTTCTATGTTGTACTTTCTCCTCCTGTGCATCAGCTCCTGGAACGGCAGAAACTCCCCCGTCCCCTCGTTTATCGCCACCGCCTCTGCCTCCAGGATCGCGTTGTCTGCCGATATTGTGGCGGGAATCTTCTCTATTATGTCAGGATAGTACTCTGATATGTTCTCCAGCTTTCTTGAAAACAGCGAAACTTTTTTGCCCTCCACGTGCACCTGCACCCTCTCGCCGTCGAGCTTGTACTCTGCTGCAAACTCGCCTCCCATCTTTTCCATCGCGCCCTGTTCGCTTTTGACCCTGTCGGCAAGCATCGGCCTTACGGGGCTGAACATGATTATGTCAAAGTCCACAATCCCCTCCAATCCCTTTGCGGCCACCTTCCCTGCCACCATGCCCAGGTCGCTTGAGACGTTGTACGCGTGCTCGAGTTCCTTCCTGTGCGCCTTGTCCCCGGTGTAGGCAACTGCCAGCGCGTCCATCACCGTGTTTTCTGCGACCCCGAGCCTGAGCGTTCCCAGAAGGATCTTGAGGATGTACCCTGCCTCGAGCGGATCGGCGTCGTTTAGGAGGCTGGATATGTACTTCATCTTCTTGTCCTGCGACCGCGCCCCCTCGAGCCCGGCAATCGTGAACAGCGTCTCGTACACCCTCTCTACAGTGATGACCTCTGCAAGGAACGTAGTCTGCGTCTTCTGCTCGAGTATGACAGACGCGGCGTGCCCCACATCCCCGCTCTTCCTGTACTCCTCCTGTATCCTCCCGACAGGAATCCCAGACGACTTTGATATGGCCCTGATTGCAAGCTTTTCTGCCACCCCGAGCTCTATCCCCTCAAAGTCCGGCCTTATCTTTCCCTGCAGCAGGTACACGATCCTCGGCACCACCTCGCGCGGCGTCTGCCCGAACAGCTCCACCAGCAGCTGCGTCAGCTCCAGCCTCTTTGCAGTCGACTCCATCTTTTGGAATGTCTCGGCCAGTATAGAAAACTCCACCACAACCACCTGCCCTGAACAAGCCCCATTCAGATGTACTTGAATATTGTCGGCTTGTCTGATTTTGGAAGATCCGAGACCAGCGCAAAGTTGTGCATCGGGTACGACTTTTTGTACTGCTTCATAAAGCTCCAGGCCACGTCGTACGTCTTGAACTCGGTCCTGATGCCGTCGATTATGCTCTTCTTGCCAAACACGTCAAAGACCACCACCGAGTACTGCTTTGGGCGGTTGTGCGGCTTTGCCCTGAGCAGCCACGCCAGCGCGAACACGAAGACTGCCGCAAGCACGACGTACTCCCCTGCCACCCTGAAAAAGTCCACGACTATCCCGGGTATCGTCTGGCCGAACAGGACTGCCACAAAATTTGAAAACGATATGACTGCAAGCGCCGTAAATATGTACGTCTTCCAGTCAAAGAGCTTTCCAAAAATGTTCATCGCTTTTGTATGGTAGCGTTTTCATTTAACTATTATGGCTGTGTTAGTTAGTTTCACAACCCTGCCGTCTAGGGCATCGCCGCCTCAGGCAGACTGCCCCACATGCCATGCTCCCAGAGACCAATGGAATTCAAGTTAGTGGTTGACTGTTTTAATCCGAAAAACACAAGGATCAGATCAGCGGTGTCGCACACATGGACAAAACCGAGGCAGAGCCGACCAAGCAGAAATCGCGACTGAGGATAACCCACGCCCAGAATGATGCCAGGTACGTGGAGGTGGGCAAGCTGCTGCACCTTACAAAGGCTCCAGGTTCGGACGAGGAGCTTGAGGGAATGAACATGAAGAAGAACGGGCGCCCCTACAGTTACCCCGACACCGTCATAATGGCTATCGCTGGAATACGCGCCATTCATGGTCCCCTGTCGTACCGCATGTGCCAGGGAATGGCGATATCTGCCTTGGGCGAGGAGGACGCTCCTGACCACGTCACATTGTGGCGGAGAATAAAGGCCATGAAGGTACTGCAGGAAGGCAGCATAACCACGGTCAGAAACGGCGGTGACGTCCTCTGCCTGATACCGGACGCCACCGGACTGGCGCCGGCCACGCGAAGCGACTGGATACACCACAAGCACGGGAAGGCGCGCGGATTCATCAAGCTGAGTGTCATGATAAACCAAGAGACCCGGGAGATCCTGGCGTTCCGGGTGACAGACGAGCGCAAGGGCGACTCGTCCCAGTTCAATGCCCTGGTGGACGATTCTCTGGAGGCACTCGGCCTGGATCCGGAGGGCCTCAGGGCAGGGGTGCTGGAGAAGAAATCGGCCAAGGCGCAAGGTACCAATGCCTCCGCGGCAGGGAGTCGCACCGATGGTTCCGAAGGATCCGCGGCGGGGGGTGCAATGGCCAATGGCATCGAGGGATCCGCAGAACGGTACGGCATGCTGCCTTTCTGCCATGCAAGTCATGCCGGAGGGCAGTGCGTGATAGAGCTGAAGGCAGACGCCGGATACGACACGAGGCAGATATTCGAATACTGCAAGAATCTGGGAATAGTGCCGCTCATCAGGATAAAGAAGAACGCCAACAGCAGGGCCGGCGGGGTGGGCAGGACGCGCGGCCTGGCCGCCCAGGAACAGATGCGCGGCGACGAACCCAGTCCGAAAAAACTCGCCGCACTGGACGGGTGCGAGCGCGTACAAAACCAGCAGGACTGGAAGAGGCGGGTCGGCTACGGCCGGCGGTGGCTGGTAGGGATCGTGTTCTCGTCACTCAAGCGAATGTTCGGCAGTTCTGTAAACGCGGTAAAGATGGAAAACATCGTCCAAGAGATAGCAATAAGGATCAACACGTACAACAAGCTGCTGGCAGTGGCACGGGAGGCGATTGCAAAAGCATGAGCACAGAATTGCCACAAACGCACGCGCTTGGATCAAGGAGGTGTCATTAAGGCCTAGGTTGCGAAACTAACTAGGCTGTGTGGTGCACAACCATCCCAAACGTGCCTAAGCAATTGCCTGTGAGTGGACATTTTGTACCCGTGATTCGGGGCTGTGCGACTGACCATTCCTAGACGGATTGACAACGTGCCAATTCAATGGAAATATCCCTAGGGACATCCTATGCACGTATGATTAAAATCGACGCGCTCTGCATGTGGAATTCATAAAGAACCTGACATCCGGACTCTCGTACTTTGCCAGTCACCTGTAGCGCACCGAATGTTTGTTTTTATTATACATGCACGCTCACATTAGGCGTGCTTAAGGTACGAACATTTCTTTTCACACCCATGCTAAAATCAACAATGCCTCGCATCCTCGTCGCGTCGGTCTTGTTGGTTGCAGCATATGCGGCCATCTCGGATTCCGTCCAGTCTGCATCGGGAGTCTACTTGGGTCTGCCTGCCGAGGCTGACGCAGTCTTGATGACTAACGCAGATTCCATTCATGCCGTACAGTATATCTCCAAATCCTTGCCCCTTACGCCTCTTAAACAGATAAGGGACATGGTGCCGGCAGACGAGGTGGCGTGTGATGACCACCGCACGCTAATGCTGTCGCCATCAGGCATGCCCGCTTGCGTCTTTACGGAATCTACAAAGGCGCTGGAACGGCGCGGATTCGCCCCACCGCCCGAGGTGCCCTGTGGCGATCTTTCGACAAAACAGTCAGAAGCGTTGGAAAAAGCAAAAATGACTGGCGGGTCGGATGCGGCCAACACGGGCGACCGACCGTTTGTAACCACTTGGAAGGTCATCTCGCCAAACGAATCGATAACCATCCCGGTTGGTAACGCAGCCGGAGCCTACACGATCAACTGGGGCGACGGCAGCACGTCTGCCCACGTCACGGGAGACCAAGCGCACGTGTATTGTGATGCCGGAACCTACACCGTAGCCATCACCGGGGACTTTGAGCAGATCTATATCAACGACGACCCGGACAACGCGTTCAAGCTGCTAACCATAGAACAGTGGGGCGATGTCTCGTGGACGTCCATGAACTCGGCGTTCTACGGCGCACGCAACATGATCTACAACGCAACTGACATCCCAAACCTGTCTGGCGTGACTGACATGTATGCCATGTTTGCATCGATTGATTCCTTCAACTCCGACCTCTCTGACTGGAACGTATCTGGCGTGACTGACATGTCTGCCATGTTTGCATCGATTGATTCCTTCAACTCCGACCTCTCTGACTGGGACGTATCTGGCGTGACTGACATGTATGCCATGTTTGCATTGACTGATTCTTTCAACGGCGACATCTCCACTTGGAACGTATCTGGCGTGAAGGACATGTCTTACATGTTCAGCGATGCCGATTCCTTCAACTCCGACATATCCGATTGGGACGTATCCGGCGTGGTTGGCATGGTAGGAATGTTCCAGAATGCCGATTCCTTCAACTCCGACATATCCGATTGGGACGTATCCGGCGTGGTTGGCATGAAATCCATGTTCCAAGATGCCGATTCCTTCAACGGCGACCTCTCCGACTGGGACGTATCCGGCGTGGTTGGCATGAAATCCATGTTCCAAGATGCCGATTCCTTCAACGGCGACCTCTCCGACTGGGACGTATCCGGCGTGATGGACATGTCTTACATGTTCAGCGATGCCGATTTCTTCAACTCCAGCCTCTCCGACTGGGACGTATCCGGCGTGATGGACATGTCTTACATGTTCAGCGATGCCGATTCCTTCAACTCCGACATATCCTCCTGGGACGTCTCTGGCGTGACCAACATACGAGGCATATTCAGCGATGCCTCCTCATTCGACCAAAACTTGGGCAACTGGTACATAGTGCTTGATAACACTTCTGTAGACACTGACACTGACGTGGTTGGAGCCATCATGGCACAGAACGCGGCCCTTGCCCGCCAGCACCCGATCTACGAGATAGGATCTGGTGTAGACTCTGACCTTTTTGAGATTGACGACACTGTCCTGAAGACTAAGCCGTTGATTGGCTACTCAGGCAAAACCGAGTACGCCGTCAACATCACCTCGACGGGCTGGTTCGGCACGACCAATTCCAGAATCGTCGACGTAACTGTAATGAGCGCCGGCGGCATCGAGCCCGAGCAGACCCAAGTTGATGTTACCACATTCATAACCACTTGGAGAACCGCCTCGGACTATGATTCGATAACGATCCCAGTAGGTGCTGCAGCCGGCAGATACACAATACTCTGGGGCGATGGCACAGACTCAATTGGTGTCTCAGGGAACCAGGATCACATGTACAGAAACGCCGGAACATACACTGTCACAATCACGGGAGACTTTGAGCGAATCTACCTCAACGGCGACATGATCAACGCACCCAAGCTGCAATCCATAGAACAATGGGGTGCCATCAAATGGATTTCGATGGATTCTGCATTTGAGGGAGCACGCTACATGATCTACAATGCACACGACACCCCAAATCTGTCTGGCGTGACTGACATGTCCGACATGTTCTCAGGAGCCTCCTCCTTCAACTCCGACCTCTCCGACTGGGACGTCTCGGGCGTGAGAGACATGTCCGGAATGTTCAATAGAGCCTCCTCCTTCAACTCCGACCTCTCCGACTGGGACGTCTCGGGCGTGAGAGACATGTCCGACATGTTCTCAGGAGCCTCCTCCTTCAACTCCGACCTCTCCGACTGGGACGTCTCAAACGTAGAACTCATGTACGGAATGTTCAATAGAGCCTCCTCCTTCAACTCCGACCTCTCCGACTGGGACGTCTCGGGCGTGAGAGACATGTCATGGATGTTTGCAGAAACATCCTCCTTCAACTCCGACCTCTCCGACTGGGACGTCTCGGGCGTGACTAGCATGCACGGCATGTTCTCGGAGGCCTCCTCCTTCAACTCCGACCTCTCCGGATGGGACACCTCGGGCGTGACTGACATGGCAGATATGTTCGTTCAAGTCTATTCATTCGATTCCGACCTCTCCGACTGGGACGTCTCGGGCGTGACTAGCATGCGCGGCATGTTCTCGGAAGCCTCCTCCTTCAACGGCGACATCTCCGGATGGGACACCTCGGGCGTGACTGACATGTCCGACATGTTCAACGAGGCCTATTCCTTCAACTCCGACCTCTCCGACTGGGACGTCTCGGGCGTGAGAGACATGTCCGAGATGTTCGTAGAAGCCTCCTCCTTCAACTCCGACCTCTCCGACTGGGACGTCTCGGGCGTGACTGACATGCACGCCATGTTCGCGACTGCCTCCTCCTTCAACTCCGACCTCTCCGACTGGGACGTCTCGGGCGTGACTAACATGTACTGTATGTTTGCAGAAGCCACCTCCTTCAACGGCGACATCTCCGGATGGGACACCTCGAGCGTGGAACTCATGTATGCCATGTTCGAAGGTGCCTCCTCCTTCAACTCCGACCTCTCCGGATGGGACACCTCGGGCGTGACTGGCATGCAGAGGATGTTCTCGGAAGCCTCCTCCTTCAACTCCGACCTCTCCGACTGGGACGTCTCAAATGCGGAACGCATGCACGCCATGTTCGAAGGTGCCACCTCCTTCAACTCCGACCTCTCCGACTGGGACGTCTCGGGCGTGGAAACCATGTCATGGATGTTTTTAGAGGCTGATTCTTTTGACTCCGACCTCTCCGACTGGGACACCTCGGGCGTGACCTACATGTCTGGAATGTTTCAAAACGCCACCTCCTTCAACTCCGACCTCTCCGACTGGGACACCTCGGGCGTGGAACTTATGTACGATATGTTTAACAGCGCCACCTCCTTCAACTCCGACCTCTCCGACTGGGACACCTCGGGCGTGACCTACATGTCTGGAATGTTTCAAAACGCCACCTCCTTCAACTCCGACCTCTCCGACTGGGACGTCTCGGGCGTGGCTGACATGTCAGATATGTTCGCCGGGACCGACTCCCTTAAGCAAAACTTGGGCAACTGGTACATAACACTTGACGATGCTTCTATTGACACTGACGATGGCACAGAGATAATCTGGAACATTGCAGCACAGAACCTGTTCCTAGATCACCAGGGCATCACCTACGGGATTGGATCCGGCGGCGACTCTGCCCGCTTTGCGATCGATGGAGACACCCTGAAGATAAAATCATCTCCCAGCTACTCCGGCAAGACAGAGTACACCGTCGTTATCACCTCGACGGGCGGGTTCGGCACAAGCAATTTCCGGATGGTCGACGTAATTGTGCCGGGTGCTGGCGACGCGAACCTGCCGTAGGCGTGGATATTTGCAGAATTTACTCCGAGAAAACGCGCCTCCCAAATGGATTCCTTTTCATTCCAATGACTCCATCTCCGAGCGTGTTGCATAGGCCCGCCCGGCACCGTACCTATCTTATATACGCCTTCGGCGTACCACTGCCATGCCAAAATGTCCCAGGTGTGGCAGCAAAAACGTTGCCGAGATCATGTACGGGCTTCCCGGCCCCGACTTTGACTACGACAAGGCCGAAAAAGACGGGATCGAGCTGGGCGGGTGCGTCGTCTCCGACCACTCTCCACAGTGGAACTGCCGCGCCTGCTCCCGCCAATGGGGAACCGCATCTGTTTAAATCAAGTCGCGATTTGGTGGGTTCATTCCCGGCCGATCCAAACACCAATGGGACTAACCGTATCTGTTTAAATCAGGTCGGTGCGTAGTCTTACCATGTCCACCCAGATGACTTCCGCCAGGCGCGGAGTAGCCACCGACGAGATGCGCCAGGTCGCGCACGACGAGGACGTCTCGCTTGAGTGGCTCATCCCAAAGATCGCCCGCGGTTCCATCATCATTCCCAGCAACAACTGCCGCCCCCAAACCATCCACAACGTCGGAATCGGCCGGGGCCTCAAGACAAAGGTAAACGTCAACATCGGCACCTCCACGCTGAACGTGAACCTCGACGAGGAGATCCAAAAGGCCAAGGTCGCCGTAAAATACCACGCCGACACCATGATGGACCTCAGCGACGGCGGCGACGTCGGCCACATACGCCGGACGCTGCTCGATGCCGCACCCATAACGTTTGGGACCGTCCCGATCTACGAGGCCTACAACTACGGCATCACCGTCCACAAGAACCCGCTCAACCTGACCGAGGACGATTACCTTAACGCCTTTGAGAACAACGCCCGCGACGGGGTCGACTATACCACGATCCACTGCGGAATCACCAAGGCCATCGCAAAGAGAATACTCCACGTCAAGCGGCACGGCGGGGTGGTGAGCAAGGGCGGAACCATCACTGCTGCATGGATGCTAAAACATGACAAGGAAAACCCCTACCTTACCCACTATGACTACCTGATGGAGATTGCCAAAAAATACGACGTCACCTTCAGCCTCGGAGACGCGCTCCGGCCAGGCTCCATACTGGACTCGCACGACGAGCTCCAGGTCCAGGAGATGATAAACATCTCGCAGCTGACAAAGCGCGCCCACCAGCAGGGCGTGCAGGTCATGGTCGAGGGACCCGGACACGTGCCGCTCAACGAGGTCGCAGCAAACGTCCGCCTGGCAAAGTCCCTGATAGGCGACGTCCCCTACTACGTCCTCGGGCCGCTCGTCACAGACATCGCCTCCGGGCACGATCACATCGCAAGCGCCATCGGGGCGGCAATCTCGGCAAGCGAGGGCGTGGACCTGTTATGCTACCTCACCCCGTCAGAACACCTGGCCCTGCCCACCGCAGCCGAGGTCAAAGACGGGCTCATCGCGTACCGCATAGCCGGACACGCAGGCGACCTTGTCAAGAACCGCGACAAGGCAATCAAGTGGGACGCTGCCATGACCGAGGCGCGGCGCACGCTTGACTGGGAAAAGCAGATCGCCTTATCCATAGATCCAGAAAAGGCCGCGCAAATCCACAACCGGACAGGCCAGCATCCGGGCAACAACGTCCCATGCACCATGTGCGGTGGCGCGTGCGTCTACATGATGCTGCCGCAGCAAAAGAACTATCCCGACGACATTCCCCTACAGCAGACTGAATAGGACCTTTTGAAGGCTGGGAACGGTCCTGTACCTGCCCAGCTCGTTGACTCTTATCCACTTGAACTCCGAGTTCTCCCAGTTCAGCCTGATAGTCGGATTGCTTGCCTCGAAGAGGAACGGGAATATCCTCCACTCGTGGTTCTCGTACTGCGGCGAATTGACTGCCATCTCGTCTCCTGACCTGACCAAGGCAATCCGGTCCTCTGCAATTCCAACCTCCTCGAATATCTCTATCTTCGCCCTGCTCAGCGGTTTCTCGTTCTTCTCTATGATTCCGCTCACCCCGGCCCACAGGCCCTTCATGGACCTTACGCTGTTGCTCCTTTTGAGTATCAGCAGCCTGCTGCCGTCCATGACAAACGATGTGACTATCTTTGTGGAGTGCATCCCCGCTACTTTTCTACTGCCTTTGCCATCTTCGCGAGCCTCTTGTAGGATTCGTCAATGTCCGTGTGCGCTGCAAGCCTCTTCTGGCAGTCCCTGATGTAGTTGATTATCTCCTCCGTCTTTGACTCCTGGACTGACGTGATGAGCCGCCCGACATCCTTCCACAGCTCTTCTGCAAACTTGCGGATGTCCGGATTCGCGATGATAGTCTCTATAAGCTCCGGCGACTCCCTCATGATACTCTCTGCCAGTGTCTTTTGCACCCTGAAAGTCGTCCCGGACATCTTTTCGGTCAGCTGGACCTTTTCGTCCTTTGATATGATATTTGCAAACACCAAGTTGACCAAGTGGGTCAGCCCCAGAATGACTGCAATCTTTTTGTCGTGCTCGGAGGCGTCGATGGTGACGAAATTGGCCTCCTCGAACAGGGACTTTACCACGCCAAGCTCCTTTTTGGCGTCCTTTATGGGAATGGTGATTATGTTCTGCCCCTTTATCGACTTCACCCCTGGCCCGAACATCGGGTGTATGCATATGGGGTTTATCTTTGCCGGCATCTTTGCAAGCGACGAGGCCACCTTGGACTTTTCAGACGATATCTCGATGAGGTAAGTCCCCCTCTGCATCTCCTTTGCAATCAGCCTGATAATCTCAGGCGTCCTCCTAGTCGGCGTGCACAGCATGACATAGTCTGTCCTCAGCACCGCCCCGACCATCGAGTTTGCCACGGCGACATTCCTTCCGAGCGCTTGGCTTTCCGGGTCATACCCGGTAACCTCGAACCCCTTTGATACAAAATATTTCGTAAACCACTGCCCCATCTGGCCTGCTGCGCCAATCACTGTAATCTTCATACCCCATCTCCCATAATGTCACCTAGTATGCGCATGCCTTCAATTAGTGTCTTCTTGTCCCTGCACGCAGATATCCTGATAAAATTCCTGTAATTGCCAAAACCCTCCCCGGGAGCCACCGCCACCCCAGTCTCAAGGGCCCTGTCGGCAAAACGCATCCCGTCAAAGCCGTCCTGCCTGACCCTTGCAAACAGGTACATCGCCCCGTCCGGGGGGACAAAGTCCAGCCCAATCCGGCCTGCCTCCTGCGCCAGCACGTCGAGTCTGCCGCGTATCACGTCCGCGTTGCCTGAAGTGTCTTCCTCAAGCGCCTTCATGGCAGCGTACTGGACAGGCTCTGCTACGCTTGTCAGGCACAGCAGCCACAGCCGCGCCATCCTGGCCACGACGTCCCTGTGCGCCACTGCAAACCCTATCCTAAAGCCTGTCATGGCATGCGACTTTGAAAACGACTGCGTCACTATGCTCTTTTCGTACCCGTACTGCAGCGCGCTCTTCCATCCCGGCGCGGCGTACTCTGAATATATCTCGTCGCTCAGCACGTACAGGCCGTTTTCTGCGGCGATCCTCATTATCTCGTCTTGCACCCCGGCGCTGAGGATCTTTCCGGTGGGGTTGTTGGGATAGTTGAGCACGATCATCTTCGTGTTCTCGTTGATCTTTTCTTTGACCTGCTCTGCCCGCGGCTCCCATCCGTCCTCCAAAGTAGTGCTGACTGCCTTGACCTTGACTCCCGCATTCAGCGCGCAGTCCCTGTATGCAGGCCACGCAGGCTCGATTATCACCATCTCGTCTCCGGGATTGAGAAGCGTCGTGATTGCGGCAAATATCGAAAACCTCGCCCCGGGACTCACGATGACGTTCTCTGCTTTCGCGGTGGAGTTGAATTTCCTTGTCACGTATCCTGCAAGCGCCTCCCTGAATGCCGGCATTCCCTCGGCCGCGCCGTACTTGATGAATCCGCCGTCAAAGGCCTCTCCCAGCGCGTCCCTGACTGCCCCTGCAGGCGCAAAGTCCGGCTCCCCCACCTCCATGTGGATGATCCTCTTTCCCTGCGCCTCCAGCGCCTTTGCCTTGCGAAACACCGCCAAGTGCATCTGCCTGTCTGCAGACTGGACCTTTACCGATTCGTTTATCATATAGTTTAAGAACCTCACTGCCACCGACCTGTCCAGCCCGAACTCGCCACACATCTTGGTCACCTTCCCCTGCAGTTCAGTCTCTCTGGCCTCGTCGTTGACTGCCACGCCGTTGCGCCTCTTTGCGTCTCCCATCTTCTTGGATATCTCGATCCTCAGATCCAGAAGCCTTATCATGTCCAGCGTCACCGTATCCATCTCCTCGCGGAGCCTGTCTATCTCTGTCATGCTACACCACCTGCCCTATCCGTCCTGCCATGATGGCATGGTCTGCTATCGTCAGCGACACAAGCGCATCCACCACCGGCGGTGCCCTGGGAACGACGCACGGGTCGTGTCTGCCCTTCACGCTCAGCACCTCCTCCCTTCCGGTGTCGACATCCACGGTGTTCTGCCTTTGGGCAATCGACGATGCCGGCTTGAAGGCCACCCTCATGGTAATCGGCATGCCTATCGATATCCCGCCCAAGATTCCGCCGGAATTGTTGGTCTTGGTTGCCACTTTGCCGTCCCTGAACACGTACAGGTCGTTGTTCTCCGATCCGCGCATCGCCGATCCTGCAAACCCGGAGCCAAACTCCACTCCCTTGACTGACGGGATTGAAAACATCGCCCTTCCCAAGTCGGATTCCAGGGAGCCAAATATAGGCTCCCCCAGACCGGTCGGAACGCCGGTCGTGACCGACTCTATTATCCCCCCAAGCGAGTCCCCGCTCTTCTTTGCCTTCATGATCTCCTCCCGCATCGCCCTTGCCGTCTCGGCCTCCGGGCACCTTGCATCGTTTTCATAGATTGATCCTGCCATGTCCTGGCCAAACTCCCCTTTCATCCTCGTGCCTCCTATCTGCACCGTGTACGAATTCGTCTCCACCCCCATTGTGACCCTTAGGAGCTTTCTTGCTACCGCCCCGCCCATGACGTGCGTGGCAGTCAGCCTTCCGGAAAACCTCCCCCCGCCGCGGTGGTCGTTGTGCCTGCCGTACTTTACCATCGCCGGATAGTCCGAATGCCCAGGCCTCAGCTGGTCTTCATCTCCTCATAGTCTCCGGATCTCTGGTCGCTGTTTCGTATCATCATGGTTATCGGCGCGCCGGTCGTATGCCCCCTGAACACGCCCGAGATTATCTCCACCACGTCTGCCTCCTTCCTTTGCGTCGAGATTACATTCTGTCCCGGCCTTCGCTTGTCCAGCATGGCCTGGACATCCGACTCGTCAAGCTCCAGTCCCGCCGGGCAGCCGTCTAGCACAGCCCCTATGACCGTCCCGTGGCTTTCGCCAAAACTCGTCAGCACCAGGCGCTGGCCTATGGAATTTCCCGGCATACAAGGTTGTTACTGAACGGTTCTTTATATATTGAAAATATCTCCACTGAAAGGTTCTTTATATATTGCAAACATTTCCACTGACAGGTTCTTTATATATCAAAAACACTCTGACGCTGCATGCAATGGACGTTTCGCTGCTCTGGATGCGGCCTTTCATTCACGCCCGGCTCTGGATGGGTTGGCAGGACAGGACAATCCCAGAATGCGATAAATCATGCGTTTTATGGAATTTCTTGTAAAAATTTCATATAGCTGTTATATATCATAAAGATGTATATCTCATATGGCCCAACGTGTACATTTCATGGCATAATCTGCGCAGCCCCGTGAAAAATACATGTGATCAACGCAAAGGCGTTGCGGCTGGGGGTGTCCCTGTCCTATACGGGGTTGCGCCATTAATCCAGTATCTTTGCCCCGATGCGCCGCATCTCTTCTATAAAGTCCGGATACGATACCCTGACTGATTCCGGGTCGCTTACCGTGCATCCGCCGACGTGCATTCCTGCTATGCAAAACGCCATGAACAACCGGTGATCGTTTTCTGCATCCAGCTCAGCCCCGCGCGCCTCCCCTGGCGGCTCCAGCACCAGGCCGTCGTCCCTTTCCACGACTCCGACGCCGAGTTTTGCAATCTCCCTTGCGATTATGGCAATCCTGTCCGTCTCCTTGAGCCTTGCGTGCCTGACGTTTACGATCTCGATAGGGCCTGACGACTTTAGCGCCAGAATGGACAGCGGCGGCAGCAGGTCCGGAGAGTTGTTCAAATCAAACCTTCCTCCCCCCAGCCTGTCAGGCGCCTTTACGCCAATCTCCCCGTCGCCAATTGCAACCTCCACTCCCATCTGCTCGAGTATGTCTATGAACACCTCGTCGCTTTGCGGCAGGTCGCCTATGCTCGCGCCGACTGTCACACCGTCGCCGTTTAGCACCGCGGCTGCAAGCAGCAGGGCGAGGCTTGAAAAGTCGACTGGCACGGTAAACTCCGCCGGCCTGTACACCTGGGGCGCTATGTTGTACCTCTTGTACGGGATCAGCGTCTGAACCGACACGCCGAACCTCCTCATGGTCGCTATGGTGGCATCCAGGTACGGCTTTGAGACCATGTTTCCCTCTATGACCATGTTGATCCCGCTGCCTGTCAGAGGCGCGGCAATCATCAAAGACGATACGAACTGGCTTGACAGCTCCCCCGGTATCCTGATGCTGCCGCCGCGGATCCTTCCAGTGACAGTTATTGGCGGCCTTCCGCCAGTCGACGTGCACGTTGCGCCCATGCTAATAAGCGCGTCTAGCAGGGGCTGCATCGGCCTCTTCTGCAGGCTCTCGTCGCCTGTCAGCGTGATCCTCTCAGGGTACAGGGCCGCGATGCCGGCGGCGATCCTGATGGTGGTGCCCGAGTTTTCCGTATCGATCTCGGGCACGCGCGCACCCGTCCCTATGGGGCTCCTGACTGTAACCGACGAGCCTTCGACTACCATGTCTGCCCCCAGTCTCCTGCACGCCTCGATGGTCGCTGCAGTATCTGCAGACGCGAGTATGTTCTTCACGCTGCTTCCCCCGCCGGCAAGCGAGGCAAGAAAGATTGCCCTGTGCGTGTAGCTCTTGTTTGGCGGGCACTCCACCCGCCCAGATATGACAGATCTCTCCACCCTACAAGTCATGCACATGCGCCTTTGTGTTGCTTATTCCAGAAATTATCGTGGTGCCGTCAAGCTTGGCAAACACCCTCTTGACGCCTGACTCGCTGCCCTTTCTGACCACTGCCGCGATGGCCGGCCCGTTGCCAGACATGGACGCGCCTATCGCGCCGTGGCTCACCAGGTCGGCGATGATTCCAGAATCCCGCCCCAGTACGGCAGCTGCTGCCAGCCCGTTTATGTTCATGGCATCCCAGTACCGCGCGTCCCTTGCCATCTCCCATGCGTTCCCAAACACCGACGACAGCGTCTTGAGGCTCCTGATGTTCCCCCTCTTTCTCTTTCTGGGGATGTGTATCACGGCAGTCATGTTCGACGGCGCCCTGCCAAACGCCACCCTCCTTCTCCTTGCGTTGTCTGTGACGTTGAACCCGCCGTAATAGCACGAGCACACGTCATCATACGCCCCCGTGATGCTGACCTTGGAGGCTATCGAGGCGTTGACGCCTGCAAGCAGGATCTGCCTGTCTGTCATCTTGGGCCTGAACACCCTTGCGCATGCCAGCGCCACGGCCGACGATATGGCACTCGAGCTCTTCAGCCCGTACCCGGCAGGTATCTCCGAGTCAAGCAAGACGGTAATCTTGGAATGCTCCATGCTCTTCTTTGGGACCACCCTTGCCACCGTGCCAAGTATCAGGCGCGAGCTTGCGGGCTTTTCTGACTGTATCGCTATGCCCTTTCCAGGCTCTGCCCGCACCGTCGCCTCCACCTTCAGGCTGATTCCCACCGTCGCGCCCTTTTGCGTCGCTATCGCGTTTACCAGCGACACCGCGCCGTGAACGATAGCTTTTGCGCCTGCCATCAGAACCCCCCCAGCAGCGCCCGCTTCATGGCAGCGTACGGCGGCTTGGCGCCGTGCCATATCTCAAACGTCCTTGCCGCCTGGCCCAAAAGCATCTCGTATCCGAATATTATGGTGGCCTTTTCTTCCTTTGCCTTTTTGATGAAATCCGTGTTCATCGGGGCGTACACTATGTCGTACACTATGGTGCCTGCGCCTATGCCCTTGAGCGAAACCGGGCTGGCCTCTCCCCTCAGGCCTGCCGCCGTGGCATTCACGATAACGTCATAGTCTCTTGCCGTCTCCCCCACCTGGTCGATTCCAATTCCGGCAGCCTTCAGGTTCATTCTCTGCGCAAACCCGGCAAGCTCTGCTGCCCTCCGGGGCGTCCTGTTTGCAATCGTGATCTTGCCTGCCTTCTCCTTGGCTAATCCTGCCACCACCGCCCTTGCAGCGCCGCCTGCGCCGAGCAGCAGGACCGACGAGCCCCTGATGGCAGGGAGCCTCTCCCTGAGGGGATCCAAAAACCCGTCCATGTCCGTGTTGTACCCCTTGAGAATCCCGTCGGTGTTTGCGACCGTGTTGGCCGCCCCGATGAGGCTGCACGACTCGTCTACCCGGTCAAGGTGCCCCATCATCTCAATCTTGTGCGGGATCGTGACGTTGAACCCTGCTATGCTGATCTTCTTGAGCCCCTCCAGCCCATCTGCGAGCTCGCCCTTTGGAATCCTGTACGCGATGTACGCGCAGTCCATGCCCAATTCCCTGAATGCCGCGCTGTGGATGTTCGGCGACATGGAGTGGTCAATGGGATCCCCGATTACGGCAAACGTCTTGGTCATCGTACCCTTCGAGGCGGCATGACTGAATTTAAATTCTTAACAGGATGCCCGGGTGTGTCCTACAGACATAATCCGATAAATCAAATCGTCGAAGGATCGATTACCGTTCGTATATACCCGTAGGACACACCCTAAACCAACACTGTACCGGGTTAGGTCCAACACACAGTCAATTTTCCGAAACCATGGCGATCTAAATTGTGCCATACCTGAATCATTCTGCTGTCAAATCCCGAGATCAAAATATTGCGGGACGAACTAGCCAAGATAATAGCAGATGTTATGAAGAGGGATTTGGTGATTGAGCATCTAACCCGTGCGTTGGATGGGGAGAAGCGTGAAAAAACTGGGATGGCCATGACGATTGATCTTGAAAGGCATCTGAAAATCTGCGAGAAAGCCCACACCCGCCGTCGCACGGCAGCGCGCCTGCGCAGCAGAAGAAGGCGTGTTCTGCAGAAAGGAGCAAGTCGTCTGAACGGGCTGAAGGAAAGACCGGCAAGACTCCGGACTGATCGGATTGTTTTGGGCCTGTGAATCTGGCCCAGGTGCCTTGCATTTTGGCGCGATCCGGCCAGTCCACAAATTTACGAACCCGGCTGGGCAGGCGCCCCGGGGTGTTCCTGGCCTGTCATTCTCCTCATCCTGTCGACGTCAATCTGGCCCGGCGCGACGGCGCGTCCAAGCGAGACGTACGTGTACGGGCTGCCAAGGTACAGGCACAGCACCCTTGATGCGCTGCCCTTCTCCCCCATGGCAAACGATATCAGGTGGTTTTGGCCCTTCTTGCCATACAGGGCAAGCATCCTTGATGCGTCCTCTTCTGTTCCTGCCATGCACACCATCTTTATCCACTGGGAATAAGCCGACATCGCGTCCATCTGCCTGAGCAGCCTTTCTGTCCCCGGCGTGCCCTCAAAATCGTGCCACGAGACCAGCAGCCTCGTTCCGGCCGACTTGAAGCGTTCTGCCAGCACTGGGAATTGCCGCAGCGTCTCAAACTCCACGTCCAGCAGGAACGGCTCGTACCATGCGATGAGGGCCAGTACCTTGACGCGCTCCTCCTCGCTTCCCTGAAACCTTCCGCCTTCGGCCACCGGCCTGAGGGTGCAGACGACCCTGCCCATGCTGCCCCTTATGGCCTCGAGGGTTCCTGCAACCTCCCCGGGTTCCAAATAGTCGAGCCTCACCTCCGCATAGTCTGATTTTTTCAGCGCCTCTGCAAGCGCCCGCACCGTCCCGTCCGGAGTGGCCTCTGCGACTGACACGCACGTCCTGTACGGCGGGTCACTTTTCGAGGATGTACTCATCGGAGACTTCCATCCCAAAATGCCTGCCCGTGGCGGCCTTTGCGTGCACCAGCACGGTGTCGCCCTTCTTGAGGTGGGTCACTGACACCAGCTGGCCGTCGGGTTTTACAAAGCGAATAGTCTCTGCGTCCTGCGCGATTATCCCGCCGGTCTCGTCTCCTGCAGACGCCTTGATCATCAGCATCGGCCTCCTCTCTATCTTTGACCTCCCCACAGTCGCCCTCCTGGCGCCGCCCTTGGAGTCAAGCACCAGCACCTCGGAGCCGGTCTCAATCTCTGAGAGGTACCTGGTCGTGCCGTCGGGGGCAAGGGTGTAGCAGTGCACCGCGCCGGCGTTGACCCTGAACGGCCTGGGGGATGTAAACGACGACCCCACGGCCTCGTTGTGGACCAAAAACAGAAAGTTCGACCTGCTTCCAACCAGCATCCCCTCGCCGACGCGCAGTATGGACGCGGTATCGACGCAGACGCGCTCGCCGTCCCCCACCTCCTTGATCTCGGTGATCTCTGCCGGGGCCATCTCAAAGTTCTTGGCACCGAGGTAGACGTTTGCCTCCCTGACCTCGCTTATAGATGACGTGCTGAATATCACCCCGTCCACCCCCACTTCCAAGATCGAGAACATCTTTCTCACCTCCGCGGGGGTTTTTGCCACCGCGAGAATCCTGGTGTTTATCTTGTGCAGTTTTGCAATAATGTTCTCCAGCGGGATTATCTTCCAGTCGTCCACCTCGATTATCACAAAGTCCAGCCCCCCTTCGGCTGCCGCCATGACGTCATCGATGTCCTGGTTTGAAAGCACCCTGAAACTCCTGCCGACTGACCCTCCCTTGGGGGCCGCGTCCCCCTCTGCCACTACGTGGTCTGCAGACTCTGATGGTGATATGGTCTTCATTCCTCCCGCCTTTTCGGGGTCAAGGTATACCGTCCCTATGCCTTCTGCCTGCAGCTGCGCAAGGAACGTCGGAAGCTGCGCGTCTGGCACGCCTGGCAAAATTATCAGTTCTCTAGGCTTGGCCAATTCTCTTCATCGCTTCTGCCGCTGTCCCCTTTTTGAAGATTATCTCTGCCAGTGCCTCGACCATCCTCTCTGGCTCCTTGTGGGCAAAGATGTTTCTGCCGTACGTCACCCCGGCGGCTCCTGCCCCGATGGCGTCCTCTGTCATCTGCAAAATATCCATGTCCGTCTCCGCCCTGGGCCCTCCGGCAATCACTACCGGAACCGGCGTGCTCTTTACTATGCCTGCAAAAGAGTCCGCGTCCCCGGTGTACAGGGTCTTGACGATGTCCGCCCCGCACTCTGCCCCTATCCGGGCTGCGTGCGCCACTATCTCCGGGTCGTGCGGATCCTTGATGTTTTCACCCCTCGGGTACATCATTGCCAAAAGCGGCATCCCCCACCTGTGGCACTGCCCGGCAACGTCGCCCAAGTCCCTGAGCATCTCGGGCTCTTCCTTTCCGCCCACGTTGATGTGCAGCGACACCCCGTCTGCCCCCATGGCGACTGCCTCCTTTACCGTGCCTGTCAGCATCTTGCGGTTGGGGGCGGTGGAAAGCGACGTGCTGCTTGAAAAGTGAACCAGTATCCCGGCCCTGATCGGCTTGGGCAGGGCCTTTAGGATTCCCTTGTTGATGATCACGCTGGTAATGCCCCGGCCGTCGCACCTTTGTATTATGGACACCGGATCCTCGAGGCCGCTGATGGGCCCGTTTGATATCCCGTGATCCATGGGAATGCAGAGCATCCTTCCCTTCCTGAGTATGCGGCTGAGCCTGATCTGGTTGCCTGATACCATGTGTTGATGTCTCCTTCCCCGCCCTAATTAAAAATACCGTAAAATACTTCCCCGTCATTGAATCTGCCGGCGCCGGTCTGGGGCGCGCATGATGCTTGAGGTTGGCGTGCGTGGGCATGTTGGATTTGCCGCCGCCCAGTCAGGAACAACCAAACCAGGCCATCTGGGGAAAGCCGTGACTGTGTCATGCCTGCAGCCTGCCCATCCGGGCACGGCCAGGCGCCATGCCATGACGATCCGCTCTTTGATGTCTACCTCCACCACTAAGTCATCGGCCAAACCAGGCACGCCTGCCAACCCGCCATGAAAATCCTGCAAAATTTCCTCATTTACAACCCATGATGGTTTAAATAATAATCGTATGAAATACAGGGACATGAGCCAGGCCGTCGAGTACATGAAAAAAAGCGGCATCGGCGACATCCTGGACAGGGCGCTCAACGGTTCGAGTCCCGGATACGAGGACTGCATAAGGCTCCTCGAGTCCGACGACGTCAACCTCATGGGAATGGTGGCCGGCCAGATGGCAAGGAGGCGGTTCGGGCGCAAGGCCTCGTATATAAACAACATTATCCTCAACTACACCAACGTCTGCGTCACGGACTGCAAGTTCTGCGCGTTCTACCGCCCCCCTGGGCACGACGAGGGATATACGCTCAGCCTAGAGCAGATCGAATCCCGCGTGCGCATCGCGTGGGACATGTTCAAGATCCGCCAGGCGCTGATCCAGGGCGGACACAACCCGCACCTGGGCATAGAGTACTACGAGGACGCATTCAGGATGATCCGCCAAAAGTTTCCCCTGGTGGGCGTGCACGGGCTGTCTGCATCAGAAATTGACATGATTGCCAGGGTCGAGCACTCCTCGACCCTCGAGGTGCTCTCCAGGCTCAAGGACGCCGGGCTGCAGTCAGTCCCCGGCGCGGGCGCCGAGATACTGGTGGATTCGGTTAAGGACATCATCAGCCCGAAAAAGATCTCAAGCGACGACTGGCTGAGGATAATGGGCGAGGCGCACTCCATCGGGCTTCCAGCCTCTGCCACCATGATGTACGGCCACGTAGAGGACAACGCCGACACCGCAGACCACTTCATGAAGGTAGCAGGGCTCCAAAGGCGCACCGGCGGGTTCATGGCGTTCATCCCGTGGAACTTTGAGCCAAACAACACCCTGCTGCAGCAGGACGGAACCGTCCAGCACGGCACGGGGGGCATCCAGCTGCTAAAGATGATTGCCATATCCAGACTGATCCTAGACGACCTGATACCGCACCTCCAGTCCTCGTGGCTGACAAACGGGGTCGGAATGGCGCAGCTGGCGCTGCAGTACGGCGCTGACGACTTTGGCGGAACCCTGATAGGCGAGGAGGTAGTCTCGTGCACCGGCGCGCGCTCGACTGAGCTTACGGGCCAGATGATAGACGGCGCCATACGCCAGATCGACTACGCCGTCGAAGAGCGGGACAACTTTTACCACCCCGTCATGCCGTCATAGGCCGTACTCGCCCCACCGTGAGTCCACCAGATCCTTGGTCTTTTCGTCGGCCTTGACTTTTTGCTGAATCTCCCTTGCGTACCCTTCCTCGGCGGTCTTTTGCGTGGCGTCGATTCCCATCTTGGAGCCCAAATTGACAAGCGGCGATGCCGGGTCGAGTGTGTCTGTAGGGGTGTTGGAGATTATCGTCGTGTCCCTTGCGGGATCGGCCCTGGTAGTCACAGCCCATATGACGTCATTCATGTCGTGGACGTTGACGTCCTCGTCTACCACTATGAGCGTCTTTGTAAGCGACAGCTGCCCCATTCCCCACAGCCCCATCATGACCTTCTTTGCCTGCCCGGGGTAGCGCTTTTTGATGGACGCTATCGCCAGCCCCTGGAACCATCCTGCAGCCGGCATGCCAAAGTCTACCACCTCGGGGTGGAACATCCTGATCAGCGGGAGAAACGACTGCTCTATGACCTTTCCGATGTACGCATCCTCCAGGACGGGCTTTCCCACCACCGTCGTCAGGTACACCGGATCCCTCCTGCGCATGATTCCGGTAAGCGTAAACACCGGGTACTGCTCGACTGGGGTGTAGTAACCCGTATGGTCCCCAAACGGCCCCTCGTCTTTGAGGTCCGAGGGATCGACGTACCCTTCCATGACGATCTCGGCGTTTGCAGGAACGTCCAAGTCGACTGTCCTGCACCTCACCGTGCTAATGCCATCCTTTCTGGTGATTCCGGCAAAAAGGTACTTGTCCAGCCCTTCCGGTACGGGCGCGATGGCAGAAAAGACAGTCGCCGGATCCCCGCCTATTATGACTGCCGCGGGTATCTTTTCCCCGCGGTCGCGCGAGATCTCGCCGTGATGCGCCCCCCTCTTGTGCCTCTGCCAGTGCATCAGGGCGTGCGTGCCGTCTAACACCTGCATCCTGAACACCCCCAGGTTCCTCACGCCGGTCTCGGGATGCACCGTTGCGACCAGTCCGAGCGTGATGAACCTTCCGGCATCGCCCGGCCACGACTTGAGTATCGGAATGTCGTCAAACGACGGCCTTGCAGGCGTCACCTCCGATACCGGCCCGCCGGACTCGGACTTGGGAAACACGGCAGTCATCTTTGAGAGCTCGGGGAGTTTTTTGAGCTTGCCCAGGAATCCAGACGGGACGTGCATTCTTGTCATGTCCACTATGCGTTTTCCAATCTCGGTAAAGTCTGTCATCTCGAGGCCGATTTCCAGCCTCTTCATGGAGCCAAACGCGTTTCCGAGTATCGGCATGTCGTGCCCCCTGACATTTTCGAACAGTATGGCCGGGCCGTTGCGGTACATCTCCCTTCGCATGATCTCTGCCACCTCCAAGTCGGCGTCGACTTCTGCCTCGATCCTCTTCAGCTCCCCGTGCCTTTCCAGCTCCGAGATGAGCCCGCGGACATCCTTTATCGGCATGTGATGGAATGGGGGCGGTTTGGGTATAAGCTTAACTGGATTCCCCCCCAATGGCACGTGGCTGGCCGTGCGCCTATTTGGATCACGCCGTTGCGTTTCTTGCAGCCCGTCCTACATCGGAGGCAGTTCTGTCTTTTTGTCGTGCCCGCCGGATCCGAACTTGCAGTAAAAGCAGAGCTCGGATTCCATGTACTTTAACTGGTCGACTTGGATCGCCCCGATCTTCAGGGCTATCTTGGTCAGCATCTTGTACTTGAACGGCATTGCAGGGATGACCTCGTCCATGTACACCCTGTAGTGGTCTGGGCAGAACCTGAGCGTCACCTTGGCCGGCTCCTTGCCCTTCGCGTTTACCTGTTTTGTGAAATTGATCTGTTCCCTGATGTATTCGTGCTTTGGGCACGGGCAGTCCTTGCCTCCTGGATGCTTGTATGCCGGAACGTTCTTCCAGTCAAAGTCTGGAAATTCCTTCTCAAAATCGTCCATTAGTGACAATATGCACCCCATGCATATAAAACTTGAATCCCGGAAGACGATCGCGCATCATGGGCACGCAGCGTCCAGACGGTGTCGAAGACCCCCTCTGCAGAATGCTGCAAAAGGCATTCCTGAACGATTGCCTGCTCGGCGGCCGGACAAGGCCGCATCCGGCCGGAGACGGATGGAAAAATGCAGCCAAAACGTGGCATGCGACTTGTCGCACCCTGGGATGCGGCAATACTCTGGACGTTACGCCCGGGACATTACCGAAGATGCCTGCGTGGATGCAGCCGGCAGTGTGGTGCTCTTGCGTGACGGTGCGGCCGGCGGGCAAAAACGCAGACTGCCTGCATGTGGTGGTTGAATAAACTCCCTTGGGGGTCTTCCCGGAATGCGCCCGGATGCATTTTTAATTTATTATTATAATTTGGAAAAAATTATTCCAACATGGTTTAAAAATATGAATTGCGCAGGCATAGCGCAAAAAACACGCGCAAAATGCCAAAAACCATGCAAAAATCACGTCATTTATCCGATTTTTGATGATCAGGACAACCCAAATATACATAAACCCCGCACAATTCATTCAGAGCAATGCAGACATCTACAAAAGATCACGACGAAGCCAGCGATTTGGAAGAATCGCTGCAGAACTACACTGACGGTATACAATCAAGCCTTGATCAGGAGGAACCGGCCGTAGCAGCAAAACCCAAGGGAGCGCTTCCAAAGGGATTTGAGGCACCTACGCCGCAGCCTGCAGCCAAGCCCAAACGACCGCGAGGCAGGCCGAGAAAGGTAACCACCGACACGGCGCCCAAGCCCAAACGACCGCGAGGCAGGCCGAGAAAGGTAACCACTGACACGGCACCCGAGCCCAAACGACCGCGAGGCAGGCCGAGAAAGGTAACCACCGACACGGCACCCGAGCCCAAACGACCGCGAGGCAGGCCGAGAAAGGTAACCACCGACACGGCACCCAAACCGGCAGCAGCCAAGCCCAAGGGAACACTTCCAAAGGGATTCGGCGACAAGCCCCCAGAGGCACCAAAACCGGCACCCAAACCGGCAGCAGCCAAGCCCAAGGGAACACTTCCAAAGGGATTCGGCGACAAGCCCCCAGAGGCACCAAAACCGGCACCCAAACCGGCAGCAGCCAAGCCCAAGGGAACACTTCCAAAGGGATTCGGCGACAAGCCCCCAGAGGCACCAAAACCGGCAGCAGCCAAGCCCAAGGGAACACTTCCAAAGGGATTCGGCGACAAGCCCCCAGAGGCACCAAAACCGGCGCCCAGGGAGACGCCTAAACCAGCAGAGACAAAATCCCAGCCTCCTGCAACGTTCAACGCCGCACTGGAGGACGCGTACTATGCATCCCCCCAGACGAGCTTCCACGATTACAGGACAAAGGTGACAGGATACTCACCGTCTCCAAACAGGTACTACGTGCGCCTCACTGCACCAATGGGAAACATTCCGACTACCAACTGGAACGACCAAAAAGCCAAGGTTACCGGGTATACGCAACCGTCCAACCAGTACTTTGCAACAAGACCCAGACTAGCGCACCACCCTCCAGACAAGACGTTCGGGAGCTTTAGCGGCGTGAGCATGAGTTTTGAAGGTGGTACTGCCATGCAGGAAAAGCCCGCACCGGCACCCAAACCGGCAAAAGGCAAGCTTCCAAAAGGCTTCTAATCACACTTTCTTCTCTTTTTCATCGAAATGTTCATCTTTGATTACTGCGTATGCAACTCATGCCTCCGCGCATCGCGTGCCCCAACTGCCAGCAAAAGGAGTGGCTGCAAAATCCTGGACTGAATTATTTTCCCATGATACGCCGAGCCGATGACGGGACGTATGTCGTTGAAGCCGACAACGGGGTTAATGTGAACCTCTGGCGATGCAACAACTGCCTGTACATGATGGCCTTTTGGGAGCCAGATTGATCTTCCGATCTTCCGGATCCATATCCTGATACAATAAATTTTTTACAGATTCTTATCTAGTTTTATGAATTAATTTGAACTAAGACGTGTACTAATCAAAATGTAAATAAACAATGCCGTATGTACTGTAAGGAATGGCAAATGATAGCACAAGTTCAACGAAAAAACTAAACGAGAGTGCATCATCCGAGACGAAACCAAAAAGGCCGCGAGGCAGGCCGAAAAAGGTAGTCACCGACACGGCACCCAAGCCCAAACGACCGCGAGGCAGGCCGAAAAAGGTAGTCACCGACACGGCACCCAAGCCCAAACGACCGCGAGGCAGGCCGAAAAAGGTAGTCACCGACACGGCACCCAAGCCCAAACGACCGCGAGGCAGGCCGAGAAAGGTAGTCACCGACACGGCACCCAAGCCGGCACCAAAACCGGCAGAGGCACCAAAACCCAAGGGAACACTTCCAAAGGGATTCGGCGACAAGCCCCCAGAGGCACCCAAGCCGGCACCAAAACCGGCAGAGGCACCAAAACCCAAGGGAACACTTCCAAAGGGATTCGGCGACAAGCCCCCAGAGGCACCCAAGCCGGCACCAAAACCGGCAGAGGCACCAAAACCCAAGGGAACACTTCCAAAGGGATTCGGCGACAAGCCCCCAGAGGCACCCAAGCCGGCACCAAAACCGGCAGAGGCACCAAAACCCAAGGGAACACTTCCAAAGGGATTCGGCGACAAGCCCCCAGAGGCACCAAAACCGGCGCCCAAGGAGACACCAAAACCGGCAGAGACAAAATCCCAGCCTCCTGCAACGTTCAACGCCGCACTGGAGGACGCGTACTATGCATCCCCCCAGACGAGCTTCCACGATTACAGGACAAAGGTGACAGGATACTCACCGTCTCCAAACAGGTACTACGTGCGCCTCACTGCACCAGTGGGAAGCGTTCCGACTACCAACTGGAACGACCAAAAAGCCAAGGTTACCGGGTATACGCAACCGTCCAACCAGTACTTTGCAACGCGGCCCAGGCTGGCGCACCACCCTCCGGACAAGACGTTCGGGAGCTTTAGCGGCGTGAGCATGAGTTTTGAAGGCGGCACAGCGGCACAGGAAAAGCCGGCACCGGAACCAAAACCGGCACAGCAGGCCCCCCCGCCGCAGCAGGCACCGCCCCCGCAGCAGGCAAGTTATGAAGGCACAAAGTCACGACACGAACAACTGGCAGACTATGAGAACAACTACCTCACAAGACTCGCGCAGCAGAGAATCGAAGCTGAGCAGGCCTACCAGAAAGCGTTGCAGGAAGAGGCAAAAGCCGCTGCAGAAGCTAGTGCCAGGAAGAGCCGTGGCGTCCTGCCAAAGGGATTCACGCCAAAACCTGAGCCCGAACCTCCAAAAGCTTCTCGGGGAACGCTTCCGAAAGGATTCTGATACATCTACCATTTCTTTTATTTATTCAGGACACCAACACGCCGGGTGCGCACAATGCCGTAGGCACCTTGGAAAAGTATGATCCTTCATGCTGCGGCGAACCGCGCTATTTCTGATTCAAAAAATCTTCCAGCACATCTTTTGAATGGCCGGCCGGCTTTACCTTGGAATACGCCTTGAAGATTATGCCTTCCTTGTTTACCAGAAACGTGCTTCTCACCACCCCCATGTACTCCCTGCCCATGAACTTTTTCATGCCCCATACGCCAAACGCCGTCGAGGCCTTCTTTTCTGTATCCGACAGGAGCGTGTACTTTATTCCCATCTTGTCGCAGAATTTCTTGTGGGATTCCGTGCCGTCCGGGCTTATCCCGATTATGTCGATTCCCTCCTTCTCGAACAGCCCGTGATCCCTTGAAAACTCGTCTGCCTCCCTGGTGCACCCGGGGGTAAAGTCCTTGGGGTAAAAGTAGATCACGTGCCTCCTTCCGGCAAAGTCCGTGGACTTGACGGCTCTGCCGTCTGAGTCGTTCAGCTCGAATTCCGGAACCCTGTCTCCCTCAGAAACCATGTGCTATGGCGCCTGCGCCGCAAATAATTACTTTTTGATGCCGCCTGACGGGGATGGCGCAGGATATCCGGCGTTCGTTTTAACCCGTACCGGTCCGCACCGTTTCCGGCCATAGTGGCATTAGGCCGAACACGTAGCCGAACTCATTCGAATCTTTTATATGGAAACCTGAAGGGGTTACATCCTGATGGTTAACCCCCGGGCGTATCTTGCAGAGGCAATATCGACTTACGGGTTGGTATTTTTCGGCCCGCTTTCAGTCATACTTGCGATTGCGGCCTTTGGCGAGGAACTGACGACGCAATCGGTACTGTTCATATCCTTGGGGCACGGAGGCGCCATAGCGCTGATGATCTACGCTTTTGGCCACGTCTCCGGGGCGCACATCAATCCCGCCGTCACCATACCGATGATGATCACCAAGAGGATAGGAATCGCCGACGGCATCGGGTACATCATATCACAGCTGATAGGCGCCGTTGCCGCGGCCGCGACGCTGATGGCAATACTGCCGGAACTTGGCGCCAAGGTCAACTTTGGAACCCAGGGCGGCCCAAGCGAGCTGCTCAACTACAGCGTCGGATCTGGATTCGCAGTCGAGGCGATACTGACGTTCTTCCTCGTGACTGTAATATTCATGAGCGCAGTGCACAAAAAGGCCTCGCCTGGCCTGCACGGAATCACGATAGGGGGCATGGTGTTTCTCATACACCTGATAGCAGTCCCGCTTACCGGGGCGTCTGTAAACCCGGCAAGGACGTTCGGTCCCGCGCTGATCTCCGGGTTCTGGGAGTTTCACTGGCTATACTGGGCCGCACCGATACTGGGCGGCATCATAGCAGGCCTGATAATGAACTACGTCTTTGTCAAGCCTGCAGAAAAAGAAGCCTAGGCTTGATGCCAAAGTTTTTAACAATTTCCACCCGCCCTGTAGCATGAGCCGCGAGGAGATTTCCAGGATGTTTCATGCAGAGTCTGACAATCTGGACAAGCAGATTGATGACGCTGCAGGCGCGGATCTGACAGTCTCGGAGATCGTGAATCTCTACTACCAGGTCATCAACGTATCCTCCATGGCCGAGATGCTCAAGCTTGGCCCTGACGGGCACAAGCCCCTAATGGAAAAGATAACGCGCACCGAATCGGCAATCTCTGAAAAGTTCAACTTGCATATCCATCCAAAAATTCGGGCGCGCCTTGCCGGGCTGGTTGCAGAATCCACCAAAAGCCTCCAGTCCGGGGACGGGACAGACACGCCCGGAGCGTACGAGAAACTGCGCCAGATGATGAGCACCCTGGAGTTTGTGGAGCAGTATGAAAAGGGACTGTCCGGCTGAGCGCCTTGCCAAAAACCTCGTCTCCCTGAAAATGGAGTTTGCCCGGGAGTATGGCGGCGCAAGCCGCACACCTGAGGTCATACCGGCCTCGGAATCCGACCTGTTTCCGGTGGAACCGCAAGATCTGGAACTGCTGCACAGGTTTGTCAGGGAGAATCCCATATACTGCAACTCCTACGAGCAGACAGTCTGCGGGGTTAGGTGCGTCGTGTACGAGGGGGACGTCAACAAGTACTGGCTCGGCAGCATACTGCACGGCTCGAGCCGCGCGCCGTTCTCGCCCACGTGGATGATGTCTGCATACGTGGGTGTGCTGCACGCCCGGGAACTCGGATACTGCCAGATAGTCGACATCGGGTCCGGGGACGGGAGGATCGCGTTTTGCGGCCGGGTCGCGTCCATGCGGTCCTACAGCATAGAAGTCGACGAGGCGCTGGTGGGGATACAGGAGGGACTGGCAGGCATACTTGACTTTTACCCGTCCTGCTCTGATGCTGCATCCTTTGACTATTCGGTGCTGGATCTGGACAGCCCGGCGTTCTTCATCGGCGGGCTGGCGCAGATGGGGGGATGCGACCTTGCCGCAGCCGTGATGGCCCGGGAGGGCCGGCACGACAAGGCGGGATGGGTGTTTGCAGGGACTCACTCTCCCAAGTACAGGCAGGATCCCAAAAACCAGGCCGGCTGGGGGACGTTCATCGAAGAGAATAATCTGGAGCATGTCCGGACCGTCTGCCTGCCCACGGCGTGGACGTTTGGCGAGCCTGATGCCACCCCGTACGTGTTTGCGCGCGCCGGCCGTGATAGCAATCCAAATTAAACGCCAATCCCACAAATCATTCGGACTCGTTGCATAGCTTGGATAGTGCGAACGCTTGCGGAGCGTTAGGTCGCCGGTTCAAATCCGGCCGAGCCCGCCATAGTAAAGAATCTTTTAGATTCCGCATTCATAGTATCTGACTATGGCGACACGTAAAAGTTTCTGAGTAATTAATCGAAAAGTTTACCGATCAGATCTCATTCCATGGATGCATGGACGACATAAAATGGGAAGAACTCGAAAAGGCGTGCAAAAAGGAGAAGGATCACAAGGTTCGGGCCAGGCCCGACGAGATGCACCTGCTTGCCGACTCCGGATCGAGGATCAGCAGGGACCCCCTCTTGGGATATTCGGCAAGTTACCGGAGGATAATGGAGACGCAGGCGCGCCTGCTTGCAAGGCACCTGCTGGGTGAGATACCCGCGTACAAGGGATTCAGGACAAAGTGACGCGTGGAAGGCCATGAGAAACCGATCCTTTGTAGCGTATGACGTGATGGAACCGGCAAGGCTCATCAGGACGTACAAGAAGATGCTGGGGTACGGCGACAGGGTGCAGTATTCGGTGTTCATCTGCAGCCTGATTGCACAGGAACTGGTCATGATGAGGGGGGATTTGGAGGGGATACTCAACTTGAAGGAGGACAGGGTCATAATAATTAATACCGGCCCTGCAAACGCCTCTCATGGCAAAAACATCATCACGCTTGGGACGCAGATCAGCCCCAGGGACGAGGGGGCAGTAGTGGTATAGGGTGGCGAGCAGGCAGGCGCCAGGAGCGGCGCGATGAGGCACTCGTAAGATGTATAAATATGCCTAGGCGAATCGCAGGAATGAAGCGGTTGTAATCATGATATCGGAAGCATTAAGATGAAAAAATATCAAATTTGGCCGATTGTCTGCTAATATTGCATTAAATTCAGACTTTCCGCAGGGATTAACTTGCGGCCCCATTGAAGCAACAAGTATGTGGCGGTGCCGGTATGTGAACCCGTCGCCCTTCCGCAGGGATTAAACTGCGGCCCCATTGAAGCAACTATACAATCAAGGGAAAAACAATTACGCTAATACCCTTCCGCAGGGATTAAACTGCGGCCCCATTGAAGCATGGTGTCAGTCTCCGTACGGCCCACGGCACGCAATCTTTCCGCAGGGATTAAACTGCGGCCCCATTGAAGGTAATGGTATGGCGTGAAAGTGCTAGTTGCCTGCAAGCCTTCCGCAGGGATTAAACTGCGGCCCCATTGAAGCAACAAGTATGTGGCGGTGCCGGTATGTGAACCCGTCGCCCTTCCGCAGGGATTAAACTGCGGCCCCATTGAAGCTGGACTTGACTGTCTTGCTTCCGCAAGGCGGTCATTCACAAGAATATTCGTACCGGCATGGTGATCTCTGGGAGAATAATGATATTCAGCGTGTTGATGACATGCCTCCATACGACGAAGACAGGAATCCTATCCGATGATCTTAAAAATACTGTATGTATTTAAGTAATTACGCTAAGATTATATGCATCTCATCATCCTGTTCATCATAATGCGCTTCTTGGATTCCAACAGATTATTACTCGAATGCGAACTCGAACCAATTCAAGGTTCTCGCTTTCAGCCAACAGGATTTCCATCTCTGGGCCCCGCAGAATTTTCTTTTGTATCGCAGGACGGAGAAACCACCAAAGCTCTGCTGGTAGAATCTGCACAATCCATGGCCAATAGGTTGGAAAATGTATGCGTTGATAAAACTACATCCATCTTGGTAGAAGCGCTTACGGGAATCCCAATCATTACAGTAAACGACGAGAATGGCAATTTTCTAACAAATTCCATAATCGAGGCGCACCGTATGAATTCATCATACATGCTTGAGGGCAATGACATACTTCTAAACAAAATAAAAAATGACCTTGGCATTGATGGCAGGGAAGGATCAATAGACATGCGCAGATTTGCAGAATTTGTTTTCAGATATGATACGAACTCTGTCTTGCATGGGTTGTTTTTGTCCAAAAGCGAGCTTGCCGGAGGCAGATACAAAATGACACGTTCACTCTCTGCATTCATAGAAGCCACAGGCATACAATCTGCAGTAAGCGGAGGAGTAAAGCTCGATCACCTTGACCCATCAGGTGGTGATGGGGGTGCCAAGGAGGGATACGGTCACATTCCTTATTCAAAAACTGAATACTCGGCCGAGTCCATAAAGGCATACTTCAACATCGATTTAGATCTAATCAAGTCATACGGTTTGGGTGAATCTGCCAATGATCTGCTTTTTACATTTGCGCTATGGAAGATACAGGCATTTCTCAACACAGGCCTCCGCCTCCGTACTGCATGTGATCTTAAAATTAAAAAACCACTGATGGCGACACATCCGAGCAGTTTTGACGTTCCAGATCTGGCCAAGCTCAACAAAGATCTTAGAACCAGCATAAAGGAATGCGTGGATGGTAATCATCTTACTGACAAGCCAATAATTTTAAAGTACACGCGCAAGAAAGTCAAAAAGACAGACTGATTGCGTTGTTTGTCATTTCAATCCGTTTTTTAAATGGGGCATATCATGCAACGCCTTGGGGCAAACATGTCAATGAAGGAGTTCCAGAATGGCCACCATCCTCTTGGAGGCTGGTACGCGCAATAATTGCCACTTGGAAGAATACCATGCCAGAACTCCCAGAGGAAGTCGTGTGGCCCATCATTCAAAAATTATCAGACACCCCTCCACATTATGATCTGCCGGATGCAAGCGTATCGCATACCCGGCATTACATGCCCACTAACAAAAAGAATACACTTGTCATAGACACGTTCGTAGTAGTCAGGGACAGACCGGTTCGCTTCATATGGAGCGACATCAAATTAGACAAAGAAGAGAAGAATGTGATAGATGCACTCTTAAAACATTTACATTATTTTGGCCGTGCAGAGTCGTGGTGCATTGCAAACGCATCTACAGACCCGCATGATTCCAACTGCAATCCGCTTGGCGAAAGCGACTTTTTTGGAGGTTCCGAGATAGTCCTTACGCTGGCGCCAAAACCTGGGACAAAGTTTGTAGACATCAACAAGCCAGTAACCGAATCTGGAAAAGACGAGATAAATTCCATGAGTGTCACCACAGGCACACTGCATGACTCCAACTACGCGGATCCACCTGGTGCACGATGGATACAATATGCCAGACCACAGAACTGCCTTGAAGGAAAGACCTCGGGCGATACATTGACATCGCACATGAGCAACGTAACCATGGTAAGGTTCGCAGTGGTGGGAGACACGAGACCGCTAATCAAGGACACGCTCCGAATCGGCGATCTTGCAAGAACAGCATGCATGTCAAAATACGGCAAGGCAAACCATAAAGAGACGTCCTACATATTTTCAGGAAAGGATCCGCAGGGCAAACCTCTTGCAGGCCACCGGCACGCATTATATCTTCCCACATATGAGACTCAAAACAGGGCGATAGACCACCTTACAATCATCGCTGCCGGAGGGTTCGACAAAAAAGAACTTGACGTGCTTTTTTCCCTTAATCGTCTGTATAGGCGCGATCTTGCATATGCAGGATTACTCTTCCAGGGATGTGGAGCGCCCAAAGACTTTCCAGACATACCCATACTAAAAAAATCCCGGATCTGGGTTGCCGCGACTCCGGTAATTCTTACAAGGCACACAAAATATCGTGGGCGCGGATTGGACAGGCGTGTGATAGACGGTCCAGAAGAGCAGATACGCAACGAGATCAAGAAAAGATACGGGCCACAACATGATCTAAAAGACATTGTGATGGGTGAGAGCCATGTCGGGATCCACAACACGAGCGTCAAGCCATTTGAATTTTTTAGGTGGAGGAGCCATGGGAGCGTTGGAGATGGCATGGCGTACAACGTGCGCTTGGAGTTCAAGGCTCCCGTCACCGGGCCCATTACCTTGGGATATGGCTCGCATTACGGATTGGGCATGTTTGTGCCAGGGGAAGCATGAAGATGATTGCCGCCAGCAGATACAAAAATTTTGAAGAGTTCTTCCTGGCTGCCACAACAAATTCCCCATACCCGTACCAGAAAAGACTTGCTGAACTTCCCACCCCGTCCATTATTGACGTACCCACCGGCGCAGGCAAAACGGAGGCTGCGATACTCGGATGGCTGTGGCACAGACTGTGCGGCAATGAATGCACGCCAAGGAGGCTCATATACTGCCTGCCAAGACGGGTTCTAGTAGAGCAAACCAGGGATCGGGTGGCAAGGTGGGTTGAAAGATTAAATCTGAAACGCAGGATAGGGGTTGCGGTCCTCATGGGCGGTGTCGGAGACACGGATCTTGAAAAGCACCCGGAACAGGAATACATCATAATAGGCACGCAGGACATGCTCATATCGGGCGCACTGAACCGTGCATACGGCACTAGTCCATACAGGTGGCCCGTAATGTTCGGGATCCTCAACAACGACTGCATGTGGGTAATGGATGAGGTGCAGATCATGGAGAATGCCCTGCCCACATCGGTTCAGCTTGACGCGTTTCGCAAATCATACAAAATCTTTGGAGAACACCACACGATCTGGATGTCTGCAACATTAATCCCCAGCTGGCTGAATACCGTCGATGCCCCGCGGCAGGAGATGACGAGGGTGGGCCTCGGTGACGAGGACAGGCGCCACGCCTCCCTGCAAAAACGCAACAAGGCAGTCAAGATTATACGCAAGGCAGGCATCAGTCTGAGGAAAAAATATGAACCCGGCGACGCGGCATACCTTTACAGCCTGCACCAAAAGGGCTCGGTTACTGCAATAATGGTAAACACGGTGCAGAGGGCACAGGAGCTCTACGACATGTTCACCAAGGAGAAGATCGACTGCAGCATTATTCATTCAAGATTCCGCGCAGCAGACAGAAAAAAGATCAACGAATGGATAAGCAGTCTGAAGGAGAGCGATGACAAAATCATCATCTCGACACAGGTGCTTGAGGCAGGCGTTGACGTCTCCGTTCGCACCCTGATAACAGAACTTGCGCCGTGGTCAAACCTGGTTCAGAGATTCGGAAGATGCAACAGGAACGGGACGCTAAATGACGCAGACATATACTGGATCGACATCACAGACGAGAAGAGTCACCTGCCGTACGGCACAGACGACATGGAGTATGCCAGAAAAAAACTCGAAAAGCAGGCAGGCAAGTCCGCGTCTCCGGACGATTTGCCTGCCTATGAAGAGTCAAGGGCCTTTGATGCCGTGCTGCGAAGGAGGGACATGGTGGATTTTTTTGACACGTCTTCTGACCTGTCTGGCAACTATGTCGATGCATCACGATTCGTCCGCACCATGCAACGCCAGCTCGATATTGACGTGTTCTGGCGCAACGGCGACAGGCAATCAAGGCCCGAGACAGGCGAGGTGTGCAGCGTGCCCATCGCAGCTCTGAAGAGGTTTCTGGCGGATACAAAGTCCTATTGCATGGTCTGGAATTACGGTGATTCCATATGGGAGGTGGCATGGCCGCCTGATCTCTTCCCCGGGCAGACAGTCATGCTGGAAAGTAAAAGGGGCGGATACTCAAAAGTACGCGGATGGGATGCAAAGTCAAGGGAGATCGTGGAGCCCGTCAAGGGCGCCAAAGAGGCCAACGATTCCAACGACACAGATCCCCAGTCAGAGTCAAACGCCCCGGTAACGCTGGAGGATCACACGCTGCACGTGTTGGATGAAGCATGCAGGATACTTGAGAATGTTGGGATTGGCGACAACGCAATAAAGGATGCCGTCATTGAGGCCGCACGGTATCATGACGTTGGAAAAGTACATGAGATTTTTCAGGAAACGATGAGAAAAGGCATGACGGAAGGTGCTGATGCCTACGCCATATGGGCAAAAAGCCAAAAGATGACCCTGCACAGGGTGCCTGGATTTAGGCACGAGGTTGCCAGTGCCCTGGCATATATCCATAACACCAAGACGCAAGACCTGCAGAAGCGGGATCTTGTATCATACCTCATAGCATCCCATCACGGAAAGGTCAGGCTCTCACTGAGAAACGTCTCGAGGAAGAAACAGGATGAAAGGTACCTTCTGGGCATAAAGGTTGGCGGCGACTTTTTGCAGGCGTTTTCCAGCAAGCCGGTATCGATAAAAGACACACGCATAGACATGTCGATTGCGCATCTAGGACACACGGGGTCGTCGGGGCAGTCATGGACGGAAAGAATGCTCGCACTGCGCGACGAGTATGGCCCGTTCCGGCTTGCCTTTTTGGAGACGCTTGTCAGGGCCGCAGACGGACTCGCAAGCAAAAAGGAAAAGGATGGTGCCTACAGGTCATGACCAGGCACGTGCTGTATGGGTGCGATCCTGCCCCATTCGCAAAATACCTCAAGGCGTTAGGGATATTCAGAATACTTGCCGCAAAAGACAGCAAAATTACGGCATGCTGGAACAGCGACAAATTTGTAATAGACACCCAAATGACCAGAAAAGACATCTTAGAGTACGTCCTAAAGGAATACAAGCCAACCCCGATTGTAGCGCCATGGAGCTATAACAAATACAAAAAAATGACTGCAAACTTGAGGCGGATGCTTGAAGATGAACGATTTCAGGATTACAAAGAGACGACAGACAAGATTAATGACGTGATTAAAGAATTTTGTAGAATACACAAGATAGACAAAATGGAAAAAACAGCCATTAACGACAGGACAAAGCCCACGCTGCTTCGGTTGTGCCGCAACATGCTCCCGGACAGCGCAGTGCCGTGGCTTGATGCAGTCTACGTCGCTACCAATGAGAGGATAAAATTTGCCCCAGTTCTAAGCACGGGCGCAAACGACGGCAACTTTGACATGGCAGAGAACTTTGTCAAAAAGTTAGGCATGTTGTTGTTGGACGACAATGCAGAAGACTCCCGAGGGTGGCTTGAATCCACCCTGTTTGGAGGCATGTTCAAGCTTGACAATGAAACCATGATGGGGCATAATCCTGACGGTTCGGGAGGGCCAAACTCGGGGATGGGCTTCGAGGGCATTCCACTGTCGAATCCGTGGGAATACGTCTTGATGATGGAGGGGATGATTATGTTTGGGGGCAGTGTTACCAGACGTTTGTCTTCCAACGCTGACAAGGCAGTGTTTCCGTTTACTACAAACTCTACAAACGCAGGATTTGCAACCGCCTCAGAAGGCGAAGATGGACGAGCCGAGATATGGCTTCCCATCTGGGAAAATCCTGCCACATGCAAAGAAGTGACGCACATTTTCAACGAAGGACGGATCCAGATTAATGGCAGGCAGGCAAGGACGGGAGTCGAGTTTGCACGAGCCATTACGGGTTTTGGCGCAGAGCGTGGAATATCGGAATTCTGGCGGTTTTGCATCCTGAAAAGAAAGGGAGATGCATATCTTACCATTAATGCAGGCAGGATGCGCGTGTCAAACGAGCCGGCAGTCCACCTGCTAAACGAGATAGACCCTTGGTATAACTCAGTCATGGCTGCCGGTAGGAGAAAGGGCGCCGCAGGAACGCTGAAGAGAATGGTTAGGAGCATGGATGGCGCCATTCTAAAATTCTGCAAATATCAGAAAGCATCGCACATGCTAGAAGTGCTGGTTCTGATTGGGCAGATAGACAGATACGCCTCAGATCGAGGAGAGATAAAACCGCTACAAAGGCTGTCCTCGGGCTGGCTGAAAAAATGCTACGATGACACGCCGGAATTCAGACTGGCCGCCTCCATCGCATCGATAAGGCCTGCAGGCGGCGTAGGCAGCATACGGGAAAATCTCGAAAATGTAAAACGAAACAAGCAGGGTGTCTGGGGATGCATAAAGAACTCAACATCATGCGTCTGGAACGAAAACGACGGCCTGTTGAGAAACATGGACCTCGTTTTGCTACGGCGCGCAACCGACGCAAAGATCAAATCGGCAAAAACCATTCCAATCGCGTCTGCCATCCCGTCTCGGATTGACGACATTGTTGAATTTCTCAATGGCAACCTGAACATGAAAAGGATAAGCGATCTGATCCTCCCACTGTCGCTAATCGCTGCGCCCGAGCCGGCATGGCAGTCCGGGAATGCGGCAAAAACTGCATTGCTACCTGAGGCATATGCAATACTAAAACTGATACACCCGCCCGACGGCAGAGAGGAAATCCCGTTTGACATGTCTGTGTTGAACCTGCTGCTGGCAGGACGGCTAAATGACGCATATGCAAAGGCGTCACACATACTGTACGCCCACAGGCTGCGGCCACTCCGATACTCCCGGCAGTCAGGCCGGATTCAAGGTACGACACTTTCCGAACCCGCGCAAAAGCGTGTGATGCCAGCACTGCTCCTTGGCATATCACACAATGACAGGCAACAAATTCTAAGAAATATGACGACGCAGTAGCCATCCCAATCTCAACATATGCCGTTACCTGCTCAGCGGCCTGGGACGTATTACACCCATGCAAACTAGGCTAGGCCCGCCATAACGATAACCCCCTCATGGATCCTGCACGCATGCGTGAATCCTGCAAAGGCTGGACGCGCCAGTGTGCACCCATGACCGCCGCTAAACCACCATGCACACCGCCGCCAAATTCCGGACTTGACTAATATTCCGGCCCGTCCACACATCCACCATGACTGGCAGATGCGCCTGGGCGCGCGACGAGCCCAACACCACCTACCACGACACAGAATGGGGACGGCCGCAGCACGACGATCAAAAACTCTTCGAGTTTCTCATACTCGAAGGCGCACAGGCGGGGCTGTCGTGGGTCACCATCCTCAAGCGCCGAGACGGCTACAAAAAGGCATTCTCCGGCTTTGATCCGCTGCGCGTCTCCCAATACACGCAGCACGACATCCAGAAACTGCTCCAGGACGAGTCAATAATCCGAAACAGGCTCAAGATCACATCTGCAGTCAACAACGCCAGGCAGTTCCTCAAAATCCAGGCCGAGTTCGGCTCCTTTGACGCGTACCTTTGGGGGTTCGTCGGGAACAAACAGATACTAAACCGCTTCGCGCTCCCCTCCGACCTGCCCGCATCCACCCCGGCATCCAAGGTACTGAGCAGCGATCTCAAAAGACGCGGATTCACGTTCGTCGGCCCCACCATATGCTACGCCCTGATGCAGGCAGTCGGCATGGTAAACGACCACACTCGGGGCTGCTTTTTGCATCAAAAATGATTTTATTGCCATCCCCCCAACCAGACGTATGGCTGAAGGAAGATTCGCAACCTCGATCAGCTGCATGGACGGGCGCATACAACTGCCCATCATGCAATGGATCAAGGACAACTATCCAGTAGACTTTGTCGACACCATCACGGAGCCGGGCATCGACAGCGTGATATCTCACCGCCAAAACCTGGGCCCCATAATGAGAAAGGCCGAGATCTCCATCAACGCCCACCGGTCACAACTGATAGTCATATCCGGCCACCACGACTGCGCCGGCAATCCCGTACCCGACGAGGAGCAGCTTGCGCAAATCAAGGAGGACGTGCTCATTGTAAAGTCCTGGGGGTATGGCATTCCCGTGGTGGGCGTGTGGGTCGATTCTGACTGGACCGTCCAAGAGGTCGCGTGACACGTGGACCGGCTCAACCGCATGGCCGCAGCAGGAGTCGTGGCCATGGCAGTGCTTGCCGTAACGATCTACGTCTACCTTGACGCCCAGCACGACAACCCGGCCCGGCTGGACCCGCAGATAGTGGATGCCTGCCGCGGCCTGGTGCGCGAAAGCGCCGACATCCTGGTGCAGGTAGCACGGGACAACCTTCAGCCAGACAATCCGGCAGATGCGTCCAGACTCCAGGATCTTCAGGAAAGGGTTGCGGCCATCGAGGAACGGCTGGCCGGCCTTGGCTGCCTTGAGAACCTCGATGGCTGGGTGTACGGCTCGTTCAGGCAGGAGATGACAGAGTACGAGGGGTACATCGCCGAACTCACCAGGCTGAACGCCGAGGGCTGACTGCCCCGATGGCCCGCGCGGCAAGGCGCCATGCGGCACGCCAGGATCCCTGCTGCCATGCAATCCATTGTGCATGCTGCCATGCCTTTGCCGTACCGCTGCCAGATTTTCATGGAACCGAGAAGGCGGATTTACCTGCAGGCCTGGCATGGACACTGCCCGCAGCCGGCATACGTTGCGGTGCTTCAGGGAGATCAAGGACGCCTGCATGATATGGAAGGCACGATCTGCAACCCTTGCATGGGATGGCAGTTCGGTCCGTATGCGCCTTCAGGAAAAAATCACGGCACACCAAAGTAGGAAAATAAAAAATCATTACACGTAGGCAGAATAATACTCGAACTGAAAAGCACGCGCCGCCGGATGATTCTTTATGTAAATAATGGGTAATTTTTTTGCGCATGTGATGTATTTTAGCGTGAATTAATTTTCATACCATGGTACCATTGTGCACAATAGGCCAAAAATTGAATTTTAACGATAAGCCGTGCCTGTTATCGCACCAAGCCCAAATTGTTGGTAAATTAAGCATAAGATTTATTCCGCCGCGTCTCTTTTTGTTATTTTATTTATCGTCTCAATTAATATTTCCGTAATTTATTTTTAAAAAACATATAAATATATAAAGAAATATTCCATAGCATGCTTCTAGCGCACCAAACCGCCAATATTATTTGGGGGTGGCATGCATCATTTCCCCAATAGCCTCGCCGCCAACTGCCGCAACAATATACGAATCTAATAACTGGACAATCATGCCCCCGACTGCCAACATTTGGGGGTGGCATGCATCACTTCCCCAATAACATCGATCTTAATCGCCGCGGCAATTGCAATATCCGGACTGTCAGCAACCCAGCCTGACTGGGCAAGCACGCTCCCGCCGGGCGAAGAATATGGCCAGACGATACCGGGTGGCGCCGCATTTGCAGCGCAGCCATGGCATGCGTTTGCGACCCATGACGGCGATGCAAACCACGAGCCGGTTGTCGCCGTCGGACCTGACCAAATTGTGGCTTCCGGGGACACCGTGTACCTGACTGGCAACGCCACCGATGTTGACGGCGACATTCTAGGGTACATATGGTCTGATGCCACATCCCAAGGGGGTGTACGTCCTTGAGAATTTTTAACGGCACCCCAGTGAACTTGGCGCATGCGCTATTCTGCATGGAATTTTCCTCCTCCGCTTCTGCAGGCCAGCATCGCACGGGAGGCAAGAAAAGTGCCTGGGTTGTGCAACCATGTGAACGGGTCCTGCAACGCACCGGCGGCTGGCTTGTCATCTCCGTAATCGTTCACATCAAGGAATCTGCGCGGCCGGCGCATGGACAATATTTCGTACACGCCCGGCCTACAGCTCATAAGTATGGGTATATACTAGTGTATGAAATGGATGCAAATATCATGTGCTTCAAAAGGGACAGAACAGTAACGATCAAGGGGCCAGAAAAGAAACCACCGGGGGTTGCGCCCTGATGCCACGCCGCATGTATACAAACACCATCCGGTGCCAAAAATGCAAAATCCCCCAGGTTCACTACACCCTGGACCCGCAGGACATCAACGACGAACTGGCAATCCCATGCTACTCTTGCGACCACGGCGTCCACGTATTCAGCTCGATAGAAGTGCCGGCAGATGGGTGAAAACACTGTCTCCTGCGCCGGACCGATGATAATCCCGCAGGAACGGCAGCGCATGTCCGTCATAGGGTTTAGGGACGCGTCCGACCCCTGCCTTGCCGGGGCTCGAACACTTGCAAAATTCCTGGCCGAGAATGGCGTGGTTGCAGTGGGCGGCCTTGCCAGGGGATTGGCACCATGGTGCATTCAGTCGCGATGGGACATGGCCGGACCGTGGCGGTGATTGGTACGCCACTTGGCAGGACATATCCCAAAGACGCAGTGATCCAAACCGGTTGGCAAAGTGCCTGTGCCTGATGGGTAATCGGGGAGGTTGTGCAACTCGAGCAAAGAAGGCTCTGTTCAATTCTGGTGAGCTGGAGTATCCGCTGTTCGAAATAGTTAGTCGCACAACCTCCATCAATTACTCATTCGGCGCAGGCTTCTTGCCAACCGACTTGGATCACTACGCCTTTAGGATCGCCTCCCGCGCCATGTACAGCAGCCTGTTATACACTGCAATCTTCAATTTTATCTCATGGATGATGTTTTTCATCTTGACGGCGCTTACCGAATTGCTAAAAATCCTCTTGAATGCAGAAAAAACGATCTCGACGTTCCATCTCTCCCCGTACCCTACGGTCTTTTTCCATTCCTTCCTGTTCTCCTCGCGTTGCTTCTCGTCTAGCGCGGCAAACTCCCTTGGATTGGTAATGCCCCCTCCCAACTGCTCAAGAACGCGCCGTGGACGCGCCCTGTCCACGCCCCTTGCCCTGCATCCTGCGTTTGTGCGTATTCGGATGTACGGGGTTATGCCAACCGAATCACAATATGAAAAGGCCTCCCTGGAGTCATAGCCTCCGTCTGCCCTCATCTCGATGTCCGGCGGGGCGGCAGCTGGCTTCCTGTCTGAATCGGATGCAGGTGCCTGCCCGTCCAGCGGTGGCAGGGACCGCAGGGATGAATCGTGCTTTTTTGCCTTGAGATTCTCGGGATCGATTCCCAGATTCTCAAGCGTGTCGTCTATCAGGCCCTTCAGTTGCGGCATGTCGCCGGTCTTCTCGTCGCTGATCCTGAATGCGAGAATCTCCCGCGTATCCTGGTCTATCATGACGCTCAGCCGGATGAATCCGCGCCTTAGCTTGTGCGTCTTGCGGATCCATTCGCCCCTGTTTCCAGGGTCATGCCGGTGCCGTCGGGAATTACGCGCACAGTCGAGGTCTTGCTCCTGGCAATTCCGGAATGCCCGTTTACAAGCGTCGTGTCTACCCTGCTTATTCTTTTTTGCAGCGTGGTAAAGTCAGGCGCGTTCTCCCTGCCAAGCGCCTCCTGCGCAAGCCCCTCGCACATGCGGTAAGAGAGGCCGCAGACGGCCCGTATTATTGCGATGGATATGATCAGTGTTTCCGAGTACGCGAACGGGTGGCCGTTTTTCCTCCTGTTCATCTTGGCAAGTTCTGCAGCAGCATTCTTGTCAGGATGCAGGACCAGCACGGTTCCCCGATCCACGTACCTTGCGTCATTTTGGGCGCAGGTCATGTGCAGTCGGGATTTCTGCTTTTCCTTGGCTGTCATCGTCCTTCTGTGAATGTTTGGGATGTGCTGATCTTTACATATTTTGAGAAAATAATACTGATCTTTTAGACTAAATTTGTAAACGCGATTCATTCTGCGCTGTTGGCACAGGCCAGTTTGGCAGTTGGGATGATTTGGCTAGGCAGGGTTGTGCGACTAACTAGTTCGAAAGTGAGCTTTATATGCACTCTCCGGAACCCTCCAGAATTGGCCGTTCGGAAGTGAGCTTGTAGCCGAGTTACTACTGTTCAAAATCGTGGATCTGGGCTTGAAGTACTACTTGACCGGCACTGTTCAGATATGGTGATCAGATGTGCACAGACTGGATAAAGTTGGTTGATCCACAATTTCGAAGTGCCGTCAAGGGTCCGCCGTGTGGATATGGATGATTTGATATTGGAGCATCCTCACGTAACAACGCTGAGCCTCGATCTTGACGACACTGCGATCACTGACACTATGGCCACGGCCAGAACCATGGCGGTGATCGCGCCAAACTCCGGAATCACCCACGTGCCTATTATCTCGATCTGCTCGGTGCCTGCCTCAAATTCGATCGTCAAAATTCTAAAGTCCTCGGTTACGACCTCTTGAAATTCTCTCTCCTCGCCGTCTACTAGCACGAAGTACTGGTCGTCGCTGCCATCGTCCAACGTGGCGTCGGCGATCGATCTCGGAATATGTATTGTCAGGGAACCGTCGTCAGTTTCGGTGGGAATCTTCTGGCGCGCGTCCCCGCTATTGCATGGCCCCTGTTCCTGCTGAAGGAAAGTCTCGTCATATGCGACGAGGTTCACCAAGAGTGAATCTGTCTCTACCGCTGGCACAATACTGTGCACGTCGGCCCCCGTTATCTTCCACAAGACCTCTGCACGGGTGGATGCGACATCCGGCGGCACAATACTGTTTACGTCGGCCCCCGTTATCTCAAATGAGACGATCCCGTCATACCCCGGTGGCTGTGGCGGCGTTGTGAACAACCCATACTCGTAGATGACCCACCCATACTCGAAGGTTGTACTGGCCCTGTGGGCGTCGTAACCATACTGGACTGTCATGGTGTACGTTCCACCTGCCCCCCAAAGCGGGCCGCCTGCACATACCGTGGTGCCAAACGTCTTGTCAGGCGCGACAGAAATCTGGTCAACGTACACGATGTTGCCCGTGTTGGGAGCATTTATCCACAGTGACAATTGCGTGGGAAGCAGGTCAGTAACGTTGCCGGTTACTACGATCGCGTCATGATTGCGGTACGATTCCTTGTCGGCCATGACCGTGATCGGGGTTTGCTGTCCGAACGCCGCCGGTGCCATGCAAATGCTGGCAGCCAGTATTACGGGCAGGGCAAACGCAGGCAGCATAGATTTCATCAGCTAGGCATGCTTGTCGTGCTATTTAAGAAATGAAAAGGCCGAAAGGCGTCTCTTGTCTACGGCGCGTGCTGCATCAAATGGGAATATGATGATGCGTGCAGAAGTATGGCAATAGTGGCCGTCGCAGACCATGTGGGCGGAATTCGTGCCGTGCGGGTAGTCGTGAGGCTGCTTCCGGCAGAACCTGCATTTCTCCATCGGCGGCCTTGCGCAAGTCGCGCTATGAAGACTGAAGACGGCGTCCGATCATGCGCATGCTGACTGCCGGGAGGGCACTATTTAAAATCGTGATTCATGGTTTAGTTCAATCCAACTGGCATCACCGAATCATCATATCTGAACAGTGCTGGTCGGGTGCCCTGCTCAGGCCAGATCCACAAATTTGAACAGCAGTAACTCGACTACAAGCTCACTTTCGAACAGCAAGTCCTGCGGGATTTTGGAGAAGATCCACAAAGCTCACTTTCGAACAGTGAATGCTACAGATCGCCAAGATTGAACAGAGCTGCAAAGAATAAAGTTTTTATGTCAAAATCCTCGTACCTGAATTGAATGAGTAGCAAGAAATCCGCACCTCTTCCGGCTTCAAGCGGGGGCCTCATGAGGTTCTTTGAGGACGAAACCAAGGGATTCAAGCTGGATCCAAAGATTATCGTCTCCATCCCCATAGGCCTGATCGTGGTATCGTGGGCGATTGACATCCTTTTAGTTCCGTGAATAAGCAATGGAAGAACATCCGGATAATGTCTCCAACATACACAACAGGTTCTCCCTTACCCTGCTGAATCCCTCGTCGCACTACTTCTCCCTGGTGGCCACCCTGGCAATCGCCGTTGTCATCTCCCTTGCCACGTACCTCGGCTACCTGGGCCACGTCGCCTTTGACGATGTCTGGTACCGCATCCCGCTAGTCGTCGCCGTCCTGGCCCTGACGCAGCTGCTCGACACCCGCTTTACCAGAAAGAAAGAGTACTCCAAGTCCCTGCACTCGTCGCTGTTTGCAAACATGCTCTGGGTGGTCACCATCCTGATGGGCCTGCTGGCAAGCCTCGTGCTGGACAAGGAACCCTCGCTGTTCTTCGTGACTTTTGGCATGCTGCTGTATGCAAGCTTCAGGATCGGCATCTACACCACCACCCTGGGTGCGGACCTCAGAAAGGCCTGGGCCATATGCCTCGTGCAGCCGCTTGCGATGTTCCTGGTGCTGATACCGCAGGACATGTGGGCGCCCATGCTCACCGACCCGCTCGCGCTCGGGTACGGGATATCCTTCATGGCGATTGCCACCGTGTGGTCGTTTCTCACCGACAGGGCAGGCCGGCCCGGCATGGAAAGCACGCACAAGACCATACAGGCCTACCTGGCATCCCAAAAGAACGACTTTACCGAAGCCGAGGAGATCATGGAGCAGCGCTCAAGCAGCACCGATGTCTCGACGTCCCAGATACTTGTCTCCTCTGGCGGGGCAAAATTCCGCCTGGTCCTGCCTGAAATCCACCCAGGCCCCTACCACCCCGTCGGGGGCAGCAACATACCGTACCTGATGTACCAAAAGTGGTCGTCTTCTGCCATGGTCATGCACAGCATCTCGGACCATTCCCTCAACCTGCCCTCGCAGCAGGAGGTCGGGCGCTATCTTGCCAGCCTGGACGAGAGCATGGTCAAGGCGAAGGGCGCGCAGTGCACCGAGCCTGTCACCATCCAGAAAAACAAGGCCCGCGTGACCGGGCTGCTCTTTGGCACCACGCCGCTGCTCTTCTTATCGCTCTCCCCGCACGGCATGGAGGACATACCCAACTACATGAAGACTGCAATAGAGGAGCACGCGCACGGCAAGGGCCACTCCCGCCCCATGCTAGTCGACTGCCACAACGCCATGGGCGAGGTCATGTCCGACGAGGACGGCAGGGACATGCAGGACGCGGCGCGCTCCTGCCTTGACGCCCTGGGAGAAAAGCCCATGCTGCCAGTGGAGTTTGGCTACTCCAACTCTGACGCCATGGACGTCTGGACAGAGGATCTCGGCATGGGCGGGCTCGGCGTGGCGTGCCTTAGGATCAACAAAAAGGAGTACTTCCTGGGCTGGGCAGACGCCAACAACATGGAAAACGGCACGCGCGAGGACATCGTATCCGACTTTGCCCGGCGCGGCCTGAACTTCTTCGAGATATGCACGTCTGACACCCACTACGCACCGGTGAAGGCGCGAAACCGCAACGGCTACTACCACCTCGGGCTCATCACGGACACAGCAAAGCTCACCAGGTGGTTTTTGGAGATCGCGCGCCGCGCCCAGTCCTGCACCGCCCCTGCAGAATTCGAGATCCTCGAAAGTCAGGCAAGCGTGCAGGTGATGGGGCAGGGAATCTACGAGGACTACTCCCACGCGCTTGACAACTCCCTGAAAATCACCAAGGGGTTCGTGATAGGCGGCGTCGCGCTCTTCATAACTAGCCTGTTTTTATAGTCTTCACCCGGTCCAGATTCCCGTAAAACTCGTCTACAAACGAGGCCAGCTGGAATATGGGCACTATCGGGACGTTGTCGATGAATCTTACCTTGTCCTCGTAGAGCGTCACTATCGCAGGCACCGCAATCGCCCCGTGGGTTTTGGCCACGTAGTGCTTGGTCCTGGCAATCTGCCTGCACACCGCGGACCTGAGCGCCGATGCACTGTAGCGCCTCCAGTGCTTGCAGTCGATCAGTATCGCCACCCCCAACCGTATCCCCACCACGTCAATCTCCCTCCTGGGCTTCGTGAGCATCAAGTTCCTGATTACTGCAAACCCGCCGGACGCGAGAATCTGGGCTGCCAATCCCTCAAAATCCCGCCAGTCCAGCGCCTGCGCCACCTCGTCTGCCTGGCACCCTGCCTCAAGCAGCCCGATTGCCGCCCTGAGCCTGTCGCCGTCCTGAAAGTGATATAATCCGTCCTCGACTGTCCCGATGCCGTCCCTGACCATGGCGTCAAGAACCCCCTTCGCCTCCATTTCCCCCATGCCGGTGACGGCGCAAAAGTCCTTTGCAGACACGCCCCCGGGAATCATCCCCCTCAATCCGTCAACCATCCCGCGCCGAACCCTCATACAATGCCACGATTCCATGGATGATATAGATTTTGAGTGTCCCGCGGCCGCCTGCGGCTGCCGAAATTTTGTGATATCAAGATCCCCTGTCATTAATATATGACTCAGTCTTGGTGTGGGCATGATGCGATGGTTTGCCGCCATATTCGTGCTTCTCAGCGTGGCAGCCCTTGGCGAGTCGTTTGCGCAGGAGAGCGTGTACGTGGACTCTGTGAGATTTATCCATTACATTGACGAGAACATAGCCCTGGAGGAGGTCCGAAACGGCAACCTGGACATCTACTACTGGGCCATCCCGTCAGACCGGCTGCAAGGCAGCGACGCCCAGGCGGGCCTGCAGGTGTTCAACTCCACCGGGGGCTCGTACAGCCTGCTGGTAAACCCTGCCGACACCGAGGCGCTCAACCCGTTTGCAGACCGTGAAGCCCGGTTTGCCCTGAACTACCTAATCAACAGAAATCTGTTCGTAAACGAGCTCATGGGCGGGTTTGGCTCCACAACTACCTCATATTACGGCCCATCCCATCCCGAATACCTGACAATCATAGAGCAAGCCGAGGGGTTCGGCTTTGTATACAACCCTGCACTCGCAGAAGAGATCATCTCAAAGTCCATGCTTGAGCGCGGGGCATCCATGACAGACGGCCGGTGGACTGTAGATTCCGCACCCGTCGAACTCACGCTGTTCATCCGAAGCGACGATCCCATCAGAAAGTCCATAGGCGAGATCATCGCATCGGAGCTGGAGGGGATTGGATTTGCGGTAAATCGGGACTACGGGGACCTCAACAAGGCCTTTGCCGTGGTGTACGGCTCTGATCCCGCAGACCTCAAGTGGCACATGTACACCGAGGGGTGGGGAAGCTCCGCCTTTGTAAGGTACGACTCGGTAGGCATCGGCCAGATGTACGCGCCGTGGTTTTCAAACATGCCGGGATTCAACGACCCCACATACTGGAACTATGAACACGAGAGACTCGACAACCTCACCCAGAGAATCTACACCGGAGACTATGCAGACGAGTCCGAACGCGCCTCGCTGATCCAGGAAGGCGTCACCGAGGGCATATCCGAATCGGTGCGAATCTTCCTTGCAAGCCGCACCGACCAGTACGTGGCAAACGACGGCACCTCGGGGATAATCAACGACTTTGGCGCCGGCGTGCCGAGCAGGTTCACCCCCATCAACGCCCGTACCGACGACGGCACCCTGACAATCGGGGTCAAGCACATCTACCAGGGGTCGTGGAATACCGTGGCCGGCCTGACAGACGTCTACAGCAACCAAATCTGGGGAATACTCTCCGATCCCTCGACCTTCAAGCACCCATACACGGGAGAGACGTTCCCAGTACGGGCGCAGTACCAGATCGAGACTGCCGGCCCGGACGGCACGCTTGACGTCCCCGAAGGGGCCGTGACGTGGGATACGGCGCAGCAGGCATGGGTGGACGTTCCGGCAGGCACGTCTGCGACAAGCAAGGCGACTTTTGACTTTGCGTTTAGCAAGTGGCACAACGGCCAGTGGATGGACATGAACGACATCATGTACTCGCTTTACTTCGTGATGGAATGGGGAAGCGAGGCCGGCGAAAACGACAAGACGTACGACTCGTCCTTCACCCCACGCGCCTCCCAGTACACCCAGACCATAAAGGGCGTAAACCAGATCGACGAGGACACCATAGAAGTCTACGTGGACTATTGGCACTTTGACGACAACGAGATTGCCGACTGGGCCTCGTTGTGGAGCACCGTCCCGTGGGAGATCACCGCGGCCATGGAAGGGGCAGTCATTGACGGCAAGGCGGCATTTTCAAGATCCGCTTCCCAAAGCAAGGGCGTCAACTGGCTCTCACTGTTAATCTCAAACGACGCTGCCATGGTGCGAGAATACCTGGTGGAGTTTGGCGACTCGGCCCACGCGCCTGCCGCGCTGGCAGACGCACATCCCGGATACCTCCAGGACAGGTACGGCGCGTCTGCCTCGTGGATAGAAGAAAACGACCACGCAGTGATCAGCAACGGCCCGTTCTACCTGGACGCGTACAACCCGGAGGCAAGGACGATCGACGTGCTTGCCTTCAACGACGAATCCTACCCGTTCGAGGCCGGCAAGTGGTCTGGATTCGAGAAGGTCGACTTTCCCGTCATAGAGTATGCCGACGTGGCAGGCATCGTCCAACGGGGCGAATCCTTTGAAATCGAGGTCGGCACGCGGGGAGCAGACTTTGTCATCTACTTTTTGAAGAGCAGCAGCGGCGAGTTAACCTCCGGCACGCTGCAAGTTGACGGCGGCGTGGCCTTGATCTCCATACCCGCAGAAGAGACCCGACTCCTTGGCACCGGGGCCGGAAACATCAAGATATTTGCAGCATCCGAATCCGTCCTAAAGCCCGACTTTTACGAGTCAAGCTTCCTCATAGTCGATGCAGACACCACCCTGCCCGACCCCGACCCCGACCCCGATGTCCTGCCCGACACCGACAACGGCAACGGCACCGACTCTGGCGAGCCCGATTACGCCGTACTGGCAGCTGCCATAGCAATGATAATAGGAATCGCCGTAGCCGTAGCCGTCGTGAAAAAGCGCCAGTCCGCAAAGGCCTGAGCCTGCCCGGACGCGAACCCAACCCGTCTGCAGATACGTCTGCAGAAAGATTAACTGCGTGGAATCCCCAACTACTGCCGCCTGGAATGAAGCTTCATGTGACCCCTTTGAATGCCATCGGTGCACAAAGCGCGCAGCGCAGAAAAGTTTTGGCACAACCCCACGGCTGCCATGATTCCGGCCAGGCCTCCTGCATCGGGATTCCCCAGCATCTTTAACGCGACAGTCGCCGTTTCGTGGTGCCTTGTCATGCCGCCGACCACCCCGACTGACAGCGGCATGCGCACCTCGCCCTGCAGGCGCCCGTCGCGCACCTCCCACTTTGAAAGCGGCCCGTACCGGCCGTGCTCAAAGGCGTGCATGTGCGCGGCAGCCTCGATGGCGCGCGTGTCCTGCCCTGTCGCGTTTGCCACGGCGTCAATCCCGTTCATTATCCCCTTGTTGTGCGTGACTGCCCTCTTGCAGTCTGCCAGCGCGAACCTGTACGCAAGCACGATGTCTTCTGCCACGTTTCTTTCAACGTCAAATGACGCCCTTGCGTGCCCGATGCGCGGCATGGCGTTGGACAGTATGCGCAGCAAGACGCGCCCGCCGGTGATCTCCTCTACGAGTGGCGCCACCCCCTCGCACACGGTATTCACGGCATTTGCGCCCATGGCGTCGCCTGCATCCATGACAATCTCCAATTTTGACATCGCCGGGACGACGTCAAGCGCCTCGTACGTAATGTCTCCAATCCTCATGTGCCTTGACAGGAACTCGCCGGCCTTTGCCCTTACCTCCCCCATGCGTGCCTCCATCACCGCCCTCGCGTCCGGCCGCGGCTCGACTACCTGTATCTGGCCCGTGACATGCGATCCGTGGCTTCCTGCCTCGATGTCTCCGGCGGCCTTTGCCCCGGCAGATGCTGCCGCCACCACTGACGGCTCTTCAGTCACCATTGGCACCAAATAATCCCTCGAGTTTATCTTGAAATTGGTCGCCACCCCCATGGGCAGCGTGAATGTCCCGATCACGTTTTCCACCAAAGAGTCGTATTGCCTCGGATCCGGCGTCGTAAGGGTCTTGACGTCGCCGGCATCCAGGCGGCAAACGTCGGCCACGATTTTTATCCGCTCATCCAGAGTTTTTTTGTGAAAGCCGTGCATGGCAAACGTAAGCTTTTGCGATATATAGCAATACCCTTGGCCAAGCGCGGTGATATATCCGACGGCAAGCACTGAAAAGCACGCGTGTATCGAACCGGGCTCCCCGTTATCGATTTTACCACAAGGCCGCAAACAACGACTCGGCGTACTGGAACGGCGCGCTCGCCTCGTTCCTGCTTCCTCCTCGAGCCTTTGTGGATTGTCTACGATGATCAATGCCTGGCCGCGCTTGACGTATTTTTTGTTGTCAGCCATCTACAATCTGTGGCTGATCCACTGATCCTTAGCTTTTTCGGTCTCGAGGAAGGCAGAATATTCATGGTAGTGCTAGGAGAAATAATGCAACAAACTAGGATTTGCTGGCAGTAGTTGTTAATCATGGGTTCGGTAAAGACGGTGTTGGGCATGTGAAATTAAACACATTTCCATCTATTATTATAGCCAAAAACTATAATAGTATAGTAAATTACTATAATAGTGGATACAATGAATGAAGCAACACACCGAATACTGGACATATTGTCACGAAGATTGGGCATCCCCATGTCCATCAATGAGATTACAAAAAACATAGATGAAATACATGGCGGAGCCTATTACGCCAACACATATGAAAAGATCAAGGAACTTGACAGGGAAGAAATTCTAACGCTAACAAAGACCGGCAGGTCATCTCTGGTGTCGCTCAACTTTGACAACTATATGATAATCGACATGCTTGCCGAAATGGAGCTCAAGCGCAAGCATGATTTTCTGAAAGGAAGACAAGAGATGCAGATGCTCATGCTGGAAACTGGTACGTATCTGCGTAGTGTTCCTCTGATATCGCACATACTGCTGATGTATCCTGAAAAAAATACAAATCTGAACAAGGCAGAGATGCTGATTCATCTAAAAGAATCCAACGACAAAAAAGCAGTCGAAGGGACAAAGATCCAAATTCATGCAATAACAGAAACCTTGCAGCAGACCCGCAACGTAAGGGTGGATTATCTTGCGCTGGAGAATGGAACGTTTCTTGATCTGCTCAAATCAAATGAACACAATACGGTCAGAGAGATGCTGCACGATAAGATTGCAATACTGCATCCTCAGGATTTTTGGCTGGAAGTAAAAAGCGCAACAGAAAAAGGAATCAAGATCTCTGCCATTTCGCACGAGATCAACCCTGCCAAAATATCTGAAGAAGACATTGTGTTTAATCTTGCAAGGTTCGGATATACGGAGCTTGGACCTAAAGTCAAACGAGGAAATCTGTTTTGCATAGAGTACGTAATATCATCAATAATGTTCCATGATGATGCAAGACGGATTGATGCCATCCCAGTAATCATCGCAAAGAATCCAAAAATATGTTATGACCTGCTGTTGTTTCTTGCACGAAAGTACGGGTTTGGTGGCAAGATGCTTGGCATACTGCGTGCATTAAGAAATCTGGTTGCACACGGAATGAAGGCAGTCGATGAGCCAATAAGACTGCTAGAAGCCATGAGGATAGAAGAGGTAAAGGCAGACGCCAAGAGCATCAAAGAAAAATTGAGGCTGTATAATGCCACTTGATAACACAAAATTACTTGACTTTCTTGGGGAGATAGACAAGGAACTTTCTTGCAAAATCGTCCTCGTTGCAGTGGGAGGCACTGCAATGACGCTTGTGGATGCGAAACCATCCACAATATTGACATTGATTTTACCATTCCAAGCGAGAATTGTGACGAGTTTGAACGTTGTAACCGTCCTGCCTGGTGACTACCTGGAAAAAAGCAAGCCGATTGCAACAAACCTCAAAAACATTGATCTTAGGGCTTTGGACCCTGTGGACATCATAATTACAAAGATTGCAAGGCTGAATAAACGAGACGAGCAGGACATAGAATCATGCATAACCAATTTTCAGATAACTCAAACACAAATTGAGCGGCGAGCAAAAGACATGAACCATGCAGGAAACGACGAGGTTTTTGTGAATAATCTCAAAACGGTACGGAGAAAATTCTTCAAAGAATAGCACTTGTTTTATTGTCAAGCGTCGTCATATCTCCGTGTGGTGGACTGAATTAATGACTGAAAATTCTATGAAAAAACTCGTAAAAGAGATTCTTGAAAAAATAATTGATAATCCTGTTGTGGTGGATGGCCATGCCGGCAGTACCCATGGAATCGTACAGTATGGCCTTGGACGCGTGGAAGGACGCCTCTCTTGCCAGATCCATGATCGCCGACGCCCAACTGCTGGCCTTGCTGGGATTGGACTATCCCGGGGCGGACATACCCTGCTGGGTGATGACCGAGCTCGGGCCGCTGGTGGCCAAGGGCGGCGTCACGGTAAATGAGTTCAAGACGACGCTGGAGTACGTGCTGGAGGGCGCATGGCCGAGGCCAAAACGCCCCGCCTGCCGGATTCCAGTATCTGGGAACCGAACGGTCTTGATCCGGACACATGTCCCGCGCCGGCGTGCGGACTCGATGGCATGCATGGCAACGCGCAGCCTGCAACGTCTATTTTCAAGATACACCAAGACGCGTAGTCGCGTTTTCCGTAGTTTCATGACCTAGATCGGCTTTGTTCAATTCTAGTAATCTGACACGCGCCGGCGGGATTGAATTTGGTCAATTTTGAAGAGCCGCAAATCCCACGCCGCCTAAACGGATCCCTGCCTGGGCATCCATCGGACCTTCCTCCTCATATACAGCACAATCCCCACCGTTGCCACAGCCGTAATAGCTACACCAATGGCGATTCCAACCAGATATGCCCCAGACGAATCCATACCAATCTCATCGCTTCCAGCATCCGCACCTCCTGTCTCCGGCGAATCCGATTCACCGGCACCAGACTCCACAACGCCGGACTCCACGGCATCAGGTGCTGCCACGTCCGGCTCCACCACCGCATCCGGCCCCTTGACTGCCTCCTGCGGCTCTCCCGGGTCTATTGCAATCAAGTCCGACTCCATCCCAGGCATCTCCGCCTCTCCGGTCAGATCCTCTGTTATCAGCCCGAAATCATCATTCCCGCCCAGCTCGTCCTGCCCGGACTCCATCACGCCGTCTTCAATCCCGTCTGGAACCTCCTCGTCCTGCATTGCCTCTGCCTCATCCTGGGTATCCTCCTGCACCGCGTCATCCTGGGTATCCTGCACCACATCCTCTACCTCTTCTTGCACCACATCCTCTACCTCTTCTTGCACCACATCCTCTACCTCTTCTTGCACCACATCCTCTGCATCCTCCTCCTGCGCCTCGCCTCCGGCATCCCCTGCATCCGGTACGTCGGCCTCAAATATGCTTGTAAACAGGGCCGCAAGCGTTATGGGCTCGGTTATCGACTCCCCCCCGAACAGGGTCGAGTGCGCCAGCAGCGTGTACGTCCCGGTCTGGTTTATCGGCACGTACATGACAGTCGAGCGCTTGTTGTTGTTGTCCACCGGGAAGAACCCCCCTCCGCCGCTAAACGGCGACGTGCCAAGCCAGTCCACCGACGGCCAGTTCAGAAAGTGCCCAAACACCCCGGACGGGACGTTCGTGTGCACTATCTTTCCTGTCGGGTCTGCGACGAACGTGGCAATGCTGGTATCGTCGCTCACCCAAGACATCTTGATTGCAGCAGAGTTGATGGCCTCGTCTTGCACGTCAAAGTAGTACTGCCGCCAGTCGCCTGCCATGTAGCGGCTTGTCATGTCAAACGCTCCCCTCGTGTACCCGTTTCCAAACATCGCATCGCCGCCTTCCACTCCCATGATCAGCACGGACGAGTCGCTGGCCGTCACGGGGGTCTTGACTACAAACGACACCGGCGCGTTCACCGTGTGCGTGTCTCCCTCAAACTTTACAAACCCCTGGTATACGCCGGTCTCCATGTCGTCAGGCACCGCCAAGGTCACGTCCACCTCTGCCGACCCTCCGGGCGGCACCGTGACGCTCTCCTGCCCGGCCCACACCTCGGGCCACTCGCCCCTTCCGTAATAGCTTGCAGACACGGTGTACTCCATGGACGTGGCGTTCTGGTTTATCGCCCCGACCCAGTACGAGTACTTTCCAGGCACAGGATATATGCCCACCAGCGGCACGCCTTCGAACTTTTCTGCAGGATCCGACACCCTCAACTCCTGCACAGTCCCCCACGACCCGCCCCTGTTCACCAGGGAAATCTCGGTGCTTGTCACCTTGGAGTCCTCGTCCTCGTCCACCCAGTCGTACACGTACAGCGACGATATCCTCAAGTCGTCTGCATAGACGTCTGCCGTCGCGTTCATGAACTCGCCAAACGGAAAGTTCGCGCTCAGCACCATCAGTGACGTATCCTGCGGAATCGGGTCGCTCTTATCGAAAAAGTCGGCCGTGCTGGTGTGGTTTTTCAGGTCTGCCAGCCGGACATAGTTTGGAGTGTACGCGTCGGTAATGTCCTGCACCGGGTCCAGCATTCGCACCTTGGTCTCCCCGGCGTAGAACCCGTTTTCAATCAGCGACAGCGTCTCGGGCCTCACGTCTACTGTAATCTCCTCGTCTCCGGGATTTCGTATGGTAAACGTGGCAGTCGCGCGCTCCCCCTGCACCAAATGCCCTGCAAACCAGCCCGTCATGGACGCCGGCAGCGACGGCAGCTCAAAGCTTTCCACGTGCGCGGCAGTCACGTTAAACTCCCCCATCGCCGGGCCCAGCACCTCCCGGATGTTGTCATACGAGGCCTCATTGTCCACCACGAACACCCCGCCGTTCCCGTGGACGTAGTCCAGCGCCGTTCCAGCATCTGCCAGCCCCGCGCCCTGGACGAAGGGGTCATTTCCCAAGTCGGCTGCAGTCGACATGATTACGTTCTTTATCACAAACGGATCATAGTCCTGCCCCTGCGCAGTCATCTCCCCCATCACCACTGCGGCAATCCCTGCCACCATGGGTGCTGCCATGCTGGTCCCGCCGTACGTTCCAAAAGCCTCGTCCGTGGACTCTTTTTCAATACTCGTCACCGACTTTGGCACGAACCCGTACGCCCCAACGCTCACGGTGTCGGGCTTGGTATCCCCTATCGGTCCCGGCCCGCGGCCTGAAAAGTCTATTACGTGGTTCAGGTGGTCCGTGCTGCCTCCAAACCGCGGCTCGTCCTTGAGCGACCCGTACCCGACGATGACGTTGTTGTTGGTCGCCCCCACCGACACCCCCAGCGGGGAGGCGCCTGGCATCCCCACCGTTCCGTACCCGTGGCCGGAGTTTCCGGCGCTTGCCACCATCAGCACCCCCGGATAGTCGTCGTCAAGCGAGTGCGGCGTGGAAAGCATTCCCATCAGCAGCGACAGCGCATCATATCCAGAAAAAGTCCCCACGTTTGGAAAAGTCGACACCCCCCAGCTGTTCGACAGTATGTCCGCCCTGGGTGATCCTGCATACCTCCACGTGCCGTCGTTCTCCTCAAACCCTGCCGACCACAGCCAGCCGTACACCACGTCGCCGAACCACAGCACCTTGACCGGCAGTATCCTGGCCTCCGGTGCCACCCCCGGCAGGGAGTGCTTTCCGGTATCGTTGTAAATGTCATACGTCATCTCGCCGCTTGATGCCACGACTGCCGCGCTGCGCGTCCCGTGGCCTGCAGAATCCGTCATGACGCCAAAGAACATCCCGTCCGGGTCCAATGCAGGCAGCAGCGTCCCGTTAACTGCCCCCAGGTAATCGTTAATATCGGTGGCGTTCATGTCCATGACGTCGTATATGTCCAGCACCCTGGCCCCCACCACTCCGGCGCTGTAGTCGTCCATGCCGTCGTCGTCCGAGTCGTACACCAGAAATTCGTTCCCGCTCCCCAGCACTATGGGCTTTTCGTCGGTAAAGTCAAAGTCGTACTCGGGCGTCTCCCCGGCCTTCAGGTCTTGCCTGGTGTAGTCGTGCCACGACGTGCTCATGTCGGGAATTATGGTATCGTACTCCCCCGGCACCACCGAATCCACCACCAGCACCGGCACGACCTGCACGCCTGCAAGCGAGCCGGACAGGCTGCCCTGGTACATGGCGCCAAAGCGATACATGCCGCTCATCGATTTTATATAGTCCCTGCTGTCGCCGCCGATCTTCATGTCGTCAACTATCATGCCTTCCAGCACCGGCCCCGCCCCAAAGTCGGGGTAAAACGAGTTGTACACGTGTATGGTGGTCCCCCTTCCTCCCTGCTGGAGGTCCAAAAACACCCCGTCGTCGTTGACGTACACCGACGACGTCACGTTCTCCGGCAGATCCCCGCTGTAGTTTCTGACCATCCCGTTGTCGTCAATGTTCGCAAAGAAAGTCGCGTTGGTAATCACTATCCCCTGCCCGTCCGGGTCAAGCATGACCGGATGTCCAACGTCGTCGCGCGCAAGCGCGTGCCTCATGTCGGGGTTTGAAAAGTCCACCCCTGTATCGAGTATCGCCACAGTCACCCCCGCTCCTGCCGCGTCGTACTCCGGCCTGTCCAGCCCGGCTATCTGAACCGTCCTCGACCCGTCGCGCACCGTCTCGCCTGCGTGAAAGTCAAGCTTAAAGTCCTCCATCACGTGGTATCCCTGTCCGGCCAAGAACGCAGCCTCCTCGACTGAGAGCATCGAGACTGTCAGGAATCCCGCATCATACTCCCCCCCGTACGGTAGCGCGCCGCCGTGCGCCACGTCGCCTCCAAACACGATGTATCTCTTTGGGGCATCCTGCAGGGGCAGGTTCTCCACGTACATTATCCCGCTGTCCGGCATGGCCGTGTTGGGCTCAAACCCCACGGGTATCTCGTCTAGTGAAATTGCATAAGCGTCTGCTGCCGCAAATACCAACAGCACTGCCAGTATGACGGTAACCCGATACACGCCATTCCTAGACTCTATCCGTATAACTATCTTCTTCTGGCAATGATTGCTATCTGCAGCGCCACTATGATTCCTATCGAGGCGATGATGGGAAACAGCAGCGAGTTGAGCTGCGACGAGGCCTCGCTGATAAAGTCCACCGACTGGGCGATGGTTCCGGTGCTGTTCTCTATGGTGCCGCTTGCCTTGTCAAGCGTCACGTCAAAGTCCGCAATCTGGGATTTCAGCACGTCCAGCTCGGAGGACGTCTCGTCAAGTACCGAGTTGAGACGGATTATCTGGTTCGATATCCCTCCCAAGTCCTGGCTGAGCACGTTGGTGGCAGCAGAGCCGTGCGACGTCGTCCCCTGGCTGAACGCCACCACGTGGAACACGTGCGTCCCCTCCTCGACTGGCGTATAATCCACAAAGTGCAGCCCCCTGTGCAGCGTCTCAAAGGACTCTGAGAGCCTCACCGACACCCCCGACGGCAGGTGGACGTGCGTGTCGTCCAGCAAGTCCACCGGGGAGTTTCCAAGCAGCAGGCCGTCGCTGGTGGTCTGTACAAACACCCTGACTGGCTGGTTGACTGCGGCAGTCTCGGGGGCAAATACCGACACCGTCAGGAGCCTCTCCACCGGCACTTCGCTCAGCACCGACGTCGACGAGAACTTTACGTCGACGCTCTCTGATATGCCGTTTTGCTCGGTGCTTATCACCTCCACCGTGTACGTCCCGTACGGGAATCCCACGGTTGGCTCCGGCCACTTCAGCAGGTTGTAGTTGAACGTGCCGTCATGGTCGGTCGTTATCTGGTCAAACTTTGCAATCGACCCGTCCGGCGCAAACAGCCGTATTATCAAATTCTCCTCCGGGAGTGCCGTCCCGTATATCTGCAGGTTGTGTATGGGGGAGTATACCGCGCTGTTCGTATACACCTCGAGGCCCTCTGAAAACGACTGCGGCGCATGCGCGACAAGCAGCACCGCAACCAAGGCCAGCACGTATCGCATGAAATAACTCGGTTCTTTCTCATAGATATTGCTTGTGACGTCTGGTTCCGTGCAGCCTCCGGATGGTGGGTTTGGGGCGGTACCGTGCCGTGGTTGGCCCGAAAGTCAATCCGTCCCAATACATTGGATTGGCCGACTTCCCCTGCCGCGTATCGGTGTCCGCGGACGGTATGGAACGGGAAGAACCCGAATGGGCGTGCAAAAAGGAGAAGAATCATAAGGTTCGGGTCAGAATGCTTGCCGCCTGCATGATGCGCGTGTTCGACATGTCCGTGGGTGAGGCTGCCGGCATCCAGGTACGCTGTCCCATGTGGGCCCGCAACCGGCTGCGTCGTTACGACAAAGCAGCCCCGATACCCTCCCGGATCCTTCCAGATGCGGACTGCCCAAAAGTATCGCAAATCAGACTCGACGCGATAATCTCAAAAACGTCATGTTGACTGCATGCCCCATTATTTTCTACTCCTGTTTCGAATGCCCGGCTGTCTGGATTTTTTGTACCTGCTGTTCTGGACATGCATCCCTGAGCCGGGGGAAAAACGTTGTGGATTAGGCGCTTGCGGACCTTGGGGCAAGGGCGTGGGCCGTGCTAAAAAAATAAACGGTAGCCGGTACTGCCATATACAAAATTGTATGTATATACAAAAATGTATATATATACAAATTTGTATATGGAGACATGGGACAGCCATTCATCATAGGAAAACCGGTATCCGGGGATCATTTTGTAGGCCGGGACCGGGAGATCGAGGATCTGTCGGCATTGCTTTCAGGGGCCGCAAGGGGAGAGGCAAACAACGTAATCCTTCTGGGGGCTAGGAGAACCGGAAAGTCGTCGATACTGCTGAACCTGAGCTACGAGATCACCAAAGACGAAGGGGTCGTTCCGGTAATCTTTGACGCGTCGGGGATTCCTACAAAGAGTCGATTTGCCAAAATGCTCATGAGGGAAATACTGCACTCCTACTCCAAGCACACTGGTGACGGATCCTATCGGGAAAAGGCAAAAGGGATCATTTCTGGTGGCACCAATAGGATACGAAACAGTCTGTCGGAGTTGGACGTGGGGGTGTCAGAATTCGCCTCATTTCATGTCAAGCTCAGGGAGCCGGATCATACCGATGACGAACTGCTAGAAGATGCCTTGGAGTATGCAGAAAAATTTGGAACCGACAAGGGCACCACGTTCGTGGTGATGATCGACGAGTTCCAAGACGTGCTAAAGTGGGGATATGAATTCCTTGGGATGTTCAGGAGGCTGGTCCAAGCGCAGTCCCACGTGGCCTATGTCTTTTCAGGCTCCGCACCTACCATCATGCGACATATGGTCTATGATGCAAAATCCCCATTCTACAAACAATTAGTCGTGATCCACGTGGAGCCGCTGGCAGAAGGCTCCGTACGTTCCTTTGTGAAAAACAGACTCGCGACGGCAAAGATATCCATAGACGATCCGTCATTGGAGCAGATATTCTTGCTTAGCGGGGGGCTGCCAGACTACGTGCAACGGCTGGGCCTGCAGATACATCTGGACTGTCTGGCAGAAGACAGAAGTTCCGTCATGGAGAAGAACGTCGAGGATGCCTATTCCAAGTTGATGGTGCAGCTGGATCCTGACTTTGGTAACTTTTTCAAAACCTTTTCCAACCTGGAAAGGGAGGTTCTGATCGCGCTGGCAGACGGCAAGACGCGCCAAAGCAAGATAGCATCCGCGGTCAGAAAGCCACAGTCCAGCATGCCATCGATCCTCGCCAGATTGATAAACCAGGATGCCGTCGAACGGCACGCCGACGGATACAGAATCATTGACGCAGTCTTTTCCAGCTGGCTTGCCAAACGGTTTGGCGATACTGCATCTGACTGACGACGGAATTTATCATGCGCCGTCCGCATTAAACAGTCAGAATGTCTGGAGACATTACCGGACTATCTTTTACCTGCCGATAGGCGCGCCTGTCTCCATATCTATGTCGACGCGCCGGGGTTCGCGGGCAGGCAACCTGCATGCTACAACGTCGGACTCGTGGCCAGGCCGCAGGCAGAAGACGGCTGGTTCACACCCGAGATGATCGCAAAAATTACAGCATAACCGGCGTGTCCTACCACGCGCTATTCCCAACAGAGTTAGCGCATTGTACTTGGGTTTGGTAAATTTTATGGCTTGCTGGCATCCAAGGCACGTCATGTCGTCGGGGCGCGCGAGTTTTGGTGGCCCGCACCGTCAGGTGCGCAGGATCCCGTACTCTTTCAAAATCTTCCCTATCTCCCCCTGGTCTTTTATCGCGGCGTACTCTTCGAGCAGGTGCCCGTTAAGCTCGAAAAACGTGTGCCCCCACTTGAACTTGCCAAGCAGCCCTTCTGCCTTCTCCTGAAACCCCAGTATCACCAAACCCGCCGCCAGCGCCTCTGCGGTAGTCAGCATGCCTATCTTGGAATAGTTGACCGGATTCCCGGCAAGCAGCGGGGGAAGACGCCTGCGCGTGCGGCCAAACTGCCTTGAAAACTCCCGCTCTGCCTGGTTCCACGAGCAGTCAATCCCCACTATCGACCTTGCCGCCGACCTGTCGCGCCGGAGCAGCACCCTGTCTGAAAACGGGTCCAGCACGATCCCGTTCCCGCCTATCCTGCGCACGCGCATGGCCAGGCCGAACCTTACCATCTTTGCCGCGGTGCACTTTTTCGGATCGTCCTGGCCGAACATCAGTACCTGAACCCTCATCCCGCCACTGCGGCGCGCGGTATTTTGAATCTACTGTGCCGTCCTGTACGTGACCTTGTAGTGGAACCGCGAGACCTGCTCGTCTGCCTTTACCACCTCGACGCTCCAGTCCGCCTCGGGCAGCGCGGCGTCGGCGGATTCTGGCAGGATGGTGAACTTTTCCACCTGCGCCTCCGGCCCGCTGTACCGCACGTTGAACATCATCCCGTCTGCCTCCACAGTCTCGTATATCTTCCCCGGCCCGCGCGTGGATTCTGTCACGAGGCAGCCGTCTCCTGCCCCCACTATGCACGTCCCGGAGCCGCTCACGACCCTCAAGTTGACCTCGCCCGGACTGCTTGCGGCAGGTATCACCACGGAGCCAAACACCACCCTGGGCTCGAATGCCGTGCCGTCCTCGACTTTCTCTTCGGTGGATATCGTAACCATGCCGTCCGGTATCCTGTGGCCCTTCTCAAATGTCACCCTCGGAGCCTCCTCCTCCACTACTATCTGGAACTGGGTGGTGACGGTGTCTACCCCTGCATCCACCACGACTGCGTACGTTCCGGCAACGGATTCGTCATCCGGAATGACGAACTGGTGCGTGAACCGCCCGGACTGCCCCGGCGCGACTGACGCTGCCTGGCACACTGCCGGGTCGCACGTCGTGCCGGAAAGCTGTATTATGCTGACCTCAAACTCCTCCACGCCGGCAGGCTTGTTGGTCCCGCCTGTCACAGTCACGACATCCCCCGGGCCGTACTCTGACCTGTCGGGGGAGACAAACGCGGAGACGCGTTGTTGTGCCTCAAGATCAACCTCGCTGACCACCTTGAACGTGGCCTCCACCCGGGAGTCGCCGTAAATGGCCCTCACGATGTACGTGCCCTCATCAAATACCGTTATGGGTATGTCAAACGTTGCCGAGAACTTGCCGCCTGTATCCGGATAGACCTGCGCCTCGTAGATGTTCCTGAACGAAAACACCCCGTCATTTACCTGTATGGTTACCCTGTCTGGCGCCTGCATCCCGTCCTGGTCGCCGACAATGACGTTTCCAATCACTGTAAACGTCTCCTCCACCAGGTACAGCGGCTTGTCGGTCCTGACGAGTATGGGAATCGCCGTAAGCGAGTCGTTTGCAGGATCCTCGGAGACCTTGAAGACTATGTCCCTGCCAGTCTCTTCCGAAGAGATGCTTATGGTGTAAAATCCCAGCACGTCTATGGCCTCTGTGCTGCCGCGCTGGGCGTCCGGAACCGTCCACGACCACGAGAACTGCCCGTCCTCCACGCCGACACGTGCGCCCTCGACTGTCCCGTCAGGGTGCGTCAGTGCAATGTCAAGCCCGGTCTCGGAGCTGAGCGGAACCGCGCCGTCGAGGTATACGGTGTCTCCGAACCCGTACACGTCCCTGTCAATCGATATTGCCACATTCTCCAAATCCAGCAGCTCGACTATAGAAAACGTGTCCGTGGCCGTGCCGTCAAAGTATTTGGCCGTAACCACGTAACTTCCAGCATCAAACAGGTTGGCAATCGACTTTATGCTGGCAGAATACTGGCCTGACCCGTCGGGAAATGACATGATTGAATAGTCTGACTTGGCGCTGTTCTGCACCCCGCTTCCGTCCGGCGCCGTGCCGGTGTGCGATATGGTAATCCTTACCGGCGTGCTGGTGCGGTATTCCCCGATGTCCTCTATCGTGCCGCTAAACAGCAGCGTGTCTCCTGTCACGTACACGTCTGTCCCGGCCTCGATGCTCAAGTCCGCCACCACGGGGACGATGTCGGGCACCTCGGGCCCTGTCACCTCAAAGGCGGCAGTCGCGCGCTGGTCCCCGTACTCTACTGCAATGGAATATGTCCCGTGCACCGGGTTTCCGGTAAGATACACCCTGGTAACAAAATTGCCGTCAGCAAAGACTAGCCTTTCGCTGGACGTCACGTCCCCGTTGGGATCCGTGATGCTGTACAAGAACGGCTCGTCGGGGATTACAGTTACCGTCTGGGCCGATACTATGATCGTGTCGCCAAGCACGTACTGCGACATATCAGTCCACACCCTCAGGTGGGACTGTGAGGAGTCAGTCTGCGCATACGCTGCCGTCCCGAGCAGGATCAGAAAGGGTATGACGTACAGACTTTTGACCATCATCGGTTTTTTGTACCATACATATCATTTTAGAATAGAATTAGGAAAAATTGAGCTTGTGGTTAAAGTTATACATCTCCATGGTATTGTTGTAGTATCCAGAAATCATGTCGCTTCCTGTTCTGGCTGTCAGTCATGGATATCTGCCTCCATCCATTGTGGGTTCTTTGCCCTAATTGCTTCTGCGCCTTTCTGACTTTTGCCGTGCTTCGTGCGTGTATCACGTTTTTGCTCATTAAGCGGTGGGCGATCTTTGATCTTGAATCTTTTCATCGATTTTGAACCCAAAGTTTGGACAACGCCTTGCCCGACAGAAGATTAAAGACGAAGAGAATGAAGATACTATGTGGTGGAGGCAGAATTCAACTGATGCGCGGCGCAAAGTACGGACATGTAATATCCCTGAAATATGTTGCGTGTCGCTTGCCTGTGGCACTGCCATGGGTGCATGATAGTTGAGCAGGACAGTATCTCCCAGAGTATCAGTAAATGAGGCCGTCTTGCGTTGGGCGGTACAGCGTTCGGGCAAGTCAGTTGACACTTTGGCCAAAACACAGCCGATGAAGAGAATAAAGGAATGGATGAGTGGTGATGAGGAGCCTACTATCAAGCAACTCGAAATTTTTTCTGTAGCCACATACGTACCGCTTGGCTACCTGTTCTTTTCGAGCCCACCAGATGAGAAAATTCCAATCCCACACTTTCGAACGTACGCAGACAGTCCGGTGAGCAAACCTAGTGTCAACTTGATCGATACTATTCAGATCATAGAACAGCGGCAAGACTGGACACGAGAACATCTGATCGCAGACGGGGCAGAGCCGTTAGAATTTGTGGGTTCTACCAAACCCACAGATTCACACAAGAAGGTGGCTTACAAGATAAGGGATGAGTTGGGCATTGGCCAGGAATGGGCATCTGTGCATTCAAATTGGAACAACGCGTTATCTGAAATGAAGAAGAGGATCGAAGAGGCGGGAATATTTCTAACAACCAGTGGAGTTGTAGGAACCAACAACAACCGTCCTCTGAATCCAAACGAGTTTCGCGGATTCGTTCTGGTAGATGAGTATGCGCCGTTCATCTTTGTCAACAGCAAGGATTTCGAGGCGGCCCAGATGTTTACTTTGGCCCATGAGTTGGCACATGTGTGGATTGGAAGCAGTGCGGCCTTCGATCTACGCTATTTAGGGCCTGCAGGTAACCCGATTGAGAAGGCATGTAACCAGATAGCAGCCGAATTTCTGGTTCCCATGGAAATCATAAATCAGGAGTGGGACAGATTCAGCAAAAAGTCCAATCCCTTCAAAGCGGGAGCACACCATTTCAAGGTAAGTGAGATAGTAGTGGCACGAAGGGCGCTGGATGCCCACATGATCAGCCTAGATGAGTTTCGTGAGTTTTACAAAAGACAACAAATGAAAGCCGAAGAGACAGAAGCCAAGAGAAGAGCTAAATCCAAGGATGGAGAACCCAGTGGTGAATTTTACAACACCGCACATGTCCGGATAGGGAAGATGTTCATGAGAAATGTTATTGACGCTGTAAATGAAGGCAAATTGCTCTACCGCGAGGCCTACAGTCTCACCGGACTGAAACGGGGGTCGTTTGATGGAATGATAGAGCATGTAAGGAATGGAAGAGACATGCATGAGTAACGCACAGGATGTTTACCTTTTGGATGCCAATGTGTTCATAGAGGCCGCCAAGCACTACTATGCCTTTGATCTGGTCCCATCATTTTGGGAAGAACTTGTTAACAAAGCAAGAGAGGGACGCATACTCAGCATAGACAAAGTCAAGGCAGAACTAGATGGCAAGGAGGATGTGCTCAAAGAATGGGCGAACGACAACTTTGCACAGTGGTTTGAGGTGACATATACAAAAGACGTACTGAATGAATACGGCAGAGCCATGAAATGGATCGAGGCAAGCGATTTTAGAGACAAAGCAAAGAAGGACTTTACCAGCAAAGATAAAGCGGACGCATGGATTATAGCATGTGCCATGGCAAGGGAATATGTAGTGGTCACCCACGAGCAATTTAAGTCAGGAATCAGGCGCAAGGTTCCCATTCCAAACGCCTGTAGGAAATTCGGGGTACGGAGTCTGGACACGTTTGAGATGCTACGTGAGCTGGGCATCAAACTCGGATGATTCCGTATATGCTAGCCATCAACAAAGTGTATGTACTCCGTACGCGTATCTTGGAGTTAGTCTTTATCGCGTTCAAGAAGATGTATGGGGACTGCATCCAGTCCAGTCCGAGGCAAACCCAAACCGGCACCCCCGTAAATCACTCGGCATCGCAGGAGGGGCACTTGCCGCCGGACACCTTGGAGCCGCACTCCATGCACACGCCCTCGCCCACGTCGCGCCCGATGGTCCTCCTCCTATACCCCACGTAGGACTTGATTCCAAAGTACATGGCAATCACTATCAGGGCCGCATAAATCGGCGCCATGAACGGCGTCAAACCAATCATGAACAGCACCAGCCCGACAATCAGGAGTATGTCCCGTCTATCTAAACCCAACAGGACTCATGGCACCTGGAATTCATAAAAACGTGCCGGAGCTCAGCGCCAATTGGTTCATCTCATCCCATCGTCACTCTAACTCTTCTTCATCGCCCGGCACCCACACCACGCACCGGCCCGGTTATAACATGTGGGATCGGCGAGATTTGAACGCGCGACCTCTGCGACCCAAACGCAGAATCATACCAAGCTAGACCACGATCCCAACAAATTCCACGAAGCACCCAATTTAAGCCTCACAGATAATCATTTTAATGGCATCCAGGCAAGGCACTGGTATGCACGAGGACTATCTCAAGGCCGGCCGCATCGCCTCCCAGGTTCGGGAGATGGTCCGAAAGAAGGACTGGGTCGGCAAGACAGTCTACGAGATATGCGAGGAAGTCGAGGGCCAGATAAGGTCCCGCGGGGCGGCGTGCGCGTTTCCAGTCAACACCAGCATCAACGAGGTCGCAGCCCACTACACCGCGGAACCCGACGACCCGCTGACCATCAAGGACACCGATCTGGTAAAGATAGACCTTGGCGCGCAGATAAACGGCTACATCGCCGACACGGCAGTGACAGTATGCTACGACGCCCGCTACGACAGCCTCGTTGCCGCCTCCGAGCAGGCCCTCAAGAACGCCATGTCCGTGATAAGGGCAGACGTCAAGGCCCGGGACATCGGACGCACGATAGAGTCCACCATAAAGCAGATGGGCGCCAAGCCCATAATCAACCTCAGCGGCCATTCCCTAGACCAATACACCATACACGCCGGCAAGACCATCCCCAACATATGGTCGATCGGCGGGTTCTCGCTTTCTGCCGGTGCCGCGTACGCGTGCGAGCCGTTCGTGACTACCAAAAACGGCGGCGGGTTCGTGCGCAACGGCAAGACCAAGAACATCTTTGCCCTCACCTCCCGCAAGCGGACCAAGGACGCCGAGGCCGACAGGATGCTTGACTACATCTGGGAGAACTTTAACATGCTGCCGTTTGCGCTCAGGTGGCTGACCGGGGAGTTTGGCACGGCCGAGGCAGGGAGGCTGCTGGAGTTTCTAGTCAAAAAGAAGACAGTCAAGGCGTACCCCATACTGGTGGAGGTGCACGAGCAGCGCGTCGCCCAGGCCGAACACACCTTCATCCCCACCGAGACCGGCGTCACCATCACCACTGCCGTCGTGCCCTAGTACGTTATGGTCTCGCCGTAGATCTTCTCTATGCGCATGGTGCCGCCGCACGAGGGGCACTTTTTGGCCGTCCCAAACAGCACGTCCCCTGGCGCGTACTTTCTCGTCTCTGCCGCGCCGCACGAGGGACACCCTTCCACAGTGTACTCCCCGGTGATCTTTCTCTCCTTGTGTATCACTGGATCACCCCTGCCGTGTTGCCCACGCCTATGACCAGCACCGTCTGGCCGGGCTTTGTGTTTTCAAGCACCATCTCATACACCTGGGAGCGCACGCCGTCTGCGCTGCCTGCTATCTCCCCGGTCATGAGAGTTATGGCCTCGGTGACTGACTGCTTTACCACTATCGACATCACCGGGATGTCGCTGCCAGTCGCCACGGCCTCTATCTGGAACCTCTCAACTCCTATCCCGCCTATGGCAGCGCCAAACCCGTGCGCCACCGACGCCGACTCCTCGCCTTCCATCTTCAGCGCGGCATCGACCATTATTATCATGTCAATTTCCTCCTTGGAGGCTATGCCTTCCAGCGCCTCTGCCGGCCGTCCGACTGTCGAGTCCGGACCCTTGGACTTTAACAGGATTAGCTTCCTGCCCTCGTACTCTGTCCTTGCCATGACTGTCTGGAACGCCGCCTCCTTCTTTTCGCATTCGAGCATCATCCTTCCCACCACCATCGGCCCTATCCCGTCGCCTATGGGCTGCCCGGCCTTGAATGCCGGCACCGCCTCCCTCATCGCGCTTGCGTGCTCCATTATGAACGGGAGGATCATCTGCAGCGGCAGGATCAGGGGATAGTTGTTCTGCTTTTTTGCAGTCAGGAACATGTGGTTGACTATCCTGTATATCATCTGCAGCGAGGTCGCGATCTCGATGAGCGTCTGGGCCTTGCTCAGTTCCAGGTCGCTTGCGTCCGGCGCAATCATCCTGACCTGCTCCCTGATGCGGTCCTCCCTGGACCTGACTGTGTGCCTGACCTTGTCGACTATCCCCGCAGGATCCATGTCGACTGGCATGATGGTAAAATATTCCAGGAACCTGTCAATCCTTCCCGTCGGGTCGTCCTTGGGATTCATGTTCTGCCTCACGTACCCTATCAGCTCCTCCCTGGCCTCCTTCCGATAGCCGTCAAGTTTCCCGATGGCCTTTTTTATCTCCCCGGAAGTCACGTACAGCTGGATTCTCTGGCCGTAAAAGACAAACAGGATTATGGGCAGTATCCAGATCAGCATCAACAGCGGGCTGGTGTCGTCGCCTGTCGAGAAGATTTCATCAATGCCGATGTCCGTAAAATTCACTAGACTTGCCATGTCCGATTCTAAATTAAACCATTCGTCACGGCAGGCTGCCATGCCATAAACGGCCGCGCCAGAAGATGCCATGCCTGACCGAACGGCCGGCTTGTGCGTCTTGGGCGCGCGCCGGACTGACAAAAACCCTATTATATATAGTTCAAATAAAAAGAAGGAGATTATGCCACAAACAAAACCAATTGTTAGCGTAGAAAACGTAGTAGCGTCTGCGTCAGTGGATCAAAAGATGGATCTCAACGAGATCACGAGAACGTTTCCCGACGTGGAATACCACCCTGACCAGTTTCCCGGACTGGTATTCAGACTAAAAGTGCCCAAGACTGCGACGCTGATCTTCACCTCTGGAAAGATGGTGTGCACAGGCTCCAAGTCAGAGGATATGGCAAGGAAGGCAGTCAAGACGGTAGTTCAAAAGCTTCGCAAGGGCGGCATCAAGGTAAAGAAAGACGCGGTAGTAGAGATTCAAAACATTGTAGCGTCGATCAATCTGGGCGGAAGGATTCACCTGGAACAGGCCGCACGCACCCTGCCGCGCAGCATGTACGAGCCGGAGCAGTTTCCCGGACTCATCCACAGGATGCTGGACCCAAAGACGGTGATTTTGCTATTCTCTTCGGGAAAACTCGTCTGCACGGGGGCAAAAAAGGAACCCGACGTTTACAGGTCCGTAAACAACCTTCACTCCATGCTAGAGGAGAAGGACCTGATGATTTACGAATAAACTCGGCTCCAACTTTTTCATTTAATGTGATTCTGCCGCATTCACGCGACCCGCTACCTTACGCGGCTGCCCGGAGGCACGTCGCCTGACACGGTCAGCCAGAACGGCCTGTCGTCCACGTCTGCTGCCAGCAGCATCGCGTTTGACTCGACTCCTGCCATCTTCTTTGGCTCGAGATTCACGACTGCCACCGCCTTCATCCCCACAATCTCGCCTGGCTCAAAGTACTGGGCGCCTCCGATAATCACGTCGCGCTCATTCCCCCCGCCCAGGTCGATGCGCCCCTTGAGGATCCTTGACTTTCCCTCTATGGGCTGGGCAGAGACAATCCTTGCGACCCGGATGTCGAGCTTGGCAAAATCATTGTACGCCACGTCTGCCATGACGTACCCCCGCGCAATCGGCTTAAAATGAATTTCCATCCGGCCCCTCGGCAGGGCATCTCCCGCCTGATGCGGCACCCTCCACGCGTCTCATACCGTTGCGATCTCGGCTTCCTCGTGGCGGTGTTTTGAATACCAGCATACCGCGCACACCGTGCAGCCGCATATGGCACACGTCTCATAGCACCCTTGGCAGACCATTCCCTTGCACATCGAGCACGAATACATTGCCTGCTCGCCGCACTTATGGCACTCTACCATAATGTACGTTAAAATTAGAAGTATATGGGGATTACGGTCATCATGGGGTAATATGCTGCGCCCGGCAGGGGTTTTGCGCGCACGCTGCAAGCCCCGATACGCGGGGATTCGTCAAATTAAAAATACCGCGGCCTGCGCAAGCGCGCCGCCCTTATGGCCCTTTCGTGGGATCGCGGCTCAGTATGTTCAGCACGCTGTCGATGATCTGCTTCTGGCCGCCTGCCTTCAAGTCGCTCCTCGTCTGCCCGGATCCCATGCTGACAAAGATCAAGTGGTCATCGTCGAGTGGAAGCGTAATCCTTGTTATCTTCTCAAACACGGCCACCGCGTACACCCCTTTTCCAATCTTTGGGGCAAGCTGCTTTCTCTGCTTCCACGCGTATGCCGCCCTCTTGAGCGACGCCTCTGTCTCCTCCTGGGACAGGTAGTTTACAACCCCGTCCCGGTGCCCTGTCGCCTGTATGACTCCCTCGGTGTCGGTAATGATGCTGTGCCTAATATTCACGTCCGAACCCATGATTCGCTTCAAAAGGTTGTCATAATTCATTGCCATGGCTTCCAGTCTGACGAATTAAAGGGTTACGTTTTCCTTAGTTAGTCGCACAACCTCCATCAATTACTCATTCGGCGCAGGCTTCTTGCCAACCGACTTGGATCACTACGCCTTTAGGATCGCCTCCCGCGCCATGTACAGCAGCCTGTTATACACTGCAATCTTCAATTTTATCTCATGGATGATGTTTTTCATCTTGACGGCGCTTACCGAATTGCTAAAAATCCTCTTGAATGCAGAAAAAACGATCTCGACGTTCCATCTCTCCCCGTACCCTACGGTCTTTTTCCATTCCTTCCTGTTCTCCTCGCGTTGCTTCTCGTCTAGCGCGGCAAACTCCCTTGGATTGGTAATGCCCCCTCCCAACTGCTCAAGGACGCGCCGTGGACGCGCCCTGTCCACGCCCCTTGCCCTGCATCCTGCGTTTGTGCGTATTCGGATGTACGGGGTTATGCCAACCGAGTCACAATATGAAAAGGCCTCCCTGGAGTCATAGCCTCCGTCTGCCCTCATCTCGACGTCCGGCGGGGCGGCAGCCGGCTTCCTGCCTGAATCGGATGCAGGTGCCTGCCCGTCCAGCGGTGGCAGGGACCGCAGGGATGAATCGTGCTTTTTTGCCTTGAGATTCTCGGGATCGATTCCCAGATTCTCAAGCGTGTCGTCTATCAGGCCCTTCAGTTGCGGCATGTCGCCGGTCTTCTCGTCGCTGATCCTGAATGCGAGAATCTCCCGCGTATCCTGGTCTATCATGACGCTCAGCCGGATGAATCCGCGCCTCAATTTGTGCGTCTTGCGGATCCATTCGCCCCTGTTTCCCGGGGTCATGCCGGTGCCGTCGGGAATCACGCGCACAGTCGAGGTCTTGCTCCTGGCAATTCCGGAATGCCCGTTTACAAGCGTCGTGTCCACCTTGCTTATCCTTTTTTGCAGCGTGGTAAAGTCAGGCGCGTTCTCCCTGCCAAGCGCCTCCTGCGCAAGCCCCTCGCACATGCGGTAGGAGAGGCCGCAGACGGCCCGTATTATTGCGATGGATATGATCAGTGTTTCCGAGTACGCGAACGGGTGGCCGTTTTTCCTCCTGTTCATCTTGGCAAGTTCTGCAGCAGCATTCTTGTCAGGATGCAGGACCAGCACGGTTCCCCGATCCACGTACCTTGCGTCATTTTGGGCGCAGGTCATGTGCAGTCGGGATTTCTGCTTTTCCTTGGCTGTCATCGTCCTTCTGTGAATGTTTGGGATGTGCTGATCTTTACATATTTTGAGAAAATAATACTGATCTTTTAGACTAAATTTGTAAACGCGATTCATTCTGCGCTGTTGGCACAGGCCAGTTTGGCAGTTGGGATGATTTGGCTAGGCAGGGTTGTGCGACTAACTAGTTTTCCTTAGCCTGTCGCATGATTCCCCCTGCCTGACTAAAACCCGCACGTGCCAATCCGGGAACGACCTGCCGTCGGGCCTGCCCTATTCTGGCTGCGTGCACGCGTCATTTTCATAATAGTACTCCTGCCGTTTCAGGTCCTTTTCGGATATTATCCTGCATTTCCTTATCGGCACCAGCCTGGATATCTGCTCGTACGTGCTCATGTCCCTGGCGTCTGCGGCGTACGCCACCTGCAGCAGCGGGGCCTTTTCCTCAATCATGGGCTTTGCCTGCTCGTACCCCCCGCTCTGTATCATCCCGGTCCTGAACAGTCCCGTGTACTTTTTGCCCCTTGACACCGGGGGATCCTGGTAGCAGCACATGGCAAACTCCCCGTTATCCTTCTCTATTATCGTCAGCCGCGTGAACTTGTCGCTCCACCCGTCCACCTCTCTTGCGACTTCTATGGCATTCTTCTTGTCCTCGAATACGGTGGAGATCACCAGCCTGCTCTTTTCATACGCCCACGAGATTCCGTAAAAATCGTTCCGCCACTCTATCGCAAATGACATGAGTCTTGTTGCACGGCTGTCAAATTAACGGTTTCGCATGCGGAGACCTGCGATGCGGGATTTTGCGGTTGCGGGGTGGCGCGTGCGGGGTGGCGCGTGCGGGGTGGCGCGTGCGGGGTGGCGCGTGCGGGGTGGCGCGTGCGGGGTGGCGGCAACTGATTGCCTGGTGGTTAAAAATAATGGCTAGCAGGATTTTGCGCACTCACCGTCTGCCGGTGAATATTCGCTTGAATCCATCGAACCTTGACTGCGGCAGCGACGGCTTTGTCCTTCCGACAATCCTGAACACCTTTGTTCCAGTCTCGGTGCTAGTCCCCCTGATTGCCCACATGCCGTTGTTCATGAGATACGGCTGCGGGTCTTTTATCGGCACCTTTTTTCGCGCCTTGAAGTCGTAGGCCTCCATTGTATACATGATATGTGATGGCCCAGTTGATATTACACAGCATGGGTAAATTTTTTCTGGTCACTGACTCAAAATTTTAACTGTTCGCCAAAAAATCATGGTAGGGTTGGCCGTGGCAGTGTACTGCACTCGCAATACCCCCGGCCGCAATAAGAACATGCGCAGTCACAGTATACATATGACTGCTTGCATGATATGCATTTTTCATGCGTGCCGTTAGTTAATCTTACAGTTTTCCCCATACCCCATATTGTCGTGCATGGTTAATAAACTGCATGAGGTGTTTTTTTAACTTTTGTAAGAATAATTTGAATTTAACAGCCACATGTTTAATGAATGCGGACTAAGCGCCCTGCCTGCACCGCGAATCGGGCGCGAGTCAGCCGCATGGATTGCCGCGCCGTCTTGGGCGCCTGCGCCCTGTCACGTGCTACCCGAGTCATGTTTGGGTGGCGGCTTTCTTGACCCCTTCTTGGAGTGCCTTTGTCCCCCCCGCCTCATGCTCATTATTGAATACATCTTGTCTATCTCGCACAGCTTCATCTCTCCCGTGGCCGGGTCGTGCATCGATTCGAGCGTGTCGCCTGTCAGCAGCATGCCAACAATCTCCCACGTCCTTTCCTGCGAGATGTCAAACTTGTCGTGGATTGTCGAGATGCGGGTGAAGAATCCGTTCCTGGAGTTTCTCAGCACGAACTGCTCGACTTTTTGCTCGATGGTGAGAGACGGCTCCCTTCGTCTGGATCCCCTGAATGTCCTTCTTTCGGGCATGTCATTTCTAGATCACTCTGGTATTTTAGCTAAGTCATGCAGGCACCCGGCATGCCGCGCTGCCTTTGGGCAGGCATGGGAATGCCTGTCTGGCCTGTCGCACAGCGGGGGCTGTTTCTCCAAAACCAGTTTATTAACTCAGATCTGCTCTGGCTTGCATGCCAAGCCAAGACGCGGCCGCGTGCCTGTGCGGCAACACCCGTCCCGTGGCAGTCGAGTGCGAATCGGTCTGCCGCGGATGCGGCGTGGTGCTGGGAGTAGAGCGCCACCCGGAAGGGCCGGGGACGGGAAGGCTGAGCCTGTTTCTCAGGCTGGAAAACGGCGGCCGGGCAGCGGCCCTCCCCGGCAGAACCAAGAAGCTGCACATACACGGCAGCGACATGGGCACGGTCTCTGATGTCTGCGCCAAGCTGTCGATACGCGGCGCAGCGTCAGTAGACGTGTGGAGGACATACAGGAGGGTGCTTGCCATGGGGGTCTCAAAGGCGGCGGCCGCGTGCTTTGCCGTATACTATGTCTGCCGCCGCAGCATTCGTGCTGCTCGCAGAGCAGCTGGTGTTTTACCGGTGATGGCGCGCCTGCACCTGCCATCTCCTGCATGCATTCTGGCATTTCCCTGCCAGCCTGCAAACAGGGAAGATGCGGTGGCGGCTCGGAGGATTCACGATATTTTACGTGCCGCCACGCGTGACGGGGAGCGGCATCGAGTATCACTGTGATGGTGGTGCCGGCGCCTGCCACCGGCGCCTTGCCTGATCTGCATTGTCATCCAAGTGGCAATCTTGCCACATCAACCTGCAAGCCATTTGGACAGGGCCTTGTCGGGATTGCGGAGATCGTCCACGCTGGTATAGTACCTATCACGCCACCCATTCTTGGGAAGCCCTGCGAACAGCATGAGGTTCAGGGGATACTCGCCGCTGTCGGTGCACCTCCTAAAATCGTCCCTGAACAGAAACACCTCCCGTCCCCAGGCAATCGCCATCCCGAGCTCCACCATGACCCCCTCGTCTGGCGGCACGCCGTTGACAACTGCAAAAATCCCGTCAGAATCCCTTACATCACGCATGTCTTTCTGGCCTATTTGGTATGCCGCACCGGGTTGCAGCATGTCCACCTGATTGTTGCGGGCAAACGGCTCCCATACCTCTGCTCCCATACCCTTGAGCACCCGCACCAGATCCTGCAGGGGGCCGCTACGCTGTTGCCCTGAAAACCCGTACGAGTTCGCAAGATAAACCGTCTTCATGCTTTGAGGAACACCATACTGGCAACGCGGAGGATTCGCATATTAGTATTCAGATTCGTTAGGCGCAACCGGTCACGCCGAAGATCAAAAGTTCGTGCGGGCATCTAAATCCAGACGACAAATTAGTATTCTGTTAACTCTTCGGGTGGTTTCAGTCCACGCAAATATGCACCTCCAATTATGGATGCGGTTCAGGTTCTGGTCTGAACTTGAACATGGTTCTCATCAAGGTCTCCAAAACGTGATCTGGGCAATGACGGGTTCGCCGTTCCACTTGGATTGTGCCAACTTGACGTCTGCGCACACCCGCATGTTGTACAGGAGTAACGCACATGCAAAGTAAATCATCCTTGCTGCCATGAAGCGAAGATCCGGCATGCAGGTAACGGTTGTAACAGAATCAATGTCACGAATCCCCGCAGCTTTGCCGCATAAAGGCATACCGCAAGCAAGTACTAAATATAATATAATCAGATGTTACGACTATTAACAATAACATGAACAATCCGACAAGCCCGATACCATCGCCTGTAACTAGGCACGTTTTAGCAACTGCATGTTCGCCAGAAGACGAACCTTCTGACTGCGGCAGCTACGTTTGGGATGACGCTTTCATTCAACATGGTTGCATTTCTGTTTCAGGAGTCCCCGTAACGTTGAATGCATGTCTGGGCGTACATGACGCATGGCTGTCAAATGCCAGCAGGCACGCCTATCTTTGATATGGACAAGACGCCCATGAGATCCGGATTTTCATTTTCAATGAGCCTTAATAAAAAACTGATCTTCCTGGTGATGATCGTCTCATGCGTCACCATGGTAATAACGGGGGGGCTCAGTTTTACATATGCAGACCAGATCCTAAAAGAGAGGGTTGCAGACCAGCTGATCGGGGAGTCGGCAGTGCGGGGGGAGACTGTAAGGATACTCGTGGAATCCCACATCATGCACAATGATGTGCTTGCAGGCGAGCCGGTAATCCGGGCACTGGTATCGCACATGAATCAAGCCTCGGCCGAGGAACGGAATGCCATGCACAAGGTAGTCGAGGCGAACTTTCTTGACCAGGTTCAAAAGTTTGAAGAGCATTCAGAGTTTTCCAAAGAGATAGAGGATGTGAAGGCCGTAGGCTCTGACGGGACGGTATTCTTCTCCGCGGCAGGAACCGCTGACGGCGAGGACTATTCGGAGAATCCGCTGTTCCAAAGGGGGCTTGGCGGGGAGTCTACAGTTGGGTTCGAACCTGTCAAAACCGGCTACGCGGGCAGCCCCGGAAAGAGGATGGTTGTCGTGTCTCCGGTCTTTTCTCAAGACGGCGGGAACGAAGAAAAGCCCGTGGGCGTGATCATTTCCAAGGTAGGAACCGTGCTCATAGACGGAATTCTGAAAAACCCAAGCGGCTTGGGGGATACCGGCGAGGTCTACATTGTCAACGACAAGTACGAGATGCTCGCAGAGTCCCGATTTATCGAGAATGCCATATTCAACGTACAGGTGGATACGCTGGGGGTCCAGAAGTGCTTCAATGAGAACAAGGAGCATCTTGGGCCATACCGCGACTACAGGGGGGTTCTCATTTACGGTTCGTCGTACTGTGCGCCGGATCTTGGGCTGGTCCTGCTTGCAGAGATTGACGAGGCAGAAGTCACGGAGCCGATAGTCGCCCTGCAAGAAAAAATCTTCCTGTTGGGGATTGCAATTGCCATGGGGATGGCAGTTGTGGCCTTTGTCATATCCCAGTCCATGTCAAAGCCCCTGATCGTACTGAAGAATGCGGCGCACAGGATAGCAAGCGGAGACTTTGATACCAGAACCAACATCAACTCAAGGGACGAGATAGGCCAACTGTCAGGCGCGTTTGACTTTATGGCGCAGAGACTGCGGGGGTCGTTGATGGAGATCAGGGAGAAGGACGCCGTGATCAGGAAACAGGAAAATATCCTGCTGAAGTTCTTTCAATGTCCTCAGAACGACTGCGTCGGGGTAATCGATATGGCAGACTCCACCAAGATATCCGCACAGCTGTCCGAGGAGGATTTTAGCAGGGTGTATGAGATTTTTCTAAACTATATGGCAAGAATTGTTCAGAAATATGACGGCCAGGTCATAAAGAGCATCGGTGACGCGCTGTTGTTCAGGTTTTCAGAGAACGGGACCCACGATGCAGGGGCAATCAAAAACGGCATGGAGTGCTGCCTGTCCATGATCGATTCCCGCAAGGATCTAAACGGCAAGCTGGGTTCGGCCGGACTACCCGAGCTAAGCTACAAGATCAGCCTGACGTACGGTTCTGTAAAGGCCGCGCAGAGTTCCGTCTCCAGCATCACGGATATCTTCGGACCCACGGTAAACCAGTGCTTTAAGATCAACTCCCACTGTCCAAGGAACAGCCTGATTGTCGGCATTAACCTGTATGAGCACCTGGGGAACAGCCCCGAATACAGGTTTACAGAACTGGACATAAGCGAGATAAAGAAAAAATATGGTTACATCGCATTTGAGGTGAAAAGGAGGCAGTCGGCCGCGGAAAACCGCACAGAAAAAAGGCCGCAGGCTTGTTTGACGGCGAGGGGTACAAGGAGAGATCCCTGATGGAATGCATGTTCGGGGCAGGGGAGACCCGAAGGCACCGGCTGCACTGCCGGTTCGTCCGGGGCGGCAACCGGCGGTCTGCCAAGGAAAGGCGATAGCCTGGAACGTTCGGGCCCCAACCGATTCGAGTGCGCCGCTCGGCTAAATATGCCGGTACCATCCCACGGCGCGGCACGCGCTGGAACTGCCTGATAATCCGACTTGCCGGCAGATGAACGCCACCGGGGCGCACATAAGATATGATGATAGTGAATTACGCACAGACCCCTGCCTGGCTGCCAACACGTCTCTGATCAATGTGGTTTTTCATTGAAGGTGCTTGATGGATGTTCAAATTTATCCGGCATGCCCGGTAGGGCTCGATTTTGGAACTGCCGGCAGCCGGGGATGATTGCAAGACAGGGTTTGCATTAATTGGGATATTTAAGTAGGATCCGCACACACATAACATGGGAAAAGTCGTAATCGTCACCGAATCGATACTTGCGTACTGCGACCACTGTGGGAACGAGTTTACGCCTAGGATAAAACGAAAAATACACACTTGCCCGGCATGCAGGACTGCCGTGGTGGGTGCAGAGGACGTTCCAAGGCGGGGCGAAACGGTATCGAGGGTGATGAGCAGGAAAATTGAGAAGGCCAAGATAGACTAAGAACGCCGGCGATACGGGCCATGGGAGGGCGTGGCACGTTCTTGCCTACTGATGGGAGGGAACGAAAAGTTCGCCGATACTGACGCATTCTGGCGGATGCTGGTTTCGGCATGCCGTGCGGCAGGTTGCCTTGCATGCCGTGCCCGGCCATGCCAGATGCACCCGGTACCTGCCGTTCCGGGATTCCTGTACTGCCATGGAGTGCAACGAACCCTGCCCGCGCGATAATCCAAAAGACAGGTGCCAGACATGCAGACCACGCGACTGCCTGACCCTATTTTATTTTAAAGCACGAGTTTAGGACGAAATTTGCAACAATCCTATGAAAACAAAACATACATTATGATGAATTTGAAGCAGGTTCACTGCTATGAAGTTTTGCGCTGACTGTGATTCCAGACTGGTACAGAACATGACCGACGTCGGGGGTCCGGGCATCTGTCCCAGGTGCAACCCTGAGAAGGCTGCCACAAAAAACATCATTCGCGGGTTTAACCATTCCAGAAAAACAAGGCGCTGTTCCAAAGGATGCGGTGCAGACATTTACTGGGATGAGGCGTTCAAATCCGACAGTGGAAAGTTCATACCAATGGATGCGGGGACTGATATGCCGCACACCTGTGACAGTATTGGCGTATCCGGCGGCATTCCTTACATGCCAGAGACTAAAACTGTCAAAAACCTTGCAGGCTCCAAAACACGCACATCACAAACACGCACATCAGACGTCGAACTTGCGCTGCCTGACAGCCTGTTATACGACATCCGTAAAATACCAAGATCCGAATTAGACGATCCCATAATCCACCAAATAATCCAGGGGCACAAGGAGGAGTCATTGGCCCTAATTCATTACGAGAACTTGGTCTCACCTGAACCTGACAAGGTGCCGATTGATGACATGGGTGACGTCTTGTCTAAGGACATTTTGGATGGGCTAAAAAAATATGGGTTTTCAGGACTGCTCCCGTTTCAGGCGGAATCCATCCGCATGATTCTACAGGGGAGCCACCTCGTGATCTCAGCCCCTACAGGTTCAGGCAAGACCGAGGCATTTGCCGTTCCCATACTGCAAAAAATCCTGAAAAACCTCCTGCCCGGCGTGGCAGCACTGCTAGTCTACCCGCTTAACGCCTTGATTGATGATCAGGTATCAAAGATCTCCGACCTTATCGTAAAATGCAATCTGCAGGACAAGATTGCAGCATACTCTATTCACGGCGGCCAGAGCACAGCATACAAGGACAAAATCCTGTCAGAATCCGGCACAAAGCCCATAATTCTTGCCACAAACTTTGATTTCATCAACTACCACCTCATACTTCAGGACAAAAAATGGCGCCAGCTGTTCAGAGATGCGAAAATTTTGGTGGTTGATGAGGCCCACTCATACACCAGCTTCCACGGCTCCAACGTGTACCATGTCATCAAGAGGATGCGAAGGTACATGAAAGACGTTCAGTTTGTTGGCTCTTCTGCAACCCTGGACAACTCCCAGGAGTTCTTTTCAGAGATGTTTGACCTGCCAAAAGATTCGTTTTCGTACGCTGCAAGCAAATCCGGCAGACGGCAGAACAAGCACTTGTTCTTCATAATGCCCAGAAAGTTCGGGCAGCGCATAACGATGGAGATGCTTGCGTCGCTGTGCTTTAAAAACAACACAAGGCAGCTGGTTTTTAGCAACACGCACAACGACGCAGAGCTTTTGGCATCAAACGTAGAGAATGCAAACAGGGGAATCAGAATCCAGATTCACAGGGGCGGTCTTGAACAATCCGACAGAAAGCTGCATGAGACGCAGATGAAGCTCGGGGATCTGGACGCACTGTCATGCACCCCTACGCTGGAGCTTGGAATAGACATAGGCCATGTCGATGCGGTGATATCTGCATTCAAAAACGAGTACGACTCGTTTGTGCAGCGAATTGGCAGGGCAGGCAGGATGGGACAAAAGTCATACGCCATCTGCGTGTTTGATCCCGAGGATGCTGCATGCCATTACTTTGCAAGGCACATGCCGCAGTACCTGGGCCAAGAGCACATAGTTCAAATCAACAGGGACAACCCCATAATTGCAGACAAACACACGGTTTCATGGGGTATCGAACAGCACGCTGCAATGGAATCTGACAAGTCGCAGTTTTTTGACTTTGCAAACAGCGTGAATCTGCGAGGAAGCTCGGAGGAGGTTGCCATCCATTTCGGACCCAAAAAGATCGGAACGCGTGATGCGCCCGTGGGGTACTACCAGCTGCACCAGAATGCCATCTACCGCTTTAACAAGCAAAACTATGAGGTGGACTCTATTACAAAGACCAAGAGTGGTGCTGTTGCATACCTGAAAAAATCTGCAGAATTCCAAAAGATAACAATGCCTGCTGTAAGGACTGTCATCTCCAAGGTGTCCGAGGACGACGCAGTTTACAGAAAAGTAATTTCGCCTGGCAAGCATGCCAGAACAATATCGCTGCGGTTCGGATCAATCGACCTTGACAGGACCATTACGGGCTACCTGAAGGGGAATTACAACGACCCTTTAGAAAAATTTGAGACTTTTAGCGGTGGGCGCATCCCATCCTGGAGGGACTTTAGATGGCACACGATGCACTCTGCGTTGGGCATAACGCTGCCGTCCAGCCTTTTGACGCAAAAGCCTGATGCCGATGCAAAAGGCGCTGCATCTGTCGATTCGGCAGTTCACACCGTCACCCACGTTTTGGTCAACGCAGGTAAGATCATTACGAAATCAGAGTCAAACGACATCGGCTCGTACTACGATGACGGGGTGATTTACCTGTATGACAACACCTCTGATGGCTATAACGGCTGCAGCCAGATGATCTTTGAGAACTTTGGGCAGATCCTGCAAACATGTCATTCCTTGCTGCATGAGTGTGATTGTTCCGAGGACAAAACCCAAAAAGGGCCGTCGGTCCAACAGGATAGTGAATGGGGCGGCTGTCCCAAATGCACGTATACCACAAGCTACTGCCAGACAAAAAACAGGCATCTCCTAAAGGCAGACGCCAAAGCTTTTTTTGACGTCTTTAGGGGTAGTTGAGGCCAGAAAGACCATGGACGCGATCCGGTCAATGAACCCACACAATGGGATGTAGATAGACGCAAATGACTGGCGGGCATAATTTCCATATACTGCAGAAACAAGATCTAATCTACAAACTTTTTAATTATCCAGATTATCTGCTCATGAGTTTTACGTGTCGTTATGTGGTGGCGGTGCTTACCGTGTAAGTGTGGTCGGCCCCGGTCGGGGCGGTGTCAGTTAGCGGGTTGCTTGATTCATCCTCGATGCCGTGTCCTGACGAGACCAGATCCAGGTTGTAGGTGCCGTCCTGCGCGGCAGAGACTTTCGCATAGTACTGGCTGCCGGAGCCTGAAATCGAGGTGGCGGGGATGGTCGTAGTTGTGGAGGAGCCATAATTGATTGTGAGCGTCCAGCTGTTCAGGGTACCAGAATCAAAGGTAGCTTTGTCACTTATGCGCAAGATCCAATTGCCCTCGATTGAGACGCCGTCAAAGTCCGGCGTGTACATCTGGTCTATGTCGTCGATGCTGCTACCCGAACGGTCGTGTAGCGTCTTGGTCGTGCCGTCAGGTGCGACGAGGTCGATTTTTAGGTCGCCAATGTACGTATGGGTGACGCCCACTACTATGGAAACCGAGGTGGCATTTCCGGAGTTGGATACTGTGATGGTGTCTGACACGGTTGTGTGATCGGGTATGGTAAGGTCAGGCGATCTTGTCTGCGTGAACTGGCCGGATGTAGATGTGCCGCCACTGGTGCCTCCGGTACTGCCCGGGGACAGGGCAAAGTCTGTCGCATCCACGCCGGTGACGTTCTCGCTGAATGTCACCTTGTAGATTAGTGTCTGGCTGTCAGTCGTCGCGTTTGACGGGCTGAACCGCTCTATCGACGAGATCGTAGGGGCGGTGGTATCGGTGACGGTGGTGCTGACGGTGTATGTTTCGTCGGCTCCGGTCGGGGCCGTGTCAGTCAGCGGGTTGCTTGCCGTGTCTGCAATGCCGTGGTCGGGCAAGACCAGATCCAAGCTGTAGGTGCCGTTCTGGGTTGCAGAGGCTGTCACATGGTACGTGTAGCCGGAGCCTGAAATTGAGGTGGCGGGGCTGGCCGTGCCACTGCTGCTGCCGTGGTTGATAGTAAGCGTCCAGCTGTTCAGGATACCGTCATCAGCGGAGGCATAGCTGTCGTTTATCCGCAGGGTCCAGGTGCCCGCGATTGAGACGCTTCCAAAGTCCGGCGCGTACGTCTGGTCTATGTCGTAGTCGGTACCGCCTGAACGGTCGTGCAGCGTCCGAGTCGTGCCGTCCGGCGCGACGAGGTCAATCTTGAGATCACCTATGTATGTATGAGTGACATCCACCGCGGCAGACACCGACGTGGCAGTGCCCGAATCCGGCACGGTGATGGTGTCTGACACCGTGATGGTGTCTGACACCGTGTTGTTTAATGCTATGGCAAGTGCAGGCGAGCGCGTCTGGTTGAACTGCCCGGTGCTGTCAGAAGACAGGGCAAAGTCTGCCGCATCCGCCCCGGTGACGTTCTCGTGAATGTCACCCGGTAGATAAGCGTCTGGCTGTCCGTGTTTTCTGCTGCCGGGTCGTGCCGTTCTATTGACGAGATCGTCGGGAATGTCGTGTCCGCAGGTGCGATGCTGACCGTATACGTCTGATCCGCCCCGGTCGGAGCCGTGTCAGTCAGCGGGTTGCTTGCCGTGTCTGCAATGCCGTGGTCGGGCAAGACCAGATCCAAGCTGTAGGTGCCGTTCTGGGTTGCAGAGGCTGTCACGTGGTACGTGTCGCCGGAGCCTGAAATTGAGGTGGCGGGGCTGCCGGAGTCGGAATTTATCGTAAGCGTCCAGCCGTTCAGGGTGCCGTCATCCTCGGCGGCATAGTTGTCGTTTATCCGCAGGGTCCAGGTGCCCGCGATTGAGACGCTTCCAAAGTCCGGCGCGTACGTCTGGTCTATGTCGTCGGTGGTATCACCCGAACGGTCATGCAGCGTCTCGGTGGTGCCGTCCGGGGCGATGAGGTCCACCTTGAGATCGCCTATGTACGTATGGGTGACGTCCACCGCGACAGACACCGACGTGGCGGTGCCCGAATCCGGCACGGTGATGGTGGACACCGTGTCTGACACCGTGTTGTTTGATGTTATGGCAAGTGCAGGCGAGCGCGTCTGGTTGAACTGCCCGGTGCTGTCAGAAGACAGGGCAAAGTCTGCCGCATCCGCCCCGGTGACGTTCTCGCTGAATGTCACCCGGTAGATAAGCGTCTGGCTGTCCGTGTTTTCTGCTGCCGGGTCGTGCCGTTCTATTGACGAGATCGTCGGGAATGTCGTGTCCGCAGGTGCGATGCTGACCGTATACGTCTGATCCGCCCCGGTCGGAGCCGTGTCAGTCAGCGGGTTGCTTGCCGTGTCTGCAATGCCGTGGTCGGGCAAGACCAGATCCAAGCTGTAGGTGCCGTTCTGGGTTGCAGAGGCTGTCACGTGGTACGTGTCGCCGGAGCCTGTCAGGCCGGTCACGGAGCTGCCAGAGTCGGAATTTATCGTGAGCGTCCAGCCGTTCAGGGTGCCGGTGTCTCCCCCCGCGTTGTCATGTATGCGCAGCGCCCAGTCGCCTGCGATCCCGGTGCCGCCAAAGTCTGGTGCGTACGTCTGGTCTATGTCGTCTGTAAAACCGCCGGCGTGGTCGTGCAGCGTCCGAGTCGTGCCGTCGGGGGCGACGAGGTCAATCTTGAGGTCGCTTATGTAGGAATGGGTGACGTCCACGGCGACAGATACTGACGTGGCGGTGCCTGACTGCTCCACTGTGATGGCATCCTGTATGGTGCTGTGGTCGGTTATGGGGGTTGCAGGCTCGCTGGTTTGCGCGAACTGCCCGGAGGCACCGCCTGCCCCGGTGTTGTCATGGGAGAGCGCAAAGTCGCCGGCATCCACCCCGGTGACGTTCTCGCTGAATGTCACCTTGTAGATTAGTGTCTGGCTGTCAGTCGTCGCGTTTGACGGCCTGTATCGTTCCATGGAGGCAAGCCTTGGCGGCGTGCTGTCTGTGCCGTCCGTGTCAGAATCGATTGGGCGATCTGCGGTGGCAGCAATCTGGTTTGTGGATGTATCAGATATTGCGCCGGCATCAATGTCAAGCTGCGGGGCGCTCATGGCGTTGACTGTACTCTGCTGGGAGGCAGAAAGCCTCACTGTAAGGGTGTCGACGGAGACTGGCTGGGCGGTGGCGCCGGTCAGGGTGGCGCCGCCGGAGGACTGGCCGGAGTCGCGGACGTGGATCTTTGAGAGGTCAGTCGCAAGGCCGTAGATCGGCTCGCTGAACGTGATTCTGAGGATCCCGGCATCCACGTCGTATGTTGACGAGCCGAAGGTTGGCGGGGTCGTGTCGTTGACGGTGATCGGCAGATCCACGGTACGCGGGATTTTGTTGCCGGCAGCGTCCGAGACGGCGCCGTCATCGATGTCAAGCTGCGTGGTGCCAAGGGCGGCGATGCCGCTTTTGTGGGTGGAATCAAGGAATAACTTGACGGTGCTGCCAGACGTGGTCTGGGAGGCGCCGGTCAGGGTGGCGCCGCCGGAGGACTGGCCGGAGTCGCGGACGTGGATCTTTGAGGGGTCAGCCGCGTCGGAGATGGGCTCGTCGAATGTCAGGGCTAGGATCCCGGTGGATGAGACGTACGCTGCAGAGTCAAAGGATGGCCCGACCGTATCGTTGATCGTGATGGACCTGTCGGCGACTGTTGCGATCCCGTTGCCGGCCGCGTCCGAGACGGCGCCGGCATCGATGTCAATCTGTGGTGCGATCATGCCGCCGACTGCACTCTGCTGGGACGCAGAAAGATTCACCGCAAGGGAGCTGCCCGAGACTGACTGGGACGCGGCGCCGGCCATGGTGACGCCGCCGGAGGACCGGCCGGACTCGCGGACGTGCAGCTTTGCAAGGTTCACCGTGTCGGAGATGGGCTCGCTGAAGGTCACGTTGAGGATGCCCGTTCCTGTGTCGTATGCGGCAGAATCAAACGTGGGTTCCGCCCCGGCAGCCGACGTGACCCTGATGCTGGCAGAGACCGACGGCTCCACGTTGAGGCCAAGGCTGCGCACGTTGGTGGTGTTGGCAGTTATCGTTATGTCGTAGTTGGATTTTGATTTTGACGAGTAGTCGGATGCCGAATTGAGCAGGAGCTGCCCCCCGCTGATCGTAAAGTCGCCTGCGTCGGCACCGGTGATGTCGTAGCCGTCGATGTCAGTGTCGAATCCCACCTGGGGGGATATGTCCGTGACCAGCACCTCCCTGTTCTCGACTAGCGTGTCTTCCAGGGTGATGAACCATGGCCCCAGGTTCCGGTTGAACGACGTGGCGCCGCTGAACATGGAGGACATTTCGTATGTGTCGTTCACCGAGGAGACGTTCCAGCCGGCAAGGTTGCGGGCAAACGAGGACGCCCCGGCGAACATGCCGTGCATGTCTTCCACGGAGGAGACGTCCCAGCCGGATATGTCACCGTTGAAGGACGTGGATTGCTGGAACATCTGGGTCATGCGCGTCACCTTGGAGATGTTCCAGCCGGACAGGTCCCCGTTAAAGTTGGAGGCGTCTGCAAACATGTATGTCATGAGGCGTCTGCAAACATGTATGTCATGTCAGTCACCTTGGAGACGTCCCAGCCGGATATGTTGCCGTTGAATGCGTATGCCTTGTTGAACATGTAGCGCAGGCTGGTCATCTCGGAGACGTCCCAGCCGGACAGGTCGTCGTCAAAGGTGTGGGTGAGGCTGAACATGTCGATGACTGCGGGCTGGGCGGAGAGATCAGGCGCGTCGCTTGCCTCGTGCTGCATGTTTGCCGCGCCCCTGAACATGTCTGTCATGTCAGACCATTGGGTGTCGCCCCACTGGTCTATTGACAGGAGCAGCCCCGGGGTATCATGGGTCGTGAACGGATTGGAATAGTGGAAGTAAAAGCGCTCCAAGTCGCCGGTGATGGAGGCGGTGGCATTTTTGAGGCTGTCAGGCTGGTAGTTCCTGAAAAAGTAGTCCACGCTTCCCGTCGCGTTGTATGTGTATGTATCGCCATCCCCCCAGTCTATTGACACCTGGCCGCCGGGCGTCACGCCTATGTGGAACTGGGCGAGAGTGTAACCGACATTCGATACGCGATCCGCTCCGGTAACGTTCCATGTGGTGACGAAGGCACCTGCGTCTGGCGTCTGCGCGTACGCGTGCGGCAGCAGCGTCGAATCTGCCGCCACATCAACCCAGACATGGCCCGTCCAGGAATGATCCAGGTGGTGTGGCAAGCTGTTCGCCCCTGTCTGCAATGCCCCGTCGTGCAATCCCGCATGCAGCCCGAATGCCAGTATCGCACCCAGCAGCACTGCGCCCGCAGCGAGTCGCCTGCGTGATTTGAACCGGCCATTCACCTCACAATGTAACATGCGATTGAGAGTAAACATCTGGTAATTTGTTGAAAATTGTTTATAATTGGTGTGTGTAATCAAAGATTTAACTAAAAACATTCATTAAACAAGCTGTTTTCACGGTTTGCCCTTTTCTGGCCGCAGATGAAGCACCGCTTGCCCTGGTGGGGCCGATGGAATGGAATATGCACGCCAAGAAATATTAAGCATTATATCCTTCATTCACGCCGTGAACCTCGCTGTCAAAGGTAGGACGTTGCCAAAACAAGACATTGACGACGTGTTTATCGCGCTTTACCGACTTGAGGCAACCATGTCTGACGGTAATAATGGAAGCCAAACAGACCACGTTATACCCAAACTCATAACCATAATGGAGCAGTTCTTTCGCTGCATAGTCCAGTTCCAGCTTGAAGACGACCCAAGCAAGAACCCGAAAGAAATCACCCTCAATCCTATGATGATTAATGAAATCATTGATATCGTTTCCAAGAGGATCAGGATGGTGACAGTCGGACTCATAGTGTCATTTTCCCACTCATTCCAAAATACGAGAGCGATTGATAGCACGATGCAAAACTATGGAATTCAGAATATATTTTCAGGGAAAAACTGTTTGGACAAAGAAAGGTATGATGAGCTGTTCAAACTGCGACACGAGTTCGTGCACACAATCAATCCGTCGTCAAAGCCACGTTTCGAAATCACGGAATATCACAAGATGACAGAGGAACTGATGCAACATGTATTGGGCAGATACAAAGACGCAGACCGTTATTTTTACATGCTGAAAGGTCGGGCGTTGCGGACACTAGGGGACGCTAGTAGGGCGGATGAATGTTTTGAGGTAGCGTTGAAGCATTATACAAAAGAGGCAGAACAACACCCAGGCGATGCCGACATACAGACTGACATGGGAACCATATTGTTGGAACTTGAAAGATATGATGAGGCGTTGGAGTGTTTTGACAGAGCAATAGAAATGAACACAAATTATGGCTGGGCGTATTACTGCAGGTGGATTGCCTTGACTGAACTCAAAAGGTATGGTGAGGCGTTGGAGTGTGTTGACAGAATAATAGAAATGGATCCCGATGACACTGGCATATTTTTTGACAAGGGGGCCACATTGTTTGAACTTGGAAGACATGATGAAGCGTTTAAGTGGATTGAGAGGGCGATAGACCGAGAGCCATACGACGCAGACATGTATTTTCACAAAGGACTCATGTTGACAAAACTCAAAAGACATGATGATGCGTTAAAATGCTTTGATGAAGTGATAGAAATAGAGCCATATAGTTTTGATGGATATTACTACAAAGGGATATCATTGTTCAAACTTGGCAGACATGACGGGGCGCTGGAGTGTGTTGACAAAGTGATAGGATTGAGGCCATACGACCTGCGAGTATACTCTAACAAGTGTTCTGTCTTGTTCGCACTTGAAAGATACGGTGAGGCGCTGGAGTGTGTTGACAAAGTGATAGATGGGAAACCTGGCAATTACGCGGCACATGATTACAAGGCTCGCATATTGGAGAAGCTTGGAAAGCCCGACGAGGCCCGCAAACACGCTGACAGGGCCAAAGAATTGAAGAAAGCGTACGATGCTGGCAAGAATAGGCACCGGCCGACATGACGATAATTTGGCACCCGGGCACGGCGCCTTTGGTCTGTAAAGGCACTTTTGTGCCGCGCATGTTTTGAACGCATGGATGACGGATTATGCCCCTGTAGCAAAACCTGGCCCAATCGATATGATGATTTCGGCGCCACGGGCTACATACTTCTGCACGCGCAAGGCATGGAAAAGGCAGTCGTAATCGATGCCGGCGTAATGTGTTGGGAGGAATCATGCAACACGCTGCATATCAGATAACCCAGATGTGAGACATTCTGGCACACTTTCAATGTAAACAGATCAATAGGGCACGTCCCAGACGGCCTTTATGCACTACCAAAAAAGTCGCCTGAGACGCGACATGATGGACAATTCTAGGGCATATCAAAGTATCGTAGACGAGACTGACAAGATTACATCATGCATCAAGATCTCTGCGAGTCCCAATGCAATTTACGGATCTGATGACTTTCACGACATGGTGGTGCGGGCGGCAGCGTCCAATTCCTACATATCGGGATCCGCGTCTGCCATGCGAAGGGCGGCAGCGTCGGACTGCGGTCCCATGGGGGCTGCACGCCGCATCCCCACAGACGAGTGGTACCGGGACATCCTTTCCAAGATGGATGACGGCAAGGTAGCAGCATGCATCGAGAATGCCATATCGTCACAGATTGACAGGCTGCGCAAGATGGGAAGAATTCCTGCAGACGGCATGACTATTGCCATTGACGCGCACTTGATACCCTGCTACTGCAAGGATCATGGATCCGAGATGATACACTCCAGGTCCAAGCAGGGGACTGATTATTTCATCAGGTACGTCACGGCGCAGTGCGTGGACCGGGGCGCCCGCCTCATGCTTGCCGCCATACACATGCCCGCGCTTGAATCCATGCCTGATTTCGTGCGCAGGCTAGTCGATCTGGCTCGGCAGGCAGGCGCAGACATCAGATTGGTTCTGCTGGACCGCGAATTCTTTGCCACGGACGTAATGAAGACATTGGGGGACATGAAGGTCAGGTACATCACGCCGTGCAGGAACACCGGCACGGTAGTCGATGCTCTTGACGAGTTTGCCGCAGGCAGGCGCGGCCGAATATCCAAATCCTGCATAACAAATGCGGATCGTGTGTCTGTCACGTACACGATGATCATCACGGAGCGAACAAGGCACAAAAAGAATTCCAAAAACGAACCCAAAAACAGATACATCGGATTTGCCACCAACGCGCAGGACATCGATGCTGCCATGTACGGCCAGAGATGGGGAATCGAGACGGGCTACAAGATGTTGGAGGCGATGAGGCCCAGGACACGCAGCCGAAACATCGCGGCAAGGAATTTCTGTTTTCTGTACGCGGTGGTGATGTTCAATGCATGGGTGCTGGCAAACGCGATGCTTGCCGATTGCAGTGATCAGGCAGACGCCGCAATCACCCAAGCCCACTTCAAATTCATGCTGGAAATCACGCTACTCTTGTCAAGCATCATACCGCCAGAACCGCCACCGGATCCTGTCGCACCGTGATTACTTCTGGGTTATCTGGCATATGTGCAAAAATTAATATTTACAAATCCCGTAAATGTGGGGTGGTATTGCAGTATGTACTGGTCGCAGTGGCGATAGCCATCGTAATGGGACTGCTCATTCCGTACATCAGAAAGCGATACATAGACAAAGACGACGACAAAGAAGTCTTGACATGCCCTATTTGCAAGAACAAGTATCCAAAGCAAATTGCTTCCTGCCCAAAATGTGGCTTGGGCGGGAGGTAACATGTTCATCGACGCCTGTGTCTAGTCAGTCCCTTCTCTAAATTCTGGCATCGATGACAAAATTGCTGCATATGCTTCAAGGGCTGCAGCATGTCAGGCTATGCTGGCGCCGCGCGTGCCGCCGCGGGCACAAGCAAGATGGCTGCGGCCACGGTGCAGAAAAGCGCGATAATTGGCATGTTGGGTGCCGTGTTTTGACAGGCATGCGACAAAATGCTTGCTGTGGGTCTTCCATGTCAAATCATCCCTTGCCCTATGGGTCGAACCGACTATACGACGTGGACGCAAACGAGGGTGTTGATGGCATGTTAGCCCCCGCCTACCCGCAACATGTGACTGGCCGACCCCTGACTCCGTACTAATCCGTTAGCTTCTGGCAGGCACCGGCGGTTTGGCAGAACCGATCCGTCAAGACACTCGCCCTGTGGCGAATCAGTCCTCTACCCGGACTCCGTTCCAGAATGCAATTCTTCCCTTGATCTTTTTGGCCGCGTCGTTTGGTTCTGCATAATACCACGCACAGTCCCTGTTGGTCTTTCCGTTTACTGTGACTGAGTAGTAGTTTGCCGTTCCCTTCCAGCCGCACACGCTTGTAGTCTGGCTCTTTGCAAAGTACTCCCCCTTGATTGCCTCCGGCAGAAAGTACTTTGTCCCATCGAGGTCGACTATGTCGATTCCTTCTGCAATCACGACGTCGTTCCATATGGCTCGCATGAGATTCGTCCAATGTGGCCATATTTAAAAAATTGCCGCCTCACGTGGTGGCGCGTCTGCACTGTTCCTGCTTGCGGCATCCTCGCGCCTGTGTGGATCATCTTGGATGATCAATGCCTGGTCGCGCTTGACGCATTTCTCGCTGTCAGTCATTGACAGTCCGTCTGATCCACTGATCCTTAGCTTTTTCGGCATCGGACGTGGTGGGGATATTCACGGCAGTGTGCTAAGGCGAATTATGCAATAAGCTAATTTGTTATTTTAAAACTTTGTAATGTAATTCAACTAGTTTATCGTATGGCGTGGTTTTTATTAATTCAAGATTTGTTTCTTTTTGTATATTATGAAACAGAGAAATTCCATTCCCAAGAACTTTAGGGATAATTGATAATATTATTTCATCTATGATTCCATGATTAACAAAAGATGAGATGGTTTGTCCTCCTCCAACTAACCAAATGTTTTCTCTCAAATTAGGAAAAATGTCTTTAACAAATTTATCAACAGAAGATACAAACTCTACGTTTCCATCTTTTGCGCTGTCATTATTGCTTCTAGTAAACACGTAAGATTTCTTGTCTTTGTAAGGATATTCTCCAAACATCAACACCTGGTTGTAGGTTGTTTTGCCCATGACTATTGTGTCTATGGTTTCATAAAATTTATCGTATCCTGATGTGTCACTTTCTGGGAGCCAATCTATATCTCCATTCTTTCTTGCGATGCATCCGTCTAGACTTGAAGCGATGTAGAGTATGATTTTTCTCATGATATTTGATTATCGTAAATATTATAATAAAAGGAGTTTGTTTCGTAACTCTGCCCAAGCAGTGTCAGAAATATTTAAGTTACAATTTAAATACGGCCAACTTCTGTATTTAAAGAAATGCAGCGCAATGGCGTTGTCCAAGTCATAGTTTTACAAGCCTATCTGACATCCGCGTACGCGCGATTTATTGGTTCTGATTCTGCCCATCCGGCGGGATTTTTCCGTGCCCGAGGCATGATGCGGCGCATCCAATACCAAGATCGCGCAGAGGCGCATGGCACATGCTATGCATGTGCAATGCATTTTTTGCATCATTCCGTCATGGCAATATATTGCAGCAGACACGTCGGTGCAGCGCACTTGGATGCCGGCAGTATCCTCCACGGGCATGTTGAACGCGCGCACCATGCAGACGGCAACCATTCTGGCCCGAACCTTGTGAATCTTTTTGCACGCCTTTTTGAGTTCTTCCCGTTTTATGTCGTCCATGCATCCATGAAATTTGATCTACAAACTTTTTGATTAATTACTCGGGAACTTTTGCGTGTCGCCAACCAGTTGGTAACTTTTTGACTTTTCATTGATCTGGTTTATCTCACGGGAATGCTTCTCAAGTGATAGCGGTCCTGGGGTCTGGCCGGGGCCTTGGTAGGTTAGAAGCAGGGCGGCCGAGATCAGCAGCCCATGATGAATATTATGCCAATCTCAAATCTCGTCTTCTACCACCTCGAACGGAATTGATATTTCGCCGGGGCATCCAAATCTGCAAACGTGCAGCGTGTATTTTCCCGGCTCGCCCACTGTGATGGGCTTTGTCTCTGAAACCTCGCGCAAGGTATCATCTTGTGGTTTTGTGTCAATCCTGTTTCCGTGTTGATCTACAAAGTAATCTTCGGTATAGCTGCTAATCTCCCAGTTTCCTGGCCATATCATCAAAATAGTGAACGGCCCATATGAAACGGGGCCGTCTGTCATTGTGCCCCGGATTACTGAGACTCTGTCATTTTCTCGGAATATTTCATACTGCAGATACTCTTGGTAGTACCCAAAATTATAATGGGTTACGGCGAACTCGATTGGCTCTCCTGCCTCGTAAGCCGGCTTCATGCCCGAGACTTCGGTGTGAATTGGTATGCTCCAAAAATGCAAGAAGGGGGAGATCCCAAGGGCGTCCTCGACGACGGTAATGGACATGAAGAATGGCAGATCAAGGATTGCAAACGACAGGACTACAATTATTATGATCTTGTATCTGGTCTTCATTTTCCCCCCGCGGAGCATCAGCCCGGTTACCGTCAATGCCGGAATGACTGCCAAAAAGTACGCAAACCCGATATTGCTATTGAAGATGTTATCGAACCCGGACTCTTCAATGCCTTCTGCGGTGCCAGTCCATGCACCAATGCCGTAGCCTGCATCCCAGGCATGTGAGCTCTGGGCTGCCAAGACTATGATGGTCAAGGCCAAGTATGCGGCTGCAAGGGTGGTTGCGGCAACTATAACAGGGCGGTTCCTTGCCGGTTCTGCCGCCTTTTTTTGGAGCATGAATGCTGAAAATCCGGCCACGATCCCGACAAGGACTGCGGCCATGGGCCCCAAAACCTGGATGAATGGAATCACCAATGACGCGCCGGTGATTATGCTCAGCAGAATTCCCACAGGCCTGACGTCTTTGGATGCCCGCGAAAGAATCCACCACGATGCCATGGAAAAGAATACAGCCAGTGTCATGGCTATGGCGGCAGTCGTGTAGATGCCATTCACTTGGATCCTGCCCAAGTTGAAGTGCAGCATCTCAACCCATGGAATCAACAGAAGAAACGCCGCAATTGTTGCCAGAATCGGAATCCTGCTCATCGTTTCCTCCACGCTATCGAATCCTGCTCATCGTTTCCTATGCGCCATGCGTAGTCATTGATCCACTTCCGTACAAATGTTATTAGTCGATTGATTTCGTGTTGCGGCGTGCCTTGTGCCTAAAAACTCCGACACCAGTTACTATTTTTTTTATGGGTTTTTTACTGAGGCATTATATGGGAATCGTTTCGCCCAGTTGTGAGGGCCATCCTTCATCCATTTTGGGTTAAATCCACTTCCCGAAGAATAAATCCATGACAGGCATTGCGTTGGAGATTGAGTAATGCTGTGGGTGTTCTGCTCGATATGGCGCCGCTTTTAAGGAAAGCACTCCCAATCCTGCATGGCAAAGTCGTTCGGGGCCGAGTACGAAAGGCACATGGTGGTGCTGACCGTGGGCGATTCCATAGAATGCAAAAACGACGCGGGCCACGTGTTTTTTTCCATACCGCCGGACCGCGTCTGCCTGGTGGGGCTTGCTGACAGAAAGTCAGTCCGCCTTAACTGGTTTGAGGACGGCTGCGTGAAGACCGTACTGGTAAAATCCAAACACGCCGCTGCCGTGGCAGGCGAGATACGCTCTGCGGGGGCCGCATGCCATGCCCGATGAGGCAGCCGGCGGCGCAGAACCTGATTGTACGGAGCCGGATTATGCAGAACCTGATTATGTGGGGCCAGGCCACGCAGGACCCGGCCACGTAAGGCCTGGCAAGCCAGGCGGTGCCGCACCAGAAAAAGCGGCACCAAAAAAGCAGTACTCGTCCACGGTTGAAAAGGGCACCGAGTTTGAGCTGCAGGTGGCCGGGCTTCTCAAGGCGTACGGGTATGCCGTGACGCACAACGTCACGCTTACCGGCAAGTCCGGCAACGCGCATCAGATTGACGTACTCGCCGAGTATGCCTGCCCGCTGCACACCAGCAGGCTGATAGTGGAGGCCAAGGCGTACGAGCACCACGTGGGAAAAGACGTCGTGATGAAGCTGGTGTCCATACGGGCGGATCTCGGCATGGACAGGGCGGTGCTGGCAACGACGACCGGGTTTGCAGCAGGCGCGCTAATCGAGGCAAGACAGCATGGCAACCTGGACATGTGGGATGGCGATGCGATAAACAAGTTCATGGCCAAGCGCGGGGTCGACGCCCGGGATACGGGCATAAAGGGTACGGCAAGGCGCTTCGTGCTTGGCAAGATGACCACCCGGCGCGTCCGCCGGCGGGCAGCAAAGTCTGCAAAAAGCCGGTCGGGCGGCAGGATATTTGGCAGGGGAAGGCCGAAGGAGCACGTGGCTCTGGCCGAGCCGGTATCGTACCCGTATCTGGACGTCAGCGTGCAGACCCGCGTGACCAAAATCGAAAAGACCGGCTGGAGGAGGCGCGGCCCCGTCACGCGCACAGTGGTAAATCACGTCACGCTTGACGGCCGGACAGGCGTGCTAGTCGACGCCGCCAGGGGCGTGCTGTCGTACAGGCATTCCTACCTCGGTACCCTGGGGAAAGACGAGCTGGCGATACTGCGTCGGGTGGCAGGATGCCGGGCGTTTGGTCGCGACGAGATGGTGGATGCCGGGCTGTCGCCGGCGGAGGCAAATACGGCGCTGCTGAACCTTGCCCGACGGGGGACTGTCCGCCAAGTGGGGGAGGAGCCTGCAAGATACACCCTGGGGGAGCCGTTTCCCGCATCGCCTGGGGCAGTGACGGGAATCGAGATGCCGCATGGCAGGAGCATGACAGACGTCAATCCCGGGAACAAGATGGTAGACGTCCGGGTTCAGGCAGGCAGCATACAAGAGATGTTAGAGCGGTACTGGGGCAAGTGCACAGTCGTGTCTGTCGAGCAGGTGTACTATCCGTACTATGACGTGCGCTACGAGGCAAGCGACGGCAGCCGGCGCAACGAGGTGATAGACGGCATCACCGGCAGGCCGCAGGAATACCTGGCAGACGTGATGGCCGAGTAGGCATGCTTGCCGCCTCCGACAGGCAACTTTGCGCCTGCATGTGGCTGTCAGGCCAGCGCTTGGCGCATCTGCAAACGTCCAGGCCTGCAGCGATGCGGCTCGGCGGTGCTATTTTTCTCCGTTGCGTTTTCCGGACGGGCTCATTTTGCTTTGTCCTTGGATGGTGTCGTTTGGGGCGGAATGGCGGAGTTTCGAAAACGTGACATTATGTTAAAGATTTATCATAACTATTTAAACTACATATGTATATTAATGATATGGGAAAAGTAACTGTAATCACCGAACTCGTTCTTGCGTACTGTGACTCCTGTGGCAAGCAATTCACCCCCCGCATAAACCGGAAGATCCGCATATGTCCCCGATGCAAAAATATCATACTGGGGACAGAAGGCGTTCCGCTGCGCGGCAGCGAGGTAAGGAAGGTAATAAGCGAAAAGATCGAAAAGGCCGTGTACGAGTAGTCTCAATGCCGGCGGCGTGGCCGGTCTTTCCCTTTTTAGCATTTCAAATCATGGAATTGATGGAAGGGCCAATAACAGTACGCCCATGCAGCGCATGTGGGTATACAAAGACGTACCAGATGGAGAAAGAGCGTAGCCAGATGGAATGGGACACTACATTTTGGATTGCCAACGGCTGCCCGCGATGCGGTTCAAAAGATACGCGGGGTTGATCCCGCCCCAGCCAATTTTTTTCCGAACGCATCGGCAAGTCCAGGGCGGTTCTTCTTGCCGTCTTTGGCCCGTCCAGGCGTGGCTGTGACGGCAGGCAAAAACGGATATCCCGCACGCTCCCTGGCACCGCAGCATCGTGGCAGGCGGCAATGCCGCAGACGCGCCTCCATGCTCAGGCCCGCTACAAAAAAGGCGCAATTTTTCCCTTTATACCATTTTGGACGCCTGTGGCTGCAATGAATAGTGGATGCGCAAACCCGCCGGTGCGTATCGGCAGGCATGCTGCCCCCTTGGAGGTCGTGGATTGGTGCTGATTTCGGGAATCGCGATAATCGTGCTGGTAGTGGCAGGCGTGGCCATGCTGCTGGCAGTCATGCAGGAAAACGCCGGGATCATCGACGCCGGCGTGGAAATAGACAAGCACAGCAACGAGCGTAACCGGGAAGACGTAGACATTATTGCCGGAAACAGGACTGCCCTGGAACTGCACAACAAGGGACCTGAGATTGACATACTGGAATACCGCGTGCTTGACGACGACGGCACGGTTTTGCGCGTCTGCGCGGCAGGCAAAAAGATCGGCACGGCGGCAAAGGAAACGCTTGACACGGCTTCGTTTGACCAATGCTGGAGGGAGTTTGCCGCGCCATGATGCCAAAATGGGTCTTCCTTGCTGTGGCAGCCGCCGTAACCTGCGTGCTGCATGCCGGATACGCAGACGATGCCGCCGCCAAGCAGTTTCAGATAGTGACGGCGAGAGGGAACGTCTTTACCGCGTCTGAGGCAATACTGGGAGGCGGCACGGCCATACACAACGGTGCAACCCCGCCTGCGCAAAACGGCTCAGGGGTGGGGTTTGGCTACCTGCCGCAGATAGTAATACACGAGCCGCCCGGCGAGACGATAGTATGGGGCAACTCTACGCACTCCAACGCTGCTTCTGTCGGGCCGTACATGCGCGTCGGCGGGGTTGATTTTGCCGGAATGGTAAAACCCGACGATCATTCCATTTCAATCAACCTGCCTTCGCTTTCGGGGGAATACCGCCTGTCAGGGGGGCTGCTGCAGGGAACCAACGAGCTTTATGGATGGAATTCAAACTGGGAAGACAGGGGAGGGTGGCTGGAACTGTCAGGCGGCCCCGGTGTAGGCGGACCGCAGACATCGGTAGTTCGGCTGCAGGATCATTACCTCGCAAACAACATAGTCAACATCACAGGCTATGCCACGGAGAATGCCACAGTCAAAATAATCACGAGCCCAAACGACCTTGCGCAACTCACCCTTGACGGCGAGGATTTTGCGCCAAAGGTATTGCCACTTGACAGTCGTCTCAATTACACCAAAACGCTCGTCGACACCCAATATTCCAGGGATTCCCGGCAGGTGGACCAAGACATAACAGTCGATCTTTTGGAATGCGTTCCCGGCCGGTCTGATTCTTACGCCTACCGGGGGTTCAGGTGCCATAACTTCGCCTACCCGTCCTATCCGGCGGTACTGCACACTGATTTTTACGCCAAGGACTGCATTGATCCCATTGAAACAAGGCAGGCAAACTTGGGATCAAGGCAGCGCCCCATGTACGTTGACGTCATGGACGGTATTGATTCCGGTCATGCAAGAGGCCAATTCCGCTTCCACGTCACCAATCCACCTGATTTTGCATATTGGATACCAGTCGCTCTAAAAACACCACCTGTGATCGACTGCGGACCGAAGGTTGGGGGATACCACCACATAACCAGAATCGAACAGAACCAGACCTCTTCTTACGGCGGCACGTACCGGTTCGGACCGGATGCGGGCACAACCGTAAGGGGAGATTTTCTCCAGGAGATCCACGGCAACGTGACACTCAGGACCGGCGAGCACGACATGCATTTCGAGGGTACGGGACTGTTTGAGGAGACAGTCAACCTACGAAGGACAACCACGACGGCCACAAAAGTCACCGTTGAGATGGAAATAACGTCAGGCAGCGGCAGGTATGCGTACTTTATGCTTGAAGCCCCCGACGGGCAGCAGCAGGCATTGTGCAATTTTGTCTGCCGAGGGGGGACGTACATGGCGACTTTCGAACCGACGGGTATAGCAGGCGACTGGAAACTGCATGGAAAAAGGACCAGCCTTTTCGGTTCCGTAACGCTGCGCAGCTGGACATTGACAATCGGCGTTACCGAGTACCCGGAGAGGACGCTCAGTCCGGCATATTATCCACCATCCACGTCCTACACCCTTGCCGACACGGTTACAGCCGGTACCGGGCCGCACACCCAATACCGGGGCGACGTATACCTGGTGGCCACCGGGATGAACGCGCAGGGTGAGGCCGTAATGGTACGCGCGACAGACCAGACAAGCCGTTCGCAGTTGATCATCGACAACCTGCCGCCATATGCGCCATACACGATAACAGACGACGGGGATATCTTGAAAATGGGCATGGCCGACAGCCGTGGAACCATCGACATCCCATACGGCGAAATAACCGCGGTACTGACAGGACCGGTCGTGCTTGAATATTGGCCCGATTCACTGACATATGCAGGCAGCGCGCACGCAGACGGGGAAGGCATACTGTTCGATCCGTACAACAACGCCGTGGTTGGATTTCCATGGGATCCTGACGATCCGCTGCTGTACGTGTCGAGGGCGTACGTAAAGATGACGATTCCTGTTGATGGAACGTCGCTTGACGGCGTCAGGCTGGCAGGCCAGGACGGCCGGCATGCCAGGTATCCGTACCTTGTGGGGACGTATGGCGCAGGAGACGAGATCTTCGTCCCGGTGTTTCCAGGCGCGCGGGAGATTCACCTGCGGATAAACGGCGACTGGGTGCAGTCATACATCAAGGACGTGCAGCAAAACTCGCAGGCACGGGTGTTTGGGGGCGTGCGCGGCTACGCCTTCTTCCAAAACGCGCAGGCTACGGCCACGGCCACGATGTTTGCAACGCAGCATGGGGACGCGATAGCGTTGATTTCTGCAACGTCGTCAGGTTCGGCCACCCACTATTTGAGAACCAATTACGGCCACGGCGCCGGCGTTACAGACGGCCCCGACAGGTGGACCAACGCCCGCGTTCTGTGCTACGTCAACGATCACGGTTCAGCGAATTACCACTGTAACCGGAGCCCGACGCTGGTTAACACGTGCAGCGATTGGCGGCGGTACATCAATGGCAAGGCAGCAGAAGTAGAACAGTACCATGCCGCAGTGGGGGCTGCCATCAGGGCGGCGGCCAGTGGCGGCGGCATATCGGTATCAGTTTACCACAACGGCGAACTCGTGCAGGCCGTGTCAGGTTCGGATGCCGACTCGGCTGCATCATCTGCCGTGACAGGCAGTTTCGGGAACGAGCATCCAGACAGCCATTGCCGGGTAATCCAGACCAACGTCCACGGTGATTTTGGCAGGGTTGAAAGCGGCGCACCGTGGCAGGGCAGCCACGAAGTGTCGACTGAATTTACCGACGCGACGTTTACCCGGCCCGTGGTGCTGGAAGGCGTCGAACCCGGCGACCAGATTGACTTTGTGATAAACGCCGGATCGGCAATCAACAGCGTTCCAGAGCCACTGCCGCACTGGTCGCCGAGCCACACCATATCGTATAGCTTGTCCGACGTCACCCTCGAAAGCGGATACATCGTGCTGTACCAGTAGCTGCCGGGCATGCCTTGCGTGCAGGTGCCGAGCCAGTCTTGCCTTGCAGTCGCGTGCCGGGTAATGGCCGCAGGCAGGCGCACGCTCGAAGGCGGCACCGCGCGTGAATCCTGCGCCCCCTGCCGCCATCACAAACCGGGTCTGGCGAATCCGCGCCGTGTCGGATTTTTGACCGGGCAGCGGTGCGTCGGGGGTTTGGGCTGCCATTGCGGCGGGCCGGCAAATCAGCGAACCCTGCATGCTCGGCACGCAACTGTAGCCATGCATGGATGCATGCGGGGGCTTGCAACCACGGGCCGGAAGTGCGTCTTGGAGGGGGGGGGGAGAGGCTGTCATGAATACAGTATGATGAATCCGGCGATAAGCGCGGATATCGAGATGCCCATACAGAAGTAAAACCTGCCGTTCATGCAGTGTGTCTGACCGTCCAGAATTAATAGTTTGGACTTGCATGCCCTGCCTGATGCAGGCCGGGGTTCTGGCAGGATTCAGTTTCAAATCCCGCGCCGTCCGGCCACGGTGCGGCCTGCTGGAGTTGGCATGAATCCAGGCAACCGTTCCCCCGGCATGCCAGCCGATCCGATTCAACCCGGCTGTAAAACCATATATGGTGCCAGCATCCAAAATGAATCCGAACCATGAGTGAAAACGACACGGTTGTCTGGTTCCGGAGTCTGTTCCTTTCTTGGTCTGACTTTAAGGCAGAGTACAACCCTTCTGCATACGAGGATTCCCACAGCACAATCTTCTACCGGCCTACGTGGGTGGTGGATTCTGAGCAGTCCGGAGACGACATAATGTTTGTCGTACGGGCCGTGGAGATCTCCGTGGAATTCCACCGGCAGCTGTCATGGGTTAGGGCGTCGCAGTCCAGCGACCTGCTGCTGCGGCACGAACAGGGGCACTTTGATCTGGCAGAACTGGTGGCGCGCGAGCACGTCGAGTCCGTGCGGAGCAGGTTTGACGGAAAGGAGTTTCCAACAAGGGGGAAAAACGAGGAGCAGCGAAAGCAGTTCGCCAGGACCGATTCGGGACGGATAATCTCATCTGTCATGGAAGGAGTCGGGGAGATACTGGCACAAAGGCGGAAAAAGTACGACCATGATACAGACTTTGGCCAAGATGCAAAAAGACAGTCCGGGTACGACGCGGCCTTTGCAGTCCTGAGGTCCTGACAGCCGCATCCAGCATGGGACGTGCGGCCCTTCACATCCGGCATGCAGCGAACATTGCATGAAATGCCGTACATTTGGCCAAAACGCATGTACCCGACAAGTTATGGCCTTGGCAGGAAACACGCCGACTGCAAGCAGATGTGGCGCCAAAATGATTTCTGGACGTGTCTTTGGGCCGCTATTTTGCCTTGGCCTTGCCTCTTGTACCTGGCTTCTTCTTTCTATTCTGAAGTTCCTTGTTTCTGTCGCTGTCTGAATGGACTTCTAGGTGGTCGTATAGTTTCTCTTTGGATTCAAATAACTGTTCACAATAGTAGCATTGGTGCATGATTATATTACACTCTTCTCGAATTAATCACTTTCCTTTTAGACTTGTTTACCAATTTTGATCAGCGCAGCTGAGATGCCGCCGCAGGTGCAGTTTTCGTATGATGTGACGCTATTTATGATTATGTTCATCGTCAAAGTACGAAATACCCCGAGTTGGGGAACAAAGTTCGTATCTGATCACGTTGTTTGAGCAATTTTCCAATTTAGCACGAATTTGGCATGCCTTGAAAACATTTCTTATTTTTTTAGGCTGACTAAAGTCCGGAACATACTTTTAATACCGCAGGCAAGCATCGAAAAATCTGTCATTGATTGCAAAATTCCCGGCGCCATTCGAGCCCCGGGAGATTCAAAAGGAAATTCTATCCCGGATCGGCCAGAGCGTCGATTCGGGGTACAAGAAGATACTGCTGTGCGCTCCCACCGGGATAGGAAAGTCCCTTGTAGGTGTTGCCGTGGCAGGGTACTTTGAAAGATCATTCATCGTGACTGCCACAAAACACCTCCAGGACCAGTATGCCAAGGACATTTCGTCCATCATGCCAGTAAAGGGAAAGCAGAACTTTCCATGCCTCAAGATCATGTCTGCCAAGAAAGTCGAGGATCCTAAACTGGCCATGCAGTCCGGGTTGACGTGCCAGAAGGGGCAGTGCCTGGAGCGCCGTATGCGCGACGGAAAGGAGTATGTCGAGGTGTGCAAGTTCAAGCCCGCCATTGCTGACGTTGCCGCAGGAGTGCACGACCCCGACGCGTGCCACTATTACCTGCAAAAATACCGCGCCCTGACCTCGCCGCATTCGCTGTGGAACTATCACGCGTTCTTTCAGATAATGAAGTACAACAAGAAGACGTTTGCCGACTATCTGGACCGCAAGGTGTCAGTGTTTGACGAGGCGCACAAGATAGAGGACCAGATACTGCAGTTCGTGGGCATCGAGGTATCCCACTGGCAGACCGACGAGTGTGGCATCAATCCGGACAGGTACGCGCTAGACGACCTGGATTCCGTGATTAGCATGCTTGACGACATTGCAGGCTCTTATGCCGAAAAGATCAAAAGCGTCAAGGACAGGCCGTCATTCCGCGACAACCCCGACTATGAGCTGGTGACCCGACTTGAGCGGCAGTACGACCGGGCAGCGCAGGCCAAAATAGACATACTCTCGGATAAAGACAACTTTATCGCCGGCCGGCCGGCCCGGCACCAGGACGGAAGCTTTGACTCGTTGTCGGTAAAGCCCATCGACATTTCAAAATTTACAAAAGAGTTCTTTGAGACCGAATACCAGGTGTTCATGTCTGCGACCATCGACAAGCCGGGATTTTGCGAAAACATGGGAATGGACCCAAACGAGGTTGACTTTATCGACGTCCCGCAGTCGCCGTTTCCAGTAGAACACCGGCGGGTGGAGATGCTCAACATCCGGCAGCTCAACTATCGCTCCAGCGAGGACGACGAGCTTGCAGTGATACGGGCCATGGACAAGATACTAGACGAGCATTCGGATCGGCGGGGGCTGATACTGACCTCGTCCATTCCCCGGTGCTACAAGATCGTCATGAACCTGTCGCGCCAAAACGCCAGGCGGGTCAGGATATGTCACAGCAAGAACCGAGACGGCAGGACGCAAAACGAGATACTTGCCGCCCACGCAGCCGACCCTACCGGCGTGCTGCTTTCCTCCTCGCTCTGGGAGGGGGTGGACTTGAAAGACGATCTATCAAGGTTTCAGATCATCGCCAAGATTCCGTATCCAAGCTACGTCGAGAAGAGGGTGCAGGCAAAGATGAAAAAGTTCCCCCTGTGGTACCAGTCGCAGACGCTCATCAAGCTGCTCCAGGGGTTCGGACGATCCGTCCGGAGTGAGGATGACTGGGCCAACACGTACGTGCTTGACAAGGCGGTAAACACCATCCTGTACCGGGCGCGCGGCATGGTGCCCATGTCGTACAGGGACATGCTGGGCATGCAGTGAGTGCCGGCACGTGCCATCATATCATGATGCCATCGTGTCATAATCCGGGCATCATATCCTGTTGTCATGGCAGTGCAGGATTCTGTTTTCAGGCACCGCAACAAGTTGGCCTGAGTGGTGCCGCATGCATCTGGCGGTTTGGCGCCGTGCTGCTACAGGCTTGGCCTGGTCGTGGCGCCTTGTGCTGCAGAGCCCACCAGTGTGGCGTACTTGGCCAGCGCCCCAGAGGTGTAGTTCGGTCTTGGCTGCACCCAGGCGCTTCTCCTCTCCTGCATCTCCTCTGGGGGGACGTGGAGGTGTATGGAGTTTGTGTCTGTGTTGATTGTTATGGAGTCGCCGTTTCTGACAAGCGCGATCGGCCCTCCCACGTACGCCTCGGGCGCCACGTGGCCGACCATGAACCCGCGCGTTCCTCCGGAGAATCTGCCGTCAGTCACCATGGCAATCTTCCTGCCCAGCCCCTGTCCGACCAGGGCTGCAGTGGTGGCAAGCATCTCCCTCATTCCGGGACCGCCCTTGGGGCCCTCGTACCTTATCACCACCACGTCTCCTTCTTCTATGTGGCCTGCCGAGACTGCCTCGAAGGCATCCTCCTCGCGGTCAAAGACGCGGGCGCGTCCTGCAAACTCTGACATCTCGACTCCTGCAGTCTTGATCACCGCGCCGTCGGGGGCCAGGCTGCCCCTGAGTATTACTGCCGTGCCTTGGGAATGTATGGGGTTTGTGATTGGCCTGACGATTCCCTGTTCGGGCTCTGCTATTTCTGCCTGCATGATATTCTCCCTGATGGTCCTGCCCGTCACCGTCATGCAGTCTCCGTTGAGCAGCCCCTTTTCAAGCAGCCTTTTCAGGACGAGCGGAATCCCTCCGATCTTGTCCAGCGAGTTCATCACGTAGTTCCCGCCAGGCTTCATGTCTGCCAAATGGGGGGTTCGCCTCCTCACCCTTTCAAAGTCGTCATAGGTCAAGCCTACCCCGACTTCGCCTGCAAGCGCCAGAAGGTGCAGTATGCCGTTAGTCGATCCGCCGACCGAGTTTAGCATGGTAATCGCGTTTTCAAACGCCTCAAACGTAAGTATCTCCCTGGGCCTGATGTCCATCTCCAGCAGCCTGGCGCACGCCACCCCGGTGTCGTATACCATCTTCTCCCTCCTCTGGTCCTCTGCAGGCGGGCTGGCGCTTCCGGGCAGCGCTAGGCCTATGGCCTCTGATATGGATGCCATCGTGTTTGCAGTGAACATCCCCCCGCAGGATCCGGCGTTCGGGCACGCCGTGTCCTCTATGCTCTTGAGCCCCTCGAGGGAGAGGTTGCCTGCATCATACGCCCCCACGGCCTCGTACACGTCCACTATGGTCAGCTCCCGCCCGTCAAGCATGCCGGGCATGATGGTGCCGCCGTAGACGAACACCGACGGAACGTTCAGCCGGGCCATGGCCATCATGGTGCCGGGAAGGCTCTTGTCGCACCCTGCGATGCCCACGAGCGCGTCATACTGGTGCGCCCTGACCATCAGCTCGATGGAATCGGCAATGACCTCCCTGGATACCAGGGAGGACTTCATCCCCTCGTGCCCCATGGCGATGCCGTCGCTTACCGCTATCGTCGAAAACTCCCTGGGCGTGCATCCTGCATCGCTTACCCCCTGCTTTGCCTTGACGGCAAGTCCGGGCAGGTGGATGTTGCACGGAGTGGCCTCGTTTCCCGTGTGGCAGACGCCGATGAATTTTTTGGCAAGATCGTCATCGCCCAGTCCCATGGCCTTGTACATCGCCCTGTGCGGCGCCCGGGCCGTTCCCTCGACTACATTTCTGCTGGATATTTCCATGTTGGATACGTCAGGACATGGCATATTTACATTTATTTTGAGTCCTTATGCAGGCGCATCCTACTTTACTAGGATCTGGTTTTCCAACTGGAGCATGTGGGATTCCAGCTGCTCTGGCGTGGCGCCGTAGGAGATCAAAATCCTGTCGTCTTCGAATATCTCATAGTCCGTGATGCCGGAGAGTTCCTCGCCGTTGATGAAGAACTTGAGATCGTACTCGTCGTTGGTGCAAAACTCCCTTCTGTCCTGGAAGACAAAACAGTCTTCGTCAACCCCGAGCGACAGGGTCTCAAACAGGTATCCCATCGTCACCCCGGTGGCGTGCTTGTGGACTGTCGTGCCGTCCCTGCCCTCGAAGTGGATCCAGTTGGACTTTATCTGATACGCGGGGGTGGAAAAGTCAAACTCGTCGTTGAATATCTTTACCAGTATGGCAGCATGGGCGTGAGCGCTTCCGATGGGACCGGCGTTTGGCGGCCCCCCGGGCGCCGTGCCGGGCGTGGTGGCATAGACCCAGACGGCGTAGACTACGATGGCAGCAATTATGCCCAGGATGCCGATTGCAATCATCATGTTCTTTCTCTTCTCGGCAGTGTGCTTGGTGGCATAGTTTTCGCGCTTCTCTTCGCGTGCCCTTCTCTCCTTTCTGCCCATGATCAACATGATTCTGGAATTTGTACTAATTAACCATTCGATGCGCAAACCTGGCGGTTCCTTTTGCGCGTACTGTACCCTGCCACGTGCCGGGATGCGTGGCCAATTCTGGGGTGGAGATACCTGACGCCATAAAGAACCGCGTCTGGCATTGAACTGTGCCCGGGTGCGCACAAGTCCCGGACGCCACGCGCCATCCTCCGGATGGACGGGACAGAAGTGCCGGGCAGCTGCCGTACCTGACGGTGGCGATTCGGGGCAAATCTGGATTTTAAAAGCAATTAAACTAGATACCTGCAGAAATACCATTGGGATATAATCTTGCCGGCGCGCTCATCCTTGCGATGGTTGCAGCCTGCACCATGGGCGCAGGTGCATATGCGCAGGACGACTCCCCTGGCCCCGGACTGTCCGGGGAGGTCAATCTGGGGACGATCACGCCGCTTACAGGCGATCTGGCGCAGTACGGGGAGGAGGACCTGGAGGCCACGAGGCTTGCCATATCTGATTTTAACGAGTACCTTGCCGGCAAGGGCGCCGGCTGGTCGATTAACCTGGTAGTCGAGGATTCGCAGACGCTCCCGACAGTCGCGCTCGAAAAGCTCCAGGTGCTGCATGCCCGGAACATAAAGATCGTGCTGGGACCGGAGACCAGCTCCAGCCTCCAGAACATGAAGGGGTATGCAGATTCCAACGGAATGCTGCTGTTCAGCTGCTGCTCCACGTCTCCTCTCCTTGCCATCTCAGGCGACACCGTATTCAGGATGGCGCCTGACGACTCCAACCAGGGTGCTGCAATAGGCAAGTTATTCAGCGATGCCGGAATGGAGGTAATGGTGCCTGTATGGCGCGCCGACTCGTGGGGCGTGGGACTCGAGGAGGCCGCACGGGAGTCGTTTGCGTCCCGCGGCGGCATTGTCAGCGAGGGGATAAGCTACAATCCTGACGGCAGCGAGTTTTCGGCCGAGACGTCCCTCCTGGCAGACACGGTCCGGGGATACGCAGACGAGTATGGCGCAGACCGGGTGGGAGTGCTGTACATAGGATTCGGCGAGGTGCTGCTGTTCATGCAGTCCGCGTCGGTTTACGACGTGCTAGGCGACGTGAGGTGGTTTGGCAGCGACGCCAACACAAAGGAATCCAGCATTGTAAACGACGCCGTCGGGCTGCAGTTTGTGACTGATACGAGGTACACGACCGTGCAGGTGGCATCTGGCAAGAACGATCTCAGCAGGCATGTGGACGAGTCGGTGAATGCGGCTATTGGACGGGTGCCAAGCACGTACGCAAGCTCCGCATACGACACGGCATGGGTTGTGGGCCTTGCAATAGAGCAGGCGCAGAGCACCGACGTCGAGGCGGTGAGCCAGGCGATTCCTGCAGCAGCTGCTGGGCACACGGGTGCCTTGGGGTCCACGCGCCTCAACGACAACGGCGATCTGGCCCAGACAAACTACGACATCTGGGATATCCGGGGCGGCTCATGGACGCTGGCCGGGACGTACTTTTCAGCATCAGACGCCATCGAGCTTGAAGACGGCCTTGGCATGGCTGCCAAGCCAATCCTTGACGGCACCATTCAGATCGGCGGCCTGCTTCCTATTACCGGAGACGGCTCAAACGACGGCGTGGACATCCAAATCACGGTGGATCTTGCAGAGTCCGACTTTAACGATTATCTTGAGGCAAACGGGGCAGGCTGGAGGCTTGAGGTCCTAGTCGAGGATACTGCAACAAGTCCCGCAGTCGCGCTTGACAAGCTGTCTGGCCTCAAGGCAAGGGGCGTCAATGCCATAGTTGGGACGTACTCCAGCGGGGAGCTGCAAAACGTCATGGAGTTTGCAGAATCCAGCGACATGCTCCTGATCAGTTATGCGTCTGGGGCCCAGTCCCTTGCAATCGCAGGGGACAACGTATTCCGCTTCGTCCCAAGCGGACCATACGAGTCGCTGGCAATTGCCAAATATTTGAAGGAGATCGGGGTTACCAACCTGGTACCCATATGGAGGGATGACGCCTGGGGCGAGGGAATAATCAATTCCCTGAAATCCGAGATTGCCGCCACGGGAGGCGTCATGGACGAGGGGGTGACGTACAGTCCTGGAACCACGGAATTCTCCACGGAGGTAGCCGCGCTGGCAGACCTGGTCGAGGCCAACGTGGACGAGGTCGGGGCAGGCAGGGTCGCAGTCGCGGCACTGGCATTCGGCGAGATCGCAGACATCATGCAGTCTGCATCGCAGCATGAATCCCTCTCCGAAGTGCTGTGGTATGGCACCGACGCGGTCGTAAACAACGACAAGTTTTCAAACGATCCCGCAGTGCAGAGACTCGTAGACCAGGCTGGCCTCATCGTGCCGATTTTTGTCTTGGCGCCGAATCCGGTGTATGACGAGGTGGTCCTGCGGGCATCGGAGGTTAGCGGCAGGACTCCGGTGATATATGCAATACCCGCGTACGACGCGGTTTGGGTAATCGGGCTGTCGATGCTGGAGGCAGGCTCTGCAGAGACCGGCGCGATCGTATCTGCGATGCCTGGCGTGCTGGAGGAGTATTCCGGCGCGCTTGGCCCGATTGTCCTAAATGCCGCCGGCGATCTGGACACGGCCGCATTTGAGATATACTCGGTGGATAGCACGCAGTGGACATTGATCGGAACCTATGATTCGGCATCAGACTCCCTGGTGCTGGAAGGCGCGGCAGCAGAGGACGAGATGGCAATGGATGAGATGGCAGACGGCAAGACTGCCGGGGATGCCATCGAGGAGTCCGGCGGGTGCCTGATAGCCACTGCAGCCTACGGCAGCGAGCTTGCCCCGCAGGTCCAGTTCCTGCGTGAGATCAGGGACGGCACGCTACTCTCCACGGCGTCGGGAACGTCGTTCATGGCAGGATTCAACCAAATCTACTACTCGTTCTCCCCTGCTGTTGCAGACCTTGAACGCGAGAATGCCATATTCCGTGACGCCGTAAGGGCGGCGATAACGCCTGCGCTGTACATGCTGGGCATAATGACGCTCGCAGACCCGGGCTCTGAGGCCTCGGTCATCGCGTTTGGCATTGTTGCCATTGCCGGCATGGCAGGAATCTACGCGGCAGGGCCTGTCCTGGCGGTGCGCGCCGTCAGCAGAAGGATGAAAAGCAGGTAGGATCGCTGCCGCGGGGTTTGGCAGTACGCGGGTTTGGCAGTACGCGGCGCAATTGCCTCCGGGACGGTTGGGCCGTACCGCATGCCAAATTCCCTCACGATAGCGTTTTTAATTAACCGCATCCAATATGCCCCATGCAGGCAATCGAAAGCATCCACGTGTCCAAGACGTACAAGACCGCCCGCGACCTGCTGGCGCTCAAGGACATAAGTCTGCAGATAGGCGAGGGGGAGTTTGTATGCCTCACGGGGCCGAGCGGCTGCGGCAAGTCCACGCTTCTGCGCATGATATGCGGGTTCATCAAGCCCGACAGCGGCAGCATACTGTCGTACGGCAAGCCGATAAAGGAGCCGTCGCCGGAACGGATCATGGTGTTCCAGGAAGGGGCGCTGTTCCCGTGGCTGAACGTGCGTGACAACGTGGAGTTCGGGATGAAGGTCGCCGGGCTGGAAAGGGACAAGAGGCAGGCGATCTCGACGCTCTTCCTTGACATGATGAACCTTACCCTTTTTGCCGACTCGTACGTCAAGGATCTGTCGACTGGCATGAAGCAGCGCGTCTCGATAGCCAGGGCGCTGGCCATGGACCCGGACATGCTGCTCATGGACGAGCCGCTGTCCGCGCTGGACTATGACACCAAGACCAACCTGATGACCGAGCTGCAGCTGATATGGGAGAGGACAAACAAGACCATAATCTACGTCACCCACGATCCCATCGAGGCTGCCGTGCTGGGCACGAGGATAATACGGTTCACCAAGCGGCCCGGGGAGGTGTCGTACGACGTCAAAAACACCCTGCCCCATCCGAGGGTTGCCGAAGACGAGGCCGTCATAGAACTGGCAGGGCGCGTCCGGGACGGGATGGGCAAGTAATCATTTTGTGGAGAGCCCTTGCCTTTGCACGCGAGTTTGCGCCTGCCATGCCGGCGTTCCAGGACGGCAGGCTGCATGATTTTACGCCGGAACAGGCGGTCCATTATTCCCGAATGGCCCAAACCTCGGGGCCGCACCGGCACATGTTGCATGCAGCCAAACACGCGCAGCCGGGACGGGATTCCCGCATCCGCAGCGCCCTAGCGCGTCACCAGCGACTTGCGGTCGTATCCGGCGATCTTTGCGGCACCGTGGTACTCTGTCAGCTCCATGATGAACGCAAATCCGGCCACCACGCCGCCAATCTCCTCGACGAGCCTTGCAGAGGATATCGCGGTACCGCCGGTCGCGAGCATGTCGTCGCATATGACCACCCTCTGCCCGGCGGCGACAGAACCCTGCTGCATCTCCATGGTATCCGTGCTGTATTCGGTGGAGTATGCTGATTTTATCACCCTTCCGGGAAGCTTTCCTGCCTTCCTGATCATCACCATGCCCTTGCCGCACTTGGCGGCAAGCATGCACGCCAGGATGAACCCCTTTGCGTCGATTCCGGCAAACAGGTCCACGTCCCCGGGACCGTAGTGGCCTGCAAACTCGTCTGCAATTGACACCATCACGGCCGGGTCTGCGAACATGGGGGCAAAGTCCTTGAACGTCATCCCCTTTTTGGGAAAGTCCGGATAGTAGGATATCTTGTCTTCCAGGCCCACGCCCTGTGGGGAGGCGGGCGGAATAAAATCGTTTGAGGATCCTGAGCACGATGCCGATCCGGCTCAGGGCAAGGAAGAATGGTAGGCAAGAAATACGTGCCCCGAAAGGGAGATATGGTTTGGATTGACTTTACGCCTCAATCCGGACATGAACAGGCTGGTAAGAGGCCGGAATTGGTTGTGAGTCCCAGGGCATACAACAAGAAGGTCGGATTGGCACTCTTGTGCCCCATTACGTCCAGGATCAGGGGATATCCGTTTGAAGTCAGCATTCCAAATGCAGATGACGCTGCGGGAGCAATCCTGGCTGATCAGATCAAGAGTATGGACTGGCGCGCACGACGCCAGTTTTATCTGGTGCCCCACAACAAGTTGTTGAGGAAGTCATGGGGGCGGTCCGTGCTATTTTGGAGCAGGATCCTGGTTGATGGGCTGGGATGCATGTGGCGCCAAACATGCAAAACACAAGGGAGAACAAAGTCCAAATACTGTTAAATAAAATTCCCCCCTGAGCACTACGATGGGTTGCATATTCTGCGATATCCTGGCCGGACGGACCGACGGGCACCTGCTGTACTCAGACGAGCACCACGTGGCATTCTTGGACAAGTACCCGATTGACGTCGGCCACTGCCTGGTGATACCGCGCGCCCACCACGAAAAGATCACCGACATGACGCCTGACGCGGTGGGGAGGATATTTGCCCTCGTGCCGAGGATTGCGACAGCCGTACTGGAGGCTGCAGGCGCAGACGCGTTCAGCGTCGGCCAGAACAACGGCCGCGCAGCCAAGCAGATAGTGCCGCACGTGCACATCCACATCATCCCCCGGTACAACAGCCGCGGGTCGGTGTGGACCAAGCGCAGCATACCCGACGATGCCGAACTGGCAGGACTTGCGCAGAAGATCCGCGCCCTGCTCATCTAGAGTGGCCGGGGTTGTACCTCAGAATCGCGCCCACCCCGCCGAGGCTTGCGAGCATGTTTCCGTGCTCTGCGGTGCCCGATACCACCTCCAGCTTGGTGCCGGTCTTGGATGCCAGCAGCTCCAGATAGTCTACGATGTCCTGCTCCGTGGCCACCACCTCCATTGCAGCGCACCCCGGGCAGGGCTTGCCTGCGTACTGGGTCTTCTTCGGGATGACCTGGGATCTTTCCACCATGTCCTCCTGGACGTGCTGGCACCTCCTGCACACCCCCTCGACCCTGTGCATTCCGGTGTTGTCGTTGATGATCAGCGTGCCGACGACGTTGTTCTTCAGGTATTCTATCACCTCGCGCAGCCCGTACGAGCCCCGTCCGGAGTGCGAGTTCATCTCCCTGAACAGATCCCCGACAAGCTTGCCCTCCTCGACCATCCTGAAACCGGACAGTATGTCCGAGGATTTTACAAACGCCTCCCTCACGCCTTCCTGCCCAGAATACGACGAGTCGATCGTGGAGATTATCATCTCCTGCAGCCTGTACTCGAGGTAGTTGCCGTTGATAAAGTCCTCCTTGGTCGGTCCGGGGCCGGAGATTATCAGGCCCTTGATCGGGTATATGTCAATAAAGTACTCCCGCGTGGTCGCGGCCACGCGGTTAAAGTAGTATGTCAGCTCCATCTCGCGAAGCTTCTGGAACCTCTTTGCGCTCTGCCCGCCCTGGCGGTGCTTTCCTGCCACGCCAGAGCCTGTCTGGCCGAGCACCTCGATCTTGTCGCCGTGCAGCAGCCCCCAGCCGGCGTCCTTTGCGTCTATGGCCAGGAACCCTATCAGGTTGTCGTCTTTGAGCATGTCCTTGAGTATGTCCAGGTGGAAGTGGTCGTCGCACCTGTACAGGTACTGGTTGAGGTCCTTGGGCGGGTCGATCACCCACGCCTGTGTGACCTCGTCGCCCAGCGCGCACCCTCCCTCGGGGGGCAGGGCGCCGCAGAATACCACCAGTCCCCTCTCGGGGGTCTTTTTGTACATCTTGAGGCGCTGCACCACCTTTCCCAGCGACCCCACGACGTGCGTCCTTGTCAGGTCGGACTTTATGTTGTCTGCCGTCCCCTGCTCCTGCTGCAGCGAGTTTATGATCTCGTGGAGCTGCTTGTTTTTTGGTATGTACACCGTGATGAGCTCCGTCCCGCGGCCGGTCTTTTGCGACAGCTGGTCGAGGGTCTTTCTGATCTTGTAAATCCTGACCGAGTCCTGCTTTTCGACGCTGATCTTTGTCATGTGCTCCCTGTTGCCAATGTTCATATTAATTGAACGCACCCTAGCCGGCTGCCAGTGTCTGCAGGGCGGAGTTCTTTGCAGACATCTCGGCTGTAAACCCGTCGTTCGATGACGATATGATGATCACGTCACCGTCCTCGGGCTTGAGGTTCCTGCAAAGCGCGTCCCTCACGTCCTCCTCCCCCCTGAGGCAGTCGCCGCCGTCGCCGGGAAACACGAACCTCCCCGACCTGTACGTGATGGTGACGCACCTGTCAGAGCCGTACATTATGGCATAGTCCCGCTGCTCGATGCCCGACCTCACCGCCCCGCCGTGCCCCTTGAGTATTATGGCGTGGTTGTTCCTGCCCGAGGGCTGCACCGGCGTATCCTGCACTCCCCGGGCATGACTGCCATGATGGATTCTGCCATCTTCCTTCCGCTGCCGGTCAGGTGGTTTCCGGCCCGGACGGTTCCGATAATTCCGGCCTCCCTCAGGTGGACTATGAGCGTCTTTACCGCCCCCTCGCCAAGCCACACCTCCCTTTTCAGATCCGCCCTGCTGACAAAGTCTGACTCTGAGAGCATCTGGAGCGCCTTGAAGACGTGCGGGATGCCAAACGTGAGCATCTTGCTTGACCCCTTGCGCGAGACTATTCCCAGCAGCACCTGAATGCCCTTTTCCATGTGGGTGTAACCGGGTGGTTGGGATTTAACAATTTGCGCCCCCGTGGGCGGGTATCGTTACTTGCCGATGCCCAGGTACATGGTGCCAAGATCCTCGTTTGCCAGTAGCTGCTCGGAACTGCCGTTGAATACGTTCTTGCCGTTTGCCAGCAGGAACACGGTGTCGCCTATATTCAGCGCCTGCCTGACGTTCTGCTCCACCAGGATTATCGTGATGCCGTACTCGTCGCGTATCTGGACGATCTTTTCTAGCACCTCGGCTGCAAGCTTGGGCGAAAGGCTGGCAGTGGGCTCGTCAAAGAGAAGCGTCTCAGGCTCCCTTATCAGCGCCATGGCCATCGCAAGCATCTGGCGCTGCCCGCCGCTGAGCTTCTTTGCCTTGTCGTTGCGGTTCTCCAAGACCGGGAAGGTCTTGTATATCTGCGGCAGCCGCTCATGGAACGTCTTGCTGTCAAGGGTGTAGCTTGCCATGACGAGGTTCTCCCTGATGGTAAGGTTGCCAAAGACGTTGTCCACCTGCGGCAGGTACGCGACCTTCTTTCTTGCAATGGTGTGCGGCGCCATGCCCGTGATGGGCTCGCCCTTGTACGTGATCTCCCCCGAGTACACGTCGGTGATGCCAAATATGCTCTTTAGCAGGGTGCTCTTGCCGCACCCGTTGGGCCCGACTATCACGGTGATCTCCTTGTCGAGTGCCTCGAAGTTCATCCCAAACACGATGTGGCTGTTGACGTATCCTGCCTCTAGGTTGGTCACGCGCACGATGACCTCCCCGCTTCCGTGCCTTGGACCCGACTCGGGGGATTCTGCCTGCAGTGGCGTACGGTTGGCGTTGTCAGTTTCGGCCATTCTCACACCCCCAGGTAGGACTCGATGACCTCTGGGTGCCGTATGACCTCCTCCGATGTCCCCTGTGCAATGATCTTTCCTTGGTTTAGGGCAAACACCTTGTCGGTGTATTTTAGCGCAATGTCGAGCCTGTGCTCCACGAAAAGGAACGTGACCCCGTCCCGCCTGCACGTGTCGCCGATCCTGTTGAATATCTCATTTGCCAGCTTGGGGTTGACGCCTGCAATGGGCTCGTCAAGCAGGACCATCTTGGCGCCTGCCATCATGGTCTTTCCAAGCTCCAGCAGCTTCTGCTGCCCGCCGCTGAGGTTTCCGCTGTGCGTCTTGCCCTTTTCGTACAGGTTTCGTACCTCCAACGCGTCTTGCCCTTTTCGTACAGGTTGAGCTTGGCGCTTACCTCCAACGCAGTCTCAGTCAGCGCCGCCTCGTCTGATTTCCATTTCGGCCTCACCGGCGCGTAGACGAATGACTCGCCGGAGTTCTTCGGACCGGACGTTATAAAGTTCTCCATGGTGGTAAGGGACTTGAACGGCTGCGGCGTCTGCCACGTCCGGATCAGGCCGGACTTGTACGTGGAAAGGAGCCCCTTTTGTGTTATGTTCTGGCCGTCAAATGTGATGGTGCCCTCGTCTGCCTTGAAGAGCCCTGTTATTATGTTGATCAGCGTGGTCTTGCCGCACCCGTTGGGACCTATCAGCTGGTATATCCTTCCGGCATCCAGTTCCATGTCGATTCCTTTAAGGACCTTGTTGCCCCCGAATCTTTTCTTGACGCCGGATATCTTCATAATCGACATGAATTACATGATGGCTGTTGTGTTAAAAAGGATTTTGTGCCACATGCGTGCAAGTCCGGCACCTTTCCTGCTTGGGTTTCAAGATTGGCGTACCGCGTAGTCCTGCTGCTGCGGGTGCCGTGGGCCGGCTGCCCTGTCTCCTTTCTGCACGCCGTGCCATTGCATAGACACGGGATCGGTGATCAAAATCTGTTTCGGTCAGGTCAGGTGTGGCTGGGATGAATTACGCACCGACCCTAGAATCACCACAACTTTGAATAACTTGTTATTGATTGTTTAATTAAGATTAGAAATGCCAAACGAAATACAGCCTTTCATGATTTCCACGATACAGGATACGTCATTGTATTACGCGCGCGCGGGAGCCTGTCGCGCACGGAGCCTCCGATGAAACGGGATGGATACCTATGGCGATAGACCCGATATACTCTGATGCGATAATACTTGCATCGTTGCTAGCCTTCTTGTCCATAGGCCTTACGCTCACGTACATCACCACCAGGGTTCCAAACTTTGCCCATGCGTCCTTTGCGACTGTCGGGATATACATCGCCTTGGTGGGAAACCACATCTGGGGGGTGAGTCCTTACATCGTCACGCCAGTCGCCTTTGTCGTCTCCGGCGTCATAGCAGTCGGGCTGTACCTGCTCATCCTCAAGCCGCTGATTCGCAAGCGGGCCTCGTCGGCGATCCTGATGATCGCCACGCTTGCATTTGACCTCGTGCTCATAGCGGTGATTAACATAGTTGCAGACTTTATCGTCCGGACGTACCACGTCTCCTCCAGGGAGTTTACGCTGCGCAGCTACGACATAGACATCGGCGGACTTCCACTCGTTGTGGTCCTTGCCCCTGTTGCGATCGCGACTCTCGGAATAGGGCTGCACGTCATGATGCGCATGACCAAGTTCGGCATCGCCATGAGGGCGTCAACCGAAAACCCAAACCTTGCAGAAACGGTGGGAATCAACGTCAAGACGATATACACCGTATCTTGGATGATGGGCGGAGGGTTTGCAGGCGTTGCAGGCGTCTTCATGGCGCTGTGGTTCCAGGGCGATCCGAACTTTGGGCCGCTCATACTGCCGAGCATATTTGCCGCAAGCATAGTGGGCGGGTTCATGAGCATCTACGGGGCGATTGCAGGCGGCCTGCTTGTCGGCATAACGGAGGTTCTCGGGACCAGAATTCTTGCAGGTGAGTTCGGGCCGTGGCTCATCGCGTACCGCCCGCTTGTCCCGCTTGTGTTTATTGTAGTAACGCTGATGCTTGCCCCCAACGGGCTTGCAGGTCTAAACTGGTCGAGGTTGTTGAGGAAGATTGGCATTCGAATCTGAAGCTGTATTCATAATCGACCTGCTCGCGCTGTTTTCAGTCTACGTGATCATAAACCTCAGCCTGAACATGGAGTTCGGTTACGGCGGGGTACCGAACTTTGGCAAGGTGCTGGCAGTCGGGGCGGGGGCGTTTGTGGCAGGCTCGGTTCCGGGACGGATATATGCAAGCCTTGCCGGCGTGGAAGGCGACTTTATCACCAACAACCTCATGATGGTCCCGCAGATCAACGCCTGGCTGGTGGACAACGTCGGCCTCGGGTTTGCGGTGTTCTTTTTGACTCTTGGAATCGCTGCCATAGTGGGCGGGGCAGTGGGATGGCTCACGTCCTACCCTGCGATAAAGCTGCGCGGGGACTACCTTGCCATCACGCTGCTTGCATGCGGCGAGGCCATACGGCTGGTGGGAAACAACTACGTTCCGCTGGTGGGCGGGACGCTCGGCGTCCAGATACCGGATCCGCTGTCATTCCTGCCCGACGAGTTCCGGTTTACGGCGGCCACGCTGGGGCTGGTGCTTGCAGCCATCGTGGTGTACATATACAGCGAGAAGATGATCCGCTCCCCGCTTGGGAGGCTGCTCCGGGCGGTGCGGGACAACGAAAACGCCGCCGAGTCGCTTGGCAAGGACACTGTGCGCATACGGATGAAGGTCATAATGATCTCTGCAGGGCTTGCCGCAATAGGCGGGGCGATGTACGCGTTTTACGTAGGCGGGACGATTGCCTTTGCCTACGACCGCGCAAGCTGGACGTTCTGGCCGTTCCTCATGATACTGATTGGCGGACTGGCAAACAACAAGGGCGTCCTTGTGGGCACGCTGATATTCGTGCTGCTGAGAAAGACGATCATATTCTTCAAGGGATCGTTTGAGGGCTACCTGCCGTTTGACGTCATATGGCTTGACTTCCTGCTGCTCGGGATGATACTGATAGTGATACTGCTGTACCGCCCGCAGGGCATACTGGTGGAAAAACCCACCCACACCATACAGTCCAAGTATGACGCCGCAGAGACGAATCCGCTCAAAAAGATCTCGAACTTCTTCTTCAAGTGACAGGCACCGGGCGGTGCGCTCCTTGCCGCATGGCCAAAATCCAAGACGCGCCGCATCTCATATGATGATGGTGCCGGGGGCGAGATTTGAACGCGCGACAGCCCGGTCTTCAGCCGAGTGCTCTCCCAGGCTGAGCTACCCCGGCACTCAGAAAAAGACTGACTATTGATGAATTAAAGCTTGCTTTTTTGGCCCTTCCAGACCGTGTCGCTCCTGCCCCTGCGGGCGTTGACTAGTCTGGCGGCGACAAAGAGCAGGTCAGAAAGCCTGTTGAGGTATGCCAGGCAGTCGGGGTTGACTGCCGTCTCCTGACTCAGCTGGACTGCTGCAGTCTCGGCCCTTCTGACTACGGTCCTTGCGTGGTGCAGGCCGGCTGCGACTGCGTCCCCGCCGGGGAGGATAAAGTTTGTCAGCGGGGGGAGTTCGGATTCGAATTTGTCGATGCAGGATTCCAGCCTGCAGACCATCTCCTGCGAGACCCTGTTGCCCCCGTCGTCAGGATCCGGGTTGGACAGGTCCGCGCCAACCACGAACAAGTCGTTTTGTATCTCTACCATGGCATTTCTCACGTCCCTGTCGACGGGGTTTGCCAGGACCAGCCCGAGCACGGCGTTGGCCTCGTCGGCTGTCCCGTATGCGGCTATTCTGGGGTGGGACTTGGGCATCCTGCAGCCGCCCTGGAGGCCGGTGTCGCCGCCATCGCCGGTCTTGGTGTATATCTTCATCAATACTGCTTGCAGCAATTTACTATTATGTCCTTCCCGGACATGCCGTGGCCCTTGGCCTGCGCGGGCGCGATCCCGACGTTCTTGCAATGCGGATCGCGTCGCAGTGGACGGATATCGTGCGTCGCGGCAGGCTCATAGTCGGAGCGCTTTTCCCTGGCAGATGCGCCTGCAGCTGCGGCAGCACCGGCCGCGGCGGGAGAAGTGATCCTAAAATGCCTGACACCTGGCCAAGGCAGACAGCATGGCGTGGCCAGGAAGCCGAATTCTCAACTAATGACCTGGATGAAATCGAACCCCTCAGAATCACTCGGCTTCTCCATTCTGGCTTGCTGCCCGGTAATGGCCGGCTCTGGCACCCTGTCCTTTCCCGTGCGTTTTGAGTTCTGATAGCGTGCCACCCTGACGTCGCTGAAGAACACGGCCCTGACGGCAGCGCCGTGCTTGCGCGCCAGCATGACATATGGCCGGCGTATCTCCCGCGTCAGGTTGGTGTCGTCAACGACCACGCTGCTGCCAGCCCTGAGCGCGTCGTCCACCAGAACGCACTCCGCCTCTTTGGTGCGACTGCCGAGCCTGACTAATTCCAGGGGCCGTTCCTTGTCAAACCTATCTATCAGAATGCGCCTTTTGGCAGGCCACAGCATGTCCTCCTTGTATATGTCCATGGACACGTGGGCATGGCCGGGAAGCCTGTCCCAGACGTGGGTGGTCTTGCCGCTGCCGGCTATTCCCACCATCACTACTACCTCCACGAATGGACTTGGCACGCGTCCCGGAAAAGCTTTGCTGACTTGAAATCAGGAATTTGGGTGCGGCGAATCCTGCGGCACAAGCCTGACACCGGTGCTGTTCTGCCACGTCGGACTGGGTATGATGGCGTAGGAGTTGCAATGATGATGTGTGGCAGCAGCCAAGCATGTTGTCAATGTTCATGGTTGTTTTTGACCTAAAATTTGGCAGGCCTAGGAGTTGCAATGATGATGTGTGGCAGCAGCCAAGCATGTTGTCAATGTTCATGGTTGTTTTTGACCTAAAATTCTGTCTAGTGTCATTCCGTGCGTCTATCAGCGTTGTTTGGGAAAATTTTTTGACTCATGCATGGATTTGACATATTTTGAAACAATTTCTTGTTTTTTTGGATACGATGTAAATATATATCAACATTAAAATACATATTTTGCACTGTTCAGCGTATTCATGGCTAGATCCAATTTAGAAAGGTTGAAAGATATAGACAATTTGCGGACTATTGAATCCATTGATGAAAGACTACACGAAATTAGCGAAATGGGGAAATATGCTAATAGATCCTATGCATAATACCCCCTCCCAAAAAAATCCCGACCGATAAATTTAGATCAGGCACGATCGCACTACACCCCAAATGCAGGATTCGTCTGATCAAACCACACACCAGCTGCAGCAGGAAATTAAAAAATTAAAGAAAACTCTGGCGCAGAAAGACAAAGAGCTGGACATCGAGCGCCGCTTGTGGAAGAACAGGGCAGCAGACTGGGATTCTGGCGACAGCACGGACCTGCACAGGATCGAGGTGTTCGACGGCATCATATCAGACGAGTCCAGCCTGTATTCTGCTACCCTGAAAACCAAGAAAAAATTTCAATATATTTTGGAGCATGCGGAGGTGTACGTGGCAGCCAGCGACAAGATGCGACTGTTTCGCGACGACGAATCCAGGACGTCCGATCCCGGAAACAGGTGCAAGCTGCGCCTCCGGCACGCCATACTCATGGCACTGGTTCACAAAAAAGACAACCCCACGCAGGGCGTGCTGCAGGCAGTATTCGGGATAGACCAGACCAGCGTGTGCCGGTACATCAAGGTAATGAACAAGATACTGGCAGAAGTGCTTCCCACGGCCAATAACATATCCCAAGAGATATCTTCATGCAAGACCAAGGAGGAATTCAAGAAGATAGTTCCGGAGGACGACGGGGGCGACACCATAATAGACGGCACGCACTGCCCGGTCCAGCGCCCGTCAGAAAAGACTGTCAGGCGCATGAGGTACTCTGGAAAGAAGAAGCGGTTCACCAACAACACCAACGTCTGCATCAACACCGATGGGGTGATAATCGGAATATCAAAGAGCGCCGTGGGCTCCACAAACGACATCACGCTGCTCAAGGAGAGCCCCATGCCATTTGGCAAGTGGGCCGAATCCATGAAGGATGCCTCCACCCCGGAAGAGGACAGGATCCACACCTGGGGTGACAAGGGCTACCAGGGAATCGCCAAGGAGCTGCCCGGCACCACCCCCATGATCCCCCACAAAAAATCAAAAGAGCACCGCACGCTGACTGCCGAACAGAAGGAGCACAACCGCAAGGTCAACACCACCAGGATACGGGTGGAGCACTCCATCGGAAGGCTCAAGAGATACGATCGCCTTGTGGATCCGTACGACGGGACCATAAGCGAGTTTGGCGACGAGTTCAACGTGATCACGGGTCTTGTCAACTTAGACCTGCTCTGGGAAAAGATAGACCGGGGCCCGCCGCCACAGGGCAGGTGGGAGACGGTCATTGACTGGAACGGGGCCGCCCCATCTGCAAGCAGCGCCCCGTTCTGACTGGATCCGGAGCATGTTGCGGTGCTGGGATGGTGCGCACGCATTATTGAGAATCTTTACAAAATGGGTTCAACGCTGCATGTCCCGGTAAAAAATTAAGCCATAAATTGGGTAATAATTCAACCGTGCTGCCCCGGATTGAAGATTACGGGGGAATACGCATATTTTCTAATGATTTCATCACATGATTAATTCCAACAGCAGATATTTTAAAAGAAGACGTTTACTTGAGACATCCAATTAACTTAATTTGATTTACAGGGGCACGTAAAACTTTTTTTAGTCTAAAAATTATTAAAAAACAATTTCTGACATGACACATTTGTTTTTGGCTTCATCATGTATTTTGGTTGCCATTTTTATTCCGTCCAAGGCATCCTGCTTCGTGACTTCGTCTTTGTGTGTAATTAAGGATTCATATGCAAGTCGCCATTTTGTTGCTCTGGCTAAATCATGAACTGATTGGTTCGGCAGCAAGCCATACATCTGTTCGTACACACTCAGGTCGCCAAGGCTACTTGGTTAAAATAATTCGAACAATTAGTTTGCAACTTTGCATCGATACTTTTTGATCCTACCTCTTAGACACCATCTGCATGTTGGAATCTGAGGCCGCGGCGATACGCATGGATCTCAAGAGGGCTTTGATCAAGATAGGTGAGATGGAGTCGGCCATGGGAAAACTTCAAGATGATATTGCCAACCTCAAAAATGAAAATGCCAACCTCAAAAATGAAAATGCCAACCTCAAAAATGAAAATGCCAGACTCAAAAAAGATAACGCAAGGCTTGAGGCCAGGCTTGCATTCTACGGCAGCGCCAACATGTCGTCATCGACAACGTCCCTTTACAACGCGGCGCGTAAAAAATTCCGGAAGGGCCGCGGTGAAAAGATATCCGGAAATCCGGGAGAAAAGATCAAGGGCGACTCGGAGGCGGATGAGAAGGAGGAGGGGGGCAATGGCGGCCAAGGCCAGGATGGCGGCAGCGGAGGCGGCGGGCAGGAAAAGACTGCCAGGATCGGACCCCCTGCGGGGCATGCGGGAATATCTCATGGCAACCAACCCGAGTTTACCGTGCGCCACGCGCTCAAGGCCGTCGCGTGCCCTGGCTGCCACGTCGAATTGGTTCCCGCCAGGCCGACGTGCAAGCTGATCCGCGACCTTGACGAGTACTATGCCACGCGGACGTTTACTGCGGTGATCGAGGCGGCCGCGTGCCCGGAATGCGGCGAAAAAATCAAGGCCCCCAATCCGTACCTGGAAGGCACGTCGTACGGCCCAGTCATGCTTGCAGTAATCAACGCCCTGTTTGCAAGGGCAGTCACAGACGAGGACATCGCGCACCTCGTGCGCGAGTTGTTCGGCGTCAGGACGTGCACAAACGCGGTGACAAACGCCCGCACCGCAGTCTCGGAATACATGGTGCTGATCGGCATGATCGCGCGCATAAAGGCTGCAATACTGCGCCAGATATGGGTGCAGATGGACGAGACTGTCTTCAAGCGAGGTGACGGGCACAGGGGATACGTCTGGCTGGCGTGCACGCCGGTAGCCGTGTTTGTCTGGTTTGCCTACAACCGCTCGTCAACTGTACTGACTGAACACTTTGACTGGCTGCGCGGCAAGCCCACGGTATGCGACGGAATGCCGGGATACCCGGCTGTGCTGACCAGTATAATCCAGAGGTGCTTCGTGCACCTGCTCAGAAAGGCCGAGGAGCTCGCAGTAAGCAACGAGGATCCGGCAGACGAGGCCCGATACGACATGATGCTTGAACTGTACTGGGATGCCAAGGGGATCAAGGCCCTTGCGCCGTTCACGCGCATGGACCTGAGTCGGCGCGCCCACGGAATAGCCACGTCGTACGAGGATGCCAAGGTGCGCACCCACCTGCTAAACGCCCTGCCGGACATGTTCACGTTCCTGTCGTATCCTGGCATGCCGGCTGGTGCGGCAAACGCCCTGCCGGACATGTTCACGTTCCTGTCGTATCCTGGCATGCCGCCCCACAACAACGACACGGAGCGCGCCATACGTGACGGCATCATACCGCAGCGCAACTCAAGACACAAGACCATGAACGCAAGGGGCAGGAAGACGCTCTCCATGCTGCTTACCTTCGCCCTTACCTGCGCCAGACAAGACGTCTCGCTTGGCAGGGGGTTGTTGGAATGCCTGCTTGATCCCGGCTGGGACTTGTTCGAGAAAGCAGGGGAGACGCCCTACTCGCTCACAGATCCCGACGGGTCAAGGTATTCGCTGTTCAAACACCTGGATCCGCCATCGCAACCATGACATGAACGCGCCGGTACCGGATGGCCGACGTGCGGGTTCATCTTGCACGGCATCATCCGGCGCAAACGAGACGGCGTCAACTAGAAGGCATGCGCAATCTACCAAAAATTAAATTTTGGCAATAAACCATGCCTGCCATAATATTAAATTTAAATTATTAATTAATTGCGCATAAAATCTACTCGTGGCTCCCTGCCTGAGGACCTGAGTGTGTACATCTGTTCCAAGTCTCGCATGAATCCATAGTCGATGCGTTCGCGTGCCAGCATTGCCTTTATCGAGAAGTTAATGGATTCATACGCATGGAAACAAGCGTACATTGGATATATTTCGTTTTGTATTGCCTCTTTTAATTTTACGTCCGCCGCTTCAAGCCAATAGTTCATTTGTTCATCGGGTTCGGCTTCCTTGATATCGCCGATGATTTTTTCAGCATCCGGGCGCTCGTACACCACGATTCCTTCACGGATCGCGTAGTATTCGACGCGTCCGCGCATCTTTCCGTATTGTTTAAGCGTAGATGGAGTGTCCACCACTACATCTGCTTTTCTATCCGACATTTTTTTTACCTCGCAATACCAATAGTTCATTTGTTCATCGGGTTCGGCTTCCTTGATTTACGAGACTGGTTAATGTGGGTTGTACTTGACTGTTGCATTCTGACTGCATGTTATTTGGATATCGCGTAATTATTTATATTTGCCCAACTGACAGGCATTGGAAAATAACGCATGTTATCTTAACAAGGAATTAAAACACACATGCTCGCATCTTGGGGCAAAACCCAACGGCACGCCTAAAGCCCACCACCCTAAGTTAACACCCCATCACCCTAAGTTAACATCAGATTCATTTCGGGGAAGCCACTTGAAGAGTTAACAGTGTGCTCAATTCGAGGAAACCACGTGAAGAATTAACAGAGTAGCAAATGAGAAAAAATTTAACATGCCCGTGCTTCTGAGTATGTGTGATTGTGGATTTTTTCAAGACTGCCGCCCGGCTCAAGAGGGTCCAGAGGCAAGGGTGGGTGGATAGGCTGTCCTTGCCCCACGCAGAGTCTGTCGCAGACCACTCGTATTCCATGGCCGTCATGGGCATGGTGGTGTCAGAACTGGAAGGGGCTAATCCTGCGCGCACCCTCAAGATGATCCTGCTGCACGACCTGGCAGAGGCAGGGGTGGGGGATCTTACTCCGGGAATGGTCGGGCCGGACGAAAAGAGGCGACTGGAGGGTGCAGAATTCGAAAAGATTCTCCGGGAACTGCCAGACGGGATGGCATCCGAGTACCGGCAGATATGGCAGGAATACGTCGATGGCGTGTCGGCCGAGTCAAAGATAGTGCACCAGGTCGACAAGCTCGAGATGGCCCTTCAGGCAGCCCAATACAGGACAGACGGGCACCCGGAGGATGCGCTGGAGCCGTTTTTTGAGTCTGCAAGGGAACATGTCACCAATCCATTGTTAAGAGAGATGCTTGCAGGTATTGAGGAGTCATGTCGGAAGGAAGCAAGGACGAACTGATCGAGGCGCAAAAGCAGGTAATCGGGATCCTCTTTGAGGTAGTCCGACGGCTGCAGGCAAACAGCGATCTTGATCGGGAATACCTGGAGATAGTCATTGCCGGAGACGCAGACCAGGCCAGAATGGATGCAATATCGGGCCAGCGCAAGGAGAACGCGGAGATAATCGGGCGCCTGCTGGAGAAGCTTGACGACTAGCAACCGCACCCGTCGTCGACCATTCTCAGGTGCGCAGTCTGCTGGTGCTTGTCCTGCACGTAGCTGGATATGTTTGCTATCCTCACCCTGGGGGCTTTTGCGCCCCAGCTGCCCTCGTTTTCAAACCAGTACTCTATCTCGTCGATGTTGTACGTCTGGCCGCCTTTTACCAGCTCGATGAAGATCGCCTTTATCTCGTCTGTCTCGGCACTTGACAGGCGCGACTTGTCCTCCACCATGGCAGTTATCTCGTTGAGCTTTGCGATGACGGCGTTTGTCAGAGGCATGAATATGCGTGTGCGGATTTCTATAACAGTCTTATGATGTGGTGGACAGACGCCTACTGTCGCACCGGTCTGATTCTGCCTATCTCGCCCCTTATGGCCTTGAGTATCGCCTCAAGCGATCCGCCGGTCATCACGCTGCAGGCAAATCCCGGATCGCCGTCTTTTACCGCCTGTCCGCCTGCCAAGACCGGCACGCCGCTGCTGCCTTGGATCTTTTTTACCAGCCTCTGGCCTGTCTTGGCGTTGTCTGCGATGGTGATTGAGACCAGCACGAGATCCGGGCTGGACTCCCTTATGAAATGGATGACAGCCTCTGCCGGTGCCGATGGCGAGAGGTTGAATACCCTGTACCCCTTGTTTTGCAGGAACGACTGCAAAATACCGCATCCGAGGCTGTGCTCCTCGCCGTTGGGAACACAGATCAGTATCTTGCCCTTGCTCCGGGTACTGGAACCCTTCTTGCCGACCATACCGACTAGCCTTGCTGCCGTGTTGCTGGCAACATGCTCGTCTGCTATGCTTAGGCTGCCTTTTGCCCACTCCTCTCCCACGCCATACATCGCAGGCTTCAGGATGTTCTCGTAAAAGTCGCCTAACGTGGAGGCCTTGCAGTATGTCTCGTAAATCCCAAATGCCCTGTCAGCATCCCCTGTAATGAGCGCCCCAACCATGTCGTCCCTGAGCCTTCTGATCATCTTTTCACCCTCTGCCGTCCCGCGCGCCGCGTTGCCTGCCAGAAACGCCATGATTCTCGGACTGTCCCTGTACTCTGGCGGTATGTCGTCTGGCTTTACGTCCGAGGCTTTTCCAAGATACTTGATCGTCTCTTGGCGCGACATGCTCCTTTTGGGATCCCACACGCTTTTGACCAGGTACAGGTACCTGTCCCCCTTGGCCTGCTTTGCGCGTATGTACACCATCAGCTACTCCACTCCGGGCAGGCACTCCCGGTCATGCCGCACTCCAATCCCATGCAGCGTTCCTGTTCCATGCAACCCTCCAATTCCATGCATCACCTGGCCACGCCGCCCGTATGAAGATTCTGCACCATGCCAAGATTCCCACTGTATTGGGCACTCCAGCAAACATGTCTGGCATCTGGGACGATGCGTGCCTGCAGGCAGGACTTGCAGGAATCCGGACGCATACCCAATTCCAAAATGGAATGGTGCATGATAAGTAAAAAGATTGGATCATTTGAGGCCAAGAGGAATCTCCGCACTCCCCCAGGACTCTGATATTCTGAACGAGTAGTCCCTTGAGGAATCATACACGAACTTCGTCCCGCCATATCCTATGTTGGGACCAAAGAGCATGTTGAATTCCTTGGCCTGTCCTGGCATGAGCACGATCTGCCCGTTGGTAAAGTCCATGCCAGAATACTTGAATGCATTCTCGCCGTTCCAGACGTCATAGCTGCATATCTGCGGGCTCGTGCACTGCAGGGCGACATTTTCAGTGTTCGTGTTCTCTGCAAGCATCCTGACTGACAGGATTGCCTGGCCCGTGGCGCTTATCTCGAACTCGTTTCCATCAGAATCCATTCCGTTCCAGTAAAAGTTGACCGGCCCGACGTGTGTCATCTGGGCGCCCGCCTTGTACTTGTACACGGTCAGTGTGTGCTGCGCTGCCTTTCTGCAGTCTGATCTCTTGCCTGCCTGCTTGATGTCCTCGCATGATGCAAGGTCCGCCTCGAGTTCTGCCATCTCCGAGTCCTCCTGCACCGGAGCTTGCACTCCGACTGCGATTATCCCTGCCTGCACGAGGTACTCCATTGCGCCAAGAAACTCGTCGTCTCCGATGTCTCCCTGGACCCAGAATCCTGCGGTACTCTTCACCCAATCCGGAATGCCATCCTGCGCCTGCCCTGCCTCCTGCACGGCAGGCACGATTATGACTCCTTCTGTAATCAGGTACCCTATTCCGTCTGCAAACACCTCGTCGCTGATCTGTTCTTGTACCCACAGGTCTGCATTGTTCTTTATCCACGACGGCACCGTTTCTGCGTCCGCCACCTGGACTGTTGTGGCCAGCATGATTGCGGCCATGATAACTATCAATGTTCTCATTGGTATTATTTACCGTTTTCAATATTTATACTAGTGATAATTATATCACCTAGTGCCCAAAATTCAGAATACCGTAAGATAATTTATGCCTGAATGGAGGATTGTAGTAAATGGGCACTGGCCGAAAAAGATTATCAGCATATCATACGCGCAACAAGATGCCGGTTTTGCTGGGCCGGCATGTGATGTTTAATTATCATGGATACCATACACCGTTGTGAAGCAGTACACCGTGATTGCAGGGATTGGAATCGGGGTGATTGTGCTGATGGCAGTGGTGTTTGGCGCCGACGTGATCAAGCTGTCGGTGCCGACGCAGGATCATGACATATTCGTCGACCCCATACTGGACAAGCAGAGCCTGTTCGTGATGGGCAGGGTGACGATACAGAACACCGGCTCCGAGCCACTTACCAACATTCACATCAATTTCGGCGACGGGGACACGCTGGACATAGGGAGCATGAAGGCGGGGCAGAAGATAATAGTCTCGCCCCCGCCGGAAAATTCCATGGAGTTTGTCATGATCAGCGCAGACAACGACATCTTTGTGAGCAAGGCCTACCGGGAGCTGCCAAAGATGGTCGGCATGATGGGATCCTGACAGGCGGCGCGCATCTTGTGGTGCTGCCAGAACGGGTAAAAAAATGATGCAATTGGACAAAAAAAGATGATACCGGTATCTTTTAGATCGTACCGGGATGAAAAGCATGTCCACGCTGCTAGAAAGGCCCATCAAGATAAACCGCATCGTCACTACTAGCACGGCAGACGCGCGCGCGATAGAGGATCCGATACGGGCAAAGGTAGTCGGGATGCTATACAAGCAGAGCATGTCTGCAGACCAGATCACGCAGAACCTCAAAAAGGTCGGGTTCAACAAGGCACTGACGACGGTCCGCCACCATCTGGAGGTGCTAAAGGAGTCTGGACTGATTAAGATTACAAGGATCGACGAACGGCGCGGCGCGGTCACAAAATACTACAGCACGTCGACTCGGCTGATGGGGTATGATCTGCCGGATGATTTTGAGGCGAAATACTCCAAGGTGATAAGCCGAACGTCTGCGAAGATCGAAAAGATCCTCAAGGGACTGGAGACGCAGACCGGCCCGGCAGGCAAAAAGGAGTCTGACGAGTACTCGCAGTACCTGATGGTGGAGATCATGAACCGGGCAGTGACAAGCGTGCTTGAGCATTCCAAAGATTAGGTACCGGCGCGCTTCATACGGCATGGCAGGTGCGGTAATGCAGGAGAGCCGTGCTGTGTAGAATGAAACAAACGGGGGAAATCTCAAGCATCGCCTGGCCAAGAATCAGAAGACAAAGGCCAGGGTAGCGATGTTCATAACTATATGGATGGCAGTCAGCGCGGCTCCAAGGTATATGCAGTTCTTTGCCTTCCTTGGATCGTCATGGCGGAGGACAAAGTATACGATGACTCCGCCTACTATGCCCAGCAATATGGGCAGCAGATACCACCAACCACTTCTCGTTTGTACTTGCATTGCATGGCATTGTCTTGGATTCTATTTTACGTGCTGGGTCAAGGTTTTTCATGCGGCGGTGTGGTTTTTCATGCTGGTATCGGTGCGTGCAGAATGCAAGGCGGGGATGATGGTGGGATCGGCGCGATTTGAACGCGCGATCTCTGCGTCCCGAACGCAAAATCCTACCAAGCTAGACCACGATCCCGTCAAATTCTCAAAGTTGTCCAATTTAAGCCTCACAGTGAATGCAGTCACATCGTGTGCCACCCGCATGCCGAACGTCGCCGCGCACGCAGCGGATCCGGCCTGCGACTGCTGCAGGGTTCAAGAGTCCTCCCGAGCCGCCGGGGTCGACAAATCCGGATGCAGTTCTGGCAGGCAGGGATCGGCGCCTGCAGCCTGCGCGGTCAGCCGTCAAAGACAAACTCGGCGCGTTCGTCAAGGTATCTGATGAGTCCCCCGGTGTTCTTGAGCATGATGGAGTTTTCCACGTCAAGGGTGTCAAGTGAGTTCATCTTCAGGAACCTCTCTGATGTAGTGTACAGCACGTCTTCGATGTAGAACGTCCTGGCATGGTGGTCCATCTTGAGGTGGCCCGGACTGTTCCTGACTCCCTCCCAGTGCGTTATGGTCCCCCTTAGATCAAACCCGTCTGACGCGTCCAGATCAAAGACGTAGAATCCGCTCCAGCTCACCTCGCCGTCGCTTTGTATCCAGTCCGGCCTCTTCTGATCCTGCAGCACGCCCAGGCTCTTGATGCTGCCTGTGATGGGAACAGACAGGATCCTGCCGTCACCGTCCGATGCCCCCTTCCCCAGGAAGAACGCCTTGTGGTTGTCCAGCGCCTCGGACTGGGTCCGCCTGTCACCTATCACCACCTCGTCTGCTACCTTGGGGTTGCTCACGTCTGCCACGTTGAACAGCGCAATCTTGACTCCCATCTGGGCTGACCTGCCTATCCCGATGACGTGCTCGTCGTCGAACGGATGCAGGTAGTTTGAGAATCCGGGAATCTTCAGCTCCCCGAGTATCTTGGGAGTGTCCTTTGAGAGGTCTATCACGAAGAACGGGTCGATCTGCCGGAATGTGACCAGGTACAGCCTGTCGTCCATGAACCTTGCAGAGAAGATGCTCTCGTTCGGGGCGATGTTGCCCAGCCCTCCAACAGTGTTCATCTCCTCGTCCAGGACGTAGACTGCGTTTTCCCGGACGACTCCCGAGTGCAGGGTGCGGTGGTCGGCGGTGGTCGCGACCCTGAACCTGTCCCCGTGCTCGTCCATTGAAAACTGATTGAGCAGCCTGCCTGGCACGGAGCCCTTTGCAACATATTCTATTTCAGTTCCGTCGATTGCAATCTTGTGGATGACTGTCGTCTTGGTGGCAGATCCGGCGGATTCCAGCACAGCCGAGTCGTATTCGGCAAGCGACCTCTCCATGCTCCGGAACAGATCCCTCCTGCTGTGCTCGCCTATTCCCCCATAGAACTCCTGCAGTATCCCGGATACCTCCGCCCACTGTTCGGGGGAGCTGAGCGAGTCGTCGGCCCGCACGGCCATTATCCTCTCTTGGATGGTGTTCGGGAGCAGCGGCACGACGGCATCGTAAAACCTGTTCTCATGGGTGTCCACAAACAGATTATGCAGGTTGTTGTTCTGCAGGTATGTCAGGTAAAAGTTGTCCCCGGAGACGTAGTGCGTGCCGGAGCGTCCCATCAGGTATGACTTTGAGCTGATGTCGTCCCCGAAGACGTCGATGGCAGTAAGCGTGCTGAAGCTTGAAAGCCTTTCGGGGTTGTCAAAGTAAAACGCGTCGGGCGTCATGACGTGCCTCGAGCCCTCGTGGATCGCAGGCAGCCGGGGGTTGTGGTGATCCACCTGGCTGTTTGTCACAAAGTACGCGTGGCTGCCTATCATCCGGGCATCAACGAAATGCCCCCCTATGGAATAGTCCTTGAGGATGCTGGGATTCTCCCTGTCTGCAATGTCAAGGATTAGCGCGTGGGTGACTTGGACGTAGGTCGACTGCGGGGCAAAACCAAACTCTGGAATTATCTCTTCAAGGCTCTCCCCGTTGTAGAATATGACCAGCCTGTCCCCGTTCAGGAACATGTCGTTAATGTTCTCCGAGCCCACGTCTATGGCAGTCTTTAGGACCAGCACCGCGTCCTGTGAAGGGTACGCGTCGATTATCGAAAGCGTGTTGTCATCTACGATGTAAACGTACTTTCCGTCATTTTTAATATAGTCCGGCTCGTCCACCCCCCGCACCTGCACGTTGGTAGTGGAATGATCTGGGGAGTCCTGCGTCTTTCCTGCAGACAGCCGTTCTACCCCTGGCGCGGACGCCACGCCTTGATCCATCATGGTGTCTGAATTCATTAGTGATTCAGTCCAGTCCATCGCAGGTGCAAACGACACGCCTTCATCCACCATGGCACTGTCCTCCATCATGAATGAATCGGAGTCCACGATTACCCTGCTCCCTGAACCGCCATTGGCGCGATCCTCAATCGCCTGTGACGCTTGGAGGATCTCGACTAGCGCCTCGTGGGAGGCAATCCTTACGACCTTGTCCTCCCCGCCAAAAATATTCCCGGCGCCCTCGATGTAGACCACATCGGTTACCGAAACGACCCTGGCAGTTCTGCTGTTTTCTGATCCCATTCCGACCCCCACCAGGAACATGGTCATTCCGGCGCCAATTACCAGGACGGCTATTGCGATTGTGATTTTTTTGTTCATTTTCTTTTTTTTCTTCCTGCCGCGCCGGGTTCTGCTTGGCCCTTCGCGACAACAATTTTTCAGTAATTTGTGATAAAAGGATTAGTGAAGTCCAGATTTCACTAAACTTAGATATTCTGGTCCGGCAAGGGTGTATGATGTCAGTTGACAAAGAGAAGGACGATCTTGCCAAAAGCATAAAGATCCTTGCCACGGACGACGAGCGGCTAAAGTCGTTTGGACAGATGTTTGCAAACGATTCGGCCCGGGAGATCCTCCTGCTGCTGTTCAACAGGGAACTGACGGCGGCCCAGATATCGCAGAAGATGGGCATCTCCCTCCAGCTTACCAAGTATCACCTACACAAGATGCAGGAATTGGAAGTAGTCGAGGTGTTCAGAATCAGCAAGAACTCAAAATCCCACGACATGAAGCACTACACCGCCAAGAGGTTCAGCGTCGTGATCGTACCGCCAAAACTATCTGAAAAGACAAAGCACAGCCGGCTGCTGATCCACTCGTTTCGTCACATTTACAAGGTCGCCGGACTGGGAGTCGCGACAGGAGTCTCAGGCATGTTCTCCGCTTTGCAGCTGCAGCAGGGCAGCCGTAGCACGTTTGATTCTATCTCTGCTGCTCCCACTGTCGGCAGTATTGAAGGAGGGGAGATCGAAGGGGGAGTGGGGGAACCTACCGGGCAGGCAGCGCAGGAGGACTCGCAGCAGCAGGACGCGCTGCATGCAGACGAGCCGATGCCGCTGCAGGAAGCCTCGCCAACAATATCTGACCAGATGATGATGGACGACGACACACCGCAAGAAAAAGCTGCAACCACGGAGGTGTCCGACGAGGACTTTACTGCCGACTTTGCCCCCGCCGGCGAGCCATCCGATGCGCCGGAGCCTGCCGAGCCGTCTGATTCACTCGCAGTGCAGGTAGACGCGTCTGAAAGCGGCCCGGAATATGCCGAAACTTTGGGCGATGCCGTATTGTCTGCGCCATTATCGTCTTTGGATACTTTTCCCGAATTGTTTCTCCTGCTAATCGCAGTCACCGCCGTTCTGGGCGGGCTGACAGCATTTTACCTTGCCAAGTACTTGAAAGGATCATAGCCGCCGACAAGCATCGCATTGATCACATCCCGGCATATTCTGCAATATGTGGGAACCTTGCGTCAAATGCCAGAACGGCGTGCGCTGGGGGCAGAGACTGTCACATAAGACAGGGTCCCGCATTCCCTGATCTCATCGCGAGAATCAGCAGATACATGGTCATTCCGGTGCCAATCACCAGAGCAGTCATTACGATTTTTTTGTTCATTTTTCCCCTATCATGCCCGGTCCTTGTTTGGCCGGCTGCGACAGTAATTTTTCAGTAGTTTGTGATAAAAGGATTAGTGAAACTCAGCTTTTACCACATCTAGATAATCTAATCCGGCAAGAGAGACAGTGTTCTCATTAGGATGCTGCACCTCCTCCTTGAGTTCCCTGCGTCTGAACATGAAGATTGCACCGGCACCAATGCCTGCCCTGCCGTAGATCATCCCAGGCACTGCGTCGTCATATTCGGCGCAAAACCCTCCAGGCGGAATTTCACTAAAAACTATGGCTGAATGCGTATGATGCCATTCTTGATCAAGAACTGCATGCCGTCGACGAACGTGGAGTCGGGCACGTCGCCATTCACCCAGTGCGACAGGCTGGTGCGTATCCAGCCCGGTATGTCCGAGGCCGGTTCGGACTGCGACGGCACCGAAGAAATCTGCAATACGCCGTTCTCTATGAGGAACTGCATGCCGTCGACGAACGTGGAGTCGGGCACGTCGCCATTCACCCAGTGCGACAGGCTGGTGCGTATCCAGCCCGGTATTGCCTGCGGAGGCATCTCAATCAGTGCAGAGCCAATTCCCGCGTAGGTCTGGTCCCTATCAAGCCCTGTCCCAAACACCTCCACGTCTATCTGGAACCGGCCGCCCTCATCTGGTATTATGATCTCCTGTATGTCAATTCCCTCAAACGACACTATCCCCTGGACGCCGGGTTCGTCCCCGCCAAAACTGGCTATCTGCGTCAGCTGATCCTGCTCCGCCGCATAGACCGTATACTTGTACCATATGTCCCTAATCGGTACCTGCTGTTCGTCAAAGAACACAAACTCGAACGGAACGGTCTGGCCGCCCGTGTATGAGTCATCCCATGACATCTGCACGGTCGTCGGGGATCGTATGTTGTACGTCTGGGCGTCCACCAGGTAAAAATCCACAACATTCTTGACTGCATTGTCCGTGGGAATCAGCCTGAAATTCATGTTCTTGTGGGCATGGTTGTTTTCTCCCAACGTCTCGTTGATCCTCTTCAGGTCACTCTGCGTTAGGATGAAGTGGACTGTATTGATCACGTCAGACGAGTATGGATCGTTTGCTATGACCCCGCGACTCATCTCCACGCCGTTGACAAAACCGCGGAATTCTGTCTCGTTCCACGGGGCAAACCCCTTTGGAACCTGTATCTCCTCGTGCACCACGAAGACCTGCTCTACGTATGCCGGATCCCAGTCAAAGGGCATGTCAAACGTGACAGAATCGTCTGACCCGTCAAAGCTAAAGTTTTGTATGTCGTCATAGTACGTCTTTATCACCACCGGAGTCTCCTCGGCGTCGGCAGTCTGGATCGTAAAGTCAAACTCTTCTGCCATGCTCACGAACGTCTCGAACTCGAGCGGGCCTGACACCTGCGTCTTGGGACTCTGGGCCCCCTGTATTTCCACGACTATGTTGTATAGGCCGCCCTCCACGAACACCGGACCCTTGATGAGCGGCCTTGCGCACGTCTCCAAAGTGTCATCGCTACACGGGGCGCCTTCCACGTACAGCGCGCCAGGCGAGATGGGGTGCTCGGAGCCGCCGTACACGGAGCAATCCTCAAGTATCGGCTCGTCGCAGTTTGGGGCGGGGCGGATCTCCACATCCAGCCGTCCGTCCTTGTCAAAGAAGGCACTTCGTGCCAGCAGGTCATCCTTCTTTATGGACACCAGATAGGTTACGTTGTCCAGCTTCTTGTCGGTGATCGTGTCAAAGAAGATGATCTGCATGTTGACTTCGTCCACGTCTCCTAGGGTAAGATCCGGAGGGGTCAGCACGGTACGCACGGTGACATTCATTCCCTCAAAGCTGATGGACTGCGCCTGATCCGAGCCGAACCCGTGTCCGTGCGCGTCGGCTAGTGTACCGAGTGACGCTAACAGAAACGCTACCATCGCGGACATGGCTAGATAGCGCATGTGCAAAATGTGCCTTCACCTTATTTAAAGAATGGACGCGACCCGTAATCGGGAATCCGGGATTTAAAGGAGTTTGACGCATGCGGCTCCAAAAATCAGGGGCTCAATTGGAATTGCTGGGAAGACTGCGGAACTGCGTGCGTACTGAAGGGCATGTAATGCAACCCGCAGGCTGCAAGCCGGTCCAGACTAGCGTGCACGGAATTTGAAGGCACCATATGCGTGTGGAATCTAAAAGTGCCGCGCAATCATGCATGTTTGCTGGCTGGCAAATGATTTTGAACAATGTACAGATTAGGGTTTAAATTTTTAAATATTACATGTCACACAGTCGGTAAAGTGCACGCACTTGGATTTGCCATGATGCTGCTTGCGGCCTCCTTGGCCCCGGTTACGGCATATGCCGAGACGATACTTGTCGACGGCGATGCGACGTATAATATAGTGGGCGACGAGCCAATACGAGTCCTGGACATCACGTCCCCACACCTGCCGCTGGACTTGGTGCATGTGCCGGGGTTTGAGACGCGCGAGTCCGCAGACCGGCAGGTGGCATCAGTTGGCGGAAACAACTATTTGTTTGTAGTCGATGCAGCAGACAATGCCCTGCACGTGGTGGACATGAATGAGCCCTACGTGCCTGCAGGAGTGTCCGTATTTCGCGGTTGGGCGGGGGAACTCGGAGACTCCGTGGTGACTGACCTGGAGGTGATACACGCGCGCGACGGGACGTACGCGCTCATTGCCGTGGGGGATACCGTCCAGATAGTCGACGTGACAAATCCAAAAGAACCAATACTGGCACACCACATCCGGGACGCCACCTATGAAATTTATGCCTTGGAGGGTGCCTCCGAGCTGGAACAGTTTGTCTCAGACGGCCGAACGTACGTGATGGTGGCAAGCGTTGACGCGATTCAGGTACTCGACGTGACAGACCTTCCGGTGCCGGATCCGGTGTCAGTGATACGAAACGGCCAGTACGGGTTTGAAGGGATAACCGAGATCTCCGACATCGAAACCATGGTGTCAGGGGAGAAGGTGTTCGCGCTTGTTTCCGGATACGGGACGATTGCGGTGGTGGACATTACGAACCAGTCGTTTCCGGTCCAGGTGGCGCTGATGGACGAACGGCACGGGCTTGAAGGCATAAAGTCGAACTTTTGCATGATAATACGCTGCGGCGCCGCTATGGAGGAGATGTACGAATCCCGGGGGATAATCGACGTTGCCGTGATTGGAAGCCACGCGCTGGTGCTGGAATCCGGCATGGTACGCGTGGTGGACTTTGACGATCCCTCGTCGCCTGAAATCCTGTCAAGTGTAACGCTGCCTGATGACATCGACGTGTTTGAACACATTAGCGGGATAGAGTTGGGCGGAAGGCTGTGGGCGCTGGCAGAAGGCCAGACGATCTTCGCGCTTGACATCACCGACCTGCACGCGCCCGTACCTGCGTACGTTCAGGAGGACATAACGCTGTATCACCTTACTGGAGTGGACACTGCAGTGATTGACGGGCGGACGTACGGCGTGGTGACGAGCATCACGAATCATGCAGTTAACATTATAGATATCACCGATCCTGCAAGCCCCGTGCCGGTTGCAGGCATCGCAGGCAGCCTGCACGGACTTGGAGGGTTTTACGGCCCGCACGACGTCGCGATAACCGACATCGGGGACGGGACGTATGCGCTGATACCAAACATACAGGGAAACACGGTATTGATCCTTGACATCACGCAGCCGGCAAAGCCGGTTCTGGCTGCAAGCGTGAATGGACTTGAGACGCTGTTTGCGCCGGCGTACGTTGAGGCCGTGGCCATGGGCGAAAAGACGTACGCGGTGGTGTCAAGCCACTATGCAGCCGGGATCCAGATAATTGACGTCACAGACCCGTACGCGCCGGAACCGACAATATTCATAGCCAACGAGCAGTACGGCTTTACGGGACTCGACGGCCCGCTCGGGCTGGATGTGGCGGCGGTGGGGGATTCGACGTACGTCCTGGTGGCAAGCTACTATGACGACGCGTTCCAGATAATAGACATCACAGACGTGCACTCGCCTGTCTCTGCTACCGTGTGGGTCGACGACATCGACGGGTACGGGCTGGCAGGAATACACGGCGTCAAGGGAGTCAAGATTCAGGACAGCACGTACGCCGTGGTGACCAAGACGCACGATGACAGCGTGACGATAATAGACATATCTGATCCCTACGAGCCTGTCTGGACTGCACGAGTCCAGGGCGGGCAGGACGGGTTTGAGCACATGTCAGGACCCAAGGACATGGACATAGTCAGCAATGACAAGGGGACGTTTGTCCTGGTGCCGGACTATATCGACGGGTACATGAACATAATTGACATAACGAATCCGGCATCCCCGGTGATGGCCGGCCCGGAGGCGCTTGAGCTGGGCAGCGTGGAAGACGTGTCCGTGGTTTCGACTGGAACAGGCACGTATGCCGTGGTGACAGACGTGTTTGCCGACGGGATATACGTGGTGGACGTGACCGACCCGTCCTCGCCCGAGGTGATGTCGTCAATCCTGTCCGGCCCTGACAGGGCGTGGACGCTGCTGGGAGACGAGATGGAACTGCTGGAGGTCAACGGCAGGGCGTATGCGCTCTTGACTGCATACGTTGATGACGCGGTGCGGGTGACAGACGTCACGGATCCGTACAAGCCGGTTCCGGCGTATGTGATTCAGGACGGCCGGGACGGGTTTGACATGGGCAGGCCGATAAGCGTGACGTCTGGCGTTGCCGGAGGCAGCACGCATGCCATGATATCCGGGTTCAGGGATGGAGTGATCCAGATTGTAGACATGAGCGACCCTGAAAGGCCGGTACCGGTGTCGGTCATACGGGGCGGCGATGCCGGGTTTGAAGGATTTACTGGCGCAGGCAACGTGGTCATGGCCGAGATTGGCGGGGCCGAGTACGCCGTGGCAGCGGCATTCAACGAGGACGCGGTACACGTGTTTGACATTAGTGATCCTGCCCGCCCGGCAATGATCGCCACCGCACGCGACGGCCAGGGGGGATTCGAGCTTGCAGGGGCCGAGGACATATCCATCGTAAACATAGGCGGCGGCACGTTTGCAGTCGTGTCAAGCTTTGGGGACAGCAGCATCAGGGTGATTGACATCACCAATCCTGCGGCGCCAAAGCAGGCGTCGCTTGTCCGTGGAGGCATGGAAGGATACGACTTTCTGTACCACATCACTGACGTGGATGCCATAACGGTGGGAGACGTGTCGCTCATGGTGGCAGGAACGTTCCTGTCTGATGCGGTAGTGGTGATGGACATATCGGATCCGTACGACCCGGTCAGGCTGTCGAGCCTGCATGACCACCAGGACGGGGGGGTACATGCACGCAGTCCAGATGGTAGAGATGGCAGTGATTGGCGACAGGACGTACGTGGCAGTTGCAAGCGCGCGTGACAGCGTGCAGTTTGTCGACGTCACGGATCCAGAGTCGCCGACGCTCGGCGGCCTGATAAGCACGGGGCTTGAGGGCACGACCATCTACGGGGTGCGCAGTACGGGCGTGGTGCATACTGACTCTGCAACCCTTGCGCTTGTCATGATGGATGACGAAAACGTCGTCCACATATTTGACGTGTCGGATCCGTCGTCCCCGGTGTTTACGGCAGTGACGCCGCTGGCGCTGCGGTAGAGAATCAGCCTTGCTGATTGGAATGCATAACTCAAAGTCACAGAATCCACAAGACAGACCAAAGATCTGAAGAACGGTGTAGCCTGGGGTTGATAACGAGGATAAACGGCACGGCAGGTGCGCTTCACAGATTTGCAGTCACGGCTACTAAATGACTGTTTGAGAGTTCAATATGCTCAAATGCATGGTGAATACTTGATTCACGCACAAGACGCCTGCTTTTGGGGTCATGGATGCAATCCTGCAAAAACACCAGATGGTTACAACCTGCTCAAAAATTCTCTCTTTTCAATCTTTGCCAGCGCCAAAATCCCAAAAATTGTTCCTGTCTTGACTTCCTTGTGCAGAGGCACAACCGTGACGATTTTTTCATTGCCAACAAACTTGCATGACACGGCATGGCTTCCGGTTTGGCGCATGATCTGAAAACCAAATTTTTTTACTAGAATTTTTACCAGATCAACTCCTGCAAATCTAGGGAATTTCGACATTCATCGCACCGATCACGTTCATCCTTGACAAGTCCTCTTTTGCCTCTGGCATCTCCTCAATGTATAGGCCCACCGCTTCTTTGATGTTGGCCAGGGCTTCTTCCATTGTGTGGCCTTGGGTGGTCACTCCCGTAACCACTTCTTTTATGACATACATGTCTTCTTCCTTCCAAAATACTGTCTGTAGCTTCATGCACAATATCTCAACGCAAATTATTTTAACCTTTCAACAAGGACGATGTAAAAAGTTGATTCGTTCAGAATGTCAGTAATAGCAGAATCTTCGTGAAAGTAACAAAAATCACCCGTCCACGGCATCCGGAGGCAAATGCATGCCACACTGCAGCACCCGGTACGCGAGATGAGGAATTTCCTGCACTCGGCGCGCGTTTACTTTCCTTAGGGCAACCTGCGATTACAGCAGATCTATTGAATCGAGGATCTTCGCGGCATCGTTTTGATACTAGCAGTTAAATCTTGCCTTGACTGAACACTGGTGTTTGAGGTTTGTCGCAAGCGGAAAGGTAAAGGACATCTACGAGGTGGACTCTGAGACGCTGCTTTTCAGGTTTTCAGACCGCGTCTCGGCGTATGACGTAAAATTCGAGCAGCACATTCCGCGCAAGGGGGAGGTGCTGTGCAGGTTTGCCGAGTTCTGGTTCGAGCACCTTGACACCCCGAACCATTTCGTCAGGCGCCCGTCAGATACAGAGATCGTCGTAAAAAAGATGGAGATGATCCCAATCGAGTGCGTGGTGCGGGGATACTTTTACGGAAGCCTAGTCGGCAGGTGGAAAGACGGCACCGCAGTGCTTCCAGCAGGTACAGACACAAGACTTGCATCCAAGCTTCCAGAACCGGTGTTTGACCCCACCACAAAATCAGAGCACGACATCCCGGTTGACCGAGAATACGTGCTCAAAGCCGGCATCGTGAGCCCGGAACAGTATGATGCCCTTGAGCGGACATCGGTCGGAATCTATCGGGAGATGGCCAGGATTGCAGACGGTGCGGGGTTCATACTGGCCGACTTGAAGCTGGAGTTTGGGATCCTTGACGGCCGCATCACCCTTGGGGATTCTATGGGGCCTGACGAGTATCGCCTGTGGCCAAAGGATGCGTACGAGGTGGGCATGGTACAGGAGGCATACGACAAGCAGCTGCTGCGCGACTGGCTTACCGCAAACGGCTACCAAAAGCAGTTTGACGATGCCCGCGCCGCCGGGGCAGAACCGACAGCCCCCGAGATTCCGCCTGAAATTGTCTCAAAGATGACGCAGCGCTACATCCAGGCATATGAGAGGCTGACCGGCTGCATATGCGCTGATTCTGCCCATGCGGGCATGACTTGACTCGAATTCCATGTCCCCTGTGTGGCACCATACCCTTGCCGCAGGCCGTTTTTTGGCACGGGTGCCGCAGGGGCGGGAATTTTCCCAGCCATTTTGAAAAGCGTCATACCCGTGTCACGGCAATCACTCTGATGCCCATAGGGTCGTAGGCATGCGGGAATCATCCTGCTGGTATCGTGCATGTGCCACTGATGTCATGCATGTGCCATTGATGTCATGTGGGTACCACTGATGGCATGGCAGTGCCATTGCTGCTATTCATACGATGTCAGTCCGAGTCATGCCGTATCGCTATCATGGACATGGTAATGGTATGGCATATGCCATGCCGGGCTCGATTGCACGGTGCCGCTGCCCCTGCAGCCCTGCGGGCATCACAGGATGCGCAGGAATGCCATCCTCCCAGATGTACTACGACGGACTTGCCACCGTAAAAAATGCGCAGTTTCGACCCCCACATGCATGGCCTATCTTATTACATAATCTATTTTTAAATTATAAATTACCATTTTATCCCCATCAGAGACAATACCAACCAAATACGGACAACATTAACCGAATCATGCGAGTTATGTAACAAAACAACATCAGATAACCCAGATGTGAGACATTCTGGCACACTTTCAATGTAAACAGATCAATAGGGCACGTCCCAGACGGCCTTTATGCACTACCAAAAAAGTCGCCTGAGACGCGACATGATGGACAATTCTAGGGCATATCAAAGTATCGTAGACGAGACTGACAAGATTACATCATGCATCAAGATCTCTGCGAGTCCCAATGCAATTTACGGATCTGATGACTTTCACGACATGGTGGTGCGGGCGGCAGCGTCCAATTCCTACATATCGGGATCCGCGTCTGCCATGCGAAGGGCGGCAGCGTCGGACTGCGGTCCCATGGGGGCTGCACGCCGCATCCCCACAGACGAGTGGTACCGGGACATCCTTTCCAAGATGGATGACGGCAAGGTAGCAGCATGCATCGAGAATGCCATATCGTCACAGATTGACAGGCTGCGCAAGATGGGAAGAATTCCTGCAGACGGCATGACTATTGCCATTGACGCGCACTTGATACCCTGCTACTGCAAGGATCATGGATCCGAGATGATACACTCCAGATCCAAGCAGGGGACTGATTATTTCATCAGGTACGTCACGGCGCAGTGCGTGGACCGGGGCGCCCGCCTCATGCTTGCCGCCATACACATGCCCGCGCTTGAATCCATGCCTGATTTCGTGCGCAGGCTAGTCGATCTGGCTCGGCAGGCAGGCGCAGACATCAGATTGGTTCTGCTGGACCGCGAATTCTTTGCCACGGACGTAATGAAGACATTGGGGGACATGAAGGTCAGGTACATCACGCCGTGCAGGAACACCGGCACGGTAGTCGATGCTCTTGACGAGTTTGCCGCAGGCAGGCGCGGCCGAATATCCAAATCCTGCATAACAAGCGCGGATCGTGTGTCTGTCACGTACACGATGATCATCACGGAGCGAACAAGGCACAAAAAGAATTCCAAAAACGAACCCAAAAACAGATACATCGGATTTGCCACCAACGCGCAGGACATCGATGCTGCCATGTACGGCCAGAGATGAGGAATCGAGACGGGCTACAAGATGTTGGAGGCGATGAGGCCCAGGACACGCAGCCGAAACATCGCGGCAAGGAATTTCTGTTTTCTGTACGCGGTGGTGATGTTCAATGCATGGGTGCTGGCAAACGCGATGCTTGCCGATTGCAGTGATCAGGCAGACGCCGCAATCACCCAAGCTCATTTCAAATTCATGCTGGAAATCACGTTACTCTTGTCAAGCATCATACCGCCAGAACCGCCACCGGATCCTGTCGCACCGTGATTACTTCTGGGTTATCTGAACATGGCAAAAGATTTTTTTACAGTTGTTGCTAACTGATACCATGAATAAAAACGTGGCAAGGCTGTTTTCTGGGAACAATATCGCCTTTCTTGCAACTTCCATGCCCGACGGCTCACCGCAGGTCTCCCCGGTATGGACAGACTACGAGAACGGCTGCATACTGATAAACACCGCAGAGGGGAGGGTAAAGCACAAAAACATCCTCTTCGACCCCCGCGTCGCAGTATCAGTCGTGTCGCATGACAACCCACACGACATGGTGAGTGTCCGCGGCACCGTGGAGACGTTTGCTCCGGACTACAACTATAAACACGTCGACGGCCTCACAAAAAAGTACTTGGGCCGGAACAGGTACCCATTCAGGCGTGTAGGCGAAAAGAGGACCGTCATGCGAATCAGGCCTACCAGCGTGTATATCATGCCCCGGCTGGATCTAGACGACTTCAAACCTTGAATCTTTCTAAATTCGAATTTAGAAATATCATGAATCTGCAGCTTGCATTCACGCACGATGGCTGCCGCTGATTCTGCAGTGATTGGCTTTGATCGGATGCTGCAAGATGGCATGCGGGGTGTGAAGGTGCCGGCATTGCGCAAGCGGCAGGTTATTCGTGCAGGATGTGGTTGGGGATGACAGAATGCAAAGTACTATTGGCAGTTGGTGATGCAGATTATTGCAGTATCGACTGTCGACTGCTCCTTTTGCGGCCTTATGACAATCTTGTACTGGTATTCGTCGTCAAACGGGATGTCAAATTGAGTGGTCCTCTCCACGGGCTCACCTGGCTCAAGCCACTCCACTAGCAGATCCTTGGACGAGAATGCACCGTGCATTGCCTTCTGCCTCTTTCCGTCCTTGTCTAGGATGTATAGCTGGCCGCCAGAAAAGGGTGTCCTTTCGTCGCTGATGTTTTCTGCGCTGATCATGATTTGCACAAACGTGTTGTTTGCCTGAACCGTCTCACTGCCACCATGGGTTCCGTCAAACATCACCGAGTATTCTACAGGGCCGACTGTAACCTTGTCGCCTTCGTTTACCTCGATGTAGTTCGTCTGGTATAGCGTGTATGCGTACATGGCTGCAGCCATGGATATCACCATGGCTCCTACCACGATTATTATGCCGATCCGGGCCATGAATTGATTTACATCGGTTAGTATATAGTTGAAACGGAACAGGCGGCGTCCAGACCATGGTTTTTCAAGCCTGCCAGGGTTCAGAATTTTCATCTACTCTGAATGGGGATGTCAGATGTCTCAAAAATGCACAGCAAAAAGGCCATCTGGTTGTTTTTGCAGATGCGTCTTGAGAAGCCAAACGACAATCTGATCCAGTGCCTAATGATGGCAAACGTTTGGTGATCGTCGGGGGACGCGGCTGGGCTGGGCGGATCTGAAAAAACACATTTCCATCTACCGATGTGTGGGACTGCTGGCAACGCAACACCGCGCCGGCGCACATCTATTCAACAACAAGTCCTGACATCCACGGGTGGATGTAGCAAAAGTACTGAATTTCGCCTGCCACGGATGGGTAATCTGGATCATCTCAAGTTTATCATCTGTGACGGACATGCAAGTCAGATGATTGGACTGGCGATTTTGCCGCCATTTCCCGAATTTGAAAAAGAACTACATTCTGAAAAAATATATACTTCATCATTGTACCTAATGATATGAGATGCCGATTGTGCATTTCTAGGGAAGCAGTTTTTCCGCATGTGTGCGGACCTGCTTCCCGACCTAATTTCGATTTTCTCTTATGCCATAACCGTATAACTGATTGCCAGAATGATACATCTTTGGCACCAGTAATTTGAACCACTTCTCGAACCGAAGATCTTTCTTGTAATGCCTGTGCACTACATACGCAATCATGTCTGCCATCTGAATCAGATTCCACATATGTGATTCAACAAATATTGGATTCTCAAGGACGTGGTGACGGTTCCGTCGACTGCCACCCACTAGCCTGTATATGATACGCCTGATCTCTGTTTCCGGAAGTCTGCGCCTTACCTTTTGAAACCTTTTGACTGGAGTCCAGACGATCCTTGGAAATGATCACGTTGATTATGGTGATTTCAGATTTGCATGCTAAATCTACCACCATTGAAAAAATTTCCTTTTTCTTTGCAAAGCTGAGTCCCAGTTCCTCATTGGCAAAAATTTCTCTGTCGTTCCAAATGGCGTGTGCATGCAATTCCCATTCATTTGGGCGAATCTTCGGCAATAGTTCCTGCTTTGCCTTGCCGAGTTTCTTTTCGATGGATTTCCAGTCTTTCTCGTGAACCAGTACTCCGCTCAAAATGAACAAGTTACCACTTCGCTTTATTGTCGTCTGGCCTGATTCGTCCACGTATAGGAAATACACAACTAGGATGTGTAAATAATATATAAAAATTATTACGTCTGGTCTGTGTTGCACAAATTTTGAGTTCAGAATAGCTAAATTTTCAAATTCGGGCATCGGTGCATCCGTGCTGGCAGATAAACTTGAGATGAACAAGATTGCCCTGCATCTGCAGTATCTGTTTTGGCATGCATTTGTATCTGCTCTTCCCACTTGTTGCGTATTGCTGGCACGACTACGGGTGCAACGGCTACGGAGCGGTGTTTGGGCATGCAAGGTGCGTGCATTTTGTGACATGCGTCATGCTTGGAGAATGCTTGTCCGTAATTCTTGCATTTCAATGCGTATCAAACGCCTCCGCGCCGTTTCATGCCAATACGTCCAGTCGTATCCTGGGGGGTTTAGCACTCAGGCACAAAAATAAAGGATTGGGCATGTTCTGGTGAGCTATCCCGATGGTTTGGGGGTTGCATACCACGCCTAGGCATGAATGTTCAACCCCCCCTGAAATCGGCCGTTTTTGGAAATGTGGCGCCGTGCCTGAGGGTGGCGGTATGGCAGGGGGGTTTAACACCTAGGCACGAATCGGGATATGCGGTACAGAGGTGCTGGATTCATGCCTGATCTTAGGTCATGTTTGGGCCAAAAGGGCAGGGGGTTTTGGGCCCGATGTGTGCAAGAAACGGTACGATTACCCATGTGCAGGCGTGCCCTAGAACGTTTTCATCTGGAACCGGGCAGTCCTTTCATGCATCGCTGCTATCTGGCTTATTGCATCTAGCAATGCCTGCTGGTTGATGTCGCCTTCAAGCACTACGTATATGCCGATCTTCTGCTTGCCGTCCTCGAAGACGTTCCTGTTTATGGCGTGTATGGAGTCGCAAAAGTCTTTGACCCTTTCCTCCCACTTCCTCTTCTCGTCGGGGGTAAACTCTTGGTATCTCCTGATCTGCCTGTTTGCCATGACTACCTTGGCTCCTACCACGACGGTTCCAGGCTGGGTTTTTGGTTCGAATACCTCGATTGGTATGCCGTACTGGCCGGCGGGGAGTATCAGTATGTGGAACGAGTTTTCAGGGTTTTTGATGGATTTGAAGGCCAGATCATGATGGACCAGCCAGCGTTCCACGTTGTCCCTCATGGGGGAGGCGCTCATGGGGGTGGATGGGCGGCTGTCCTATATTATTCTAGACTGTGCCGGACGGCATAGATATTGGATGTTTCTAAATTCGAATTTAGAAACATGAGTAATTCATGCGTGGTGGTAATGCATGCTGCTGTGGAACACAATTCGCCCAATGAGTAATGTTGTGCTGTAGGGCACTAACACCCGAACATATCATGCCCGTCATGCGACGACCGGGATCGTTTGGTCTGCCGCACGGCACCCGTCAATTCTTGGATGCTAAAAATTCAGTGCCATAAAATAAGTTTTTATAGATTGATAAATTATTATATGACACTGAAAATGAACAGAACCGTAATACGGCTGCTGCAGCAGGTTGGCGACGGAACAACAGATGAGGCCGAATTAAGGCACAATCTGGGAATAAGCAGGCCGCAACTCAATCGACTGATACGGGATCTGATTGGGCAGCAATACCTGGATCGAAAAGATGGGATTCTGATGGCACATTTGAACCCAAAATACGCACTATTCGGCAAGATTGCAAGACGCTACGACATACAAACCATACTTCGCAACTCAAACGAGGCGGTGCTGTGTTGCATAACGGAGCCGATGACCATCGAGGCGATACAAGATGCTACGGGATTTTCCCTGAGAACCGTTCAGCGAGCCGTATCTGATTTTGATGCAGTGGGAATCATTAAGCGAGACGGCAGAAAAATCGCCATCAGGCAAGAAAGAGAGGAGGTATACCTATTTGCAAGATATCTGAAGGAGCAGTCTGCAGTCGAGCCAGGATCCGAGGTTATCTACCGGGATCGTACAAGGATCCTCAAGAAAGTCGCGCGGGGCCGCAAAGTCGACGGAGAACTTACCGGGTTCTCCCTGTTTTCGGATTACGGTATCGAGTACCACACCACCCATGACTTTTACGTACACCAGGATGCCTCCCTGGAACTTGTAGACGTGCTGGTGCATGCCATAGTGTCTGCCGCAAAAGACCAAAACAAGAACAGCACTGCGATGTGCATATTGTTTTACCTTGTGAATCGGGATAAGATGGACACGATCCATATCCGGGATGCCGCAAGGGCGTACTCTGTCTTGAAGGTGTGGATTGACATCGAAGGCTACGTCAGAGGCAATTCCGTAACCAACACAAACTTGTTTCTCCCAAGAGATGAGTTTGAGGAAAAGGCAAAACTGTACGACGTGCCGTCTGAACTGCACACCATCACCACCGCATATCCACAGCTGTTTGAGGACATTGGTTCCAGACTGGAAATCTCAATAGACGTGTATCTCTTCGGAGGAGAAAACATGCGCAAAAAAGGAATCAAGCCAAGAACAAAAGATTGCGACGTTGTGATAACAGACGAGGAGCACAGAAGAGAATTTGTCAAGGTTCTGGAGCGGCTTGGATACGTCTCTGCGAACAGACGCGATTTTACCCAAGACGATAACCGTGTGGATCCTTTAGAAATCCTGGAGCACCAGACAAAAAGCCGCATTGATGTATTCAAGACCGAAATTGCAGGAAAACTGCTGCTCACTGAAGGAATGAGACAGAGATCCACACATGAGATTTTTGGCAAGCTTAATCTGTACAGCCTCTGCAATGAGGATCTTTTCTTACTGAAGGCGGTGACGTCTAGGGAGGGAGACATGCAGGACATGTCGCTAATAATCCAAGCTGGTAACTTTGACTGGAATACTGTGTGGAAAGAGCTGATCAGTCAGGAGGATAACACAAGAACAAACTTTTCATTGTCAATTCTAGCAGGCATGGATTACCTGCACGAGCAGATTGGCATTATGCCTTCATTCTACCGGAATCTGATCAGAAGAGCACTGGACCACGGGATCAAGGGCATAATTCGAGACAAGCAGATCTCGCTTGCAGATATGATTGAACTGCTCCGTGAAGGGGACATTACAGAAAAGATGATACGAAACAGGGTTGACTATCTGCAGAGAACCGGTTACCTAAAGAAAAGTATTTTGGATGACAAGATCTTTCTTGATGCTACTGTGAAGACTGATCTTAATGTCTATTCAAAGATTCCCGTAGATTACAATGCACGAATGAAAGGATACATCAAAACATACTCCAAGCAACTATACATTCCCCCCAAGACAACAGTACTGGCCCTGAAGTACGCCGATGCGATTGCAAGCAGACTGGGCGGGATAGGAAGAAAACCCAGCGGACTGGCAGCTGCACTACTCTATGCTGCGTGCCAAGAAAGAGGAGAAAATGTCACAAAAAACTCGTTGAGGGCTGTATCCGGACTGAGCCAGCCAAGCCTCGACAGCCTGCATCGGCATGTCATGATTTTTCTCTAAGGATCCCCGGTAGTAATCCCGGTCGGGTTGACCCAAAGACTGCCTGTAGTGTGCTCTGCAGATTGTCCTTTTTGTGGATCATGGACGGCAACAGGGCATACATGAGATGGCCCGCACAGGTTTCCGAGATCCGATGCTTTGGATTCGTCATCACAAAACAACTGCATGTCGTCTGAAACAGTCACGTACGCCTCACCATCCCAAAATATACCTGAACTTTTCCCTGCCGCACAGGATTGCAGAGTGCTTACGGTGTCATACCATGCGTCTTGCCTCTTGGCACATCATGCTGCAAAGAATCTTCCTGCTTGTGCCGGGAAGAAATCCGCATCTCCTTGGAAGTTTTGCTTCGTTGCGAACCGGTGTGCGTGAAAATGCCATGCGGGAGCAGAACATGTACCAGGATCAAAATCTTTCGGTTAATGGATACGGACATCTAAAAATTCAGATGTCGAATTAGCGCAACAATTTGGCCTCGACCGCACTATAGTTTATGTAAACTGGAACATGAATTCATTCGGTATTCATATGCCTGGATGACGCATAAATTCATGCATCATCGCAACCTCGCCACGGTAAGTTATGCCTTTTTTAATGCACTGTCAGGTCGATTGGAATCATTGTTGCAAGACTCAAGTCGGCGGTTGTCGGATCACCTGTAGATGATGCTGAAACCATGCGCGAAATCAACTATCGCTTACGGTTGGGATCTTGACCGCCATCTCTAAATTTAACATGTAAACAGCATGCTGTCTCTAATCTATTTTTATTTAAATCATGTTTTCCACATGTATACTTTTGGTTTTTAGTTAAATGCCACAAAATACTATTAATTTTGTTAATTATTTAATTAAAGATTTTATTTAAATTATATTCCATGGTACGATAATAATACTGATATTTTTAATTATTTAATTTTAAGTATTTGAATTAAATTATATTCCATGGTACGATAATAATACTGATATTTTTAATTATTTAATTTTAAGTATTTGAATTAAATTATATTCCATGGTACGATAATAATACTGATATTTTTAATTATTTAATTATTTAATTTTAAGTATTTGAATTAAATTATATTCCATGGTACGATAATAATACTGATATTTTTAATTATTTAATTATTAATTATTTAATTTTAAATGTTTTAATTGAGATGTATTTAATGCCATGAAAAATTAAATTAATAAATTACTGCGTGAATTTAATTTTAAATGTTTTAATTGAGATGTATTTAATCGGCAAACCAGTAATTTTTTTAATGCCAAAATTAAATTGTTGGAATGGTATTTGATTGTGTTAGTGCGACTTTGACGGTTTTTACGCGTCAGCGATAAAAAGATCTGTCAATTTTCCCACATGAATTATGTCCCTGTATCTGTTGCCTGGATTGAAATCACGACTGACCGACTCCGTCCAGGCAATCTAATCTGGCATGCAGATGCTGTCTGATGGTGCCAGGCTGGGCACAGGTGATTCTGAGCTGACAATTGCCTTGCCTGCTGTAATAGGTTCACCTGCTTTTAGAACGCTTCAAATGTCCCCGTAACGCCTACCTGCGCTGGACTTGCAAGGATCTCAGCGTTGACTGTTGCCTGCAAGCCAGGGTTGATTGTCGGACAAGTCATACAATGCTATGAAGATTACATGGCGGGCGCCACTTGCCGGCACATCATGCCTGAAAAAATAGGCTTTACAATGTCTGACTTTGTGACATCCCAGACCAAGCTGCATTGCTTCTGCATGTGGTATCGCATTCTTGACAAAGTTGCGCCAGCCCAATACTCGTGCAGGAATGCAACGTCATGCGTGTACTTGGATGCAATTCATATACAATATGGCGCCGCCCATCAGACTTGAACTGACGACCGTCCGATTAACAGTCGGATGCTCTACCACGCTGAGCTAGGGCGGCAATATCATTGTGGGATGGCAGAAGTGATTTAATTCTTGCTACTGTTAATTGAACTTGGCAAAGAACTCCTGTATCTCCTTGGAATGCTGCTCGACCAAACCCACTATCTCCATGTGCTCGTCTGCCGTCGGCTCCCTCTTGTGGACTATCTGAAACGCGCTCAGCGCGGATCCAACCATCTCGCCTACGAAAAACCCGCACAGAAAGTCCCCGATGTTCTGGCATTTCCAAATGTTCCCCACCCGCGGCGACGCCCCGGCCGTGCGGTAGAGATCGAGGGTCTGGCGGATAAGTTCGGTAGTCTGTTTTGCAAACTCTGCATCTAATGCCATTTACTTGCTGATGCCCTTCGTCTTCTCGTACGCGTAGATGCCGTCAAGAAATACCCGGTGGTCCTTGTTCTTTACCTTGGTTTTCAGTTCGATGTTGGCCGCAGTCTGCGTCACGTCTGTCCAGACGTGCCCGGTGAGTACCACGTCGTCGCCCTGCGGCGAGACCTTTGTCTCTCCCACTATGTGCGTGACCCTCGGCGCCCTTTCGCCCTGGAAGTTCTCGATTATCACCTGCTTGCCGTCCACCTTGACTATTACGGGAAAGTGCGCAAACACCACCTTCATCCGCACCGTGTACCCGGTCACCAGCCCCTCGCATATGTTCCTGATGATTGATCTTGCGGTGTGCAGTATGGCATAGTCTCTTTTTTTGAACCCGGTTGCCTTGAGGTGGATCTTCCCGTCTGCGATTGTGATGTCTACGGGAATGCTGCGAAAGCTCTTGAATGTCTTTCCCAGCGGTCCTTCAAAGCCCAGCATGTGCCTGTTCTGCGTGACCTTGACTCCGTCGGGAATTTCGACTTGGTCCTGAAATTTTTCGACCTGTTTAGTAGACATATCCTATCAAAAATCCTCCTATCCCCTTGCGCACAGCCTCGTGGTGCGACATCACTCCCTGGTTGGTTGTGACAAGCAACATTCCCCTGTTGTATGCCGGCAGGTACTGCTGCTCCCAGCCGTTGAACTCGTCGTTTTTTACCTTGAACCTGGGTGATATGGATCCGCATTTTGTAATCTTGGCCAGCAGCTTTACCTTGAATTTTCCGCCCCTTTGATCCTCGACGTGCTTAAACTCTCCGATGTAGCCGTCCCTTTGCAGCGTCTTCAACACCTCTGTTCCAAGCTTCGATGTGGGCAGTATGGTGCACTCCATTTTTCTCCTAGTTTCGTTGTTGTAGATCGTGACAAACAGGTTTGCCAATATGTTTTTTGCCGGCATCATAATCACATATTCTTCCTGAATCCCAGGGAAGTCGCTACCTCCCTAAAGCACCGCCTGCACAGCATGAGATCGTACTTTTGTATGACTGCCGTATAGTCGCCGCACCTCTTGCACCATCTAGAACCCCGTCCAAACTCGTGCTTTTTTCTTCCAGTAAACTCGTATGATCTGTCTTTTGCCATTATGCCTCTGTCACTCCAAACTCCCTGACTAGATAATCCTTTGCCTCCTGGGCGGATATGATGTGTCTCTTGCCCACGCTTGCCTTGTGCTTGCTCCTCTTTCTGATGCTGTAACCGGGTCTTGCAAGTGCCACTGACACGCCCAGTCCGAGTATGCCTATCTGGGGTTCGTACTTTACGCCCGGGATGTCAATATGCTCCCGTATGCCAAATGAATAGTTGCCAAACCCGTCAAGCGACTTGGTATTGATCACGTTCCCCTTGGCCTCCAAAAGTCTGCCCAGCAGCACGCGCGCATCCTCGCCCCGGATGGTTACAGCCGCACCTATGGGTTCGCCCTTTCGCACTCCCCAGTCTCGTTGGGCTTCTTTTGCGTTACGTGTACATGACTTTTTCCCAGATATCTGGTCAAGCGCCTTTTGCGCAGTTGTTATGGCATCGCCAGACCGGCCGACGCCCATGTTGAGCACGACCTTGTCTAGGTATATCTTTTTCATGACGGATACTGTCTCTTGTGCCATACGATCACCTTATCTGAATTACGGGCTCTCCTGTGCCGACTGGCATTATGATCCCTGCCGGAATCTCTATTCTCCTGTCCTCGAGTGCGAGCGTGACGCGTTTTGGAAGTATGAACGTACCAGCCTCCACCGTCTCAACAGTGCCTGTCTGGCCGGCATTGATCCCGCGTGTTACCAGCACCTGACATCCTGCCTCCAGCGGTATGACCTCCAGAATCTTCTGTCCTGGAATCTCCATCAAGCACGTGTCCCCGACATTTACCTTGATGTCTGAAATCACAGACCTGCCGTCGTGGAATCCAATCTGCATCTTTCCACCACTGATGGTGGTCTTGCTGGTCACTTGGACCAGCTTTTTTGCCTTCTCTGAATCATTTATCTTGATCGGCTTTAGAATCTTGCCGTCTGTCGGAACCATGCGGTACGTGTCCGGGACGTTTTTCAGCTCCACCACGTCCATGAGCCCGATAGAATGATGAAGTGATTTTCGGACCACGCCGTCAATCTTTACGCTGCCTGCATATATTGCAGCCTTTGCCTCCCTGAGGTTTACCACCATTTTCAACACGTCCCTGAGGAACACTGCTGTTGGAACCGAGCGGTTCTTTCCGTGTGATCCGGGCCTGACTGTTATCACGAATCTCTTGTTCTTTCTTTCGATTCCCCAGAACTGCGGAGCCATCTGGCGCTTGAGCTTCTTGCTGCCTGATATGCTTACCATTATTCCTTTGCCTCCTTGGATTTGTCCTTGTCCTTGGCTGCCACATCGGCCTGAACCGGCTTTACCTTCTTGGATTTGCCCTTGTCCTTGGCTGGCGCTACCTTGTCCTTGGCTGCCACATCGGCCTGAACCGGCTTTACCTTCTTGGATTTGCCCTTGTCCTTGGCTGGCGCTACCTTGTCCTTGGCTGCCACATCGGCCTGAACCGGCTTTACCTTCTTGGATTTGCCCTTGTCCTTGGATGGCGCTACCTTGTCCTTGGATGGCGCTACCTTGTCCTTGGATGGCGCTACCTTGTCCTTGGCTGCCACATCGGCCTGAACCGGCTTTACCTTCTTGTCCGGCACTGGTTCAACCTCGTCTGCCTTGCCCCTGCGCAAAATCTTCATTCTCCACTTGTCGTCCGTGTTGAGGGAGGTCACCAGGAGGTTTGTGGTGTGAATGAGATAATCAAACTTGTCTCCCTTTGTCTTTTCCTTTTTTATCCCCTCGATCGTAACGCATCTCTTGTCGGGGGACACGGTAGTCACCTTGCCGTCGACTCCCTTGAACTCTCCCCTTTGTACTGAGACGTGGTCCCCTTTAGTCACCCTGACGCTCCTCCTGCCGTACCGCTTGCGTAGATCCCCTGAGAGTGCGGATCCAATCTGCTTGCTCTGCACCACGTGGGTTGCGTTGTATATCAGCCTGTTGCGCATTTTTGTCGGTTTCATCTCATACCACCATCGAGGCCAAGTTGGCTACCCTTGGCCATTTTTCAGACGCCTCTGCTGCTACGGGCCCCTTGATGTCTGTCCCCTTGGTCTCGCCTTCCGGGGTTATCAGTACCGCTGCGTTATCCTCAAAACACACCCTGGTGCCGTTTAGTCTTCGTACCGCATACTTTTGCCTTACTATCACTGCCCCGTACACCTGCTTTCTGAGCTCCGCCGGACCCTTCTTTACCACCACATTGCAAAAGTCGCCCACGGCAGCCGACGGCAGTCTGGACACCCTGGTCTTGTGCCTCGGGACGTTTATCACTTCTAGAATCTTGGCGCCCGAGTTGTCTGCGCAGACTATCTGCGCGCCTATCGGTATGGAGCGCGTCACGTATGGCCTGAACTCCTCTACGCCCTTGCCTGCCTGCTTTGCCATTACTTGCGCACCTCCACGACCACGTATGACACGGACTTTGATATCGGCCTGCACTCTGCGGTAAGGACACGGTCACCCGATTCCACGTCGATGCATCCCGGCACGTGTGCATGTATGGTGCTCTTTCCGCGCGCGTACCTCTTGAACTTGCTAAAGTATATCGGGGCGTCCTTTTGGAGCGTGATGGTCTGCCTAGCCTTGTCTCCTGTGACCTTTCCGTCAAACAGTTTCCCCCTGACTGCCAGTCCGCCGTGGAACGGACAGTGAACGTCGCTGCACTCCCTCTTTGGTGACTCTACGCCTATTCCAATGTCGCGCGTCATGTCCTTGCCCCCGTTCTATCGTACGGCCTCTTGGCGATTCGCGCGCCGTCTAGCGTGACCCTCGTACCGTTTACCTCAAATCCAAACACGCAGACTCCTTTTGGTATTGATCTCGTCTTGTTTTCCGTCCTGATGTGTAGCATCGACTTTGTTTCGTATTCGACGCTTCCATTTAATCCTATGAGCTGCGGGTTTGCCGCCTTCTCTACCGTGACATTGAGTCCGACAAGCTCGTGTATGGCCAGGTTTTCCGGCGTGATCATTCTCTCATCTCTCTCTTTCTTGTCAGCATCCTTGCAATGTCCCTCCTCATGGGCTTTATCTTTCCGCTCTTCTTTCTCAGCGTCCCCTTTGCAGCCTCTGTTCTCAGCTTTGACAGCTCACCCCGCGCTTCCTGGATCCTGCTGGCAAGGTCCTTTTCGTTGAACTGCCTTACGGTTTTCATGCTGATTCGGCTCACTTGAGCTTCGTCACCTCCTCTTCGTGCGTCTCCAATTCTTTCATCTTCTCTGCCTCAAGGGCAATCTGCTCGGATTCTGTCCTTGCCTTCTTCTCTGCAACCGTCTCGTCACGCATCTTTCCGGTATCCTTGTCCAGGATCTGCTTTACATTAGGGTCGGGCTTCATCTCGAATTCCGGAATCAGCTTCTCCTTTCTTGCTATCCTTATCCTGATTCCGATGAGCCCCATCGGGGTGCCTACGTGTGCCACGTCATCATCCACTATGACCTCTGCATGGTGGCCTGCCCTCGGCAGTACGCCTGCGGTGTGCTTTTCAAACGCCGACCTGTCGCCACGAAGCTTTCCTGATATCGTTATCTGCACCCCCATGGCGCCGCTCTCCATTATCTGCTTGAGCGTCCACATCGTGGCCCTCCTGAACGCCGTCCCGCGCTCCAAGTGCGATGCCATCCTGTTGCACATAACGCTCGGGGAGAGTTCGGGTTTTTCAATCTCTATTACGGATATCTGCGGGTTCTTGAGCCCAAAGTCCTTTCCAAGCTTCTCTGTCAGTTCGCGTATGCCTGCCCCCTTCCTGCCTATGACTATTCCAGGCCTGGTCACGTGCAACGAGACCCTCGTCCCCATCGGGGTCTTTGATATCTCGGCATGCGAAAACCCTGCCTCTTTTATGGCATCCCTCAGGTACCCGCGGAGCAGCATCATGTTGTAGTTGTCCTTGATGACGTTCTTGATTGCCGACATGCTATACCTCCTGTGCCACCAGTTCCACGTGCGTCATGACGTTGTTCTTGGGGGTGGCGCGTCCCATGGCCCTCTGAATGAACCTCTTTACCACTACGCCCTTGTGGGCGGTGGCGTTTATTATCTTGAGCCTGTCAAGGTCCATTCCCTTGTATTCTGCGTTTGCCTCCAGGTTGTCAAGGAGCAGGAGAATCTGGCCTGCTGCCTTCTCCGGGTACCGTCCTGCCATCATTCCCGGATCCGACCTGTGCCCGACTTGGTTCTTGAACCTTCCAAAGGCCACTGCCCTGCGGCGGTGGATCACGTCCTGAAGGTAGTCCCTGGCAGACTCGATGGACATTCCCTTCAGCGACACTGCGATCTCGCGGGCGTGCTTGTGCGATATGGGCCTTTCGCGCAGCGAGGCGCGGACGTGCCTTGTGGGGTCATAACCTTGAAACGCATATCCGAACCTTCCCATACCCATCACTTCAGCGGCACATACAGGCTTGATCGCGAGGCGCCCACTCCAGGGGCCCCGTGGGATACCTTCTTGTTTGTTATTACGTATTCCCCAAGATAGTGTCCTATCATCTCGGTCTTTATCATCCTCGGGAGGAACTCCTTTCCTGAAAACACGTTTACCTCCACACCCACCATGTTTGGCAACACTATGAGATCCCTCAGGTGGGTCTTTATCGGGCCCTTGAGGGTGCCTGCTTTTGCGGCCTTTATCTCGCCTATCAGCTTTCTCTTCCCGTCTGTAATCCCGCGGGTGAGGGATCTTCGCTGCCTGGCGTTGAACAGCTGGAACAGCCTGTCTAGGGGAACCTTTTCAAGCTCCTCTGTCGGAATGCCCCTGTACAAGAACTCTTTTACCATCTCAAATTCCTCTGATCCTACGACTTTTGCGTTCCATTTATAGCATTCCTATGTCCGTGGCAAGATGCGTTGCCTTCTCGATATTTTCAAACTTTACAAAAGCCTTCTTTCCGTATATCGTCCTTGCAGTGTTGACGCTCAGAACCTTGTACTTGTACAGCACACTTATGGCCTCGACTATCTGGGGCTTGGTGGCGGCCCTGTCCACTATAAAGCATATCTTGCCGTCACGCTGCACCATCTCGAAGGTCTTTTCGGTGATGTGGGGTTTTATTATTATCCTGACTGCCTGGTTCACGTTCATCTCGTCTTCACCATTATCTCCAGATGCGTCGACTGGATCTTTCCGATGCCGCCGATCGCCGATTCAGAATACACCACAAGCCGCGCGGGTTCAGAACCCGGTGCCAAGTCAAGCACGCTCAGGTTATCCACCCCTCTTGCTTCCACGCCAGGCAATGCCCCCACGGCCTTGGACAGGCCTGATGCATCTTTTACCACAAACAGCACGCTCTTCCCGACTTTCTTGCTCCTTCCCCTCAGGGAGGACTTGCCGGACCTTGCCTTGCGGGACTCCAGCCTCTGCACGTCTGCATACAGGTGCAGCGCCTCTAACATCTTGATTGCCTCCGACGCCCTTGACACGTTCTCAATCTCGTCAGACACTATTACCGGAAACGACTCCACTCCGTCTACCTTGTGGCCGCGCGACTCCACGATGCCCTTGTCTGCCGTGGCGGCAATCGCAGAACACAGCGCCAGCCTCTTCTCCTTTTTGTTGAGTCTTTTGTATATCGTCTTTTGGACTATAGGCGGGTGCGCCTGCCTTCCGCCACGGGTGGATGCAACCTCTGCCCCCTGGCCCTGTCTTCCGCCTCCGCCTCCGCGCGCCCTTGCCACACGTGAGATGCCGCGTCCCGTGGGCGGGTCGTTGGTGTCTGCCACCACGTCCATTCCGGCCGTCGGATGCCTGCCCTGCGGCTGGAACCTGTGGGAGTCGAGATTGACGTACGCCTTGTGTATTAGGTCCCGCCTGAACGGCGTCTCAAAGACCAGCGGCAAGTCGATCTTCTTGGACCTCTCTCCGCTGACAGCGCACACCGTTCCCTTCATACCACTACCTCCAGAATGCGCGGCTTGTTCGTCTTGGCAGGAGCGTTTCTGATCTGGCGCCTGATTTTTATCAGCCTCCTGTACGTTCCCGGAACGGATCCCTTGAGTACGACAAAGTCGCCCCTCACGAGTCCGAAGTGCTTGTAGCCTCCGTCGGGATTGATCCTTATGGAGTCGTCTTCCGAGTTTCCCATTATCATTATCCTCTTGTCGTACTCCGTCCTCTGGTGGAATCCCATCTGGCCTGCCCTTGGGACGGTATACATGACGCTCTGCGGGGATATCGGCCCCAGCGAGCCTATCTCCCTTACGGTCTTGCGTGACTTGTGCTGTTTCTTCTTTGCGCCCCAGCGCTGTATGACTCCCTGCCATCCCTTGCCCTTGGTGATGGCTGCAACATCCACGGTGCTGCCCGTCTCAAAGACCTGGTTGATCCGGATCTCCTTGCCCAGGAGTTCCTGCAAATATGAAAACTGTTCTGTTATGCTGCCGCCACTGACTAGCGCCTCAAATATGTACGGCTTCTTCTGCTCCATGCCTGCAGCCCTTGGCGAGACTGCCAGTATGGCAAATATCTCGCGTATCCTTCCCAGCATGGCCATGGCCGACTCTGCGGTACTGCCTGCCGTTCTCCTCTCCATGCTCTTGTCAATCTCCTTTGGAATGTCCTCTGCAAACACGTCAAACTCTGCATGCAGCCCTTCGTGTCCCTTAGAATACCCCCTTATCCCCAGTATCACTACCGGCGGAGTGACAAGGACCGTCCCGAGGCTGACTAGCTGCTTTCCTGCGTTGGGCGTCTTTTCGCGGTCGTCGATGCTCACCACCTGCACGCACCCAGCCTTGAATCCGCAATGTGCCAGAATCTGCGGCTTGCCCGAATCATTATCCGGCCACGCCCTTATCCTGGCCTCCATGCTCTTGGCGCGCCCTCGCGGCGAATACGCAAGGCTTCCCCTGCGCGGCTGGTGGTTCTTTCTGGCACCCATGACAAGACGGGTTTGCCAGCCCACTATTAAACCATGAGAGACATGGTTAACCATGCAATTTTTGATGGTTAACCAACATTCCTGCAGGGTGCGGTTGCAGCCGCGTATTTCATCAACGCGCGCGGACTGCCAAGATATACCGACGCGCAAAAGTTCGTGAATGCATGTCAACCCCGCCTACCCACAACATGTGGCGGGCTGACCCCCATGACTGCATGGTCGTAACGGCCTTGTTCGTGAATGGGGCTATCCGAGCTGCTGCGTTACTGGGCTTCGAGCCCTGATGGATGCATGCAGCTTCCGGCCTGCCACATACGAAAAGGAGGTGAAAAAAGATAGGAAAAAGTATGGGAATCTACATGGGAAAGAGAAAATGCGTAGTGTGCGTGATGGACTCGGACGGGAAGATCCTAGAAGAGTCCTCGTACGACAACACGTCCAAGGCGGCATCCGGGTTTGCAAAACGCATCCTGCTGCGGGCCAGCCTGGTGGCAAAATGCCACATTGGTTCTGCCGCGTCAAGGGGCATGAAGCAGATCCTCAGGTACCAGATGAGCCTGGTGCAGGACAGGACACGGGCGATCAATTACGTGCATACGCTGACTGACAAATACGACATAAATCCAAAAGACGGCGGATTCAACGTCTGGAGTGAAAGGGTCCTGAGATACCTTGAGGGAACCGACGGGATGGCATGCCATGACAGGTTCATTCTGGAGCAGTCCATACCCAAGATACGGCACTACAACGACGAGATAAAACTGACCCAGGAGCAGTCAGGCATTACGTCCGCGACTGCCACGCCCCGAAGATACTGCCGAGCATGATTGGAATCGACGTGTTTGCAGCAGTCCTCTTGGCAGCGGAAATAGACGACATCAGGAGGTTTGATGATCCGAAGTTCGTGTCATGGGCCGGCATGTGCCCGACGCTGTACCAGTCAGACGACACGTCGCGCCATGGAAGGATGAAGACGGATTCCAACTTGGTGGGCTGGCAGGGGTTTACATACTATCAGAAATTTACTACATCTTATAATAAGAAAAATCTACATTTATTTAGTAGCTACTAATTCGATAAATTATGGCAGGTATAGACAAAGCGGCAATTGGATTTACAATTGCAATTGTAGCTATCGGTGCAGGAATTGCACTCTATGGAGACACGGTTCAAAATGCCGGTTCCGGCATATCTGCTCCGACTGTAGACATATCTGACCAAGCCAAACCACTAAAGGCTGGTTGGGAGCGGGCAAGGTCGGTACAAGACCCGGGCATTGGACACGAGTCCCATCAAATCGTAATACTCTTGCCACCAAGTGACAATGTGTATTCAGGTACGCTAGCTTACGATGCATCTGAGCCAATCCAGCTAATCACGCTGCACGGTCCACTGGCACCCGGTGAAGACGTAGGGCAAGCAATATGGACCCCGGACGGAGAGACAAAGTTTGCGTTAACATTCGTTGATCCTGAAAATGCACAAGGCACGTGGGAATTTGCCGGCAATGCCCTGGCAGTACACACATTGAATACCGAACAATTTACGGTTGACTACAAGGTAGACTATACTGAAAAAGAAATGTCTGATACGGTAATAACAGGCACGGCAACATCGGTGCAGGATCCGGGCATTGGCCACGAATCACACCAAATTACGGTGCTGTTGGGGCCATCAAGTGACACGTATTCAGGAATTCTTTCATACGCCGCTTCTGAGAATATCCAGCTGATTTCACTGAGAGGGCCAATTGGTGCTGATGAAAGTCCGGAGAGGATTTGGACCCCAGACGGCGAAACAATCTTTGAATTAACATTTATTGAGCCAAATAACGCGATGGGTTCTTGGGAATTTGAAGGCAATGCCGTAGCCGTCCATACGTTGTTTCCAACACCATTCACTGTTAGCTACTCCATAAGCGCAACTGCGGATGCAGCCGCTGAATCATTAACGGGGTCTGACTCACAAACCGTAATAGTTGACATGCCAGCAGGAACTTCAGTGCCGGGTTGTGAAGCAACAAATGAATGCTACATTCCAGCATCAGTCACAATCAATGTAGGCGATACGGTGGAATGGGTTAACAGCGATACGGTAGTACACCTTGTAACAAGCGGAAGTATTAGTGGCGCGTCTGGCGAATTTGATAGCGGCTTGATTATGGCAGACGCATCTTTTGCATTTACGTTTGAAGAATCAGGCAGCTATGACTACTTCTGCTTGGTTCATCCGTGGATGAGCGGCAACGTTCAAGTAAACTAGGCGTTGCATAATTCGCCTCAGCACAGTACTGGCCACTGCTATCCGCTCACTTTGACGTAAAATACAGTAAAATTTCAGCGTGAGGCGGGCCGACACGGGCTTCAAGGTGATCGAATTAGAGTGGCCCGACCACGCATGCTAGGAATCACCCATAAGGTAATTCGTTGAGCTGGTGCGTCGCCATGTCATTGAAGAAGTAACATTTTCATCTGCTGCTGCTGCTGCTGCTGGAGGGCGTGTCCTAGAGACATATACTCTCATGGCGACCAAGATGGGGCTGAAGAAAATCCCGTTCAAAAGCACGATAGCACGTTCCTGCGGACTGATCCCGGAGTGGTACCCGGTACAGGTGCCCTGATGGTGCAGGGTAGTAAAGAACTCAGAGCCACAGCCGCCGTATTCGAGCCGGCTCTTGCGCATGGATTGCAACGGCCGTCCTGTCGGGGAATGCGAATCTATGGCAGATCGGAGATGACGTTTAGTATCGTGACTGCTCCGATGAGTACGCCTGCAGCCCCCATTCCCAGCGCCAGCAGCAGGAACGTCCTGTGCTCGGGCATCACGCAGCCTCCTGCATGTTCAGTATTGCCAGCACGCCAAGCAGCGCCTCCTCGAGCCGGACAGTCTGGGTCGCCTGGCCGGGAAAGAAGTCGAGGATTCTGGCGTTTTGCGCCTTTTTCATGCTGCCCCCGAGTATCTCGTGCACCCCCCTTTCGGGTGAGCCAAAGACTGCCAAGACCGGCTTGTCATCGGCTGGAATCCTTGACGCCGCGGCGGTCTTGCCCTTGCGGGACGTTATTATGATGCTGCCCTCCCATTCGGCCATCAGCTGGTACAGTCCGGCCCTGCGGCGCACCTCATACCCCCAGTACTGCCCCGCCTCGGCCCGGTCAATCTTTCTTGCCACCAGGCCCGGATACCCTTCCTTGAACTTGACAGTCACCCTCTTGCCAGTAGTCATCCTGCCTGGAATCTGTATCAGGCGGTTGATGCCAACGTCGACAAAGTTCTTGCCCTTTGCAGACACCGTTATCCCCTCCCGGACGTCGCCTGGCCGGATCTTTTTTGGGTCTGCCGGGGTGGAGTGGCTGGGAATCCTGAGCGGCTGAAGGACGCCGGCAAATTTAAGGTCGTTTACCATGGGAAACATTCTCCTTCTGAGGAACTGCGGCGTCTCAAGGTATCGGAGTATGGTGGCAAGGAGTGCCCCGTCGCCGTCTGCACCGTCACGGTACACGTATATCGTGCGGACCCGGAATATGGCGCACGCCCTTGCAATCAGGGATACCTTGCGCGTCTTGTCTATCTTGAGGGATTCGTCCGAAAGAGCTGATTCGGGTATGGCTACAGACAGGTTCAATATCTATGGACATCTCCGCAGTCAGTTCTTATCATGCGGATACTTTTCCTTGGCCTGCTGCGCGTATTTGACAACCTCTTCGTCAGGGACGAGCCCGTACAGGCCGGTCTTGGTGCTGACGTGCGCCATCCGGATGTGGTCTGTCCCCTCGCGGTCTTCGCTGGACAGGTATATCCCCGCAGCTGCCAGGATGGATGCAGACTCTAAGGTCAGGTCTTCGTTGTATGCGCCCTCTAGAAAGTCAGTCACCCTGTCCGAGCCGGATCCTATGGCGATGGCGTTGTACGATATGTACGTCCCGCTGGGATCAGTCAGGAACAGTTCGGGCTTGCCGCCCACAACTCCGCCGAGAATCAGCGCTACGCCGAACGGCCGCACCCCTGCGTACTGGGTGTACTGCTGGGACTGGTCTGCCAGGTGCTTGACTATCGTCTCCACCTCGACTGGCTCGTCGTAGATCATCTTGTTGCTCTGGGAGAAGAACCGGGCGTTGTCCACCTGGCTGCGCGCGTCCGGAATGTATCCGGCCGCTGCCACGCCCACATGATCATCAATCTGGAATATCTTCTGCGCTATCTTGGATATCTGGAGCTTTCGCGGCCTTTCCTCGACTGCGATCACTATGCCGTCACCGCACTTTATGCCGATTGCAATCGCCCCCCTTCGGACAGTCTCGATTGCGTACTCCACTTGGTAGAGCCGCCCGTCCGGGGAAAATACGGTGATGGCCCTATCGTAACCTTGTTGTGCAGGAAGCATGTGAGTGTGATTCCTTGAAAGTTTAATTTATAAGTTCTTTTTGTTGCCATTTTATGCAATTCGGCACCGGATACCATGACCACGTACTACGAAGTGTTGCGCCCTGTGGAGCAGGCAGACCTTGACACCAGTCCCATGCTGGCCGACGTATTAGGGATTATCCCGCCCCGGGGGCGCGTCACGTTCGAGGCGTTCCGGCACGTCAAGAACAGGCGCGCGACGCGCGGCATCGCGCACGCGTGCTCCATAGGGGTGCTCAGGAGGGTCCCGCCGTGCGATCGCGCCATGAGCCTGGACTCCGTGCAGTTCTGGCTCACGCAGCTCAACAAGTCCGGCCACAGGAACACTACGCCGACGCAGAACACCAAGACGCTGTACCTGCAGGCGATCTCAAACCTCGACGAATGGCTGCCGGGCCGCACGCTCCCGTCGTACCGAACCGTGGTGTCAGGCGGGCAGGTGGAGCGCCAGGCCATCACCAAGTCGTTCAAAAACGTGGAGGAGTTACTGGGGTACTGCAACGAGTCGGACCACGGCACCAAGGCCGCGCAGCGCGTGGCGCGGGAATACCTGGCAAGCCCGCGCGTGGCCGGGGCGTCTGCCAGCGTGCAGACGATCACGCGATCCGCGATAAAGTCGTACTTTAAAAAGCACGACATCGTGCCGGACATTCCAAACACGGGGATGAAGCGCGACGGCAGGGCCCCGAGCGAGACTGCCATGACGCTGGAGAATCGCTACAGGATGCTGCAAAACGGCAGGCCGTCCCTGAAGGAAAGCAAGGCCAAGGTGGAGGTGCTGGAAAAGCGCGTCAACGAGCTGGAAGCCGAGATCGGCAAAAAGGACGCCCGAAGTGCCGGCGCGGAATCCAGGTTTGACGCAGCAGTAAAGGCCATTATCGACGCGCTAGACGATCCCGGCGGGGACCTGCGGAAGAACATAAGGGACAGGCTCGGCGGACTTTAGCAGGGATAGTGATCCCGGCCAGACGCCCAATCCATATGGTGCTTGAAGGCCGCAGGCCATTCCATGATCCCCTTCTGTGGCATCCTTGTTGCCAGGTGGGCCGGCCCCTTTTGCAGAACGCGCTTTTCTTTGTTGCGCAGGCACGCTGCCGTGCGACGGCGGAGCGTGGGGATTCTCGTAGATCTTCAGGTGCCTCTTGAGGGAGTCATTCTCCATCATCATCTCCGTTATTATCCGGTCTCTTTCCTCCAACGCACGGGTCAGCTGCTCAATTGCCGAATCCCTCCTCTTGATGTCTGCTATTACCTTGGCTCGTTCGTCTCGCAATATTTTGATCTCGGGATTTGACAACGGAATGATTCAGGCAGGGTGTAATTTAGATCGCCATGGTTTTAGAAAATTGACTGTGTGCTGAACGTAACCTGTTACGAAAAACCGACTCGAAAGTTTATTTTAGTCTAGTCAATTTGATGTGCATGCAATTTGAGATACCGTTTTCCGGCCACCGGAACGTTCGGTCGCTGCACAGCAGGACCATAGAGATCACGACCGAGCCGCACCTGACGCCTCAAGGCGACTGCATAGTGGGCGTTGGGGCCGCATCCGGATGCGCCGGCATTCCAGAAGACATGAAAGCCATGATCAGGAGCCCGGAGGCGCGCATTACAATCACCATCCGGGTCGGGGATTCGGAGTTTGTCGTGCGCGGGCGCGGGCACCGGGATCTTGAGTTGTCCGACGCGCATGACATAGTTATTAGGACCAGCGGATTCGTGTGCCCGCGGACGCTTGCCGTGCGCTGCGACCAGGCATCGGACGCAATCCCGAGGGACATGGTGCAGAACCTGCAGGATCCCGACACCGGGGGGACTTTTACGGTAACTGTCTAGACCGGGGTTCTGGCATGGACGCGCTTGAAGCGTCATGGACGCATTGGCTTGGCGCGCGAGCATGGAGTATACCATGCCTTGCGTCTAGGGGCAGAGGAAGATGTCAGGCTGCATGCTTGGAGCGTGCCGATACCATGCAGGCACCTGCCGGGCGTCAGCAGTCAAGCGGAATGTTGGAGTTTTTGCACAGCGTCAGGTACATTCCAAACCCCAGTACCACGACCCCGAAGGCCGTCAGTGGAACCAGTACGAGCAGTTTGGTAATGCGACCCATGCAACTATGGTGCCATGACCCTATAAAATTGTCGCATGCCTGACATTGGGACTCGTCTTGGCACCCCTGCCGGTATCGCAAAAACATGCAGAATCGGCGCTACACCGCTATGGCTTCCTGCCAAACCAGAAACTGGAGCGCACGTATGAATTATGCATCGCCAATCCTGCCGTCTGCCCACGATGCGGTGGCCCTATCCACCCATCCGGAAATGTCATCCGAGATTCCAGATGCTGTTAGGGGAATGTTGTAGTGTTGTAGTGTAATGTTGTAGTGTAATGCTGTAGTGTTGTAGTGTAATGTTGTAGTGTTGTAGTGTAATGTAGTGTTGTAATGTTGTAATGTTGTAGTGTAATAGTGTAATGTTGTAGTGTAATGTTGTAGTGTAATGTTGTAGTGTAATGTTGTAGTGTAATGATGCGGGTTGTGAGCATACATGCCCAGATCAAAGTAGCAGGCAGACTGCCAGCTTGATCAGAAATTGTTAGGCGCAACTGGAGATAATCATGGTACGGCATTTTGCACTGTAACCGCACGCGTTTTTGTCCCGTACGGGCCGTGCCTGCAGGGTATGCCCTGATTCCCTGCAAGACGGCAAATCCGGTTCGCGCCCAGCCTGCGCACTGGCATTGCAGCCTTTATCCTGGATTGCTGTGCGCCTTGGCCCTCTTGCAGAATGCGATGCGGCATTATGTGTGCAGGACAAGGCGCGATTCTATTAAGGAGGCGCGGTTCATGTAATCCTGTGAAGGATACAATCCGGCTTCCGGTTCCAAGCATGCCGACTGACTCCCAAGTGAGGGATCTGGAGAAATATTTTGAAGAGATGCCGATGGACGAGATCCTGGCGGGGCTCAAGTTTGCAAGGAACCGCTGGTCTGCAAAGGACGCAGGAACGCTGCGCGTGGGGAGAAAGAGCATAATACAAAAAGAGGTCCACTCCGTCACCGCCGAGCAGGCCGTGTGGAGGCTAAAGAACTGGAAGATCATGATTGCCAACTACCGCCGGCGCGGGTACAGCTACCCGACGATATTTAGAATAAAAAAGGCCCTGATCCAGAGAAGCGGGGATCCACCGCCCCCCTGACATTCAGGTCCTCTAGATGGAGATGCGCGTCCTGTCGGCGCGCTGCTCCTTGAGGCTGTCTGGAACATCCGGTATTGCGGACTTTGTCTGGCCCGCAATCACGCCATGTGCCTCTTCCAAGATTGCAAGCGTATCTGCGTTATTCTCAGTACCCACGCTTATGTCGCTTCCGAGATTCATCGAGGAGTCTGCCATCACGTCGCCGAGAATCTGGGACAGACCCTGCATGGATGCATTGGCGTCTGGCATAATTCCGCTCAACGACGGACTGAGGCCCTTGATGATCGACATGCACGGGCTGAGAGTTACTACTACGTCTCCCAACTCCGAAACAGTATCCAGTCTAAGCTTGATCTGCTCCATGGACAGCCTCGCGCCGCTAATCATGTTCTTCATTTTCCGCACCTGTGCCAGTTCTCCGGCGTAGGCCTGGGCGTATCGGTTCCTGTTGCTTTTCTGTGCTTGGATGATCTTTTGGAAGATCGCATCGTCCTTGACTTGCAACTTTTCACCTATTTGCTCAAGCTTGGAGATCTGGAACTGCAGTTTTTTCTGCGCAACGTCTATCTTGTTCTTCAGCGGCTCGTCTGGCCGTACCTTGCCCATCATCTTCTGGGAGATACTTTCTTTTTCTGTCCTGTTCCAGGAATTGCTTAACAATCTTGGTTTCCTCAAATTATCTTCCAATTTTTGCTTTAAACCGATTTGTTACCATGCCGTGTGTAACTGCAGTTACAGATGGGTGCAGTTACGCCCTGGCGATTCCGGACATGACAGAACAGTACATCTTCCGAAGGCTTCAGCCTGCCATTCACATGTGAGGCGCATTTTTCATGAGGACGCGCCCCTGTTTAACGGCTGTGTCCTACGGGTATATACGAACGGCAATCGATCCTTCGACGATTTGATTCATCGGGTTATGTCTGTAGGACGCACCCGTGGGTGCGCATAGTATGATATGAGCCAGAACGCACCCGGCAAGCACTTTAGAAAAGGCGTTACCATGATGGAACTCTCAGAAATTCCCGGACAACGAAACAGCCGAGAAATGGTTTGAAAGCAGGATTTGGAAGGACGGCAGGAAGTGCCCGCTCTGCAACAATCCAAACACCAGGGCCACCCCGCACCCTACCATGAAATACTGGTGCGGTAATTGTAGGAAATACTTCAGCGTGAAAAAGGGCACGGTCATGGAGCGATCCCACACATCCTACCGGCATTGGGCGATAGGAACCTACTTGGTGGCCACCAACCTCAAGGGTGTCTCCAGCATGGAGATCCACCGCGATCTAGGGATAACCCAAAAATCCGCTTGGTTCATGGTTCACAGGCTTAGAGAATCATGGAAATCCCTTGCAGGCGTTGAAAAGATGGACGGCCCCGTTGAGATTGATGAAGTCTATCTCGGTGGTCTTGAAAAGAACAAGCACAAAAGCAAGAAAGGCAAGAAGGACAAAACCGCAGTCGTGGGAGTGAAGGACAGAAGCACGAACAAAATCACTGCCAAACCAGTGCCGGAAACCACGAAAGCAAGGCTGGAAAAGTTTGTCGAGGGCAACGTAAAGAACGAAGCCAAGAAGGGATTGAAGAAGAACAAAAACTCCACAATGCAGATGTTCAAGTGCAAGGACTGCCAGAAGAGGTTCACGACAAACTACGGCTTCGAGAACAGGCAGTTTGACGAGGCCACGATCACGGGAGCCATGCAGATGTATTTCTCTGGAATGTCAGTCAGGGACATCTCAAACCACTATTCCATGATGGGAGTAGAGGTAAACCACTCCACGATATACAGGTGGATATCTGACTATTCCCGCATGACTACCCAATACCTGAACGGAATCGATCCCAGTCGCCTTGTGGGATGCCAGACCAGCTCGTCATCCGGCGGTTATCGGACCAACAGGGACGAGGCGCAGCTGAGGGATAATTCAGACTATCAGCAGACCAGAAACGTCTATGACAACGCCTCGCGCAACGTCCCTCCGCCTGCAGCCTTTGATGCAGCGTGCGGCTGTTCTACGGCTGCCGAGACGGGCTCCGAGTGCGACTGCGAGATGCAGGACTCGTGCTTGTGCGATGCCTCATGCCAGTGCGGTGCCAGCATTTGCAGGGAAAACTCCGACATGATGGGCTAGTCGGTGTCTTTATTATGGCGGACCCGACCGGATTTGAACCGGCGACCTAACGCTCCGGAAGCGTTCGCACTATCCAAGCTATGCAACGAGTCCAAACAGTATGCGTGGCTTGCACTTAATTTGGATTGTCCTCATGTGCAATGCAGTAGAATGATGTTATGGTTTGACTCACCAATAACCGGAGTGCATTGTTGCGAGCGCGCCGAAATAGGCCCGGCATGTCAAGAGCATTCCAGATGGGTTGCCGCTTTGGCCCATGCATGCAACGGCCAGCCGGGGCTTGCTGCAACCATCGGTCCTGGACGGCACCGATGCTGCCATGCTCCAGTCACCCGAACGTGAATGTAAATATCTGGAATCCCTGGCCGCTGACCCTGATTTCCAGAAGGTGTTCTTCGCTCGAGTCGCCCGTGACGATGTTGTACAGGTCAGGATCGTCGACAATCACCATGTTGCCTGACGTGACGTCCATGCCTGCAAGCTCCTGTGGAATGGGCCTGCCATCCAGGAATATCTCCAATTCGGCTGCGTCCTCTGTGACTATGTTTACCTCCTTGGCGTTGTATCGAAGCTTGATGACGCCTGAGTCAGATTCCAGCTCCATGCTGTCCGGGTAGTTGGTCCACTCCCCGACAGGGTAGAACTTGTGCAGGTTCACTGCGTCCGGCTCGGCATACGTCACGGTCCTTCCGGGACTGAAACCCTCCTGGCTTCCAAGCTGGTTGCGGTTCTGCGCAAAGTGGTATCCAAAGTACAGTTCGGGCGTGCGGAACTGCGAGTGCTCAAACTCCTCGACGTCCACCAAACCGGTGGCAGACGCAGTCTGGACGCCAAATGCCGCTGACCTCTCCTTTAGCAGCTGCTGTATGACCCTCTCGGTCTCCTGGTACGCACCTTCGCCTATGTGGTCGTACCTGATGAATCCCTCGTGATCGGCTATGTACTTTCTTGGCCAGTATCGGTTCTCAAAGGCCTTCCACGTCTCCTTGTCATTGTCTAGCACTACTGGATAGCTTATCCCGTGCTTGGATACGGCGGCCTGGACGTTATTCACATCCTTTTCAAATTCAAACTCTGGCGAATGAATCCCGACTATCAACAGTCCCTGGTCTGCATACTTGTCGTCCCATGCCGTGATGTGCGGAAGCGTTCTGATGCAGTTGATGCAGCTGTACGTCCAAATGTCATACAGGATCACCTTGTCCTCCATTGATTGGGCAAGTGCCTCGGGAGTCGTGTTGATATAGTCTGCGATTCCGACTATCTCCGGTGCGGTCTTGAACCTTGACTTGTCGATTTCCAGAACTGCATTGCCTGCCGCGTCGACGTCGCCGCCGGACAGGCCAGCATCCGGTCCAGCAACCTGCTGGTCGAAAGCAGAAAAGGCCACGCTCATGACTCCAATTCCAGTCACGATGACTATTACGAGCATCAGTGGGGTTTTTAGTTCTGACTTCATGTTATCATCCCAGAAACAACAGCTCGTTTAGGAGCGGAAAGTTGGCAATGTACGCAAGCTGGTTTGTGAACACCAATACTCCGAGCAGTATTATGAACGCGCCCAAGACGACGTTGTAGTACTTTAGGTGCTTGCTCATGGAGCGGATCAGCCTGCTTGCCCTGGAGTAGAATACGCCTATGAGTATGAACGGAATTCCCAGCCCCAGTGAATACACCAGCAGCAGGTTGAATGCCACCGACGGGGTGGTGGCGGCAAGTGTCAGGATGGTTCCCAGTATGGGGCCGACGCATGGCGTCCAGCCCACGGCAAACGCAAGCCCAAAAATAAACGACATCGGGTAGCTTGCCTTGGCTCTCTTTGGAAAGAACTTCTTTTCTATGTTGAGCCTGTTGATCTTCATTGACAAAAGCAGGAATATGCCGAATCCCACTATGATGACGCCACCTACGTGGTTGAGGCTCTGGACAAGCTCTCCGGTGTATGATGAAAGCACACTGTTGATCAGCACGCCGAGAGTAGAGAAGACGACAGAAAACCCGAGCACAAAAAAGACGGAGTTGAGTATGATGTTCGTCCTGTTGATCACGAGGATTCCCGACCCACTGCTCCGGTTCAGATCCGAAAGGGTAGCGCCCGAGATATATGCTATAAACGCTGGAATCATGGGGAGTATGCATGGTGCCACAAAGGATCCCAAGCCCGCAAGGGCCGCTACTGCAAGGGTAATCTCCACCATGAAGATAAAACCATGGTTTTTGCTTTAAAAGATTCTTCCAGATTCACACCAACTTCGAAACACTTGTTGAATTTTGCACAGGTAGCCGTCAATGGCCGCACGCAGCATCATTTCAAGACGGCATGCCGGCCACCGGGCACACACCCAGTCCGGACGGATCCTGCCATGCTGCAAAAACGGCTATCAAACCGTGCTTCATAATTCGGCAAACTCATCACACGTCAGTGCTTGTCATGTAATCATCAGCGTTTCCAATCAGGTACCGCACTATATTACTCCATCCAAAAAACCCGATCGGTCATCCGACACACATGGACCTGCACACCTGTACGGCCAGCAACCAAGGAAATACTCGGCTTTTGGTCATGCCTACAAGAACGCGGTGAGATACATTCTGACTAAGGAACGCATCCACCCGGAGCTGGCAGCCAATCCTGGCATAACAGAGGTTCCATTGCAGGCACCGGGGCCGCCATGAGGCGCGGGAATCACAGACCAGGCAGTCCAGTCGTGGACATCTTGGCAGGCCGGCTTGGATCCTGCAATGACGGATCCGCCGGAGCGCCAGAAAGGGCACCAGTTGGAGTCGGCTAGTCCAGGCAGGAAAGGGCACCAGTTGGAGTCGGCTAGTCCGGCCGTATTTTGTTGCATGACTCACATGATTTGGCTAATGTTGCATGGATTTGGTTGGTATTGCCTCGGATGGGGATAATAGCAATCTGTGGTTTAAAAATGGATTATACGACAAGCGATCCGACTGCAAAAACTCTTACCCGTCGGCATGCACACCATGACCCTGTCTTGAACTCTTCTACGGCAATCCATTCTTGTACCACCACCGACCCGGGGTGGGTCATCACACAATCAGACATGTCAGCACTAGGGTAGTCGAGTCCCAATATGTCAGCGGCTGGATGCCGGATGTGGATTCAGGCACGAAGTCCGACCACATGCGTATTGCCCGCATGGCGTGATCAGTGGCGTCCCATGGACCTGCCATGGGATCGGGAACCGCCGCATCAACTATCGCCGTAGGTTCAGGGTTCACGATGCCTGCTTCAGGTTCTGGACCCACCCGGACCACGACGTCAAGCGTGCCAAACACGTGCACCTCGGCGATCTGGCCTGCCGCATTCCACGTCCGTATGACCATGCTGGCGTCCCCCATGGATTCTGAAAATGAGGTGCTAAGCGTGGCAGTCCTTTGGGGCAGGTCGTGCATGGCCACTCCCATGGTGGCAGGCCGGTCAGATGTGACGCTAGTGGGCATTGCCGCGCTGGTATGGGGGCACGGCAAGTATCCTCCTTCGTTTATCCCCATCCGGAGGGAAGAGAAGCCGTTTGCAGGAACGTCGGCGGCAGGCAGTCCGGCACGTCCTGCATGGACATGACCAAACCGGGAGGAAGACGGCACCTATGAAGTCATATTATAGCCATATGCATTGTTTAATAATCAAGGATACACCGTTGTATTTTATTTTACTGAACACTTTTATTATTATAAAAAAACTATCTTAAAAAGGTAATCTATTAACAATATAATTGTAATTTTATGCGTTTTCCTTCCGTGACGTGGTTTTGTGAACCGATCGGGGGGATGATCCTGGATTATTCCATAAATTAGGAACATCATGCATAAAGTAATTCTTTTGTTAATCTTTTTATCATATACTGAAGTATTATAACACCTTTCATGATAAACACGTAAATTAGTTTTTCATCTTTTTTTGCTCTTTATTAAAATATCATATAATTAAATACATTTTTTCTAATTTTAAGATAAAAATGTTGAACATTAATAAGTATATCTAAATTTGGCATCCTGTTGAACACGGAATCCAAAACGACTGTTTGAAAAATTAATTTTGTACAGAAACAATGCCAACCAGTATATATACTATTTTTCTACAACACCATTAGCTGATGCTTTTCTTTAGTATGTCATTGACGGCTTTGGAATAACTATATGATTTGTTGCTGCTTTGTATCATCTTGGCCTGATATTGACGTACTTTTCTATCCAAATCATCTTGAATCATGATTGTGACTCTTCTTGCCATACTGAAATTATGCACCCTTCCGTATTTATACTTGATCTGCTTTCTTACTTTATTTTACGACTAAATATAATATTCACACTATTATTCCATCATACACCATGAGTTTATGCTAATTTCATACTATTTGTTACATGCTTTACGGCAAATGCCTTGATTTTTTGCCGGCATCAAAAATTTATGCTGTGTGGGAGTGTCTAGAAAAATCTACACTGCTGCAGAGCTGCCAAACACGGAACCGTCGCACGATGCACCGGGTTCAGTCGGCCATGAATTTTCATAGCCTGATCCTGCATGGGCGGCGAAAGGACGGCAGAGTCAGGCGTCCGTGCTGATCCTAAGGAGGTTCTCCCGCAGGAGTATTGGGATGTTGTAAAATGCCCCCAGCGCGACTGCGTCTGAGGCGCGGTAGTTGCGCAGCACGATGTCCTTCCTGCCAGTAAAGTACAGGTTTGCCCGCAGTACCTCGCCGCTCTCGTAGATCTTGACTTTTACCAGCACCAGCTCGTTTTCCTCGCAGATCTCCTCGATCATCCGATAGACTGACGGTATGGACTCCCCCTCGGGTAGGCCAAAACCGGAGATGTGCCTTGCAACCTCACCTGAAAACGCCCTCATGTGAAACTCCCTTCCGTCATCGGATTTTAGGATAATCAACCCCTCTACCGCATATGGATCGACAAACCCGACGTATCCAATCCGCACAGACTCGTAGTCAGGTTCCTGAACCTGGTCGATATCCATGACAGAGTTCCATCTCCAACTCATATAAGCATGTACAATCCTGGGGTGGCGCTCCGCTCAGGCGTGGACAATCCATCCGAGTAGCATGCACATGGGCGCCGAACCCCAAATTATTTAAAATCCGCAACTGTGGATAGCGTGTTGTCCTCTGATGCCACTCGTGCCGTGTCGTACGTCCTGAGCAAGTACGTTCGGGACTACATGGTCAAGGACGTGTTGCTGCTAAACTCCGGCGTGGGGACAAGGACGGCGGCCCGGATGCTGCGCCACTATGAAAGGGATGACATCGTAGTCACCGACAGGCAGGGCATGCCGATTGGGATCGTTACTGACGAGGACATACTCAGCAAGGTAAGCGACGCGACAGTGTACGCCGAGGCCACCACGCTCAAGGACATCATGAGCACCCCGTTGATAACCATCAACGAAAAGTCGACCCTGCAGGATGCGCTGGACAAGATGAGGGAAAACCGCATCAAGAAGCTTCCAGTCCTGTCAAAGAAGAACGCGGTGGTCGGGATGATCTTTCAGGCGGCAATCGCAAACGCCATAAGAAACGCCACTGCCACGCCGCCGAGGTTGCTGAGCCCGCCGGTCAAGGCCGTGCTGGGAAACCTGGGCTTTGTGCTGCAGTTTGCAGGAGTGCTGCTGCTCGTGCCCGCAATAGTCGCGACCATACTGGAAGATACCACCATCGCTACCGGGATATACCTGACCACAGTCTTGCTGCTGGTCACGGGGTTCTTTCTTAACTCGTATGGTGAAAAGTCGAGCCTAAACCTGCAGCAGGCCTCGATACTGGTGTTTGCAAGCCTGTTTTTGCTGTCGCTGTTTGGAACCGTGCCGTACTTGTACGTCTTCCCAAGCGATGACTCAAACGTGGTAAAGTTTGGAAACGCGTTCTTCTCAAGTGCTGCCGGGTTCACTACCGGCGGGATATCGCTGTTTGAGAATCCAGAGGAGCTGCCGCAGAGCTTTACGTTCTACAGAAGCTACACGCAGCTCGTGGGCGGGATGAGTTTCATATACCTGGTAATCACCGCATTCTATCCAGAGGCAAAGCTGCAGTCCATGCGCGGGTTCATATCTGGAAAGACGCTGCACATGAAAGAGCTCTTTCTCACCATCACAGTCATCTTTGCGCTGTATATCGTGATAGTGGCGCTTTTGCTGTTTGCCTTTGGCGAAAGGGATCTTCTTGACAACTTTTCGCTGGCCATGAGCACGCTTGCCACCGGTGGGTTTGTCCCGACATCGACCATACTTGACGGACTGATATGGCAAGAGTACCTGGTGCTAATGGGGGCTATGATACTGGGAGCGCTGCCGTTCACATTCCACTATGCGTTTGTGAGGAAGAAGTTCCTTGCGCCAAAGCTGGGCAAGGAGGTACTGACGTACTTTGCCATACTGTGCAGCGCCATACTGCTGTTTGTCGCGGTTGCAGGCACCGATCCGATGGAGAGCGCGTTTCACACCGTATCGGCAAGCACCACTGCCGGCCTGCAGCTGGAAAGCCTTGCCGGCCTGGGCGGAGGAGCGCAGTCCATACTCATCATACTCATGATAATAGGCGGCTGCGGGTTCTCTACGGCCGGAGGGTTGAAGATATTCAGGCTGTTCCACATCAAGGGAGCAGTCAGGGCGATCAGGCAGCGTGGATGGAAAGACATGGGCGAGCAGACGCGAAAGGAAATCATATCAAGCGGCATCATACTGGCCCTCTTTTTGATATTCTCAGCCGCCACGGGAGCGCATCTTGCGGCCATAGAAGACGTGTCGTACAAGGACGCGTTCCTCGAGGCAGTCGGAGTCATCACGACCGGCGGGCTTTCGGCAGGCGTAATCGATTCGGACACCGATCCGGCAACCAAGATATACTTGGGGTTCATGATGATCTTTGGAAGGCTGGAGGTTATCGCAATAATCTACATCTTTGTGCCGCGGCTCAGCTGACGACGCCAGACACGGGATAGGATTTAATCCAACGTGAGCCAAATAGTGGACATGAATCGCTCACTGGGCACTGGAAAGCCGATGATACTCTTGGGACTTGTGGCGATCGTGGCGCTGTTTGTCATGTATGGCAGGTACCAAGATCCCGCGATCCTCACGCCCGACGCGATAGACTCGATACAGCGGATAGCGTACGGCTTTTACGTGGCCCTTGCAGCATCGCTTGGGGCGGTGGCAGCCGGAATATACAGGTACCACGCGCAGAAGGCCGCAGGAGAAGGGCAGGACCTGTCGGCGATAATAGCCAGGGTCACGTGGAATCCCAAATCCCGCAAAATCTTTGCCGCCACGTTCGTCTGTTACGGGATATTCTTTTCGTTGGCCTCAGGCACGCTTGTGTACCAGCCGGAGGTGAACTTTGCAATCCACTACGGCGCAGACATACCGTCGGGTTTTGTGGCCCCGTGCTGCGACGGCCCGGGATACATGCCCAAGATAATACTGTACCTTACAGAGCATGTCGGGCTGCAGGTGATTCCAGTCAACCTGGTGCTGCAGGTGGCAGTGTCATACCTGGTGGGGCTCAATGCCGCTGTGGCGGCAAGCGCATACCAGATATCCCGGAAAGGTCGTGGAATGGGGGCAGTCGGGGCAGCAACCGGGCTGTTCATTGCCTGCCCGACGTGCGCCGGAACGTTCCTGTCCGTGTTTGTCGGGACTGCAAGCGGGATCGCACTCTCGGTTGCACTGGCACAGATGCAGACGCTCTTTATCGCAGTGTCCATTCCCGTCCTGCTTGTCACGCCGTACATCATGGCAAGAAAGCTGCGCGGTAGCAGCTGTGCCTAGAAGCGCTTTACTTCTGGAATCTTGTAATTACCGATGTCGTAGCCGTCGCGCCTGAGGAATTTTAGGGTAAACTTGTAGACTAGTTCGTCATGGCCCACCTGCTCTAGGATGTCCTTCCACAACACGCGACCCTGTTGCTCTATCTGCGCCTTGAATCCAGGATTCATGGATTCGGCCATGTCGCGGCACTGCTCGAGGGTCCTCCCGTTCTTGTATGCCCTGACGCGCCTGTCGCAACTGTCCATGGCATCCCATCGCGCACGCCATAGATAAGTCTAGGCAGCCTTGACGTGGATCAGCAGTACTTCTTAAGCTGCCCCACCATCGCGTCGAGTATGCTGTTCTGGCTTATCAGTATGCACGGGATGCCGTTTTCCTTGCACCCCTTGGAGTTTTCAACGTCTGCTGTAATCAGCACCATGTTGTTGTCCTTGGCGTAGCTGATCACCGAATAATCCGCCTTGAGCGGTTTGCCGTCTGCGATGAGCTTCTTGACACTGTGCGCCGTGCACTTGAGGTTAAGGCCATTGATCTTTTCATCAAAGCCGTCATACATCTCGTCAATCAGTGCATCCATTCCACGTACTTTGGAGGGTGGGTATTTACTCGTTTATGAAACGGACATGCACTGCCAAGACAGCCGGTGCAGGCGTCAAGTTCTTAAGATGCAGGCGAGTCTTGCAGGTAATGGAGACAGACACGTCAGAGGAATCAAGGAAAAACCACATGGCATACTACAAGTCGCTGAATCGAACCATATCGGAGATCAGGCGCGAGATGGGTTCCGAGGAGGATCCCACCATTAAAAAACACCTTGAAGGACGAGTCGACGCCATGGAGCAGGATCTCGACAGGATAAGGAAGATGTTTCCAGACGTAGCGCGGGAGGAATGGGATGCGAAATGATGATGCTCCAAATCCATTGGCTGCATGAACAAAACACAAGATGCAGTGCTTTCGCCGTCAGGCATGACGCATCTTGCACGAACTTTGCGGGACTGCGGGCGTCATCCGGGTGATCGGCCGGATCGTCGGATTCCGCCGGATGCATGCACCATGTCGTAGAGCCTGCAGCACAGCAAGTCCAGGTGCTCGTCAGATACCCCGTCAAACCACGCCAGTTCCGGATCTATGGAAAACCCCTCTGATCTGCCGGGAAGCGCCTTTACAAAATCAGCCTCCTCCTCAAACGCATCCAGCACTGCAGCCTGCTCGTTTGCTGACAAGCCCCGGCCGCATGTTGCCATGTCAATCTGCACGTGGTGCCTTTTGTGCACGGGGCTTGTCCTTGCCCTGACAAACGGCCGACCAGAGGCTTGGCATTCCCTGTAGTACCTGTCGTACTCGAACATTTTTGAGTCTCCGATATACTTGCGCAGAATCAAAGCATCACACCTGATACCATGGTTTCCTAGATCGTTGAAGTGATCTTCTTTACCCTGGTTACCAAGCGGGACATCGTGACCGGCGGCATCTCAGCCTCGGTGGTGAAGTAGATGATGTTTCGCTTCGTGTACACTACCAGCTGCGATACGTGCTCCCTTTCAACATGGACGTACCTGACCTTTCCAAGCGATTCGTCAAACTCCTTGCGCATGACGCGCCTTTGCGCCACCTGTATGCAAAAGTGCTCCTGTTCTTTTTGGGATTTGAGGTTGGTCTTTCCGGATTTCATGATGGCTTCTCGCACGTTGCCCTTTGAGTCGATGATTGCTGCAAACCTCATCTTTGGACTCAGATCTATTATGCTCTCAACTATCTCCAGAAGGTTTGGCTTCGTAGTCGACATGTATCTTTCACGGGGTTGGCGGCTAAATATAAGCTATAGACAGCGTCGAATCGCGGATGCTGGCAGACATGATGGCCGTGGCAGAAAACGCCCATTGTGGTGGGCTAAAACAGGAACGCTGGGTATGACATTCCGACGTGTGGGTTTGGATCCGTTCCGGCCTGCAAATATGGGGCAATGGAAGGACGCGGATAATGCCCGACCCATTCCAATCTGTTAGTTTCTGGCAGGCGCATGTACGTCCGGTGCAGCCATGTTTAAAAATTGCCGCTTCGCGTGGCGGCGCGCTCGCATTGCTGATCTTGCCGTCCCCTCCGTACCGTTATTAGTCCGGGCGAGGCACCTAAGGCGTGAACGGGGAGAGGGCGATTGTCATCGTGGGAATCGTCATGTTTTTAGCCGGACTGGTAATGTTTTATCCGATAGAACGGGGCCACACTGAGCCGCTGCTGGGACTAGTCAAGAACGCAGGAACGTTCATCGGATTGAGCGGCGTGGGGGTGATTGTTGCAGGCATGCTGCTGCTTCTAATAAGGCGAAACACTCCCCCGCTGCAAGAAGGCATCGGGACGTAAGCCCGGCGTGCAAGCCTGCCCTGCAGGGCAGCACGGAACTAAATTTATAATGATGCAGCAGATCAACAGTGGAATGTCAGAAAAGGCATGGGTTGGCGCCATCTACCTCAAAGACGAGGGCGGATACCGGATAGTGCTCAAATCCCTGCACCACTACAAAAAGAGGCTCAGGACTCTCCAAAACAGCCCCGAGCTGAAGAACGCCGCTGCCATGTTCGGACCGGTGCTGGTCCAGCAGGCGGCAAAGACTGTCCCCAAGATTGACGAAATGGTGCAGATCATCCAAGACTGCCTGGAAGGCACCCGGCCCATAGATGAGATAAGGCGCGAGGTGCCGTTTCTGGAGAAGGCGCTTGCCTGCTACAAGGCCGACATCTTCAGGGCGCGGGATTCAGGGCACGACTACTTTGTGACGCTTGTAGGTGACGTGAGGAACGCGGAAGGCGACCTGCCGTCCATCAAGGCAGCGCAGGAAAAGATAAGGCAGTTCTCATAACCCCTGAAGGTACCAGTTCAGATACGGCGTCAGCGCCCTGCACATGCTCCTCTGCTCGGCCTCGTCCTGCGCGTCCCGGATCTTTTGGATCTTGCCTTCAAGGTACTTTGATGTGATGCCGGGGAATTACATACATAAGTTACATGTTGCTTGCACGGCACATCCAACAAGACGAAATACCGCCAAGCCCCGTGCACTACCATTAAAACGAAGAACGCCATGCATAAACGCACCTTTTTAACGCATTGTACCGTACAATACCATACATGAGAAAATCACTACCGTACACCACTCAGACTTTCACTATTCCATTCTACCAGTCCAGGGAGGCGTCGCGCCGGATCTGGAATGCCCGGCTGCAGGCCAACTGGTGCTTCAACGAGGGAGTTCGGCAGGAATTGGACGGGCATAACGGACGGTACGGACTGTACCCACTCATCACCAAGAAGCGCGCCGAGCATGACTGGCTGGATCTTTACGCGAACATTCACCGGTACGCCATCGACTGCGGTCGCAAGGCAGTTGACGCATTCCGCAAGTCCAACAAAGGCAAGCGATGGATGCCAAAGAGTAAGAGAAAATACACGCCGTCCGACAGCCTGTTCAGAAAAAGAAACGACCGCAAAAGGCAGCCCGCAATAGGATGCTATGGAAAACCGGCCTGCAACAGTGACGGTTCTTGGAATATTGGTGGCATCTGCAGCGTTATGCCGAAAACCGCCGACATTGGGCGCAAGGACGTAAAGTCGTTCCAGATAGTCGAGACCACCAAAAAAATCACCAAGCGCACCAAACCGGAGGACCGCACGTACGAACTCCACGTGCAGGTGCATGTAGCCAAGCCCGAACGTGCAGGGGGCGACGTAATCGGAGCCGACGTGGGCGCAGTCAACATGATGGCCATACACAACCTCGATCAAGACAGCATAATACTCGCGACCCCGCCGGATTCTGCCAGAAGGTACAAGGGCGACGAGGTAGACCAGAGAAGATCAGTACAATCCAAGCGCAAGAAAAGAAGCAACACTTGGAAGAAGGAACAGAGAAGAATAGCCAAAAAGGTGCGTAAAATACGAAACTGCCGCAGGGACTTTATGAGGAAGTCAGTCAAGGAGGGATTCAAGGACGCCGGCGTGGTCGCAGTCGAGAATCTCCACCCCAAGCAGATGTCCAGGAAGGGCCGCGGTAAGACTGGCCTGAACCGCACCATACGGAATGCCGCAGTCGGTGAAGTCCTGTCATACATTGAATGGTTCGCGCTAAAGCACAACAAGGAATTCCACAAGGTCGCGCCCCACCACACCAGCACGACGTGCAGCGAGTGCGGGCATTCCGACAGGAATTCCAGGCGCTCGCAGTCAGCATTCGTATGCGTAAACTGCGGGCACGAATCCAACGCAGACGCCAACGCGAGCGTAAACATCGCGATGCGTGGTGCAAAGGCGGCCGGGAAGGTCGTCTGCAGGAGGAAGGAGCGCATGGTGTCCGGCGCAGCTATGCCGGAGACTGCCATGACACGAGAGAACCAATCGAAACGTTCCACTGCCTTCAGAAAAAAACGTGGGACGGCTGTCGCGGTCGGCAACAACCGGCCGGCTACATGTAACTTACGTATATAATTCCCTGATGCTGCTTCGAAGCTCTGGGATGATGTCGCAGATGACTCCAAGGAAGCCTTCCGTTGCCATTCCGTCCGGGTTGGACAGCGCTTCCCGGACGCGCTCATCCAGGGGCCGGATTGGTGGGGCATCTGCATGTTCAGGAGTCATGCCCGCATGTATCCTATTTGATATCCCCATCGTCCCACGTAAGCCTGAACTTGCCGGTAACCCTGAACATCTTGATTTTTCCGCCATTCTTGAAGTTGAGCCGGTATGACTTGTGGGAGGTGTCCTCGATCTCCAGCGACACCCCGTCCTTGATTGTCTGGAACACTATTGGATCGTTGGAGATCTGGTTCCATTCGGCATCCTCAAAATCCATGTAAAATTTTGTGTACAAGAGTCCCATGGATCAGTGGTGGGACATACTTGAATAAATACCTCAACTGTCTCGTGCCGTGAAAATGCAATCCCCTGATGGAAAAGTGCGTGCCAAGTGGGTGTGTGTGGCCTGCAAAACGCCGCTTCTGCCTTCGCGGCCGGATGCTACTCCCTGTCGATGAACTCGCTGACCCCTGGCGGGTTGGGCGCAAGGCCCTTGCGCTTTCGAATGTCCGACACTGCCGCCTGGAACAGCGACTTTGGAATCTCAGTCCATGCCTTGAACGAGGTGTTCCACGTGGCGCGCCCCGCAGTCTGGCCGCGCATCTCTTCTGAAAGCGTGAAGGTCTCGGATGCGGGAATCTCCCCGATGACTATGCTTGATGCCCCCTTTTGGATCATGTCAAGCACCTTGCCGCGCTTGCCTGAAAGGACGGTTGCCACGTTTCCAACCAGGTCGGTAGGGACGCGCACCTCTACTGCCAGCATGGGCTCAAGCACCGCGGTTCCTGCCGTAAGCAACGCCCCCATGCAGGCCCGGCGGGAAGCGGGGCCGAGTTGGGAGAGTCCCCTGTGCGCGGTGTCCTCGTGGGGGACAAAGTGGGTAAAGACAAACTTGCAGTTCCGCATCTGCTCCCTGCACAACGGTCCTTCCTTCATGACGTCGTCGAACCCGGAGTTTATCGAGTCCGTCGACTCCTGGACAAACTGGACTCCCTTGGTTCCGTTTATCAGGACGTTTCCGCGCGAGTCAAGCTTCATGATCCTCTTGATGGTGTCCGTGTCCCATCCTGCGCCCTTTAGCAGGTCTGATACCACCTGCTTGTCCTTCAGGTCGCTTATCTCGCCTGTCCTGAGCATGTTGGCAATTTCAGGCTCGAGTGGCTCGACTTTCATGAAGATCTTGTTGTGCCTGTTGGGGGATTTTGCCATCACGGGCTCGCATGAGGCCTTTACTGTTTCACGGTAATTTATCAGGGGCTCGGAGGTGATTATCTGGACCTTGGCGTCTTGGATTCTGTGCGTTGCCACGTCCAGGTGCAGCACGCCCATTCCTGCCACGATGGTCTCGCCGCTCTCCTCGTCTATCTTTACCACCAAATTGGGATCCTCTATGGTCAGCTGCCTTAGCACCTCGACTAGTTTTGGCAGGTCCTTGGGGTGCTTTGGCTCCACTGCCACCTGGACGACGGGCTCGGAGACGTACTTTACCCCCTCGAACATCGGAATGCCCTTGACTGATGATATGGTGTTTCCCGCCCGGGCCTCGGTCAGTCCGAGCAGGGCAGGAATGTTTCCCGCGCCAAGCTCGCCTACCTGTTCCCTCTGGTTTCCCATGAAAAAATTCACAGACTGGATCCTGCCCTCGCGTTTTTCGTCAATTATGTTGATCCTCTGGCCGTCACGGATGGTTCCAGAGAACAGCCTGCCGATTGCGACCGGGCCTGCTGCAGGATCTAGCACCATGTTTACTATCATCATTATCGTCGGCCCTTCGTCGCTGCACGCCAGCAGCGCCTTTCCAATGTCCGATTCCAAATCCCCCTTCCATATCTGGGGGATCCTGTACTTGACTGCCTCGTGCGGTGCAGGATGGTGCTTTACGACCATCCCGAGTACGGCGTCTGCCAGAGGGGCGCGTTCCACCAAGTCGGAGACATTCTCGGTGGTGTATGCGTCTATGACGTCCTTGAACGTAATTCCTCGTTTTTTCATCAGGTCTATGTTGATTGCCCACCTGTCCTTTGCGGAGCCAAAAGTCACGCTTGCATCCTGTGTGGAGACCTTCCACTTCTCCCTGTATTCTGGTTCGGCATACGTGTCGATGAGCTGGTTAAAGTTTGAGACCACCTCGACTAGCTGCTGCTGCATTTTTTCAGGCGTAAGGCGCAGTTCCTTTATGAGGCGATCCACCTTGTTTATGAAAAGCACTGGCTTGACCCTCTCCTCCAGGGCCATCCGGGTCACGGTCTCAGTCTGCGTCATTATTCCCTCGACTGCATCGCACACCACCACTGCCCCGTCGATTGCCCTGAGGCTTCGAATGACCCTTCCGCTAAAGTCCACGTGTCCCGGGGTGTCTACCATGTTAATCACGTACTCCTTGCCATCCTGGGAGAAGTGCAGCGTGACGTTTGCCTGGTATATGGTGATTCCCCTCTGCTGCTCCTCCTTGTCAAAGTCCATCGCAAGCGCCTTTCCGGCCGCCGAGGGGGCGATTATTCCGGAGTTCGCCAGAAGGCTGTCGCTCATGGTGGTCTTGCCGTGGTCGACGTGGGCGATTACGCCAAAGTTCCTAATCTGGTCCTTGTTCTTGATGATCTTGAGAACCTCCCCGGTTGACTTGAATTTGACCATATCGCACAGCCTAAAACTCGGCTTTTAAATCTTAGCCTCAACATAGTTAGTTCTATTGTACGAAAATTAGGTCCGCCTAAGATCAAGCGGACCGTAAAGGACTATTTTGCCCTGCATCGATCAAATAAAAAGATGGCAAAACGTCTGACTGCCAAGGCCATACGTTACGCAATGAGGCAGCTCAAGAAAGGTACGAGTTCGTCAGTGGTGGCATCCGAGGTGGGCGTGACCCCAAGGCACGTAAGGAGGCTTTGGGCGGAGTTTCGTGTCACCGGATCCCCGCACGTCCCCAAAACTCCAGGGCGGCCGGCGGCCAGGCCGTCACCAGACGAGGTGCAGCTGGTACTGGGCGAGCACAAGCGCGAAGACGTGGGCGTGCTGCGCGTTGCCATGAACCTGCGAAAGAGTCATGATATAAGCTACTCCAAGGTATATCGAATCATGAAGGAGGGCGGGTTGGTGGCCCCGTCGGCTGCCAAATCCAGAAGACGGAAATGGATACGCTATGAGCGGAAGCATTCCAATTCCATGTGGCATACTGACTGGCATGTCATGAAGGATCCGCGCTTTCGCGGCCTGCACCTCATAACCTACCTTGACGACGCCTCCCGGTGCGTGACATGCGCGAGGCTGTTCAAGGAGGCCACGTCAGAAAACGCAGTCATAGCGCTCAGGCAGGCCATCAAGGAGTTTGGTACCCCGGCCACCATACTGTCAGACAACGGGTCGTGCTTTGTCGGCAGGGGCGGCCGCAAGAAGCAGATCGGCACTTGGACTCCGACCATCTTTGAGAACGAACTGCTGAACCTCGGCATAGAGCTTATCAATTCAAGACCGTACCACCCCCAGACCAACGGCAAGATTGAACGGTTCCACAGGAGCATTGAGGAGGAGATACACCATTACGATAGCATGTCCGAGTACATCGAATATTACAACGAGAGGCGACTCCACTTTTCACTGGACATGCGCAACTACGAGACCCCGCTCAAGGCGTTTTCTGCCAGAAAGGCCACAAAAGCGATCAGGACAAAGAACCCGCAATGGATGGAGACAGACACAAATGACTAGCGGACATAATTTCCATATACTACACTCAACATAGTTAGTTTCGCAACCTAGGCCTTAATGACACCTCCTTGATCCAAGCGCGTGCGTTTGTGGCAATTCTGTGCTCATGCTTTTGCAATCGCCTCCCGTGCCACTGCCAGCAGCTTGTTGTACGTGTTGATCCTTATTGCTATCTCTTGGACGATGTTTTCCATCTTTACCGCGTTTACAGAACTGCCGAACATTCGCTTGAGTGACGAGAACACGATCCCTACCAGCCACCGCCGGCCGTAGCCGACCCGCCTCTTCCAGTCCTGCTGGTTTTGTACGCGCTCGCACCCGTCCAGTGCGGCGAGTTTTTTCGGACTGGGTTCGTCGCCGCGCATCTGTTCCTGGGCGGCCAGGCCGCGCGTCCTGCCCACCCCGCCGGCCCTGCTGTTGGCGTTCTTCTTTATCCTGATGAGCGGCACTATTCCCAGATTCTTGCAGTATTCGAATATCTGCCTCGTGTCGTATCCGGCGTCTGCCTTCAGCTCTATCACGCACTGCCCTCCGGCATGACTTGCATGGCAGAAAGGCAGCATGCCGTACCGTTCTGCGGATCCCTCGATGCCATTGGCCATTGCACCCCCCGCCGCGGATCCTTCGGAACCATCGGTGCGACTCCCTGCCGCGGAGGCATTGGTACCTTGCGCCTTGGCCGATTTCTTCTCCAGCACCCCTGCCCTGAGGCCCTCCGGATCCAGGCCGAGTGCCTCCAGAGAATCGTCCACCAGGGCATTGAACTGGGACGAGTCGCCCTTGCGCTCGTCTGTCACCCGGAACGCCAGGATCTCCCGGGTCTCTTGGTTTATCATGACACTCAGCTTGATGAATCCGCGCGCCTTCCCGTGCTTGTGGTGTATCCAGTCGCTTCGCGTGGCCGGCGCCAGTCCGGTGGCGTCCGGTATCAGGCAGAGGACGTCACCGCCGTTTCTGACCGTGGTTATGCTGCCTTCCTGCAGTACCTTCATGGCCTTTATTCTCCGCCACAATGTGACGTGGTCAGGAGCGTCCTCCTCGCCCAAGGCAGATATCGCCATTCCCTGGCACATGCGGTACGACAGGGGACCATGAATGGCGCGTATTCCAGCGATAGCCATTATGACGGTGTCGGGGTAACTGTAGGGGCGCCCGTTCTTCTTCATGTTCATTCCCTCAAGCTCCTCGTCCGAACCTGGAGCCTTTGTAAGGTGCAGCAGCTTGCCCACCTCCACGTACCTGGCATCATTCTGGGCGTGGGTTATCCTCAGTCGCGATTTCTGCTTGGTCGGCTCTGCCTCGGTTTTGTCCATGTGTGCGACACCGCTGATCTGATCCTTGTGTTTTTCGGATTAAAACAGTCAACCACTAACTTGAATTCCATTGGTCTCTGGGAGCATGGCATGTGGGGCAGTCTGCCTGAGGCGGCGATGCCCTAGACGGCAGGGTTGTGAAACTAACTACCTCAACATGGGATTGGTGTGTAATTCATCCCAACCACGCCTGGCCTGACCGAAAAAGCTTTTGATCACCGATCCCGCGTCTTTGCAATGACAGGGCACAGCAGACCGAAGGGATGCTGGCAGCATTACGAGATAGTAAACGAATAGAACAGTCGCATCTAAAAAAGACGCTGACAGGCATCATTCAGGAGATTTCGTACCCGCGTGAGAAAAACGGCGGCAGGGACCCGCCCGCCGGTTCATTCCAAGCAGAAACTGGACCTTGCCTGCCTGATGATGGCAGGCAACAACGCGTATCGTGGGATCGAGTCGGACCTGCGGGAAATGCTGGCACCGTCTGTTCTAGCGCAGGCATCATCCGGTTCCCGCAACGGCAACTGTCACCTCATCGCTCCAGTCGCCGGCGCTGCCGCCGTAGCGGGCGCGCACCTTCACCTTGTACTCTGCCCCATCCTCCAGGTCTGAGATGGTGTGGGACGTGCCGGTGGGGAAGGCGTTGCCGGTCAGGTCCGTCCAGGTCCGGAAGGACTCGCCCGTCTTGGCCCAGGATATGCGGTAGTCTGCGGGGGTCTCGCCCGGGGCGTTCCAGACGGCCTCGATTACACCGGATTCGGTGCTGGACAGGGTAAGGCGGTACACGCCGCGCGGGTCGGATTGCGGCACCTGGGCGGGGACGTCGGTGACGGTGACATCCACCGAGTCCGAGACGGTGGAGTTGCCGTCATATACAGTCAGCGTGATGGTGATGGTGGTGTCAGAGTCCACCTGCGGGGCGGTAAACGATGTGGGCAGGGAAGACGGGTCAGAGAAGGTTATGTTCATGTTGGAATCATGGGACCACAGGTAGGTCAGGGTGCCTCCGTCAGTGCCAGAGGCTGTGCCGTTCAGGGTCACAGTCGATCCCTCCAAGACAGTTTGGGCGTTTCCGGCGTCGGCCACGGGCGGGTTGTTGGCCGGCTGGTTGGGGGATGTGCCTGCAGCGGTAATGGTGGACGCGTCGCTCCAGTCGCCGGCGCTGCCGCCGTAGCGGGCGCGCACCTTCACCTTGTACTCTTCTCCCTCCTCCAGGTCTGAGATGGTGTGGGACGTGCCGGTGGGGAAGGCGTTGCCGGTCAGGTCCGTCCAGGTCCGGAAGGACTCGCCCGTCTTGGCCCAGGATATGCGGTAGTCTGCAGGGGTCTCGCCCGGGGCGTCCCAGACGGCCTCGATTACACCGGATTCGGTGCTGGACAGGGTAAGGCGGTACACGCCGCGCGGGTCGGATTGCGGTACCTGGGCGGGGACGTCGGTGACGGTGATTATGACCTTGTCGGAGACTGTGGCGGTGCCGTCAGACACGGTCAGGGTGAACTCGACTGCGGTGTCCGAGGCCACGTTGGGGGCCGTGAACTCGGGATTCTCGGCGTTCTGGTCGTCAAGGGTGATGGTCAGGGCGGAGCTGTGCGACCAGGTGTACTCCAGGGAGTCCTCCGTGTCTGGATCGGTGGCCGTGCCGTTCAGGGTTACCGTGGAGCCTTCGGCGACCTGCTGGTCGGTGCCGGCGTCGACTGACGGGGCGGTGTTTGCAGAATCGGTTATGGTGACTATGACCGTGTCGGAGACTGTGGCGGTGCCGTCGAAGACTGCCAGGGTGAACTCGACTGCGGTGTCCGAGGCCACGTTGGGGGCCGTGAACTCGGGATTCTCGGCGTTCTGGTCGTCAAGGGTGATGGTCAGGGCGGAGCTGTGCGACCAGGTGTACTGACGGGGCGGTGTTTGCAGAATCGGTTATGGTGACTGTGACCGTGTCGGTGACTGTGGCGGTGCCGTCGAGTCCAGGGTGAACTCGACTGCGGTGTCCGAGGCCACGTTGGGGGCCGTGAACTCGGGATTCTCGGCCTGGTCGTCAAGGGTGATGGTCAGGGCGGAGGGAGTCCTCCGTGTCTGGATCGGTGGCCGTGCCGTTCAGGGTTACCGTGGAGGGTTACCGTGGAGCCTTCGGCGACCTGCTGGTCGGTGCCGGCGTCGACTGACGGGGCGGTGTTTGCAGAATCGGTTATGGTGACTGTGACCGTGTCGGTGACTGTGGCGGTGCCGTCGACAGACTGTCAGGGTGAACTCGACTGCGGTGTCCGAGGCCACGTTGGGGGCCGTGAACTCGGGATTCTCGGCGTTCTGGTCGTCAAGGGTGATGGTCAGGGCGGAGCTGTGCGACCAGGAATACGCCAGGGAGTCCTCCGTGTCTGGATCGGTGGCCGTGCCGTTCAGGGTTACCGTGGAGCCTTCGGCGACCTGCTGGTCGGTGCCGGCGTCGACTGACGGGGCGGTGTTTGCAGAATCGGTTATGGTGACTGTGACCGTGTCGGTGACTGTGGCGGTGCCGTCAGACACGGTCAGGGTGAACTCGACTGCGGTGTCCGAGGCCACGTTGGGGGCCGTGAACTCGGGATTCTCGGCGTTCTGGTCGTCAAGGGTGATGGTCAGGGCGGAGCTGTGCGACCAGGAATACGCCAGGGAATCCTCGGGATCCAGGTCGGATGCCGTTCCGTTCAGGGTCACAGCCGATCCCTCCAAGACAGTTTGGGCGTTTCCGGCGTCGGCCACGGGCGGGTTGTTGGCCTGTGCAATGCTCACGGCGATCTCCACTACCCTAGAGTTGTCCGTGCCGAAGCTGCCAGTCGAGGTTATGGTAATGTTGTAGGGACCTGACGCGGGGTTCTGGCCTGACTTGATTGCCAGATCCCCACTGGCCACTTCGAAGAGGGCACCGTTGCCGGTTGCATCATCGACTGCGTAGGTCGAGTTTTGGCCGTCTAGGTAGGCGTTCTGCGCCGATATCGCCAGCGTCTCGTTGGTATCCGATATGGCAGTATTATCTAGTACGATGTACCAGTTACCTAGATTCTGGGCAAAGCCGCTGGCACCGTCGAACATTTCGATCATGTCAGTTACGCTTGAGACGTTCCAGTCAGAGATGTCGCCGTTGAAGGAGGTGGCGCCGCTGAACATCGATTCCATGCCGGTAACCGAGGAGGTGTTCCAGTCAGAGATGTCGCCGTTGAAGGAGGTGGCGCCGCTGAACATTGATTCCATGCCGGTAACCGAGGAGGTGTTCCAGTCAGAGATGTCGCCGTTGAAGGAGGTGGCGCCGCTGAACATTGATTCCATGCCGGTAACCGAGGAGGTGTTCCAGTCAGAGATGTCGCCGTTGAAGGAGGTGGCGCCGCTGAACATTGATTCCATGCCGGTAACCGAGGAGGTGTTCCAGTCAGAGATGTCGCCGTTGAAGGAGGTGGCGCCGCTGAACATTGATTCCATGCCGGTAACCGAGGAGGTGTTCCAGTCAGAGATGTCGCCGTTGAAGGAGGTGGCGCCGCTGAACATTGATTCCATGCCGGTAACCGAGGAGGTGTTCCAGTCAGAGATGTCGCCGTTGAAGGAGGTGGCGCCGCTGAACATTGATTCCATGCCGGTAACCGAGGAGGTGTTCCAGTCAGAGATGTCGCCGTTGAAGGAGGTGGCGCCGCTGAACATCTCGGAGGTGTCCGTTACGGCGGACAGGTCAGGAGTGTCGGTGGCACCGTAGACCATGTTGGATGTCCCTGCGAAGGCAGACTCCATGGAAGTCCACTGCGCGTCACCCCACTGGTCTATGGATGCCAGCCTAGACGCTGCCTGGTGGTCGTTTAGATAGATCCGCTCAAAGTCGTCCGAGATAAGGACGGTATAGTTGCCGCCCAGGTCGTACGTATGCGTCCGGTCGCCGGCCACGCCCATCTCGACGGTGCCATCGCCCCAGTCTATGTTGTAGGTGGCAGCGGATCCTCCGACGGGGATGGTTATCGAGTCTCCGGCTCCGACTGTCCAGGTGGTGACGAACGCACCAGCGCCTGCAACGGCGGCAATGGTGTCGACGGGCCGGATGGCGGCGGCTACCCCGTTGCCGCTGACATCGAAGACGGCGCCATGGTCAACGTTCAGCTGCGGAGCCACCATCTTGGCAAAGTCGGCACGCTGCTGGGCTGCCAGCAAGACGGTGACGGCAGAACCCGAGGAATGCTTGTCCTGGGCCCCATCCAACGAGATGCCGTCGCTTAACTGGCCGGCATCCCTGACGTGGAGGCGGTCGTAGCGGATAGTCCCGTTGAGCGGCTCGCTGAAGGTGACAGTCAGGGTGCCGTTGCCCGTCAAGTATGCAGTCGAGAGGATGGTCGGCTGGGCGACGTCGCCTTCCATGGTTACCTGGACCGTCCGCGAGTGGGACGTATTGACGACCTCTCCAATGACGCCGCCGACGGTGACAGTCACGTTGTAGGTTCCCGGCGGGACGCTCTGGCCGGGCTTGACGGCCAAGGCCCCGTCTACCACCGCAAAGTTGGCATCGTCGACCACATAGGTCGGGTTCTGGCCGTCCAGGTAGGCGTTCTGCGCCGATATCGCCAGCGTCTCGTTGGCGCCGGACATGGTCGTGTCGTCCAGCACGATATACCAGTCGCCAAGGTTCCGGGTAAAGCTGTCGGTGCTCGCGAGCATTCCAGACATGCCGGTTATTCCCGAGACGTTCCAAGACGATATGTCGCCGTTGAAGGCTCGGGCAATGAAAAACATGCTGCTCATGTCAGTCACTGAGGAGACATTCCAGTTGGAGATGTTGCCGTTGAAACGTAGAGCAAACATGAACATCTCGGAGGTGTCTGTTACGGCGGACAGGTCCGGGACGTCTGTCGCGCGGTATACCATGTTTGACGCGCCGCTAAACGCGCCCCTCATCGACTCCCAGCGGATGTCCCCCCACTGCTCTATCGATTGCAGTTTTAGCGAGTTCTCTGGGATATAATAGGGAAGGTAGATTTGGGAAAAGCCGCCATATATGCTGACCGTGTAGGTTCCGGCTGCCTTGTACGTGTGCATCTGGTACCCAGAGACGTCAGCGTCGATGCTGGCATCACCCCAGGTGACCGTGTACTTGCCCGCAGATTCTACCACCGGGATCATTATGGACTCGTTGGCACTGGTCGTCTTCCAGGTGGTGACAAAGGCGGCGTCTGGCGTGGTGCCTGCTGGAATTCTCGTGACGGCAAGGGTCAGCAGGTCCGATGAGGTGTTGTTGTTGCCAGCCGGGTCAAGCACGCCGCCCTCCGGGATGGAGACTGTCAGGTTGCCGGCGGCCAGGTCGGATACCTCGAACGTGAACGCTCCGGCAGTGCCGCGGGCAGGCAGCGGGTCTGACACCGTCCCGCCTGACACAAATATGTCCGAGATGGTGAACGTGGTTTGGTCCACCGGCTCGCCAAAGTCCACCGTGAATGCAACGCTGGAGGCGTTGACCGGAGAAGACGCTGCAGTGGATATGATCGGGGCTGGGCGGGTGCGCTCGATCTCGATCACGTACGGATCCGAGGCGGTGTTGTTGTTGCCAACCGGGTCAAGCACGCCGCCCTCCGGGATGGAGACTGTCAGGTTGCCGGCGGCCATGTCCGATACCTCGAACGTGAACGTTCTGGCAGTGCCGCTGGCAGGCAGCGGGTCTGACACCGTCCCGGCAGACGCAGATACGTCCAAGGGGGCGAAGGTGCCGGCGTCCACCGGCACGCCAAAGTCGACTGTGAAGGTAATGCGGTGGGCGTTGGTAAGAGACGGCTCGGCAGTCGATATAGCCGACGAGGGGCGGGGCCGTTTGATCTCCGCCACGTACGGATTCGAGGCGGTGTTGTTGTTGCCAGCCAGGTCAAGCACGCCGCCCTCCGGGATGGAGACTGTCAGGTTGCCGGCGGCCAGGTCTGACACCTCGAAAGTGAACGTTCCGGCAGTGCCGCTGGCAGGCAGCGGGTCTGACACCATCCCGCTTGATGCAGATACGTCTGAGGGGGCGAACGTGGTTTGGTCCACCTGCTCGCCAAAGTCCACCGTGAAGGTAATGCTGGATGCGTTGACCGGGGAGGATACTGCGGCAGAGAGGGCTGGGGCTGGGCGGGTGCGATCGATCTCGATCACGTACGGATCCGAGGCGATGTTGTTGTTGCCAGCCAGGTCAAGCACCCCGCCCTCCGGGATGGAGACAGTCAGGTTGCCTGCGTTGATATCAGACACCTCAAAGGCGAACGCTTCGGCAGTGCCGTTGGCAGGCAGCGGGTCTGACACCGTCCCGCTTGATGCAGATACGTCCGAGGCGGCGAAGGTGCCGGCGTCCACCGACTCGCTAAAGCCCACCGTAAACGTGATGTTGTGAGAGTTTGTGGGTGATTGTTCGTTGGATGAGATGGTTGGACCAGGCCTTTCGATATCGACAGCGTCAAGCGGGAGGGTGCTTGCGAGGGCATAATCCTGCTGGGAGCGGCGTGGCGTGTCGATATCAGATCCCATCACCGCTATGGTGCACGTCCCAGCCTCTGCGGGCGTGAACACTGCAAACTCGCTGGCCTGGTAGGCCGATTGCGCCGATATTGTATCCATGCCGGGACAGCTCACGGTAAATCCTAGGTCTGCAAAATAGTTCTTCCCCCTGGGGTCGTAATAGCCATCATAAAACATGTCGACAGTCCATGACAGTATTATCTTGACGGGGTTTTCGGCATCGGTTACCTCAAAGGTGTACCCGTCGATGTTGGTGTCAGAATCAAGGTTGTCCTCTACAAGGTGGCGGCCGGATGCCTGGGAGACGTAGTCCAAAGTCTTGGCCGCGTCGAGAATCCCGAAACCGACGTTGTTTACTATCCCGAGCGAGCCGCCGCCTTCGATAAAGCTGCCCGGCTGCCGCCCGTGGGAGCAGTTGTCGGTGGCGTTGTACCGCTCGTACTGCACGGACGTGCACGGCACCGGTCCGGTCCAGTTGGCCCCAAGAAGGATGGCTGTCTTGACGGCGGCAGGCTCCATGTCCCTCTCCTGTAGCACCAGCGCCGCTACCGCGCTGACTGCAGGGGCTGAAAAGCTCGTCCCATCGATGAGGACGGTGGTGCCGTTTGCCGGGTAATGTGGCATCTGCAGGACGGCGGGTGCCACGATCTCCGGCTTGAGTATGGGGTAGGTGACGCTGTTCACGCGGTGGGTTACAGGGCCCCTGCCCGAGTCGTAGTACAGCTGGATGTTGTCTGGGTCGCGATCGTTTATCCCCCCCACCGTGATGACGTTGTGCGCGCACCCCCACTGGTTTATAGACTGGTATACCGGTACCTGGTTCTGCCCGCCACCGGTGGTACCATCGTTTCCTGCAGATACGACGACGACCATCCCATTGTCGACGGCTCCGCCCGTGATTAGTTGGCGCGTCTCGCCAATGCCACTCCCGCGGCATATTCCGTCACCGAAGCTCATGTTCGCCACGTCTGCATCCTCGCGGAGAAGCCACGAAAAGGCATGTGATATAGTGGGGTCCCCCGCGCCCGCATAGAGGATTGAAAGGCCGGCATCCAGGATGCTGACGCCAGGGGCTATTCCGTTGTGTTCCGGGAACCCCGATCCTGCAATGACCATCGCAACTAGCGTTCCGTGCGATACCCCCCAGATCCCCGTATCGTGTCCGACCACCTCCCTGGCTGAGGCATAACGGCAACCCAGATCATCGCACGAGATGCGGCCGACGACCTTGTCGTTTATCCCCCGGGGGTAGTTTACGCCTTCGTCGACTATGCCGACAGTCACGCCGGAACCGTTTGCGATCATTCCGCTCGGCCTGCGCAGATCGTCGGCGGTCGCGCCTACCGTCACGCGCATCTTGCCGATCGTCGGATGTGACAGTGCCCAGTCATAACCCACGCGGCACACCAAGTCGTGCCCGGATACATCCAAGATGCGTTCTGCAGGAACGGACGCGGTGACAAGGGAGAGCGTCTCTGCGGCCTCGATGTCGCGCGCGCCAACCCCTTTCAGCATCTTGACTACCGCCGCCTTGTTCCCGTCTGAGATGTCCCCGCCGTTCTCGTCATATTTGGCGACGACGACCATCATGTCGCGGTAGGCGGGATCGCTATGCGGTTGTCCGATTAACCCGTGCCCAACTAGGTCATGCGCTTCTGCAAAGCTTCCGTCCAACCTGCCTGGATCGTCGGCGCACCCTTGCGGGCCGCCCGTCACGGCACCGTAGCCTGGAAGTGTATCAGTTGCCAGCGGCGACAGTATGGCGAGTACTGCCACAGATGCCAATGCAGCCACGACGGCGTATGTGCTCCTGCCCATCACCGATAATCCACCCGGTGTGTGGATGCGTGACCGGATGCCGACTGGCCGCGCGAGAATCCCTCAGGCCTCGTGAGCTGATCAGGCTCCCGCGTCATAGGTATGGTTCCTGCATGCCTGCGTTAAAAAGACGTCTGAGCGGGCCTTGCATTCCTGACGCTAAAAACGCCGGCCGAACGTACAAAGAACGACCATATCCCAAAGATGTGGGCAGGCGAATCAAGCCGCCGAGGAAACGATTGTCGTTCATACGTGCACGTGGGACACGGCTGTGAAAAATAAAATCATAATGGGGGCTAAGCATCAGTTTCTCTATTTATGATAAAAAGTATCTATGTTTATAAGTATTCACATGTTTAGAACCTTGTCATTTGTTTGTACTTTTGTATGGATTTTTTCGGGATTACTGCAAAATAGAACCACGGTACTGCCTTCACTCAAATCTGCAACAGGCTGCTTGTCATAAGGCTGGACTTTATTCCACATTTATCACAGTATCGCTACGCACGGCTGTGTCCTGCCGGCATAACCAGATGAATGAAATTGCCAAAGAATGGATTTCCATCTGCACATATCCGTAGGAGACACCCCGTGTTCATGTTGGTACGCGTTTCGGTTCAGCATGGCTCAAGCATGCATCTGTAGAATGCGATCCACCTCCCGATAGAAATTCAGTCTGTTTACGCCATGCCAGGATGCAGGTGGGCAGTACGCATAGTACTGGCCAGAACAATCCGCTCATTTTGACGAAAAATGCAGGAATACACCGGACCTCCTCTGATATTATTCGTATTGCCCTGCAATTTTTCAAGGATGTATGAAGGAACTCGCGGCTGCCGTACGCCGTTTCGGTACGAAATTGCGGTTTTTCCAGGCGGCCCAGCTTAGGCGACGAGGTAGCCTTTGAGCCTGTTGCCCATCTCGCGCTCAAGGATTGCGGTTATCGCCGCCTTCAGCTCGTCGAGCGACCGGAAGAACCTGCCGGCAAGCCTCTTCTTCAGGTCCCTCCACACGGTCTCGACAGGGTTCAGCTGCGGAGTGTAGGGCGGGAGAAACTCCAGCTCGACGTCGCCCCCGGCGGACTCCACGTACTCCCTGACAGCCTTCGACTTGTGGTAGGAGGCGTTGTCAAGGACCATGAATAACCGCGGACGGTCCCTGCGGATCTCCTCCAGGAATTCCCGGAACGCCTCCGAGTTCGTCGACTCCACGATCTTTATTCGCAGCTCGTCTTGGGACATCGCGCCGAATATCCTGACAGACTCCCTTGAGAAGCTTGTCCTGACCTGCTCACGCCCCCCGGTCGGCCTCCACCCGTAGGCGGGGTTCTGGGACCTTTGGACCGCGGCCTCGTCCTCGGCAAAGACGGTCATACCGTCCGCGCGCCTCTGGGCCGCGCGCTCCCCGACCTCCCTTTTGAACTCCTCCTGCCTCTCTTTGGAGACTGACCTGTACGGGACGTACCTGTCCTTTCTCCAGGAGAACCCGATCCTGCGCAGCCACCTGCGCAGCGTGCGCGCCCTGACGGTTACGCCAAACTCCTTCCGGATCATCTCGGTTACCATGTCCATCTGCCACGAGCCGGTCTCAAAGCCACACTTTTTCGGGCTCCTCTTGAGCCGGCGCCGCACGGTACGGATGATCTGGAGGGGGAGCTTGGCTCTTCGCCCCTTGGGCCTCGCGTTGAATCTGCCCTTCAGTCCGCGGTCGCGCATCCGCAGCAGCCAGTCGCGGATAGTCGAGTAGACGGTTTTCAGATCCTTGGATATCCTGCGTATGCTGTGGCCCTCCTTCCTGCCCAGGCACGCCAAGAGCCTGAACTTTGCGCACTTGTCCTTCTCCCTTCGTGCCGCTTTTTCCAGCCTCTTCTCGCTGGCGCCCGGCATGAACGCGGTGCCGGACTCCAGCCGCGCGCATCCGCCTTCTCGGGTGTTCCCGCAATCGCTTTCTGGCTTCACAAAATGGCGTCAATCTTCCCGGATCAGTATCTTTCGAATTTGGATCGGCAGATCTGGCTTGAGGTGGTCAGTGTGGGTAGCGGGGCTACAACATTACAGAAACTTGCAGTTTTTCTGGCCAGGTGATCGGATCATTGTGGCCACTACTATGCATTCATATGAGATGAACCGGTATGTTTATCCTTGTCAAATATTGAAAATGAAATTAATTTTAACAAACAAGATATGTATGCCCACTTTTCAGCTATTGCCTCAAAATACCGAAGTGTAAGAACACTTGATACAAAACCAATTTCACACATAAAAGACAAACTAAAAAAAAAATCCAAAATTAGCATGGCAGATATTGGTTGCGGTGATGGTCGATATTCCCTAGAGTTTTTGAGATGCTTTGATGATTCATTTTACATTCACTGTGTAGATTATAATGAAAAAATGTTAGAATCTCTTGAATATTATCTTATAGAGCAAAACACAACAAACTTTTGTGTAAGACTGGGGGATGCAAACCGTCTTCCATTAGATAATAATTCAATGGATTGCATCGTTACCTTTAATGCAATACACCACTTTGATGTTCCAAAGTTTTTGTCTGAATCACTAAGAGCACTCAAAGATGATGGACATCTCTTTATCTACACTAGACTAAAAAATCAAAATTTTAGGAGTATATGGGGAGAGCACTTTCCATTATTTGCAGATATAGAGAATCGTTTGTATGAGTTGGATGAATTAGAACAGTACATACAAAATGCAGACATGAATATGCACTCCACCAGGGTGTTTGGATATTCTAGAACATCTAGTCTTGATAGACTAGTAGCTCAAGCAGAGAATAATCACTATTCCACCTTTGCCCTATACGATAAAGAAATCTTTGATGAATCTCTAGAAATATTTCAACAAAATATCAAGAAAAATTTTGATGATTTAGAGCAAATCAAATGGCATGATGAAAATATTCTATTAGAAATAAGAAAATAATTCAAAATCTTTTGTAATCTAACTATAGATTATCTAGAACGCATGTGAAAATTTACACAACAATCGCAGTCATTCATTATGCATTCTTGAGCAATAAAATGATCACAGATTTCACATTCACAATGTATTTTCATATTTTCTAATAGCTATTTTAGAAATATAACAGATCTATATTTTTTTATTAACAGTTCATATCAAATGTTAGCTGAGATCATAAGTTCGCGTGGATTAATTCGGTTTTCTTGTTTACGTATTTTATCAATTCCAAGTTGAACCGTGCTGTTCTATAATATGTCGAGATGGTCTGGCACATGTCAGAAAAAGTTCGATAATATTCCGAAACAAGCAGCCTGCGTTTCCCCTGACGCCAACATTCTTCCACGGCGTTCAGGTACGGAGAACCCTTGGGAAAATACATGATCTTGACGTTTTTGTTCTTGCGGAGAAATTCTTTTACGAGTCTTGAACGGTGCTGCGGTGCCCGATCACATATCAGCACCGCTTTTCCAAAGTGCCTCTGCAACTCCTTGAGGTAGGCAACAAACGTGACGGCGTTGAACCGGTCGTACGTCCGAAAGAACTGCCTGCCGTCCAAGGCAAGCGACCCGTATATGGTGACCTTCTTGTGGCTTCCCGTGTATGGAACGTTTATCCGCCTGCCCTTGGGAGACCAATATTTTCTGCCGGACACGGTGTCATGTACGAAAAACGCCTCGTCCTGCATGATCACGGCAAATCCCTCCTTTTCTAGGCACGAAATCCGTCGTTTGAGGTAGTACCTCCAGTTCCAGACTGCCTTCCTGTTTGCCCTGTTGATGTGTATTTTTTGCGCCACCTTGGGGGACAGGTTGTACAGGCGCATGATCTTCCTGATGTACGTGATGTGGAGGCTCGTGCCGGTCTGCGCTCGTATGTATTGCCGCATCCCCACCGGGGTAATACGGCAGCCTGCCACGTTTGCAACGATGGCGTCCATGGCGTCTCGGGTAATTCTTCTAGGCCGGCCGCATCTGGGAAGATCCCGGAGGCCTTCAAGGCCTCCTTCGTCGTAACGGCGCAGCCAGTCACGGACCCACGTGGGACAGTGTACCAAGATGCTGGCAGTCTCATCCACGGACATGTTAAGCACACGCACCATGCGAACGGCGACTATCCTGGTCCGAACCTTGTGATCCTTCTCCTTTTTGCACGCCTTTTCGAGTTCTTCCCGTTTTATGTCGTCCATGCATCCCTGAGATGAGATCCGATCTACAAACTTTTCGATTAATTACACGCGAACTTTGGCGCGTCGCTATAGATTAATTTGCGGAAACTGAGAGTGGCAAAGTGGAGTGTTGAATCGCCATCGAGGTCATCTTGGTCTTAACCTCAAATCAGCTTCCGCAGGCATAATTAACAATTCATTACTAAAAAATAGTATGCTTCAGTAATCTTTAATTCTCATACTCGTGTGAATACTTTATCGATTATATCGATTGGTGGGCGCTTTGTGATTAGGTAAAGACCCAATCACAAACTGAAACCTACATTTTGTCATTAGCAGTTCATGTCAAATGTGTATTCAAACTCATCAAGGAGTAAAAATAACAAAGTCAAATTCAGAATACTTTGTTCCATCTTTTTCATCTAATTTCAAAATCAAAGAAGGTTTTACAAAAAAGTCATAGTCTTTATCTCCCTCAAAATAAAGCTGGGTAGTATGCAATAGCAAACCAGGAGCTGAGACCTTTACATGAATATGTGCTGGGCGCATAACTCCAGCTTCTGAATATTTACCAGGAAGTATGGTTTCAAGTTTATACTGACCACGCTCATCTGCCTTTATTTTTCCACGAAGTGTAAAATCTTCAAAATTGTAATTCCCGTTTGAATCAGTTTGCCAAACGTCAACTATTGCTTCGCGTACTGGATCACAGTTCTGATTTAATACCTGCCCAGAAATTATTAGTTTTTGTCCTTCAAGTGATTCTCCAAGTCTCTCTTTGTTTGGCGCTCCTGAGATATAGTAAGGGCCTTGTGGATTCCCTTCAGTTAAAGCACATGCAAAGCTTGGATTTTGTATTACAGGATTTGGCCAGACAAACATTCCTAATACTCCTACAACTATAATCACTGAGGTCATTATACCAACTGTCTTTTTTTCCATAGACTATTCCTACAACAAACGGTACGCTTTACGTCCTTATTAGAGATTATGCGTAGTCATGGCCATAAAGTTCCGCTCATTTTCCAAGAAAAACATTCCAAAAATCAAGCAGGGTGAATATTCGTAGTCATGGCATGCGGACATGCCGCTTGCGAGGTTGGCACGAATCGGTTTGAAGCCACGTGCTGCAGCAGATAGTCGTTTAATGAGCGAGATATTTCATCAGTTTGACTGGCCTCATCTGACCCGAATCAATCAGGTTTGTTATTGCATTGACAAGACCGTATGTCGACTCGAAGTATCTTCCCGCAAGCATTCCCTTGAGCACCATCCACTGGATCTCGATCGGATTGAGTTGCGGGGTGTATGGCAGGAGGTAGACCAGCTTGATCTCTCCGCAGGTGGACTTGACAAACTCGTCTACCACCCTGTACTTGTGGTACGAGGCGTTGTCCAGGAGTATTACCAGCCAGCCGTATTCTTGGCGCAACTCCTTGAGGAATCCCACGAACGTTTTAGAGTTCGTGCGTTCCACGGCCTTGACGTGGATCCTGTCCTTGCCAAGTGCCCCGAACAGCCTGACTGCCTTGGTGGAAAAACCGGTACGCACCTCGTCGCGGCTCTTGGCCTGGCGCCACCCGTATCCTGGCGATGTTCCGCGCATGATGCCTGCCTCATCCACTGCCAGCACCGCGTACCCATGCCCAGACACGCCTAGGATCGTCCTTTTCACCCTTTCCTTGAACATGTTTTGCTCCCCTGCAGGGGCGGTCTTGCGCGGCACCGGCCTGGGCTTGGAGTACGAAAGGCCGAGGCGGCGCAGGATCCTCCGCAGCGTGCGAGGCTTGGCGTGCCTGCCAGTCTCCCTCCTGAGCATCTCGTTTACCATGTCCAGATGCCATGACGCCGGTTCGAACCCGTACCTCAAGGGATCCCAGCGCGTCCACTCCATTATCTTCTTGAGAATATGCTGGCCCAGAATTTTTTTCCTTCCAGTCGACTTCCGGTCAAACCTTCCGCCCAAGCCGCGCCGCATCATCCGGACGAGCCAGCCGCGGACAGTAGAGTACGGCCTCATCAGTTCGCGCGCGATGGACCATATCCCATTGCCTTCCTTGCGCTTGCAGCAGGCGACCAGGATGTCCCTGGCCTTGCCGGGGGACGACCATTCCATCATGCGGCAAATATTCTCCCTGCTTGTGCCGGGAAGAAATCCGCCTCCCCTTGGAAGCCTTGCTCCGTTGCGAACCGGCGCGCGTGAAGGTATCATGCGGGTGCGGAACATGGACCCGGATCAAAATCTTTCGGTTAATTAACAGACATCTAAAAATTCAGATGGCAAATTAGCGAAACATTTTGGCCTCGCCTACGCATAATGGACCGTGCCGGCTAGCCGTGCTTTGCATTCTCCCACAGGGCTATGATGTTTCCTTCCGTATCTGCCACCATGGCATAAAATCCATGCGTCCCGACTGCCATCTTTGGAAGCGTAACTCTGCCGCCTGCATCCGCAATCTTCTTCAGGTGCGAGTCGATTGATTCAACTCCGATGACGATTGTCGGCCCGTGTCCCGGATGCTGCTTTTGCATCAGGCCGCAGTTTATGGCGCCGGGATTTTTTGGCATCATCGTGTCCGGATCGCTTTCGGCGGTGTTTGCCCAAAGGTAATCGATGTCAGGCATCTTGGTGATCTGCCAGCCAAACACGCCCTCGTAGAATTTCTGGGCGCGGGCCCTGTCCTCGTATGGAACCTCGGCGTGCATTATGCTGTCCATGGCAGACCATTCTGGAACATTTCATTTATGTCTACCTGAGGCACCGGGGGTTGGGCCGGGCCAAATCTGGACAGCAAAGCCATGCGCTTCAGAATTTCAGTATATCATTGCGTCGCTGATGCCGCGCATATCCCTGGCAGTGACAAAATGGCACTCGTTCCTTCCCTCTGCCTTGGCCTGGCGCAGCGAGAGGAGTTGTGAGAAGAACGTGCGGTATATCATTGCCGGGATGTCCCCGGACGGGATGTCTGGACTGACCACGTTGATTCCTGCCCCCCGGAGGCCTTCAGACAGGCTCTGGCCGTATTTGCTCTTTTTGTCAAGCATCACTACAGTATCGCCCCTGCAGGCAGAGAAGAGCTCCATGTGCGAGAACTGCTCGGTCCTGCAATAATGCGCCCCCAGCCCGGCAGTCTCGTAAAATTTTGCCGCGCAGTACATCGCAATCGGGTACGCGGCCATGCCGCCCAGTATGTAATGCCTTCCAGACATGCGCGCGTCTGCCGCGTCAGACTCTGCCTTGGAGAACAGTGCCGCAGGGTCGGGCATCCTGAACCGCCTGACCAGCGAGACACATGTCAGGGCGCTTGCCAGAAACGAGACGCTTCCGGCTGTGAATACGCCGCTGCCGGGAAAGTCAAGCAGTATGGTGCTGCCTGCAGCCCGCGCAAGCCTTCCCTGCGGCCTGGCCGTGATGGCAGTGGCGTTGCCTGCAAGCCGGGCCGCCTTGACGCCTGCCACGGTTTCTCCGGATATGGACACTATGTACGGGCGTCTTGACTGCGCCAGCGCCCTGCTCCTGTACAAGTCCAGCGGATCCATTGCCCTGACCCGTCCGGCGGAGAATGATTCGGCAAGCATCGCAGATGCCAGCGAGTCCCCGCTTCCAGAAAAGACGCACTCGGCCTGTATGTCTTCAGGTATGGGCTCCTGCATCTTGAATGATCGCAGGAATTCGGGCTGCGACCTGATCTCGCTTTCGTACGCCTCGATTGTGTTCACGCCGTGGTATTGCATTGGAAGTATATTATCCGAACTGTATAACCTGCCTGCGGCATGCACTACTATGCCCGACACGAGTGCGATAACGCATAACATGGTGCCTGCTGGCGCCTGCGTGTTCTGCGCGTTGGTGCCGCTGCCAGCCCGGCACTGCCGAACTCACGTCATGCGCCGTGCTTGCCCGGATTAGGGATTAGTTTTTATTAATTCAGTCTCAAGTCGGGTTGTGAAGATAACTGTGGGGCACACGCCTGATGCAGACGACGCATTTATGTTCTACGGCATGCTGACTGGTGCCATCCCATCTCTAGGGTTTGAAGTCGAGCACATAATAGGAGACATCGAGAGCCTTAACCGCGGCGCCAGAAACCCGTCTCTTGACGTGACGGCCGTTTCCGTCCACGCTTGCGCGTACATCAATGGGTACACAATCCTGCGGAGTGGCGGAAGTTTCGGGTTGAACTACGGCCCGATAGTGATAGGACGAAACCATATGACGCCAGACGAGATAAGGGGATGCAGGGTAGCGGTGCCGGGAAGGATGACGTCCGCGTTTTTGCTGCTCCAGCTGATGATGGGAAGATTCGAGTACGTGGAGATGGACTTTGACAAGATTCCCGACGCCGTAAGGGCAGGCAAGGTGGATGCCGGCCTTGCAATTCACGAGACCCAGCTCTCGCACCCCCAGGAGGGCGTCACGAAGATTCTCGACGTCGGGAAGTGGTGGAATGATGCGACCGGCGGGCTTGCAGTGCCGCTTGGAATAAACGTCATGAAGACCGAACTTGGCATGGACACCATAACGAGGTTTGACAGGTACCTCCAGGCGTCGATAGAATACGGCCTTGCGCACATGGATGACGCATTGGACTATGCCATGCAGTACTCCAGGGGCAAGCCGCGTGAGCTGATTGGGAGGTTTGTGAGAATGTACGTAAACCACGTAACGGTAAACATGAAAGAGTCAGGCGAACAATCCATCAGGAGGCTCTTCGAGATGGCGCGCGAAAGGGATCTGGTCCCGGAATTTGAGCTGAGCGTGGCCAGGCAGACATGAAGGGAGCGTGACTCGTGGGAGACGGAATCGGCGGCCCGGTGGTGAGAATCATGACGGGCAACGCGTTTGAAATGCTGGTAAGCCACGTAAGGAAGGACAACAAGGACGAATACGGAAGAAAAGAAAGGATAGCACTTGGATGTTATTTAACGCATTATTTTCATTTAACGTAAGTATCCCGGGCGCTTGACTTTTCAACTTGGATATGGGTTCGGATTCAGAGATTATTACCTTTACTCGGCGGACTTACTGCATGGTTTCCTTGCCATCTGAGCGTAACATCTAGAACTTCTCGGGCGGCTTTTGAACGAACACGTTGCAGACAAGGGCGTCTGTCTTGACGTCCCTGTATTGCACATTGCACGAGACGAATCTGCCCCTGAGCGCCCGTTCAAGCTGTTCCGATGTGGTGTCGCTGTACTGCGGCCTGTCAGGGTCGTCGATCTTTGCGATGATCACTTTTTCCCTCCTTCCGTACTCGTCCTTGTTGTCCTTCCTTACGTGGCTTACCAGCATTTCAAACGCGTTGCCTGTCATGATTCTTACTACCGGACCTCCGATTCCATCTCCCACGAATCACGCCCCCTTCATGCCTGTTTGTCCACGTTCTGCATGCCATAGAACATGGATGTGTCGTCTGCGTCAGGCGTATGTTCAACAGTTATCTTCACGACCGAGATTGAATTGGAGTCATTATTGATGTTTGGCAGGATTGGTGCAATATTCAGGCCGGATGTCAAGTCATTCTTCAATCTCAGACATGCATGTGGGTGCTGGGGGTTATTACCTTTACGCGGCGGGAGCGGGGCAGTCTTCCACTACAGGAACTGACATCCATCTTTTTATTTCCCACGTCTTTGCAACATGCTTATCCTTTTTTGCAGTGTGGCAAAGTTAGACGTGTTTTTCCTGCCAAGCGCCTCTCGCGTGAGCCCCTCGCACATGCGGTAAGAGAGGCCGCAGACGAAGGACAGCGAGGAAGGGTTGTGCGCGATAGCACGCCTGTGCCGGATCGCCGACGAGGACGAAAGGAACGGCAGGCCAAAGTCGGCCAAGGCCTTGATGGATGTCGCGCTTGCCATGGAATGCGTGGACTACGGCATATACTTGTTCGAACACAAGTACGGGATCAAGACGTGTGACTAACCTCAAAGGGCTCGGAGCCTAGTAACACAGCAGCTCGGATGGCCCCATTCACTAGACAGGCCTTGATGGCCATGATCTGATAGGTGTCGGTCCGCCACGTATGGTGGGTGGACGGGGTTATCATGCGTTCACTAGAATTTACCAGAGCCCGTCAGGCATCCCCCTCCCCCAAGGCGGCCCCGCGGACCCTAGTCGTTAAGGGAGGCTGCCTACTCACAAACTACTTTAGACAAAAAAACCGGCAGTAAGCATGGCCGAAGAGAGTCCGAAGTGCATGGTCCCGAAATTTTTTAACAGCAACGCCAGCTCGTATGACAGGATAGTCAGCTGGACCACCTTTGGCAAGGACGGCCTTTGGAAACGTAAGATTCTGGAGCACCTGTCTGATGAAAAAAACGTGTTGGATCTTGCCTGCGGTACGGGCATCCTTACGAGACAGATTGCAAAAACGCTGCCGGGCGCGGAGATAGTGGGCATCGACGTTACCCAGGAGTACCTTGAGAAGGCCATGGAGAAGTCGGCCCCGCACCGGAACATCTCCTTTGTAAACCAGGATGCCGAAAAGCTCAGCCTCGGGAAAAAGTTCTCCTGCATCACTGCGTCATACCTGCCAAAATACTGCACGCCGGATACCCTGATCAGGAGCTGCCTTGACCACCTCGATGCCGGCGGGAAGATAATTCTGCATGACTTCACATATCCGAAGGCCGGCCCGGTGCGCAGAATGTGGGATTTTTATTTCAGGCTGCTGAATCTCGCGGGCCTTTTCACCCCAGGCTGGAGACAGGTCTTCGCCGACCTGCCCCGCCTGATAAGGGCCTCAAACTGGGTGCAGGAGTACGAGGAGGCCATGGAAGATCACGGACTGGAAACCCGCAGGCAGGATCTGACGTGGGGCTCCTCAGCTGTGCTTGTCGGAACCAAGACTGTCTAGGTTTATCTCCTCAAGTATGGTAAACCACACGGCCCCGCCGTGAACGAGTTCGTACTCCCTCAAGGTTATGCCTTGGCCCGGATGCAGGTCCAGGGACAGGATCCTTCTGGTTGCGGCGATGCCATTGACGTTGAGAATGGTCCCGATGCCGCGCTTCTTCCTCAGAAGCTCGCCCATGACGGACTCAGGCAGCACGGCGGAGTCAAACTTCACGCTTGCCTTTATGACAGGCAGCCCCCGCGCGGTAATCGCGACCTTCCTTACGAACTGATTGGGCGCAACGGCGTTCTGCTCCACCACCTGCAGCTGGACGGCACAGTCAAGGACCTCCCCCAGGACGGTGACCACCTGGCCCACGGGGGCGTCCAGTATCCTGGCCAGAAGCATATCGGAACCTGACTTCATACAATGGTATCCCATTTGCACGAATTAAAGATACCGTAAGATGAAAAAGCAGGCCGTGCCAGATATCACCGCCAGGCTTGTCACCTTGAGAACTGCCTCCTTTCTGTAGTACGACCCGCGGCCTACGTTCTGACGCTTCAGCTCCTTGTATTTTCTGGACGTGGTTATGAGGACATAGCTTGCAAGTCCCGCAATCGCGGAAAGCACTACGGTCTCGACTGATACGGCGTTTGACTGGATTGAGGCGCCGGCAAAAACTGGCAGGACCCCCCAGGATATGACGAACGACGCGTTGTTGTGGAATTTGCCGCGAAACAGCTCCAGGTTATACGCCAAAAGAAAGAACACCTCGATGGCCCCTATCGGGAACAGCAGCCAGGAATCCAAAAATGCATAGTACAGCCCGATGGAAAGGGAGGCAGTCAGGGAAACCGTCGATACTAGCCAGAGCTTTGATGGCGATATGCGTCCCCAAGGCTTTTTTTTGCTTCCTAGTGCGTCAAGACAGTGTGCGGATATCCCAATTGCAAGGAAATAGAGCAGGCAGGCTGACGCCAGCCTGTCAAGACTGAAGTCCACCGAGAGGGAGCCCCACACGGTAAAGGATACCACCATTCCGGTGTAGGGCAGAAACAGGATTCCTATTGATAGCCGAAAATTCCTAGGGCCGAACTTGGGCACAAACCATTCAGACAGCCTATCCTTTTGCACTATTTTTTAGTGGCATTCATACATTAAATGATTTGACGCCCCTTCGGATTTGGAATTTTCCAGAACTGCCTGCATTCGTTTCAAGGCAGCTGCCACCGGCAGTCCTGCCTCCTGGCAGATATCAGATGCCCCTGCCCCAGAGCTGTCACGTCGCAGTGACCGTGAACGCCTGCCCAGTCAGGTTTTTGCGTACTGTGCCGGATCCGATTGCAGGCCGAAACTCCGCACCAAGCCCCCGCATCAGAACCGGAACAACACACCAAAGGCCGAAACTCCGCACCAAGCCCCCGCATCAGAACCGGAACAACACACCAAAGGCCGAAACTCCGCACCAGTCACCAGATCATGAGGGATGACCGACGTACTCGGCGGGAACCGGGGCAAGACTATGCCGCGAATGCGGCGGGCGACGCCGTACGTAGCGTGTTCTGTCCCGACGCCCCTGAACGCCTCGAAGGTGATGTGCCGTCAGGCGGGATCAGCCCCGGCACGTCGGCAAACTTGGGATGCGCTTCAAGATCTTCTGCCGTGACCGGCCGCAGCACCCCGTAGTACGTGGTCATGACATCATCCCACCTTTTGCATAAGAGGGCACAAAAAACATCCCAGTGTAGGATAATCATCGCAAAGATCGACGACCCTGACCGGCCGCAGTACCGTGACACCACGCCAGAACAGCTCGAAGTAGCACTCAGCGGCAGATTCGTCTCGTGCAACGTCCAGTACAGGGACGTCAAGACAGACGCCCTTGTCTGCAACGTGTTTGTCCAAAAACCGCCCGAGGGGTTCTAGGCGCCACGCCCGGATGACGGCGCGAAACCCGCGCCGTTTGGTTCCCGTCAAAGTTGCACTCCGGCACAACCCGTACGCCATGCCGCAATGTGGAAAATATCTAATATGTGGTGGAATGTAAACCTAGTATCATGGTTCTTGTAGACAAGAGAATCCTTGGGGGCGGCATTGCACTCATAGTGGCAGGAGTGGTGCTGACCACGGCCATTTCGGCATCCATGCCAGTGGGACAGACTGGAATGACCGAGGAAGAGGCAATCGATCTCCTGATAGCGCAGCAGGAGATTGAGGACTACAACACGCTTTCAGGCATGCTCATCGGCGTGGGGTTCCTGCTGGTGCTGATAAGCTTTGGTGCCAGAAGAAGAAACAGCGCCAAAAGGATTGAAAAAAAGACCGCGCAGTAAGTCCGGACCGGCACCGCGCAGTTCTGCCACCCAGCACATGGCGCGCGCCTGACAGATCAGCATGTTGAAAAACCCCCGAAGCATAACGGTACCTATGATACACGCAGAGATCAGCATATACCCCATGGCGACAAGTACCGCCAGCGTCGGGTTCTACATCGCAAAGGCCATAGAGTCGGTGCGTGGCATGGACGGGCTCAGGTACGAGATAAATCCCATGGGGACTGTTCTGGAGTCGCGCACCATCAGAACCATACACGATGCCACAGACAGAATGATGGAGACTGTCCACAACCTCGGAATATCCCGGGTGGAAGTGGTGCTCAAGATAGACTCCAGGCGGGACAGGGACGTCGGGATGGAGGAAAAACTGAACTCTGTCAAGAAGCACATGCGCTAGAATCGTCTTAGTATCCCAAAGTATGTGTCCCTCTGGGCCGGGCTGCGCCCAATCTCTTTTGCCATCACGGCCAGCTCGTCAACCGAAGACGACGTGGGCTTTCCTGCCGCGCGGTATATCTCCTCTGAGAATGCCGTCCCAACCAGGTCGCTGCCGCCGTTGGACAGCGCCACCTGGGCCAGCTTCTTGCCGTACGCCACCCAGTACACGGAGATGTTGTCGAGCACCCCGGCAAGCATGAGTCTCGAGAGGGCGATTATCCTCAGGTCGTATATGGACGAGCACTCGTGGTTTACCAGGTGTTCCTGTTCAAGTTCCGTATTGTCCAGGCTGAACTTTAATGGAATCAGCGTGAGAAACCCCCCGGTCTCTTTTTGCAGGTCGCGTATTTTTATCAGGTGATCCACTATGTGCTCGGGCTCCTCTATGTGCCCGTACAGCATGGTGACGTTGCTCTTGATGCCCATGCCATGCGCCTCCCGTACGACGTCAAGCCACTCCTGTCCGGAGCACTTGCCGCGGACTATCTTACTTCGTATGTCCGGATGGAACAGCTCCGCGCCGCCGCCTGGCATCGAGTCAAGGCCGGCGTCCTTGAGCCTGCCAAGGATCTCCTTGGTGGAGTTTTTGGTAATCTTTGAGAGGAAGAATATCTCTGCTGCAGTCAGCGCCTTGATGTTAAGCTCCGGGTGGCTCTGCTTTATTGTCCTCATCATGTCCTCGTAGTATTCCAATGGCAGGGTGGGATGGAATCCGCCGACTATGTGGACCTCGGTGGCGCCCATCTTCTTTGCAATCCCCACGCGCTGCCCTATCTCCTCATGGGTCAGCGTGTATGCGTCGTCTGCGCCGTTCTTCCGGTAAAACGCGCACATCTGGCAGCTTGCCGCGCAGACGTTTGTGTAGTTCATGTAGTATGACGCCGCAAATGTCACCGTGTCGCCCACGTGTTTTTTGCGAACCGCGTCCCCCACGGCTCCCAAGAGATGAAGGTTGTCATAGTTCATAAGCTCGATACCGTCCTTGTATGACAGCTCCTCTCCTGCAATGGCGCGATCCAGCGCCCTAGAATCGCTTGTAAGAATATCCAACAACGTTTCTTAGCGTGCCGATTCTTATATAATTCAGATCCTGCACGCCCGAATGGATGCAAGGTTGCATTCCGAATCTGCACATCATCAAGGCGTGCCATGGCGGGATCTCAAGAGATAAGTACCCGCCTGCCATCACCCACCCATGGTGCTTCCGCTGGTAGACGAGTCAAGGCCAAAGTGCTACCTGTGCCACGAGGGATTTGATGGTTTGGAGAATCTAAGAAAGCACCTGCGTATCGCGCACGCAGATTCCGAGGCGCACGCTAGTCCCGACCGCGAGCCTGCTCCAGGCGACGTGACGGTGTTTTAGGTACCGCGGCAGGTTCCGTGAGGCTTCAAGGCGCCATGCGCAGCATCAACTACTCCAGATGTCATGACGAATGCCTGTCCCGCGGGTCTATCCTTAGCGATTTGTCAAAACACCGCGACGACTCCTCGTACCTGCCCATCCCCCGGAGCGCAACGCCCTTGCAGTTCCAGAGATCCGGATCGTTGGGCTCGAGGGCAAGGGCCTGCTCGACTAGGGCAAGGGCGTCATCAAACCGTCCCTCCCCAATACGCCGCATTGCATCCCGAATGGCATCTGACGCGTCGTCCACAGGCACAGATGCTGTCATCAGCTATTTAACGCAGTCGGGATTTGGTTGTATACTTCCACGGTGCCGCAAGCCTGGAATGGCATATCATGCAGGCAGAATGCCAGATAACAGGGGTGAATGCCCAGCAGGCAGATGCCACCGCATGCAATCGTCGGGGTTGGTGCGTAATTCAATATTATCATGTCCTATGTACGCCCCGGCGCTGTTCATCCGCTGGCAAGTCGGATCATCAGGCAGCTCCCGTACTTGTCGCACCGTAAGACGGTATCGGTATATTTAGTCGTCTGGCGCACTCAAACCGGTTGAGGACCCGGATGTTCCAGGATATGGCCCTTCCCTTGGCAAACCGCCGCCGGTTGTCGTCCCGGACGAACCGGCAGTGCAGCTGGTGCCTTCGGGCCTCCTCTGCCCCGAACACACCCTCTATCAGGGATCTCTCTTGGTACCCCTCGCCGTCAAACAAGCCTGCGGCCTTTTTTCTGTACGGCTTTCCGCGACTGACTGCGTTTCTTCGCTGCTTGATGTTGGGCGTCATGCCCATCTCGAAGATCAGCCTGCAGTTGTAGTCAGAATCGTACCCCTTGTCACAGTCAAAGACGCATCCTGCAAAGTCAAACCCGCGGCGCTTGATCTCGGCCAGCATGGTTGGAAGCACGGCCGTGTCGTTGACGCTGCCAGGCGTGGCAAACGCGGCCAGTATTATTTGCAGGCCCAAAATGGCTGTTATGTGGTATTTCCAGTAGATTCTTTGGGGTTTTTCGACAAAATCACGCTTATTTGCGTCCGGTTTCTCGACGTCTGCATACCTCGTAGTCTCAGCCGCGCTGCTGTCAGCGCCCAGCGGACCAGTCGCCCCGCCCGCCCCGTCGATGCAGCGGCGGGCAGTTTCTGCCACGATCAGATCAAGCCAGTCCTCAGGTATCGTCTGCATGTGCCTGACCAGCCAGGTGTGATCCGGGATCGGCTCGCTGCTCCACGGCGTCTGCATGTCCCGCAGGTCTGATTTGATCCCGCGGTAGGTGTTGTTGTCTGCCATCATCATCAGGCAGGCAAAGTCCAGTTTTTGCTTGGAGTGAACCGGGGGTCGTCCCCTGCCGTTTTTCTTCTCACGCGGGCACGGAATCTCCAGAATAAGGTCTATCAGTGTCTCTTTTAGATGCGATTGTTCTGCTTCCTTTGCCTCCTCATAATACTGCCAGTATCCTTTTCGCCTGTTGTGTCCTGTCATTGCAAAGACGCGGGATCGGTGATCAAAGGCTTTTTTGGTCAGGTCACGCGTGGCTGGGGTGAATTAAGCACCAACCCCGCAATCGTCACAAAAATTTTAGACACCAAGCAAGAAATTGGACGAAAATTTAAATAAATATTCAAGCTATAACAAGTGTGAAGCTTGACGAAAAGGACATGAAGATCCTTAGATGTCTGACCGTCGATGCACGAGTTTCGGCAAGAAAGGTGGCACAAATGGTAGGAGTCTCCACAGTGACTGTACTGTCCAAGATAAAGAAGATGGAACATGCCGGGATCATCACCCGGTACACGGCAATCATAGACCATGAAAAAATCGGTTACGCCCTGACTGCCGTCATTGAGGTTGTCATCAAGAAGGAAGGGTTCGATGACGCTGTGAACAAGATAGCAGCATGCATTAACGTCTGCGGGGTGTATGATGTCACAGGAACCACGGACGTTATGATCATAGCAAAATTCAAAACAGGGGGGGAGTTGACCGATTTCATAAAGGAATTGGAAAGAATTCACAGCGTGGACACCATCATAACGCATGTTGTTTTGAATATGATAAAGGAAGATTTCAGGCTGATCTAGGCACATGATGGCGCTTGTCATTCTTCTCGTGTCTGCCACCGTTCCGGGAATGATTCAGGCAGGTTTTGCGCAGTCAGAGCAGGCCTTGGACATGGAGCTTGAGGTCTCGGACGTGGAAAAGACCATCATTCTTGCCGGGTTTGCCGTTGCAGTAGCGGGCGTGTTTTTGTATCTTGCCCGGGACGTCATACTGCGCAAGAAGACATCATATGACTCGGAGGATCTTGAATCAAAAAAAGAAAAGACGTATGAAAAGTATCACTCCGACTGGGGCGACGATTATGAGGAGATTGGCGCCAGGAGCAATACCGGGATGGACAAGGAGTTTCTCAGCGCCGCTGCCAGCGGGGATCTTCCAGACTATTACGGGGTTCTTGGAGTAGCACCAGACGCGTCACCAGACGAGATAAAAAAGAAATTCAGGATTCTGGCAAAGAAAACGCACCCGGACAGGGCGGGCAGCGATTATGAGGACGTGATGGCCAAGATCAACGAGGCATACGAGGTACTCTCTGACAAGGATGGCAGGGACAAGTACGACAGGTATCGCAAGTCAGGCTGATTCCAGCCCGACGATGACCATGCCAAGCTCCGTTGAGTCTGGAGTCTGGACGCTGTTTGTCAGGTGCGCTGCAATCACAAGGCGGTGCAGTATGCCCTCGCGCGCCACTGCCGCATCAATCCTGAGCACCCCGAATTCGGTGTTGGGTCCGAGCATCTTTCCGGTCAGGTAGGGCGCAAGATCAGTCCTGCCTATCGTGCCTGTGATGCGGTGGACGGTTTTGTCTGAAAAGTACGAACCGCCACGCATGGTGGGCCGGCTCACTGGCGTGGGCGAGTCTGCAACGGCAACTTGTTCCATCAGGTGCGAGGCGCCGTCGAGACAGAGCAGGAACCTCGGGGCCGGTTCTGAGTCTGGCCTCATGATGATATCAAGCAGCGCGGGATCCACTGTCATGCATGACCGGGGGAAGCAATTCTATTGAATCTTTCTAGGAGGTTATTCATGGGGTTTGTTAGCTTTTTCACCACAGGCAGGTCGTACGCAAGTCCGTATTTCATTCTCATGGTGCCTGTGGGTGTCATGGGATATTACCTTTTGTGGGAGAACGGCGCTAATGGGACATCGCATGCCTGGCCTTGCCGAATCAGTCAACTAGCGTGCCGGCGCGGCCACAATGCATGCGCCGTTGATGACATCCTTATGATCTTATTCGTTGCAATACGTGGGAATAGACTCTTTCTGCTTTGTCACATCTTCAGGTCCAGTGATCGAACACGGCACGGGCCTCGGCCTTCGATCCGTACTTCTTGGCGTTCTTCTCTGCAAACGTCTCCCGACGTCTCAAGTACGTGCGATCCTCCTTGGTTAGTTCCGAATCGGACCCATCTTCGGGGGATTCGCTAGATTCCATACAAGGTAATGTGATGAGTCTTCTATAAATTGTCCACCGCGTAACAGGTTCATCTACAGGGTGCGCGGGGACAGGAACACCGGTAAGATTCGTGGGTGATCTATTTGTTTCTGCCAGGTACCGCCACAGCCAGCCGTGTCCTTGCCTGCCCCGAAAGGTCCCAATGGCCGGCTTGTTGACAATTCTGGGTTTTCCGTATTATTGACGACAAGGTGTTCGGATTATTTTGTCCACCCCTGCACGTGCCGGAATCTGATGGATGAGCGCGGTGGCAACGATACGCGCGTTCATTGCGACAAGGGGCCGAGACCAGCGCATCATCTTTACCGCGGCGACTGCGGTTCGCCGAACGCGCCGTTCAAAGACTACCGGGTCGCGGTTCTGGTATCGAAGGCCGCAATAATGCCCCTTGTGCCTTGACCAATCCATCACGACGCTACTCAAAAAATAACCATGGGGCAATGTGACCGCGGCACGTTTTCTGCCAACAACCGACAAAACCGGTACGAAACATGCTATCTGTGGCTGATTTATTACTAATTGGCGGCAGCAAAAAAACATGCAGGCAGAACCGCACTGTCAGACATTGAAGGACAGCATAATACTGTCAACTGACTCGTACAAGCTGACACACTGGAAGATGTATCCCCCCGGCACGCGGCGCATAGGATCATATTTCGAATCACGGGCAGGCGGCGAGTACGACCACACATGCTTTTTCGGTCTTCAATACGTGCTTGACAGGCACCTTGCAGGCGTCAGGGTCACCGAACAGGCAATAGGCGAGGCTGAGGAACTGTGCAGGTGGCACTTCGACCGGGACACATTCAACAGGAAGGGCTGGGAATACATCCTGGACGCGCACGGCGGCAGGCTTCCGATAAGCATACGTGCCGTACCGGAAGGGATCACGGTGCCTGCCTCCAACGTGCTTCTTACGATTGAGAACACCGATGACGAGGTGCCGTGGCTTACAAACCACATCGAGTCAATACTGGTACAGCTTTGGTACCCGTGCACAGTGGCGACGATCAGCCGTGTCATGAGGATCGTGCTTGAGAAAAAACTCGAGCTGACAGGCGCGACAGGGCCACTTCCATACATGCTGCACGATTTCGGATTCAGGGGCAGCACCGGCATGGAGTCCGCCGCGATCGGCGGTGCCGCGCACCTGATAAATTTTCGCGGTACCGACAACCTGGCTGCGATGCGTCTTCTGGCTGACCATTATGATGCCCAGGCTCCCGGGACGTCGGTGCCTGCAGCGGAGCATTCCACAATAACATTGTGGGGACGCGAACGTGAGGCAGATGCGTACCGCCACATACTTGAACAATATCCCGACGGTACCGTTTCGGTCGTTTCCGACTCTTGGGATGTGATAAACGCGTGCGACTCCATATGGGGTGGTGAACTGAAAAAAGAGATCGACGGAAATCCCGGCCGTCGTGTGGTGATAAGACCCGATTCGGGCGATCCGCTCGAAATAATTCCGGAATGCCTGCGGGTGCTGGGGGAACGATTTGGGTTTGTTACAAATGACAAGGGCTACAAGGTGCTTCCAAATTACATACGCCTTCTGCAGGGTGACGGCATCTCAAGGCAGTCGCTGCCGACACTGCTTGATGCGATAATTGGTACGGGATGGGCGGTGGAAAACCTGGTTTTTGGATCAGGCGGTGGTTTGCTGCAGGACTGCAACCGAGACACGCTGAAATTTGCCCTCAAATGCAACTGGGCCGACATCGGCGGCAGGACAGTCGACGTGTGCAAGAGACCCGCGTCAGACCCAGGTAAGAACTCCAAGGCCGGTAAGTTGAAACTCGTTGCGTCAAGCAAGTGCGGTTACGAGACCGTTGGCATCAACGATGGCAGGCCGGATGTTTTGCGGGAGGTGTTTCGTGACGGCAAAATATTCCATCGCACCACGCTGGACGAGATTAGGCATAACGCCATGGCATGACAGACGCGTAGTCAAGGCCATAAAGATCCGCTCATTTTCCAAGAAAAACATTCCAAAAATCAAGCACGGTGGGGATTCGTAATTATGGCATGCGGGCATGTCGTCCATGAGGTTGACTCGAGGTGGTTTAGTGTCACAGCACATATTGCCTCGGTCAGTCTACCACACTTGGCTGGTATGCAGGGGTTAGCATGCCATTATAGGATTTGTTGGTGCAGGATAGGTGGTTGGAGTATCCTTCACGCACATCTAGCGTGTATCCAATCACCGGAATCATCTTGCGTCACACGATCCCGTCCTGCTATTATTCTCTTGTCACATACTTCGCACATACCGCCATACCTTGCCACGATTCCAGTATTCTTGGGATTGTATCCATTTGAGCGGTTCTTTTCATACTTCCTTCCCCAATTATTGGAGCCTGTGTTGGATTTGGTGCTACTGTGGTAGTCGCTACGATCATCGTCTTTGTAGTTACCCCCTCTGCTCAATTGTCTGGCAAATTCCTTCCCAGACATTACGGTCCAATCCATATCTACGTACGTCGGTTTGGCCAAGACGTCTTCTATGTGAAAGACGGCGATTGGCAAGCGTATCTCAGATAGTGTCCTGTACTGGTTGTCAGAAAAGATTCCCAATCCGGTCTTTACTTCTGCCCAGCAAAAGTCATCGCTTTTGGGACGGTATACTCTAGATGAATCCACTCGCCCAACCTTACACGCGAGGTAATCGAACACGAAACTTGGATTGCCGCTGGATCGGTTGGATGGCCTTGCTATCCGTGTAACTTCCGGCCTCATGGACTCCGGAATGTCCACGTGAATCCTGTCAAACCCCATCTTGAAGACGACGGATCCGAGGTTCCTACAATTATGCAATGTCTCGAGGGAGCAGTACGCCCAACCCCTCTGGGAGCAAAGTTCCTTGTAGTACGTCTCTCCGAGGGCGCCCTTCAGCGTGCTGGTGATCTTCGGGCGTGCCATGTTTTGCCTGGAACATGGAGCCTAAAAATCGTTTTCTTGGGGAGCCTCATGAAACATGCGCGTGGCGTTTGCCCGCACTCACGCGCTCCACCACGTACCTGCTGCCAAGCCTTCTTTTCGCGTTCCTTTGTGTAGTGGACAGTCGGGCATTCCCAGATTTTACCTCGACGAATATGGTTTTCCTGTACCCAAAAGAACCACGACGTGTCACCTTGAAGTCGTGCCCGATCCCCGTGCTTCGCACGTTGTAGCCTTTCTTTTTGTACTTCGCGCGTACTTGGCGCTCAGCGCGTTTGCCTTGGGCGGCGTTCTTTCTAATGTTGCTTTGTCCACGCCGGCGACCATATCCCATGACATGGTTCACATGCCTGTGGTTTAAAAAATTGGCGCATGTTTGAGGTTCTTCGCAAGAACAAAAATGTCAAGATCATGTATTTCCCCAAGGGTTCGCCGTACCTGAACGCCGTGGAGGAATGCTGGCGTCAGGGAAAGCGCATGTTGTTGGTTTCCGAATATTATCGGACATTTTCGGACATGTGCAGGGCCATCTCTATCTATTATCGAACGGCACGATTTCGTCTGGAATTGATCAATTATGTAAACAAAAAAACCGTGTTGCTCCACACGAACTTATGATCTTTGCTATACCCAGGCGCGGATGATAAGTATCTCTTCTGATCCTGTCGGGAATCGGATGGCAAGCGTTCTGTCCGTAAAAACCGTGTTGCTCCACACGAACTTATGATCTTTGCTATACCCAGGCGCGGATGATAAGTATCTCTTCTGATCCTGTCGGGAATCGGTAGAAGTCGTAGTTTCTTCATGGTTTACTTCCTCCTCATCCACCAGGACAAAGTACTGGTCGTCTTGGCCGTCATCACGAAGCGCATCCATCATTGTTCTTGGAATCGTGATCGTCAACAGGCCGTCATCTGTTGCGGTAATGCCGATGGCGATTGCATTGTACTCCGCGTTAGGCGTGATGCTTTGCAGGACGCCCCCGGTTATCTCAAATGTTATGAGAACGTCGGTTCCCCTTATTGGCGCTGTGCTGCCCGTCATGTTGGTGCCTGTTGCGAATTTGCCGGGTGTGTCTGCCATTGCGGATTCTTCAGACTCGAACCCCCTAGAATCAGGCGGCTCGCCTTCCAGCACGGCCGTATCCATTCCAGTCGCGTCCTCGATCCCGTCAGGCATCTCTTGGTATGACGCCGGCTCCGCTGCATCCTGCGCGTACAGGAACAGCGCTGCTACGGCCACGCCGGCCCCCAATAGTATGATCCAAGGCTTTTTCAAGACGTACAACCTAGGCGTCTAAACCATTGTTATTAAGATATGCGCAATGCGATCCGTAAAAGGCCGGGTCGCTCGGAACGCGTCTGGCGATTTTTCGAATCAGTTCACCCCCCACACGAATAGGCGCGCCACACGGCGCTCTTGGAAGGCACCTTGGGCAACCCCCGCCTGCGGATCAGAGCAGGATTCATCCTGAGATATCCTGTCATCTTCCTGTAGTCCTCATCTCGGCCTCCTTCATGATGCAGATTACAGCCATGGCCTTTGGCGGATAGGCAGTCATGCCGCCCAGACCGGGCTTGGCAACGTACGGGTCGCAGGCTCGCGGATGATTTCCAGTATCGTGTTTAGGATGAGGCCCGGTAGGTACTACTGGATCAAGTCGTACTGTCGTTAATCGCGTCTCTTTGCGGTCATTGGACGATGCCACGATCTGCCGATCCATATCTTTTACAGTATGAGAGTATATGTCTCTAGGACACACCCGCAACATATCGACTCTGCACGCAATCATGACTTTTTAAACGCACTCAGTCTATCAGTGTATGCCGTTTTGGAGGCGAAGACAAAAAACCGAAAATGCCGAACATGTATTCAAGCGATGTATGGCAGACTACGTGCGGGCCATAGCGTCTGAAATAGGACTGTGCAGGGTTTCTCCGTTTGCAGTATGGTGCAACCATCATGTGGATCCGATACACCAAGACAAAGACCGAACTCTTGCGGTACGCGGCCTTGAACACGAAGATGTTGTCACTACAAAGATGTCTGAAGGGCTGGTCATGGAAACCAAAACTGTCAAAACGCGTACGGAATCGTTCCGGGCCGGACTTGAAGACATGCAAAAAGGAGTTGGGCAACTGCGGGGCGTGTGCCTCTTCGGGGGCGGCGTGTGCGGCATCCCCGATTTACTCGTGCGCGTCGAGAAACACTCGCTATTTGGGAATCATTCGTATGTTCCGTATGAAATAAAGAGCAGCAACATCATCACACCACAGCACGTCTGCGCGTCGAGAGCAGGGGGCATCGTACTCATACATGCTGGGAATCATACAAGGTCATGCCCCTGATTTTGTAATCGTGAATGGCAATGGAGACGAAAGAGAGCGTCCTTACGATCAATATGCGGATCAAATGCAGGAATTCATAGATCAAGTCCATGATTTGGCGAACGGCACCGTTATACCTGAACCTATTTACGGACACACGCCGCGCCCGTGGAGACAATACGGCGACCAGATGGCGATCAAATCGGGCGACATATCACTGGTCAACGGGATAGGTCCAGTAAAGCGTCAGATGTTGGCAGACATCGGGGTGCAGACCATAGGTGACTTGGCTAGATTGGAAACACCGCCAAATGGCATAACGGCACGTCATGTGTCGTGTGCGGCAGCGTTGTCAAGTGGCAGAGAAGTCAGACTGTGCGATATCTCGTTGCCAGAGAACCCTACGTTTATAGATCTTGAAGGTGTCGCGGGAGATCCCGATGGTGATTTCCTCATAGGAACTATGTATGGCGGAAAATACGTGCCGTTTCTGGCCGAAAGTCGAGACGGGCAACGTAAAATGATACTAGATTTCATCGATTGGTGTGGCAGTCACGACGGAATGCTGTGCCATTGGGCGCCCTATGATAGGGTGCATTTGGAAAACGTGGCGACCAAGTGCGGCATCGACATGGATGGTATTATTGCTAGATGCCATGACCTTTGGAACACCGTCAGGAATTCATATGCCTTCCCGATCCCAAATTATAAGTTGAAGGATCTCAGCAGGTATTGCGGACACGAATGGCGATCTGAAATAGACGGCATGATGGCATCAGGTTACTATAACGCATATCTCGAAGGCAATCAAGACGCGCTGGATGCACTTTTGCAGTACAACGAGGAAGACTGCCTCGCCACGGAGCGCGTTTACAGATACGTGCAGGCTTTGGGTTGATTGATTCTGTTCAATTGTGAACACATGGAAAAACATCCTCGTCGTAGTCGTGGCAGTGGATCGACCCCTTGATCACCATGTGCTTCGCGCACTTAATTTTGGATGATCCATCAGTAGGTTGATGCCGAATGGTCACTTTTCGGGATCAAGGCCCAGCAACTGGTTTTTCTTCCTCTCAAAGTCGGACTCTGAGATCACGCCGCGCAGCATCATGCCGTGGTATTTTTCGATCTCTTCCCGTGCCTTGTTCGAGTTCATTTTCCCAGACTTGCTTGCGGCATCAGCCATCCTTTTTCCCGCGGTGGCACCCGCAGCCATCTTCTTCCCAGCTGCGGCACCAGCACCCTTTATCCCTTCAGACGGTATCTTTCTGCCGATGCCCTTGAGGCCATCGGCGGCCTTCTTTCCGGCATCCACCACCACATCCTCAACGTTTTTTTGTGCGGGGTCTTCCCGCTTCCAATCCCTCTTGGATTTATAGCCAAAGTTCTCGAAGTTGTACCTTGTCGTCCACTTGAACATGTAGTATACCATGGCAAAGATGATGCCAATCCACACCACCCAGTCCCACGCTATGGTCAGCACGACGGAAACGGCGTATGCGGCAACATCAGGGACGATGCCCTGCATAAGATTCTCTAGATATGGGCTTGAATATTGGGGAATCCACCAATCCGAATAATACCTGTAATCGTCATCGTATGCGTAAAGCATCACGTCGCCGACCTGCACCAGCACGAGCAACGAGAAAAGCACTGCCCACCTTCGGGTCTTTTTCATCTTGTTTGTCCACAGTACAGCAAATATGGAAAACGAAAACACGCATGCCCATACCCTGCTGACAGGCTGCTCCCCATGCTCCATGCGGCGGTTTTTTATATACCGTGTTTAAACCTAATGAATCAATTAGTTAGTTGATAGTATGTTAACCCCCGCCTACCTGCCAAGCGTGGCGGGTTAACCCCAAATTGATAATGCCATTCGAAGGTTCACTTGTGAATGATGCGCCCCACCATAGATTTTACCACAAGGCCGCAAACGGCGACCCGGCGTACTGGAACGGCGTGTTCGCCTTGTTCCTGTTGGATGCCACATGACATCCGGTAGGTACGCCGCCATGCCACCCAGGCCGGGCTTGGCAACGTACGGGTCACCAAGCTCGCGGATTATTCTCAGTATCGTGTTCATGATGAGGCCCGGCAGGTACTGCTGGACCAAGTCGTACTGTCGTTGATCGCGTTTTTTTGCAGTCATTGGTCGATGCCACGATCTGCCGATCCATATCTCTTACAGTATGAGAGTATATGTCTCTAGGACACACCCATCCCACACGGGTGTGTCCTATGGATATATGCAAACGGCAATTCGTTCTTCGGTGATTTGATTCATCTGGTTATGTCTGTAAGACACAGCCATCCCACACAGAATACCTATCAAGAACGTCCACACTGCAAGACAGTGCATGCACTTTTGTCTAATCTCTACGTTCTCAAGGCACAGACGCCATCGCCTTGCCTGTCATATGCAGAGTCGATTGGTTAATATTGTAACATAAATGGGTAACCGTACGGTACTTGACACATTAAAAAAGCTATATCACTCTGCAAAAAAGGAGTCAACCCAAAGCATAACGTACAGTCTCCCCCAGTCATTAGTGAATAAGTTGGATACCGAGTCCGCAAAAAGGGACATATCACAAAACGTTCTGGTACGGCAAATTCTTGGCAAGTACGTCAATTGGGACAGATTCGCAGACAGGATGGACATGATTTCGGCGCCCAAGACAATCATAGGCCTGCTATGCAGGAATCTGGATGACAAAGGCATCGATGAGATGGTCGATGCCATATTCCCAGCGGTCCAGGACTCTGTCACGTTTTCCAAAGGCGGGTATGACCTGAAGAGGTGCATCGAGACCCTTGAAGACTATATGGGGGCGTCCGGAGTAGACTCTGATCATCGGGTGAATGGAGACACACACATGTTTATCATCCAGCATGATTTGGGAGTAAACTGGTCTCTCTTTTCACAACGAGTCCTGGTACGAATGTTCCGCAGTTTTCTGCCCGAGAAAGACCTAGAATTCCAAGTCACGGACTCGACTGTAATTTTATCCGTGTCGCTGGGCTCTGATTTCAATGAGCATGACTACTAATCTGTAAACTGATCATATGCACAAAGTTTTATTTTTCAAGCAAGTGGTTTTTGACGCACGTGTGAGGGTAGCGACTCAGGGTTGCAGAACTCGTCGCCTGTTTTAACTGCCTCCTTGATTTTCTTGTAACTGTCGGTTCAGAGTGTCCCTGAAAAAGAAAAAGGCAAGGGCGTTGAACATGTGTTAGGCCCTCCCACCCACACCTCGTGTGGCGAGCCAACCCCTGGGCTTACATGTCCTTCGAGGTCCTGGTACTGAATAGATCTTATGCGCAGATGCCAATATTTGAAATTCTGATCCAACGTGTGGGACCGCACGCGGCATCGCGGGCTTGATCATGCGCGCAAGGGTTTGGCTTGTCGTGGAACCGGATGTTTTTTTTGTTGCGACGTCTGCAGGTTCGTGCGCATCCTTGCAGCACTGCATGGTGCACCGATTTTGTCTTCAGAACGGGGCGCCGCTTGCAGGGGGAACGGTTCCGTTCCGGTCAATCGACGTCTCCTACCTGTCAGGTAACGGGCCCTTGGCTGCCTGCCGCCCTACGCGTTCTCCAGCACGTACTCCAGCGCCGTGGTAAACTTGTCCAAAGTGACCTGCCCCTTCACCACCAGCGGCCCCAGATTAGTCATCACCCAGTCAGGTATTTGGGCACCCGGGTAGTCCAGGCCCAGTGATGCCAGCAGTTCGGCGTCGCTCACCGCCCCGGACGCGAACCCGGCCCACGCCTTCAGGGATTCCTCGGCGGCAGATCCCGGTTCGGCGGTCTGCTTTTGGACCGTCGCGGGCGGTTCGGGTTCCGGCGCCGCGACAGGTTCAGGATCCACGGATCCAGGCTCCGGGTCTACCGCCGGGACCGGTTCCGAAATCGGTTCGGGATCCACCACTCCGGTGGCCGACTCTGTCACGTCCAGCGCGTCAAATATCCGCACCGTGGTAATCTGGCCGGCCGTATTCCACGTCCGCACCACCATGTTGGTCATTCCCATGGATTCTGAAAACGTGACGGTGAGCGTGGCAGTCTTCTTGGCCGGGTCGTCGGGATCCTCTGACAGAGTGATGGTCACGTCGTGCATGAGGCCGTTCGGGTCGATTATTCGCACCTGGCCGCGGTCCCATATTACCTGAGCGTCGTTTTGCAGGTATAGACTCAGGTCCCCAAACATGCGATCCTAGCGGATCTTCTGCGTTACGCGGCGACTGCTTTCACGGCAATCTCTTTTTGTGCCAGATCCGGGGGCTTGAATATGCTCCAGTCCGGATCCCTGATCAGTTCCTCCACTGCAACGCGCGGGAATATTCCCTGCTTGTGGCATGTGCGTGCCACCGAGATTAGCACCGAGAAGACCTCCCTCCCCTCCGGTTCGGAGAGCTGGTGGCGTACGTTCCTGTGCAGCACGACGGCATCGCGTATCTCCAGCTCGGCTGCGTTGTTGTGTGGAGGCATGCCCGAGCATCTCAGGAACGTAAACAGATACAATTAGCTTATTAGATCTTGTACACAATCAAGGCCACGCAGACCCACTCAATTTCCAGGAGAGACATTCCGAGAATCAAACCCGCGGGGTTATGAAATTATGGCACGTGTGAATGCCCGTCAGTCCTGCCCACCCATACCATGTGGGCATTAACACTAACCAGGTTGCTACTACGTGTTTTCATTGCTGATTGTACCTTGCTTCGTACGTCATAGCATTGGCCCGTTGAATCTGGGGCGTTTGGATTTCTCAAACTGAAATACGAGCACTTATGAGATACAGGTTACAGCCTCCGTAATTCCGGGGGCCGGCGGCCAACCAGGCACCGAGGCCATCTGAAGGTTACTGGTGATTGGTGCCCAAACCGGAACGGGACTCATCCGTCGTCCCGATCCTCGAGCAGTTTCAGAAATTCGTCCGGGAGGGCGCCGTAGGCATCGCGGTAGTCTTGGATCTTTTCTTGGATGGCATCATCTGCAAAGTTGTCGGATGCGACGGCGTATGCCAAATCCGTCAACGCGTCCAGCCGTTCCCCCTCGTGCCAGAATGCCATAAGGGCCTCGTAATCATCCACGGGTCCTCCACCCATGAAGTGCCGGCGCGTCTCTTCGGATGCTTCCTTGGCATAGTCATAGAGTGACTGGCGCCACGGGCTTATGGGTATCACGCAAAAGTCCCCTAGTTTCAGGCTCGCGTTGATGTCGTCTTGGTTTGTCGTGCTGAAGAAATAGCCGCTTTCTTCGTCGCGGCATGTCAGCAGGTAGCCTGCCGAGTCGGTCACCACGTCAGTACAGGGGTCCACGTGGAAGAATGTGGAGGCATACCGCCCATCCCCAGACGTCGCCACGAATCCGTAATGAAATCCAAATGGCCGCTCGTCGTTCAGGTGCATCTCGATCGGGTATGCAGAGTATTTTTCCATGAACGCCACGTACCGCTCCACGTCGCGCACCTTCGCGAGGTGAACCGGTATGTCGCCTGCCGAACCGCAGATCTGTCCCGGATGCCTTGTCGGATCCAGAGGGCCTGGGAAGAAGAGGTCAGCATAGACGGATGATACTTCCACGTCAAGCAAGCGACTTGCCACTTCTGCCACCTTGTTTTGGAACATTTCTTCTTGCTCCCCTGCCTTTGCGTCCTGCCCGCCGTTCCTGTACATTTTTGCCGCCTCACCCAGGGCACGCAACATCTCCCCGTCCTTGACAGACGGGTCTGCCATGGATGCGGGATCCGCAGTACCTCCCGGATCGTACGCAAGGGCCGCCGCGAAAATGCACAGCACCGCGGCCACCGCGATGCCCAGGGCGGTAGGAAAATCGATCCCCATTCATGCGCCAATTGCGCTTCTCCGCATAAAAAGATAGCATGGCTTCCGATGCCGGAGGATCCCCCCCCCCCCAAATTTGCCCCTTATGCCGTTTTCCGGCCCCTCATCCCATGAGAATAGTCCTTTTCGCGGCCATCCTGCTGGCAGTGGCGTCCGTCCCGGCGGCGTACGCCGGCATGCTGCCGTGCGATGGCGGAGCGTGGGGATTCTCATAAATCATCAGGTGTCTCCTGAGGGAGTCATTCTCCATCATCATCTTCGTTACTATCCGATCTCCTTCCTCCAGCGCATGAGTCAGTTTCCCGTTTAACACGCGCATCTTCTGGATCTGCGATTACCTTGGCCAATTCGTCTCGCAGTATTTTGATCTCGGAATTTGACAATGGAATAATTCAGACAGGGCACAATTTAGATCGCCGTGGGTTCGAAAAATTGACTGTGTGCTGAACCTAACCTGCTACCTGGCGCGCATGCGCCTACGATCTTTCGATCAGCCACTGCCCCAGTTCGGGCAGAACCCTTTTCTGCGACAGGGAGCTTGCGATCATTCCCACGTGGCCCGACGGATATATCTTCATAGTCTTGTCCTGGCTTCCGATGGCGTAATGCAGCGGCATGATGCATTCAGGCGACACCAAATGATCCGCGACTGCTATCTGGGTGAATGCAGGCATGTCTATATTCTTCAGGTTTACGTGGTTCCCGCCCACGTACATCTTGTTCTGGATTAGCAAATTGTCTTGGTAGATGTTTTTGATCCACTGCCTGAACAGCTCTCCTGGAATGGGCGGCGTGTCGCTGAGCCATTTTTCGATCCTGAGAAAACCGTCGACGAACTTTTTGTTGTCTATGTTTTTGAAAAAGTTGACGTATTTTTCCAGCCCCTGCTCAAACGGCTTGAGTACCGAAAAGCAGTAGTACATGAATTCCGGTGGCATGTTTCCGATGGTATCCACCATCTTGTCCACGTCCATGTGCTTTGCAAGGTTGCTGATCACGGGGGTGTCGTGCCCGCCGTCAATGACCGGTGCCGTGGATATGTAGTTCTTTACGTTCTCCGGGTGCTGCGCCGTGTAAATGGTGGTGATGGTGGCGCCTGTGCAATACCCCTGGAGGGAGATCTTTTCAACCGACGACTCGTCTTTGATGCACTCCACGTAATAGTCCATGTACCCGTTCACATAGTCGTCAAAATCAAGATACTTGTCCATGCTGGTCGGCGTCCCCCAGTCCAGCACGTACACGTCAAACCCCTGCTGCAGAAGGTTCCGTATCCAGCTCTTTTCGGGATGGATGTCCAGTATGTGGTACCTGTTGATTAGGGCGTACGATATGAGAAGCGGTGTCCTGTGCTGCCTGTCTGTCATGGGCTTGTAGTGCAGCAGGCGCGTCTTGTCCACGTTCTGCACTATGTCATGCGGGGTCACCCCCATGCTGATCTCATCGGGTGCTGCAACCATCCTTGGTGCCCTGACGACATTCTCGCCGAATTTGATCATCTCTCCTATTATTCTGGAATCCATCATTGGCCTACTTTGCATTTTTTCTTATCCCCGCTTTCTTCAGATCCAGCCTGCCGACTCGTTTCTTGAGTGTGTGGATCTCCTTGTATACCTCGTCCATCTCCTCCTTGCTTGGTATGTTTGCCGATTTCAGAATGGTGCTGACAATGGCATTCCAGTGTTTGGTCAGCGCAAGCTCCTTGGAGATCAGATTCCCGTAGTTTTCCCCGAACTTTGCAGAATCAAATAGTTCGGTAAAGTCGTTGTCAAATATGCCTATCCATGACCTCTTGAGGGCCTCTGTCTGCTCTGCATCCTGGGGGATCTTCAGCGCCTTCGAGTTGACCTTCTTCTGAGCGGCATTCCACGTCTCCATGAGCTGCTCATAATATTCTACAAGATACTTGTTAAACTCCATCAGGTTCTCGTTGATCTCGATCATCTCCGTGGAGATCTTTTTCGAGTTTGTCATAAACGCCCTCATCGGGCCCATAGACGCAAGCGCATGCGGCATGGCAGGCTGTCCCTGCAAGTGATGTGCCTTTTCTGCTATCAATCTCGCACCTTTATTGATGAACATTTGTATGGAATCATCCCATTAACTGCAATTATGGTAGTTACAAACGAAGTAGTGTGTAAATCTGTTTGTTTATATCTCGATGTCATTGCAATGTGTATGGGGTCTGATTATATAACCATTGATGGCGACTTGCGGCATGTCTTTGCGCGGACCACGGCAGTGAACCTGCACTTGAATGACGAGAACACGGACTCCACTATGCTGCGCCGGTGGTACGTTTTTTCAAATTTTCTGGCTCCTCTTCGCGGCCATACTATTGATAGTGGTGTCCGTCCCGGCGGCGTACGCCGGCACTGCCACACAGACATCCACGAAGGCAATCTCTGCGCCTACCGCCGCCCCAACGAATGCCGCTGCACCGTGACCGGCGCGCCTGGCGGGAACCGGGGTTATGACTTTGCCGCGAATGCAGCGGGCGGCATCAGGCTCCATGCCGGAGGACAGATGGATGCAGCGCTCCCGGCCCAATCCATCAGAAACATGCCCGACACCATTGATTGCCTGGTTGCCTACAAAGGATGCAGGCTTTTGCCGCCGGCCGGTTTTGCGTGGCATGGCTGCAGCAACCAAGATAGCATGCGCGCCATCAACCGTCCGTGTTAAGGATGACTTCTGGCCTCACCTGCATGATTGCCGAACCGTCAGCGAGCATCTCCCGCGCCTCGGAGGCAGTCACGCATGCAGGCGTGCCGTCGGGCACGATTACCAGGTGCAGCATGTCCTCGCACAGTATCTTGAAGGGTGGCGTCCCCCATCCCAGCTGGTCCTTGGCTGTCGGGATCAAATAGTCGCGCCAGGTCTCGTCTGGAGGCTTGGAGAAGCTGCTGATGGGGAGGACTATGCTGTAACTTGTCTTTGCGTCCTCCAAGCCGTATTTCTTCAGAAATGCCTTCCACTCGTCTAGCACCTCTTGATCCATCTGGTAAATTTTCACATACAGCTGGTATTCGTAACGATCAAAGTCGCGGAGGTCGTGCCCACCAGAATCGTATCGCTCGCTGTATCTTGCACTGATCTTTCCATTCAGTGCAGGATTCTGCCCAATTTCGTCGCGCAGGACAGGCTGAAAATACCGGGCGTCGTTGTAAAGGCCTACCTGCTGGACATTTTCCGGGGAAAATATGCTCCTTATGATCTCGTAGGAATTTTCCAGTGACTCCACGGCAGTAACCGATGCCCTGCCGTACGGCGTGGTGGACTTGTGTAAAAAGTACAGCCGGCCCTCTTCCAAGTTCTTGACCGAGTCTCTGATATCCCATGCCGACAACTCCATCTCCGTCCGCGGGTCCGCGTTGTAAAAGCTGTAGACCGTGTCAAAGAGATACGCGTTTTTGAGTACGCGGTATCCCGAGGCGCGTTCTTCCTCGATGTTCGTGACGTTGCTCAGCAGGGAGATGGATATCTTGTCCCTGTATTCAATCTTCCAGTTCGGATCCGAATGCAGCATACGGTCAGGGTGCAGTATGAAACGCCGCAGCTCAGACGGATACAGATCGTCGCCGTCATGAGACTGACTGTCCCTTAGTTCCTCAAACCACCTTATGTAGCCAAGCACGTCGGTATGGTAAATGCCGTCGCAGCGTATGGATGACGGCACCCAGCCGGCGTCCCAAGACTCGTGCTTGAGGAACGGGACCACAAACTGCTCCCCAATGTCTGCTGATGAGAACACGCCGGGACCTGCCATGAACATGCCGTCCATGGCCTGAATCGCCGGCCGCCCTGGCATTCTGGGGATGTGTGGAGATCTGGTAGCGCAAAACTCTGCCCAAAGCCTCCTTACGTGCCGTGGAGTCACATCTATCTGGACTGCTACCGACGACAAACTTGTGCCTTTCTTGATCTGCCCCATTGCGTGACGTATGGCCTTGGCAGTCAAACGTTTTGTCATCTTTTTCCTTGATCGATGCAAGGCAAAATAATCCTTTACGGTAAGCTTGATCTTAGCTGGATCTAATTTTCGTACAATAGAATTAATTAAATGGGACAATAAGGATATAACTGTGATGCATTCTAATTGGAGCAATACAAGTTGATGATTAGATTATGACAAAGCAATCTAAATCTGATAATCCTAACAGAGGCAAACTTCCCGTGATTGGCGTAGTGATTGCCATAGTTGTTGCTGTTGTTGTAATAACATTACTGCTATCTGGCTCACCTATGTTTGTAGATCCTACTACAAATGATGATAACGCAAAATCTAAGGATTCTAAAATAATTGATTGGCGCCATGTTCACGGTTTAGGGTTTGATCCTGATAATCGTTCGATTGTGTATATTGCAGCCCATGGTGACTTTTACCAAAGTATTGACGGCAAACCGCCAGTAAAAGTAGACAAGATACGTGCTGACTATATGGCATTTAGTGCACCATACGTTTCAGGGACCCCACTGTATGCAAGCGGTCATCCAGCAACTGGAGGAAATACTGGATTGATTAAAAGTAATGATGGGGGGATTACGTGGGAGCTTGTGTCAAATGTAATAGAACCTTCAGTGGATTTTCATGCAATGGCAGTAAGCAAACATAATCCTAAAGTTATAATTGGTTTTGATAGTGCAGCAAGAGGCTTATTTAAGACAGTTGACGGAGGAGAAACATGGGAGTCATTAGTGTATCCAGAGTATGTTTCTGCACTTGCAATATCTCCTGACGAATCACAGCTAATTTTTGCAGGAACTGGAAAAGGAATATTCAAGTCAGCTGATGGAGGAAAGACATGGATGCTTCTTGATGAATATAATGGAATGAGTGTTTTTGCGTTGGCATTTGATGAAGGGGGCACATTGTTTGCATCAGTAGAAACATTTGGAATAGTAAAGTCAGATGACTTGGGGGAGTCATGGGAAGACGTGCAGAGAATTGATCTGACTGTTTCAAGTATTGCAGCAGATTCTGAGAATAGCTACTTGTATGTTGGAGGTTATTCTTCTGAAGGATTCCAGCAGGTCTACAAAATTGCGTATGATTTTTCCAGCTATGAAGTGATTGGAACTAACAAAGGATTAGAGTAATAGAATCAATGTAAAACAGTCATCATCATGTAACTTATCCTAAAGAAGGGTTGTTGTTATATAGCTGCGATCATAAGTTGCGTGGATTAATTCAGTTTTTTTGTTTACGTATTTAACCAATTCCAGATTGAACCGTGCCGTTCGGTAATATGTCGAGATGGCCATGCACGTGTCAGAAAAAGTCCGGTAGTCTCGGAAACCAACAGCCTGCGTTTTCCCTGGCGCCAGCATTCCTCCACGGCGTTCAGGTGCGGCGAACCCTTGGGAAAATACATGATCTTGACATTTTTGTTCTTGCGAAGAAATTCCCTGACGTGCCTTGAACGGTGCTACGGTGCCCGGTCACATATCAGCACCGCTTTTTCAAAGTGTCTCTGCAACTCCTTGAGGTAGGCAACAAACGTGACGGCGTTGAATTTGTCGTACGTCCGAAAGAACTGCCGGCAGCCCGAGGCAAGTGACCCGTGTATCGTGACCTTTCTGTGGCTTCCCGTGTATGGTACGCTTATCCGCCTGCCCTTGGGAGACCAATATTTTCTGCCGGACACGGTATCATGTATGAAAAACGCCTCGTCCTGCATGATCACGGCAAACCCCTCCTTTTCTAGGCACGAAATTCGCCGTTTGAGGTAGTACCTCCAGTTCCAGACTGCCTTCCTGTTTGCCCTGTTGATGTGTATCTTCTGCGCTACCTTTGGAGACAGGTTGTACAGGCGCATTATCTTCCTGACGTATGTGATGTGAAATCTCGTGCCGGTCTGCGCCCGTATGTACTGCTGCAGGCCCATGGGTGTGATACGGCAACCTGCCACCTTTGCAATTATCTCATCCATGACGTTTCGCAGAATTCTTCTGGGCCGCCCGCATCGGGGAAGATCCCGGAGGCCTTCGAGGCTTCCTTCGTCGTAGCGGCGCAGCCAGTCGCGGACCCACGTGGGACGGTGTACTTGGAGGTTGGCAGTCTTCTCCACTGAAATGTTAAGCACACGTACCATGCGGACGGCAGCCATTCTGGTTCGAACCTTGTGGTCCTTCTCCTTTTTGCACGCCTTTTCGAGTTCTTCCCGTTTTATGTCGTCCATGCATCCATGGAATGAGATCTGATCTACAAACTTTTCGATTAATTACACGCGAACTTTGGCGCGTCGCTATACCTCCAACATTTCCTAAATACTGAGCAAACACAGTCTCTGGCGCATCCATTGCCCCCAGCACCAACACAGAGAATATCACTGCGATTAAAGTTGCCATGTCATTCATCTGATCATGGTATGGCAAATTTTACTAATTAAAAATTGGATTGCTTTGGCTTGTTGCACAAACATCAGCGGAATTATGAGGGCCGCGGTACCTCGTCTGCATAAATGCTGAACAGATCTGATGGGTGGATGAAGCGCGGAAATGATGGAAGGCTTTGTATGGATGAGTGTCGCACATGCATTCACCTGCTTACGGGGCGACGGGATCGGCTCCCTTTGGATATATCGAGAGGTTGTCAATCTCTATGAATTCATCCGGGGCGTTGGATTTTGCAACAAATCTCAGGCTGGCCGAGTTCTGCTCGATGTCAAGCGTGAGCGAGGTTACCTCCCATTCGTCGGTGTCTTGGTTGTTGTCCTCAGTGTACAATGCCAGCGTTATCCAAGTGGTACCGTCCGTGGAGTACTGGACGTACAATCCCTCTTCGCCGTCAATACTATCATCCACGAACCTGTCAAACTCTATGGTCAATGGGGATGACGTGTCAAGCCAGGATTTCAGCGTGGCAATGCATTCCGGGTTGCAGTTGCTGGAGGACAGAACCGTATTAGTGTCGGATGTGCCACCATTCGTGGGAGCCGCGTCTGATGTCGTCTCGTCATAGTCGGCCCCGGTCACTGTCACGCTGATCACCCGGAAATTGTTCACGCCAAAGTCGCCCGTCGAGGTGACGTTGACTGCGTACCCGGCCTTGCCATAGTCTACAGACGGCTTTGTCATCAGACTATCCCCGTCGATCCCAAAGAGGGCAGAGTCTGCGCCGGTTCCTATGCCATATGTTGGATTCTGGCCGTCAAGAATTGGGTTTTGCGCGGCGATGCTTCCTATCTTCGTTGTACCGCTGCTGATGTTTATGGACGTGCTGTCCAAGACGACGTACCAGTTGCCCAAGTTTTGAACGAAGGACGAAGCGCGACTGAACATCTGACTCATGTTTTCCACATTCGAGACGTCCCAGCCTGAGACGTCGCCGTTGAAGGACGAGGCGGTGTGGAACATCCTGGGCATGTTTTTCACGCTCGAGACGTCCCAGCCTGAGACGTCGCCGTTGAAGGAAGCGTATCTGAACATGTCGCCCATGTATTCCACGCTCGAGACATCCCATCCTGAGACGTCGCCGTTGAAGGACGAGGAGATGAACATACCACCCATGCTTTCCACGCTCGAGACATCCCATCCGGAGACGAGACGTCGCCGTTGAAGGGGGTGCCGGAGAACATTTGACCCATGTCTTCCACGCCCGAGACGTCCCATCCGGAGAGGTCGCCGTTGAAGGGGGTGCCGGCGAACATCCCGTACATGTTTTTCACGCCCGAGACGTCCCATCCGGAGACGTCGCCGTTGAAGGATGACTCTCTGAACATCCTGTACATGTTTTCCACGTTCGAGACGTCCCATCCGGAGACGTCGCCGTTGAAGGGGGTGCCGGCGAACATCCCGTACATGTTTTTCACGCCCGAGACGTCCCATCCGGAGAGGTCGCCGTTGAAGGGGGTGCCGGCGAACATCCCGTACATGTTTTTCACGCCCGAGACGTCCCATCCGGAGACGTCGCCGTTGAAGGATGAGGCGCGACTGAACATCTCTCTCATGTTTTTCACGCCCGAGACGTCCCATCCGGAGAGGTGGCTGTGAAAGAACGGCGTATCAAGGAACATCTCGCTCATGTCTTTCACGCTTGATACGTCCCATCCGGCGATGCCGCCGAGGAACAATGCGTTGCGGAACATGCCGCTCATGTCTTCCACGCCCGAGACGTCCCAGTCGGAGATGTCGCCGTTGAAGTCAGAGCTGGCAAACATTTTGTGCATGTCCGTCACGCCCGAGACGTCCCAGCCGGAGATGTCGCCCTTGAAGGATGACGCAAAGAACATCTCGCTCATGTTTTCCACATTCGAGACGTCCCAGCCGGAGATGTCGCCGTTAAAGTCAGAGTAGGAAAACATGTCATACATGTCAGATACACCCGAGACGTCCCATCCGGAGAGGTCGCCGTTGAAGGAGGCGTATCTGAACATGCTGCTCATGTCTTCCACGCCCGAGACGTCCCATCCGGAGAGGTCGCCGTTGAAGGGGGTGCCACTAAACATGTAACCCATGTCTTCCACGCCCGAGACGTCCCATCCGGAGAGGTCGCCGTTGAAGGGGGTGCCACTAAACATGTAACCCATGTCTTCCACGCCCGAGACGTCCCATCCGGAGAGGTCGCCGTTGAAGGCAGAGTAAGTAAACATTCTGTGCATGTCTTCCACGCCCGAGACGTCCCAGTTTGATATGTCGTAGTTGAATCCAGAATCTTGGAACATGCCGCTCATGTCCGTCACCTTGGAGACGTCCCAGCCGGAGAGGTCTCCGTTAAAGTCAGAATCTTGGAACATGCCGCTTATGTCCGTCACCTTGGAGAGATCCGGGGTATCGGCAGCATGAGACGTAAACGCCACTCCCATGAACGCAGATGCCATGGACTCCCATTGGGTGTCGCCCCACTGTTCAATTGATACGATTTTGTAGGAGTTGTCACGGTCTTCGGCAAGCAGTATCCTCGTAAAGTCGCCGGATATGCGGACAGTGTATTCTCCGGCATCTGAATATGCGTGACTCTGGTCTCCGGTGACGTTGGCAGAGACGCGGCCGTCGCCCCAATCCACCGTGTAGGCACCAGTCGCGTTGCCCACGGGGATGGTTATGGATTCGTTTGGCGAGATGGTTCTCCACGTGGTGACAAACGGCCTGTCGCCGGTGTTTTCTATGTCGGCACTGCTGAGCCTTGGTTTCCTGGGCGCGTCTGGTTGTTTGTCGGGAGGCATGAATCCCAAGCTTAGCATCGTCCTGACGTCGTCATGAGACACCCGCAGGGACAGCGTTATTCCAGCCGGACACGAACAGGCTGCACATACCAATTGGTGGGTGTGCGCCGTCTTGAGATCGAACACGTCTACGCCCAGATCTGCATAATACTCCTTGATCACGTCCGGGCTGCTACGCGCATATCCCCACGGATTGCCGCCGCATTGTACGGGGTCGATTTGGACCCAAGTCGTTCCTTCCACGTCGTCCGAGGCTACCGGAATCTCAAACAGCTCGCCGGCGCCTATCTGCCGCACCTCGTCGTACGCTGACAGGGCCTGAATTTCTCCAAGCGGCACGCTGGCAGTCACAAACGACAGGGAGCTGGCCGCTGCCACATCCGTGGCACCGTGGCAATCGACGAGTATCTGCTCCACTGCCTGCTTGTCGCCGTCGGAGACTATGAGCAGCACGGAATAACTGCCGGTGACATTGGCGTCCAACATCCCGCCGATCCTGTCAAACAGTCCCGGGTCGAACTTTCCAACATTGGCAGTTTCCTGCTGGCCCTTGCAGGCGCGCCCGCCGTGGGCTGCTTCTTGATTTGTCTGCAACCCGGCTACTGCCTTCCATCCTCGTTCTACAAGCTTGGCAGATGATGACTCGTTGACGCACGCCGGCGTGCCGCCGGGTGACTGCATTGGCACCTTGCCGTCGCGGCACTGTATTTCGTCGAATGGGACGCCTTCCTGCACCTGCTGAAGCGGAGACGGGATCGTTTCGGCGCTTGCTGCAGGCACGGCAACGGACAGCGCGAATGCCGCAAGTGCAATGCCTAGTATCCGGATTTTCAGCATCGGGGTGCGTTGTGTTGATTGGCAATTAAATGATCATGAATTTGAACATGCATCAATGAGAAAATGAAAACGAGGTTCAAGGCACAGTATGCAGCCATGCCATGAATGTCAATCGGGAGCTGGCTTGCCAATGCACCCACCCGTACAGTCAAGCAAGAACTTGTCATCAGTCGAGGTGGGATCTGTATATGACATATGAATATTCTCCGGTCCATCCATCCACTATGATTATCGGCTGACGGTTGTGACCGGTGTCGTCACTTGTGCACCAGCCGGGTTCTGTCCAGTAAGTGGGGACGCCAAAATCCACGTGGAGGCGAACCTTGCCGCCGAGATTCCCGAGTACGTATTCGCAGTTGCCTCCGTTTTCTGCAGGCGTGTTCAATTCGGGATTGGTGCTTGCGTATTTGCGGGCCGCCTCAAGCGCTGCTTCCGGATTCAGCGTGGGCGTTACCAGATCCGGGCTGTTTGTCCACCCGCCAAAGACGATTTGCAGTTGGACGTATCCGAGTATGTCAAAGTCTGGAATTTCGGCAGCCAGCAATTCTGCGGAACCCGGAATACGCTCGGTCAGTCCCAGCGGAACTTGCTCTGCGTGATAATCAGCAAAAAAGAACCCTATGGATCCATACTCTTCATGAAAATGATAGGTACGATCGTCGAGGTAAATATTTCTGGGCTCATACTGCTCAAAGGCATCCCTGTCGTATTCAAAACCCATCTCATCCATGAAATGCTTGACGAACTCCTTTTCAGCTGCATCATCGCCGCGTTCTATGCCGGTCTTCAGCGTGTATTCCACTTCGCTGAAATCTGCCAATACCGACTCGACGACGTGACCCCGCATGACGATCTTGCCTTGCTCCGTCTTGACCACACCTCCAGTAGCATCCAGCACTGTATCCCCGACTGCATCGGCAATGCGCGAGGCAAACTCGTCTCTGTCAACGATAGGCACCCAGTATCCAGTTGGATTAGGGATCGTCTCCAGTATCCAATGGGGTGAATTTTCATCATTCACGCTCCAAGTGGAGTGCTTGTCAACGGCACTTCCGGTTTGCGGAGCAGACTTGGAAGACGCTGCAGGGTTGCCTGCAGTAATGTTGCTTGCATGCACGAACCCCCTCGTTTCCAAGGCATCAGTAGACGAAACAAAGACGCATGCCGGATTCCCTGACGGCGATGTCATCAGGACGCGACCGTCGGAGCATGCGATTTTGTCTGCATGAACACCGTCGCGCACTTGCTGGAGCGGTGACGGGATCGTTTCGGCGCTTGCGGCAGGCACGACAACTGACAGCGCAAATGCCGCCAGCGCAAGACCGAGCATCGTAATTTTTAGCATTGACACAGATCACACTAGATGGTAATTAAATAATCTTAAATCAGAAATGTGTGATGTCGCCACATCTGCACACGTAGTCCAAAATTGATTTTTTAGGCGCCAACATATGCCACGAGGAATTCCCATGCATCCTAGTCAGAGTTCACGACCAACCGCCCGTCCATGTTCTTCATGCCAGACGACGAGGGCGGCGCGATACTCTTCATGGGGAGGGTCATGGACCCCACTGCCTAAGATTCAGACTTCAATTCATCACGATTGCGGAACCTGCATAACCCCTTAGATTCGTGCGTTAACCCCCCAATGGAATCTCTTACAGGATTTCCGTGCGAGGTTTATGCTGACTTGGACGCGCATTTGACACGACAACACCCCGGGCCGCGTCGCTTCCTCCGCGCAAAGGCAACGACCCCCGGTGCCCACATGCATGAAGCATGAACCGGCGCGGCGCGCGTTCAAGGCGGCGCCCCTGCCGCGGACTGCCGCCCGCCGTCGCTTCTTTGGAGCCTCCTGTCCCTGCGACGCGCGCCAATCAACAGCCACGCGATTATCGCGACAAGAATTAACGCTATAAATGTCGACATGATCTGTGATGAGTGCCCGACGTCGACCTTTGGAGGGCACCAGGGCTCCTGTATGGAATCTGCCACTACTCTGTTGTCAAAGACCCCGGTTCCGATTGTTCTGATCGTGGCGCTGCTCGTGTCGTGCGTGATCCTTATGACGTAAGTCTGGTCCAGAGTTACGGCAACCTCGTAGGCTCCATTTGTCCAGAACCAGGGGCCGTCAGCATCCAAGCATGTATCGCCACTAAAGTGTCTGCAGTCGGCTCCTTTTGTCCCGTTCTCAGGGTTGTCAACGTCTGCCGTCCACGTGTGGACGTCTACGTCCATGACCCCGACGCTCAGCCCGAACGTATCGGCGTCCACGTTTGTACCTGCAGGGTAATGCCGCGAATGCCACGTATCTGCATAAAGCCTGATGGCCCCTGCATCCATCAGCGGCCGGTTCAGGATCGCGTCTGCCTCCGTCCCTGCCAGGAGGCCGTATGCTTCCGGCTCCATCTCGCGCAGCAGGCTGGCAGGTATGTTTATTGGGACGCCGCCAATCACGATGTCGCCTGTCACAGTCGGACTCAGCCACCACCTGTCAACCACCGTATCGGGTACCGTGTTGGTACAGGTTTCTGTCGCGTATGCCACCCACGCCTGTCGCGTTCCCAGCGAACCGGCCGGCGCGTTGCCTTCCAGTGCGGGCATCGCGTAGTCTGTCGAGATATCCATGACTGCTGCACTTGCCATGTAACCTGTCAGGTTGCCCGTGATCCAGACCGTGCGTTCCATGGTAGAGCCGTAACCGGTGGGCTCCAGCCGGAACTCATACTCCACATCCGAGACGGAGAGCTTTGGGCTGCCGGTGTTCGAAGTGATCTTATCATTCAACATGTCTTCCAAATTCTGGACATCCTGGCCTTCCGACGCCGTGCCCTCCACGACCCACTGCCTGCCGCCAAGGTGCTGGTGCAGCAGGCTCCCCTCGCCGTACTCGTACTCGATGCGGTCAGAGTACGTGGTCCTGAACTGGGCAAAATCGACGTCCATGTTTATGACTGCATCAAGGTCGACTGCGCCCCACGCGGGTTCGCCCGCGCCGGCCACTGCGAGCAGGACGGCCACGGCCGTCGATGCTGCTGCCAATACGTGCACGCGCATGCCTGTTGCTGCGGCGCGTTCCATAAATGTGGCATTGCTTTTATTGTCGCTGCCGGCATGGCATGCGATGTCCCTAATTGCATGGTATGCCGGGCTTGGCGTTGTTATAACTTTCACGGGAGCGTGGTTTTACCCCTTCGTGTTATCAATATCCGAATTAGAAAGCTACTGGAATATACACATGGTGATGTCTTTGTTTTCGGCGGTCTGGTTCGTTTTCCTAATCACACGTAAGCATACGATAAGGTGGCCGAACGTTGCAATAATCGTACTGGCCTGTTTTGCAGCATTTTTAACTTACGTGATGGTCTTGCTATTCGCTACGGGGTATTAGATGTCAACATTCGCCTCAAACGAATCGAAAGGGATCATACCCTCAGGGGTTCAGGCGCGGTCCAATACGTCCGACCGGTTCAGACTCACGAACATGATCAGCAGGTAATAATTGAATAGGACCGTCCGGCGGGTGCTTACAGACACTCCTGAGTCTTCGCGGCCGGTCTTGCGGGGCGGGCATGCGGCAGAACCCGACGGCGCGCCTAAGGCCTGCCACCCTAAGTTGACACCCCATCACACCAAGTTAACACCGGATTCATTTTGGGAGAACCGCTCAAAAAGTTAACAGTGTGCAATCTGTAATCCCTTAACTAGCATTGCTGCCAATTACATCCAAGTGAACACGGTAAATAATCTGGTCTTGACGGTGGCAGTGCTCCTGACATTCGCGCTGATGGCGACCGGCGTGCCAGCGATCGCCTCAGCCCAGTACTTTGGCAACGATGGTGCAGGCAAAGTCGATGCCAGCACGTTGGAAGAAGTACTGAAGATCAAAAGTGACCAAGTCCAGCTTGTAAATGACATAAAATACTCAACATGGAACTTCTACCCGCATCCTCCCCAACTCGGCACATTCGTGATCGTGGGTGCAGCAGTAGGCAGCGTCGCCGCAGTCTTCTTCATCAAGGGGCGATCCGGCAAGTACGCTGCCATCGGAACGGGATGACGCCGCATATTTTTCCTGCTTTGTCACTCCGGGAATAGCAGCGCCTTTGTGGCCTGAAACGGCTCTGCTCAAATTTGATCTGTGACGCATGAATTGGATATGCCTGGTACTGTCATCCCCGCCAAGAGGAATTGCGTCGTTGGACAGCCTCAGTCTTCGTTCACACAGGGTGATCTTGCACGCGCTGGTTGGATTGGGTTTGGCCAGAATCCACTATTTTGAAGAGCATTCATTCGCGTTTATGGCATTCCCGCGTCGTCGGCCCCGGTCACTGTCACGTTGATCACCTTGAAATTGTTCACGCCAAAGTCGCCCGTCGCGGTGATGTTGACGGCGTACTCGGCCTTGCCGGAATAATCCACGGACGGCTTTGTCATCAGGATATCCCCGTCGATCTCAAAGAGGTCAGAATCCGCGCCGGATCCCATGCTGGATGCTGACGGTCAAGGATCTGGTTCTGCGCGGCGATGTTCCCAATCTTCATTGCACCGCCTCCAATATCGATGGATGTGCTATCCAAGACGACGTACCAGTTACCCAAGTTTTGGTTGAAGGATTCGGTATTACTAAATATGCTACGCATGTCCGTTACCCCCGAGACGTCCCAGGAGGAGATGTCGCCGTTGAAGGAGGTGGCCCCAAAGAACATCCTAGACATGTCCGTCACGCCCGACACGTCCCAGGAGGAGATGTCGCCGTTGAAGGAGGTGGCATTGTAGAACATGCGGTACATGTCAGTCACGTCCGACACGTCCCAGCCTGAGATGTCGCCGTTGAAGGAGGTGGCCCCAAAGAACATCCTAGACATGTCAGTCACGCCCGACACGTCCCAGCCGGAGATGTCGGAGTTGAAGGAGTCGGCTTCCCAGAACATTGCCGACATGTCAGTCACGCCCGACACGTCCCAGCCGGAGATGTCGCCGTTGAAGGAGGTGGCATTGTAGAACATGCGGTACATGTTAGTCACGTCCGACACGTCCAAGCCGGAGATGTCGCCGTTGAAGGAATCGGCCTCGGCGAACATCGAGTGCATGTTAGTCACCCCCGAGACGTCCCAGCCGGAGATGTCGCCGTTGAATGAGTCGGCGCCATGGAACATGGAGGACATGTCAGTCACACCCGACACGACACGTCCCATCCAGAGATGTCGCCGTTGAATGAGTCGGCCTCGGCGAACATCTCGCTCATGCGAGTCACCCCCGAGACGTCCCAGCCGGAGATGTCGCCGTTGAATGAGTCAGCGCCATGGAACATGGAGGACATGTCAGTCACGTCCGACAGATCTGGGGAGTCGACAGCATTGTAGACCATGTTATCTGCACCATAAAACGCCGATCCCATGGATGTCCACGAAACGTCGCCCCACTGCTCTATGGATTGCAGTTTGGGGGCGTTGGTCGTATGGCCGCTGAGATGGATTCGCTCAAAGTTACCCGTGATGGCAACGGTATATGTGCCGGCATCCTCGTATGCGTGGACTTGATCCCCTATGACGTTGGCAGACATGCTGCCGTCGCCCCAGGATACGGCGTAAGTGCCGATTGTGCCACCCACCGGAATGGTTATCGATTCGTTTGGCGAGGTGGTCTGCCAAGTGGTGACAAGCGGCCTGTCGCCTGTTTTGGACATATCCTGACTGCCGGTTTCATCTGCTTTTTCCGGCGCTGGCCGTTTTGCCGAAAGACTGTCATGGGACGCATCGGATGGCAGTGTAAATCCGCGCAGTTCCAGCGCTTCTGCGGATCCCGCAAAGACACACGCCGGATTCCCTGACGGCGATGCCATCAGTATACGATCGTCTGTGCATATTACCTCGTTCAATGGCACGCCTTCTTGCGCCTGCTGGAGCGGTGATGGAATCTCTTCGGCGCTTGCGGCAGGCACGGCAACTGACAGCGCGAATGCCGCCAGCGCGAGACCGAGCATCGTGATTTTCAGCATCATACCGATTGCGCTTGTTGACATTTATGTGATCTTGGATTGGCGACAGAAGAAAATGCTCCCAACTGCGGCACCAAGATTTGCGGTACATGGAAATTATCTCCGCCGGTAATTTGCATCACCCGAAAATTATGCAGAACTGTCCAACAGACCACATATTAGCGCCACTTGCGCAAGCCTGCCATGGCAAGTCGGTTGCTTTTGCCCGTATTTGTTGTAATTCTGCTTATGATTGTCATGTCCACTCCCGCGTGGGCAGTCCAAATGGAAGTTTCGATTGATCCCGATGACGAATCCTCGCCATTCAACGCACGGTACCAGAAAACCGTCTTCATAGAGTATCCAGAAGACGGGCTGATACATGACTATCTTAGTGGGCAGGACTGGCAGGTCACAGAATCCGCGGATTCCTCAAACCCGGGCGTCCAAGATCTGATGGATCAGATGAACCGGAACATACATGATTCTGGAAGCCAGGCATCGGTATCGGATCTTGACGTATCCTATGACATACATCTCAAGCCATTTGACGGCCATACGTCAATTGACTACACCGTAGTTCTGGACGGAACAATATCCTCCTATCTCATCACGTGGGATTCCCAAACAACGTTAATTGATCTAGGCTGGAGGGGACTTGGCGCGCATGACGACGTGGTCATTGACGACGTAGAGATCAACATGCCGATCAGCATGTTGGAAGCCCACTCGCCGGAGACGTACGAACTCCTTGCGGGAACGGCAGCAGATGAAGTCCTCCTTCAACCGATCATTAACGCCGACTTTATCCTGGAACTGCCCATGACCGACTGGCACTTCCTGTTTGATCCAACGGGAATCAGCGTCGATGCCGGAACGTTTGGCCTGAGCGATGAGATGGCAGTCAGCGAATGGACAATCCCTGAAGGATGCTGCCACCCCCTCCCAATCCAGATAGAACGTGAATTTGAGGCAGTCGTGACCCTTGACAGGGAATACACAATCAGAAGCCTCCAGTCTCCAGACAATGCAGTCGTTCGGGTGATGGGCTTTGGCGCGCTGGATGTGCTTGACGGTATAGAGATTGCAGGCGTCACCCCCACGCCGCCAGAAGGATACGCCACCACGTCCACCGGCAGCTTTCCATTCTTCATTGGATATAACATCGCCGGACTCGTGATCATTGCGGGTATTGCATTCTTCCTTGTACGCAGATGGTTTCGCAAGAGACAGTCCGTCCGGCACCAGTAAATCAACCACAACCTAGCGCCGGCGTATAGGAAAACGCCCTGTGCACCCTTTCTGTACCGTGACGTCCATAACGCACAGCAGGCACCGCCGCCGACATGCATGGGACATATGCTGGCACGGGGTGAAATTTTGCAGCGAATGCGGCAGAATCGCGGGCGGCGTCTGGTGGAGGAATGCTTCGCGAAGAACAACCTCGACGACACGGTTCACTTTTGTCGGGCATTTTTGCTGGCGTGTTACAGCAGCCGGGAAGGCACCGTGGAAGCGTGCAAGTCGGCCATACTGGATTACCTGCATTTGAACAGGCTGCACGCGTTGATGACAGCCATTCTGGAAACGCTGACGGAGGTCTGACGGTTCTGTCCAGATATGGTGATCGATGGATTCCAGAATTGAGCATGGCCGTTGTCCGCACGGAATAACGCCAAAGATTCATGCCAGTGCATGGAAAGCCAATTTTTACCAGTGCGCGGAGGCGGTTGCCTCGCATCGTGAAACGTTTTTACATGTCACAGCCACCGGCGTAGCATGACTCACAGGTGGTGGTTTGCGGCCCTTGCCGCCTCTGGAATTTTTGCCGGACACATGACCTTTGATGCATTTATCCACATCGGGCACATTGGCGTTGGGTGCAACGCATTGGCGGCATGGGTTATTGCCGCCGCGTCCTTCGGGGTCGTCGCATGGCGGATGCGCGCCAAGAATATCCTCCGGTGGTGGCACGTCGTCCTGGTGTTTGCCATAGGCGGATCGTCATTTGTAAATCAGGGCGGGGTGATGTGGCCAATATGCATACCCGGGCCGGAGTCCCACATAATGAACTGGATGCACATGCGTCCTTGACTGTCTGAGATTTCGGATTCATCACCGCATCATAAAATTGTGAGGGCAGTATGATGCGCAGGAGGATTGTTAATGCGGGCATGGATGAATGAAGTTGGCACCAACATGCCCTGCCCTGTTCAATTATGGTAATCGAATACGCACTGGTTGGATTGAATTTGGTTGGATCCACAATTTGAAACAGGGCCACGAAGCGCGGGGGCGAGGCAGAATGCACCAGTCTGGATGATGTGGACGACGTTTGGTCGCGCGCGATTCTGGCGACCATGTGGTAGTGCGACTCAGCCCGCCGACAGGCGGTCAATGGTGGCCCTGACACGTTTCGTGTGGTGATCTCCCAGCTTTTTCCAACCCAGCATCTTCTTGCAACATTCGATCGCCTCTACACGGTTCCCCATTTCTTCCAACGCGCGGGCCTTCTGGAGGTGCGCGCTGAGGTCAAGTGGCCTGATTTTTATGGCATCATCAAGGCACTCCACCGCCTCGCCGTATTTCCCCAAGTTGATCATCATTATGCCCTTGCCGACGTGCATCATGAGGCTGGGCTTTCCGTTCTGCAGTATTTTGTAGAATTCTTCGATCGTCATGGGGTTGTCGTCATCCCGATCCGGCTCGCGTCTCCTTTTCTTCGGCGACGGCAGGCCCAGTTGTATGTCGTTGACGTTAAAGTACGAGTTTATGGCAGACCGTGTTATGGAGTGGGCGCTGTCAGACATCTTGCCTGCCTGCGGGCCTGCCAGGTATTCCATCACCGCGTGCCTGGCAGTTTTTATGCCGTAGTCTGACACGTCGCAGTATTCCTTCAACTCCTCGACGTTCCCGAACGATTTCTGGATGGCCCGCCTGCCAGATGCCGAGATCTCGTATGAGTGGAAGGTGCGGCCTGACAGCCATTCGTCGAACTTGGAGAGCCCGCCCAGGTACAGTTCCCTGGTGCCGTGCCTCGGGGTCATGTTCCTGTGGCCTGATTCGTTGAGCTGCGTCTGCCAGAACTTCACGGAATCCAGTTGCAGGATGCGATGGTACGGCGAGATCCTCTTCAGTATCCCGCGGTTGCGCGCCAGCGACATTCCCCTGCTCGCGTGGCCCTTTTCGATGTCCCGGCACATCTCGAATGTCGCGATCCCCTGCCGCGGTATTGCAGCGAACACGTCGGCAAACCCCGGGTGCGCGTCGAGATCGGCCTGCTCCACCGGGCACAGCACCTCGTAGTACGATATCATGGTAAGAGAGCACCGTTCCTATAAAAGGGCAAGAAAAACATGCTACCGAATCTTTCGAGAACCGGGAGAAGGAAAATGCATGGCCGTGTTGCCGGCAGGGAGGCGTACGGACCATCTTATTGCACCGACAGGTTTCACAAACAGAGAACCTTAAAAGCATCAGCAAGGATATAGTGTTGTTGCAGCAGACTGCAAACACCCAATCCATGAGAAATGAAATTATCAGCCTTATGGTACAGAGGGGACTTGAAGATGATTGCTATGTCGAGATGCTAGACTACACCATAGACTTGTTTGAAAGCCAGGGGTTGGGAAGGAACTACTACGGATACCACAACATCAACCACGAACTGGAGGTGACGTACCTCGCGTTGCTGTCAACGGAGCAAAACGAGATCAAGATTGACAGGGACAGCATAAAGTACATGTATACCGCGGCGCTGTTTCACGACTTTGACCCCCGGAAGAACGTGGACAAGCCCCACGAGGAAAGCGTCATCAGGTTCCTCGGCGTGGACGAGAAGCTGCAGGAGATGATGCGAGTTGCCGGAATCGACTTTGAGATAATCAAGGTGCTGATTCTCAGGACCGGATACCCTTGGAGGGGGGTGCTGAAAAGGAACGCGGAAAGCCAGATAGCGCAGTGCTTTGCACGCTCAAATGTCTCCCCGGAGATGCAAGAGCAGATCATGGACATGGGAATGTACCTGTCCGTGGTGGACAGGATCAGCGGGTACGCGCTGGGGGACTTTGCAAGGTCGATGGAACGGGCCAAGATGAACGCGCACGCAAGCGCGCTGAGGCCGTCGCTCATAGTAAAGAACACGGTGGCATACTTTGAGGAACTTTTGGCAACCGACGCCAGGGTGACAAGGGCGGTGCTGGAATGCCTGCCAAAGGTGATGAGGAAGAATTTCTTTGGCACCGTGCTATCGTTTATGAAGATTAGGCAGCAGGAGATTGCCATCCAGGCAGACTACACGTACGAGAATCTCAAGCTCGTGCCCACGATAGAATCGATGAGCACGAGAAGGGATCCGAACTTCATCAAGACGCTCTACGACATATTCAAGGAGATTCCATCGCCGCTGCAGTTTGAAAGGGAGAGGTTCAGCGAGTCGGTCATGGACACGCGGACCATTCTAAACACCCTGCGGCTCAACGACAAGGACGGTGTGATTGTCGGGTTTGCAAAGGGCGGCCCGCTTGAAAGGTACAAGATTCGAGACGACATCATCGACGACAACCGCGGTTACGGAAACACCGTATTCCTCGAGCCGTTGGTGCTCAAGACCGGGTACTGGGGGCTCAGGGGAGGAAGCGAGATGAGGCACCTGTTCATCATGCAGGCCCAGTCCAAAAAGTACAGGTATCTGACAAGCTTCGCGCTGCGCGAGGTGATCAATGCCAGGAAGGAACGGGAGGACGTGGAGTTTGTCAAGTACTGCGATCCCGAAAGATGGGACTACTATCGCGTCAGCGTATAGGCGGATGCCTTCACGAATGGTCCGGGGGGTAATTGGTGCCAGAATTCACATTCAAAACTTGCCCTGTTGGTAAAAAAAAATCAACATGATTGGCTAATAGAGCCACGGGTGCTACATAACCATGACAATTGGATATTGTGTCAAATGCAGAAGCAAGCGCAGCATTAACGGCGCCAAGCCCCACACCATGAAAAATGGAAGGCCCGCAGTCAAGGGTACTTGCCCTGCATGCAGCACAGCGATATTTAGGATCGGCAGCGGATAGCACTAGTGCTTCCACTCGTCAGTAAATCCATTCCACAGTCTGCGCATTGGGGATGGATCCAACCCTATTTCTTGCGTGATCCTGTTCTTCAGGACGAATGCAAAGTTCTCCAGCGCATCCACCCCTCCGTCGTCGTATAGCTCCCTGCCAATCTCGGTAATGCGCCGGTGCTTTTGTTCAACCTCCGGCGAGTCGGGGTTTTGCAGGCAGAACGTCATCAGGTCTATGAGTTCCTCTTCAAGCATGAAATCCATGACACGTGCAGGGCGCGTCCGTGATTTATATCTACGAGCATCAATTCGCCTTTCTTCGGATTGTGCCATTTTTGGCGCGGCTGCGCATGGGATCGGAGTCGTACATGGGTGTAAATAAAAAAAGTAGGTAGCGTTCCTACTGGAACGGGTCTATGAACGGGCAGTTGACGATGTGGTCGCTGTCCATCGGACGGGCAATGCCAATGTTGATCAGCCCTTCCTCCTGGTACGTCTGTATGTCGCCTGTCGTCTCTAGCAGCAATGCCTGCGTCGGATCCTCCCACCCGATCACGAAGATTCTCCACATCGGGGAGTAGTTGATGTCTCCCGGGGCGCCGGATGCGATTCCAGGCTGGAATCCCAACGGGCCGGAGCCTGCGATTCCGTTTCCGAACTGGAACAGATCCACTGCAGCAGCGTTTGCAATCAAGGCTGCAGACGTCGGTGCGTTTACCACGCCCATGCCGTTTGCCGGTCCGGAGGGAGTCGCGTCAGTCACGATGTAGTAGACTGTTCTGCCGTCAGGGCCCCATCCGCGGTGGGCGATGAACGTGACTGTCATCTCCTCGGTGTCAATGTCAAGCACCTGTCCGCCGCCGTACGGGGTGTCGTGCTCCAGACTGTCAACCTCCTTTACGGCCATCTGGCCATCAGGCCATACGATGTGCGGCATGTTCAGGACAAGGCGGACGTCGTCAAGTGTCACTTGGCCGCTGTCGCTTGCCTCCATTACCTCGGCCTCTGAAGTTAGCAGCCTGGGCTCGGCATCACCGTCCCATGTCACGTGGACGACGTCTGCTAGCGCGCTGTACGTTTCTGTCTGTGCAGGGGTGCTGGTAAAGACGTCTGCCTGATACCCGTACGCGCCTCCGCCTTCCATGCCGTTTGTGAACACAAACGTCTTGGAGAGTGCGGCATCAGGTGCGTGTACCAGCAACGGGGCCACCTCCACGTTCCATTCCTGGTTCTGGCCAATCATTTCTGCGTACTCCATGTCACTGGAGTCTGTAATGATGTGGAAGACTGCGCCTCCGTCATGGAAGCCGTCGTGCAGGGGGATTGTGGCAGGAACGTTTGCCCTTGAGAGCTTGAGCACGGAGCCCGGGTCAGCCTCAACGGCATCCTCGGTCGTCTCGTCGGTTGTCTCTTCTGGCGTCGGTTCGGCCATCTCGTCAGTCGTCTCATCGGGTACAGGAGCCGGGTTCGAATACGTGGACACGCCAAGCTGTGCAAGCCATGCATCCCTTCCTCCAGGGATGTCAGAGCACAGCTGCAGTCCGCATATTTCCGCAGATTTGGGTGTTGCCGCCTCTGCGCCGGTATAGTCTGTTCCCAACCCTGTCAGAAACAGGGGCAGCACCGCAAGAACTGCGATGTATTTAAGACTTGTAGTCATGGAGAGAATCGCAGGCCATATGTTAAAGCCGTTTATCCCAATTCAGCCCCAGGCCTCAGACCATGCCTGCAGGCGCGGGGCCGCGTCCAAACGGCACCTATATCAGCCCGGAGAACCGGTTCTCCACGTAATCCCAGTTGACCACGTCCCACCACGCATCCACGTAATCCGGTATACTCGCTGCATACCCCGGCTGGTACGAGTGCTCCCACAGGTCAAGGCCCAAAAGCGGGGTGCGCTGAAACATCCACGGGGTGTCGTTGCCCGGGGTTGCAGTTATCTCGATCCTGCAGTACGTTGGGTTGAAGGCAAGCCAGCACCATCCGCTACCCTCCATGCTGGATGCCTGCTGCGAAAACGCGTCCTTGAAACTCTCAAAGCCGTCAAAGTATACCTCGATGGCATCGCCGAGCCTTCCACCCGGAGAGCCGCCGCCGTCTGGACTCATCTCGTCCCAAAACATCCTGTGGTTTTCGAACCCCCCTCCAAAGAAGCGTATCTCGTCTTGCGCTTCCCGGGGGACGGATCCTAGGTCAGAAAGGATTGCCGAGATGTGTTTTGGGTGCGACAGGCCGCCAATCCCGCCTAGTGCGCGGTTCAGCCCGTCGACGCATTCCTGGTGAAAGACACTGTGGTGGACCCGCAGCGCCTCTGCTGACGTGAACGGCGCCAGCCCGTCATACCCGTATGGTAGCCGGGGAAGTTCGTACGTTGCCATACGTCATGCCCGTCCACACCACATATAATTTCAAAACGCCCCAGTCCCGTACTAAGACGCCGCAGAATGGTGGGGTTCTTCTCCAAATTCGGGACTTGATGATAAAATTACTAGTCTGACCCTCTGACTTCGACGTATCCGTCACGGATGATAAACTTGAGATGATCGGGATTGCCCAATGTCTGCAGGATAGGTTTTGGTATGTAGCTGTAACTGGTCCTCCTGTCCTTGTTGCGTATCACCGACACGGCAAACTCCTTGGCATCTTTTGGCCATTGCCAATGTATCTGTAACTGGTCCTCCTGTCCTTGTTGCGTACCGACACGGCAAACTGGCTGTCATCATGTCAGTATGGGCAGCCCGTGTTTTTAACCAATCGGAAGATCTATATTCTGCCAATTGGCAATATGCGCGACACATGGCAAGGCGTCATGGAGGATCATCCCAGCAGGTGCTGGACGCACGCGGCAAGGAGATTGTCCGGAGTGGCACCATCCTGGACATCGGCTCTGCCAAGTACAAGGTGTCTTCCCAGTCGGTGGCCGACGCCTTTTACGACGTCTCGTTTGGGCCTGACGGATGGAGGTGCACATGCCAGTACCACCTGCACGGTGCCAGGCGATGCAAGCACATCCGGGCAGTGTACGGCACGATCATGTGCGAGAGAAGGCTTGCAGACGAAAGGCGTGAAGGGATGGCAGTCGCAGAGCCCCGCGTAACGTGCAGGTTCTGCCATTCTACGGACTGCACGAGGCGCGGGACGCGCAAGAACAAGAACGGCACGGTGTTCCGGTACGGGTGCGGCGGCTGCAGACGCAGGTTCACACACAACCCCGGTTTTGTTGGACGGCACCATCCACCGGAAGTGATTACCGACGCGCTGCAGGAATACGCGGCAGGACTGTCTACGAACAGGATCTCAGACTGCCTGGCAAAGAATGGAACCGGCGTGAGTGCCTCCACCGTCTGGCGGTGGGCGCGCGATTATGGCAAACTCTTGGAAAGATTCCAAAAGACGTGCATGGCAGCAGGATACACGTGGCATGCCGACGAGATCTACTTCAAGGTGCGGGAGAGGCCCATGTGGATGTTTGGCGTGATGGATGCAGAGACCAAGCTCATAATGGCACACGAGATCGTACAGCACAAGATCGGGTACGACGCCACCAGACTGTTCGAGGCCGCGATAAAGGCTGCCGGAAGGCGTCCTGACGTGCTGATAACTGACGGCCTAGCCGGGTTCAAGACTGGATACCGAAAGGCAATGTACACCCGGGCCATGCCCAGAACCATCCACATGGCAGACACCGGCATACGGGACAGGCATCCGGCAAACAACACGTACGAGCGCTTCAACGGGGAGATTCGGGACAGGATAGCCCGCATACGCGGGTTCAAGTCCGAGGATCCCGCGCTGCTTGGCCTGCTGGTCACATACCACAACTTCATGCGCCCGCACGGAGGCTTGGGCGGCAGGACTCCGGCAGAGGCAGCCGGGATCACGATAACAGGCCCTGACAAATGGCGCACCATCATAGGACATGCGGCGTTGTTCTGCACGTAGTGCATGTTTCCAGTCATGCCTCAACACCGACAGGCGCGTGCAGGTAGGATCCCGGGAAACGCCGGCTAACAGTTGCGTAGGATGGCATGGCAAGAGGCATGTTGCACAGAATGGTAGCGTGCGTCGGCAGGTAATTCAAATTGTGATCAGGCCGGCAGGCATAGGCTGACCCGAATTTGGAGAAGAACCGAATGGTGGAAAGGATGATAAATCTTGCAGCACAATGTACGCCATGAGGATGCTTGGGACCATAGATCTTGAGGTGCTGCACGTTGCAGTCCGCACCGGGGGGACGTTCAACGAAGGCGATCTGGAGCGCTCCGACCTGAAGAGACTGGGCGTGGGAAGGGTGCTAGACGCGCTTGCCTCGCTGAAGGACAGGGGGATGATATCGCTGAACCCAGGCGGGACGTTTTCAATCACAGAAAAGGCAAGGGCGGTGTTGTGGAGCGCTGACGTTCCCGAATGGGCAAGGATACTCCGCCTCCTTCATGTCAGGTCGTGCAGCATGGGACAGATTGCAGACATACTCGGTATTGGACGCGACGGGCTGGAACATGTCATGGAGGATCTGAGAAGGCAGCAGTACGTGCTCATGTCCCCGCAGCGGCGGGACGGCAAGCTGGTGCGGATGTATGAGATACTGCCAGACGGCGTGCAGAGGATAGACAGGACAGAATCCGAAGGGTTTGGAGACGCGGCACCGGACGCGACGGCCATGATAGACGAAATCCTGGCGGCGGTGCAGAAATCTTCCATGGGACGGGAAGAAAAGGACACCATATCCGCAAAGATAGACGCGCTGAAAAAGAGGATCGGCGTGTAAGGCGCTTTATGTGTAGGTTATTCTCGGTGTTTTTTATGGTAGGTGCCATATTCCAATCGCATTCCAGTCCGTATTTCATCCTCATGGTACCTATGGGTAGGCGAGGCCAAAATGTTTCGCTAATTTGCCATCTGAATTTTTAGATGTCTGTTAATTAACCGAAAGATTTTGATCCGGGTCCATGTTCCGCACCCGCATGGCATTTTCACGCGCGCCGGTTCGCAACGGAGCAAGACTTCCAAAGGGAGGCGGATTTCTTCCCGGCACAAGCAGGGAGAATATTTGTCATGATGGAACAGTCGTCCCCCGGCAAGGCCAGGGACATCCTGGTCGCCTGCTGCAAGCGCAAGGAGGGCAAGGGAATATGGTCCATCGCGCGCGAACTGATGAGGCCGTACTCTACTGTCCGCGGCTGGCTCGTCCGGATGATGCGGCGCGGCTTGGGCGGAAGGTTTGACCGGAAGTCGACTGGAAGGAAAAAGATTCTGGGCCCACAGACGCTCAAAAAGATAATGGAGTGGACGCGCTGGGATCCCTCGAGGTACGGGTTCGAACCTGCATCGTGGCATCTGGACATGGTAAACGAGATGCTCAGGAGGGAGACTGGCAGGCATGCCAAGCCCCGCACGCTACGGAGGATCCTGCGCCGCCTCGGCCTTTCGTACTCCAAGCCCAGGCCGGTGCCGCGCAAGACCGCCCCTGCAGGGGAGCAAAACATGTTCAAGGAAAGAGTGAAAAGGACGATCCTGGGCGTGTCTGGGCACGGGTACGCGGTATTTGCAGTGGATGAGGCAGGCGTCATGCGCGGAACATCGCCGGGATACGGGTGGCGCCAAGCCAAGAGCCGCGGCGAGGTGCGTACCGGGTTCTCCACCAAGGCAGTCCGGCTGTTCGGGGCGCTTGGCAAGGACAGGATCCAAGGCGTCAAAACTTCGGCCGTGGAACGCACCTCTGAAACGTTCGTGGGATTTCTCAAGGAGCTGCGCCAAGAATACGGCCGGCTGGTCATACTCCTGGACAACGCCTCTTACCACAAGTACAAGGTGGTAGACGAGTTTGTCAAGTCCACCTGCTGGGAGATCAAGCTGGTCTACCTCCTGCCATACACCCCGCAACTCAACCCGATCGAGATCCAGTGGAGGGTGCTCAAGGGGATGCCTGCGGGAAGGTACTTCGAATCGACAGACGATCTTGTCGGTGCAATAACTAACCTGATTGATTCGGGCCAGATGAGGCCAGTCAAACTGATGAAATACCTCGCTTATTGAATGATTATCTGCGGCAGCACGTGCACGTGACTCCAAACTGATTTGTGCCAATCTTGCAGGTGACATGTCCGCATGCCATGACTACGAATATTCGCCATGCTTGATTTTTGGAATGTTTTTCTTGGAAAATGAGCGGAACTTTATGGCCATGACTATGCATATATTATCGAATTCTAATTTGGGTTTATGAGCATGCATCTTTGTGCCATCGCCGTAACATGGTTGCTTGTCGCCTCCTGCACTGCCGCGATGGCACATGCAGACAGTCTGGCTGATCCATCCCTCAAGGGAACAGTCCAGATAGGTGCCCTTGTGCCCATCACAGGCGAAGGATCCAGTCACGGCCAGGACATACGTGCTACCCTTGATCTTGCAGAGTCTGAGATAAACCTGTACCTGCAGGAGAGGGATGCCGAATGGGAACTCGAGATCGTGATAGAGGACAGTGCGACAAGCCCAGTCATCGCCCTCAACAAGCTTACCGCCATCAAGGCACACGGAATTGACTTGGTGGTAGGTACGTACTCTAGTGCTGAGCTGCGCAACGTGATTGGTTATGCGACTTCAAACAACATGTTGCTGATATCATACGCCTCGACTGCTCCGTCCCTCGGAATCCCCGGCGACAATATATTCAGGTTTATCCCAGATTCCACCAAGCAGGCGCCAGTAAACGCACGATTCTTTGATGATATGGGAATCACCCACGTGATACCCTTCTGGAGGGGAGACGCGTGGGGTGACGACCTAGTCAAGGCCACAAAGGACAGGTTCGAGATGCTTGGCGGAGTCTTCCATGACGGAATCAGGTACAATCCTGAGGCCGTCGAGTTTTCTACAGAGGTTGCGCTGCTCTCAGATCTCGTGGATGATCTTACAGCAGATGTCGGCCGTGACCGAATCGGCATCCTGCTCCTAACATTCTCCGAGGGGGTCAACGTCGCCCAGTCTGCATACTATTACGAAAACCTTGCCGATCTTGAGTGGGTCGGAAGCGACACCCTTATCAACGTGGGAGGTCCTGGAAGTGACCGCATCTCATCTGAGTTCTTCGACTCGCAGATAAGCGTCACGCTCTTGGTCCCGCCGGAGAATCAAGTACACGACAGGGTTGCAGCATACGTGCTAGAGGCTGTCGGCAGGGAGCCAATCGTGTACTCGCTCACAGCGTACGAGGCTGCTTGGGCCCTCGGCCTCTCGCTGTACGCTGCCGATTCGACAGATCCAGAACGGATTGCGGCTGCACTGCCTGGCGTCCTCGAGGAGCGCCAGGGGGTCTTTGGCAGGATCGTACTCAATGAGGCCGGAGACCTTGACACGAGCACCTACGAGATCTGGCGGCTGGAGGATAACAAATGGATCCACACTGGCACCTACGGTTCCGAGTCGGACCGTATCGTATGGAACGAGGGTACCGCCAACGTGGAGAGCAAAGACAATGGCTCAGATGACATCGGTGAGAATACCGTGAATGTCGTGGGTGACAGAATCGATGCCAGCCATGAAGATGGTGGCGGGTGCCTGATTGCGACTGCTGCGTTTGGAAGCGAGCTTGCCCCACAGATCCAGTTCCTCCGTGAGGTGCGCGACGGTATTTTACTCCGGACCAGTACTGGCTCTTCTTTTATGGAGGGATTTGGCGCGTTCTACTATTCCTTCTCTCCTGCAGTTGCCGACCTTGAGAGGGAGAGTCCAGAACTTCGCGGAATCGTCAGAGCCGCCATTGCGCCTGCCATCTACATATTGGGAATCATGTCTGCGGCAGACCCCGACTCTGAGACATCCGTCGTGACCCTCATGGCGGCTACGACAGTGGTGCTGGTAGGGACGTACGTGATGATCCCATTCCTTGCCGCATGCTGGGCTGCGGGAAGAATCCGGAGGTTCCGTGGAGTCTGGGATCCAGAAAGGGTCGCCGAAGGAAATGGCCCAACCACAGAATCATCCCAGCAACAGCCTTGACCCTCCAGACGGATTGCTCATATTGAGTCGTCTTTATCCGTACAGGATGATTATGCGACAGGAAAATTTCAGATGGCGTGTTGCGTAATTTTCTTGCCATCTTAGAGCACGCACGGGTCTTGGCATGTTTTTCACTACATCGCTCCTGCCCCCATGTCCACCCGCCTGTTGTACGTGGCCACCTTGATTTGGACTTCCTGCACCATGTTCTTCCACTTTAGCGAGTACAGGTGCCCGCCGAACATCCGCTTGAATGCAGGGAACACGATCTCCGCCAGTCATCTGTACGGCAACCCCGCCATCGATTTTACCACCGCCAGGGCCGCAAACAGTGACCCGGCGTGCTGGAACGGCGCGCCCGCTCTGTTCCTGTTTACGGCTGCCATGGCACGCGGCGGGTACGTTACTATGCTGCCCAGACCCGACATTGTAACGTACGAGTTGCCAATCTCGCGGATGATTTCCAGTATCGTGTTCAGGATGAGGCCCGGAGGTACTGCTGGACCAAATCGTAGTGTGGTTGATCGCGTTTCTTTGCAGTCATTGGACGATGCCACGATCTGCCGATCCATATCTTTTACCGTCTGGGAGTATATGCCTCTAGGACACACCCGCGCTCAGGGGGTGTGTCCTAGTAATAAAAAAACGCCATCCCCGGTGCCAAGGTGATAAAGGCATGACATGCATCGGAACCTGCCAGTGACAACCCATGTTGCGCCATGTTCCTCCACAACCCATAAAATCCTCCAAATCCAAGACATGGTGCGGAGGCTCCGCTAGGAATGGCGCGGTGTTAAACACACCGGTTACGCTGCGAGTGTTGCGATTCGGTCCTGTGTGAGCCTGCCGTCTTTTACCCGTGACCTGGCCACGAGCTCGATGTTGTAGCATGTGGCACGGATCGAGATCTCCCTTGCCCGGTTGTCCGGCCTGCGGCACCGTGTGCAGTCCCCGTACATCTTCTTGAGCGCGGCAAAGACCGACTCTATGACGCTGCGCTGGTGGTACTCGGAGTCGAACGTCTCCCTGTCGTCCATGTACAAGTCGACCATCCCGCGCCACGGCTGGCTTCCCTTGGCGTTGCGCACGGTGTTAGACTTGGGCTTGATGCGCGGCACCATGCCCATGGCAGATATCATGTCGCACATTTCTCTTGCCAGGTATGCAGAATCCAGGCAGAACATGCCCATGCCCAAACCCAGCCTGTGCAGCATCACGTACAGCCCGTTTATGTCGGCTGCCACGCTGTCAGTCACCAGGTAGTCGATTATCACCCGGGTGCGGATATCCACGATGGCGTGCATCTTGACCCAGCCCTTTTTGGTCCGGAACTTGTCTGCCCTGACGTCAAACCACCTGACGAACCTCAGGTAGGAAAATCCGGTGCTGTCGCCTGCCAGCGATCCTGCCCCCACCTCGCGGATGACTGTCTGGTGCACATGTACCAGATACCACTCGGGGATCAGCCCGTAGGAACGCGCTATCGTGCTTTTGGAGGGGATTTTTGTCAGCCCCATCTTGGTCGCCATGGCGTGGTTGTTCCTGAGCATCCCCACCATCTTGCGGTAGGTGGTGCGCTCTGCCTCAAGCATGATGCAAACGGCTGCCATGGCAATCGGCGGGTACGCTGTCATGCCACCCAGGCCGGGCTTGGCATCGTACGGGTCGCCAAGCTTGCGGATGATTCCCAGTATCGTGTTCAGGATGAGGCCCGGCAGGTACTGCTGAACCAAGTCGTACTGTCGTTGATCGCGTTTCTTTGTGATCATTGGACGATGCCACGATCCACCGATCCTTATTTCTTACAGTATGAGAGTATATGTCTCTAGGACACACCTGCGCTCAGGGCTCTGTTTATTAACGCGTCCCACGTGTCCGCGGCTGTGTCGGACATCAACGCGGGCATCGAATTGTACCGGAGGGGAGAGCACGAAAAGGCTCTCCAGATCTTCAGGAGGATCGCCAAGTGCAAGTCCCGCGACCCGGAGCCGCACGCGCTGGTTGGGATAGCGCTCCACAAGCTCGGCAGGCAATTCGAGGCGCTGGAGGCGTGCGAGGAGGCGCAGGCCCTTGCCGACATGGCAGTCAGGACGCATTGCGCGGGAATGACGCAGACTGCACGTATCCGCGTCAGGCAGAACGCCGGCGGGCCATTCCGGGCGGGTGCCGGCGGAAAGATCCCGGGGGATGTACCATGATCCTCTGGTGCACCAAATGCAGGGAATTCCGCAAAAAGAACACGCCCGACTGGCACGAGTGCAGGTACTCGTCCCGGCACATGATGGTGCCGGGCCACGAGAGGATGGAAAAGGAGATGCGGCAGGTAAGGGAGAGGATCTCATCCTCCGGCAAGCCCCGGGATGAGGACCTCAAGAGGCTCGGCGCGCTCGAGGCAGTCAAGAACGCCGAGTCCGACGAGGACGACGAGAGGGGGCATGTCGCTGCCGTGACCAACGGGATGATTGCCGGGCACGCATACATGGAGCGCGATCCCGACGGGGTGTTCTTCTGGGTGAAGGGCGGCGGCTCGTGGGACCTGTTTCGGCACGACGATTCCATGGTGGCGGATCTGATCCAGGCCGAGTACTTTCGAAAGTGCGGCGTGGTGGGGGGTTGGTGCGTAATTCACCCCAGCCACGCGTGACCTGACCAAAAAAGCCTTTGATCACCGATCCCGCGTCTTTGCAATGACAGGACACAACAGGCGAAAAGGATACTGGCAGTACTATGAGGAGGCAAAGGAATCAGAACAATCGCATCTAAAAGAGACACTGATAGACCTTATTCGGGAGATTCCGTGCCCGCGTGAGAAAAAAAACGGCAGGGGACGACCTCCGGTTCATTCCAAACAAAAACTGGACTTTGCCTGCCTGATGATGATGGCAGACAACAACACCTACCGCGGGATCAAATCAGACCTGCGGGACATGCCGACGCCGTGGAGCAGCGAGCCGATCCCGGATCACACCTGGCTGGTCAGGCACATGCAGACGATACCTGGGGACTGGCTTGATCTGATCCTGGCAGAAACTGCCCGCCGCTGCATCGACGGGGCGGGCGGGGCAACTGGCCCACTGGGCGCCGACAGCAGCGCGGCTGAGACTACGAGGTATGCAGACGTCGAGAAACCGGATGCAAACAAGCGTGATTTTGTCGAAAAACCCCAAAGGATCTACTGGAAATACCACATAACGGCCATTTTGGGCCTGCAAATAATACTGGCCGCGTTTGCCACACCTGGCAGCGTCAGCGACATGACCATGCTTCCGGCGATGCTGGCCGAGATCAAGCGCCGCGGGTTTGACTTTGCAGGATGCGTCTTTGACTGTGACAAGGGGTACGATTCTGACTACAACTGCAGGCTGATCTTCGAGATGGGCATGACACCCAACATCAAGCAGCGAAAGAACACAGTCAGTCGCGGAAAGCCGCACAGAAAAAAGGCCGCAGGCTTGTTTGACGGAGAAGAGTACAAGGAGAGATCCCTGATAGAAGGCGTGTTCGGGGCAGAGGAGGCCCGAAGGCACCAGCTGCACTGCCGGTTCGTCCGGGGCGACAACCGGCAGCGGTTTGCCACGGGAAGGGCCATATCCTGGAACGTCCGGGTCCTCAACCGGTTTGAGTGCGCCAGACGACTAAATATACCGATACCGTCTTACGGTGCGACAAGTACGGGAGCTGCCTGATGATCCGACTTGCCAGCGGATGAACAGTGTCGGGGCGTACATAGGACATGATAATATTGAATTACGCACCAACCCCGCTATTTGGAGAATATCTTGTCCTGTATCTGCGCCAGTATGAGCTCGGCCTTGGCCTTGTTTTCAAAGTTCTCGGCGGACTCGTCCATTATCTCGTCAATCTCGTACGTCTTGTCCACCAGCACGTCGGCCACGTGATCGTCAAGCGTTCCGCTTCCAATCAAATAGTATGCAAACACCGTGTTCTTCTGCCCTATGCGGTGTAGCCTGTCCTCTGCCTGCCTGTGTATGGCCGGGCTCCAGTCCAGCTCGGCAAAGATAACGTACTTGGCCTGCGTCAGGTTGATTCCGACGTTTCCAGCCCTGATTCCGGCAATCATCAGCTTGGACGCGCCGCTCTGGAAGCGATCTATGTTCTCCTGCCGCTTGGCGTCTGACTGTCCGCCGATGATCGAGACTGGCGAGAACTCGCCCAGGCTCTCGTGCAGCAGCCGGTGTATCAGCTTGTGGTGGCAGAACACCACCACGCTCTCCTCTATTTCCATGATGTTCTTGACAAAGTTTATCACGTGCGGCAGCTTTGCCACCCCGGCTATCTGGCGCTCGCTTTGAATCGCCCGGTAGTATGACGCGGATTTGGAAAACTCTGTGTCCGCCTTTTTCTGCTCCTCCTCAAGGTTCTTCCACATCTTGTCGAGCTCCTCGAGGTAGTAGTCGGTGTCAGATGCGATGATCTCCTTGTACCGGACCTTGTCCTTGAGCTCCTTGAGCACGTCTGACTTTTTTCTCCGCAGCATGACGTGCTTTTGCAGCTCGTTTCGCAGCGAGACTCGCTTGTTTTCAAGCACGATTGCCCTGCCTCTGTCGTTGACGTAGCAAAAGTATTCGCAAAACTCCTTAAAGCTTCCAAGCAGCCCGGGCCGTATTATGTCGATTATCGGCCATATCTCTGAACCGTGATTATAGATTGGAGTACCCGACAGGCCAATCCTGTACAGCACCGAAGGCAGCGCGGCAAGCTTCTTGACTGCCTTGTATTTCTGCGTGGTCTTGGATCTCAGGTTGTGCACCTCGTCGCACACTATTGTCCGGATGCCAGCCTCGGATATGTCGTCGCGGCGTTTGAAGAGTAGGTCGTAGTTTATCAGGTAGATGTCAGTCTTTGGCAGTTTTTCGGACTTGCCTGTCCGGATCGTCGTGACGCTGGGGGAGCTTGATTCGAGTACCCTGCCGTTCCTGCTCTTCTTCTTGAGGAACTTTTCAATCTCCCTCTCCCAGTTGTTGAGCGTCACCAGGGGGGCAACCACCAGTATTGGAAACGTCTGCTTCTCGGTAGCCGCGTACGCCAGCGTCTGCACCGTCTTGCCAAGGCCCATCTCGTCGGCCAGCAACGCGTTGCCCGAGGACTTTAATAGAAAGTCCAGGCCTTCCTTTTGAAAGTTCAGCAAACTGCCCCGGAACTGCGGGCCGGGCTTTGCACGGTTCAGGCGGTGCATGGGCGACGGAGGGGCGGGCTTGACGATCACGGTCTTTATCATCTTTCTCTGCCAGACCGACTTTGATAGGATCTCAAGCGGGTACCGGTCCAGAATGAGTTTGATGTGCCGGACGTTTTCCGTGCTGTCTGGGATTATCACCTCGTCGGCGCTCTCGCCGTACCATGCCTCAGGCACCAGGCGGGCGATCATGTTTACCGCCCGATCGCCGGTAACCTTCCAGCTCCATACCTTGGAGTACTTGTCAAGGACGTATTCGAGCGTGCCGATCGTCTTCATAGATATTTCCATAATTTGAGGTTAGGGTGTTGTTTTGATTTATGAATCTTGACATTTGTGCAGGAATCATACAAACGCGGCACCTGCAACAGCCGTGATGCCAGATGCCGCCTCCTGCACGGGTGGAGGCGTCCTTCCGACTTCCAGCCGGAAGGGGCTCGCGCCGGTGCCCCACACATGATTCGTTCCGCGCGTCTCGAGCCATACTGCACATGCTACGCTGTGGCCTAGCATTCCAAGTATGAAGGGCATGGCGGGATCAGTGGGATCGTCCGACAGGATGGGGTTTTGTGTTCTCGTCGTGGCAGTCGCAGGAACACAGGTATGTCTTGTGGCTGTTCAGGCAGTCGATGCATTCAAAGTGTCTTCTCATCTCGCAGGCAGCACAGATCATCTAGGTACTGTAGGGAGCCGCTGAATTTAGTTTTTTCCAGACGCCTCAGGCGTCAGTACCGCACTTCGCTTGTTTTAAGGAGATCACCGGTCATGTCCACATACCCCTGCGGGTCCACTTCGCGCGCAAACCCCTTGTCCGTGTTGATGAGGTAAATCGAGTGCAGCCTGGCGTGCAAGATGTCGTCGTATTCAATCCGGGGATTCTTGTAATATCGGTCGCACATGTCCCGGACTGCCTGCATGCTGTCGCGGCTTCGTGCATTGGGCGGCAGGAGGAAGACTTTCGGGATCGGCAGTATCCCCACCACGGGGGTCGCTAGGGAAAACTTTGAGCAGTACCTGCTGTACCGGGCAACCTTGCTCATGATTCGGGCGGCGTAATAGTCGACGGTGTCAAGTGCATGGTCAGGCGGGGTGAACCCCGTCTCTATCTCCACGATTGCGCTGCCGTCGCCTTTTCTGGCATAGATGTCGCACACCAGTATCTCGGATACGCGCTTTTCCACATCCACCACATATCCCCGGGATATCAGGCTGGCAGCACATACAAGTTCCAGAACGGAGTGGTTTATCTTGACGAGGTTTTTTTGGTACATGTCGATCAGCTGGTGCCGGACGTAGTTCAACTTGGGGATGTCTGCGTCACTAAAGTTCCTGGAAAGCCTGGCAGTTACCTTGTAGACGTCGTTGCGAAATTTTTCTAGATCCACCATTCATGCTTGGGTGCACTTGCTGATTTATCTTGTTACAGGGAGATCTTCCGACTTGCCGCGTACGACGCCGGATTGCGCCTGCAATCTCTATTCAGAAAGTCACATGCCGCGCATCTTGCAGGGCGGGCGCAGGTGGCCGCATGTACGCCTTGCCGAACAATTTTTAGGCCCATTCCGCACATGACAGTCGTTGAAGATATACCACAAACCCTCATGCATCACGTGCAAAAGGGTCATGGCAGGCATGAGGCAGTCTGGAGAGTGTGTCGAGGCAAGAGACATCTTCAAGCACCCCCTCTCGGAGTCTGAGATAACAGAGCTGGTCAGGATGAGCGGGAAAAGGCCATCGGAGCTTTTGAGAAAAAGGGACAAGATGTACAGGGAGTTGGGACTGGGTAGTGCGGAGAATACGGATTCCCAGATAATCAAGCTGATGGCACAATACCCGGGACTGATCATGCGGCCGATAATCGTTGCAGACGGCAGGGCGTACGTGGGAAAGAAGGGCCAACCCAGCCCCTGAGGCGACACAGCAGCCACACATTCGGCAGAACCGCAATGCATGCAACTGCCAGAGGCAGGTTTCATGCAGGAACCGGAGTTACTTTGCGGCCCTAATCTTTTTCATCGTGTCTGCCCACGGCACGTCCTGGGCCATTGCGTTTTCATACAGCAGCTCAAACGTCCATGCCAGGATCTCACTCCAGATCATCTTGAGGGATGCATCATCAGTCCACAGCACGCTGGTCCTGACGGCATTCATTGCGACTATTCCGTTTGCGTACTTTGTTGGATTCTTGCTCCATTTTTTCAGCACCCTGTCGCAGAACCCGACAATCTCGGGTTTTGTCAGCACGAGGCTGTCAGGGTCAAACCGTGTCTTTTTTGCCACGGCGTCTCCAATGTCGGGCAGGATTAGAATCTTGCGGGAGTCGGGCGCCTGTACTCGTTCTGTCCAGGTGCCCAATACATAATGATTATAACATGATCTGCCCAATCACAGACACGTCCCTTAAGAGATATGTGGCAACCCGAATGGTCACGATGTTTGGAGTCCTGATGATCACCTTGCTAATCACGATTGCCCTGGTAGGCTCCAACATGGACGCCATTTTGAAGCACGGCATAGCGTTCCAAGTCCGGAGCGAGATGACGGAGAACCCCAGGATGATCGAGGGCTTTGCGTCCATAGAAGAGTTTGAGGCGGTGGTGCAGGATGCCATAGACCAGAGAATCAAGAACCTCGGACTCGACGAGCCGTGGTATTCGCCGCAAAGGATAGGCCTTACCATGTACAAGATACTGCTTTTGGATTTTGGCCACGCCACGTTCCTGACCAGCGATGCAGGCTCGTCTGACGTGCGGGACATCATATTTGAAAAAATGCCAAGAACCATCCTGCTGTTCACCACCGCGACCATAGTGATATCGATGCTTGGGATATTCCTAGGAGCGCTGGCAGGAAGCAGGGTCGGATCACCCATAGACAGGATCACGTCAAGCTTTGCAGTGATTAGCTCTAGTTTTCCCGTATGGTGGATCGGAATGCTCATGATATTCCTCTTTTCCTTCATATACCAAATATTTCCTGCAAGGGCCACGCCGGACATACCGGCCTCGGATCCGGGCTACTTGGGATCCCTACTCTACCACATGACACTCCCGCTAATCACAATAGTGCTGATCGGTTTTGGCTCGTGGGCGTACATCGTGAGGAACTTCATGGTGGGAATCATGCAGGAGGACTTTGTCATGGCAAAGAAGGCCATTGGGATTAGGAGGCGGAAGATAGTATACTCGCACGCGCTAAAGAATGCGGCCCCGCCCATCATCACCATACTGGCGCTGAGCCTCTCAGGCTCCCTGGGAGGTGCGATAATCACCGAGGCCGTCTTTGACTGGCCTGGGATGGGCAGGCTGTATTTTGAGGCCATCACTGTGATGGACCTGCCGGTCATAGTGGGTGCCACGTACATCCTTACCGCCTTCTTTCTGGTCAGCGTCTTTTTTGCGGATCTCCTCATAGGCTACTTTGATCCACGGGTGAGAATAGGCCAGTGAGCACCACCACGCTCGGCGAGATACGGCACGAGTTCTTCAGAAGCAAGATGGGGATTGCCGGGTTGTGCATACTTGCCATCCTGGCATCCACATCAGTCATAGCGTTGACCACGATCCCGCTTGACACCCTCCAGCAGTGGAACAATCCGGAAAAATGGATAGCCTACCCGAGGACGGCGGTTCCATCATGGGTGAACCTGTTTACAGCAGAAAAGATTCCCGAGCACCAGATTCTCGAGGAACCCGACGTGAGGCAGGAGACCGACGGCAGCATATCGATAACGTCGCACAGGTTCCAGGTGCAGTTCGGGTATGACGATTTTCCAGACGACTTTATCTACGAGTTTGCCTCCGAGTACCGCGGCTCACCGTTGTTGCAGGTCTTGGTGCTCAGGCCGGACGGGATAGAGTTGGAACTTGTCTCAAAATCCCTTCCGCATACGAATGCCATGACGTCGCACAGCGAGAGGATATTCTCGACTGACAGTCAGATTAGGAAGAATCTCGACCTGCACTCGGAGCCGTTCGGGTTTGACATCCGCCACGCCCCCGTGGGGGACACGATCTTTTCGCAGGCACAGTCCAACGTGCCGCTGAAGGGCGACTATGTGTTTTCAATGAACTTTTACAGTGTCGGGTCAGACGCAGTGGAGGTAGATGAGTCCCGACTGATCATCGGGGGGAAGGCGTTTGGGATTATGGGGACAGACGAACTCAGGCGCGACTTGGCGGTGGGGCTGTTGTGGGGAACGCCCCTTGCGCTGTTCATAGGACTTGTCGTGTCCATCGCGTCTGTGATAATGGGCCTTCTGTACGGTGTCTATGCAGGATTCAGGGGAAAGAAGACAGACGAGGCCATGATGAGGGTAAACGACGTGGTGTACGCGCTGCCGGCGCTGCCGTTCCTGGTCATACTCTCTGTGACAATCAGCAACAGCATATTCGTGATGGTCGGATTCCTTATGATGTTTGGGTGGGTGGGGATTGCCAAGGTGTCAAGAAGCATGTCGCTCCAAATCAAGACCCGCGGGTACGTGGATGCCGCAGAGATCATGGGACAGAAGAGATCCAGCATAATATTCAAGCACATCCTTCCCCAGTTGCTTCCGTACGCCTTTGCAAGCATCGCCATATCGGTTCCGGCCGCAATCACCACCGAAGCCGGGCTCAGTTTTCTCGGTCTGGGGGATCCGTCGTTTCCTACCTGGGGGCAGATACTGCATGACGCCAACACGTTTGGTGCCTCCCCCCGGGGGTTGTGGTGGTGGATAATGCCGCCCGGGATAATGATTGCGATCACAGGCTTGGCGTTCGTGTTCATTGGAAACGCGCTGGACACGATAGCAAATCCAAGGTTGAGAAGATGACTAATTGTATCTGCGGATAAGTTCCATCGCAGAGTTGCTCAGCCGTATCGTGTAGTTCCGGGAGTTGGGATCGTCTTTTGTCTGAGCGAGTGTCTCGGCAAACTGCGTCTTTGTCTCGTCCGTTGCACCGGCCTCGTGCGCGCACAGGTTGAACGCCTTGAGGTTGAGGTTGTTTTTCAGCAGGTACGCGATGAACTTTTTATAATTTTCCGGATTGGTCCAGTCAGCATCCTTTTCGCGGCATGCGGCAATCCAGACGTCCACGGAGTTATGAAAGGCTACCCGCTTGCGAAGATCGTCAAGGGACATGTTGGCTCAGAAATCTGCCCGCTGCATCTTGGAACCGCAGCGTGGGCAAGAGCCGCCCTTGTGCTTGTTGTTGCACACCAGGCACACGTACTTTACGGTGCTCGTCTCCCTTTGGGAGCCCATTCCAAAGAATCCTCCGCCGCGCGCACCAGAGTCTCCACCATAGCCGCGCATGCGACTCATGTATCTCCTCCTGAGGAACAGCGGGAACACTATGAATATTCCAAGGGCGGCTGCCAGTCCGTACGGGAAAGGAAGGATCATCTGCAGGCCGATGCTTATCGCGAGGGATGCAAGAAGGAATACCAGATAAACCTTATAGTTAAACAATTCATTTTTAGTACTCTGGAAATAGATATAAAGCTTATTACAAGTCATTTTTCCTGGCCTCTCATAGCAGGGGCGCATTGGGATGCAGATTCGCCGTGGAATTTCCAAGCAGCATGCTAATACTGGGGGCCCGGACAGACGCCCTTTTTTAGTGCGTCAATCAAGGCATTTTGTACTCTCTATGTACAGCTTTACTAAGACGCCGTTTGCATGATCCTGGTATTCGTAACGATCGCCTTCATCGTCAATTCCATATTCGCAACGAATGTCTTTTTCGATATAGTGGCCACCAGACCCGCGATAGCGCATATCCATTACCAGCGCATTTCCAGTTTCTGGGTTTAATGCACCCATCTGAAATCGCGCATCATGCGACCCACGATTAAACTCGGCCACGTAGTCCGGGAATCTTTCTGCAAATGCCGCGTATTCTTTTGACTCGGTGAATAGTTTCTCTAATTTCTCGTCAGATTGGTTCAAAACTTGATTACGGTCATAATTATTAATGACGTTTGGGAGTACTGAGATTCCGAGCATGATCATCATGAATCCTGCAAATATTATACCAGTGATTATTCCTGCCTTTGCGATTGTTGCAACCAAGATGCACCTTGGAGCGGATTGGATGCTATAATTGTTGTTGACTTTCAGACTGGACGTGCGGAGGGTATGAATCTGGCACGTGACGCAGGCCAATGCGCGCTGCAGACCTGGGGGTCGTTTGGCACTGAAAAACCTACCATGCTGTCTTTTTATGCAGAAGGGCGCATGGATGGGAATTGATTTGCCTACCACCATGATTTGAGTCATTGTTTAGTGCATTCTTTGAGTCACGATGCGCGGACAGCCTTGACTTGGAATGTGTGTGCTAAACGCAGCATGCAGATGCACGATGACAGTCGGCATGCCAATGGCGACCCACACTTGCGAAGGTCGCATTGGCTGGCCTCCTGTGTTGCAAAAACCGCCCATGTGACGTAAAACTAATCGAGTCTATCTGTGGCGGCTCTGCCTTACCTTTCGGCTGACTGTCCTAACTGTCAGGTACGGTCCTGCCACGTATATGCCCGCGATTGCGCCAATCGAGAGCATGCCGAATACCAGCACCGAGACCTCGGAGCCCTGGTCTGCAAGCGTCATGATGTTCATGGTGTACATGGCGGGCGTTATCGCAGCCCTTACCATGTCCCTGAATATCGGGTTCTCCCTTTCAAGATCCGCTATTGCAGGCGAGAAGGAATAGTACACCTGGTTGAATCCTGTCATGAAGGATGCTCCGGATGCAGTGGACAGCAGCGTGCTGTCACGGATTTCTCGGAGGAACTGCACCTGCGGCGCAAGCTCGCTGCCGTATGCGGCAGTCGCTATCAGGCATCCGCCTGGGGGTTCAACGGACGGCTCTGGGGGATCAACTGGAGGCACCACAGGTTCTGGAGGTGTTATGTCAGTACGCTCGACTGAATCGGTAGCAGCATAGTACACGCCGACCTGCGTCCACTGGCCGTCTGAGACGTTCCAGACGTCATAGTTTGTCTGGGCCAGGTCCCCATTCTCGTTGAGTTCTGTGGAGCCAAGCGCGCCCTGGTGCCCTGCGGCTACCTCTGGGAATGCGGCAGTCAGCGTGGAGACGTCGGTGCTTTGAGTGCGCTCCATGGAGAGGCCCAAGAGCCAGATTGCATCATATGCGGAACTTGCGTACGTCCTGGGGGTCCTGCCGATTGCTTCCTCGACTGCCTCCTCTACCTGCTTGCTGAACTCGTTCTTGCCGGATGCGACCTGGAGCGTGGTAAACTCCGTGTTGGTGGCAAATTCTAATGTTATGGGGTCGTCTATGATGATCGTGTCCTTGGTGACTGCGTCTGCCCCGAACCACCTGACATCGTCTAGTATGTCATGGCTTGCAGCGGACTGGAAGAGAATCTGGGTCTCGCCGAATCCAAAGCTCGTCACTCCCACGTTCTCTGCGCCGTACTCGTCTGCGTACTCCCGTACTATCTCGGCTAGGAGGGACGCCTCGCTTGAAAAGTCGCTTGCCTCGGGGTTGTATGAGATGCCCTCATGCACTATTCCTCCGGCTGCGGGGAACGAGTCACGTATGGCACGCTCCAGTCCGACTCCCCATGCCTCGTCCCTCCATATGGGGACGATCACGTCTATTCCGGCATCCTGCAGGACGCGGACCAGGGCTACTGCCTGGTTGGAGTCGTCGGGGGCCAGCCTGAATATGCTGTCGTCCGGAATCGCAAGGAGCGGTGAGGTGGATGACGGGCTGATTATCATGATGTTGTTGGCGTCTACGTATCCCTTGATGTTCTGTATGTTGCCACTGGACTGCGGGCCTATGATGTGCTGCACGCCCTGCGCGTAGAGGGCCTGCACCTTTTCAAGGGATACAGTCGCCTGCGTCTGGGAGTCCTCTGATATTACTGAAAGGAACCAGCCGGCGTTCTTGTCTGCCAGGTACTGGTTGAAGTGATCCACACCAAGCTCGTATCCGATCTTGTTCTCCTCTCCGGACCTGGCAAGCTTGCCTGTGAGCGGTATGATTGAGCCTATCTTGACTTCGCCGGAGAGGCCCTCCCCCACGACTGCAAACTCGATCGAGTCGCTGGTAGCAACATAAACTCCGGTGTACTGCCAGCCGGTGCCTGCGACGGTCCACACCTCATAGTTTGCCTGTGCAAGATCGCCATTCTCATTTAGGACAAGCGGGCCAAGTGCGCCAACGTGCCCGGCTGCGACATCGGGAATAATTTCAGTTAACACGTCAACGTCTGTGCTCTGGGTCTCTTCCATTGCAAGGCCCAGCAACCATACTGCATCATATGCAGAGCTGGCGTATGCGGTGGGAATAGAACCTAGTTCACCTTGCACTGCCGCATCCACACGGTCGCTGCGTTCGTTTTTGCCCGATGAGACCACTACGGCAGTAAATTCAGTGGTAGTTGAGAATTCTAGGGTAATTGGATCATCGACAAACTCTGATAATTGGGCGCTGCCGTCAGAGCCAACCCACTTTACGCTATTTAGCACCTGATGTGCAGACGAGGACTGGAAGAATGGTATTGCCTCGCCAAATCCAATATACACCACGCCAACCCTGGCTACACCATGCTCGTCGACCTGCTTTTGCACGGTATCAGCTAAAAGCGAGGCCTCGGTTGAAAACTCGCTGCCTTCAGGATTGTAGCTGATTCCATCTATGATCGTTCCAGAGAATGAGTTTTGTAAAGCGTCATGCAATCCATTTCCCCATGCGTCATTTCTCCACACCGGGACAACAACCTCGATTCCGGTCTCGTCTAACAGTTTTGCCATGGCGAATGCCTGGTTGGAGTCGTCTGGAACCAGCCTGAAGACGCTGTCGCCTGCAATCGCAAGCAACGGGGATGTAGAGCAGCAGCTGATTATCAACATGTTGTTGAGATCGGCGTATTGCTTGGCCTGCTGCAGACTGGCGCTGGTCTGTGGGCCAATCACGTGTTTTATGTTCTTGGCGTTTAATGATTGAATCTTATCAAGAGTCGTGGTTGGAAGGGTCTGTGAGTCCTCTGTTGTCAATGCCAGAGACCACGATGCACCCTTGTCTGCAAGATACGCGTTAAACTCGTCTACAGCGAATTGGGTTGCAACGTTGTTTTGTAATCCGTTGCTTGACCAGTCACCGCTGAGCGGGGCGATCTCGCCTATCTGGATCTCGCCTGAAAGCTCCGCAGTTGCCTGGGGGAATGCGCCAATGCCGGTTATTCCGGCTGCAATTACTAGCATGGTTACATATAATTTCAAATTCACGTTAGATTATCAAACGTTTGTGTGTTTATAAACTTACGGAATGCACAGTGCTGTCCAAACTTTAAGATCAGGAACGACAGATAACATAAATATCATAGATCATGAGCCGCTTATCGTATAAAACATAATACAAATATGAAATACTAACGTAGGAAGCGCTGCAAACGCAGGGCACCAACGACAAAAAAATTGGAACGCACTGCCGGACATTACAAGGAATACAAGACAAGAAAGTGGGGTAAAGGCCGCGTAACACGATTACGGATCAATGTCCTCATCGCCCTCTGCTGTCTGGGATTTATTTGCAGGCCACTACGAGCAAGTTGCAGATGATCCCATACTGGGCATGTCCTGCTGGCCGCAAGTTTTGCTGTCACCCATACCGCCGGCATGTCTCACACCTGCAGACACGTATTTTTTCATGAATTCAAATGTAAACCCCGGAGCAGGCATGACGCGCTGGCATCGTCAGAGTATGGGATGCCGAGGGTTCGGCTTCACTGCCACATCCAGTGCCTGCATCCCATGATCCAGATAGCAGCACCGTCATTCTATGGTCATCGGGACCCGGTTTCCATCGCTGTCCCAAGCAAAGATTGACTCGTCGGAGTAGGGAAACTTGACTATCAACGACACCAAGCCGAAGAAGTTGTGCAGATCAGTGACTGACGGTTCAGCAGAACCACTCGGGTGCGAGTGCACCATTCCCACGTAGCTCATGTCAAATGGGAGAAACGAGTGCGGAAACCCTGCAAACGTTGGGCCGGTCTCGCTAAACGGCGGAATTACCAAGCCGTCGATTTTTATCTGTCCCTTTCTTGACTTGCCCTTGAGTATCAAAATCCCCTCGTTGGGATGCTTCATCTTGCAGTATGACAGTATGCTGTCAAGCACGTCCCTTTGAAGCATGACGCTGCGCTCAATTTTCCGGGTCTTGAAGATCACGGATATGGTGCAGCGTCTGATCAATTTTAGGATTTCAATGTATATTGTGATTTTGTGAACCCCTCGAGCATGTCTTTGATCTGGGATTTGAGCAGGATTGTCTTTGACGAGGCGTCATCCATGTAATCAAGGAGTGTAAGTATCCTTTCCTCGGCGTTCTTCTTGGATGAGACATTTCGTGCAAGGTCGTCTTCGAGTGCAGACAGCTCGTCTGATCTTGCGGCGTTTATCTCGTCTTCGAGTTTTTGGCACTTGGCAAGATGCTCGGAGATCTGCTGCGTAAATGTGCCTGCCAGATCTGCAGTCTCGGCCATATGCGATAGCGTCTTTGGCACGTCCTTTACGGATATGGAGCCAGAGGATATTCCCCGCCGCACGTTCTCCAGTATTATCCCCACGGAATCCATGTTTGATTTCGTGAGTACGCCAAACGGATCTGCGATTAGTCTGGTCAAAATCTTCTTTTGGTCCTTGTCCAATGAGGAGCCGTACTCGTACCTTCCCAGGGGGCGGGATATTTTGGCAAACTGGGAGTTTATTCTGGCGCGGATCTCGGCCTTCTGGCGCCTGAACGCATCAAGGGAATCCTTGAGATTCACATACTGCCTGTACCGGTCAGAGGACTTTACCCGGGCGATTGAATCCCGGATGGACGCAATTGCGGTATCCCGTTCTGCCATGCCGCCGCGCAGTTCGGCAACCTTCCGGGATTGTTCCTGCTTGGAGTTTTTCAGGGCGTCAATCTGGCCGATGACATCAAGTATCTTGCCTGACTCGGACACGGCAGAGTCGTAATCTGCAATCAGCCGGCGGAGCTGCGCATGGTGGTCATTCATTGCCGCAAGGTCGGTCTTCAGTCGTCCGGCATATTTTTTTGCAAAGATGTGTATTACCTTGGACTGCCGGCCCAGGACCAGCCCGGTTTTTTTGAGAATCTGGCTTAACGCGGATTCAAACTCCGGTACGTCGCGGATGGACGATACCGGCGGCAGGTGCACGACCTCTTTTTTTATGATCTCCAGTACCTGTTTCTTTCCCCGGATGACAATCACTGCAAGATGCTTGTCTATGTCGTCTACGCTAAGGTTGTCCTTTTCGAGCAGTTTTCCAATCTTCATCAGGTCGCCGATGAGCGGCGTGATCGCGTCACGCAGGTAGATTACGTCGTGGACTGCATGGGCGGCCTTTGTCTGGTTCAGTTCGGCAAGGACTTCAGGTACCTCCTGCATGGTTATCGCGGTGCGCCGGGAATCTTGCCTGACAGATACGTCTTCCTGCTTCTTTTTGCCCCAGCCAAACACCATCCAATTGTATTGGTGCCGGGGGATTAAAAATTGTTGTACATTTTTTAGGATCCACTGCATGGACGAGTCAGCATGCGGCCAAAGTCATTCCACACAGGGACGCTCAAAAGGACCGTTACTGTTCGGGTTCCGGCCGGAAAGGCCTGGAAGGTGTTGGGTGACATAGCAGGGATGCCAAAATGGGCTGCAGGCGTGCGGGACGTGTCATACCTGTCTGAAAGAAAGAGGGGCGTCGGGGCAGTCAGGCTGATCACGTTTGTAAACGGGGACAAGGTGGAGGAGCACGTCGTGGCATGGAAGAATGGGGAGCAGTTTACGTACGTGGCCACAGCCGGACTGCAGCTGCGTGCATATGTCGCTACCATCTCGCTGGATCCCGTGTCGGCAGAAAAGACGAGGATCACGTGGAAGTCGTACATGAATAGCCAGAGCATGCCAAAGCGGGAGTTTCTTGCCTTTGTCGCATCCATGGGTTCGTTCTATGAGGAGTCGCTGGGGAGACTGAAGAAACTGCTTGAAGGCTAGTACCGCCAAGGCGTAAATAGGCTCACTGCATAGTATGGGCATGAGCGACATGAGGTTTATCATGATCGGAGTCGTGCTGATCTTTGCGGGATTCATCATACTTGGCACCCTTGGCAGCCACTACAGCAGCGCGTCAGTCGAGTCAGGCGAGTTTGACACATGCTACGAATACTCTGACGAAAGTCCGCCCGTGGAGGTCGACTGTTCAGACAAGGTACTGGGGCAGACGCTGTTCTTTTCGCTGGTGATAGGACTCATCGGGGCCGGCGTGGTGGCAATGATCAAGGGAATGCGCGGAGACTGGGACAACCGGGTAAGGCCGGAGGACATGGTAGGGCCAGGCAGGAATGAAAGGCAGGACGATCCCAAGTGATTAAAAATTAGGAAGGGTCTTCAGTCTCGGAATCCTCATCGTCTTCTGGATTCTCATCCTTCATTCTTTGAAAGTAGACTTCCTCGTACGGCATTTTTCGGTATTATATCGCCGAATTCGTATTTAAGGACGTGATTGGCGGCCCTTCTGGATTCCCTGGCGGATCACACCACAGGCAAGAACACACGGGTTGCAGGATATTTTGGTACTCCCGCACTGCCCGGGCATGCGCAGATTCACATGCGATACTCACCGGAGCTCCCAAAATCACAGGTCACATGTAGATGTCAAATTCTCCCGACAGCGCGTCGGTATAGCAGGTGAAATATCGCTTCGTCGGAGCCGTTTATGAAATATTCTTATGCACCACTGATCATTCACACATGAAGGTGGGCAACTGCACAAGTGATACGGCAACTGCACATATCGATAAAGGCAGAATCATATCGGTGGCAGCAGAGGTGGGCGTGACTCCAAGATATACCCGGAGACTACAGGCCAAGTTTCATACGATTGGGTCGCCACACGTTCTGCGCATTCCCGGAAAGCTGCCTTGCAATCTGGGATACTATAACACATGCAACGATGGACAAATTATCTGCACGGATTGTGGCTAATGGGGCAAACAGGCCGGTTAGCAAGCGTGTCGTTATTGGCATGAACCATCCGCCATGGCGGCAATACAAAATGTGCAGCATCGAGGACATGCAGTCCTAAGTATTTTCTTTTTTTATCAGAGTGACAGTGGAGCGTATCTTTTTTATCGTCTGGATGTTCCACGATATGACCTCCCTGATCTTTTCAAAATTCTCTGCCTGAATCTTTACCATCACGTCATGCGTCCCGATGGTCTCAAAGACATCTACGGTCTGTTCTATGCCCTGCAGTTCCTCGATGACATCCGCCTCGGCGCCCAAATCACAGTTGAGCATTACATACGCAGTGACCATAAACTACACAGGAAGTCATGATTATTTAAATATGGACGATTGCAATTGATCGCCTAATCCTCCATGCAAAGGAGGCCCGCTTCAGGCATGCCTCAGGCATGGTGTCGTTCAAAACCACTGGTCCAAGTTCTGGCTCCTCTTCTCAACGGACTTGCGCAGCCGGTTCAGCGTAGAGCGTATCCTGTCGCCGGAGAAGCTCCTCTCGGACAGGTATTCGGTTATGCCGTCATAGTCGACCTGGCCAAACGTTATCTCGTCTACGGCAGTCACACGGGGTGTCAGGAAGATCTCCCGTATCTGTTCAAAGTCGATCTCGCCCAGCTGGTCTTGGATCTGCGGAATGTCCTCCAGCCTTGAGTGCTGCCTTACCAGTTTTAGCGCCGTCTTTGGCCCTATGCGGTCAAACCCCTTTGGGTTAAAGTCCGTCCCGATCAGTATGCCTATGTCCACCAGCTGTTCCCGGGTCAGGCCCAGCGCGTCCAGCGTCTTCTGCGTCTCGATGACCTCCGGGACCACCTCGATGTAGGTGTTCCTGCCGGGGATTTTTCTCCTCCCGCTGTTTGTAAAGTTCCTGACCAGCCTTTTGGCACCGCACAGTATGGAATCAAAGTCTTGGCTTGCAGACGCGTACGCCTGGCCGGTGTTTGTCAGGTGCGCGGCAGTCGCCTCTCCCTCGGATGCAGCCTCGATGCATGGAATTCCAAACAAACCCAATATGTGCTTTGAATCCCGGACCATCCCGTCCTTCATGGCAGTGGTCTGCTGTGCGTACTTTCTTGCGTCCTCCATATTTCCCTCCATTATCGCCCGCTCGTACTTGACAGTGGCGTCCTTCTTGATCTGCTTCCTCCGCTCGATCTCTGCAGACTTGAGCGACGGCGGCTTGCCGTCAAAGACATAGACTGGCCTTATGCCAAGGGACAGGAAGTTGACGTTCCTGTAGAGCAGCCCGCTCAGGTGGCTTGTCACCCTCCCTTCGGAGTCGGACAGCTGCTGCCCGTCAGGGCCTCGGATGCTTGCAAGGAACTGGTAGATGGCGTTGTACGCATCGATTGCTACCACGCGGGAGGAGAACGACTCAAGGTTCGTCTTCTCGCGCTCTACCAGATCCTTCAGGTTCAGTCCCATGAAATGCCATGGGACGGTGCGCTATTTTGTGTTTGCCCACCATGGCATGCGCAGTCAGGCGAGTGTGCCGCATGGAATCGGGATTTGTGCATCCAAGCGCACCTATAGTGACACGCCAAAGTAAATGCACTTTTGAGGCTTAAATAAAATCGAATCCATGCAATTGCATGTTTCGCACCCATCAGGTAAAGATACGCCAGTCAAGAAAACTGTCCCAGAAGATAGCCGGATACGCGCGGGAATGCGATGATGTCTATGACATGGCAATCATGGTAAAAATGGCGCACCCCAAAACCAGCGCATACGACATGATAAACTTGATACCAGGTTGGAGGCGGGAATTTGGCCTGAAAGGAGCGACGGCGATGCACGGGCAGGCAGCCTTGCAGGCCAGAAGGGCGGTGACTGCGTTCTGGAAATCCAACAAGCGCAAACATGCACGACGCATGAGGCACAAGAACGAGATACGGCAGGGCAAAAGAAGCCGGTACAAGCACAACAGGTGGACCGAACCGTCCAGCCTCATGCGACGCAACGACAAATCAGAAAGGCTCAAGACGCTTTCCTGCAGGAGAGAGCCGAAAATGAAAGGGGATGGTTCCATCCAGCTCACCAAGTTAGGCGTGGTCCGCGTGAAAACTGAGATGCCGGAAGGCAGGCTCGTGTCATTCCAACTAAAAGACGTGACTAAAAAATTCACCGGCCGTACCAAGGATGGCGACAGGAAGTTCCTGCTACTGGTGCAGGTGAATGTTCCGGATCCCGAGCCCGTGGCTGGCAAGACGGCAGGGATAGACTATGGCGGAGCCATACCGGCCGCCACATCCGACGAACATGGGAATGAGCGACTTTACAGGCACTCAGGCGGGTGCGCGAGGCAGAAAGGTGACAAGACAGACCATTTGAGAAAGGAACTGTCAAGGTACGTGAAAGGCTCCAGAAACCACAAGAAGGCAAAGCGAGTTTTGTCCCGGGAGTCTAAGCGCATATCCAACAAGCAGGAGAATGACGAGTGGAGGATTGCCCGCTCCATCACGGCCGGCCTTGCATGCCTGGCAATTGAGGATCCCAGGCGCCTGAACTTTGCCGCAATGAGGGCGAAGGGCGGAAACAGAAAAAAGGGCATGAACCGCACCATGGCATACTCCAGGCCCGGCGCGCTGAGGGCCAAGACCATTCAAAAGATGGAGGAGCGCGGCGGAATTGTACGCCCGGTGGATCCGCGCAACACCAGCCTGCGGTGTCCCAGGTGCTACTTTGCATGCAGGGAGTCGCGGAACTATGATGACTATGACTGCATCATGTGCGGCTGGTACCACCATGCCGACAAGAACGGTGCATCCAACATAAAACTAATCTGCCTCCACGCGGAGGCCGGCGGCCGAGTCCACCAAGGTGGGACTGTCATTACGGACAGTGATGCCGTCGAAAGGCGAGAGGGCCACGGAGCGGTAAATTCCAAACGGAATTTACCGACAGGTCGGCTTGAACCCGACAATGCAGACGTTGTCAGGCCTGACAGAACGCCCAAAAGAGCCCAGTTTGTCGTGGCCGGCTAGTCCGAGCGCAGAAACTTTTGCTCGTCACTATAAAACGGCAGGTCAGACGCAGAACGCAGTCAGGCCCGCAGGTAGGATTAACATGGATGCACGTTAGTATGGAAATGAATGGGGACATGGGACATTCCAGATTTCCGAGATTTGGTTTTAATATGGACTAACTGTCGGGGATGGCATGGAAAAACCCCGGCTTAGGCCCTATCTGGAGGACAGGATCTTTGAGATCAGTTATTCGAGAGGTGTGGTGTCAAGGGTAACGTCTTAACTTACCTTGGTTTTTCACGGATTCTTTTATAGTTTCGGCGGCCGGATCCGAAGCAATCACGTTCATCAGGTATGCTTGCATCCCGGTGTTCTTAAACATGAAGGGATTGAAACGGAATACCATTCCGTCAAGCGCGTTTGGCTTGGGTCCTGTCCGGATTTGGGGCTGATCCGCGGTAGAGTCTTTATTATCCTGCCGCGCCGAACACGTATCAGATGCTCCAGAAATGTCCAGAGTGTGGAAGCGCCAAGGTGGCCGAGATAGTTTACGGGTATCCGAGTTCCGACTGGGAGAAGGACGTGGACTCAGGCAAGGTGGTCTTGGGCGGGTGCTGCATTCCTCCGGATCCGCACAGTTGGCAATGCCAGTCCTGCGACCACGAATGGGGAGAGGCAAAAGGTCTGGATTAGATGGACGGCAACATGCTGCACCGTACTACGCTGGACAAGATCAAAGACAACGCCGCGTCATAATGTCCCTTGCACCGTTTCCGGATTACTCTTTGCATGGCATCATACAAGGGACGTACAAGGACGAGCACCGACACGGAATGCGATTCAATTTCTTGTAGCCGATGCAATGACGGCGCGTGCATGGCAATGGTAGAATGTAAGAGAATATCTGCTGGCTCGGATAAGCGCAGTTGGGATACAACCAGTAGTATGAAATCCATATTTTGCTACTCCGACACTCACATATCCCTGTCAATTTAGGTAATGAATAAAGGAAGCAACTTCTATGCAGTGGGAACATGGTAGTGGAAATCTTGCACATTTTAGATTCCGACACTATTGGGAATGCATAAAGATAATTATGAACAAAGTAAATCACAGTCATGGTCTATGATTACAACAAGGGATTGGTTAGGGTAAAGGAGCTCGTTGCACGTTTCTCAAATGGCATAGACAGGTACAAAAATTCTACATATGATGAAGCATCTGTACGAAATGAATTCATAGACAAATTCTTTGAATGTTTTGGATGGGATGTTACTAACGAGGCCGGTGTCATGGATGAATTCAAGGATGTGGAAAAAGAGTACAGTTTGGTTGTGGAAGACAAACGAACGAAGAAGCCAGACTATGCATTCAAGGTTGGAGGGGCAGTTCAGTTCTTCGCAGAAGCAAAAAAACCGTCTGAGAATATCAAAAACAACTCAAAACATGCATCACAATTAAAAAAATATGCATTCAACAAAAAGATACCGATTTCCTTATTAACAGATTTTGAAGAGCTCGGTGTGTACTATTGCAACAGGCGTCCTAATTCAAAAGAAGATTCACAAATAGGACGGATAAAGTACTACAAATACGACCAATATGCCGAAAAATTTGATGAATTGTGGAATATATTTGCCAAAGAATCTGTATTGCATGGTAGCATAGACAAATACATGAAGAAAGGCGTGGGTCACACGGGCTATGAGCCGGTAAACAAGGTGTTCCTGAAGGATATCCAAGGATGGAGAGAAGTCCTAGCAAGGGAGATCGCTACATCGAATAAACAACTCAACGCGGATGAGCTTAATTATTGTGTGCAGAAGGTATTGGACCGGATTTTATTCCTTCGGATATGTGAGGATCGTGGCATGGAACCGCATGAGAACCTAAAAAGGGCGGTTGCCAAGTTGGAGGCGTATGTAATACTGTGTGATATGTTTGATGAAGCCAATGCCAAGTACAACAGCGGCTTGTTCGATTTTACAAACGATAATCTAACAAAGACGATCAAGATCAAAAATACTACGTTGCGCTACATAATAAAGCACCTATACCCTCCGCTGTCTCCGTATGATTTTTCGGTTCTAAGTGTTGAGATACTTGGTCAAGTATATGAGGAGTTTTTAGGGCAGACAATCACCCTTACCAGCAAAAACTCAATCAGGGTTGTGGATAAACCCGAAACCAAAATTGCTGGCGGGGTATTTTATACACCAGAATTTGTTGTGGACTATATCGTCAGGAATACGGTGGAAAGACTCATCCGCAGCAAGTCTCCGTTACAGATGGAGAAGATACGTGTAATCGATCCGGCGTGCGGTTCGGGTACATTTCTGGTGCGTGCATACTCTGCCTTTCTGGAAAGACACCTCAAGTACTACTCTGACCGGGTAATTGGCAACAAACACCCAAAGGAAATTTATAAACACAAAGACGGTAAATGGTTCCTGACTACTGAGATCAGGAAACGGATTCTACTTAACAACATTTACGGTCTGGATGTGGATCTTTACGCGGTAGAGATAACCAAGCTCAGTCTGCTACTGAAGGTGCTTGAGAACGAATCCAACGAAATTGTCAACAAGCAGATGAAGTTATTTAAGCAACAGGCACTGCCCAATCTAGAGAAGAACGTACTGTGCGGAAATACTCTGATAGACTATTCCATACGCCAGAAATTAAACCGCACTGAGATCCGGAAAATCCGACCATTTGATTGGCGTACTGGCGGATTCGGGCACATACTTGATTCTGGTGGGTTTGATGTGGTAATTGGAAACCCACCATACGTCAGAGTGCAGAGAATGGATAAGAAACAACGAGACTATTTTGCGAAAAACTACTCGACACCAACGAGAACATACGACATATACTTGCTGTTCGTGGAGATTGGTTTGGGACAGCTTCTATCTAAAAACGGCTTGATGAGTTTTATCATGCCTCACAAATTCTTTACCGGCATCTCTGGTGAAAATTTGAGAAACTATATCAGTATAAAGAAAGCCGTAAGGGAGATTATACATTTTGGAACCAATCAGGTATTTGACGGCCCCACCACCTATACATGCATACTTACACTTTCTGGCCGTCACAATAATACATCCAGTTACAAGCAATTCGAACTTGGGGACAATTTTAGAAACCTGACTAGTTTGGACTTTAGAAATGTAAGTTCCTCCGAAATTGGCAGATCAGATTGGAACTTTCATATGAAACACACGTCAGAAATCATCGATAAGATCAAAAAACAAAACCACACATTTGAAAAAATAACGAATAGGCTGTTCAAAGGATCATCAACTGGTAACGATATGGTATTTGTGCTAAATCAGGCAGTCCAGAACGGTGGTATCACAAGTGCATACTCAAAGGCAAGTAACGAATTGGTAGAAATCGAAACCGGCATATTGCGCCCTTTTGTACACGGCGAAGATGTCAAAAAGTATCTGCCACAGGAAACATTCAAAGTTTTGTTATTTCCATACAGCAAAAACAGTGATGGTAAGTGGGTTTTGATTCCACAAAAGATGCTGAGAGAAACGTATCCCAAAGCATTTACATATCTGAAATCTCATAAAAAGTTACTACTGGATAGAAAAGGCGATGTAAAAGACAATGAGTTTTACAGGTATTCTGCGGCTCGAAGCCTACCATTCTATCCACAACCCAAGATTATGATTCCGGATATGCTAGTAAGCAACAGGATAGGCATTGACATGGAAGGAATATTGTATCACAATGCTAATATTCACAGCGTGGACTTTAACAATGAAGTAAACGCAAACGATCCGCATTTTTATCTAGGGGTGCTTAACTCCAATCTGTTCTGGTTTTTTATAAAAAACACAAGCACATCCATAAGGGGTGATGCGTATAGACTTCTACCACAGTTACTCATGACATTTGCATTTCCACCAATAACGAAAGAAAACAGAAAATACCATGACACCATAGTTAGTAACGTAAGGGATATTATACGCTTGATGCGTCTGACCAAGCAGACTGTCTTGGACACGGATAAAAATACATTCAACATGCAGATAATTGCCATAGAAAAAGAAAATGATGATATTGTATGTGCAATGTATGGTCTTAATAAGAACGAGACACTGTTAATTGATCAAGCATTGTGTTGATTGTGTATCTGTCAGAATGTTGAAGTACGTAAGGTAGTTCTTGCACTACGGGATGCAAGGCTGATCTCTAATGCCGGTTTAGGATATTTGTATCTATTCACGTTGTTTGAACAAATTTTCTAATTTAGGCACGAATTCAGCATGCTTTGAAAACATTTTCTATTTTTCTAGGCACGACGTGGACACATACGGCCTGTTCAACTATGAATTCAACGTGATCACCGGTATGGTCAACCTGTACCTGCTATGAGACAAGATCGACAAAGGTCCACCATCACCCGGCAGGTGGGGGACGTCGATTGACTGGAACAGGGTTGTCCCCTCTACAAGCAGTGCCCCGTTCTGATGGCAAACCGTGCACTCTGCGGTGCTGGAATGGTGCACACGTCGTATCGCAAATCTTTGCAAAATTCATCCAGTACCATGCACCTTGGTGCAAAATTAATTCATAAATCAAGTAATAATTTGGGCGTGTTGCCTAGAACTGAAAATTATGCTGGATTGCGTATAAAATCTAACTGATAAAGAGCGTTTAACATCTACTAACGAATGAGAGAGTAAATTATCCAAATATAAAAATGAAAAGGATTCGTTGGTATACTTTCTAAAAACAGGCATTATCACAAGTGAGGCACAGCATATATCAAACAATAATCCCGCAACCATTAAAATTATTGGATACATAATCTAAACAAAATTGCACTTTTTACAATACTGGGGTTTGGAAAGATTCTTTGACTGACTAATCGCATTTGCGAATGATTCAACTTCAAACCAAGTATCAAAATAGCCATACCCACTTTGTTCATTACTGCGCCCACCACCATGAATTTTTAATATGTGGGGGGTTGGAATTTTATGTATTGTGACACGCTTGTTGTGTGTGTTAAAATATACTACATATTTTATTTTCTCATGCACTGCCATGCCCGGAAAGAACCTTTTAGTAATAAAAATCTTCAAACATGGGGTTGCATATATAGCGGCACGCAAAAATTTGTGAATAGTTAATCGAAAAGTTGGTAGATCGGATCTCATCTCATGGATGCATGGCCGACATAAAACTGGAAAACTTGAAAAGGCATGCAAAAAAGAGGAGGGCACAAAGTTCGAATCAGGGTGGTTGCCGTCCATATGGTGCGGGCGTTTAACATGTCAGTAGGTAAGGCTGTCAGCATCTTGGTACGCTACTCCACACGGTCCGCGACCGGCTGCGCCGTTACGACGAAGGAGGCCTCGAAGGTTTCTGAATCACCGCGGCATTGTTCGACTTGTGAGGGAATTTCTTCGCAAGAACAAAAACGTCAAGATCATACATTTTCCCAAGGGTTCGCCACACCTAAATGCCGCGGAGGAATGCCGGCGCCAGAGAAGGTGCAGGCGGCTCGTTTCTGAATACTCCAGACTTTTTTGGACATGTATCAAATCATCCCAACGTATTATTGAACGGCAAGGTTCAACTTGGAATTATTCAAATATGCAAACAAAAAAATTCAAATTAATCCACGAATTTATGATTTGAGATATTGATGCCAAGAAACAGATTGTAAAACTAGGACCTTGTTAGCTTTTCACTGATTACATGGTACAGCTCATCTTCATTTTTTTTCTCAAGCAATTCGCCAATGAATTTGTCAGGGTCTTTTTTCCATTCCAGAACCCTCTGCAGGTGTCGTTCAAATGTTCGATAAGGGTTCCCGGCTCCTCTGGTTTCCTTGGCCGTCTCCCGACCAAACTTGCCCGTGTTGATCCCCCCTCGCAGCGCCACGAAGATCACGCGTACGCTGATTTGAGCCTCAGGAATTTTCTCTGCAATCGAAAGCATCCTCCTATACACTACAAGCTGCCTCTTGTGCTTCGAGGCATTACTAGAGTTTTTGTCCGTCTTGTAATCCACTATGAGGTATCCTTTGTCATGCTTGAAGATTGCATCCATTTTTCCAGTAAACTCCGTGACATCATCTTCCGGATAGTCCGTCATCGAGCTTAGAAGGATTTTCTGGTATTTTTCGGTCGAATCCATCCTCAGTCCAGGAAATTCTTCTCTCAGTTCGTTAATCGCATCCAGTGCGTGCTGTGCCGCCTTTCTTATCTCCCCTTCATAGTCCTCGATTCTTGCCTGATCCGTCAAAAGTTTTTGCATCGCCGCGTGGACAAGATTGCCCAGTTCTGCCCCGGCAGAGCGGTGCGGGATGCCGACTATGTTCCTAGTCAGGAAGTCGTACGGATCCGTCGTTATGCTCGAATACGAGAAATGGTCGACATTTCTAAAGTAATCCTCTATGTGCTGTTTCAGCCAGCCCTCTTCATGCTTCAACAGTTTCTCCGAATCCGAAAGCCTGCCTGCAACAAACAGCGAGTATGCCTCGGACAGTCCGCTATTGGGACGCGTTGCTGCGACCGGCTTATCTTCTGAATCGTCAACTTCTATGCATGAAAGGGATTCAATGTGGTATTTGTCCGCAGCCCTGTCGTCTGCAATCACTATCAGTTTTTCTTTTGCCCGGGTAAACGCGACAAAGTCCACCCTTAGTGACTCCTCCTCTACCTCGTCTTCCACGTCAATCCCGAATGACAAGAGGATTGATTCTACGATGGTGTCAATAAATCTGACCTGCCTTTTTGGCGTTGCGGGAATGTATGCCACCACGTCAAACTCCCTCCCCTTTGCCTTGTGAACCGTAGTCAGGGTCACTCTCGTGTCGCTGCGACGCTCCACGTGTGACTCTTCTCCGATGGCAATGAAATCAAAGAATCCATCGAACGTTGGAGTTTCAAATGTCAGATACTCGTCAACCTCCTGCTTGACTGACACCGCGGTCGCAAACCATTCGGCACCCTTGGATACGCATACTGGCAGTATGGTGCTGGCAAATATTCTGTCAAGGTCTTGTCTTTCTAGTTCGGCCCCTTCCAGCTTGATCCTGCCGAGTTCCTCATGTTTTTTTGCCTTGAATGCCTGGGAAAACCCAAACGCTTCTTTGAGGGTATATCTGGAAAAGGCGGTAAAGGTGCCCGCTATCTTGTCCTCCATTCTGTCGGAGAGCAGTCCTTTGAGGTATCTTTGAATTTCCTTTCTTGCCTGTTGTGTTGTTGCCTGGGATGACGTAGACGAGTATTTTATGCCGCTTGCATCTAGGATTTTTGAGATTTCGATTATCTGCCTGTTTGTTCTTGTGATGATCCCCACCGTCTTGTCCTTATTTCCTTCAATCACTTCCAAGGCTTTCGCGATGTGGGCATTAGTAGATATGACTTTGGGAATTTCTCCAATCAGATCGGATCCAAAGGAATCCAGCTCTTTTTGGAACTGCTTCCTGTCCTTGGTCTTCCCAAGGAAGTACTCCCTTGCATAATTCAAAATTTGTTGGGTACTTCGCCAGTTTTTTAGCAGCATCTTTGTATCACACGTCTCCCTGAATTTACTAAAGTTCTTGACGGAACCGCCCTGAAATCCGAATATGGCCTGTTTTGCATCCCCGACCAAGAACAGGTTCTTTGCGACCGTTTTTGCAATTTTGGCCTCGATCTCGTTCATGTCCTGCATTTCGTCGACTAACACATGTTCAAACTGGGTTCCGTGAAATCTTTCCAGAAATATCAAAAGCATGTCCGAATAGTCGATTTTTTCGAACTTTGATCTTTCATATTCTTGGTATGCCCCGACGAAGTATTTCAAGAACGCCTCTATCTCTTCAACGGTATACCTAGATGATCCTTCGTCAAAATTCGCCTTCAACAGTTTTTCGGTTTTTTTGATGTCTATTTTGTCCGGCGTAATTCCAAAATTCTTGATGTATCTTATCGCATTCTCGGTCTGCGGCATGATCTCCGAAATTATGTACTCCTTTTCGTAATTCAGTGCTTTGTTCTGCTCGAAATTGTTCAGGATTAAAAATCTCAAAAAGTTGTTTCCTAGGATGTCTCCCGAGATCTCGCCATGGTCGCGTAGGTAGTTGTATGCAAAACTATGAAATGTATGGATGTTTATCTTCATAATGTCTGCATCCGGGAAGGACCTCTCCTTGCCCATTTTGTAAATTGCGCCAAACATCTCTTTTTTGGCTTTTTCAGTGAATGTGATGCAGAGGATGTCCTCGGGATTTGTTCCCTCGTCAAGCAGCTTGATTACTTTTAGCGACAACGTCGTGGTCTTTCCAGTTCCTGGATTCGCGATCACGACTGTATCCTTTCGTGCACTGATGATGTCTTGCTGCTCTGCCGAAATTCGCATAATCGTTCATCCTACCTTGGGCTGGCTCGGATCCGAGCAAGCAGTCTGGCTTCTTTTGCCACCAATTCTGCTGCTTCTGTCGGGCTTGCGGTTATAAGTTCTTGGAAATTTAGTTTGCTGAACCTTGGTCCCCAACTTAAAAAAGTGAGAATGATGTGGCAAATTATACCTATTGAGTAAGATTTTAGCGATACAAAAACTAATAAAAATAGGAGCATGCGTCGAACCGTCCCATGTGGCATTGGATGTTGCAAAGTGGGGAATGTATGATTCCTGTGAAGAATTGGAATTGGATTTAAAAATTCTTGAAAACTTAAAATGGTGCGAGAAAAGAAAAATATTAATGAATACACAGGGCGTCTGAATAAAATGGAACTTTTACATCACGACTGTTGGGCGACTACTATCTACATGTACATTATTGCATGTAATTTCAAGAGTGGGCTGAAGGAGCGGAACATGTCAACGATTTGCCTAAATTTCCAGCTTTCCCCACTCGTGGTAGCAGGATCTGCACTCCCAGATATGGGAATCTTCTGAAACGCAGCACCCTCCAAGGCGCGTCTTGCCGGCATCCAGTTCCTTCTTCAGGTCCTCACTCAATTCTAAATAGCCGTAGGTTATCCTCACTACCTTGCTGCTCCCGCATTCAGGGCATTCTGGGGCCAATGCACGTACTTGGTGTGGCCGGTAATAAACCATCGCGGTCAAACCCCTAAATACAGACGGACAGAGACTACCCCCATGAAGTCGTACGGCAAGGTGGATGAAACATGGGAAGATGAAAGGCTCCGAGGCTTGATTGATGAGATACGCGAGATGGCCATAAAGAGTAAAAAATCGTGCGCGATAGGCCAGGATAAGGGTGGCAACGTCGTGGTGACCGGCGACGGACCCGACAAGGGATGCATGTACGTATGCTGGACGCACCCGCCCAAGAACAGCGCGCCGCAAGATGGAGAACGGGTATTTGTTGACAACTCCCAAGAACGCAGGTATACGGCAGGACAGATGGTTCCAAGGATCCGCAACGCCCTAACAAGGGGAATAATAGACCACGGGGGCCTCAGATTTCTCTCGGAAGGCAGAATACACTTGATGTCTGTCTTTGGACGCACCAGAAGGATGGTCAGGCTGTACGGCGAGCCATTCATCATGGGCGAGATCGATGCCAAGATAAAAACCGCGCCGCGGTCGGAAAGAGACTACTCGGCAGGCATCACACCGGACATGTCCAAGTCAATCGTGACTGCGCCGCTGTCGGAACGAATGCATTTTGTCGATTACGCGTCATGCGTGGTGACCAAGAATGGCTGTTGGAGCCTGTTGGACAGGATTCCGGACAGCGCTGCTTACAGGGAATACGACATAACGAGAAGAATTAGGGATTTAAAAAATACGCGCGTTTCAGACAGGCGCTCAATCTACATTGGCATGCCACCCATGTTCGTCTATGATACCATACTTGAACATGGAAAAAATACCCGACGGTCCCGTCCCACGAAAGGGGCAGCTTACCGCATGAAGCAAGCCCCACAAAAATCGCAAAGCAAGATCCTCGCACGGCACGACTGGTTCGAAAAGTCCAAACAGGTGGGCACCGCCGGACAGGAACAGAGAATATCAGAACATGCCATCGCATACTTCAAGCAGGACGGGGACACGAGCGTGAAGGGCGAGTCGATTGATTTTCCCAAGGCAAAGTCTGAGATTGAATTGCTGGGGCACGGGAAAGACAACCATTTCATCGGGTTCAAGAATAACAATACCCTGGAGATGGTTCAGTTTGCCCACTATGAACCGGACGGCTGGTACGCCGATGT